>JBJIOA010000008.1:0-204526 GCA_045377275.1 Allorhizobium sp. | reverse complement strand
TGTATCGCTGATTCTGGCCAGCAATTCGAAAATGTTTAGCTGAGGCTAAAGGTGGTAGACTCTGCCCAAATTGAGAATCTTTTCGGGAGATAATTTAGATGTCTAGAAGATCCTTTGTCAGCTGACAGCAGGCGACGTTAGTGTATTGATTAGTTTATGCCTGGAACATATGGCCAAACACCTGCAATTTTATGGTCCGCCAGAAAACCACGGCGAGATCTACTTCAAAGACGATATTCCGTCAGACGGATGCTTGATAGTCACGTTATGTATACAATTAATGCAATTATAGATGTTACCTTCATGTCCTCGTGGCGGGCGGATTTCGCCCTTTTCCTTCCACACCGACGGCGAGGCTGCGCTTGGGTCTCGCTGAGGGTGAAAAAGTCGAGCATCTTCGAGGACGGTAGGCGACAGGTTCGTGACCGTGACTTATCAGCCGGAGGCACGTGAAAGTAAAGATAAAAGGATCGTCGCAGGCGCCCTTTCAGTCCGTCGACAATGCACCCCGAGGTACTCAGGCGCGGCTGAGATTGATTGTTCACGAGCCGGACGACGATCCTGGCCCGCAGTGCCGCGCGGCGCCCTTCGTTCGACAGGCAGTGTAGGAAATAGTTAGTACTGGGCACTCGAACTCGGGCTGTATAAGTGGACGCCGAGGAGCACGGCTCTGCGCTCGCCAGGAGTAAGCCTTTTCGTCTCAGGCAGCTGTTTGCCGCGGCGCGTTTCTCGAAAGTGGCAGCCCTGCGTATTATGTTGATAACATCAAGCAGCGGCCGTCATTGGATCATCCCGCAAGGCATGGCCCATGACAGAATCCAACTGCTCAGGACACTTGAGGAAGCTGGTGTCATCGGGAGGGTGGCAGCCATTCCCACTAGGCGAAATATTTGATGCAGGTGAGACGGTGTTCGCGTTTATCCGCTTGAGGTACGCGGGACGCTGGTGCGCGGCAAGTGGAGAAGTGAAAGCGCCGCTGGTTCTCTGTGAGGAAGCAGTGGAAGCCGTGCATAATGCTGAAACTAGTGGAGTAATCAAAGGTTACGGCACTGCAAGGCAATTGATATCTGATAATAGCGAGATTTTGGATTAAAATGAAAAGGTGCAGCGTATTATGTTGGGATATTGGCAAATAAATCAGGAATTAGTTTGGTTTGTTACAGTGGAAGTATTTTTTTATAGTCACAATCTTCGTAATTCACCCAACCGAACCCGCCTTCCTAGGCGGTTCTCACAGCCGGTGCGTATAAGGCCAGTGCTGTCTGGCATGAAGCGGCTTCATTCAAGACCCCGTCATCCAGTGACGCTCTCAACTCCAGTGCCGTGTTGCACATGATCATTGGTGACTTAGCGCTAACTATCATGTGTTGTTGCATTTGGTCTGCCCAGATGTAACTGGCATATGCCATTATGTCAAATATATAATCTGAAATGGGGCCAGGTCCACGCAGCGTAGCAAGCCTGCGGGCAAAAGGCCCGTAGCCACATAAAGTCTCTCCGGTTCAACTTCGACCCAGTCATTGTTGAGCCGGCAAGCTAGTTTTCCCTTGGAATACATATAGCCCATGCTCCATTACATGTGTTTCAGGGAAACTCGGAATAGCATACCAGGTTCCAATGAAACAATGGTTAGATGCACGTCATGTCGGAGATCGAGGGGGTCCGACAAACCGTCGTTGACCATTTCCCATCAGTGCCAGGCACACCGGTGTTATGTCATTTTCATTTAAGATCCTGTAAGATCCAACCCCTCCACATTATAGCCTTGCGGATCCAGTGAAATGGGAGAGGCTCGGATCCGTCATCTGGCCAACGCCCAGTTGTGGCCGGGCTGGAGATACTCGTGAACAGTGGTGAACATCGGTACCGATGTAGCTTCGCGTCCTTTAACAATGAAAGAGAACCCACCGTGCCGCAATTGACCACTTCCGGACGCTCAGATCCGCCGCCTGGCTGTACTTCCATGACGTATCGCGAAGACGTCCGTGACTCCGCGAACCGGGCGATCCCCAAAGCCGGGTCTGAGACCGAGAACCGGCAGATAGCTCGCGGTCCCCCGATATCGCGCATCGTCCCTTTCGGGCAGAAAAAGCGCAGCACGCTCGCTGAGATATCGCGTGGTCGGTCGAAAGCTCATCTTGGCCGGCATGGCGGCCCGTAGCGTTGGAAGCATCGCCTCGTCATCGATACAAGCATCCTGTCGATGCTGGTCTGGCTTATCAACGCTCGCCCGGTCACGACGTCAACTCTCGAAACCGCAGCCGCAATGCGTCGAATGATCTGCGGCGACCCGAGCTAGACGAAAATTCGCCTCTCCATCAGAATGCTGATTGTCCAGGATACCTGTGCACTCCGCTGCCGAGGAAAATGGCACCGTTGCAGACTACGCAAAGGGCGCCAACTACGCAGGATTTCATGTGGGCTGCACTCGCGACTGAAAGCTTCGTTCTTATTTGATTCACGGGATCCGGGTGATGCACTTTGCAGTTGCCTTTTCGACCAGTACCAAATTCAAGCGCGGGTGCGAGGGCAACTGCGGCCCAGGGGTGCGCCGCTGTGAAACGCGTGAAAAAGAAGCGCTGAAGCCGCTTCCTGGCGGGGCTCGCTACAAAGCCGGATTCCGAGATATGGTGTACCAACCCCGATAAAAAAATGCCACGGCAGATGCCGTGGCTAGGAAGCGACTAACGCGCCGCTGGGGATGCCTTCAACTGGGAGGTCTTGGCCCACTTAGTGAGCCTATAAGTATGCGTCACGAATAGCAAGCTCAGCAATCGAACCAGAAAGCTGCGCGCCACCTGCTGCTTGGCTCGACCCTACGGATAGCGACTATTTGCCTGTTTCTGGGGCGAACTGCTGGCATTGCTTGACTTCGGAATCCGTTGCGCCCATCTTAGGGATATGCTGACAAATTGCTACCATATCATCCGCAAACGGATGTGCCTGATCGCAGGCAGGTAACCCCCGGCCCGGTTGCGTCACGACCAGGTCGTCGGGGCATAGGTCGCGTCCCGCATAGCGGGAGCAGGCGTCAAAGCATAATTCATCAATAATCTAAATTACGGCTGTGCGGCAAACGCCCGGCTGCGCTTGTTTACAGGAAACAAGACTATGGTCACTGACACGAAGCGTCATCGCAAGCCTGCGATCGTCCTGACAAAAACAGACTATGAGAGGCTTTTGCGGCTCGCAGAAGCTCATGCTTTGCGCAATCCAGAAGTCTCCGAGGAGCTTATGGATTGCGCAAAGCATGAGCTTCTGCGAGCCGCAAAAGCCTCTCATAGTCTGTTTTTGTCAGGACGATCGCAGGCTTGCGATGACGCTTCGTGTCAGTGACCATAGTCTTGTTTCCTGTAAACAAGCGCAGCCGGGCGTTTGCCGCACAGCCGTAATTTAGATTATTGATGAATTATGCTTTGACGCCTGCTCCCGCTATGCGGGACGCGACCTATGCCCCACGACCTGGTCGTGACGCAACCGGGCCGGGGGTTACCTGCCTGCGATCAGGCACATCCGTTTGCGGATGATATGGTAGCAATTTGTCAGCATATCCCTAAGATGGGCGCAACGGATTCCGAAGTCAAGCAATGCCAGCAGTTCGCCCCAGAAACAGGCAAATAGTCGCTATCCGTAGGGTCGAGCCAAGCAGCAGGTGGCGCGCAGCTTTCTGGTTCGATTGCTGAGCTTGCTATTCGTGACGCATACTTATAGGCTCACTAAGTGGGCCAAGACCTCCCAGTTGAAGGCATCCCCAGCGGCGCGTTAGTCGCTTCCTAGCCACGGCATCTGCCGTGGCATTTTTTATTCGGGGTTTCTTACACCATATCTCGGAATCCGGCTTTGAGCCCCGCCAGGAAGCGGCTTCAGCGCTTCTTTTTCACGCGTTTCACGCGCGCACCCCTGGGCAAGTTGCCTCGCACCTGTGCTTGAATTTGGTACTGGTCGAGACTGCAAAGTGCATCACCCGGATCCCGTGAATCAAATAGACGGTTCCATCGCGAGTGCAGCCCACATGAAATCCGCGAATTTCGCGCCCTTTGCGTAGTCTGCAAGGTGCCATTTTCCTCAGCAGCAGATGCACAGGTATCCTGGACAATCAGCATTATGATGGAGAGGCGAATTTTCGTCTGCTAGATCGTCCCGCCATCATTCGACGCATTCAGCTACATTTCGAGAGTTGACGTCGTGACCGGGCGAGCGTTGATAAGCCAGACCAGCATCAACAGGATACTATCGATGACGAGGCAATACTTCAACGCTATCGGCGGCCATCCCGGCCAAGATAAGCTTTTGACCGACCGCGCGATATTCACGGAGGCGTACGCTTTTCTGCCGAAAGGGACAATGCGCGATATCGTCGCGAGTTATCTCCCGTTCTGGTCTCAGACCCGGCTTTGGGTGATCGCCCGGCCGATGAGTGGGTTCGCGGAGACATTTTCGCAATACATCATGGAAGTACAGCCAGGCGGCGGATCTGAGCGTCCGGAAATCGACATTGAGGCACAGTCGGTTCTTTTCATTGTTGAAGGAACCGCGAAGCTTAGCATCGGTACCGATGTTCACCAGCTGACACCTGGAGGGTACGCATATCTGCCACCCGGCCAGAACTGGGCGTTGCACAATGACGGATCCGAGCCTCTCCGATTTCACTGGATCCGCAAGGCTTATGATGCCGTGGAGGGGTTGGATCTACCAGAAGCCCTAGTCTTGAATGAAAATGACATAACACCGGTGTCCATGCCTGGCACTGATGGGAAATGGTCAACGACACGGTTTGTTCGACCCCCTCGATCTCCGACATGACATGCATGTAACCATTGTTTCATTGGAGCCTGGCGCTGTTATTCCGTTCCTGGAAACACATGTAATGGAGCATGGGCTATATGTATTAGAGGGGAAAGCCGCTTACCGGCTCAACAATGACTGGGTCGAAGTTGAAGCCGGAGACTTTATGTGGCTACGGGCCTTTTGCCCGCAGGCTTGCTACGCTGGTGGACCTGGCCCATTTCGGTATCTGCTTTACAAGGACGTAAATCGCCATATGCCGTTACATCTGGGCAGACCAATGCAACGACGCATGGATCGTTAGCGCTAAGTCACCGATGATCATGTGCGAGAAACACGGCACGTCGATTGAGGGCGCGCTGGATGACGGTCTTGAATGAAGCCGCTTCATGCCCAGACAGCACTCGCCTTATACGCACCGGCTGTGAGAACCGCCTTTGAAGGCGGTTCCGTTGGGTGAATTACGAAATTCGTCTGACTATAAAAAAATACTTCACTGGCGTCCCGAAATACTAATTCCTGATTTATTTGCCAATATCCGAGAACATAATACGCTGCACCTTTTCATTTTAATCCAAAATCTGGCTATTTATCAGATATCAATTGCCTGTTTGCCATGCCATAACCTTTGATTACTGCCGCTAGTTGAGCATTATGCACGGCTTCCACTGCTTCGTTCACAGAGAACCAGCGGCGCTTCCGCTTCTCCCACTCTTGCCACCGCACCAGCGTCCCGCGTACCTCAAGCGGATAAACGCGAACACGTCTGGCCGACTGCGGATCTGCCGACTTAGCAAACTCAAACTCACCTATGGGAATGGCTGCCACCCTCCCGATGACACCAGCTTCCTCAAGTGCCTCCTGAGCGGCAGAGTCAAATTCCGATTTACCTGTCATGGGCCATCCTTTCGGGATGATCCAATGACGGCCGCTGCTTGATGTTATCAACATAATACGCAGGCTGCCACTTTTCGAGGAGCGCCACGGCAAAGCACCTACCTGACGAAAAGGCTTACTCCTGGCGAGCGCAGAGCCGTGCTCCTCGGCGTCACTACTGGGCCCAAGTGAGTGCCCAGTACTAACTATTTCCTTACACTGCCTGTCGACGAAGGCACCCATCACGCAGCACTCGGGCCAGGATCGTCGTCCGGCTCGTAAACGATCGATCTCAGCCGCGCCTTGAAGCTGAGTACCTGGGGTGCATTGTCGACAGACTGAAAGGGCGCCTGCGACGATCCTTTATACTTACTTTCACGTGCCTCCGGCTGATAAGTCACGGTCACGACCTGCAAGATCTCTCGCCTACCGTCCTCGAGAAAATACTCGACCTTTTCACCCTCAGCGAGACCCAAGAGCGCCAGCCCTCGCATCGTGTGGACAGAAAGGGCGAAATCCGGCAGGCGTTCCAGCCCGCTCCGCACGAGGACATGAAGTAACGTGTCTCGTCCATTAATTGTATACATGACGTGACTATCAAGCGTCACTACGTCTGACGGAATATCGTCTTTGAAGTAGATCTCGGCATGGTTTATTTTGTCGCGGAGGAAGGCCGTAAATAAGTCCGGTGTTTCGCGATATGCTTCCAGCATAGACATCAATACGCTGACGTCGCCTGCTGTCAGCTGACAGAAGGATTCTCAGACATCTAAATTATCTCCGAAAAGATTCTGGATTGAGGCAGATTCCCCTGGCCTAGCCTGCGCTAGACCAGGGCTCCGATCCTGCGGCCAGAATCTCGCCTCGCCTACGTAAGATGTCGTGTCCTGCGGGCGGCACTGCACTCATGGATACCACGTTGAGACCGAGAGCTCTGCGTTTTGCCTCGCGCGCAGCGATTGAGACGTTGACGGATGTTTTGCAGTCGTAGCTGCTCTCAAAAGACGAACTGCAATGCTCGATCTCGAAAACCGACGATGCAAGTTTCGGCCGCGAGTCCTTCTGAGATCCTTCACTGCGGAAGAAATGGCGTCCATCTGTAAAGCCGAGCCGAATGCTATCGTACGACGGTCGAGCTACCAACGAGTTGAGCGACTCTATATACGCCCTACCGCTGTCCGGAGAGGAGCCCTCGATCATTCCTTTGGCTATCTGGGTCCGATCGACAGCAGGGCGCCTCCAGATAAAGAAACGGTTCTGCACAAGATCGATGTATTCGTCGATAGCGGGAATGGGTATCGATTGCGATGCAGAAGGATGGAAGAGTAGAAACGGGTCACTCTCTTCAGCTGAGTCATTCATCCTAAAGCACAGAATTTCTTCCAATGAGGCAGGTATCTCCGGCCAAGCATTGAGGACAGAGGCAGTAATCTCAGGAGCGACGTTCGCTTTGCGCCACAAAGCATGCATTACCGCAAGCACGATCCAGCTTGGCCTCACCACCGAGGGATTTGCCGTTTTTACCAGCGCACCAACTGTGGCGGCGTCTTCGCCTAAAGCCGTAGCCAAATCGTCGATAACACAAGCCTTGAGACCTGGTTCGGTCCCGCTGAGCAACGAGGGGAACATGATGGTGACCTTTACCAACCGTCGCATGCTCGCTGTGGCAGCAGAGTGCAACGGAATTTCAGGGAACAGCAAAAAGCCCGACCGCACTGGTGCGATCGGGTCAGGAGCCTGCTTTAAGACGCAGTGGCTCCCGCTTCGCTCTGGTTCCAAAGGCCATCATGAAGATGATCGTAGACTGACACCGTACGAAGTCAAGCCGAACCTGATCTCCCGGCTATCTTGCTTAGATAACTCCCAAGGCGTCCATCGCTTCCGCGACCCTTACAAATCCGGTGATGTTGGCACCCAGCACGTAGTCCCCCGGCGCACCATATTCCTCAGCAGTTTCAGCGCAGGCATCATGAATAGCACTCATAATGACCGCGAGACGCGCTTCTGTCTGTTCAAAGCTCCAACTGTCACGCGAAGCGTTTTGCTGCATTTCAAGAGCAGATGTGGCGACCCCTCCAGCGTTTGCTGCTTTTCCCGGTGCGAACATCACCCCAGCCTCCTGAAACAGCCTAACCGCTTCGGGAGTGCATGGCATATTTGCTCCCTCTCCCACCGCAATCACACCGTTCTTGACCAGGGCTCGGGCGTCTTTGCCGGTCAGCTCGTTTTGGGTCGCTGACGGCATTGCTATTTCACACGGCACATCCCAGATGGATCCGGTGTCGATAAAGCGAGCGCCGGCACCTTTGAGCTTAATGTATTCGGAAATGCGCTCCCTTCGCACTTCTTTGATCTCTTTGACCAGGGCGAGATCTATGCCACTGTTGTCAACAATGTATCCATTTGAATCTGAGCAAGCGACAATTTTTCCGCCAAACTCGATAACTTTCTCCATCGTGTAAATGGCAACATTTCCCGAACCAGAGACCACCACTTGCTTCCCGGAAAAATCCATTCCTTTCCTGCTTAGCATTCGTCTGACGAAGTAGGTCGCGCCATAACCGGTTGCTTCCTTGCGAGCTCGAGAACCGCCATAAAAGAGGGCTTTTCCGGTGAGAACACCCGCTTCAAAGCGATTGGTAAGCCTCTTATATTGTCCAAACATGTAGCCGATCTCGCGACCACCGACGCCGATATCGCCAGCAGGAACGTCAGTGTACTCCCCGATATGCCTGTAAAGTTCAGTCATAAAGGACTGACAAAAGCGCATGATTTCGCCATCAGACCGTCCTCGGGGATTGAAGTCAGAGCCACCCTTGCCGCCCCCTATTGGCATTCCAGTCAGGGCGTTCTTGAACGTCTGTTCGAAACCAAGAAACTTGATGATGCCGACGTTCACCGATGGATGAAAACGGATCCCGCCCTTGTAGGGCCCCAGAGCCGAGTTGAACTGGACACGGAAGCCACGGTTGATTTGCACCTGCCCGTTGTCATCGACCCAAGGCACTCGAAAGATGATTTGTCGCTCCGGCTCACAGATACGCTCGATAAGCGCGTTTTCAGCATAGCGTGGATGTTTTGCAATGACCCTACCAAGGCTCTCCAGAACCTCCCGCACAGCTTGGTGGAACTCGAACTCCCCCGCGTTTCGCCGCAACACCTCATTGAGGATAGGTTCGAGTTTCTCGTCAACGTGTACCATAAATTACTCCAGTATTTTTGAAGGCTTGGCGGGGGAATTTGTTTGCTCACAAGTCAGTCAGCTTTGACGACAGGTCATGGTTCTCTGCTGGCATGAGACCTCATTCGCTCAGATCGCATCGCCTGGAAATTCGATAGGAGGATTATCCCTCCTCCAACGACGACCCAGACATCTATGCCTTCGCCATAGGCATAGAATCCGACGAGCGCGGCCATAGGGACTCGCAGAAAGTCGATGGGCATGATGACTGAAGCGTCGAGTCTCTTCAGCGCCTGTGCTTGACAGTAATGCGCGCTTAAAGCTCCGGCACCTGCAACGAGCATCCATGGGATATCGGTCAAGCTAACGTCCCGCCAATCAGTCATGGCAGCCAAAAGTCCCAGCGGCAACTGAATGAGTATCATCCAGATCACAATCACCCCAGGTGAGCATTCCTTGGTGAGTTGTTTGACGAGGATCAACGACAGCCCATAGCCCCCTGCCGCTAGAAGCACTAGGCCCGCAGCGGGATCAATGACACCGTATCCTGGTCGCACCACCACCAGGACACCGAGGAAACCGCCGAGTGTCGCAAGGAGTCTCGGCAAGGTCAGCTGCTCCCCAAGCAGTAGCCAAGCGAAGAACACGACCCAGATGGGCATGGTAAATTCGAGGGCGAACACTGAAGCCAGCGGAAGAAGGACTACTCCGACGGTCCAAAAGTACTGAGCAGCGAAATGAACGACGTTTCGGGCGAGGTGTCGTCGAACCATTTTCTTCTGCCGAATTTCGGGTAGGAGCGAGCGGCCCACGATTAATATGACGCCTAAACCAACCAAGGCACGGAAAAACAAGACTTGGCGGATAGATAAGGTTGAAGCGAGCTCCCGCGATCCCACTGCCATGCTTATGAATGACGCCATGCTCAGTGCCATCCAAACCAAACCCTGTACGAATTCCGCCCGCGCACGTGTGGCAGGTAAGCATTTGTCAATTGCCATAATTGCTCCGAGAAAGGTCTTATCGTCAGGGTGGCGAAGGCTCACAGCCTCGTTTCGGGAGGCCAGAGTCTGACGTGCTTTTCGCCAAAAATTCAGTACCGTGTTGATTGAAAGCAGGCTCTTGACGGAACAAGACCGGTCGCATCACACCCAGCCACGAACCACGCCACTGCTAGAGCCTTCTCAGTCTGATGCGGCTGCTGATTGTTTTAGAAGCGAGCCGACCACTATCGGTGTGGCCTACGCTCGTCACCATCAATTGACACTTCCGTCCAGCACGAGAGTGCCACTGTCCTCGCTCTCCAGGCCTAAGCCCGATAAGTGCGACCCCAACAGGCGTCAGCACCGAGAGATGGCCGGCATCCACTTTGTCCGGCAGAACGAGAGTAATATGGCGTCGGTCTCCATTAACTTCATACGAGACAGCCGATCCAAGGCGAACGGTGACAGGCGAAACCTGATCGTCTGCCACCACCCAGCAATTCTCTAGTCTCTCATTCGGTTCGGGGCCGACATCAAAATTATTGGCTAAGGCTACGAAGGCTAAGCGGCTCAGCGCATGATAGTCAGTGACCCCAATCACGGGCATGGTTCGGTTGAGCGAAAACATAGGAATTGTCACCTGCACATTGGCTCCGTCATTCAACGGAGGTGCATTGTTTGGTCATTTTGAAAGAGGACTGTCGCAGATGGTCAGGCGAAACGTGTTGACCGAGCCTTGCAGGATCCGGCCGGCGACTAAGGCCGGATCCAGCTAAGATCCTGCGATAGGGCAGACCCGGAATGCGCGCATCGCGCGTGTGTCGCTATAGTCAAACATGCCAACAGCATTTATGCTAGGCGCCAGGAAGTCAAGTGCACTGCGAGCGTCCATGCGCCCTCAAAGCGGTCCGCAAAAGCCTCAATCATATGGAAAGTTCTAGTTCCAGAGCTAGGCGCAGACATAGAAGCCCACGGCGGTTCATCTTGTCCGCTACCGATAACCAACCGCTACGCTGCTTCGTCAGATGGGGTCTGCTTGTCGCTTACCATCGATTATACCGCCACCATCATTAGTGTCATCGCGTTGACGTGAGCTCGATCCGGCGTCTGCCGGTCGAGGGATGGATGTGGGCGTCGGCTGTTGTACAACGGGACGACGGAACACCAACGGGACCGAAGTTCGAGAGCTTTTATATCCGTGGCACCCCTGGTCAGGGCGGCTTGTCCATATTCATGGATTGGTTGCCAAGGGTTGTGCCCTCTTCCGCTGCAGCCTTTCGGGTTCGATGTCATGCAGCGTTGGTGCACGGATCATTTAGCGATCATAGTGTAGGCGGGCTGCAATCTCAGTAGCCGGTTGCCGGCATCAAAGCCGAAATCAGGCAGAAATCCACTTATCCTAGCTGTGCAGATTTCCCGAGCCAGCTCTAGGGGACGTTTGTCTAATTTGGGGGACGGCGGCCCGAAATCCGGGCCGCCTCCGGGAATGGTTTGCAGATCAGTTTTGATCAATTCAGCCCGTAAGTGGCCTCGTCAATCTTGTCGTAAATTTCTGATCGAGCGAGTGCGGCGAGAGCTTCCACATCCTTGGTGTCAACCTTGGCAAGCAGGACATCCCATTTGTCTACCAGAGCCTTGAAGGATGCGATAAGTGCTTCCGGGTCTGTGACGCCTCGTTCCTTGGCGTTCGCAATCAACACTGCCTCATCAGCAGCAACAAATGCATCCAGTGCATTCTTCAGCGTGTCATCAGCTTCGACAACGATCATGCCGCCTTCCTTCGCAGACTGAACCGCAGCCTCAACGTCCTTATCGAACTCAACCCTGTGCTGCCCCAGATAATATGCCATCTGGTTGAACAGCACGCGCCGGTTTTCAGGCGAGAGAGATTGCCAGAACGCGGCGTTATACCCCCACTCGAACCCGGCGTAATAGTTACCAATCGCCAGCGTGTTCATGTGGGTGACAACATCCTTCAAGCTGAAGCTGTCAAGGGCATCCGCTGCTGCTACAGCGCAATCAAGGGACCCCGAATCGAGGCCCGTGTACATTTCGCTGGAAGGGATGGAGACCGGCACGGCTTGAACATACTCCGCGAACCGCGACCATGCGCCTCCCGCCATCCTCAGACGTTTCCCCTTAATGTCTTCAAGGGTCTGGATCGACGTGTTGCACTGCATAAAATATTCCGAGGTGGAATAGCCGCCGCCGTAAACCACGCCGTTTGCCTTCCATTCGGCCAATTGTTCGGGGTTGGTCAGTCCAAACTCTGTCGAGGCAAAAGCCATGACTAGCGGGTCGGTGTTGTAGAATGCCATATCGCCGATCAGATTGGCGATCGGCAGCTCAGACGGGGTATAGGTGCCAGCATGGTAGGTGACTTGGGCCACGCCGTCGCGAACTCCTTGTAGAGAAGCGGCAGGCGGCAATAGAGAACCTGCGGAGAATACTGTGAAGTTAACTTCGCCGTTCGTCTCTTCGGCAACCCGTTTCGCAAAATCCACATAAGGGCCGCGAACCATTGAATGGCGCTCGGCAAAGAAATGGTTCGCATTGTAATTTTCGGCCGTCGCCGTCGATGTCATCGTGATGAATACGATGGCGGTAGATTTCAGAATAAACGTGGTCTTCATGGTCTTCCTCCCTTGGAATGTGCAGATAGTCTTGTGTTCAGCCTGCCATCAGCGACGGCAGGAAGAGGCTCAGCGCCGGAAAAGCGATAAGAAGGATCAGGGTCAGAACGTCCATCGCGATGAACCAAGTTGTCCCTGAAATTATGTCACCCAATTTTACCTTGCCCGACAGCGCACTGTGCAAGACGTAAAGGTTGAGCCCGACCGGCGGTGTGACCAGCCCGATTTCAAGCAGTTTGATCGTGATAATGCCGAACCAGACCAGATTGATGTTCGCGCTTTCCAGCACGGGCAACAAAACGGGCAGAGTCAAAAGCATCAGGCCAATCGAGTCGATAACCATACCCAAAATGATGAACAGCAAGGCCACCATGACAATGAGTACGATTTGATTGTCCGAAACCGACAACATAGCGTCGGTCAGCGAGCCCGGAACTCCTGACAAACCCATGAAACGGGTAAACATGATCGCGCCAATCGACAGGAAAAAGATGGATGACGTGGCCACCACAGTTTGGCGGATAGCAGAACGCATAGCTTCCCAAGTCAGACTGCGCCGGACAACAGCGATCAGGATCGCCAATGAGGCACCAACGGCGCCCGCCTCTGTCGGGGTAAAGAACCCGCCAAAGATCCCGCCAAGCACGCCCATGATCAGCACAGGGAAAGGCCAGACTGACCAGACCAGGGTCCAGATGCGTGATACGTCAAGGACTTCAATACTGGCCGGCGCCAGACGAGGCGAAATGCTGCACCGAACTGTGATCATGCCCATATATATCAAGGCAGAAACTATTCCCGGAATCACACCTGCAATGAACAGTTGCCCAATCGATTGCTCGGTAAAGATTCCATAAAGTACCATAAGGATTGATGGCGGAATAAGCGACCCAAGAGTGCCCGAGGCGGCCACGACGCCGGTCGCCAGCGACGGGTGGTAATTTGCACGCAACATTTCCGGAACGGCGATACGCGACATTGCCGCCGTCGTTGCAATGCTGGAGCCTGAGGCCGCAGCAAACAAACCACAGGCACCCACACTGGCCGAAGCAAGGCCGCCCGGAACGCGAGCGAGCATCAGCTTTAGAAGATCGAAGGCGCCTGTAGTCAGGCCCGTATTTGCGGCGACGAAGCCCATCAACAGGAACATCGGAATAGCCGTAAGTGACCAGTCGCCAATGAAAGTGAAGGGCAGTGCACTGATGATTCCGAATGCGGCTGTCATGTTCAGCATAACCGAGATGCCAACAAAGGAAACAATCATCAACGCGACGCCAATCGACATGCGCAACATAAGCAGACCGAAGAGACAGACGACCCCGATCCAGCCAATAGCTAATGTGCTCATACAGCGGAATCCATTTCATGCAGTTTGGTGACAGGACGGCCGCGCAAAAGCATAACGGCCCGCATGACCGCAGCGACGGCCGCCAACCCAAAACCCAGAGGCAACAGGCAGCGGGCTGGCCAGACGATGATCTCGCGGCTGCCCATAACGACTTCGCCGACTTTGAAGGCACGAACAGCGTCCAGTCCCGTCCGCCATGTCATGATCGACAGCATCCCCGCTGTAGCGACAAACGTGATCATTAAGCTGACCCGCTTCAGCCAGCCCGGAAAATGATTGAACAGTAGATCCACGCTGATCTGCTCATCGTCGTATTCAACCAAAGCCATCGGCAACAGGACGATAGCGACCATATAGTAGTAGGATGAGATCTCGACCGTGCCTTGGATAGGAGCATTCCAGAACACCTTCAGGACAACGTCTAGCGTGATGTTGAGCATCATCAAGATGACCCCCAGGCCACCCACGAGCATAAGCCCTTGGGTCAGTTTGCGAAATGCACGATCCATAATCCCTCCCTGGGCAGAACCCACTCCTGAACGTCCGCACGCGTCCAAAATATTTCGCACTGGTCACCTCACTTCAAATCGTAAAGCTTGATCGGGTGATCGCGCTTCGTTATCAGCATTTGACTTTGAGAGGAGATGGCAATGGGACCAACCCGGATAGGGATCCGTCACTTGCGCTACACGATTGCAGTGGCAGATGCAGGGGGCTTCCGCGCTGCGGCAGAAGTTCTGAACATTGCGCAGCCTGCCGTCAGCAAGACCGTACAGGATACTGAACATGACCTCGGCTTTGAGATCTTTCAACGCGGAGGCAGTGTTTTTGAAATCACCGAAGCCGGACAGGTTTTTCTCGAAGATGCACGACTGACACTCGCGACCTTTGAGCGAACTATCCGTGCATCCCGCCAAAATGATCTCGGTGCGCGCGGCCACATCATTGTCGGATACTCTGCACTAGCAACGTCGTCGCAGATCTCGGCCGGATTGGACAAGTTTCACAAACGCTGTCCTGGATGCCAAGTTGAGATGCACGTCATGTCGACAGACACCATGATGCGCAATTTGAAAACCGGTGAGATCGACATCGGCTTTCTTTTGTCTCATGGCAGCGTGCACGACTCAGATGTGACTCAGAAACCCGTCTGGTCGACGCAGATCGGGGCAGTCGTGCCGCGTTCAGTTGCCGAAGTATCTCTGAAAAGCCTCCGCATGGCAAATTTTGTTCTTGGCGTCAGGGAAAACTGGCGTGCGTTTCGCGCGCTTCTCGATGAAGCTTTCGTTGCACCTGGACTGAGGCCAACCATTGTTGACGAGGCCTGGGATGTTCAAGTCATATTTCAACGTGTGGCAGAGGGCCGTGGGCTATCATTTTTCCCGATCAGTGCGGCGGAGAGCCTACCTGCGGCGCTCAAGATCCTGCCGGTGCCTGAGTGGGCTCCTGAACTGACCATTGCAATGGCATGGAGCAATCTTGTGGATACCAGACTGCTGCGCGCCTTTCGGGAGAGCTATATCCAATAGGCCTAAATGCGTGATCCAACTTTGTTATCAACTGATCGCACAACCCTATTTGAGCTTCCTCCCAATCTTCAGCTTTATGCCGGAAACTGGAAGATCAATTGATACGAGTGTCTAATGGACTGCGATAACGATCCGAACCCGTATTATATTCACGGTTCTAGCATCGGCCTAATCTTGCTGCATGGCTTCACAAGCACACCGCAAAGCGTTGCCTACGTCGGCCGACAGATCCATGCGGCTACCGGAGCCACGGTCAGTGTCCCTCTGCTTGCTGGGCACGGAGAGACCCCAGAAGCATTGGCATTGACGGGCTATCATGACTGGCTCGGCTCGGCGAAGAAGGAACTCGATCGTATACGGGCAGAATGTGATTTGATCGTCATTGCGGGATTATCGCTTGGAGGAACAATTGCACTCAACCTGTCTATTCGCTTCCCCGATATTGTTGACCGGGTTATTAGCATCAACGGATCGACCGGCATATACAGACCGGATCAGGTAGGCGGACTGTTCAACCCCGGGGTCGACGGATTTCACCGGGGCATAGGCTCAGACATAAAGCACCCGACACGACGCGAAACCTGCTATGATAAAATTCCTCTGGCAACAATGCGCGAGCGGTTTGTTCTAACTTGTGCCACCGGCATCATGCTGCCTGAATTGAAACAGCCTATACTTGTGTTTCAGTCCCGGGAAGATCACGTCGTAGCGCCCGAGAACGGATTCCGTATCGTCCGGGATGTTGGCTCGTCGGACGTTCGTTTGCAGTGGCTCGACCAATCTTATCACGTGGCGACCCTGGACAACGACCGAGACCAGATTGTGCAGCAGTGCTCTGATTTCATTACAGAGTTGTATAGCCCATCAACCGGATAGAGCTGGCACGGGAAATCTGCACAGGGGGCAATGGAAAGACCAGTGTTGGTTTCCACGCAGAACTGAGCCGGTTGTGGAGTGAACCCCTCGGGCTGGACCATCGAAACGCTTCAAACTAAGCCGCCTGCTGGGCGAGTTGAGTTCGAATTCTGCTGGCGATAAATAGCCAAGGGCTGAATGCAGCCGTTTGGCATTGCAAATCTGCTCGATGAACCTGAGCAAGTGTTCGGCCACGTCAGCGAATGTCTCGTAGCCTGCGGGGTAGATTTCCTCCACTTTCAGGGTCTTCATGAAGCTCTCGGCCTGCGCATTGTGATAAGGGTTGCCGACGGCGCTCATGGATCCCTGTAGACCTGCCGCATCGAGCGCTCGTCGATAGGTCTCACTTGCGTATTGGCATCCGCGGTCCGTGTGGTGAATGCAGCTGGGTGGAGGCTTTCTGTTATCGAGCGCCGAACGCAACGCGGCCAATGCCAGCGGCGTATCCAGGCGTTTTGACAGGCCATAGCCGACGACTTTCCGGCTGCAGGCGTCGAGAATGACAGCGAGATAGCAGAAGCCAGCGGCGATGCGGATGTACGTGAAGTCGGCCACCCAGACCATATCGGGCCGCGCTGGGATCACATTGCGATAAAGGTTCGGGTAGATCGGCGAATCGTGGTTGCTATCCGTCGTGCGAACATACCGCTTGCGAGGCTTGATCCCGAGGCCATTGGCCCGCATGACGCGGGTGACACGCTTGTGATTGACGAGGTGGCCTCTTCGCTGAAGCTCGTGTGTTACGCGTCGGTATCCATAGCAAGGCAGCTCGTCCTGGATGTCCTCTATGATCGCAACGAGCTCGCTGTCGCCGAGATTCAAAGCTTTTGCCGTTGATCGGTAATAGTAAGTGCTCCTCGGGAGATCGATCATTTTGCACCCCCGTCTGACAGAGCAGGCCGGGGTCCGGTGATGATGGAGGAGCTCCCGCTGTCGCCGGCGATCGCCTGGCGCGTGTTTTTTTAACCAGGTCCAGCTCCATGGTGAGCTGGCCGACCTTGCGTTCAAGCGCCGCAATGTGGGCCTCGTACTCGGCAATGACGCTGGCCTCAGCCTCCTCATCGTTCAGATCGCCGCGATCGAACTGCGTTAGCCATAGCTGTATGAGGTTTGCCGAAACGCCGTATGTCCGCTGTGCGTCGCGCCGTCCGATGACGCCGTTTCGGATATCCTGGCAAAGCTGCAACTTGAACGGCGTCGAATGCCGGCGATATGGACCTCGGGACTTCATGAGCCTTCTCCGATTGAGGCCCGCAGAGTGTACCAGTTTTTCCAGGTCTCGTGGTCCAGCCCGAGGGGTTCATTCCAAAACCGGCTCAATTCCGCGTGGAAACCAACACGAATGCACCCTAACAAAGCCGTTGTCGCACTTGCCGCCAAAATGGCCCGGATCGTCTGGGTCGTCCTGACCAAGCCGGGAGCACTCTACGAGCGCAGAGATCCTGCATTCGCCTGATGCTCCTGGTTCGATTGCAAGGCTCGGGAATAGTGATGAAAAAACAGTGGATCAACATGCCGTAAGCCCTTTGCAAAAAAACGCGCCTCGTGCCCGAACCATTTATTGGGAACGGCGTGTGCGGATCTCATCATGGCTTGGCTGCAACCGCAGCCCACTCGCGAGAGGCCGGATACATTTATGCAACTGGCATCGTCATTGGCGATGTCGCGTACCCTTGCGCGGACGAGGCGGACCATACATTCTTTCCCAGAAGGTCTTTCAAAACTCCTTGGTTAAACATAGCATCCGCCAATAATCCGCTCCAGCTTCACGTTTTCCTCCTCCAGCATCTTCAGCCGCTTGGCCTCCTATACGTCCATGCCGCCGAATCTGCCCTTTGATTTATCGATGCTGGCATCGCTGACACCATGCTTGCGGCAAACTCCGAGACCGGGGTGCCCGTGCTCGAGCCTTTATGCTTATGCGGACTGTCCGGCGAACTGGGGGCAGTTCAGGGTGTGAAATCGTTTAGCATCAAGTCAAGCAAGACACCGGAGCACGCGCACGATCCACGGCTCGATGGCATTAGCAGGATGGAACCCGCCAGGCTCGCCCATGCAAGGGGTGATGAACGTCAACGACTTTCCCATCGGCTTAGAGACGCCTCCCCAGAAGCTCAGCGCTTCGGTTGTTGGAAGAATCGGTCCTTCTGCTTCTCCGGCGAGCGTAGTCAGGCAATGATGTACGTTATTTATTGGACGATAAAACCATGGGCGAAGGGGTCGCGTTCATCGATGAAGATTGTGTTGATGCCGGTCATTCGCGCCCAGCCGGCAATGGACGGGACAATCGCGTTGTGACCGGCAACGGTCGTTGCCGCTTCGACTCGTCCGCGGAAAAGAGATCCGATGATCGACTCGTGGACAAACTCGTCGCCGACCGTGAGCTTTCCCTTTGCCGCAAGTTGCGCCATCCGCGCCGAAGTGCCCGTTCCGCAGGGGGAGCGGTCGATCGCTTTCTCGCCATAGAATACTGCGTTGCGTGCGTGAGCCTCCGAGTTCGTCGGCTTGCCGGTCCACTGGATGTGGCTCAGTCCGCGGATCTCCGAATGCTCGGGATGGATGAACTCGTATTTGGCGTTGAGGGCGGCACGCAGCTTCGGGCTCCAACCCACCAGTTCGCTGGCCGTGTGATCGGCCATGTCCCTGAAATTCTTCTGCGGTTCAACGATGGCGTAGAAATTGCCACCATAGGCGACGTCGACGACGACCTCGCCCAGGCCCTCGACCTGTGCCGTCAGCCCCTCCGAATGGAGGAAGCCGGGGACGTTGGTGAGGCGCACCTCCTCCACGAAGCGGCCTTCCTGCCGATAGGTGATGTCCACCTTCCCCGCCGGCGCATCGATTGATAGCTTTCCAGGCTCGCGCGGCGTGATCAGCCCGTTCTCGATGCCCATTGTGATGGTACCGATCGTGCCGTGGCCGCACATCGGCAGGCAGCCGGAGGTTTCGATAAACAGGACCGCTACGTCGCAGTCAGCTCGAGTGGGCGGGTACAGGATCGACCCGGACATCATGTCATGGCCGCGCGGCTCGTACATCAGCCCGGTGCGGATCCAGTCGAACTCGCGAAGAAAATGCGCCCGCTTCTCGAGCATGTTTGCCCCTGCAAGCCGCGGACCACCCCCGGAAACAAGCCGGACGGGGTTTCCGCACGTATGCCCGTCGATACAAAAGAAGGTATAGGAAGCCATGGCTCAAACTCTGTCAGAAGCGTTGCGGCGAGAAGGGTGATATTTCGATTGGGAGCCGCTCATCCGTCAACAGATCAGCGACAAGCCGAGCGGTCCCGGTTGATTGGGTGAGACCAAGGTGTCCGTGGCCGAAAGCGTAGATGACACGAGTCAGGCCGCGCGCTCGTCCGATTGCCGGCAGACTGTCAGGCAATGAGGGGCGGAAGCCCATCCACTGCACACCCTCCTCCGCCTTCAAGCCCGGCAGAAACGCCTGCGCCTTGCCGAGCATTGCTTGCGAGCGCTTGTAGTTCGGCGGCAGGTCCAGCCCCCCGAGCTCCACCGCACCGCCGACGCGGATGCCGGTCGACAGACGGCTCACAACGAAACCATGTCCGCCAAAAGTGACCTGTGTCCTGAGGTCGAAGGCCGTAAGCGGCAGGGTCGTGTTGTAGCCCCGCTCCGTCTCCAGCGGGATCGATTCTCCAAGAGTCCGCGAGATGCGGTGCGAAAAAGCGCCCGCAGCCACCACCACCTGCCCCGCACGATATTGCTCACCCTGTGCGGTGACAATCTCGACGCCCGTCTCATCCGGCCGGACTGCCGTGACCTCTGCCTGGCCGATCTTGCCGCCCTTGGCACAAAAATGATCCGCGAGCGCTATCGTATAGAGCTTTGGATCAGCGATGGAGTACCAGCCGGGGGTAAAGGTTCCGTGGGTAAAACGGGGCGATAGCCCAGGCTGGAGTTCTGCCATACCTGCAGCATCGAGATGGCGGAACTCAATGCCATGGCGTTCGCGCGCTGCCCATCCCGGTAACGCCGCATCAAGCTCAGCCTGGCTTTCGTAGACCTGCAGGTTGCCATCCTTGCGCAGCATGTTCAGCGTGCCCGTCTGCTGCAAGAACGGCTCGAGCTCTGCCTTGGAGAGATCCATCAACGCGGTCTGCGCATCCGTGGACGATGCAACGCGAGCCGGAGAACAGGCGCGCCAGAAGCGATACATCCATGGCGCGATGTTGAGAGCGTAAGATGGTCGAACCGAAAGGGGGCCGAGCGGATCGAGTAGCCACTTCGGCGCCTTTCGCATGATACCGGGCGAGGCAAGCGGCAGGATGTCGGTGAAGGCGAAGGCCCCGGCATTTCCGGCGGATGCGCCGGCCGCCGGCCCTTCCCGATCGAACACCGTCACCGAAAGCCCCCTCGCCTGCGCGGCGATCGCGGCAGAGAGGCCGATCACGCCTGCACCGATGACGACAACGTCCGGCTGTGTCATCAGCGGACGCTCCCGAGAAACTCCTGCGTCTCCGGCCGCTGAGGGGAGCCAAAGATCTGATCGGGCGAACCGATCTCCGCCATTACGCCCTGGTGGAAGAAAGCAACACGGTCGGATACGTCGCGCGCAAAGGCCATTTCATGAGTGACGCAGATCATCGTCATCCCTTCCTCTGCAAGCATCTTGAGTGTGTCCAGAACCTCTCCGACCAGCATAGGGTCAAGAGCCGAGGTAACCTCATCGAACAGCATATACTCCGGGGACATGGCAAGCGCGCGAGCGATAGCCATGCGCTGCTGCTGGCCACCCGACATCCGGCTCGGATAGACCGACAGCTTGTCCCGCAAACCCACATGGGTGAGTTGCTTCACCGCAATCTCCTCAGACTTCTCCTTGGGAAGGCCGAGGACTTTGCGCGGCGCCAGCATCACGTTCTCCAGCACCGTGAGGTGGGGGAAGGCGTTCCACTGCTGGAAAACGATCCCGACCTTCTGGCGCAGTTTGTTGAGGTCGGTTGTCTTCGCGTGGACCTCGGTGCCGTCGATGCGGATGCGGCCCGCGTTGATTGGCTCCAGACCGTTGATACAGGTCAGCAGAGTGGACTTCCCCGAGCCCGACCCGCCGATGATCGTGACCACCTCGCCGCTATCGACGTTCAGGTTGATACCTTTGAGAACCTTCAGACTGCCAAAGGACTTGTGGACATTTTCAATCTCAATCATGGGGAGACCACCGTCTTTCGAGATAACCGCCGAACCGGGCGATGGGGAAGCTGATGAGGAAGTAGATGGCACCGCAGATCAGGAGGATGAACAGCGGTTCCTGCAGGCGGGTGACCAGGATCTGCGATGCTCGCAGTAGTTCGATCAAGCCGAGCCATAGTACCAGGGCCGAGTCCTTCATGACGCCCAGCGTCAGTCCGATCCAGGCAGGGAGCGAAACCCGCGTCGCCAATGGAGCCACGATGTAGCGCATGTCCTGCCCCCAGGTCATGCCCAGTGAGCGAGCCGCACGGCGGGTTGTCACAGGAACCGACGCGATGCCGCCTCTGACAATCTCGGTGCAATAAGCCGCAGTATAGAGTGAGAGAACCACGCAGGACGTCGTAAATGGCGGCCAACCAAGTTTCGCGATCGACTGCAAGGCATTGCCAAGCACCAACTGGATGAGGAGTGGGACGGACCTGAAAATGTCGAGGAAGAACATCAGGGGCATCGACCAGACAGATCCGGCCTGGAAGCGAATAACGCCGAAAACGATTCCCATGATCGTGCCTGCGGCTACCGAAACGGCAGTTACGGCAAGGGTCATGGCGGCACCTTGGCCGAGGAAGACCAGATCGTTCCAAGTGAGGGCGGTGTCGAACATATCCTGCCCTCCTAGTAGCGGAACATGCGCCAGGCCAAGGCTCTGGCGACCAAGGTCACGGCCTTGGCGATGACGTAATAAATCACAGCTGCGATCGCGAAGAATTCGAACGTGCGGAATGAGCGAGCATTCAGCTCCTGGGTTACACCGGCAAGGTCGGTGTTCATCCCGACGGTCACGCCGAGCGACGTCATCAGGATTGCCCAGACCATCTGGTTCGTCGCCGGCAGATAGGCGATGCGCAGCATCTGAGGCAGCACGATGAAGCGAAAAGCCTGCAGCAAAGTCATCCCAAGCGACCGAGCTGCGCGCGTTTGCGTATCCGGTATTGCCTTCAGCGCGCCACGGAAGTTTTCCGCGAGATAACCCGCATTGTTGAATGCTATTCCTGCAAGCAGCGCTGCATAGGGGCTAAGGTGAATGCCAAAATTGCCCAGACCGAAATGGGCCATATAGATCTGGAAGAGTGCAGGCGTGTTGCGAGCGATCTCGACCCAGACCGCCGCAAACCCTGACAGGACCCTATTGCCGGATAGACGAAAAACCGTGAGCGCAATTGCGCAAACCAGGCCGATGACCATCGACAATACGGCAACCTGGAGAGTGACAAGCGCACCGTCGAGCATCTGCGGCAGTGCCCTGAGTGCCTGGTTCCAGTGGAAGGTATAGTTGAACATTCCCGCCTCACTTCACTAAAGGGAGCAGTGGCGCCGGCTGTTGTCGGCGCCACCTTGGAGACGGGTCAATCAGCGATAAACGCCGCCGACGGTGAGATCAGGCGCATCGCCGCCCACCCATTTCTCGTAAAGTTCAGCATAGCGTCCGGTCCGGACTTGCTGGTTGATGAATAGGTTGAGGTAGTTGATCAGGCCGTATTCTTCCCGATTGGTAAAGAGTGCGACATAGTCCGTATCAAACGGCGCCTTACCGACCACTGCAAGCCCAGAGAAATTTCCTGACTTGACGTTCGCCTGAGCGACGGTAGACGTAGAAACCGTCGCGTCAATCTGCCCTTGGCTCAAAGCGAGAAAGACGTCTGCCTGCGTCTGATAGGGACGAAACTCGCCCTCCCCCCACGCCTTGACCTGCTCTTCGAGAGCGATCGCCTCATAGGTGCCGGCTGTTGCGCCGACGACCTTGCCCTTCATATCTTCGAAGGACTTCACACCAGACTTGTCGTTAGCCGTGACGGCCATTTCAAAAGCGAAGTAGGGGATCGTCATTCCCACTGTTTTCGCTCGCTCAAGCGTATCGGAGGTCGAGGCTACGCCTACATCTACCCGACCAGACATAAGGGCTGGAATGCGCTCCGGGAATGGTGTCTCGACGATTTCGGCCGTCACCCCGAGAGCCTTCGCCAGATCGTTGCAATAGTCTACGTCGAAGCCGACCGGATTGTTGCTTTCATCACGCGACCCCATCGGCGGGAAGTCGAGGACCACTGCGCAACGCAGGGTGCCGGAACCGATAATATCATCAAGCTTGTCCGCGTAAGCGGCGCCACCGAGCGCGGTGGCAGCCACAAGGCCAAAAGCCAGTACCGAAACCTTTTTCATTGCTCTCTCCCAATCTAAGCGATCCTCGCCCGCGAAGGTCCGTCCCACACCGAACGGCGAAGACCTGAGATCAATATACAAAAAAAATACAGATAGTATATAGCCTCTCTGAAAAAGTTTGATGGAGGCAGGCGCCAGTCCGCCTCCCCCCGATCTAGTCCCTCATGTCTTCAGGCAGCAATTTGGGCGGCATGTTCTGATAAGATACAGGCCGCAGGAAACGACGAATCGACATTGTGCCGACGCTCGTCGCGCCAAAGTTTGTCGATGCGGGATACGGCCCGCCGTGAACCATGGCGTCAACAACTTCGACGCCCGTGGGAAAGCCATTGACCAAGACGCGACCCGCCTTGCGCTCCAAAATAGGACGGAGGCGCATGGCGGCTTCGAGATCACCGGCATCTATGTGCATCGTCACAGTCAACTGCCCATCGAGCCGACGGCCGATCAACTCCATCTCCTCTACCGACTGCACTCGCACAACGAGACCGAGCGGTCCGAAGACTTCTTCTGAGAGCGCGTGATCGGCCAGAAATTGATCGCCCGTTAATTCGAACAGGTTCGGAAGGGCGTTCCGTCCGCTCGATTCAGTGACGTATAAGGGCTTCACAGTGTTGCGGCCGCTGAAGCGCTTCATCCCCTCCCGGTACGCATTCGCAATACCGTCTGTGAGCATGGTTTGCGGCCCCACCTTTCGCAGCGCCTCCACTGTAGAGGTGGTGAAGCGATCGGCGTCTGCTCCATCCGCGACGATGGCGATGCCGGGATTGGTGCAGAACTGGCCAGCTCCCATGGTCAGCGACGCCGCCCAGCCCTCGCCTAGCGCTTCAGCACGGGCCTTCATTGCCTCCGGCAGCAGGAACATCGGGTTGACTGAACCAAGTTCACCAAAGAAGGGGATCGGCTCTGGACGGCCTGCGCACAGGTTGAAGAGTGCCCGGCCGCCGGTGAGCGAACCGGTGAAGCCAACCGCCTTTATCAGCGGGTGCTGTACGAGAGCTTCTCCAACCTGACGGCTGCCCCCATGGATCAGCGAGAAGACCCCCGGATGCGTCCCGGTTTTCTTGATCGCTGCTTCGATAGCATGAGCGACGATCTCGCCTGTACCCGGATGGGCGGAGTGTCCCTTCACCACCACCGGGCAGCCGGCAGCAAGTGCTGCAGCGGTGTCGCCGCCGGCAGTCGAGAAGGCGAGCGGAAAGTTGGAGGCGCCGAAGACTGCGACTGGACCAATCGGCCGCTGGATCAGGCGGATCTCCGGGCGCGGAGCCGGCTGGCGGTCCGGTAGCGCTGCATCTACACGGCGATCGAGATAGTCACCCTTTTCGATGTGGTCGGCAAACAGGCGCAATTGGCCGGTCGTGCGACCCCGCTCCCCTTGAAGGCGCGCGGCCGGCAAGCCGGTTTCCTGCGTGCCGATCTCGGTAATCTCGTCGGCTCGAGCCTCGATCTCATCTGCGATGGCGCGTAAGAAAGCAGCCCGATCCGCGCGGGAGGAGTAGCCGTAGCTCACATATGCTTCCTCTGCCGCTTCTGCGGCCCTGTTCACAAGAGCCAGGTTTCCGACTGCAAAATCATGTGCCGGTCCATGTGCAGGTGACGAGGCGAAGGTTCCATCGCCCTCCAGCCACTCGCCGGCGACGATATGTTTACCACTGGGGGTAAAAGCCATTTGAGGCACCTTTCTTTCAAGGAGGAATTTGCTGATCAGTAGACGCTGCATGGATTGCGCCTGTCGCGTGCTGTATACTATATGTATGCAATATCGAATCTCAAACACTTTTTTGTTGGCCAGCCTCGGAGAAACGAATATGCCCCAGACATCCACCATCACGATTGCGGATCTCCACCGGCGGGTCGACGCCATCTTCCGGAAGGCCGGCCTCAATGCGCAGCAGGCGGGGGCGCTTGCACGCGTCATCGTCGCAGGCGAGCGTGACGCCTGCAAGTCGCATGGGATCTATCGTATCGAGGGGGCCCTGCGGACCGTGAAGGCGGGCAAGGTCAAGCCGGCTGCAGTGCCGGAACTCGACCTGAACCAAGGTTCGGCCATTGTCAGAGTCGACGCCAAGGGGGGATTTGCCAACCCCGCCTTCGAACTCGGTCTTCCCGCACTTGCCGAACGCGCGCGTGCCCTCGGTCTCGCGGCGCTGGTCATCAACGATTGCAGCCACTTTTCCGCCCTATGGCCGGAAGTGGAAGCGATGACTGGCCAAGGCCTTGCCGCGCTCGCCATGTGCCCCAGCTATGCGACCGTTGCGCCGACTGGCGGCAGCAAGCCCTTGCTCGGGACGAACCCCTTCGCTTTCGGCTGGCCGCGTCCGGATCATTCACCCTATGTCTTCGACTTCGCCACCTCCGTGGCCGCACGGGGGGAGCTCGAACTGCATCGACGCGCCGGCAAGCCGCTGCCGGAAGGCTGGGCGATCGATGCCGAAGGACAGCCGACGACCGATCCGGAAGCGGCACTGGCCGGCGCCATGCTTCCCTTCGGTGGCCACAAGGGCTCGGCGATCGGCACCATGATCGAGCTTCTGGCCGGCATCATGATCGGCGACCTGACGAGCCCTGAAGTCCTGGACTATCTCGGGACCACGACGCTTGCGCCCATGCATGGGGAACTGATCATCGCCCTCTCGCCTGAGGCCTTTGCCGCCGGGCGTCCCGGTAACCCCTTTGCGCGTGCCGAAAACTTGTTCGAGAGCATTGTCGGCCAGGGCGCCCGCCTGCCGTCGCAGCGCCGCTTTGCGGCCCGTGCGAAATCCGAGGCGGAAGGGATTGCGCTGACGGCTGCCGAAATGGAGCAGCTTGACCGGCTTCTGGAGAAGGGGCTGGACGCGATCGCGTGATCCGACAGCGTGCCCTGAACATTACCGCCTGTACGGTTCAAGCTCAGGACGAAGCAAAAAGGCCCTCCTTGCGGAGGCCCTCAGGCCGCTGACAAACCCGCCGATTTTTGCTCGGCGGGTTTTCTCGTTTTTGAGGTTCATGCTCAGTTGGTGTTTCGGCCGTAGATTTTGGTGAACTCAATGGGACCTGTGCCCTTATGCCCAGGCGGGGTTCGTGGCTTTGGTGACTGCCATTGCGATCTTCTTGATGTTCTGGGCGCTCGCCGCCAGCAGGCATTGCCATTGGACTTTGATGAGGCCGCGGAAGCGGGCATAGCGATGCCCGTGGAGCTGTTTGGCATCGGCAAAGGAGCGCTCGACCGTCTCCTTTCGCCGCTTGTAGATCGCCTTGCCTCTGGCCGTCTTGCGGTTGGCATCGGTTCGCTCGCGGGCATCGGCCCAGACATGGCGGGTGATGGTCCGCTCCGCCTTGGCGTTTGCGGTGCAGGAGGCAAGAAGCGGGCAGTCGCGGCAAAGGGACGGGTCCGAGCGGTAGTGCTTGTAGCCGTTCCGGTCGGTGGTGGCATAGGTGAGCAGCTGACCCTGCGGGCAACGATAGCCGTCGGTCTCGGGCTCAAAGACGAACTGCGACTTGCGCATCATCCCGTCCTTTGGCGGGGTCGGGTTGCGATAGCCGGTCACCCCGAGGATTTGTCTCTCCTCCAGCCCCTTAGCGATGCCCGAAGTGGCGTAGCCCGCATCCAGGCCGACTGCGCCAACATGGAAGTCGAAGCGCTGGCGCTGCCGGTCGAGCCGTTGCAGATAGACGATACTGTCATGCACATTGGCCGGCGTGACATGCGTGTCGGTGATGATCGCATGGCGGCCATCGACCGTGCGATGATCGAGATAAAAGAAGCCCTTGGGCTTGCCGTCGCGCACCATGTAGCCCGCATCCCGATCGGTGCGGCTGATCTTGGTTTCCTTCACCTCAGGCTCGCGCTCCTTTTGCCTAAGCGACTTCTGGCCGTGCGCCGCCCGCTCGGCCTCGATCGCCCGGTCAAGATCGGCCCAGTAGTCGGCGCGTGACTTCGCAAGCATCTCAAGATCATACTTGCCCTTGTTGGCATTGGCCTTCAGATGGGTCGAATCCGTATAGAGCACCGTGCCATCGACCAGGCCGTGGCGGCTCGCCTGTTCCACGATCGCATCGAAGATATCTTGCGCCACATCAGTGTCATTGAAGCGGCGGCGGCGGTTCTGGGACAGCGTTGAGGCATCAAAGACCGGGTCAGTCAGCTTCATCCGCAGGAACCACCGATAGGCGACATTCACCTCGATCTCGCGCACCAACTGCCGCTCGGAGCGCACCCCGAAGAGGTAACCAAGGAACAGCGCCTTGAACATCAAGGTCGGGTCGAGTGGCGGGCGGCCGTTGTCGGCGCAGTAAAGCCCGGCAACCCGATCATGGATGAAGGAAAAATCGATCACCGCATCGATCTTGCGAAGCAGGTGATCCTTCGGCACCAGACTGTCGAGCGTCACCATCTCGAGAGCCGTCTGTTCGGGAGCAGGTTTCTTCAACATGTCCCAGTGAATCATAAACCCCCGGCTGTAGCCAGGGGTTTGTCAGCAGTCTCAGGCCCTCCTTGCGGAGGGCCTTTTCCTGGGAGGACCGGTGATCTAAGCCTTGCATGTCTGGACGGCGCCCGGAAGCTTGCTCCACTCTGCATACCAAGTATCAAAGAGCTTCAGTTGAGCTTCGACATAACCACGCTGGCTTTCGGAGAGCTCGTCCGTCTCATTGAAGTGCAGCGTGTATTCCCTGTCACCCTTGAGCACCATCATGTGCTTGAAGTAGAGAACCAGGTCCGGCCCTTCGTCGAAGGAGGAGAGCACCCCAAGGGCCTTTTCAAGCTCAAGGGCGCGCTGGCGGGCATCCGGGTCGCCTTTTGCGGCGGCCTTAGCAAGGTTGCACATATGCAGCACTTCTTTAGGCAGTACACAGCCAATGCCGGTAATGGCACCGGTCGCCCCACAGTTGACGAAGCCATGGAACACGCATGTATCCACGCCGATCATCAGCGAGACATCATCGTCGCGACTTGTAATGTTCTCCGCCGCATAACGCATGTCCTCCGCGCCGCCGAACTCCTTGAAGCCGACCAGATTTGGATGTTCCGCACGCAAAGCGAAGAAGAGATCGGCGCGTGTAGCAAAACCATAGTACGGGCTGTTGTAAATCACTGCCGGCAAATCCGGCGCTGCGGAAAGAATGGCCTTAAAGTGGTTTCTTTGGGCGGCCACGACTGACCCTCGAGACAAGACACGCGGTATAACCATCAGACCCTGTGCCCCAATTTTTTGCGCGTGAGCTGCGTGTGCGACGGCAGATGCCGTATTGACGGCTCCGGTACCCACGATGACCGGCACTCCGGCCTTCACCAGGCGTTCCACGCCTTCCATACGCTGCTCATCGGTCAATAGCGGCCAGTCACCCATCGACCCGCAGTAGACGACCGCAGACATCCCATTGTCGATCAGGTCTTTGCCCTTACGGACCAAAGAATCGAAATCTGGCGTGCGATCACTCTTGCAAGGGGTCATCAAGGCGGGGATTACGCCGGAAAATATGGTAGCTTTCACGTCAGTCTCCATTTGAGAATTCAACCGGCCGTCAGAAGAAGGCATAACCTCCCGGACGGTTTCCCCTGCAATATCAACTTGCATTTAGTTTGTCGACAAAAAAAATACAATGATCATAACTCTAGGTCGAGTCCTCCGCTGCGACTGAACAATTTCTGCACTTGTGCAACGATCTGCTCAGCGTGAGCCTTCCCAAGATAATCGGCGCGATCGACGTCGCGGGCAACAATCGCAGCAATGAGATCTGCATGTTCCTCCACGAAGCGTTGAGGGAACTGCTCATCATAGGACTGATAATACAGTCGCAGGATCCGCCTGCCCTCGTCGAGCAGTTTGCGGAACAGGCCTGTAAAGTAGGGGTTACGGCCCGCTTCGGAAATCGCGGCGTGGAAGGCCGCATTTGTTGCAATCATCAGCATCGCGTCGCGGGCGTTCACCGCCGCCGCATATTCCTCGTGATGAATTCGGATAACGGCTAGATCGCTCGGCCGGTGGTTTTGTGCCGCAAGACGGGTCGTGACACGATACATTAGCACGAGCGCTTCGAAGAATGGCCCAAGATTGAGAAAATCAAAATTCGACACCATCGTCGACCGATTTGGTAGGGTCTCGATCAGCCCATCACCCGCAAGCCGGACAAGCGCCTCTCGGATCGGCGTGCGCGACATGTGGAAACGCTCCGCCAGTTGGACCTCGTCAATCGGACTCCCGGGCGGAAGCTTCAAATCCAGAATTTCGTCGCGCAAGATATCGTAGACCATCTTGACGCCAGAACCTCGCTTACGCGCGGCTAGTGGGAGAGAAACAGAATCGACCATTGATAATCCTCTTGTCGACAGATAAAATACAAACTCACGACTGCCCAATCAATCGTTTTAAAAGGGCATTGACGTTGCCGTTGCGTCAAGCGCAGTGGGTAGATTTTGACGAAATCGTATGCCCTCTGCATTCGATACGGAACAGCATCCGGTGGGGAGAGATAATGCGCAGTAGCAGAGTAATACATATCGTGTCCTGCCACGCAGAAGGCGAAGTGGGCGATGTGATCGTTGGTGGCGTCGCACCACCACCTGGCCAGACACTATGGGAGCAGCGTAGGTTCATTGCCGAGGATAAGACGCTGCGCGACTTTGTATTGAATGAGCCCCGAGGTGGAGTTTTTCGTCACATCAATTTGCTGGTCCCCCCCAAGGATCCGCGGGCCACGATGGGCTTTATTATCATGGAGCCCGAGGATACGCCTCCCATGTCCGGGTCCAACTCTATTTGTGTCTCCACAGTGTTGCTCGATAGCGGTATCGTGCCGATGGTGGAGCCGGAAACGCGGATGGTGCTCGAGGCCCCTTGCGGATTGGTCGACGTTGTTGCGTCGTGTCGCGATGGAAAGGCTGAACGCATCACGGTCACCAATGTGCCCTCCTTCGTCGACAAGCTCAACGCGAAGATTGAAGTCGCAGGCCTTGGCACACTCACGGTCGACACCGCATATGGGGGAGACAGTTTCGTTTTTGCTGATGCTCAAGCGCTTGGCTTCAAAATCACACCTGACGAAGCACGCGAACTTGCCGAGACTGGCATCAGAATTACAAACGCTGCAAACGAGCAACTCGGCTTCGCGCACCCGGATAATCCGGAGTGGAACCATATCTCTTTTTGCCAACTGACGCTGCCGATCGAAGAGCGCGATGGTATTCTACATGGTCGAAATACTGTTGTGATACAACCCGCCAAGCTTGATCGCTCGCCGACCGGAACCGGCTGCTCGGCCCGCATGGCATTGCTCCACGCTCGTGGCCAGATCAAGGTCGATCAGCTCTTCTGCGGCTATTCTATCATCGGCTCACGCTTCGATTGTCGCATTGTGAGGCAAACGACTGTCGGGGGGCGCGCCGCAATCGTGCCAGAAATCTCCGGCCGTGCGTGGATTACCGGCACTCACCAGGTGATGCTCGACCCGGACGATCCCTGGCCTGCAGGCTATCGGCTCTCCGATACTTGGCCCGATATCCCTAGGAATTGACCAACTATCGCACTACGGTCGGTTCCTGCCGCAGACAAAGCTGCACTTACGGCGAAAATCCTCAACCGGGTTCGGGAGGCTGCATCGCCACTCGGATCAATAGCTGATCCACATCGCCCATGCAGATGCAAATCAATCCCCGCATCTGCATGGGCCCTGCTGTCTTGCTCTTGAAAGGAGCGGACCCACGCCCTGTTCATCCGTCCCCCCCCCCCCGAAGAAGCTGAAACTGCCAATACTGGCGTTGTGAGTTGCTGCTGTGGTGCGCCACCCATGCCATGAACCAGCACATGATCGAGATCTCCCGGCACGTCGCGGACAATGCCCACTCCGTCCTCATCATGAACCAGGCGGGATGGCATATGTCCAACAATCTCGTGGTCCCAGAAAACATCACCATAGCGCCACTGCCACCCAAATCACAGGCGATGAACCCGTTCGAAAACATCTGGCAGTTCATGAGGACAATTGGCTCTCAAACCGCGTCTTCACGTCCTATGAGGATGTCGTCGACCACTGCTGCTAAGCTTGGCGAACCTTACAGGATCGACCGTAGAAGATCATGTCGATCGGCCGATGCAAATGGGCGCACGGGTTCTGATCAATGACGGTTGGTATCAGACCGGTGGCGCGCATGGCGCGGCCGCGCGCTCGTCGATGCGCTGCCTAAGCGGGGTCACTCCCTCACATCATTCCCGAGCCCACTCGTGTCTTCGACGGGTGTGGGGTCGGAATCTCCAAAAGGCGATTTTGAACCTGCAAGGTCGCGTGCGAGACATAGCCAGCTACCGCGGTAAACATCCCGCGGTAGCTGCCCATTCTACGTCAGCGAGCGGGCGGGGCGTACATCAGGCCGCCCTCATTCCACAGGCGATTGAGGCCGCGATCAATCTTAAGCGGGCTGTCCTTGCCGAGGTGACGTTCGAAGATTTCGCCGTAGTTGCCGACGGCAGAAATCGCCTGATAGGCCCATTTCGAATCAAGCCCCAACGTCTTGCCGGCATCGCTCTCGATGCCGAGGAAACGCTTCTGCGCGACTGTGCCGCTCTCGGCAAGGGATGCCGCATTCTCCTTGGTGATGCCCATTTCCTCGGCTTCGATCAGCGCAAACAGCGTCCACCGTACGATCTTGAACCACTGGTCGTCGCCCTGGCGCACGGCCGGGCCGAGCGGCTCCTTGGAGATGACCTCGGGCAACACCACGAAACGGTCAGGATCGTTGAGCGTCAGGCGCTGGGCGTAGAGCGCGGAAGCATCCGTCGAGTAGACGTCGCATCGGCCGGTGTTGAAGGCCTGGATCGTCTGGTCCGGCTTTTCGAAGGCGATGACCTCGTACTCCATCTTGTTGGCGCTGAAATAGTCGGCCATGTTCTGCTCGGTCGTCGTGCCGGTTTCCGTGCAGACGGAGGCGCCAGAGAGCTCCTTGACGCTCTTCACGCTGACCTCCTTGTTCACCATGAAGGCCTGGCCGTCATAGTAGTTGACACCAACGAAGCTCATGCCGAGATCGGTGTCGCGCGAGAGCGTCCAGGTCGTCTGACGAAGAGAAGGTCGACTTCGCCCGATTGCAACGCCGTGAAGCGGTCCTTGGTGGAAAGCGGCACATAGGCCACCTTGTCCGAGTTACCGAGTGTGACCGCAGCGACCGCCCGGCAGAAATCGACGTCGAAACCGGCCCAGACGCCGTTCTTGTCCGGCCCGGAAAAGCCGAGCACGCCCTGGCTGACGCCGCAGCGAACCTCGCCGCGCTCCTTGATGGCATCGAAAGTGCCGGCATAGGCCGTGCCGGCGGCAAAGGCTGCGGCCGCGAGGGCCAGTATGGTTGTCTTCATGGTGTTCTCCTCCTTGATTGATCCTTTTGGCATGCGTCTTCCCGGCCGGGGGAAGCGCCCCAGCTGACTGGTTTTGAAAGAATGATGTCTGGGCCTTAGCCGAGCGTCTTTTCTACGCCGGCGAAAGTTTCCTCAAGCACGGCGATCAGATGATCGGCGTCGCGCCTGGAGAAGATCATCGGCGGGCGCATCTTCAGCACGTTGTCATGCGGGCCTTCGGTGCCCATCAACACGCCGCGGCAGCGCGCACCGTTGGAGACGGCGCGGGCGAATTCGGTGGCGGGCGCCTTGGTCTTGCGGTCCGTGACAAGCTCGATGCCGATGAAGAGGCCGAGGCCGCGCACGTCACCGATTGCCTGGTAGCGCTTCTGCATGTCGCGGAAGGCGTCCATCAGGTAATTGCCGACGGCAAGCGCATTGCCGCGCAGGTCCTGGCCCTCTATGACGTCGAGCACGGCAAGGCCGACGGCGCAGGAGACCGGGTTGCCGCCGAAGGTATTGAAATATTCCATGCCGTTGTTGAAGCTGTCGGTGACTTCGCGGGTCGTGACGACGGCGGCGAGCGGATGGCCGTCGCCGATCGGCTTGCCCATAGTGACGATGTCGGGCACGACGCCCTGCGTTTCGAATGCCCACCAATGGCTGCCGACGCGGCCGAAGCCGACCTGAACCTCATCGGCGATGCAGACGCCGCCCGCTTCGCGCACCATTCGGTAAACCTCTTTGAGATAGCCCTCCGGCAGGAAGACCTGGCCCGCGACGCTCGGGATGGATTCGGCGATGAAGAAGCCCGGCCCCTCGCCTTCAGCCTTCATGACGGCAATTTGTTCGGCGACGCTTTCAGCAAAACGCTTGCCGTGCTCCTCGATTGGCCAGTCGATCGGAGCACGATAACTGTCCGGCACGGCAGCGATATGGACATGCCGCTTGGGGCCCTTGCCGCCCTTGCGGCGGAACTTGTAAGGGCTGATGTCGATCAGCTCCTGCGTCGTGCCGTGATAGGACCAGTCGAGCGTGATTGCGTTTTCGCGGCCGGTATGGGCGCGCATCATGCGCAACGCCAAGCTGTTGGCCTCCGAGCCGCTATTGACGAAGCTGGCGACCGTCAGCTCCTTCGGCAGCGTCGCCGTGAGGCGCTCGGCATAGGCGACGATGTTGTCGTGCAGGTAGCGCGTGTTGGTGTTGAGCGTCGCCGCCTGCCTGGCCATCGCCTCAACGACGGCCGGATGGGCATGGCCGATGTGGCAGACATTGTTGAAGCAGTCGAGATAGGCCCGGCCGCTGTCATCGATCAGCCATACGCCTTCGCCGCGCACGAACTTGATCGGCTTGTCATAGGAGATCGAGAGGTTCGGGAGGAGCAGCTCGCGCCGCGTCTTGACGATCTCCTCATGCGAGCGGCCCTGGCGTTTGAAAAATTCCTTCGTGATGCCGGCGAAGGTGCGGGCATCGGGGAAGAGTTCCGCCCAGACGTCTAGATAGCGCGGCTCGCCGACGCCAAGGATTTCGGTGGCCGAGAGGGTCGTGTCGGTAGAGATCTGCAGGTGGAGATGCGGAGCCCAGCCGCCGTTTTCCTTCGGCGCGCCCATTTCGCCGACCAGCGCGCCGGCTTCCAGCCGGTCGCCAGCCTTCAGGCGGTTAACAGCTTCATGGGCGAGATGGCCCCACAGCGAGATGAAGGGCGGGCAGCCCTCGGGCTCGTGGCGCAGCGCGATCAGGCAGCCATAACCGAGTGGATCCTTCTCGACCTCGACGCTGACGACGGTCGCAGCAAGCGGCGTGAAGACCCTAGTGCCGGCGGCCTGGAAGAGATCGAAGCCAAGATGGTGCGTGCGGCGCGCGCCTTCGATGAAGCGCGAGACAAACATCTCGCCAGCATAGACGGTACGCTCCTCGGCGAAGGGGCCGATGCCGAGCTCGACGCCGGTCTCGCGGCAATAGGCTTCCCAGATCGCTTGCGCCTCATCCGGCCGCTCAGCGGCGGAGGCGATGGTCATCGGATGGGCGGGTTCCGCATAGGGCACGAGAGCGGCGGGATAGGTCGCCGCGGGCTTTTCAAGGAGCGGCGCGAGCGACTTACGGTTCGTCTCAATCCAGTCGATGACCGCGCGGGCGCCGGGCACGGCCTCGAAGCCGCAGGCCTTGCGCAGGATGGCGGTGGCGAAGCGCGGGTTCATGCGGTCGAGCTTGCGCAGCAGCATCCAGGCCGGGCGCTCGCTGATCGTGAGATACGGATTGTCCTCAGCGTTGACACGGCGCGAGGCGGAGATGGTCACCGATATGACGAGGCGCATCGAGATGAGGTCGAAGAGGACATCAACTTCCTCTTCAAGCAGTGGATACTCGGCGTGGAAGCCCCTGATGATGGCAGCGGTGGCGCCGATCGGGTCCGCATGATTGAGACCGGCATAAGCGGCGGCGATCGCCACCTCCGCGATAACCGGCGTGTGCAGCGCATCGCCGAAATCGATCAGGCCAGAGATGCGGTCGTGGTCGGCAGCATCAACCAGCACGTTCCAATCGTTGGCGTCATTGTGAATGACGGCGGCCCGCAACGTCGAAAGGCGCGGCGTGACGGTGGCGAAGCGCTTGAGGAAGCGTTCGACGAGGGCGCGGTCTTCGGCGTTTGCTACATGCGAAAGGCGGCCCGCTGAGCGGGCGGCAGTGCGGATGTCCCAGTCGAGATCGCGCAGCGCGCCGGGATGCATGAAGCCCTTCAGGGCGGCGTCGAAGCGACCGAGCATGCGGCCGAGGGATTCGAGCGCGACATCGCTGCGGCCCGTCTCGGCGAGCGGCTCGCCCTCGACCCAGCTGACAAGGCGGATCCGGTGCGCGGCGCCGTGAGTGTTAGTGATGCTGGCCAAGCTTTCACCTGACAGCGTCGGGCGGATATGCGGCACCGGCAGATCGCCGGCGTGGGTGCCAATATGGGCGAGGAGTGCTGTCTGGAAATCGCTCTCCACCGCCGGCTCGGCGGCATTGATGATCTTCAGGATGAAGGTCCCCTCGGCCGATTCCACCTTGAAATTCTGGTCTCGTTCGCTGGCGAGCGGCGAGAGCTTGCCAGCAAGACCATAATGTTCCTTAAGCAGGTCGACTGCGGCTTCAAGGGAAAAAATCGGGCTCGTCTTTAGTATGTCGTTCATGGCAATCCTCTTCTCGATACGAAGATTTGCATGGACGGCCCTTTGGCGCACCCGGCATTATGCCGGTTGTGCCAGCACTGTGTATGTAATAACCGTCATCTTGTCGGCGTGGCGGAGAGGAACATTATGCAGGGCACGGACAGCATCGACCGGATGATCCTCAGCATCCTCACCAAGGAAGCCCGCATCCCCATGAAGTCGCTTGCCGGGCGCATAGGGCTGTCCCGCAGTGCGACGACGGAGCGCGTCACGCGACTGGAAAAGGCGGGTATCATTCGGGGCTACCGCGCTGATATCGGCCAGCTCGACGACGGCCAGATCCAGGCCTTCCTGCTGGTGACGCTGAAGCGCACGCCTTCGCTCGGCGTGCTGGACCGGCTGGCCGGCTTCGCCGCCGTGCGCAAGGTGTCTTCGGTAAGCGGCCAGCTCGACCTCGTCGTGGAGGTTGAGCTCAGATCTATCAACGCACTGAACGAACTGCGGAACGAAGTCTCAGCGATGGATAGTGTAGATGACTTGACGAGCTTGATTGTACTACGGCGAGAGATAGAACGGAGCTAAAATAGGCTAAGCGTTTGAGTGCCATCCGCGAGAGCTGATGGCAGTGAGACGATGAGGCGCGGGAACCAGCCAGTCATCGTGATCACGGCCAGAAAACTCCAGCTTCCGCCGATCGAGCATTGGGTTCAGAACTCATCGCCCAGTTGAGCGACCTTCAACCGACGATGGCTCGCTTGGAAGAGCGTACGGGTATAGTCGGCTTGCATGTCCCCGGCGCGCAATTGTTTGCGAGTCAGCGTTTCCACGGACGAGGCGTTCTGCATCACCATCAGCCGGTCGCACATATACGAAATGACCGCGAGATCGTGGCTGACGATGACGAAGGTCAGGTTCAGCTCCCGCCGCAACCGATTGAGCAGGTTGAGGATTTCCGCCTGAACGGAAACGTCGAGCGCCGAAGTCGGCTCGTCGAGCAGAAGAAGGCGCGGCGAGAGCGAGAGCGCACGGGCAATCGCTACGCGCTGACGCTGGCCGCCGGAGAGCTCATGGGGAAAACGGAAGCGATGGGCCGCCGTCAGGCCGATCATCTCCAGAAGCTCGACCGTACGGCCGTCGGGGTCCGGCAGGCGGTTGATGCGCATCGGCTCGGCGATGACCTGGCCGATCGTGTAGCGCGGATGGAGCGAGGCATAGGGATCCTGGTGTCGTTTGGCAGTTAACCGCAAGAATCTGCCTCAACATTTTCAATTAGATAGCGCGGCACCTAATTTGATACACGGCAGTTAATCTGAGAATGTCGCATGGAATATGGCATCTAACTTGAGAAACAGCGGGCCACGACGTCGAGATGAACTTTGATGATTTCGCAATCGCTGCGGCGGAAATAGAGGTTTGGAATACCTCGTTTCTTCAACAACTTGGCAGCTCGTCCAGGCCAACTCGGGATAGCCCATACCTGCAACTGATTTGCAACGGCACTTGACGAAGTTCTCAGATTAAATGCCAAACGAGATCCAAACATCCGCATTCTTACGATTAAGTGCCACGCGACAGCTGACAAAGTCCTTGGTTATGGGTATCTCACACCCAGCTTTATTATCGTGCTTGAGGGACTTCTGGGGCACGGGTGGGCTGCTCCCCCGGTCATCCTCGGCGCCCTCGTGACTGCGGCAGGCCTCCTAGTCATGGGCGTTCTGAAGGACTAAAGCATCCCTACCCCGGAGATGTCACAGGCGACCTTGAATGGTGAAGCGGGAGGCATTTGCCTTCGAAGCTCCTAATCCGGCTTCTAGGTCCAGTTGACAAAGTATGGCAGCCATATCTTTGCGGCGGCCAGGGCGAGGAATGCTGAGAAGGATTTTCGGGTCTTGTCGTATCGGGTCGCGACGCGACGGAACTGCTTGAGGCGGTTGAACATCCGCTCGATGCGGTTTCGATCCTTATAGGCCCGGAAGTCGCAGGCAGGCGGGTTCTTCCGGTTGGCCTTCGGCGGAATGACCGGCCTGATGCCGTGGATCAGGAGTTCTTCACGCAGGAAATCACCGTCGTAGCCCTTGTCTGCAAGGAACAGTCTCGGTTTGCCGACCGGTATAGCCAACAAGTCAGGAACGGCGTTATAGTCCGAAGCCTCTCCGCCCGTCAGGACGAAGCCAAGAGGGCGTCCCTGACCGTCTGCTCGGGCGTGGATTTTCGTCGTAAAGCCGCCGCGTGATCGACCAAAAGCCTCCTGATAAGTCCCCCTTTAGCGCCCGCAGCCTGCGAATGGCCGCGAACCGTGGTGCTGTCGATCATGTGCTGCCAGTCATCCGTCAGCCCCAGTTCAACGAGGGTCTCAAGCAGAGCGTCCCAAACGCCCTGTTCGGCCCAACGGCGGAAGCGCACATAGACGGAGTTCCACTTCCCGTAGCGCTCATGCATGTCGCGCCATGGGCAGCCGACCCGGAGAACATGCAGCATGCCGTTCAGATACTGCCGATTATCGTGCGAGGGTCGGGACTTCCTACCGCGTTCGGTGGGCAACAGCCCCTCAATGATCCGCCATTCCATATCCGTCAGGTCGCCGCGCGCCAAGACTGCCTCCTAAAAGGCAGTCTTGAATCACGCTTCCGCTGATTTGGGAATCCACTTTGTCAACACGACCTAGGTCGTAGCTGAAGGAGTGCGATATCGGGTCGATGTATCTGCTCAACTTGGATCAGACTCGTTCGGGCCTGATTTCTTCGCAGACAGCTTTGGAAGCATAGCGGGTACCGCTGCGAGAATGATCAAGACCACGAAGGTTGACAGGACGGCGGTTGCTTCCAATCCCAGACCCGCTATCACTCCAATCCCTGCCGTCGCCCAGATGTTCGCTGCCGTCGTCAAACCCTCGACCTCCCGCCGCGCTGCACGAACCATGATCGCGCCCGCACCGAGAAAGCCGATCCCTTGTACAATGCCCTGCAGCACGCGGGATAGATCTCCAATCTCCATTCCGCTTTGCAACGGACCTAGTACGAAAAGTGCTGCACCGACGGCCACCAGCATGTGCGTCCGGACGCCAGCGCTTCTTCCCTTCAGTTCCCGCTCATATCCAAGGATTCCGCCGAGCACCGCCGCAAGTACAAGGCGCACCGTAATGCGTGTTATGGTAGACACGTCTGGAACATCCGAGAACTCACTGACCAGCGTTGACCAAATCTCCGCTCCCACGGCAGCATCCTCATGTTGTTTTGGAAGTTCGCAGCGACGCTGCAGTGCCATCCGTTAACCGGGTTGGCAAGTGCAGGTTGCTGCACCCGCCGGGATGGACATCCCGATCCCGACTGGTGGTGAATTCTCTATAGACGAACGGCAACTTGATCAACGTCGAGCATTGGTCGCACCTCACGCCGCCTGATTTGACGGTTTACCACAGTCGTATGGTCGCTTCTTAGTCCACGACAGCCTGAAACCAGGCATCCAGGAACTTGCTGCGCTTGATCATGTCACGGAAGACGAGAAGCTCGGGCCCCAGTTCAATTCTCTGGATGCTCTCCAGCCCCTGAAGGTTATCCGGAACTTCGAAACCAACAGACGATAAGGCGCTTTTGTTTTGCGGCGCTAGAAGGCTATGAAGCAGGCTGCGCCCCCCGTGAGGGTTGGCTGCTCCCTTCGGTACGAAGACTGCCCAAGGCACAGCAAGCACGTAGTCCTGTGGCACCACGATCTCAATGCCATCGGGCATGGCGCCTGCAACGAGCAGCGCGGATAGCGGCACGTTGTAGAGGATGTCCAAATCACCTGCTTTAAGCGCGTCAAGAAGATCATCCGTCGTGTCATAGATGCGCGCTTTTGCGGTGCCGAAAGCCCGCATCAACCGCCAGTACAATGTGGAGCGAAGGGAATCCTGCGATGCCAACAGGTAGCTGACATCATCAATGCCAATGTTGATAATGCCGACACGGCGATCGAAGCGACCAGCCCCCTGCTCCAGGTCACGCACAAGCTCTATCCGTGTCTGTGGCATCCGATCAGGAAATGCAGCTCGCCGGAGGACAATCACCGCCGGATCCGACCAGATCCCGAAAACCTCATTGCGCCATTGCGCCATGGCCATGGCGCCTGCGGCTTCATCTTGCAGGGCATATCCTTCGTTCGCGACCGATACGGCGATATCGGGCGACGCCAACAGTGCGAGGTCGAATGGCACATCCTCGCTTTTCCTCGCTGCGGCTGCAATCTGAGCGGAAGAAAGCCAGTCATAGGACAGCGTTGCCCGCGGCAACTGTGCCCCCAGCAATTGGAGCAGCGGCCCCATTCGCTCCTGCGAAGCCACGCCTGCAATCCGGACCGGCCGCTCCTGTGCGGCGGCTGGCCCAACAGCCAACAGCAAGAGGTAGAGAACACAGCCGCGCAACAAGGTCATGTCTTCTGATCCCTTGCAGCCATTGGCAGCTTCACCTCGATGACCGCGCCCCCGCCGTCGCGGTCAATGATTCCGATTGACCCGTCAAAAGCGACGGCCACATCCTTGGCGATGGCAAGTCCAAGACCGGTTCCAGGGCGCTGAATATCCGTTCGAGCAAAGCGCTGGAATACCAGATTTTTCGCGCTGTCTGGAATTCCAGGTCCCCGGTCCATCACCTGCAGGACGACAACCCCCTCGCGTGCATGAAGCCGTATGCAGACCTCTCCCGGAGCGTGGATGAAGGCATTCTCGATGATGTTGCGTACCATTTCCCGCAAGGCAATCGGCTCCGCCTTTACCATCAGCGGACCGTCAGCCATGTCGAGCGTTACAGATCGCATGAGCGAGCCATAGGCGCTTTCAGCACGCAGCATCTGCAAAGCATCCTCGGTCGTGCGACAGAGATCGACGATTTCGCGTACCTGCGTTTCAAGGCGGTGGATCGTCGTGGCATCGGAAAGCAACATATTTGCCAATAGACCCGCGTTGCGCGCATTCTCATGGATCCTGACAAGCCGTCGTTTCACCCGCGGATCTTCAGCCTCTTGAAGACCCACCTCTGCCTGCGCCTGTATCGCCGCCAACGGCGTTCGCAACTGGTGTGCAGCGTCGGCAGTCACCCGTTTTACGCCATCAAGAACCGAACCCAGCCGATCCATGAATTCGTTGAGAGCGGAAACAAGAGCGGAAATTTCGATCGGCACTTCCCGATCGATAGGACTGAGTTCGGAGGGACGACGCGCTCGCAGATCACCCTCGATGAGGCGCAATGGGGAAAACGCCGAGCGTACGGCAGCGAGGATGAGCCCCCCGGAAATGAGAGCAATGGCGGCCGCTGGCAACATGCCGTTAATCGTCAACTGGCGCGCAAGTTCCTGTCGCGCCTCGCGGGTCTCGGCGACCATGATGCCGATCCAGCCACCGGTCCCCGCTGCCGTGTCGGCGGCACGGTACCGCTGCACGGCGGCAACCCGCACCGGATCACCCCGATAGACCGCATCATAAAGCTGCAACGCCTGATCCTGCGCAAGCGGCAAGTCCAGACCAAGAACAGGCGAGCCCGTAACCAAACTGCCGTCAGGCGCCGTCACCTTGTAGAAGACGCGGTTGAGACGCGAAGTACCGAGAATGGCGAACGCTGAATAGGGAATGTCAACGGTCACGGCCCCATCTTCGAAGCTAACGGTATCGGCGATAGACAAGACGGACGCGGTCAATACGCGATCGAAAGCCTCGTCGGCGGCACGCCTGGCGTAGGCACCCACCGTCAATGCGAGCACGGTCCCTATCACGAGAAATAGACAGGCGGTGGTAATCAGAAGCCGCCGTTCGATGGACACTCGCGCCATCAGTTCACCGCGTCCACCCGGGCCCGCAGCATGTAACCGGAACCGCGATGCGTGACGATCTCGACATCACTGCCCTCCAGCTTCTTGCGTATCCTGGAAACAAGCAGCTCCAGAGCATTCGGCGTACCAATGTCTTCATGTCCAAAGAGCTTCAGGTAAAGCCGATCTTTGCTGACGGTATTCCCCGAGTGCGTGGCCAGTGCCTCCAGCACCTCGAATTCGCGCTTACCCAGCTCCAGAGGTTCGCCACCGAGGCACGCAGCGCGGACCGTCAGATCAATTTCGAGAGGTCCAACTCTGATCACCGATTGCGAAAGTCCCTGATGCCGACGGGTGACGGCCCTCAGTCGCGCCTCCAGTTCGCCAAGGTCGAATGGCTTGACGATGTAGTCATCTGCACCAAGGTCAAGGAGACTGATCTTGTCATCAAGCTGATTGCGAGCGGTGATGACAAGAACTGGGGTGGGCGACTGGCCGTACCGCATATTGGCCATGACCTCAAAACCACTTCGACCCGGCAGGTTGATATCAAGAACAACGACATCGAAGGCACCGGAAATGGCAAGCTCCTCCCCCGTCACACCATCCTGCGCAAGCGTGACGTGGTGGCCGGCTCGCGAGAGCTTCGCCTCAATGGCCTCGGCGATGTCGACCGAATCTTCGATTATCAAGATGCGCATTTGGGTGACAGGACTCTGACAGGGATACCGGAGATAGTCTCATCCTACAGCAAGGGTTCTGCCGAACGCGAGACGGTTTATCCCTTCGGGAGGAGAAATGAGACGCTATCATGCCTTGGCGGCCTCGATAGTGCTGGCCGCAACAGTTACGGTTGGTGCATTCGCCGCCACTGAACCACCATGTCATCAGCGGGCAGAACTTGGAGACGCCTATTGCGATACAGATGGTGATCTTGTGGCAGATCTGCCGGCGGATCCTTCCAGATGGCGAAACCCTGACACCTTGGTTTGGGCGTTTGCTCCCATCGAGGACCCTGCAGTCTACGCACAGCTGTTTCGCCCCTTCACGCAGCACCTTTCCTCCTGCCTGGATCGGCAGATCGTGTACTATCCCGTTCAGTCGGTTGCGGCCGAGATTGGCGCGATGCGTGCCGGCCGCCTACATTTTGCGGGTTTCTCCACTGGACCAACGGTCGAAGCGGTCAACACGGCCGGTGCCGTCCCCTTTGCGGCAAAAGGCCAAAAGGGCGAGGTCCGCGGCTATCATCTGATCGCCATCGTACGCGCGGACAAGCCGTACCGGATGCTGCAGGACCTGAAGGGCAAGCGCGTCGCACATGTGTCCCCAGCTTCGAACTCCGGCAATGTCGCCGCGCGCGCGCTCTTTCCTACGCAGGGTCTCGTCCCCGACGTGGACTATCGACCGATCATGTCAGGAGCCCACGATAAGTCGGTGATGGGCGTCATCTCGGGGGACTACGACATGGCAGCCGTCGCCTCGGATGTTGTCGAACGGTTGGTCGAACGAGGAGCGATAGACCCAAGCGCCATCCGGATCCTCTACGAAAGCCCGCTTTTCCCCACATCCGCCTTTGCCCATGCCCATGATCTCCACCCGGATCTGACGGCCAAGCTCAAAACCTGCTTCTTTTCGTTCCGATTTCCCGCACAGATGAGCGCCGCCTTCAATGGGGACGAGCAGTTCTTGCCAGTCCGATATGACAAGGCATGGCAGACGGTCAGGGAGGTGACCGCCGCAGTAGGCGCCCTGCCTGACTGATCCAGAGATCTAGACTGCCTCGGAACGCCACTCCTTTCCACACCGACTACGACAACGAGCTCATGACGCTGCAAGCCGCTTTGCCGGAGGATCCGTCGCATCCTCGCCCCGCCTCATTCTGGCGACGCTATGCCTACCAGGTCCGCGTCAACAGTGCTGATCCGACACTTCTGCTTGCCCTGCTGCTGCTTGCAGTCTTTGGATACCTCATTCTCGCTCCTGTCCTGCTGCTGCTGGTAGACGCGGTGACTGTGCATTTCCCCGATATTGCACGCAGTGGACAAGACCTTGGCGCGCTGACGCTCTACTACCTGAACCGCGTACTGCTATCCCCGATTTCGCGTGACCTATTCTGGTGGCCCCTTGCCCACACGGCCGTCATATCGGTGGCCGCGATCGTGATAGCTTTCCTTGTCGGCGGCCCGCTGGGCTGGCTGCTCAGCCGCACCGACCTTGTGGGCAAGAAGTGGTTTTCAACAGCACTACTACTTCCATACATGCTGCCGTCATGGACCTTCGCACTCGCCTGGCTCACGCTTTTCAAGAACCGCACAACAGGCGGCGTTCCCGGTTGGATGGAGACCCTCGGCTTCACCCCGCCTGACTGGCTCGCCTATGGTGCCTTTCCCATCGCGCTGATCCTGGCGCTGCACTACGCGCCGTTCGTCATCCTGCTGTTCGGCAACGCACTCAAGCAGTTCGACACGCAGCTGGAAGATTCGGCCCGCAGCCTCGGCGCACGGCCGAGGGACGTGGCACGCCGGATCATCCTGCCTTTGATGATGCCTTCGCTCGCGTCCGCAGCAACCTTGATCTTCGCCAAATGTCTTGGCGACTTTGGAGTAGCTTATGTGCTGGGCGTCCCCGTCGGCTTTGACGTTCTGGCGACATCCCTGTTTCGCGCCATCTCGACCAGTCAGGCAGGTGCATCGGCCGTCATCGCTGGCGTGATTGTCCTCCTCGGCACGTTTTCCGTCATCATCGACATGCGTCTCATGAAGGAAGCCAAACGCTTCGTGACCATCGGCGCCAAGGGCGCCATGGTACGCGAAGCACCGCTTGGGAAATGGCAGATGCCTGCGGTGCTCTGGGTGCTTGCAGTCTTCCTGGTCAGTGCCGCAATCCCCCTCGTGGCGCTGACGCTGACGACGGTCATGCGCGTGCCCGGTTCGTTCGAGATCAGCAATTTCACTCTCGACTACTGGATCGGCACGGATCTCGGGACAACTGCGCTGCGCCAAGGAATTCTCCTGACGGGCGAGTTCTGGCTGGCGCTGTGGAACACGGTCTGGATGGTGGGCCTTGCCTCACTGGGGGCAGGTCTCCTCGGGCTCCTCGTCGGCTACGGCGTGGTGCGGTCCCCCATACGGATCGTCTCCGTGGCGCTGCGGCAGATTACCTTCCTGCCCTATCTGGTGCCCGGTATCGCATTCGCCGCAGCCTATCTTTCGATGTTCGCCGTTGCCCGTCCGCCCCTGCCGGCACTGTACGGCACGCATGCGATTCTCGTCCTGGCCATCCTTGCCGACCAGATGCCCTTTGCTTCGCGGGCCGGCATATCGTCGATGATGCAGCTTGGCCGCGAGCCCGAGGAAGCTGGTCAGATCGTGGGCGCGGGGTGGTTCCGGCGCATGCGTTCCATCGTGCTGCCCATTCAGCGCAGCGCACTTGTGTCAGCAATCCTCTTGCCCTTCATCTCGGGGATCAAGGGCCTCAGCCTCGTCGTCGTCCTTGCTGTCCCTGGTACCGACCTCCTCACAACTTATGCAATACGCCTTGTCGACTACGGCTACAGTCAGGCTGCCAATGCCGTCGTCGTGATGCTCTGTGTCGTTGCCTTCGCGGGCACGATGCTGGTGCAGAAGATCGGCAAGGCCTCCCTCTCAGACGGCATGGGAAGCAAGTAATGTCCAGCATCACCTTGGAAAACATCCGCAAAAGCTATGGGCGAAATACACCGCCAGCCATCGGCAATCTCAACATGGAGATCGGGTCCGCCGAATTTCTGTGCCTGCTGGGCCCCTCCGGATGCGGCAAGACCACGACGCTACGCATGATTGCTGGGCTCGAGCATCCCACGGAAGGTCGGATCCTAGTGGACGGCAAGCCCATCGTCTCCGTCGATGAAGGGATCTTCACCGTGCCGGAGAAGCGGAACATGGGGCTGGTCTTTCAGAACTATGCACTTTGGCCGCACATGACGATCCGCGAAAACGTCGCCTTCGGCCTTGTTCTGCGCAAGACACCCGCTCCGGAGCGCAACGCAGTCGTCGATCAAGTCATGACGAAACTCGGTATCGCGAAGTATGCAAGCCGTTATCCGGCACAGCTATCAGGCGGACAGCAGCAGCGTGTGGCGCTTGCGCGCATGCTGGCGCTCAATCCATCGATCATCCTGCTCGACGAACCGCTTTCCAACCTTGACGCCAAGCTCAGGCTGGAGATGCGATCCGAACTCAAGCGCATTCATGCCGAAGCCGGCTCAACCATTGTTTTTGTCACCCATGACCAATGGGAGGCGATGACGCTCGCGACCACGATCGCCGTGATGAGCGAGGGCGCATTGCAGCAGGTGGGGACGCCCGACGATATCTACGAACGCCCGGCAAATCGCTTTGTAGCAGAATTTGTCGGCAGTCTGCCGATCAACATCATTGAACGGAATAGCGCCGAACTAGGCCCGCTTTGCCACTGGCTCGATGCATTGCTTGCTCACTTCGCTCTTGCCGGCGCACCCGTGGCTTCTGCCGGTATCCGGCCGGAGGCCCTACGGCTCGGCAGCCTCAACGACGACGATGCAAAGCTATGCGCTGCTGGTCAGGGAACGATCGTCGATGTCGTCCCGACCGGCGGCAGCTGGATCGTGGAACTCGATGTCGAGGGTGCCCGGTTCTTCGCGATCACTACCGAAAGCCCGTCAAATCGGGCGGGCGAGAGAACTCATTTCTGGGTCGAAAGGCAGCATCTGCACCTGTTCGACCGGGAGAAGAACCGTATCGCTCAGTAGCTGAGCGTACGCGATCAAGGCAAAGGAGGAAAAATCATGCCTAAGACAACGATCGGCCTCATCACCGGGGTTTCCATTCTGGCAATGGGCGCAGCAAGCGCCATGGCTCAAGACGCCAAGGAAATCGGCATCCCCGACAGCGAATATTCGTTGGAGGCACTCATCGAAGCGGCCAAGAAGGAAGGTCCGATCACCGTTATCGACGCTACGGGCAAGATCGTCACGATGGCGGAGAACTTCTCCAAGAAGTATGGCCTCCAGGCGACCGGGGTCAAGATGAGCGGCCAGGAGCAGGAACAGGTCATCGCGCGTGAAGCGGCTGCCGGCAACGTGCGGACCGACGTCTTCAACATGAGCAACCTGCCCTCGGTCACCAGCCAGATCCTCCCGCAGGGCTTCGGGGTATCCTGGCTTGCCCCAGACCTGAAGGACAAGATCCCCGCCGAATATCAGAGCCCGGCGATCACCAGCAACAATCCATGGGTCTTCGCCTACAATACTGACGTTCATGGCGATACCTGCCCGGTCGACAATCTCTGGGCCCTCACGACGGAGGAATGGAAAGGCCGTGTCGCCATTCCCGATCCGCTGCTTCGCAATGAAACGATGTTCTGGTTCAACCAACTCGCCACCCATGAGGATGCCGCCATGCGCGCCGCCTATCAGGAGCAGTTCGGCGAGGAGCTGACGACCGACGAAGCGAGTGCGACGGCAGAATGGGTCAAGCGTTTGGCTCAGAACAAGCCGAAGGTGACCAAGAGCGATAGCGACGTCGGTCCCATCGTCGGTGCCAAGGAAGAAAAACCACCGATCGGGTTCCTCAGCGCCGCCATTTTCCGCGATGCCAAGAAGGACGGCTATGGCATGGGCATCTGCAAGGAGATGAAGCCGTGGATCGGGCAGCTCACCCCGCGGGTCGCCGTGATCGCGGCCGGTACGAAAAGCCCCAATACCGCCAAGCTTTTTGCCCGATTCATGATGACCGAGGAAGGCATGGCACCCCAGCTTGGTGACGGCAAGATCTCGACGAACGTCGACGCGAAAATGCCAGAAGGAGAGGCGTCTGGAATCGCCAACCATCTTGATCGCCTCTACGTCAATCACTCCGAAACGACGCAGGATGACTTTGCCAAGTTGCAGGACTGGCAAGACTTCTGGCTTACAAACTCGCGCTAAGTGAGAAGCCCCGCGCCCATCTGTGGGCGCGGGGCGACAGAGGCGCCAACCGTGACTCGGTTGCCCCAACACGCGCATGTCGATGAATTTGATCTGACCCTCGGGTCCGCGCTCCGTGAGCGCGACTTGCACATCGAAATTATATTCCGGGTCAAGAGAGGTTGCCGCGACGGTCACGGACAGGCTGATGGTCGTTTCATCCGCGAAATAAGACGTATGAAACGGCTGATCCTCTTGGGCATTTGACGCCGACACCAGCAAAGCCAGAACGACAAATGCGCATGTTATGCCAGTTCGCATTGCACACCCCTCCCATAGGCGACTTGGCCGCCTCATCCTATCACACCACAACTCCACTCGCAGCCGCCCGATTTCCTCAAACCCGCCTCGACAGGTCTGGCAGGGTATCTCGCCGCCAATGCTCCTCAATTGATGCCGTTCGCCCGCTGAAGCTCGCGCACATAGGCCACGATCGTAGCGACGTCGGCCCTCGTCAGACCCGGCTGAGGAGGCATGTTTCCGAATTTCCAGTGATGCGCGCGCACGCCGTTGGCGACGGCCATTTCAAAGGCGTAGTCTCCGTGGTGAGAAGGTTCGTATATCCGATGGATGAGCGGCGGGCCGGCATCGGTTCCGGCCGCGTTCTTGCCGTGGCACGCTGCACAGACGGCGTTGAAAGCTCGTTCTCCCATCTTTGCGGTGTCGGACAATGACGAAGGCACGACAACCGACAATGCCGTCCCCTGGCCCGATACTCCTCTTCTGGCTTCGTCTTCCGATCCGGTTCGATTCCAAAGCGCAAAGCCCGCAACCGCTGCCGCGGCGACGAGCAGAGCGAAGACGTTTCTCTTGTTCATTTGTGAATCCTTATGTCTTTAGGCCGCCGAACACCCTCTCTGCCGCCATCAACTGCCGAACCCGTCGGCATGAATGTGGTGGTGGGGCGGCGCGCGATGGCGATGTGGGGCCACGAAATTGTATTCGTGGCCTCCGGCGTGTCAGCCGTTCGAGATGCGGCGTTGGTAGTCTGCCTCTCGCTGCGGCCAGGTACTCTTGATGTAGTCGAGGACAGCCTCGATCTCGGCGGAGGTCAGAGCCTCCCGAAAGCCGGGCATGTCACTCTCGTAGCCACCGCCAACCACCGCGGCGGTCCCATCGGTGATGATTGCGAGGAGCTGCCTGTCCGAATGATGCCAGGTGTGACCGGTCTCGTCATGCGGCGGCGCCGGAAGGCGGCCGCTCGTGCCCGGGCTGCGCCAGTCGGGCTGGCCTTCGAGTTTCGTGCCGTGACAGCTCGCACAGTTCGCTAGATAGACTGCCCGGCCAAGGGCGATGCGATCGCTCGCCTCCTGACCGGATCGTCCCTTTCCGACCAAGATCGCACCGGCCGCCGCCAGGAGAGTTGCGGCGACCGCGATCCAGAGCGGTTTCATGCAGCGATCCTGAACTCGGTCATCATCCCGGTGGCCAGATGCGGCATATGATGGCAATGCAACATCCAGCTCGCGGCCTCGCCGGCATCAAGGGCAACAGTGACCATCGACATCGGCGGTATGTACACGGTATCGCGGCGCGCACCTTCGAAGCGTCGCCTGTTGATGCCAACAACCTGGAATGCATGCCCATGCAGATGCATCGGGTGCCCCATCATCGACATATTGTGGAACATCAGTTCCACCCGATCGCCGCTCGTTGCGGCAACCGGCCGATGCTTGCCCCATGTTGCTCCGTCGATGGTCCAGACATAGGGCTGCATCGAGCCGCCGAGCATGATCATGTGGCTTCGATCCACCGGACGGGCGGCAAGCGTGTCGACAGCGACCAGCCGTGACTCCTGAGACAAGTCCGTGTCGAAGGCCGGGGCGTCATTCGCTGAAAGGGAATCGATCCTGTCGATCGTGGCGCCCGCGGGGGCGAGAATAATGCCGGTCCTTTCACGTTCGCCCTCCCTGAGCGCCAGAATCGGCCATGCGCGGGTCTCATTTGGAAGGTCGATCTCCAAGTCGAGACGCTGCCCCATGGCCAGCCCGAACCGCGAACCCGCGACCGGCTGGACCTCATGCCCGTCGACGGCGACGAGCCGGGCTTGTGCTTCGCCCGTGTCGATCCAGAAAACGGTGGCTGCGGCTGCGTTGATGACACGGAGGCGAACCCGGCCGCCGCGTTCGACCTGAACGACATCGGGATCGGACAGGGTTCGGTCATTGGCGAGATAGGCATCCCAGTCGTAGTCGTTGAGATCCATCGCCATGTTACCCATATCCATGGCCATCGAGCCCATTCCCCCGGCCTCGCCCTGGTTCATTCCAGGCATGCCGCCATGGTTCATGCCTTGCATCGCGCGTGACATGCCGGCAGCGCCATGTCCATCAGCGCTTGCGCTGGTGATCTCTTCCAGCACTTCTTCCGGTGTCTTGAACGCGAAGTCGTGCAGGAACAGGACGACTTCCTGCCGATCGGCGGATAGGTCTTCTGCCCTCCGGACGATCAGCGGCGCGGCGAGCAATCGCATTTCCTGGATCGGCACATGGCTGTGCATCCAGTGCGTTCCGGGCTGGGGCGCGAAATCGAAGCTGCGCGTTTCACTGGGCTGAAGAAGCGGCTGCGGCATATCCGGGACGCCGTCCTGAGCGTTCGGGGGAATCTGGCCGTGCCAATGAATGATCGTGGACTCGGCGAGATCGTTGGTCAGATCCACCCGAAATCGCTCGCCCGGATCGAGGAGCAGCCCCTGCCCGTTGGGACCAGCAAGTCCGAAAACGGTGGCCGGTCGATTGTCTATATCGAGCGTGCGGCTGGTGGCGGCCAGGCGGATCGCAGCCGCGTCCTGGCCGTAGGCCCTGATGGGGAAATGGGATGCAGCAAGCATGGCTGCGCTGGCGGCGAGGAAGCCGCGTCGTGAAAAGGTCGTCATATTCGTCACCTCGGGACGATCTGTCCCGCCTGAAAGGTCCAAATGGATCGCAGCGGGATCAGCCCCGCCGCAGGCTCAGAGGAGGCGCGATATAGGAGGGCGATCATTCCGGCCGGGAGCTGCCGCAACGAAGACGGCATCCGGCGGGAAGGGATATTTTTGCCGCGAGCTGATTTGCTTTGCCGAAGTACGCACAACCGGAAACCAGGCCGATATTCCGACGCAGGCGAAGGCGCACAATCCGGCATCTGCTTTGCAGGATTTCCCTTCGCTGCAAGCGGCCATCGAAGAAGAGGCTTGCTCCATGTGCTGCGTCAGCGCGGCGCGTTCCAACATCCCGGACATGCGGGTCTCGTGTGCTTGAACGGCAAAAGAAGCAGCGGCAAGCGAGATGGTTGTAACAATGATAAGCAACGCGCGAAGCATGGGCAAAGAATAGAGCCTCGCCGACCCTTTGTCCATTGATGAAGCCTGCATGCCGGCCGTCCTGCTCATAGGTTTGAGGCTTAGGTCGTGCGGGGCGGCGAAGCGCCGCCCCGACGTTGCATCACTGCGCCTGATAGGTGACGCCGTTCGGTCCCTTGCCGACAGCATATGTCTTGACCACGGACTGGCTGCCGACGTCGATCTGGGAAACGGTCCCGGCCACGATGTTGGTGACGAAGACAAAGGCTCCGTCGGCAACGACCGTCACGCCGTGAGCGCCCTTGTCCGTCTGGATGGTCTTCACGACATTCCCGCCTACGACATCGATAACCGAGACCGTCTCATCCGGCTCCGTTTCGGTTCCCTGGTTCGCGACGTAAACCAGCCGGCCATCAGGCGTGGCGTAAACCTGGATGGGCGAACGGCCGACATTGATGCGTGCGATCACCTCGCGCGACTGCGTGTCGATAACGGCGACCTTGTTTTCATCGCGCAGCGAGACATAGACCCGCTTTCCGTCAGGTGTGAAGCCGACCTGGACGGGCGCAACGCCTACCTTGATCCTGGCAACTTCCGAAAGCGCCGTTGTGTCGATAACCGAAACAGTACCGTCCTGGACATTCGCGACATAGATGGCGCTTCCATCCGGGCTCATCCGCAGGCCGTGGGGGTAGTCGCCGGTGCCGACCGTGGCGACGACCTCGCCCTTGGCAAGATCAACGACCGACAAGCTGTCGTCTTCGGAATTCGAGACGTAGGCGCGATTGCCTTGCGCGTCTGCGATCACATGCGCAGGATGCCCACCCACGGGGATCGACGCCTTCACGCCGGAGGAAATATCGGCCGCGTCGAGGACGATCAATTGGCCTGCGACAGCGGCATCACCATGTCCGTCGCCGCCATGGCCAGCCCCATTGGACGCATGAGCGTCTTCAGCTTTGCCGGCGACCGGCAGGCCCACCGCCAGCACCAAATCTTTTCCCGATACGAACTGCACGTTGTGGGGCGTGATCGGGACCGGAACGATGTCGATCTTTTCCGTGGTAAGGTCGATGCGGCTAACGGTGTTGCCAAATTCATCGGCCGTATAGACGAAGCCGGTTGCAGCAGGCTCCGCTCGGACGGTGGCGGCGAACGGAATAGCAAGCACCAGGGCCGATGCCGTCGCGAAGGCCAGCATGGCCGCACGTCTGCGAATCGCGGTTGCTGTCAGGACTGCCGCGGTGATGGAAATCGAACGGGTCGAGTGGGTCTTTAACATGGTATTCAGCTCCTCGGCTCGCAGCCTTGCGGGCTGCTCGAGCACATCTTGAGGTGAGTTTGAAAAGTGGCCCGGCGTGCGGATACCGAAGACTTCCTCGCGTGCCGCTGCCTACCGATTTCGGCAAGGTCCGTGCATGGCCCTTTCTGGCTCGCCGGCAGCCGACGATTGGAGGCTATGTCACGTCGGCGTCACGCAGAACGGCTCGTCTCCTCGGCCGTATCGTTGGGCGGCCTGGGACGCGCACGGTCGGAAGACTAAGGCATTGTGCCAGTCCTCGGGTCGGCTGGAGCACACGGACAGAACAGGCCGAAGGTGCTCAGATGACCAAGATGGATCGCGGAGGTCGCTTCTGACGACGCAACTCCGCGGATGAGGGCACGGGCGATGCAGCCGGCGAGACTGTCTCGCCGTTCAACGTGCGCCAGCTCCAGGCCGTGTTCAGCGGAGCGCAGAGGAAGCACCCGAGGCTCGACAGGCAGTGACCGCTGTCGCACGGGTGCTCGGCGCCGCGTTGGGTATCGTTGTCGCAGGGCATGCGCACAAGGAGGTCGGCACAATCCCCAGCTTGAGTCATGAGCGCCGGGATGCCCTCCCTTGAAGCAGCACGCGCTTGATGCCCGCCATCTGTGAGAAACGCCGTAAGCCCGAACGCGATGGCGAGGAAAAGGATAAACCCGCGCCGCAAGGCGGTCGCCCAATTATGCGACCTTCTGAACGCCTTGACCATTGTCACGCCGGCGGCCACCACGGCTCATCCTTCGGTTTGCTTGAATGTAGAAACTGGGGGCAAATCTAGCGCAGATCCAGAATGATCACTTTGCGCTGCATCAAACACGTAGGGATCAATGCTTGCGAGGCCGCTCACCGAAACGACCTGCGCGCCAATCTCCGCAAATGAGTGTGCTGCTCGCGCGGAGAAGCGCGCTCGACTAGATAGAATTTACCCGTGGGCTGACTGTCCGGCGCGCTATTTCGTGTTCCTGATCATTCGCCGCAGCACGTCGTCGCGACGCCAGAAGTGATGCCACAGAGCAGCGAGGGCGTGAGTGGTCGCAACGGACCAGAAGCATCCAGCTCAGCAGGCTGTGCAGGGAGACTACCGCATCCCAAACTCGGTTAAGGCGACGCCACCGTCCGGAGAGGATGCACCAGAAGGACTGCCCGGAAGAAGATGCTTCGCTTATGTGGCTGGGCTCTCGCCTTGAAAGGATTCGATCTTGCGACCCGTAAGCGAACTTTTCCGCTGGATTGAATTCTCTATCTTTTCAGATAGTTACGGGCCTCAAAAGGCGCGCTACTAACCGGTCTGCGTTGGTCTTCACTTGACCGAAGGCGGGCCGCTTGTCATATATGCGGTGGCCTACACGCAGGCCGGTGTGCCCGCCACGCAAAGCTATGTCAGCGTTTCATCTCTGAATTGTCACACTGTGCCTACAGGCACGGTCTGGCCATTAGCGGGCACATGGTCGGATCAATTCAGGAACTGAATATGACCGAAGCAGCAGAAATTAGCCACCTCAAGCTTCTTGCAAAACGTCACGCCCGGGCCACCAGGGTGGCGCTACACGAAGCGCTGAACTTCATTGCCATACACCTCGGCTTTTCAAATTGGACACAACTGGTCACCGCCAACAAGAGTGGGTGGGTACCAAGCCCTGAACAGGTGGTGAGCATCGAAGCGATGGTGGCGTGTCACGTTTCACCGGCGGATTTCAAGACTGGAAGTGCCGACGCCAGTACGCGGCGTTGGGAGTATCTTGAACAAGCAGAACAAGGCCAGATAAGGGGTCATGCCTATCGCCTGCAACTGGCCCTGGATGACGTCATCATCGCAGGAGACGGTCTGGAGCATCACGGTTCCAGAGAATCCGAGTGCGCGCGCCACGGTGCGGACGAGTGCTGAAGCAGACGACCAGTCCCCTGTATTCGATCCGGACTTCCTCGAAGAAGCACTGAGCCTGGCCAATCATCGGATGGCGCAAGTCCGCGGCAAAATCTCGACCGATTGGCCAAGGAGGTCGACAAAGCCCGATGGAAAGGGTCGATCTCGCCACCCACTGTGGGATCGCGACTCCGACACCTGGTTTTGCTTACACTGCAATGGGAAGATCACGGGCGATCAGATCGCACAAAATCTGTGGCATTGCCCCGCATGCGGCGCTTCCCCAGTCGACATTTTCGACACTGCGTTCTGGTGCGAAGATGAAGGCAAGTCGCTCCCGCCGATCGGCGCTAAAGCGAAATCGGACACTCGCAAACCTGAATTCCACGTAGTCGACGACCGTCCAAAACCTGAGTTGAACGAACGCAACATCGTTCTTCTCATGAGAAGCGCACTCTTAGATGACGCGACGAACATAAGCGAACGACTGGGGGCGCTCTTGGCCGAAATCACCGTCGATGAAGACAATGACGTTTGGATCTCGCTCGAAGAGGATTTGTGGCCGGATGATAAGACGCCAACTCAGGCGTTTAAGGTTGCAGCACAGCTCGGTATCGAAATTGAGTTGGAGACCATGTGGTCGAAGATACCTTTTCACTGGCCAGCTTTGGGTGAGCAGACCTCAAGCACCACCGAATACCTGCAAATGTTGCTAGAGGCATATGCGCAGTATGCTGTCCCCTCAGACAGCGACGCGTGATCGTCTCGGGCCAACTTCCTCGATTGGATCGATCGAGGAGGCTGGTCGCCTTCTTCAGAAGATCAGCTCGCCTTCGCTGGGAGAGGCAGGCTCACTCCCATGCCCCGCAATTCCCGAAAATCCGGAGTGGTGCGTGGATGCTGCCGTTGTAGGACGCCCACCCAATCTAGACGCCGCCGCACGGCAACTACCTTTCATGGTGGATCAGCCGCTCAGAAAGGAGAACAAAGAGTAGACAGACATTAATCACTGTAGGATAGGTTACCGACGCAAAGCGGCCCAAAGGTGGTCCGAGTCGGGAGCCAGACGTGAAGCTTGTATCTCACCGCGATCCTACTGATACGCCCATTCTCCGCAAAGAGAGGGGAGCCTTTTTCACACCTGCGGCGATCACGCGTTTCATTGCCAATTGGGCGCTTCGCGTACCCGGCGATCGGGTGCTCGAACCGGCTGCTGGCGATGCTGCGTTCCTAGTATCTGCGGTCGAGCGCCTTCGTGAACTCGCCCCCCATCGCAAGTCTTTGCCCCTCGTCCATGGCGTAGAAATACACGCCCATAGCGCACACGTGGCTCGCCAGCGGGTCGCTGATGTCGGGGGCGCTGCCGACATTCAGCTTTCGGACTTCTTCGCCGTTAAGCCTAACCGATCTTTCAATGCGGTGATCGGGAATCCACCCTTCATCAGGTATCAGGATTTTACCGGAGAGGCGCGAGCCCGTGCTCGCGAGGTCGCCATTCGTGAAGGGGTCTCCCTCACCGGGCTTGCGTCGAGCTGGGCAGCCTTCACTGTGCACTCGACTTCCTTCCTTCAGCCTGGAGGTCGCTTAGGTTTCGTCCTTCCCGCCGAATTGCTTTCGGTGAACTATGCCGCCCCGGTTCGCAAATTCCTGTTCAGTCGGTTCAGGGACGTCCAGCTTGTGCTGTTTGACGAGCAAGTTTTCCCTGAAGCCGAAGCCGATGTGGTGCTGCTTCTTGCCGACGGATACCTTGAGGGCCCAACCAGCCACGCAACCATTCGTCAGACGAAGAACGCCGAGACACTTGCCAATCTAGGTCCTGGCCAGAGCTGGACGCCAGCTGACCCCGCTGCCAAATGGACGAGCAGTCTCATCGATGCCGCTGTGGTCCATCAGCTGCGGTCTCTAATGGAAGAGGGCCTCTTTTCGAATCTGGAGACCTGGGGCGATACTACGCTCGGAATGGTGACCGGTAACAACAGATACTTTACCCTTTCTCCTCAGCGCGTTGCCGAGCTTAAGCTGCGTCCTGAAGAGCTCCTTAGCGTCTCCCCACCCGGCAGCTCTCACTTGCGAGGCCTCTCTCTTTCGAGTGCAGATCTCGAAAAGCTAGGACAAGGCGGAAGTGCCATTCACCTCTTCTATCCTAGCGACCCGCCGTCGCGCGCAGCGGCCGCGTACATTGCAGATGGGCATCGGACCGGGGTAGACACTGCCTACAAATGTCGCGTTCGCAAGACATGGTATCGCGTGCCACTCATTGCTCCGGCTGACCTTTTCCTTACCTGCATGAATGCGGATACGCCCCGTCTCACCGAGAATGCCGCCAATGCCCATCACCTAAACTCTGTCCATGGCGTCTATCTCAATGAGAGATATAGGCACCTTGGCAAGCAACTGCTTCCGTTGGCCAGCCTGAACTCCGTGACGTTGCTGCACGCCGAAATGGTTGGCCGCGCTTATGGAGGCGGGATCCTCAAGATCGAGCCGAGAGAGGCGGACATATGGGCGATGCCGTCGCCTACTTTGGTCGCATCTCGTGCCAGCAAGCTTCGCGAGGTCATGCGAAGCGTTGCAAAACTTCTTGATAAGGGAAGGCTGCTCGATGCGGTGCAAATCGTGGACCGGGTACTTTTCGCAGACACTGATATCACCGCGGCTCAGTTGGCAGCTGTCCGAAATGCACGTGCAGAACTGGCGAACCGCCGCACTGTGAGGTCAGCAAGTGGCCGCTAAACCGAGTTCGAAAACTGAAGCGTGGGAAATCTTCGATTACATCGTTGAGGCCGCCGCCCCCGGCGGAGAACACACCAACCCTTGGGTTATGGGACCGGACGGCCAGCCGCAGTTCCGTCCAGACTATGAAACCCTCGCGCTGCTGCTTGGCGTTCCTCTCCACCTGAAAGTCGGAACGCAAACGGGTGTGCCCGCACTGGCCCTCGATGTGTGGCTTAGTTACGAGCTTCGTAGGGCCGGATTCGGGACTGACCAGGTGTGGCCGAGGCCTTCAAATCCGCGCGTTCTTCCCGCGCCTGTCGCTGCGTTCGTCAAATCGCTCCCCTCTGCAATTCGAGTAAAGGCTCAATCGCATCTGTCATCGAACACGTCGATTTCGGGCGTCACGTCCTCCTCGGCGTCAATTCTCGGCAAGAACTATCTTAAGCAAGTTGATGTCATCATCTCTGACTGGGTAACGGGGCCGGAATTGCTGATATCGACGAAGCGAATGGATTCGTCATACGGAAAGAACGCGCCTAACCGCATCGAGGAATCCTACGGCGACGCCAAGAACCTTCGCCTGCGCCATCCGCTTGCGGCATTGGGTTTCTTGTTCGGGCTTCGGTCAGACATCCTCGAAAAAGAACCTAAGACCGCAGAGTGGCTCTTCGACCTCCTGTCCAAGCTGGGCCGTGAGGACGATGCGTATCACGCCACCTGTCTGGTGCTGATGGAATATGCCAGCGATCAGGCACCGGTAGAGGCCGACAAGGAAGAGCCCAGCCCGGGCATACTGGAGCCGGGTGCACTACCAATAAGTGATGCAGCCGAGGATGAAGCTGTAGACCTTCCGGAAAGCACAATCGAGAGCATCGTTAAGGCTCTTCCCAAGGTGTCAATCCTTGAGGATAGAACGCCCGATGACCTCTCCCCGGCTAGGTTTCTCACCTCATTGATTACTCGTGTTCTCGCCGCGACACCAGTGAACATGCATGAGGAAGCGAGGAAGCGCCGCGCCTCTGTATTGCCAAAGAGGTGAGCAGGGCTCGCGCGTACTTCATTTCGATGGTTTTTGTGCGCTCATCCCTGGGAGCGGCATGGGGTTCGTGGCTACAGGGCAGACAACACAGCTCCCAGCAATCCTGGCCTTGCTACCTCCAACGCAAGACCCACCATTTGCTGATGCGCAACCCTATGGGGGCGCTCCCATTAGTCGCCGGCTCAAATAGTTCAGGTTCATGATGCTCTATTAGAAGCGATCAGCTTATAAGCTATCACCGATGACCAAGAAGTCGGCACCAAGCGAAAAACAGTCAGATCGAGCCGCAAGCAGGAGAGCGTCGAGCTGTTGCATACGGCGAACATCAGAATCCGCTAGATTTCCGTTGGCCATCTTGACCCGAATGCTGTTTAAAACCGAGCGCCGGACACGTGGCTGAAACACAACCACTTTTGTTCTTAGGCTGGAGCCTAAGCCATCGAGCATCGCGAGCAGTGCTGACCGGTTGTCCTGACGTTCCCCGTTGTACCAAACTGCATTCTGGAGCACACCCTCAGCATTTGCTTCCAGCTTGTCTCGTAGCAATCCACGATCGATGTGGCGCAGATTCTTGATGGCCTGTCCGACGACGACCTCATAGTCAGAAACGGAAAGCCCCCGATTGGCATTGTTGGAACCGCTCCCCTTCACGTGGATCAGGGTAAGCTCGGGTGGGTCGCTTATGTCGTTGATGTGGATAAAGTCTGCAGATTCCATCGCGCCGTCGTCGCAAACGAGCCAGCCGGTCTGCTGGCCCCTTTCTTCGAGATTCGGCCAGTGCTTGGCGACCATGCCAAATAGAGAGTTGTCCTCAGCATTGCCGGTATTCTCAACAGCAAAACGCTTGCCGTCCAAGGGCTTCTCTTGCCAGAAGGCGGTATCGGCCATGGAGACCCATCGCCAATCTGAGAACATGGCATCCCTAAACCGTGTCTCGTAGAAATGACCACGGGAGAAAGTGTGGCCAGTGTCGAAATAGACCGTAATGTTCTCTGCCTGCCGACATATCTTGAGGATCTCGGCATCTCGGACTTCGTTGTCGAAACCATCCATCTTGCGAATCTTGAGACGAACATCGCTACCCAGCGTTTGCTCGAATTCGTACGCCAACCGCCCGAGCCTCACATCAGCCCAGTAGACGTCCGCTTCAAAGTTCGCGCTTCCGGCCGCCGCCGTGACTTCAAATCTGGCAGCATCGCCGAACTGCTGAAGCCAACGAAGTTCGTCTTCGCCAGCAGGCCCGGCTCCATCAGCCACTTGTTCGGGCACAATGAACGCTAAATCGTAAGGCTGCTCGATTCCGTCCAGTGTGGTTATAGCGGAAGCGAGGATCGGAAGCGGCCTGTCCGGTCGCGCCGCGTCGCTCATGTAGTCTGCCGCTCGATCAAGGACCAGACCGACATTTACCACGAATTCCTCCCAAGACCGTGTGGGTCCAATCCAGATCCTGCTCCCGGTTGGACTCGCGCCGACCACGGCACTTGTGTGATGTTCGGACAAGGAAATCGTGCTGCGGACCGAGCTGAAGTAGTATGTCTGGTCCCCAAGCGGATCGAGGGAGGTCTCCAACTCAAGTCCCGAGAGAATTTTTGAGTCAGGCTTGATCGCTGTTCGACGATGTGTGCCGCTGAGCCAAAGCGTGCGGACCTGGCTCTCAACAAATGCCTTGTTGATTTCACTCGAACTAAGCCGCCTAATTCTCGAAAAAGGTCCATCGGTCGCGCGCAGGATTTTCTTTGCAACGGTGCCTCGAAGGCCATTATCCGAGAACAGCAGGGCGTATAAATCTCCCCGACTAGCCACAATGATCAGTTGGTTCAGCGTGTCTGCAATGCCTTCACCAGCATACCAACTCGGCGATCGCTTTTCGACGTAGTGTGCCCAGGCAACCGTCGTACCGTGACTTTCGATGGACGGGTCTTGGACCGCGGGGAATCTTGGCCTTTCCGTACCTTTCTTGTCAGCATTGTCTCTTGCGAGATCGCGAATTGCGGTAAGCAGTTCGCTTGATGCGACGGCCCCTCCGGTGGCTCTGTAGAGCGAAACCGATAAGTACGGCGTGCATTGATCGCTGGACAGCGCCATCGACATCCCCCAATCCGTCAGCGCACCAGCAACGACACGCGATTAAACAACATCAGTTCGCCCCACATCCTCCCGTCTCCACTTCATAAGTTGCAGGCAAATTCTGCGGGCGATAGGCTGGCACGGCCTCCTTCCGCTGGAGCACTGACTCATGGATCGTCGCTCCTTCAGGAATAGATCGCGGCTCGTAGTGGGGCAGGTAGTAACCAAACAAGCCTTTCCGCTTCGGCCACTCGCGCCACTTTACCTTCTTCGGTAGCCACTCGAGAAGGCGCCAAGCGCCGGTTGCTGATATGTGCAACTCCGCGTTTGCGCTGGGCTCGGCGTATGTGTGCTCGCTACCGCGCCTCGCCTTCCCTTCCACGAGATGATTGAACATCGACGTATTCACGTTCAAACCGTGCGCTTTGGCTTGTTCGATCATCCAACGGAGGGGGTATTTTGACAGACCGCTTTCCTTCTCCGGATAACCGCCGCCGATGTCAGAGTGGCAGCCCGAGAACCAAACCTGACGACTGTCTTGTTTTCGAGGCTCAGATGTCGAAAAGCGGTTCGGCTTGAATTCCTGGCCCTCTTTCCATCTGCGCAATCGAAACATCCGGCGAAATTCATCGATGGCAATGGCTTGACGGAAGACTTCGACGCTCGGGTTCTGCAGCGTATAAGGCAGCGTCTCCAAACTAGGAATGTGGAAGCGATCAGGTCGCGGCACGATGACGGATGCGACCGTATCCCAGACGCCAAGGAACTTGATCGGTACCGTCCGGCCGCCGACAATTCTCCGGAAGTGCCAAGCTACCGAAAGATCCTCCCCATCCATGGCGGCGCGCTTATAGGCGGCGAAGGCGTAGCCGACGTAGTTCAATTGGTCTGGGCGTAATAGACCGAGGAGGTGAATGAAACCACCAAGGACACGGACGCTGTAAGCCCCGCGGCTGAAGCCGAAAAGAAATACCTGGTCGCCTTCGCTGTAATGTTCAGCCAAGAAGCGATAGGCACCCAAGACGTCGTCGTCCAGACCATAGCCGGTGGCTAGTCCAAGAACTCCTTTTGCGTTCTGGCTAATTCTCCCCCAGGTCTTTCGCTGACCCAACGTTCCAACGCCGGGATCGTAATAGACAACTTGTTCGTCGTCCTTCTCAAGCATTCTGTATAGCTTGAGAACATTGGACATGTTCACGCCGATTTCGTTGCCTGTTCCGTCACAGCAAATGACGATGTTCTTTGCCATCGTTAATTACCCCTCGCCCCGTCAGAACCTACCACAGATAGCAATCTCTTCAACTAGCTCGCGGATGCCTGTGAAGCTAGTTGTGAAAAGCTCAGCGGCCTGTCACTGGATCTGCAGAGCCGCTGCGAAACCACCAACGCGCCGATTCTGGTCAAAAACGATCATTGGCAGATCCGCCTTTGGCATCCACACGCGCCCAAGTTCCACCGCCGCAGAGACCGGCAAGGCTGGAAAAACGTTTATCGTTGCCCCTTCTCCGTGCACTGACTTTATTCTGTCAAAAAGCCGTCTCAGTTCCTGGCGAAAGCGCGAGAGGTCTCCGGCGTTTCGCATGATGTCGTTATGCGGCGAGGTGGCGGTGAGTGACCAAACAGAAACATCGTGGCCCAAAACGGCATCAATACGCTCCTTAGATATTGTCGCGCTCAAACCCAGAACCAGGGCCACCGTCGAATGAATCTCGGTGGGCGCCTCGACCTGGAACTCGATCGGCGCACTGTCATTCTGCCACTTCCATGTAGCCGGCTCTCTGTGTCGTTGATGAACCTCGGCGGGTAGAATGTCGCAAAGCTGCCTTCCCAATTCGATCAGGAGCGGCTGAGGCGCAAGTGCGAAGACGCTTGCATGCGTGATCTGCTGACGTTCGATACGGCCCCGGATTTTTTCGGCAAACTGCCGCTGGAGGTTGCTCTGCTGAACCTGCCAATACTGTTCGTCAGCATCATCGAGCGAAAGACCAAGCATCTCCAAATCGATAGTGTCGAAGGACGCCGGCGAGCGATCAGGCTGCATGGAAGCGAAAATGTCCTCCCTTGCAACGAGCGCCTCGTTCATGCCGATATTCGCGCCGAAACGGATTACGTGAGATGTCCGGTCCGGCTGAATACCAGCTGCGATGCGCACCCGCCGCTCATGGTCGTCCTTCATCCGCAGGAGGAGTCCCTCCGGATGATTATCGGGCGCTTCGTCATCGATGAGACGATGGTGTTTCGCGCAGAGCAACATGAGGTTTGAAATGTCTTTCGCGAGAAGAGCGGACCGGGTCGGATGTCCTCGCGCGCCGTTCGGTGAGTCGGCAACAATGTGTGCGACGAAGCCGAACATCTTATCCTCCTTGCCAGACAGCAGCTCCCCAACAAGTTCGCAGTTGCAGCCACGATATTGGCAGCGGCCGGCGGCACGCGCCCAAAGCGCCCGCTGCGTCTTCTGATCGACTTTCGTCTTCGCCATTTACTCAATCCTTTCACGAACGGGATGCCGGCGCTGCAAACGGCTCCGACTAATGCGGCGCTCGACGTCTTTTGGCTCGGGATGCTCTCCTCCACCTCGCCATTCGCCCTCACTTAGCCAGTCCTCGAAGTAAAACAGCCACAGCGACGTCCAAGGGACGATGGTCTGATCCAACCTCATCCAGGGCTGCCATTCATATGTTCGGGGCAGGTACAGACACAGGCGCGTGGGGCTCTGCTCGTAGACATGAGGAAGTTTCTTTCCACTTGCCAGCAGCACAAGGTTCGGGTTTTCAATGTAAACCCGGGGCGATCCGTCAGACGCAAATTCCAAGCGTGCTTCGTATATACGAGACAATGGGGTCGGCGTGGCGCGGAAGCGCCATTCAAAGCAACCAGAGCCGAGAGTACCGTCGCCAGCCGACAGCGGGTTCTTCCTGAGAAGGAGGAACTGCTGTGCGGCGGTTAGCGGCTTCGGCTCGGAAAAACGCATGAGCTACCTGCCGAAGAATGTGTTTGCCCGCACCGGCGTGGCGGTAACGGAAGCAACACCCGTCACGAGCCCGACATGCGGTGCAGCGGTGAGCAGCCCGTTCCGACGCGATAGCGAGATCTCGTCGGTTATGGAGTCGATGACGGCTTTCGCAGGAGCCGGGCCAAACGAGTCCGAAAGGCGCTGCTTCAGACCGTCCAGCCCCTCGACATCCCTCAGTCGCCCAATGTCAGTGAGCACGCGGGCGTGCCACGAATAGAACAACTCGGCACGTTGGGGATCTCCGTTCCATTTCTCTGCAAAGTTCTCGCCCTTGGTGGTCTCGTTCCATACAAACCAGTGCATTCGGCCGTTGACGGTGCGAGTTCTCAATGAAATCCGGCATGCGCCTGATCACATCGACCAGCAAATCCAGTTCGCTGTCGTAGACGTTGGTTCGGACGCAATATTCATAGCTCTGGGAGGCCAGGGTCGTGACGAGAACGGAAATGGGCGAGAGAGACGTATCGAGGTCGTTTGCCAGAATGAAGACGTCTCGGTGCCTTTTTAGAATCTGCACGATCCGCTGCAAAATGCCTTTGAAGTGACCCTGCTCCGGATAGGGCTCCACGCTGGCATGCGCCCGATCCTCCGCCTGAAGGCCTTTCATCACCCGAAACCGGGGCACCAGTTTTACTCTTTCCAGGAAAAGCGCCTTGTACCCTTTCGGGTTTGAAGGTTTCCAAACCTTGAGAGCGCGGTCTGGAACATACTCGCCGCCCATATTGCAATCACGATTGGGAATCGATGGCGTGATATCCAGGTGGAATTCGTTGGCGTAGACCAACCGCCAGCAACGCCCCATCTCGACGAGCAATGGCTTGTAATGGCCATTCTCCCTAAGGCGATCACCGATCGCCTTCTTCAGCGCGGCCGGCTCCACCCAAATACCCAGACCTGGTACATGCGCCACCAGGTCAACATCATGCTCGTTGCTGCCGATCGGCTTCACGGTTGTTCCGATAGCAGTCGAGCCCTGAAGAAAAATTCCGATCGCCTTCAGTAGCGCGTCGTCCGATTCTGCGAGCCATCCCCCGACGCCTTCGTAGCGCTCTTGCGCAAGAGTGGATTGGGACTGCGAGATTTCGAGTGTGGCGCACATCCGCTCAAGCGCACCGATGAGCATTCCGTCTCGCAGAAAAAGTCGCTGATCATGAAGCATTCATGCCTCCATTCCCTGAGAAGGGTTCGATGACGTAAGATTCGCACCTATCATTTCGTACAGATAAATCTAACGCTTGCTTCCGTCAATCCCTGTGTTATATTTTCGTACAGATAGATCGAACGGCGCGGCGCGAGAGTGCTCGCGCCTTAGGCGATTCATGGGAGCATTTGAGAATGTCTTTGGCTACCAAGCTCAAAGAACTAAGAGGGAAAAACCGGCAGTCGTTGCAGGATGTGGCAGACGCTATTGGAGCATCGAAAACCCACGTTTATGATCTAGAAACCGGCCGCAGCACCAATCCGTCTATCGACCTTCTCACCAAGCTCGCCACGCATTTTCGAGTTTCGATTGCCGATCTCGTCGGGGAAAACCCGGAAGGCGAGAATGAGGACCCGACGCTCGTTGCCATGTACCGAGATCTCAAGACGCTGGCCCCACAAGATCGGGAAACGATCCAGATGTTGATGGATCGACTTAAGGTTCCAAAGGAAAAATGACATGAGCGTCATGCGGATGGATTTAGCTGACACCGGATCGCCCGAAGGGCTTGTCAGTCTCATCCTGAAGCATGAGCCCGAGTTTCGAGTGCCTGTCCCGATTGAGGAGCTAGCACTGCAGCTTGAGATCGACGAAATAGCTGAACTTGAAACCGACGGATTCGAGGGCGGGTTGATCACCGACAGCCATCGGAGCCGCGGAATTATATTGGTGAAACGTGGGGTGAAGCAGCCGCGGCGTCGCTTTACGATCGGCCATGAGCTTGGGCACTTCTTGATTGCCAATCATGTGCCAGACAAGGAGGGGCGTTTCCTTTGTTCAAGGCAGGATCTGCAAACACTATCCGCGAAAGAAGGTGACCGGCGCGCAAAGATGGAGGTTGAGGCAAACCGCTTCTCTTCACTGATCCTGATGCCGCCGCCGAAACTTCGCGAGTATTTCAAGAAACAACCGTCGCCTAGCCTTGAGCACGTTTTCCAGCTCGCTGAGGAGTTTCAGGTCAGCAAAGAAGCCATGGCCCGGGCATATGCCGACTATCACCCTGAATCCTTGGCCTTCATCATTGTGAAGGATGGGAAAGTCGGCCGGATATATCATAATCGGAAGCGCTTTCCGTTCATCACGGCAAGCCGCAACAAGCCGGTTCCACAAGGTTCGTTATTCTACAGGAGAGACCTTCGGATCAGCACTCCCAGTGAGATTGACGAAAGACTGCCGGATGTTTGGATTGATGTGCCGCGCGGACAACGCTCTCAGGCGCTCAGTGAACAGGTCTGCCTTCAGAAAAATGGCTATGCGCTGATCATGCTCTGGCATGAGGAAGCAGTCGAGGACCAGGAAGAAGAAGAGGACATGACGGCTCGCGACCGCTGGCGTGCTCAGCAGGAAAAGCATCAGAGGCGCTGATCACGATGGAAAGCCACAACTTTGAACGCCTGAAAGCGCACATCCTCCCTTTGTCGGTTTCAAAAATGTTCGAAACGGCTCGCCTGGAATGGCAGTTGGTTGGCGTTGAGATAAGCGAGGAGTTCGATCAATGCCCTTGCGGTCAGGACATTCTTGAGCACTGCTACATCCGAAATCGCCTGAACGGAGCGACGACTTACGTTGGCAACGTCTGCATCAATCGCTTTGTAGGCATCAATACCGGCAATCTCTTTGAGGGCCTGAAGCGCATACAGGCGGACCCTTCTGCCAATGCAAACGATGACTTAATCGAACACGCGTATCGAATGGGATATCTCTACGACGAGAAGGAGTATCGGTTTCTTAAACAGACAAAGCTCAAGAGAAAGCTCTCGCCAGCGCAGCTGAACTGGAAGCAGAAGATCAATCGCCGAATTTTGAATCAAACGATTGTCCAGCGCCGGGGAGCGCATCAGTCTCGCTGAATCCGGACAGATTTTTCGCAATGTGGCGGGAAGGGACAAGTTAACAGAATATCTTGAGGTTTCTGGGAATTCCTCGTGAATATCAGCATGAGTACAGCTGCGGTGAAGCTAAATCATCTGCGTCATAAGACTAATTATTTGCAACAGTTAAGCGAACAACCCGCCAGCTGCCTCCGGCCGCTAATGACTGCAACGTTCCGTATCTCGGTGCCATCGTCTACTAGCGCACGCTTTTCACTTTCGCTAGGGTTGCACGGTGAACATATGAAACGGACGCGATGCATACCTCTCCTCCCCCCAAAGATGCGCTGGACGCGTGGTTAAAGGACTACCCAAGCGAGGTCGAGAACTTTGGCCATTTGCTTCTTGAAGAGAAGGCGGAGACCGATCCTGGTATCGCGGCTGATCTCGTTCCCTATTTTGAATCCGCGCATCTAGACGCGCGGCAGTGTTTCCACAAGCTTGCTCGCATCAGTATTCATCCGGACGAAAGCGATACTGGCTGCGACGCGCACTATCCCGGATCACTTCCTCTCATCGCCAGAAAGGGTCTCTTTGGCGAAGTGATGTCAGGGATGGTCTCGGAAAGCTATGAGTTTATCGGTAAATACGAATACCTGATACCAGTATTTCTCTTTCGCAATCATGAGGACGCCGGCCAATACATCTATACCCTTAGCCGGGACCCTACGCGCACGCGCGAGGTACTCGGGCGCAAAGGGGACGACTTCATCGCCATCGTCGTCGATAAGGAAGGAAACGTCACGCGTTTCATCGCCGGCGAGGCGAAATGGCGGAGCATCTGGCGACAGTCGGTCGTGGATAGCGTCATGCTCGGGGAAAAAATCGTCGACCCGGCCGATCCAAACAATCGTATCCATAATGGCCGGGGTGTCTGGTACGAAGTCAATCGAGCGCTTTCCGTGCCGCTGGGCTTGGAGCAGTTGCACGCGATCCTCGAAGAATGTGAGCCGAACAAGTACGCGCGGGTGATCGCTTCGCTCGATCGGATCCTCGCACGGCGCAACCCGGATCCCGTTGAGCGCACGGATTTGATCCTTCTGGCGGGTGGCTCCGCCCCCACTCGTAAAGCGAGCCATTCGCTCATACCGTGGGAATCTGTGCCGGAGGAGTATACGGCCGGCCGGGATTTGCAGATCGTAGAGCTGCTTTTCTCGAATGGCGACGACCTGATAAACGCAATTTATGCAGGTCTGTGGGCGAGGGAGCAGGTTCTTGCCGGAGTTTGACCAGCAACGCCTCGACCTCGCTCGCGCCATACAGAGCGACCTCGCTCAGGAAAGGACGTTGAGCGCCCTGCAGGCACGTTCATTCGTGCGTTGCCTGCAAACGGACTGGAATGTCGAGACAATCCAGTGGTTCGACCGTGACTCCAATTCAATCCTCCAACAGGCACGGTACCTGATCCGTGCTGGCAGAGTCTTGTCGACGGTGGGAGAGGGACATCCGGAGGAGGCTTCCCTTGCATTCCGAAGGGCAGGCGAGCTTCTCGAATGGCTATCAAGAGCACGCGATAAGGTCGGTGAAGAGATTCCGGCAGCCCTGATTGCGGCCGGCTGCTATCAGCTGGGTGGCTTGCCGGCAATGGCCTCGGGCCTGCTTCGCCAAGTCGAACATGACGACAGAGGCTCTAGGCTTTTCGCGTATTTTCTAAAGGCCGACTTCGATGCCGTGCTTCGCCGCGCGGCGTCCTTCTGGCGAGATAACAGGGAATTGACGCGACGAGGTGTCGAGCGGCAGTTTTTCGGTGAGGGTGCCGAGGAGAGTGTCACGTGGTTTGGCACAGTCGAACTTGTGCGCTGCATAGGACTGGCCGCGCAGACGTTGCGACGGGGCGACACGGCAAGGTTCACCGTTGCCTTGGACCGCCTGCGCGACGTGGAGCGCCTTCTAGTCCGGACATCGCCTGACGATGTAGCCCTTCTCGCGTTCTTCCTGCGCTCAGCCTGCGCGCGATTTGGCAAATCGACGATTTGGGGCCAGAACAAGAGCAGTCCGAAATCGTACGCTAAGGGCGAACAGATTGAGAACTTATGCGACCCGCCGCAGCCCGGCTGGCATACGAAGCGATCGAAATCCGTTCGGCATCTGATGTTCGGCATCCCAGGTGTAGATGCCGGTAAGGTTGATGTGTTCCCAACTGAGCGGCGAGATGTGCTTCGACAGAGTATCAGGAATGTCTCGACCCGCTCGCTTCAGCTGTGTGATTGCACGGTCGAGATAGACGGTATTCCAATGGACGATCGCACTGACGACGAGGTTGAGACCAGAGGCGCGGAACGCTTGGCTCTCGAACGACCTGTCGCGAATCTCGCCTCGCTCGTGGAAGAAGACAGCGCGTTTGAGCTTATGGGCGGCCTCACCTTTGTTGAGACCCGCTTGGCATCTCCGCCGTAGTGCCGGACTTGAGTACCATTCGATCATGAAGAGCGACCTCTCGATACGGCCGAGTTCGCGGAGCGCCCTCGCAAGATGGCTTTGCTTCGGAGATGCGGACAGTTTCTTGAGTATCGTAGACGGGACCACGGACCGCGTCGTGATCGACGCCGCGAGATGGAGCAGATCGTCCCAATGATCGATGATCAGATTGGCATTGATCGGCGCCCCGATGTGGTTCGACAGCGCCGGATGTGCATCGCCCTTGTCGAACGTGTGGAACTTCCGGTCTTTGAGATTACGCAGTCGCGGTGAGAACCGCTTTCCGATCAAGGCGAACAGCCCGAAGATATGATCACTGGCACCGCCCGTGTCGGTAAAGTGCTCCTGGATGTCTGGGACCGTGTCCTGATCGAAGAGCCCATCGAGCACATAGGCCGCCTCGCTCTCGGTTGGACTGATGGGCAAAATACTGAAGTAGCCGTACTGGTCTGACAGATGGCTATAGAATTTCGATCCGGGCACGCTGCCGTAATGCAAGTTGATGTCGCCGCGCTTTGCAGCTCGATCGCTCGCACGGAAGAATTGGCCATCGGACGATGACGTTGTGCCATTGCCCCAAAGGCGGGAATGTGGATGCTGGGTGTGGGCATCGGTGATGCATGCTTGCGCCGCGCGGTAAGTCTCCGATCGAGCATGGAATGTGCGCATCCACCCAATCTGATGAGCGCTGATCCCCTTGGATGCGCCAGCCATTCGCTTCGGCCCGAGATTGGTCGCATCCGCCAGGACGCCCGCCAGCATGGCAGAGACATTTTTTGGAACGTCGCCGGTGCGAACATGCGTGAATGTATCTGCAAAGCCGGTCCATTCATGCACCTCCCTCAGCAAGTCGGGAACCTCCACCAACGGATACATGTCGCTGATCTCGGCATTCAGCTCCTCGGCGGCTGCGGGGACTTCGCTGGCGGTTGGTGTGACAATCAAGGTTCCTGCCTCGAGACGAACTCCCTCGAGCTTTCCAGATCGTGCTCTGTGCGCCAGACGCGTCAGGTTGAAGTCGAGCATCTGACGCGCTTCGGCAAGCCACTGCGCGCCGTCGCTCTGGACCCCCAAACCGAGACGATCGTCTTCCTTCATCGAGATGAATGTCGACCGCGGCATCAGATGCTCATCAATGGGCCGGAAAGATCGGCTGCCATCGACCCAGATCTCCGCAGATCTAAGCCGGTCTCGCAAAGCCGCGAGCGTGGCGATCTCGTAGAGACGGCGATCGGGTTTACCCTGTTCGAAGATAAGCCGTCGATCAGTTTGGCTGAGGTGGGTGATCGGCAAGCGATCCGGGAGTGTCCGCCGCTTCTCGGTATAAAGCCGTTTCAGTAGCGCAATTGCCGCCAGAAGCGGGTCGTGGCGATGCGCCGAGCGGAACGTGAAGGCCTGAAGGAATGCACCAACGTACTTGTGGACGGTCGAATATTGCTCGGCTGCTACGATCAACGACGGCGCCTCGTTGTCGTCGACCATCGAACTCGAGCTCGGGCTTTATCCGAAGCAGCCGGTCCCAGCCGACTCTTTGGTCGAGAACATCTAATGCGTTCCGACCATAGTCGTTGGCAGACTGCAGGGCCGTGATCGTATCCAGAAACATGCGCAGCGCTTTGGCGGTGTTCGCTCTGCAGTCCATCTGCCGCTGCTTCTTCCGATTATTGGCTTGCGAGAACAACTTGCCCATCAGCTTGATGAACATCGTCACAGCATCGTCCGTGATCTTCTGGCAAAGCTTGATGACTTGAGCCACGATCAGAGCGTGGCGACGGCTGGCGTTGAATTCGTTGGCAAGCCAGGCCGGCGTTGCGTTGCCCTCCCGGATCATCTGGTCCCACCGTCCGGATGATACCCGCGCCTGCAGTTCCGGATGGATCTCCAGCCGCCGCAGAAAAGCTATTCGCTCGGTCAGCCCGACGAGGTTCGACGCAGCCGGCGCTTCTGGCGCCGAGCGCAGCCAGTGGAAGCGCGTCTTGCCGATCGACGGGTCAACCTCTAACAGCCTATCCAGTGATTGAAGCCTATCGAGCGGGATTTCTTCAATCAGAGTTTTTTCTGCCCGGCGACGGGCTATGGCACGGCCGGCAAGGCCAATGCGTTCGATCGTGTCGATCGCCGGCAGAAGAACTCCGCGTTCGCGAAATGCGGCGACAGCCGAACTGGCTATCGCAGCACCGTCGTCTGACATGGTCGCCGCTTGAATTGCCGCTAATAGCGCGGCGCGGCGATCTGGCGGCGTCGCGCTTCTCGTATCCAGATAGACCATTAGCCGCGCCATATGATCCCGACGAGTTTCTTCACGACGTGCATAGAGAGCAAATTCGTCTGGAGCGGCGCCGATCTGATCAGCAACATACTTCAGCATGGCGCGAGGCGGAGTTTCTTCTGCTCCAAGCACTCGACCTGGGTATCGCATCAGACATAGCTGGATGGCAAAGCCGAGCCGATTGTGATTACGTCTCCGCAGTTCGATCTCCAGGCGATCCGCCAATGACAACGAATAGTGGCGGATTAGGCTGTCCTCGTCGACCGGGATATCGACAAGCTTCCGGCGATCTTGATCTTTGAGAAGCTTGCGCTTTGCCATCGCCCGACCCCATTCATGACCAATCTGCGTGAAGCGTTGTCGAGTCGGGCCGGACAGAGAAATCAAAATTGGCGCATGTCGATGGCAATCCACAGAGATCGGATGTTGCACATCCGATCTACGGCATCGTTCCGGATTTGTTCGACCTTAGCGTACGATTTCGGCCTGCTCTTGTTCTGACCCCAATACAGCGATATTCAGAAAGCTTGCCTGCAGCGACATGGTTCGAAACGCGCTGCAGAATAATGCGTACCATCACCCAGTTGCCAATGATGATCTCTTTGGAACCCTACTAGAGCGCTTATCTGACGCGGAAAGCACGTCGGAGGTGAGGAGTTATTCGCCTGCTCGAAACGCGGGACTTGCGGATGGCGGTGCGACAACCCATATCGAGATTGTCTGACGCGGGCGCAAGCCTCCCCAGCTTCTGCGTCAGTCGTTCCCCCTCTGGAGGTCTAACCTTCACACCCTAAGGGCCGCGACTTTCGCTGGCCCTTTTTTCTTGCGCCAATTCCAGTCGGTCAACCGCACCTCGTCTCGACAACCAGCCCAATGCGGTACCTCTCCTGATCGTCAGGCGGTCCTCACGGAAGTCCCACGCCACCATATCGCTGGCCCCGCTTCAACGCACCGTTTTGTCGCTGGTCAGCCGCATGGCCTCTTCGTCTGTGCGCTCAATCTTCCCGCCAGGCCATCGAGTGACAGCAACGTTCCAAGGAACGTCTGCGCGTGAAGTCGACGCGCGATCCGCGAAGTACCCGGCTACAGCGAACGCCAAGCCGGCGACGATCGACGAAGAAGGAATAGTACGGACTTGTGATCTTGGCTCTCCTTGAACTGAAGCATTTACAGAGAGTTCCGGATTGGCTTTCCGGGTCTCTCCCAGCCCATCCAATCTTGTCGCACTAGTCGAGTGCGGTGACACCATGACACCGCCGGGAATGAACACTCCTGTTGCTCGCGCGGCAGGTCTTAGGTTAGGCTGGTCGCTGATCTTGGATCGTGGTTGAACCCTTGTCCCAATACAGTGCCTGCCAGCATGACAAGACTTAAATGCCAAGGGACGCGGCCGCTCGTCTGGAGGCGCAAGGGGTGGAACTCAGCGGCATGGAAGAGATCCAATGATCATCGAGCTTGGCCACTATGCCTTGGTGCTGGCACTCGCCACCTGTCTTGTCGTCTCCATTCTGCCCGTAATCGGCGCGCGACGCGGTGACGCAGCAATGATGGCGGTGGCTACCACTGGCACCTACGCAATGTTCCTCCTCGTCGCCTCCTCCTTCGCGGCCCTCACCTACGGCTACGTACTCTCAGACTTCTCGGTGCAGAACGTCTTCGAGAATTCGCACTCCCTCAAACCGATGATCTACAAGGTCTCCGGCGTCTGGGGGAACCATGAGGGTTCGATGTTGCTTTGGGTGCTGATCCTGACGCTGTTCAGCGCCATGGTCGCCTTCTTCGGCACCAATCTGCCGGACCGGCTGAAAGCGAATGTGCTGGCCGTACAGGCCTGGATCACGACGGCCTTCACGCTCTTCATTCTTCTGACGTCCAACCCCTTTATCCGCCTGTCGCCGATCCCGGCAGAGGGTCGGGATCTAAATCCGGTCCTTCAGGACATTGGTCTCGCGATCCATCCGCCGCTGCTCTATCTCGGCTATGTCGGCTTCTCGGTTTGCTTCTCGTTTGCGATCGCAGCATTGATGGACGGACGCATCGATGCCGCCTGGGCTCGCTGGGTTAGGCCTTGGACGCTGGCCGCCTGGGTGTTCCTGACGGCCGGCATCGCTATGGGCTCCTACTGGGCCTATTATGAGCTTGGCTGGGGTGGTTGGTGGTTCTGGGATCCGGTCGAGAACGCCTCCTTCATGCCCTGGCTGGCGGGCACCGCCCTTCTGCATTCGGCGCTCGTCATGGAAAAGCGCGATGCCCTGAAGATCTGGACGGTGCTGCTCGGCATCATCGCCTTTTCGCTGTCCCTGCTCGGCACCTTCCTCGTACGGTCAGGCGTGCTGACCTCGGTGCACGCCTTTGCGAACGACCCGACGCGCGGCGTCTTCATTCTCGGCATTCTCATCATCTTCATCGGCGGGGCCTTCACCCTCTTTGCGCTGCGCGCGCCGATGCTCAAGGCCGGCGGCCTGTTCCAGCCGATCTCGCGTGAAGGTGCGCTGGTTCTCAACAACCTGATTCTCACCGTCTCCACCGCGTCTGTTCTGATCGGCACGCTTTATCCGCTGCTTTTGGAGACGCTGACGGGCGACAAGATCTCGGTCGGTCCGCCCTTCTTCAACATCACCTTTGGGTTGCTCATAATACCCCTCCTGCTCGCGATGCCCTTCGGGCCATTCCTCGCCTGGAAGCGCGGCGATCTACTTGGTGCGCTGCAGCGGCTTTACGTGGCGGCGGCGGTCTCGCTCATGCTTGGCCTTGGTTTCTGGTACGCCCAGAATGGCGGTCCCGTCATGGCGGTGGCAGGCCTTGCGCTCGCCTTTTTCGTCATGGGCGGCGCGGTATCCGATCTCTGGTATCGGGCAGGCTTCGGCAAGCATCCGCTGTCCACCGCCTGGAGTCGACTGAAAGGCCTGCCGCGGTCGGCATTCGGCACGTCACTTGCGCATTTCGGCATGGGTGTGACCGTGCTCGGCGTCGTGGCCGTCACCACCTTCGAGACGGAAACGGTGGTCGAGATGAAGCCGGGCATGACGGTGGAGGCCGGCGGTTATGTCATCACCTTCGACGGTATTCGCGCCGCGACGGGACCTAACTATAGCGAAGACCAGGGGCATTTCACCATCCGCGAAGATGGTGTCGAGGTGGCCGATGTCTGGTCGTCGAAGCGGCTCTACACGGCCCGCCAGATGCCGACGACGGAAGCCGGCATCGTCACCTTCGGCTTCAGCCAGCTCTACATCTCGCTGGGTGACCCAATGGCCGCCGGGGGCATTGTCGTACGTGTCTGGTGGAAGCCCTGGATCCTCTGTATCTGGTCCGGTGCCATCGTGATGATGGCTGGTGGCATCGTCTCGCTCTCTGATCGCCGTTTGCGAGTCGGAGCGCCTAAGCGAACCAAGGCCTCGATAAGGCCGTCGTTAGGGGTCAGCTGAGTGCACGAACAGACAGCCCCCTCCGCTTCCTGCGCGAATTAGACGAAGGCGCCATCCCGGCCCGGCACAAGGCGGCTTACATTCTTCAGGCAGCCTTGTTCGACCCAAACTTTGGTGCCAGACGAATGTAAGCCAACTGGCTCAGCAGTTCGATCAGTGTCTGCGTGACAATTATTGCCGGAAGGATCGGTACAGCACCCGGGACAGCGAAAGCCAGCGGCAGGACGACCAGAGAGTTGCGCGTGGCGGCACTGAATGCGACGGCACGGCCCGCTGGCGCATCAAGCCGGAACAACTTACTCATACCCCACCCCGCCAAGGGCGCAGCAACCGCGTATGCCACGTATATTAGCACAACACGGAAAGTGGCATCGAGTGCGGGGCCGAGTTGCGGTACGACGGCAGCAACCACGACGAAGAGTACGAACGCTGTCGCAGGAACCGGAAGCAGCCCCAAAACCGCCGACGCACGCTGCCCTGCCACACTTCGGCCGGCCGAGAACTGGATGAGGACGGCGAAGACAAGCGGGACTGCTATCAGCCAGACGAACGCGTGGAAAAATGGTCCGGCTTTGATAAGAGACCCAGCCTCGGGACCGAGGAAAACGCTCAAATAGACGGGCAACAGTAGCATTTGGACGATCAAGAGCGCGGGTGTTGCTGCCAGCAGGAGACGGGCGTCGGCGCGGCCAAGATGCGAGAACGTAACGACATAGTCGATGCATGGGGCGAGAAGGACCAGCAATACGCCAAGCCGTATCATCGGATCAGGTGGAAGAAACGGGACGAGAACTCCCACCAGCATAGGCATGACGACAAAATTCGCCAGCAGCAGGACGCCAAGGAAGCGGAATTGCGCGAGGGCCATCCGAAGTTCGGCAAGCGGAACCTGAAGGAAGGTCACAAACAACATGAACGCTAGCGACGGATTTATGCCGATCTCAAGTGCGGTTGTTCCAGAGATCGAGAGAGCCGCCAGAGCGCCAAGGATAACTGCGCCAAAATAGATCTGGACCTGATGATTTTCGAGGGTGTCACGGAGGGTCAACGGAGCGCTTTCAGTTTTCATTGCAGGCCGGACGAAGCTAGCCAGGTCCGAGAACGATGGCCACCCTTGCTATCCGGTGGTTTGGTCTTCGAACACTGCTGGTGCCAGCTCATTGCAGACAGCAAAAGGACTGGCGGGCCTGAAGAACTGGACAGGGAGTCGGACAGAAAAGTCGGATTGCCAAGATCACCTGAAGGCTTCCTTTATATGCCGAAAGTCGCTGGATTTGAGTAAGTCGACCTGCGCCGTAGATCAGCGTGACAGTTTGAAAGGGCTGGGGATAAGTCGGTCCGGGTGCGTGTCAGGCTTTGCGGTATTCATGCGCTGTTCTCTGCCTTTCCATAGTGACCAGGCATGAAACTGCTGATGACTTCAATTGGATTGTTCTCCAATTTTCGGGATCCGGACAGCTATCCGATTTATCCGCCACCATGCGAAGACCGACAGGAGGAGCATTGCGGCAAGTAAGACAATACTTGCAAAGCCCCAGCCGGTTTCCACCGCCTCCTCCATCTGTGCGCCAAAAACGAAGCCCGCCATAACCAGGCAGGCGGTCCAAACTATTGCTGATCCTGCATTCAGAACTGTAAACTTCGCCCATGACATTGATCCGAGACCAACCGGAAGCGCGCCGATGGTCCGCATTCCCTTGGGATATCTGTAAAGAAAGATGTAGGCCCAACCGTACTTTGCAACCAGGATTTTCGCGCCCGCATAGGCCTTTTCAGCAAAAGGCCACCTCGTTAACCACGCATCTCCGTATCGTCTGGCGATAAAGAACCGTGCTTCGTCCCCGAGATAGCCGCCGGCAAAGGTCACGGCTAAAACAAGGGACAAGTCCAAAGCTTGTGTTTGAGCCGCATAGCCCGCGAACAATGGAAGACTACCGCTTTTCAGCATGCAATATGCAAAAAGCAGGATGTAGATCCATGTCCCGTATTCTTGTATTAGATCAGACAAACCGTCCATATCGCCTCACCAAGTCAAATCGCAGGGCACAACCAGAAACTCTTTTGTGTACGATCTACACGATCTATCGGATGTTTCCCTTCGCATGGCCTGCCTGGTGAGTGCACGACCATCGGGCATCTGGTTCAGTTTGGCAGAGCCCGCGCACGAGCTGAGGCTGCCGGTGTTTTCCGACAGCCTCTACATGACAGCGCCAAGGAAATGCGGATAGCCGGAGTCAGCTCCTACATGGCACAGGCCTCGCATGCCTGACCCGACGACTTCAGGCCCCTGAACTGTCGGTGGGGCTTCACGGTTTTCTCCGCCTAAGCCTCAGAAAAGCGAGCCAGGCTGGTAACGACGATGGGGGTTTTGCCTGGCACTCGACCATACAAGTCGACCACGTCCTGATTGATCATACGGACACACCCTGAGGATACCGACTTGCCGATCGTCCACCATTCTGGCGATCCATGGATGCGGTAAAGCGTGTCTTCGCCATTCTGGAAAATGTAAAGCGCACGAGCGCCCAATGGATTCTTGAGGCCAGGTGGCATACCGCCATTGGCAATGCTGTAGGGCGCAAGTTCTGGCTGTCGAGCGACCATCTCGTCAGGTGGCGTCCAGCGCGGCCACTGACGTTTGTACTGGATGACCCCCTTGCCCGACCATTCGAACCCCTGCCGGCCGAGACCGACGCCGTATCGCATCGCCTGTCCGCCTTCGTAAGTCAGGTAGAGAAAGTAATTGGCCGTATCCACGACCAATGTGCCTGGCCGCTCTCCAGTCGGATCACTCACCATCTGCCGGTAATAGCGCTTGGCGATCTTCTGGTAGGGTATAGCAGGCAGCGGGAACTGTTCGTTTAGCACTGGTCCATAGGTGGTTTCCAGAACCGGATGGGCGATGGGTACGATTTCAGACTGTGTCGTCTCTGCGGTCGTTGTCGAGCAGCCAGTCAATACAGCCGCCGCTGCCCCAGCCCCCCCGATAACGAAGCCTCGTCGTGTCAATTTCCCAGACTGCAATGTATTTCCTCTCGAAGGTTGAAGTTCCGGCTTACGAGCCGGTCATCAGATTGCGGATTTTCCTCATGCGAACCTCGCGGGATTCATGCATGTCGAGCGTTCCTTTGAAGCTACCATTGGCGTCCATCATGTATACGCCAGCCGTATGGTCCATTGTGTAGCTTCCATCTTCGGTCGGAACCTTGCGTGCGTAGGCGGAGAAAGCTTTGACAGCCGTCGCCGTTTGCTCCGGCGTTCCCCGAAGGGCAAGGATTCTGCGGTCGAAGGATGTCATGTACTCGTTCAGCAACTGCTGAGTATCTCTCTCGGGGTCAACGCTGATGAATACAACGTTGAAACCGCTCGCAGCGGGCCCGAGTTCATTCATCAGGTCACTCAGCTCGAACAACGTTGTGGGGCAGATGTCTGGGCAGTGCGTAAAGCCAAAAAACGCCAAATACGGCTTTCCCTTGAGGACAGCGTTGTCGATCACTTGGCCCCGGTGCGAAACCAACTCAAAGGGGCGACCGATCGCAGGGGTAGAGGACGTGTCTGGCTCACCAAAACGTTTGCCGCCACCCGACTGCAGCAAATAACCTATAATCAGTAGCAAGGTGAAGATCGCAACCACACACCACGCCACAAGTCGAAACGCTCTGAGAGCTTTCATCTAATTCCCTGCCGACATTCACCCTGAAAAACCCCTCGGAGTACTCCTAATCCCTCTAGTAGCTTGAGGTTCAAGGCACGTGGCGAAGAAAATCGAAATTCTCCTCAGTCGATTCGCTGTCATCCACATCAGACAGAAACGGAAATTCCAGTCGGACAGAAAGCGCCCTTGACCCTCAAGCTACTAGAGGTTTCATAGTGACGAGCATCAACGAGCGACAGGAATGGCAGAGAAGTGGTGAAAACTAACGACGGCGCATGGCTTGCGATCTTTAGCGCGTGGATAATTGCCATGGGTTCGACGCTCGGCGCACTGTTTATCGGTGAGGTCATGGGGCAAGCGCCATGCGATCTCTGTTGGCACCAGCGAGCCTTCATGTTTCCACTGGCAGTGCTGCTCGCCGTCGCCGCTTTCCGCTCTGATGCCCGCGCCTGGATCTATGCCGTTCCGCTGGCAGCGGTGGGATGGTCGATCGCGGCATTTCACAACCTTCTTTACTTCAACATCATCCCCACGGCCATCAAGCCTTGCGGCCAGGGGCCATCCTGCTCGGGCGCGGGTATGCTCCTCTTCGGAACCCTGCCCATTCCGCTCCTGTCGCTTGGCGCGTTTACTCTCATCATCGTCCTACTTCTAATCGTGCGCCGGAGAACACCAGCATGAACAGACGCACTTTCGTTATCGCTTCGGCTTCGGCCGCGATTGCCGTTTTCGCAGGCGGCGCGGCCCTCTATGATGGGTTCACGCCAGAAGCGGAGCCAGCGCCCTCTCCAATGCCGGGGAACAATACCCTCGTCAGAATGCACTCGCCGGTCATGGGGCCGGTTTCGGCGCCTGTGACAATTGTCGAGTTTTTTGATCCGTCATGTGAGGCGTGCCGGGCCTTTTATCCGCTCGTGAAGCAGATGATGACGCAAACCGGAAATGACGTGCGACTTGTCCTGCGATACACCGTATTCCACGAAGGTTCCGACGATGCCGTGCGCATATTGGAGGCCGCGCGCAAACAAAACCTGTTTGAACCGGTCCTAGAAGCGATACTGGAACAGCAGCCTGTCTGGGCCGATCATGGCAGACCAGATCTAGAAAAGGCATGGCAGATTGCGGCGATGGCTGGACTTGATGTCGAGCAGGGAAAGAAGGATGCGGCGTCCCCCGCGATCGACAATATTCTTGCCCAGGATATGGCCGATGTTCAGGCCAACAATGTGAAACAGACCCCGACCTTTTTCGTGAACGAAAAGCCTCTCACAGAGTTCAGTCCGCAAGGTCTTTTCACCCTGGTGAAGGCTGAAATCGATGCCAGCAAGGCAGGATCCTGACCTCGGAGACCGGACCGGAATTCATGAGTGGACATCACCACGATCATGGAGCGGATGCAGGAGACAAGCGTATAGGGGGAGCAATTCTCGTAAACGTGCTCCTTACTTTTGCGCAGATTGCCGGCGGCATCTTCTCCGGCAGTCTTTCCCTGATCGCGGATGCGCTCCACAACTTCAGTGACGCTGCATCACTTGTGATCGCGTATGGTGCACGTCGGATCGCGCGCCGCCGTGCTGACGAAAGAATGACGTTCGGCTATGTTCGTGCGGAAATCGTCGCATCGCTGATCAACTACACGACTTTGATCGTCATTGGGCTCTATCTCGTGTATGAAGCGGTCATGCGGTTCATCACACCGGCGCCGATAGAAGGGTGGACGGTCGTGATCGTCGCTGGCATCGCGCTCGTCATCGATTTGATTACAGCCATGCTCACCTACACCCTTTCAAAAACCAGCATGAATATCCGCGCCGCTTTCTTGCACAATGTGTCGGACGCGCTTGGATCGGTGGGTGTGATTATTGCCGGCACGCTTGTGCTAATATACGGCTGGACATGGATTGACCCAGCGATCACCCTCATGATCGCAGCCTACATACTCTGGCAGGCCTTCACTGAGATCGGAGGATCGATCAAAATCCTGATGATGGCGGCGCCTGAGGACGTAAATGTGAACGAACTTGTTTCAGACATGCGTTCCGTCGAAGGCGTCCAGGAGGTGCACCATGTCCATGTGTGGCGGATCGATGAAGATCACAAGGCATTGCAAGCGCATCTCGTTGTGACGGAGTCATCTCTGCGCGGTGCTGCTGAAGTGAAAGGCGCAGTGCGAAAAATCCTGCGGGACAGGCACGGTATCGGCCACAGCACTCTGGAAATCGAAACGCCAGAGGACGGTTGCGAAGACGGCGTACAGGTCATCGGTCATAATGTTGTAGGGACCTGAGACTAGAGGCTTTGCAGGTACCGTTGACGGATATGCTCAACGATGAAAGCCGCATCGTCAGCCACACCCGCGATCAGACCAGAGGCACGGTTCCGCTGCCATGGACGTCCTACATAGTAGAGGCCGGCAACAGGCGAAATCCCGTTGGAGTGAATTGGGGCAGCCCGAGCATCAACTGCACCTTCGACTTCAATCCAAGGAAGCTCATCGGCATAGCCTGTCGCCCAAACTATGGATCTGATGTTCTCGCTCGATCCGTCGGCGAAACTTGCCCCGCGATCATGGATCGCAGCCAGTCTCGGCTTCAGGATTACCCCCAACCGCCTAAGTGAAGCATCGTCATTGCCACGAACAGGGAATGGATCCGCACGCCTCATCCTTCGCCCGATGATCCCCTGCGCCGATGCACGGAGAAGGCCGAGCTGCCCCAGCCATACCCACAAACTGCGTCCGAGGATCTTCTCCGGTAAAAGTCTGCGCTTTCGCCCGCGTGCAAGCAGCACCTGTTGAAACCCAGCCAACGCGATTGCCACGTCCCTTCCACTCGCGCCATCTCCGACAACAAGAACAGGGCCTTTCGCCACCGAGCCCGGATTGCGGAACTCAGTTACGTGCATCTGCTGAATGTCGGCCGGGAGCAATTTCGACAATTCAGGAATTCGCGGTGTCGAAAATGCCCCCGTGGCAACGATGACAATATGACTTGTGAGACGATCGCCGTCTTGCGTTGACGCCACGAAGAGACTGCCTGCCTTCTCAAGTCGGACGACCTTCTTCGAACTGATGACCGGAAGGTTATGGAAGGAAGCATACCGCCGCAGATAGTCAGCAAACTCATCCTTTCCAGCATAGCCATTTGCGTCACCAACCAGGGGCATATCCGAGAGCGCGCTAATGCTGCGAGGTGTAAAAAGGGTGAGGCTGTCATATCTGTTGCGCCAGCTGTCGCCGATTTTTGTGCCAGCATCGACAATCAAGAAGCTCAGGCCCTGCCTCTTCAAGGCATATGCCGCAGCGAGCCCGGCTTGACCCGCCCCTATAATCAGGATGTTGGTCCGCATTGTATTCCTCTCAAGCAAGATCGTCGTTATCCATCAACGGCTGGGGAGGTTACGGTTACATTGGGCTCAGGCCTTGCCTCTCGACCAATATGCGAGAAGCTCAAGAGAAACACCGCCACAACGAAAATCGTGAGCACTGCCAACACAATCCAGTTATTGCGTCGTATCTTCTTAATCCGCTCATCGGGCTGGGCCATAATTCAATCTCCTGCCGCACTTGGGGCGGTCACCCCGTCGCCGGACCTGGCCTTCTTCTTCTGGAAGGGGTCAGCCAGCGCCGCATCTGGTCTGCTAACCGGATATTTTGTGCCCGAGATGCGAGCCGCAAGTCGGTCCGGACCCTCTTTCTTAAGGAGTGCGCGGAAACTTGGATGCATCCCGCCATCCACATAGGACGACACCGTGGAGCCGCCGGCCTGTTGAAGCGCAGCCTCAAGCCTTTGGTTTTCTTCGGCCATGCGGGCCATCAGTGCGGGATCAGGAGAAGCGACGCTTGCGGGGCAAGCCTCCAGTGGGTAACGGGGCTCTCCGCCCACGAACTCTTTGTTGAACATGTAGCGGCGGCCACACACCGAGACTTTTGGTTGCTGACGGGTCAGTTCGAAAAGGTCGTATCCCTCCTTCAGAGTCCGCCAGAACGACAGGTTTTGATTGTCCTTGTGCAGCGCCATGTTTTCCGTCGTCATCCGGAAAGGATAGGCCTGGACCTGGAACCGCTCCTGTCCCGATGAAAGTGCCTTGGCGACGATTGCATATATCTCACCGACGCCCTGGTCTGTCAGCGCAAAGCAACCGGAAGAGGAGCAAGCACCGTGGACCATCAGCGCCTCGCCGGTATAGCCGAGTGCCGACTTAAGCCTGTTTGGATAACCCAGGTTGAAAGATACATAGTACTGCGATTTAGGATTCAGCATGCCTTTCGAGACATGGTAAAATCCCTCGGGCGCTTGGCGATCACCATCCTTAAGCTTGGGGCCTAGCTTCCCGGACCACCTGCACATCGGATATGTCTTGAGCAGTGCGTAGCGTCCACTTCGGTCAATCTTCCAGACCTCGAGCTCGCTTTCCTGCTTGAAGATCCTGATCAGGACGGGGCTTTCCGCTGCCATCCCCTTCTTTGACATCTCTGCCAGCATCTTGCTCGACAGTTCGGGTGCCCTGCTGGACAGGTCGTCCAGCCCCATGTCTGAAACACATCCGGATAGCGAGACAGCTATAAGGGCTCCAATGCAGGCATTCCGCGCGATCAGAAGTGCTCGCTCATTCAAATTCTGAAACCAATTCATTTCGTCACTCTTCGCGCTTTCAATGAAACCCTGCCGACATCACCCATAAGGTGCCGAGCGCACCACGGCAGCCGGCAACACAGGAAGGGGCACGACCGCACGACGCCGCATCGAACAAATCCTTGGCCGCCGGTACAGATATAGGACCTCAAGTAACTAGAGCTACAAGGGGCAGCCCCAAGAAAAGCTGAACGCTCCTCCCACCCAACCATCTACTCATCTTTGGGTAAGGGGCCAGGCACAACATCGAGCAGAGATTTATCAACCAGGGGGGTTACCTTCATTGGGTTTGCTCCGGAGGTGCGCATCCGCTCCAGATCTGCTGCAGTGAGGTAATCGAGCTTGGTGATCAGAGTTTTATAGTAGGCTTGCAGACCAATCCGCTTGTTCATCCGCTCCACCAGATCTAACCTCAGGGCATCGGCGGAGAATTCGGGATCAGTGAGAACCGGTCCCGACACCAGTGTCGCGATCAATTCGTCCGTCAGTTCTGCCTCCGGGCTGGGACTAGCACGCAGTGCCTCGTCATTTGCGGTCAACGTCACTTCCGCAACGACGTAACCGTCCACCTTTTTCTCCCGAATGATCGGGACGGTCACCATCGCCGATTTGACCACCTCATGTTCGGTCAGCCCGGGAGACTGCGCCTCAACCTGTTTGGGCGCCGGGGCCCACTGGAAACCAGCGTAGACAGCAACCAGGCACACCAAGACACACCACGCTCCGGAGAATGCAATCTTCCACATTTACTGATCTCCATGAGGATCAACCGGTGCTACGCCGGAATCCTCCACGGATCGCTGTCCTGCCATCGCATTCAGGCGTGATTGGACAGTGCTCGATCCGTTAGTCGATGAGAGCCGCTTTCAAGCCGCGTGTTGGACATAGTCCAGCGCAGCTGACACTTGTTGGCGATCTCCGGGCGGTTTTAACGGTAAGATCAGGCTCGGGGAGGAGGATCAAGGGGATCAATGCCTGCAAAGACACGGAACCGATTTGGTGAAACTCTGTAGGCAGAGAACATTCGTTCCGAGATTGCAGCGCTTTCCTGCAGGCAAGGCAGAAGCTCGTGAGAATGCTCGACCAGATGCTGGCATTTCGCGTGGGTACCAGCAGACGCAGTCCCTTGATGGACGATTCTGGATATCGTCGCCCCGGAGATGACATCTCGTGCGACTGATCCATGCGGACCCGCAATGGCGACTGCCAACAGCAGTGCCACACACAAAATCCGAATCGATTTTCCAAGCCGCGACATCATCACACGTCACATTTAACCTGTCTGAGATTGCCTGAAGCTGGTGCACAGGCACCGCCGCACAATGGAGGACGCAGACAATAAGAATTGATTTCCCCGTATGTGACCATAGCCTCTAGGTTTTAGATATGATCGGTTCAGTCGCACGTATCTCAAAAAAACTTGGCATGATCGCTGCGTTTTCGCTGGTGGGATTTGTGTTCGTCAAGGTTGTTTTTGCCGTCGTTTGCTGGGGCATAGGACATGACCCCTTCGAGGCCATCGCGGGCATCGTCTCATCCATCGGCCTTGGGGGCTGGATCGGCATAGAGGCCTATCTGTCTTTCACAAGCTGGCGATCTCATAAAAAAAGTGCCTGAATTCGACACAGGCCGATAAAATTGCACTGAATTTCTTTGCGTGATGGTCGTGTTCGATCCTCATAAATCGTCCCAAGACACAGGGACGACTTATGACCTCCAGATTTCTGCTCGCGATTCTCGCCATAACGATCATTTCGACAGGCGCCGCCTGGAAACCGGAAGCGGCAACGTGGGATTCCATGCCTGTCGCCGGTGCGACGTCACAACCGATCGGCCACTTCGAATTCTGCAAAAGATACCAGAAAGAGTGCCAGCCGATCGCTGCAGATCGCGCACGCCTGAAGCTCACAGAGGAACTCTGGAATAGCCTCGTTGAGGTCAACCAGGTCGTCAATACAATCCCTGCCATCGAGGACATCGAGATTTATGGTGTCGAGGAATTTTGGAACTATCCGACCATCGCAGCCGACTGCGAAGATTTTGTTCTTCTGAAACGCAAGCTTCTGATGAGACGCGGGATCTCGGCCTCCAATCTGCTGATCACAGTTGTACTGCAACCGGACGGATCCGGACATGCTGTTTTGACGGTGCGGTCGCAAATGGGCGATTTCATCCTCGACAACTTGCGTGGTGAAATCAGAAATTGGTCGGAAACAGAAGTATACCTATCTCAAGCGTCAGGATTCACGCAATCCTGGCAAATGGGTGAAGATCAGGGACGGTCGGGACACAACAGCGGTCAGCGGCATTCGCTAATCCGACGTGCCAAGCTAGACCGGCCGATACTGCAGCAGGCAGCCGGGTGCCTGGCGAGGCGAAACCTCGCAATGATTGGCGCCCTAGCTCTGACGATGAGCCCCGGCCGCCACTACACTTTTCCTTGATGCAGCAACTGGCGCCCAATTTTGCGCTTGAAGCTCTAGTTCCTAGAGGCCGTATGGCAAGAACCCTGTGAGCGTGAAATCCCGCTCGCGGCCAATCTGCCAAATCGTCGCGCAAGTCAGGGCGTGCTCAACCTGGAACTGAAAATGCTATTCTGGAATAAAGGCCTGTTCAGGCTTACCTTTATCGTCCTTGGGGTTGTCGCAATCTGCGTTATCGACCTGTCGGTCAAATCCGTCATGGCCGAGCTTCTGGCAGCCCCAACGGGAACCATTGAGTTGGCCCCCTTTTTCAACCTGACGCTCACCTACAACACGGGTGTCAGCTTCGGGCTATTTTCCGACACCATTGCGTCAGCACCCCGGTTGTTCGCCACACTTCAAGGGGGCATCGTTGTCGGACTCGTCATTTGGGCAGTATTCGCCAACAGTGTCCTGGAGGGAATGGCCATAACGGCAATGGCTGGGGGTGCGAGCGGAAATGTGGTTGATCGTTTGATGAACTTGAGAGTTACCGACTATCTGGATTTCCACGCGTCCGGGTGGTCATGGCCTGCCTTCAATATTGCGGATGTGTTCATCGTTTGCGGTGCCATTGCCCTTGTGGCGGCGTCGGTAGTTCAGACCAAAAACGAGCATGCGTCCACGAACTCCTGACGGGGTGCGGCGCAAGGAAAACGCAAAGCGTCAACTTTCAGTTTTGTGGTGGCCTTCATTCGCGATTTGGTTCACCATGGTGATGATTGGTTTCTGCGGCATCTGGAGCAAGAATATCAAGCGGGACAGCACGCGAGGTACCGTCATCGAATTTTAGCGTCATCGTTGCGGCTTTCGGAGGACCCGAATTTCGCACCAGTGAAATGAAAACCGTGTCCTGTCCCATGTCCAGTTCCGCCTTCCGAGGGATCACGACGTAGGTGTCCGACAGCGGCACTTGTTCGAAGCCCTTGGATTTAGCCATTGGACTCTCGAGCGTGGCAGCCGAGTACCCCGTGACCTTGACAGAGACAATCGCCAAATCATCGCCCGTTCCGTTGTAGACGGTGACATATGCGGTGTCCGTGACACCATCCGACGCCAGCACCAATTCGGCATGTTCGACAGTTAAAGCGTCGTAGTTGATTTGATGAGGTTGATTTGTCACGTTAGCCAAGACGCCGCTTTGACCGGCGAAAAGAAATGCAGTGGCTGCCACACACCAACGTTTTGCTTGATTTGCCATTTATAAATCCTCACATGTGCCGAGCCATTGCTTACATACCTCTCGGTTGTCCGAGGGTTCAGGTTCGCGTGATGGGCTAATTTGTCGCGGCCTGCACCTGCCGCGTCTGGAGAGGGAGGTAGCATGCTCACCATTGGAGATCTGTCCAGGACCACGGGTGTCAAGGTACCAACGATCAGATATTATGAACAGATGGGGCTGCTCTCACCGCCGGAACGTTCCGAGGGCAATCAGCGACGCTACTCGAAGACCGAGCAAGAACGCCTCTCATTCATTCGGCATGCTCGCGACCTTGGACTGACGATCGAAGCTATTCGCGAGCTTATAGAGTTGAGCCAGCATCCTGAAAAGCCTTGTGCAGAGGCCGACAAGATAGCTGCCGAACAGCTTGTTACAATCCGACAGAAGATCGAGAGGTTGAAGAAGCTGGAAGCCGAGCTGGAACGGATCTCAACACACTGCCATTCAAATCAAGTGCGCGATTGCTATGTGATTAGGGCCTTGGCAAACCATGATATGTGCACCACCGACCACGACTGACTCTAGCATTTCACTGCCCAAATAGTGAGTACACGGCGATCCCAGTTGGTACCGATCTGAATGATCGGGCGATTGGTGGCGAGCTCCAAGTCGCACAGATCGTCCAGACCAAGAGACTGCATGATGCGTCACAGTCGCCAAGTTCGTGAGGGCTACGTCAGGCGGCCCGCCAGCTCGCGGAGTGCTTCAAAGTCCTCCGGAAATATTGGGCTGCTCGTTGCGAGTGCGTCACGATACGAAATCGACCAACAGCTTCAGGTTCAGCAAAGCGATCACGATTGCGATGATCCAGGCAAACGCCGACAGCCATAGAGGTGCCTTCATCTCTCCCATCTTATCAGCGTCGGCTGTGAACATCACCAGCGGGAAAACCGCAAAGGACAGTTGGAGACTAAGCACGACCTGGGTCAAGATCAGAAGCTGGGCAGTGCCGCTGTCTCCGAAAGCTATCGTGACCCCTGCTGCGGGTATGATGGCGATCCCCCGGGTGATCAGACGGCGAAGCCAAGGTGCAAGCTGGATCTTCAGGAACCCCTCCATCACGATCTGACCCGCAAGCGTCGCCGTCACCGTTGAATTGATACCGCAGCACAACAGGGCGATCCCGAACAATGTCGGTGCGACAGCCAAACCGAGCAACGGGGCCAGCAGACTATGAGCCTCACCCAGTTCTGCGACCGAAGTCCGCCCGGTTTCGTGGAACGTCGCGGCCGCGAGAATGAGGATGGAGGCATTGACGAGCAGAGCGAACATCAAGGCGACGGTAGAATCGATCGTCGCAAATTTCAGAGCCTCGCGCTTTTCAGGCAGCGTATCGCCAAAGTCCCGCGTCTGCACGATGCCGGAGTGGAGGTAGAGATTGTGCGGCATGACGGTCGCACCGAGTATTCCGAGCGCCAGATAGAGCATGTCAGGATTGGTGACGATCTCTGTCGTTGGAGCGAAGCCGAGGATCACTTGACCCCAGTCCGGATCAGCAAGAGCGATCTGGACTGCGAAGCAGACGGCGATAACACCGAGCAAAGTTATGACAAGCGCTTCGACCCAACGGAAGCCAAGCTTTTGCAGGTAGACGATCAAGAATACGTCGAGAGCAGTGATGACCACCCCCAACTCGAGCGGAATTCCGAAAATGAGGTTCAGGCCGATTGCAGTGCCGATCACCTCAGCGATATCAGTCGCAATAATCGCAATTTCGGCGAGCAGCCACAGCACCATGGCGACCGGTTTGGGGTAAGCATCACGACAGGCCTGCGCCAGGTCGCGCCCCGAAGCGATGGCAAGGCGCGCGCATAGAGACTGAAGGACGATCGCCATGATGTTTGAAATCAGGGCCACCGTGAGCAGCGCATAGCCGAAGCGCGATCCCCCGGCCAGAGATGTCGCCCAATTGCCTGGATCCATGTACCCGACTGCGACAAGATAGCCGGGGCCGAAGAACGCCATCGCCCTTCGGAAAGTGCCAGCTCCTGACGCGACCTTTATCGACCGGTGCACATCCGAAAGGGATGCCTCGCCAACCGTTCGCTGCCATCCCCTCACCGGTCTGTCCATCGTCTCACCGTACTTTCAAAGCCCGCCCCTATTTGCAATTGCAAATCATTCTCATAAAGGGGCTGTACACGCAAGCGGGATCGTTCAGATCCTCACCAATTGGGATCTATTAGGGCTTTGTTGACCATAATCGGATTTACTGATGGCGATCCGTGGGTGGCAGCAATGTTCGCCAGACCCGTACTCAGAGAGCCGTCAAGTGTGGAGTAACCAGTGAGCGAGTTGCCAGCTTGCGTCAGACCCTGTCCAGCCGCAGCCTTCCTATCTGGGTTCATGCGGTGCGTGGGGACGGCTACAATCGCAGTGATGCTCGCAGTGGTACTGCTGGTGGGTTCGTCGTCACTTGCGACAGCCGCGACGGACAGATCGCTGAAACTGTTTTTCACACACACTGGGGAACGTGCGACAATTACATTCAAGCGGGGCGGGAAGTTCGATGGCCGTGGCCTTGGTCAGATCAACCGTTTCCTGCGTGACTGGCGCAAGAACGAGCCAGCGAATATCGATCCCCGTCTACTCGATCTTGTGTGGGAAGTTTACCAGCGCAGCGGATCAAACGATTATATCCATATAGTCTCGGCCTATCGCTCCCCGGGGACAAACAAGATGCTCCGAGGGAGATCGAGGGATAGTGGGGTCGCAAAAAACAGCCAACACACCCTCGGCAAGGCGATGGATTTTTACATTCCGGGCGTCAAACTGGCCAAGCTGCGATCACTTGCAATGCAGATGCAAGTTGGTGGAGTGGGGTACTATCCCGCATCGGGATCTCCGTTTGTCCATCTTGATGTCGGCAATGTCCGTGCATGGCCCCGCATGACGCGCAAAGAGCTGGCTCGGATCTTTCCCAATGGAAAAACAATGCACCTTCCCTCTGATGGCCGCCCTCTCCCCGGCTACGATTTGGCAGTCGCCGACTATCGTCGGCGCGTCGGCGCAAAATCGATCGAGATAGCTTCCAGTGCTGGAGATGACGACAGTAATTTCGCTTCCGCTTCGTCAAACAGGAGCAGCCTGGTCACCGCAATGCTACCGACTGGACGGAGCCGAGCGGAGGACGCTCTCGAACTTCAGACAAGCCGACCAGCCATGGTCGGCGAACAAAGGTCGGAGTTCACTGATTTAAGCTTTCTGGCAATTCCTGTACCGGCCGCTCGCCCTACTTCCGAAATGGAGACACCTGAGGTCGAGGTTGCCTCACTTGGCCCGATCACGGATCGCACGCAGACTGATAGTTTCCGCCCTTCCGCCATCCTTGATCTGCCGGCGCCGGCAGCCTTGATCGCGCGATTTCCGATCACTGCAGCAGACAGAGATGCTGACGAGGAGGCTGATGGTCACGAAACGCTCATGACATGGGCACTTTCGGCTCCGGAGGCCTCAACAGGATTGACAGCGCCCCTCATATCTGCCCGACTATTTGCAATCAGGACTACCCAGATTTCCCCCTAAATCAAGGGTCGGAGCCGTTGTGCTAGGCTGCAACAAACGTCTCGCACGTCGATGCTCGAATCTTCGGCTGTGCTTCAGCTTTTAGCAGGGGCCGGCATTTCCAAATCGTTTGAACAGCCTGTCGCGTCATCAAAGGCGGCGGCGATTGCTGCCAGATCTTCCGGTTTGGCATTGAAGCGTAGACCGTGAAACTCGCCGTCTGAGCCAGCTCCACCTTCCATGGAAAAGCCAGAAAATTCGCCTTTCTGCTTTTCTGCGTCACTAACTGGACTGAGAATGAGGGTCACCTGGGCGCCGATTGCCCGACCCCGCATTCCGGAGACCGTGGTTGGCCCTTTGCTGTCCAGAACGGATATCTGGATGAGATGACCCGCCTCGACCTTGCGAAGAGATTCGGCAACACGCAGCGCGGTCCGAATACGGACCTGTTCATCCACGGGCTCTGTGACAATGAACTGCCGGATCCAGATGCCGTCGCGATCCCGCGCCTTGGCGGTGGCGACTGTCTGACAATCGGCACCGCTCTTCTCGGCCGATAGGCCCAAAAGCTCTTCCGGACCATAGTAGACTGCCGCCGCACCACCGGCACCGCCGACGCAAAGTGCTCCGAATAAAACCGCCAAGCTGATCCTTAAGATGCGCCGTCTTCGTTCCTGCATGGAGAGAACCTTCGGTGGGAGCCTATGCCCAGATCTAACCACCGAAGTCTTGAAACCGAATGAAGCAAAAAGGTTAATCGAGGCCACCTACAGAACACCGCCCTGCAGCCAACCCGCGTTTACTGAGGATCATGGGGTATGCCCGACGTGGTCATCCGAACTTGCTGCTGCACCCTTCTGGACGACGAACTCAACTTCCACGGGCCCTGCTTTCTCGAACTGCAGCGTTGCCTTGAACTTCTCGCCCTCCGCAGGATACCATGTCGGCTTCTCAAACATGATGTGCATGGCACGAGGTTCCAGCTTCACAGTGGAGCCGGCGCTGATTGTGATGCCCTCCTTGACAGGTCGCATGCGCGCCACCCCGTCGATGACAGACGATACGTGGATTTCCAACCGCTCGGCGACCGGACTGCTTCCTCCAAGAAGGCGATCATCCGTTGTGCCCGTGTTGACGATCGTCAAATACCCGCCGAGAACCGGCGCAACCGCGGGAGCTTTTTGGGACCATGGATGCTTTATCTCCAAGCTACCGACCGTGAAATCATGAGACGATGCGGGACCGGAAGACGCAGTCACGCACGTCAAAGCAAAGAGACCAAAAGCCAGCAGTTTTTGAAATGGCACTGTAAATTCTCCGTATCGTTTGTGGGACACAATTATCAGATCCGAAACCGTCATCTCTCGATGAGGTCTGAACAGGTTGGCATGACGACAAGTTGAAAGGGACCTGGAACGCCGGTGGCGCCGCGTTCAGCGAATGGGACGTAACAACCGCAACGCATTCATGGTTACAAGGACTGTCGCACCCGTATCGGCAAGAATTGCAGGCCACAGGCCCGTGATGCCCATGATAGTCGTCACCAAAAACACCGCTTTCAAACCCAGAGCGATGGTGATGTTCTGGAAAATGTTGCGCATGGTCCGTTTCGAGAGATCGATCATAAGGGCGACATCAGCCACCCTGCCGTGGAGAACGGCGGCGTCAGCCGTCTCCAAAGCCACGTCTGTTCCACCACCCATCGCGATCCCGACATCAGCAGCCGCTAACGCTGGCGCGTCGTTGATCCCATCGCCGATCTTGCCGACAACATAGCCCTCTTTTTTCAGTTCGCCTACGATCCGCTGCTTGTCTTCAGGCATCAGCTCCGCACGGACCTCGATGCCGAGTTGCGCACCGATGGCGGTGGCGGTCCGCTTGTTGTCGCCTGTCAGCATGATCGTCTTTATGCCTGCATCCGTCAGGGCCTTGAGGCCCGCAACAGCATCGGCTCTAGGCTCGTCGCGCATGGCAATGGCACCAGCGAGAACATCGCCAATAACCAGTACAGACACGGTCTTTCCTTCATCGTTGAGAGACGTGATCTTCTCCAAGTGAGCAACTGGAACCGGAACTCGCTCTGCTGCAGCCCTGGGCGAGCCAAAAAAGACCTCAACGCCGTCCACGATGGCGGAAACACCCTTGCCGCCGAGAGCCTTCGCATCGGTCCCCGTGGGAGGTACGATGCCTTCCTCCTTGGCCTTGCTTAAGATCGCAAGGGCGAGAGGATGGCTGGATCCCACTTCAAGCGCTGCGGCAAACCGAAGGACGTCCTCACTTTCCCGACCGAACGGGACCACATCAGTCACCTGCGGTTTGCCTTCGGTGAGCGTGCCAGTCTTGTCGAAAGCAATGGCCGTAAGCTCGCCAAGACCTTCTAGAACGGCGCCGCCTTTGAGGAGCAGGCCGCGGCGTGCGCCCGACGACAGTGATGCAGCGATCGCAGCCGGGGTCGAAATGACAAGTGCGCATGGGCATCCGATCAGCAGCACGGCAAGCCCCTTGTAAACCCACTCACTCCATATTCCATCCGCAAACAGCGGGGGAATGACTGCCACCAAAGCGGCACCGACAACCACGCCAGGAGTGTAGTATTTGGCGAACCGGTCAATAAAGCGTTCGGTCGGAGCCTTTGATTCCTGCGCTTCCTCGACGAGGCGAACGACACGGGCGATAGTGTTGTCTGCTGATGCTGCCGTGACCCTGATACGCAGAACCGCATCACCATTTACGGTGCCTGCAAAAACAGTGTCGTCGACGGCCTTTCGAACAGGCACGCTTTCCCCGGTCACGGGCGCTTCGTCGATCGCGCTTTCGCCTGCAACGATGACGCCATCGGCGGAGATCCGGTCACCAGGGCGGACCAGTATGATTGAACCAACCGCAAGAGTTTCGGCTGGCACCTCGCGAGTCTCGCTGCCTTCCTCCAATAACGCCGTCTTTGGAACGAGCGCCGTAAGGGACTTGATGCTGTCGCGCGCCTTTCCGGCGGCAACGCCTTCAAGCAGTTCGCCAACCAGGAAAAGGAAGACGACCGCAGCGGCCTCTTCGGTCGCGTCAATGACCAGTGCGCCAGCAGCGGCGATCGTCATCAGCATCTCGATGGAGAATGGCGTGCCAGCCAGTGCGGCCATGATAGCCCTTCGGGCGATCGGCACGAGGCCGACAAGCATTGCAATCGTGTAGGCATATGTTTCGATCGCTGGGAACATGTACCCAATGCCATACGCGACAGCTAGTGATCCACCCGCGAGGATCGTCAGACGCCCCTTCTTAGTCCCCCACCAAGGACCTTCGGAAGATCCGTGATCGTGACCGTGGAGTCCCTCAACTTTGTCCAGCGCCGCGCTTTTCGATCCATGGTCGTGTCCAGCGTGGGCATTGTCAGAACCCTCTTGGGTCGTGGACGATGCGCGCCCGTCCGTTCCTGGCATGGGAACGATCGTGTACCCGAGACCGGAGACCCGTTTTTCTATCGCTTTGATATCCGCTGACTGCCGATGTTTGACCGTCATGGTTCCGGCCGTGACCGACACGGAGACGTCATCGACAGCGTCCATCCGTCTGATGGCCGTGTCAATCTTGGAAGCACATGACGCGCAATCCATTCCGCCGATACGGAAACGTGCCTGCAGGATAGGGGGTGCCACATCATCTGAAGGCGCGACGCGATCGGGCTCATGATCATGCCCAGTGCAATGAGCTCCATGATCCGAATGATCATCATGACTGGACTGTCCGTGCGGCTCTCCATGTAGGTGATCGTGCGTGCAATCCGGTCCGTGTTTATGGACGGGTTTCACAACGGTTTTGGAAATCGTTGAGATGAGGGAGGCTTGATAGCCTAGGCCCGACAGCTTGTGGCGAATCGTGTCCAGAGCGCTGATTTCTGTGTGCTCGACTGTCATTGTGCCGGCGGTGACAGATACGGACACCTCTTGAATGCCCGGAATACGTCTCACGGCGGTGTCGATCTTGTTTGCACACGAGGCGCAATCCATTCCGGCTACCCGGAAACGAGTTTGTAACGAGTTGCTCACTGGAAATCCTCACATTGTGAAAGATTAACCGTACGACCTCTAGCCACTAGAGGTGCAAGCAAAAAGTTGCGGATCGGCGTGAGCTATTACTTGCGTCTTGCTGGGGTCGGAAAGGTTAAATGCTGCGCCTCGGGTACCCCAGCGACCCGACAAACTCATTATCCATCGCTGACGGATCCTCCCAAATGACCATTGAGCTTTCATCTAACGAAGAGCCCAAATGTAAAACAAATGGCCCTGCTGCCTATCAGCTCCAGCCGCCGCCTATTGTCCGGTAGAAAATATGCGAACCAATCTGTGTCATGCGCTGCATGGAACGGGCCCAGGAAGGGTTTACGTAGGTCGCATTATAATGAGTGGACGAAGCGACTTCGGCAAGAAATATCTTGCCGGCAGAGACCGCCATCGCGACGTCTTTCGCAAGCCGAAACGCTCTTCGGTCGATAATCAAATCGGCGATACCGTCACAGGCAAATGAGAACTGACACCTGTTGAACCAGTTCTCATTTTGGTACACTACTCCGCAGATGCTGCCGGGATAGCTGGGGTTGCGCACCCGATTTAAAATCACCTGGGCGACCGCAGCCTGCCCTTTCACCTCTTCACCGCGCGCTTCAAAGTAAATTCCGGTCGCCAAGCATTTTTGTTCAGTAGGCGAGAAAACCGATGCTGGGAGAGGCCGGCTCATCCAAGCATGGTCACCTTCCGTCACCGGGGGAACAAAGCGACCTGTGTTTGTTTCGATTCCAAGCACTGCGTCAAAAGCACCCTCTGGAGCATGGTAAGCGTCCGTTGGGGTGTAAGCCGTAGCAAGAACATCAGCGGAATCATTTGTGACGAGGGCAGCGAGAACAGGCGGGACACCGGCGAATCGGTCATCTTCGGGACTATGACGCGCTGAAGCGTTTCCTGTTATAAAATACTCGAAGCTTTGCCTGAGCTCCCCGAATTCCAACTGCGACGCCGATTGCAGCGGCACGAAGCCAGGTTGGCCGAGCAGTATCCCGGCTGATAGCCCTGCGGTATCCTTGCGCGGCAGCCTTGAGGTTTTCGTCAGAACCGCCGATGTCGCAGAAACAAACTCGTGGGTACCCCGCAGCTTAATCCTAGCGCCTTTTTTACTATAGTCCTCGCTACCGTCGGGAAATGCAAAACGATCCGCGGACTGGGTCGGTCGAGGTTCCACCCTCGCCTCCATTTGCGTCCTGCTTGATTCATAGAAGGGTGGCGGAGACGCAAAACCGAACACTATCCACGACACGAAAAACAAAGCCAATGCTGGGTGCTTAGGGCACACGGCTGTTCGCATCCTTGCTTCTCCAAATCCGGTTCAATGCGCGAAGAGGATGATTTATTAACCTTAACTGATTCTTAAAGCCAACTCCTCGTCGGCGTCACAATGTCTCAGCAAAGCAGCGACGTCGCCTCATGATCAGGAGAACGGACGGATTTGGGATCAGCATGATCGTTTGATCAACTTAAGCGTGATCATGGGCTTGTAGCTCTAGCGGGATGAGGTTCGAACATCCGTTTATTTGGAAACATGATGAGGATTGATCAATTGACGGAAACAATGCGCTTTCGACTGAGATCTATAGACGCGCTACGGGGGATGGCCATAGCGGGCGTTGTCGTGTTTCACTTGGTTTGGAATTTCGAGTTTGCAGGTCTTTTGCCCGTAGCCTTGTCAGACAACCCGATGTGGCTGATGTTCGGCCGCACGCTTGCCGGTACTTTTATGCTTCTAGTAGGTGTTAGCCTCGCTTTGGCACACGGGAATAAATTCCATTGGGGTCCGTTCTGTCGACGGATAACAGTCGTGTTGGTGGCAGCATTGACTATTACAGCGGCAACCAGGTTGGCATTTGCCGACAAGTTTATATATTTCGGCATATTGCATGCAATCGTGGCAGCATCTGTCTTAGCTGCGGCCTTTGTTAGACTGCCACCTTTGATCAGCGTCAGCGCGGGTGTTGTGACGTTAAGTCTTCCACTTCTTATTTCGGACCAGATTTTCAACTCCAGGTGGCTTGCATGGATTGGGTTTGCGGAAAGCCCACCTCCCAGCAATGACTATGTTCCGATTTTCCCATGGGTGGGGCTGACCCTGATTGGCCTTGGCCTCGCGAAGTCATGCATCGCTCGAGGATACGACGCACTACTAGCAAAAACAGAGCCCACGGGCCGGATTATGATAACACTCGGATGGCTGGGACGACATAGCCTGTCCATTTATCTCATACATCAGCCGATTTTACTTCCTGTGGTCCTAGGCGGCGCGCGGCTCCTCGAATAAGCATCAGACTTCACTTTGCAAGTGGAAATGGAAGTGGGCGAGATAAGGCTCTTTATTGCTTTAGCTGGAGAAGGCCTTTTTTCTGAAGAACCTTCAATACGCGTGTGTCGGTCGACGAGCCATTTTTCAACAGGTCAGATGCTTTGCTGAATTCCACATAAAGCATGCGATAACCAAACCACGGAGGGTGCGACACGGTTCGGTTAAGCCCATCCGTTGTTGCGTTCCTTTGCACAAGACGTTCGCCCTAAAAGCTCGGATGTGGCCCGACTCATGAGCCCGAGCCGGTATGATCGTGCAAATGTTCGCCATCTTCTAGATTAACCATGACATTCAGTGTTGCTCCGGCCACGATTGACTCCTTCCTCATCACATCATTAACCTTCTGTTAACAATGCAGCGCGAGCTGTCGTTAGCCGGGAGACTGCGATGTCAGTAAATTGGACCATCAGAAACGTGGTGTATGGCTTCATAGCACTCTCCATTTCAGCAGGCTCAGCCATCCCCGCTACCGCGGAAGCATCACTCTGGATGAAGACTGGCTCTGTGACGTCGCAACCCATAGGACACTACGAATTCTGCCTCCAGTACGTGGACGAATGCACCACTAAGTTTAGATCCGCGGCTCCTCCACAGCTGACCCAGCGGGGATGGCAGGTTATCCGCGAGATCAACTCTTCGGTCAACGCGTCCATTGCACCCATCACTGATGAGGACCTCTACGGCAAGGATGAGGTCTGGGTCTACCCCACCAACGCCGGCGATTGCGAAGACTACGCGCTGCTCAAGCGTCGCACACTTATCGAGCAGGGATTTTCGGCAGCTGACCTGCTCATGACGGTTCTCTTGAAACCGGATGGCGAAGGCCACGCAGTTGTTACCGTTCGGACATCTGAGGGCGACTTTATCCTCGACAACTTGGAGGAGCAGGTCCTCTTGTGGAGCAAAACACCCTACACATTCCTCAAGCGGCAAGCGTCGTTCAATAGCGGGCGTTGGGTTACAATCGAAAATGGTGAGGAACTCGCTGTCGGATCGGTCAAGGAATAAGCTTCGATCATTGCGGTCACGAAGAAAAACGGCAACGTCTTTTTGATGTTGGTTTTTTACCTCCTTGGCACGGACAATCTTTGTACCTTTATACGAAAGGTCGATGGTAAGCGACCAAGGTGCCCGCTCTTTGTTTCGCGCGTGCAGCGGCAGACAAACTGAGCAATCGACCCCATCGCTCCTGTGGCCAGTCAAGATGAAGGCGTGGCCGTCACCGTAGTGGCCTCTTCCTAATGGTGTCGTCGCCCGTTGGCGACGATCTATCCTTGATCTTGCAAATGGAGGTTCAACCATCAGCTAGATGCCGAAGAAGGCAAGCACGCTCTTCACACCGATCCTGGCCACCAACCACCGCGATGACTTGGATAGCAGACGCACCCGCAAGCCGCTGCCTGAAACGTCATGCTAACCTACGGTTAGACCTTTGGCCTCACGGCTTGGTAGAGGGTACCAATACCGTCCCTCCCAACGGATACGACGTCGTAAGAGGCGCTGGGGCTGTCTCCCATTCCCAACGACCCGGCAGGCATGCCCGGCACGGCCAGACCCGCGATATCAGGCTTCTCCGCGAGCAGTCTCGTCACCGCCTCAAGCGGCACATGACCCTCCAGGTAGTAGCCTGCGACCACGGCCGTGTGGCAGCCACGGAGGTCGGTCGGGACATTGAAACGGTCCTTCACGACCTCGATGTCGACTACCTCTTCGGCCTTCACCACAAACCCAGCATTTGTCATTGCCGCAGCCCACGCGTAACAACAGCCGCAGTTGGGGTCCTTATACACGATCATGCCTTCACCTGCCGCCAGCGCCGTTCCAGTGACGGGCAATGCTGCGACAGCGACCAGGGTGCAGAGGAATTTTCTTCGATTCATCGTCGTTCTCCTTCTCAAAAAGCTTCTGCCGTCACGGAAGCCGGAAACTGGTTCTCCTCGCGTGCTCTCTTCAATCCGTATCCCTTGACCAGCCCGTAGACGGCGGGAATCACGATCAACGTCAGCAACGTCGATGATACCATGCCGCCGATCATCGGCACCGCGATCCGCTGCATGATCTCCGAGCCGGCGCCCGTGCTCCAGAGGATAGGCACCAGTCCCGCCATGATCGCGACGACGGTCATCATCTTCGGCCGAACGCGCTCGACCGCCCCAACCATGATCGCTTTGTCGAGGTCTTCCTTTTCGAATGCCCTGCCCTCGGCCTTGGATTTGGCCTTCTCGTCCCTGAGCGCGTGGTCGAGATAGATCAGCATGATCACACCGGTTTCGGCCGCCACGCCTGCAAGCGCGATGAACCCGACCGCAACGGCGACGGAAGCGTTGAAGCCCAGCCACCACATCATCCAGATGCCGCCGACCAAAGCGAACGGCAGAGACAGCATGACGATCAGTGTTTCGGTCAATGCCTTAAAGTTCAGGTAGAGCAACAGGAAGATCAGCGCCAGCGTTAGCGGGACGACGATCATTAGCCGGTCCTTTGCCCGTTCCAGATATTCGAATTGCCCGCTCCATGCGACGGAATAGCCCGCGGGCATCTCGACGCTCGCCGCGACGGCTTCTTGGGCTTCGGCAACGTACCCCCCAAGGTCGCGGTTGGCGATGTCTACGAAGATGTAGACGGCGAGCTGGCCGTTCTCCGTCCTTATGGTCGTGGCACCGCGCGTGAGCTTGACTTCGGCGACCTCGCCCAACGGAACCGTGCCGCCACCGGGCAATGATACCTGGACGTCCCTCGCGATGGACTGGGGATCGCTTCGGAAAGCCCTTGGGTAACGGATGGCGACGCCATACCGCTCTCTTCCCTCCACCGTCGAGGTCACGACCTCGGATCCCAGGGCCATTCCGATGACATCCTGGACATCGTCGATCGAAAGCCCATAGCGCCCGAGCGCCATGCGATCAGGGATGATATCGAGATAGTATCCACCGATGACGCGCTCGGCGTAGGCACTCGACGTTCCCGGCACCGCCTTGAGAACGGTCTCTATATCGCGAGCGACCCTCTCCATCTCGTTCAGGTTTGTCCCGTAGACCTTGACGCCGACGGGCGTGCGTATTCCGGTCGAAAGCATGTCGATGCGGGCGCGGATGGGCATCGTCCAGGCGTTGGAGACACCGGGAAACTGAAGTGCCGCGTCCATCTCCTGTTTCAGACTGTCAGACGTGACGCCCGGCCGCCATTCGGACTTGGGTTTCAGGGTGATGATGGTCTCAAACATTTCCGTCGGAGCCGGATCGGTTGCCGTCAACGCCCTGCCCGCCTTGCCGAACACCGTCTCGACCTCGGGGAAAGATTTGATGATGCGGTCCTGCGTCTGCATCAGCTCCGCCGCCTTCGTCACCGACAGGCCGGGCAGCGTTGTTGGCATGTACATCAGCGTGCCCTCGTCGAGATCAGGCATGAACTCACTCCCGATATGCTGCACGGGCCAGACGGTCACCCCGAGGATCACGATGGCTGCCAGGATTGTCAGGCTCTTGGCCTTAAGGACGCCCGCGATGACCGGACGGTATATCCAGATCAGCAGTCTGTTCAGCGGGTTCTTGTGTTCTGGAACAATTCGGCCGCGGACGAACAGGATCATCAGTGCCGGAACAAGCGTGATGGACAGCAGCGCTGCCGCCGCCATCGCGAAGGTCTTGGTGAAGGCGAGGGGTCCGAACAGGCGGCCTTCTTGCGATTCAAGCGTAAAAATCGGCAGGAACGACACCGTGATGATCAGCAGGCTGAAGAAAAGCGCCGGGCCGACCTCGCTTGCCGCCTCGATCAGCACTTCGGCTCGAGGCTTGTCAGGAGGCGCGCGTTCCAGATGCTTGTGGGCGTTCTCGATCATGACGATGGCCGCGTCGATCATCGCACCGATAGCGATAGCTATCCCGCCGAGGCTCATGATGTTCGCTCCCAGACCTAGCGCCCGCATGGCCATGAAGGCGATGAGAATGCCGATCGGCAGCATGATGATGGCCACGAGCGCGCTTCGGACATGCAAAAGGAAGGCGATAGTCACCAGTGCAACCACGATCGATTCCTCGATCAACGTGACTTTCAAGGTCTCGATTGCCGCTTCGATGAGTTTCGAACGATCATAGACGGGCAGGATTTCGGTGCCAGCCGGGAGACTGCTTTGAACAACCGCCAGGCTTTCCTTGGCGTTCTCGATGACGGTGAGCGCGTTGGCTCCGTCGCGCTGAAGGACGATTCCGCTGGCGACCTCGCCCTCGCCGTTCAGCTCGGTGATGCCGCGCCGCTCGTCCGGAACCAGCTCTACCCTTGCGACGTCCGAGAGACGCAGCGCGACGCCGGCATTCGTTTTCAGGACAATGTTCTCGATGTCATTGATGCCCTGCAGATAGCCCTTGCCCCGAACCATAAACTCGAACTCGGATATCTCCACGGTGCGGCCGCCGACGTCGCGGTTGCTGGACCGGACTGCGTCGGCGATATCCGAAAGCGAGACTTTCTGAGCCTTCAGGCGGGCCGGGTCGACGACAATGGAATACTGCTTAACGAAGCCGCCGACGCTGGCCACCTCGGCCACGCCCTCGGACTTCGAGACGGCGAAGCGCACCACCCAGTCCTGAAGCGACCGAAGTTCGGCTAGCGACAGTTCCTTCGCGACGACGGCATACTGGTAGACCCAGCCGACGCCCGTAGCATCCGGGCCGAGACTTGGCGACACGCCGTCCGGCAGCCGGCTTGCGGCCGCGTTCAGATATTCAAGCACGCGGCTGCGCGCCCAGTAGGGATCGGTCCCGTCCTCGAAAATCACGTAGACGAACGAAACGCCGAAGAAAGAGAAGCCGCGGACCACCTTCGAGTTCGGCACGGTCAACATGGAGGTCGTCAGCGGATAGGTGACCTGGTCCTCGACCACTTGCGGAGCCTGTCCAGGATAGTCGGTGAAAACGATGACCTGGACGTCGGACAGATCGGGGATGGCATCCAATGGCAGCGTGCGTAGCGCGTAGATTCCGCCCGCGATCGACAGCGCCGCGCCAACGAAGATCAAGACGAGGTTGCGGGCTGACCATGAAATGATGTTGGCGATCATGGCTTCACCTCCTCCGGCGTCAGGGCGCTGAGCGCGGCGTTCAGATTGCTTTCAGCGTCCAGCAGGAAGTTGGCCGACACGACGACGCGGTCACCGGCGGCGATCCCTTCAGTGATCTCCGTCATTTCTTCTCCACGCACTCCCAGCCCGACATCCATCGGTTCGAACCTGCCCTCGCCCTTGTCGAGGAAGACGATCTGTCGGTCGCCCGTGTCGATGACCGAACTGTTGGGAACGGCGACGACTGGATTTCCGGCGCCGGCTTCGATCTCCACCTCGGCGTACATGTTGGACATCAGTTGCCCGTCCGGATTCGGAAGCTCGATCCTGACCTTCGTGGTCCGGGTCTGCATTTGAACCTCCGGATAAATGAGGTCGACCGTCCCCTTGAAAGTCGTGCCAGACAGATTCCGGACGGTCACCGAAACGACGGCTCCCTTGCGGACGGCACTGAGTTCGTATTCCGGCACGTCTGCGATCACCCAGACCTTCGAGACGTCGGCGATGCGGAAGAGGATGTCTCCCGCTTCGGCCATCATGCCGCTCACTGCCATCCGTTCGAGGACGACGCCGTCGCGAGGCGAGGTATACGCGATGCTTTGTGGTACCTTTCGTTCCGTCGCGATGCTGGTGATCGTTGCTGTCGGCACCCCGAGGTTCTTCAGGCGGAGAGCCGATCCTGTTTCGGGGCCGGGCTTCCCTCCGTTACGCATCTCGGTCGCGTACTCGGCTCCGGCCGTTGCGATCTCCTTCGAATAGAAATGGAACAGGTTCTCTCCCTTCGTGATCCTGTCTCCGGTGGTGACGTCCGCGACGTCCTCGACAAAGGCGTCAGCCCGCATGGAAACGATGCTGACCATGCGCTCGTCGAGCGTGACGGTTCCAGGCACCCTGATTTTCCGGCTGACGGTTGTCTTTTCGGCGAGCGCAGTCTTCACCCCCGTCCGCTGGAGTTTGCCGAGCGTTACCTTGACGGTGGCGCTGTCGCTGACCTCGCCGTCATAGACAGGGAGATAGTCCATCCCCATCGAATCCTTCTTCGGCACCTTGGAGGTGTCGGGAAGGCCCATGGGGTTGCGGTAGTACAGGACCTTCCGTTCGGGTGTGACGGATACCGTGTCGGGTGCAGGGGCAACCGCTCCGCTCGCGCCGAGGCTGATGTCCTCGCTTGCCCGGACGAGCGTAAATGGCCGACCGTCATCGGTGTTCGTTGGCTTGGCGGAGTATACAGCCACGCCGTCCGGGTGGCGGTAGTAGATCACAGCGCCCGTCCCTTCGCGTTTCGGTTCCGCCTCGACGGCCATCCCCGGGTCTTCGACGAACCGTTGTAGGAGTGCACCTACATCGTTTTTTCCGGCCCAGTAGCCTCCCCCGCCGACGATCGCGGCGAGGAAGAGCGTGGCAATGATGCGCGAGGTGCTCACGGGACTGCCTTGAGGACGACTTCGCCCTTGATGGTCTCAGGCTCGCCCTGAACCTTGGCGGCGACCTGGAAACGCCAGCCGCCTTGCATGGAAAGGTTCGTCGTAAAGGCGTAGACGCCCGGCTCGGTGGAGGCTGACGGTTCCACGGTGGTGGTCATCATCTCCATCCCATCGGGAGCCATGTCCATCCGCGTTGTGAAGATGACAGCGTTGGAGACTGCCTTGCCCGTCCGCTTGTCGGTGAGCCGTACCGACACGGTCGAGCCTGGTCCCTGTTTGATGTCCGTGTTCACGGCTTGGAATTCGTAGTCCTGCGCTCCGGCGAAGGAAGCGGTGGCGGTGCTGAACAGCATAGCGCCAGCGAGGAGCGCGGTCCTCGCGTTGAAGGTGGTCTTTTCCATGATTCAATGTCTCATCCGGACGGGTCCGTGACCGCGTTAGTCAAAATGGATAGCCAGTCAGCTTTGCGTGGACACAGAAATGCGCCCTTGCGAAAACGACGACGTGCTTCGATGACTTGGGATCAGACTTTGGGAGGTCGCGCCGGAGGATCGACCAGCGAGGATGCCAGCTCGGAATAGCGTGTGGAAACGAACCTATGAGCGACCCATCCAGGGTTTAGGTACCATCCATGTTCTGCCACCTGGCCTACTATCACCGTCGTACACACCAGGGCCAACGGGCAGGATTTGCCGCTACAGTCGGGCTTGATCGGCATTTCGTCAGGGCAGCACTGCATGTCGCCTGACATCTCCATGCCGGGCATGCCGTACATCGCGGGTCCGGATGCCGCCATGACGCTGTCGGCCGCCCCGATGCTCATGGGACCGACGACGATCCCCAGCAGGGCGGTCACGAACAGCAGTCGATGGATAACCTTCATGAACCTCATCCGCATAGTCTGGCACGAAGACATCGGGGTTGGAAGAGGTCTCACGGAAAAGTGCGTTCCAGCGACAGCCACGCAAATCGCGCCTGCTCCGGGTGGCTATCGATCTGCGGCCATGTAGTGTCACAAGACAATCGGGATTCGGCAGGTTGGAACTTTCTCGCCAAGTTTGAATTGCGTTGCCGTCATGGAGGATTGTCGTGGTTGACCAACACTTGCAGATTATCGAGGCGCTCGGAGTAGCGAAGGAATTCGACGCGTCCGCGGAAGCCGAGCGCAGAACGGCCTTCCTCGCAGATTATATGCAGGCCTCGTCATGCGAAGCGCTCGTCCTTGGCATCAGCGGGGGAGTGGATTCGCTCACCGCGGGACTGCTTGCCCAGACTGCGGTGAAGCGCCTCCGGGGCAGAGGGCATAAGGCGGAGTTCATCGCGGTCAGACTGCCTTATGGCACGCAATCCGACGAGGCCGACGCTCAGAAATCGCTCGCGACCATCGGCCCCGACCGGACGGTCACCATCGACGTCAAGCCTGCGGCGGACGCGATAATGGCCGAGGTCCGCCGGAACGCGGGCGACCTGTTCGAAACCGAACGGCTGGACTTCCACCTTGGCAACATCAAGGCGCGCCAGCGGATGATCGCCCAGTACACGCTCGCGGGTGCGGTTCGTGGCCTGGTGATCGGGACTGACCATGCGGCCGAGGCATTGATGGGCTTTTTCACGAAATTCGGCGACGGCGCTGCCGATGTCCTGCCGCTTTCCGGACTGACCAAGCGGCGCGTGCGGGCGCTCGCCGAATATCTCGGCGCCCCGAGGGACCTGGTGTTCAAGGTGCCGACCGCCGATCTGGAGTCCGACGCTCCGCTGCGGCCCGATGAAGACGTCTACGGGGTCACGTATGATGAAATCGACGACTTCCTGGAAGGAAAGCCGATCGGGGAACCCGCTTTTCAGCGCATCCTCACGACGCACGTCGCGACGGCCCACAAGCGCGCCCTGCCACTCTCGCCGCAATGATAGGAATGGTCCTTAGGCCCCGTTACCGCGCTGACGTACCGTCGCCCGGCTCGGCGGCTCGGCTTTGCGTCGTCTGCAGCACCAGCAGTAGGGCCACGCCTGAAGAAATCCAGACATCGGCCGGATTGAACACGAACGGCTCCCATTCGCCAAGACGGAGGCTCAGGAAGTCAGTCACGACGCCCCTCAGGCTTCGGTCGATCAGGTTTCCGAGCGCGCCAGCCAGAATCATCGACAGGGCTGTCCGTTGCCAGCCGCGCGAACAATACGCCCACATGGCGACGACGAGCGTCAAAATGCCCGTAACCCCGATCAGGACGGCTTTGCCGATTTCGCCGTCGACAGCGAACATACTGAAAGACACGCCGTTGTTGAAGGTCAGGCGCAACGGTACCAAAGGCAGAAAGTCCGTGGGCGGACCGTAAGGTTCAAGGCTCGCCCGCGCCCACGTCTTCGCTCCCAGATCAAGTGCAGCGCCGACCAGGACCAAGGCAATTGAAGCCACCGCCCTCATCTGTCCATCGCCGCAGAGAGGTCCTGCCGTGCGTCCCTGATGATCGACCAGGCCGATTGAAGGAAGAGGCCTGCAACCGCGAACGCAACCACGAGGTCAGGCCATTGCGTTCCCGTCCACCAGACCAAACCCGCAGCGGCCACAACCGCGAGATTGCCAATCGCGTCGTTTCGCGAGAACAACCAGACCGCCCGCATGTTGGCGTCGCCCTTGCGGTGCGGGATGAGCACCACGGCCGCCAGCACGTTGACGACGAACGCGACAAGCGCGAAGCCGCCCATGAGCACGGATTCGGGCTGATGCTCGATGAACACCCTGTAAACGGTCGACGCCACCACGCCGAGTCCGAGCAGGCCGAGAAAGATACCCTGTAGAAGCGCCGCCTTGGCGCGGGCGGCGAGGCCCCATCCGACCGCGACCAGCCCCAGGAATGAGATCATGCCGTCCCCCAGGAAGTCGAGAGCGTCCGCCTGCAGCGCCTGGGAGCCGGCGAGTAAACTTCCGACGATCTCCACGACTCCGTAGCCGACGTTCAGCAGCACTACGATCCAGAGCGCCCTCTTATATGCCGGGGTGACATGAGACAGGTCCGGAATCCTGTCGTCGTCATCGCCGTCTGCAGTGTCCCTGGATGCGCCAATGCGGTCGAGCTGATAACCCAGACCCGTGATGGCGCTTTCCAGCAGAGGCAGGCGGGTCGCCGGGTCGTCAACTTCCAGTGTCATAACCTGCGAGGCGATCGATACCTTCACGTCGACCACCCCTTCGACCTTGCGCGCGGCCCCCTCGATCTTGGCGGCGCAGGAGGAACAATCCATCCCCGTGACCTGATAGCGGATTGTGTCGGTTGCGGCTGCTGCCATTTCGTTGGTCCTCGATATTCGATTTCGACCATGGTACTACCTGTAGTGACTACAGGAGCAAGACGAAAAATGCAGATCGGCGACTTATCCGAGAAATCGGGCGTGAACATAGAGACTATTCGCTACTACGAGCGCATCGGTGTCCTCCCAATCCCGACTAGGATGTCCAACGGCCGCCGCACCTATCGCGATACAGACGCGCAACGACTGTGCTTTATCCGGAACGCCCGGGAACTTGGTTTCGATCTGGCAGCGGTGCGCGTTCTTCTCGCTCTGCAGGAACAACCGGAAGCGTCGTGCGAGAATGCAAGTCGAAATCGCGCAAAGCCAACTCGACGCCGTGGAAGATCGTATCGCCCGTCTCACTAACCTGAGAACAGAACTGCAGCGGATGATAGCCGAATGCCGTCTCGGTCAGGTGGCCGATTGCCGGATCATTGAGGCGATGGCGGGAGGAAGACCTAGACCGCCGTACCTGGGAACCTCTGCGCGATATTAGCGGCTAGCGAGAGATTTAGCCATTGCTGCTGAAATGCTGATAGGGCCAGAACTTACGCGGAGTGATCGCAGTAGTCCCTTACGCCTTGAACGGATGCGAACCGCCGGCCCCGTTCTCTTGGAGCTCAAGCAACGAACGGGACCGGTTGAATTTCAAGGGCTTGAACAAGTCAGCAACCGTCCCGCTCAATAGAACCTCCCCTCATACTAATGTGACACTTGGAAAAGTTTTCAGAGGCAGTAGCAGGCTAGCTGGAACAAGTATCTTTCGCGAGCCGAAGGGCATTCTGGGGCAGAAGCGGCCGGGAAGCAGGTCAGGCTGCTCGTCGGGCTGAACTTCACGACAAACCCCGAGGGAAGATCCGGATTGACGATATTGATGCACCTGAGCTCAATCCGCCCAGATGCGAGGCCGAACGGCTGCGCGGCGAAACAGCCAAACACCGTCTTCTCATCTCTCGAGCGCGGGCCCGTTCTCGTTCGTATCAGTCGATCGCGATCGAGACCGGTGTGGCAGGTAGATTCGAGCCGTTGAAAGGTAACGGCCGATCACTTGGATTGATGCTCGTCAAGAAGGGCCTTGCCCGGCCCTAGACCGGATCCCGGCAACCTTGGTGCAAGTAGCTCCATGGTTTAATCCAATTCTGGCTTGGCTTGCGCAGTTTTGCTCTGATACTTTTTCCGCGGAATCATCGACCGGCGCTCTCGAAATCGCGTCGCAAACTCAGGGAAGAGGGCAAACGGGCGATGGGATACAGCCTTTACGGTCTGCTGTCGGACAAGCTGCAAGGCATGACTCACGACCAGCTCACCAACGGTCTGCCTGATGAACTCGGATTTCCTATCCCAACCGGCGAGGGCTTGTCCAAGCGTGAGCGCATCAATGCGGCTCTCGAGACGAAATCCGAAAAGGAAGTTGCGGATTTTGCTCTCGCTCTGGCATCTCGAACCGATGACGTCCGCCTCGACGAGACTGCCCGATCGGTGCTGGAACGCGGGACGCCGCCGATCACTGAAATCACGCGGCGCGACATCGCCAAGGAATTTGGGTACGATCTTTCGGGCGATCGTCCCTTGATCGAAATGATCGAGCGGCACTTTGTCATCGGCTCACCATTCGATGCCTTTCTGCCCTCGTCTGCCAGTACGCTACGCGACAAGATCACCCGCCATATGGTCCATCATGAAACGGACTGGACGGTAGAATTTTTGTTCGAGCAGATCGGCGCATTCCAGTGCTCACGGGCCCGGTTCGCTGCGCTGATCGGTGATGCCGTGCACCCGCTCGCGCGCCGTGGTGACGATCAGGTTGCGATGGTCGAAAGCCTCAACAGGATCCTTGTCCGCGACCATTATCACCTGGTGCCTGCCGGCGCGGAATCCGGTTATCCAGTCTATGAGCTGCAAGCCATTCGCCGCGGAGTGGATGGACAGGCGAAGAACCTTGTATTCGCATCTCGCGGCCCGAAACCGGAAATCGGTTTCGCTGACGCGATCAACAACGACATTGTGATCCTCTCTGGGCAGGACAGTTGTCTAGTCTACGACCGGCCGCTCGGGCCGGGAGGTCTGTTGTGGTCCGAGCTCGTCGATTGGTGGCGGAATCATCCCGAATGCGGGGAAGGTGATCCGGCAAGGGGTCTTGGCGTACGTTTGCAACAATCGCTCATGTCCGATGGTGAGCGAAATCTCTTTGCCGCCTACTTCAAGGCATTTCGCGAGCGCATGGGGCCACGCCTTCCGGCGCTCATCCCTCAGGTCTACCTGCACTACGATCCCGCTGTTGTGAAACTGCTCCGCGATAGATTGCCTTTGCCACGCCAGCGCATGGATTTTCTGATGTTGCTGCCGCAACGGCAGCGCGTAGTTATCGAGGTTGATGGCAAGCAGCATTTCAGCAAAGACGGCCAACCTTCGCTGGACGTATATGCCGACATGGTTTCCGCCGACAGGGAGCTCAGGTTGGCCGGTTATGAGATCTTCCGTTTTGGTGCCAACGAAACGACCCGACGCGATCACGTTGCTCGACTGACAGCATTCTTTGAGCGGCTGTTCCGAGCGAATGGTATCGATCCGGCCTAGAGCGCGGTGAGCGTGATGGGCCTATGCCAACAGGGTGGGGGACAGACAATGGAACTGGAACCGGAAAGGATCGATGCAGTATGGCGGGCGCTGCGAGGTCGGACACCGAAATCGACATCCTTTCCTAGGAGTGTCGAGGACCGTATGGTCGAAAGCCGCTGGGTTTTGGACACGGAGCTGGAAGACATACTGTTCGCTCTTGACCGCAGGCTGGATCCGCCGGCCGTTATCGATGCGGCGGAGTTGGCTTCGAAACTTGGCCTTTCCTACCGTTTTGTCTATTCCCGCCCGCGATCACGTAACGACGACGTTTGGGCTTTCGGCGACTGGCGGCAATCGATGCTGCTGCATTTTGCATATTTCTTGAACGCCTCGGCTTCCGCATCGATATATCGTCCTTGTGCGCGCGCCTGCGAGATCATCTGCAGGACAGGACGCATCTAACTGACGAAGAAATTTCCGTGCTCTTTTACGATGCCAATCGTCATCGTATGCCGCCTATCAGCTTGTGCGCACCGCACCGGCCCTGGAGCGGGATGAGGACTTTAAAGCTCAAGACCGAAGATGGCTATAGGATCGAATATCGGACAGACGACGCAGGCGTGGCACTGTCGCTTTCCGTCCACGCGCCGAGGTACCGCAAACCTCCCGCAACTCAATCTGTCGAATGCCCAGGCTGCGGCCTGACCTATATGAAAGGCTCTCCGACCGACGAGCGCGAACATCGCAGGGCCCATCGTCGTTGGTCTGTTGTGAACGACCCCAAGCCACATCGCAGGCTGATCGATGCTCTGGTCCGCGATACTGACGCTTGCTGGGTCGGCGCCGACGCGCCAGGCTGGAAGCGGAAGGAAGTCTACGAACGCGCCCGGCTGTTCCGACGCGAGTTCGGGTACGATTTCTTGCAGTGGTCCATCGAGGACGATCCGGACGCAATCGGCTTTCTGTTTTCGGACGGGATAGGCAGGATTATCGGGGCCTGCGCATTCCGGCCGCAGCTGGGGAATGCGGACCGCCCATGGCGGCTCGATTGGATCTGGCTATGCCCGGATGCACGCAGGTCGGGCTCGCTGAGGCGGGAATGGCAGCGGTTTCGCCAACGCTTTGGGGATTTCGACGTCGAACCTCCGCTATCTGAGGCCATGAAGGCCTTCTTGATCAAGCAAGGCCGTGGCGATTTGATAAGATGATCGCCGCCAGACAGATCTTGGGGAAGGACAACAGGGTGAGAATTGAAAAAGCCGAAGTCGAAAACTACGGCGTCTATCTCAAAGACAAGTCGCGACCACCGAGCCGTGGTGGCAACAAGAAGGCTTGGCATCAGCATGTGTTGACGATTGGTGGCGAAAATTATTCATTTTTAGCCGCCTGGTCTGGCAAGTTCGTCTTCAAGGGAGAGACCGTCAGCTTCGACTGGGAATGGGACAGCACCCAGAAGTATCGGAATGTCGATGCTGTCACAGTCGTAGCCGTCGGCAAGGACGGCAAAGAGAAGCGACGCGGCGAGCGGGGAGGCAAACCATGGCGAACGGCAGATACCCGGCCTCCAGGCCGGCGCAGCGAGTGGAATGATTGAAGACCTGACAATCGATCTTGCATTTTTATGCTGATCAACGCCAAGCGAGTGGCCGTCTTGCGCCCCTTAAGAATCCCAGGAGTAGCGGGAGGACGGGATCACGACAGCACGGGAATACGTGGAGCACCTCGAGGCGGATACAAGCGTCTGATTTTTCAGTATTTTTCGAATTTCCTTGCGCCAAATCGCACAACTGATCGGATTTCACCGCGCGATTTGAGCGATTCCCAGGCGGATGGAGGCCCGACTGGCCTATTTAGAAAGCGCTATTTGAGGAGCGCAATCCCTCATTGCCGATCTCGGACCGTTCGGACATTGTGTGTCCAAGAGATGAATGGCAGGGATGGTGGAAATGGCAAATGGCAGGCAGGCGTCGGTCAAACGACTGAAGATGGCGGAACGGGCGCAGCAACAGCTGGAGCTGCACTTCCCTGGAACACCGGCGACCTTTTTGTGGCATCGCAAAACCAACGACGGCTTCACCACCGTCGCCAGGACACTGCCGATCGCCATGCAGATCATCGACTCACAGACGAAGGGCAGCCCTGCCGGCCACACTCTGTTTGGTCTTTGGGCACGAGCTCCGGATTTCCCGTTCGTCACGATCGAAAACCCTGCCACTTTTGCCGCTGAAGCCGGCTTCACGGGAGAGCGAGCGGTCGACACATGGCGCAAGCGCATGAAGGCGTTGCGGGACCTCTGGTTTATTGCCTGCAAGAACGGACCGTCTGGAGATTTCCATTACGTGATGCTCATAAACCCTAACGTCGCGGTCGAGTACCTTCAGCGGCAAGGCAAAATTCAGCCCGGGCTTTATGCGCGCTTCATCGACCGCATCATGGAGATCGGAGCTTACGGCGAGATCGAAGGCTTTCGCGAGTACATGCAGGCCTTGGACGAATACAACAAGGCACAAGCTGAAGCGGCCAAGGCAGCGGCTGAAGCCGGCTCTGCTGTGCCTGAGAACGACGGTATCGTCCCAGCAAACGCTGAGGCAACGGGATGAGCGGTGCCAAAAACGAGAAAAGCCCGCCAATGGCGGGCCGTTCCCTTGTATCGTATGACGATGAGGGTGGTGTTACCCCGCGACCTCACGCGCCTTTCGATAAAGACCTTAGTCCAAACCAACCGTCGCTGTCAATGAACGTGTCGGCAACTCTATAAGGAATAAGAAGATGCCGTTCACTCCAGAAGAAATTCACAGCCTTCCTGCGGTTTTGTCAGCGCCGAGATTCGCAACCTATCTGGCGGAGAAGGCCAGCGACAAGGAAGCGGCCCTAGAGCTCTACCGCTGGAACATGGAATTGTCGGCCGCTTTTTTTGTTCCGCTCCAGATATGCGAAGTGAGCGTCCGCAATTCAATAGTTGCGGCGATCGAGAACACGTACGGAGCAAACTGGCCGTGGGAAAAAGGCTTTGAGATCAGCCTTCGAAACCCTCAATTTGGCTATAGCCCTCGCCGGGACCTGATCGGACTGAGCAAATTGCCGACATCCGGGAAAATTGTGGCAGAACTCAAGTTCGTGTTTTGGGAACGAATGTTCACCAAGAGCCATGACGCCGCCGTCTGGAACCAGCAATTCATGACGGTTTTCCCTAACGCCGATTCCGCGAAAACCGTTCAGCAGCTTCGCGGGGAAGGCTTCGACAAGCTTGGAAAAATCCGTGATCTGCGCAACCGCATCGCCCATCATGAGCCGATCTTCCGGCGTAACATTCAGGATGAGTACGACCGGGTCAGATCCATCGTTGCCTGGACCGATGTGACGGCTGCGGACTGGCTGGACAAAGTTGAAAATGTCACAGCGATGATTGCTACCAAACCATAGCTTAGCCGAAGAGTGCGTCGTTCGCCAACATAATCGAATTGTCGTGTTAGTTCGGATCGGTCGGCCGAGCGCGGGAGCGCGACTAAATGCAATTGCCGTCTGAGCGATTGAAGTAGACACCACCATCTGCGCGCCTTGAGGGCCGCACAATCATCTACCCACTAGGCGCTGATTAAAACATCCGCGCGGCTTAGTTTTCCTCTCCACCCTTCTTCGCGCTCATCAACATTGAGCCGATCCATTCCAGCGCAGGAATACCACCAGGATACCAGATGAGCGCGGATTCCATGGACGATGAACCGCGCTTGGTGTGGACAGCGAATCTTCATGAAATAGCCGTCGAGCCCCCTCCAGAGAACGGATTAACAAAAAAATTCATCACCTGAATATTTTTTTGAATATTTTGACAAGATGTCGCCGCGGCGATATATGGAGAATGTCAAATGGTAGAAGGCGATTCGCACTTGAACAGAGACAACGCACTACTTGCTGCTCGAGAACGCTTCGAAGCTCCAATTTGGGCGCTAATTAGCGAGCTGGAAGGCACCTTGGCCGATTTCGCGAAGGTCCGGCATGTGAGCTTGGGTGACCCAAGGGCCACCGGATCGGTACTTAACGGGGCGATGACGGAGGCCGCGGCTGCGGCCAAGCTCAACGATCGCGGACTGAGCATCAACTATTGCGAAAATGGTCAGAGCAATAAGATATTCGGTGAACTCGTTATTGACGGGAAAGTCTTCACTGTCTGCTTTGAGCTTCATCTTGCCGGGCCGCGGGGCGGCACCTCGAAAGCTGCGCATCAATTCGCCGCTTACGATATTGAAAGCGAGCCCACCCTTCCCGGCTTCGAAGTGGAGGCACCATCCGACCTTCTGTTTTTCATTGCCTGTCATCTCAGTGGCACCGGCGCTTCGGTCGCCCGGGCATTTTTGAAGTTTGCCGATAAGGTCGATCAACGGAAGATTGAGATCCACCGCGAATTGCCCGGTAAAGCCACTGGCGCGGCGGAGACAGGTCCTATAGATGGGCCGCGCGGAACCAAGTTGTCGTTGAAGAAGGAAAAAGGGGACGAGTTCAACCATGGCGGCAAAACCGATAAACGGGGAGATGCTGCTTCTAGCTCGTAACAGACGCGGAAAGACCCAAAAGGAATTGGCCACTGGAACCGGGGTTGCTCAAGCAGCAATTTCTCGCATCGAAAACGGCACTCGAGACGTGCTTTCGTTGGAAGAAATCCAATCGATTGCGCGCTTCTTGGGATTCCCGGTAAGCTTTTTCTACGAGCAGGAGCTGCTATACAGAACACCAATGAGCCTTCACGGGGCAGCTTTTCGAAAAAAGGCCGCCGTTTCCGCTAAGGATCAACATGCTGTCATTGCGCTCGCCAACCATTTCGTATTCCAGTTCCGCAGGCTGCTCGACGCGATCGATTTGGAACCCGAGTATCCGCTTCTCCAATTTGAGGTCGTTGATAGCCATTCGAGTGTGAGTGAGCACGCCAGCGCAGTCACCTCGGCCGGCATGGCGGCCCTTCATGTGCGCGCCTCCTGGCAGTTGGGGGATACTCCAATCGGCAACTTGGTCCGTTATGTTGAATCAACGGGCATCCTCGTTGTCGAAGGCGACTTCGGTGAGGCCGACATCGATGGCGTTACACTTCGGCCGGCGGGAATGAAGCCGGTCATTGTACTCAATCAGAACCGACCTGTTGATCGTAAACGCTTTAGCTTGGCCCATGAATATGGACACGTCGTGCTTCATCCCTATCCGTATGAAGCGATGGAGAAAGAGGCGAATGAGTTCGCTGCGGAACTGCTTATGCCACGCTCGGGGATCCTGGCAGATCTAAAGCGTGGGCTTTCAATTCCGAAGCTGGGGCCACTAAAGCAAAAATGGCGGGTCGCTATGTCTGCCTTGATCTACAGGGCGAAGACGCTCGGGGTAATCCCAGATGAGAGCGCGACACGGTTGTACAAGCAGATGAGTATGTATGGGTACAGGACACGAGAGCCTAAAGAATTTGATATCCAGCCGGAATCAGGGAAGCTCAGTAGACAGCTTATCGATCTTCATTTGGAAGAACTCGGCTATTCCCTTGAGGAACTGGCTCACGCGCTTCGAACGGATCCAATTGAATTTGCTCAAATGCATGGCCTTGCGCCACCCGAAAATGTTACCAAGGGGGCAGACAAGCCGAAGCTGCGGCTTGTAGCGAGCCGCGACTGACGCTGGACTGCATTGGAGTTACCGGGCCTGGAACGCGAGGTCCGGTGGCTCGATTAATTCGCGGCTCATCACCGCGACTTAATGGAAGTAATTTCGTCGCCTTCTGGTCCGACCGGGCTCGCGTCAAGCGGATTAGCGAAGCTCACACCGGCTAGGTTGACGGAGGGTTAGTCATTTCACAGGCATACTGATACGGGCATTCGATTATCCATAGATCCCGCATGCCCGCTCCTCATCATCTCCCTGAAGGCCACTGACGAGCGCGACGTCGATCGGAAGGTACAATCTTAGCAGGCGCCCATGCAGTTCCTGGTCAAATAATCCCCCACGCTCGAAACCTCCCCCTCCCCGTGATCTCGCGCAGGCCGAGCTGCAAAACGATCCGCCGCGCCGCCTGCGGCGTCACATCGAGAGTCTTGGCCACCATCCCGGCCGACACGAGCGGTTTTGCCATGACGAGCTCGACCAGCTCCGGCAATCTTGATGACGTTCGCCGGCCTTCGAGCTTGCGGTCCATCATCGTTTTCGCCAGAGTCAGCCGGTCATGCTCTTTCAAGCCGATCTCGGCGGCCGCCAAGAACCCGTGAGCAATGGCGAGCAACCGGGTCTCCCGATCACGATGCCGGCGGCGGTCGACCGGAATAGTTTTGAGGCCAAGGTTGATGGCCGCGAGATGGGCATCTGACGTGATGCCCGCCTGGCGCAGGATCGAAGCGGCCAGCAAGCGGCCGAGCCAGGGCGCGTGCTGAAGGACGGAGAGTTCGTTCCAGGCATCGAGGGCGACGATGGCCTGCAGCACCGCCGGCAAGTTGTCGGCCTGACGCAACACGCCACGCCATTCATCGAGCCGGGCATCCTCGTCCCAGTCGAGATCATAGACTAGCGGATCGGCCGGAGCCCGGCCGGGCTTTTTGGCTCGTTCGATCGCAGCGTCAGAGCGCGCGAGCAGCGCATCGATAGCAGCATAGTCGACGCCGGGGAGATCTTGGGCATCGTCGGGGTCATCCCCCTCCCCTTCCGCGTCGATCGCGATCGCCGGCCGAATAATTCCGGTCGTCGTCGCCTCGTCCCCGCCGCCCGACCTGATCTCCGAGGTTTTCCGCAGCGAGCGGATGCCGTCGGCAGAGAGCGCCCAATCCGGGGATTGGCCGGCGATGCGCCGGCGGGTGCGCAAGACATCGCGGGCGATGGTCAGCTCATGGGTGGGGGTGCGAATATCGCGGGTGGCGTCGTGGAGGACGAGGTCTTCGAGGTGAACAAGTTCGCCGTCGATCCACAGCGAGGCGCAGGCGTCGGTGAAGTGCGAGCGTTCGATCCACCCGGACCCTACTGGCGAGCGAGCAATGCGCTCGTCGAGACGGGTCAGAGCGACGCCGGCGTCAAAAGCCGGCCGCATCAGGGCTGTCATGCTGATTTTCGCGAGATCGTAAGCCATTGAAATTATGGTAAACGATTTACTAAGCGAACTCTATATGATTATTGCGGTTCCTCACTTCGTATGATTGCCGGTTGGTGTTCTAACCATCGATAAGTAACTCTTATCGGTGGCTATATGTACATACATGTTGTACGCATTCGGTTCCGATGATAATCTGCCATCGAAGCGCAAAAGCGGAGCCAACAATGCCCCAGACGCACTACAAGATCAGCGAGGCACGCAAGAACTTCGCCGAGGTTCTAGATCGCGCCAATCAGGGCGAAGAGATCATCATCATGCGCGGCAACGAGATCTATGCCCGCATCGGTCCGGCTGATCCCGCCGGTAAGAGACCTTTCGGACTGTTGGCGCGGCGGGGTTTGCCGGACGACCTGTTTGACGAGTATGATCCTGAGCAGACGGCAATCGACGCCGGCGACCGGAACGACGACGTCGGAATCTTCCAAGGCGAAGCGGTCAACGGGGACAAGCGCTCGTGAAGCTTCTTCTCGATAGCCATGCGGTCTATTGGTGGACGATCGGTAGTGCGCGGCTTTCATCAAATGCACGGTCCCTAATCGAGGACAAGAGCAACGCTGTTCTCGTCAGCGCCGTCTCCTTTTACGAACTGGACAACAAGATGCGGCTGAAGAAGCTTGATCTGAAGCCGCAGGAATTGCGCGCCGCTATCACCTCCAGCGGCTTCCAGACACTCGCCATCAGTGACTTGCATGCAGAACTTGCGGCGGCCTTCGACTGGGAGCACCGGGACCCATGGGACCGGATCCTCGCTGCGCAGACACGGCTCGAGCATTGCACACTGATCTCGACGGACGTGGTGTTCGATGCCGTGCTCCAGGAGAGGGTCTGGTGAGGAGAAAGCTGTGAGAGTTCTCGTTGACGTAACGGAAGCGGCAGAGCGGCTCGAGGAATTGATTGAGCTCGCATTGCGTGGCGATGAGATCGTAATCTGCCGAGACGAGAGAGCGGTCGCGATGCTCAAGCCGATCGCTCAGAAGACCGATCCTTTCGAGAAGTTCCTTGCTCTGGCAGAGGAGGGTCGCAAAAATGTACCGCCTGGCACAACGTCCGACCATTCCGATCTTTATGATGAACACGGCCTGCCCAAATGAGTGCGGTTGATCGCCGCGTCCAGGATCTCGACACCATTGCCGCAGTCCTGCCGATGGAGCGCCGTGACGAACTGGCTGAGCTTCTGACCGACCAGGATGTCGAGACGCTGCGTCACCTGGTCAACGAGGGCATGGGCGATAATACCCTTCGAGCCCTCACCTCTGATCTTGCCTATCTGCAGGCCTGGTCGCTCGCTGCGACAGGCCGCTCCCTCCCTTGGCCGGCACCCGAAGCCCTGCTTCTGAAGTTTGTTGCGCACCATCTCTGGGATGCGGAAAAACGTATTCAGGATCCGGATCACGGCATGCCAGCTGACGTCGAGCAGAAGCTCCGCATTCAAGGATTGCTACGATCGCCCGGCCCGCACGCTCCTGACACCGTCCGCCGGCGTCTTGCAACCTGGTCGACGCTGACGAAATGGCGCGGGCTCCAGGGGGCTTTCGGCTCACCTGCCCTCAAGTCCGCAATCCGTTTGGCCGTGCGTGCGACGCCGCGGCAGAGGAAGCGGAAAAGCGCCAAAGCCGTTACTGGGGATATCCTGTCCAGGCTGATCGCAACCTGCACGACGGGAACTCTACGTGACGTCAGAGACCGCGCGATCCTGATGGTCGCCTTCGCCTCGGGCGGCCGTCGCCGCAGCGAGATCGCGGGCCTCAGGATCGAGCAGCTCCAACAGGAAGACCCGATCCAGATCGACGGGGCCTCTCCCCTACCTTCCCTGTCCATTCATCTTGGGCGCACGAAGACCAGCGGCGCCGACAATGATGAAGTCGTCTACCTCACTGGTCGCCCGGTCGAGGCGCTGAACGCATGGCTTGCAGCTGCAAAAGTCGACAAGGGCAGCGTCTTCAGGGCCATTGATCGCTGGGGCAATGTCTCGCGCAGGCCGCTGGACCCTAAGGCAATCAATGACATCCTCAAGCAGCGGGCGGAACAGGCCGGGTTAGACCCGACAGAATTTTCCGCCCACGGGCTTCGCTCAGGCTATCTGACAGAAGCCGCCAACCGTAGCATTCCTCTTCCTGAAGCGATGGAGCAGTCACGGTATCGCTCTGTTCAGCAGGCATCCGAGTATTACAATGGTGCACAACGGCGCAGCGGCAGGGCGGCACGATTGCTCGATTAAGCGCATGGATCAAGCGGAACCATCGGCGATCAAGATCGTTTCCAGACTGGGAAATGCGCCGTGTCAACCGGACACGATGATATGGAAAACACGAGGATTTTTCCGGTTTCTTCTCGTGGCCAACGAAATGGCAGACGAGTTCCTACGTCATCCGGCGCATTTCCCATCCCAGACATTGTGCCTGCCGAGTGGCAATACGGTGGGAGTGGCCACGTCTTGTTGCAGCAGTCTGCGCGGGGACTGGAAAAGTCGCGGCCTAAATCCGACCCATGCAAATTTGGCCTGACGATCGCAGGCCGACACTGCTTGGTGGGGTCCGCCGCCTTTGATTCAGGTTTGATGCTGTCGCCACTGAGCAACAGCATCCAGAATGAGCGACCCAACTCGTGCTTAGGCTTCCGGTGAAGAAGCCTTGCCAAGCTTGATACCAGGTTCTCTGCCCCAGACCCGGAGTTTTCCGAGCTCGGATACAAAGGCGGCGAGTCCCTCGTCGCCAGGGAGCAAAATCGTCCCCTCGTCTAGATCGTTCGCAATGCCAGCTTTGACGAGAAGCGGGTAGGCGCTCTCATCATAACCAATGAACTTGCAGTGCTGGAAGGCATCCGCCACGAAGTCTCTTGCGGTTGCCTCCTTCTCTAAGTTCTCGATCCCAGCTGGAGACGCCAGAACGGCGACCGCGTCAAACAGCACTGAAGGACCGCCATCTATCATGTGATGCGCCTCGATCCGGGACCCATCCGACGCAGTAACGCCGCCAACCTTCGGCGCGATCAGTTCAAGCAAAGCCTTCTCCTTCTCGATTGCGGTCTTAAGCTTCTTGAGGAGCTTTGCGTCAACGCCATCGGTGACAAGCACGCCCAGCTTGCGACCTTCGAACCGTTTGGGGCCGTTCTCGACAATACTGAGCGCGGGTGAGCGTTCCAGATCCTGACGAGTTGGGATGGCGGCGTCAGCCGGCTTAGGCATGGCTTGGATACCAAGCTTTTGGGCGACAGTCGTGGCGAGTGTCTCGTCGATGTTCAGGAGGTGCGAAATCATGCGTTCGCGTATAGCAACGGTCTCGACCTTACTCAGTTCGAACGTCAGAGCCATCGCGATGTGTCGCTGCTCAGCCGGCGTTTGGCTTAGGAAAAACTGTCGGGCTTGACTATAGTGGTCGGCGAAGCTCTCTGGGCGTAGCCGAACTTTTTGCCCGTTTTCGTCAGCTGCGAAGTGTTGATACCCCTTAGACGGAGACTGCCGCGGACCTTCTCCGAATGAATTGGGCTGGTAGTTCACCCGGCCGACCGGATTGCGCATTGCCATGTGTCCGTCCTGCTGGAAATGGTGGAAAGGGCACTTCGGCGCGTTAATGGGAAGGTGAGTGAAATTCGGGCCGCCAAGCCGCTTCAATTGGGTATCGAGGTACGAAAAGTTTCGGCCCTGCAGAAGTGGATCATTGCTGAAGTCTATTCCGGGCGGCACGTTCTGTGTCATGAACGCGACTTGCTCGGTTTCCGCAAAAAAATTATCGGGCATACGGTCGAGCACCATTCGTCCAATCGGCTTCACCGGCAAAACTTCTTCGGGGATGATTTTCGTCGGATCAAGAACATCGAAGTCAAAATTATCGGCAAATTCTTGATCGAAAAGCTGAACGCAAAGTTCCCATTCCGGAAAGTTGCCTGATTGGATTGCTTGCCAGAGGTCACGACGATGGAAGTCGGGGTCAGCGCCGTTGATCTTGACAGCCTCGTTCCACGCCACTGACTGTAGGCCGAGCTTCGGCTTCCAGTGAAATTTGACGAATGTCGACGCGCCTTCTGCGTTAACGAACCGGAAGGTGTGGACCCCGAACCCTTCCATGAACCGAAACGATCGTGGAATTGTGCGGTCTGACATGATCCACATGACCATGTTCATGCTTTCTGGCGTTAGGCTAATGAAGTCCCAGAAATTGTCATGGGCGGTTTGCGCCTGAGGGAACGCGCGATCAGGTTCTTGCTTGGCAGCATGAGTGAGATCTGGGAACTTGATGGCATCCTGAATGAAAAAAACTGGAATGTTATTGCCAACGAGGTCCCAATTCCCTTCTTGGGTGTAGAATTTGACGGCAAAGCCGCGGACGTCTCGGGCAAGATCTGCAGACCCTTTGTTGCCGGCGACGGTTGAAAAGCGGACGAAGACAGGAGTCTTCTCACCTGCGCGCTGAAAAAGATCCGCTCGGGTGATGTCTGATAGAGGCTCGTATGTTTCGAAAAATCCGTGAGCGCCGTATCCTCTGGCGTGGACCACCCGTTCTGGAATGCGCTCATGGTCGAAATGGAAAATTTTCTCCCGGAAATGAAAATCGTCCACGAGCAGCGGACCTCGGGCGCCGAGGCGAAGGGAGTTCTGGTCGTCTGCGACTGGCCCGCCCTGCGACGTGGTAAGCAATTCGGCGCCGTCTTCGGCAATCTGGTGAAGCTCGCCGCCTTTCCCGCGGTGAAGCTGCTGGTCATGGATGGTGACGGTATCCGTCGATGATGTCGAGCCGGTAGCCCGTGTCGTACGTTTTGCCACTATGGTCCCCTGCGATAGGTTGAACACGGGAAAGGCCGCCCCGAAGGACAGCCTTTAGAGATCAGGACCTCAAGCCGTTTTGCTTTTGCCCTTGGTGTTTGCGGAAGCCTTGGCGAGCTTCGTGAGCTTTTCGTCCGTCGCCTTCTCTTCCCCGAGGTTAGCTTCCAACAAGGGAACTGCATCCTTCAGCCCCAGCTGGTTGGCCCACTCAATAAGGGTGCCATAACGTGCGATCTCATAGTGCTCGACGGCTTGGGCCGAAGAGATAAGGCCTGCATCGAGAGCCGGAGAATCCTTGAATTCTTCCATAATTTCTTCGCCCTCGGCGATGATCCCCTGGATGGCTTCGCAGGTCTTGCCGCGTGCCGCCTTGCCAAGCAGCTCGAACACCTGTTCCAGGCGGTCAATCTGGCCTTGGGTTTCTTCACGGTGCTGCAAGAAACCTGCCTTGCCCTCTTCCGATTGAGCAGCGCGGGCCATTTTCGGAAGAGCCTTCAGGATCTGCTTTTCTGCAAAGTAGATGTCCTTGAGAGTGTCGAGAAACAGGTCATCCAGTGTCTTTGTAGCTGCCATGTTCAGTTCTCCTTGGTGTCCAGCTTTTGATCTGGGGAAGGGTTCAGTCGAGAAGCTCCGCGGGCACCTGGCCGCCGTTCTCCGACAGTTTCTTCATGAGTGCCTTGTGGAGGAAGGTGTTCATCTTGGCGCTGTCGCCGGGGTCACCTGTATAGCCAAGCTCACTTGCGAGCTCTTTGCGCTCGGCCAAGCTTGCATCCATACCTAAGGCCTTCATCAGATCGACGATGGAATGGCGCCAGTCGAGTTGTTGGCCGGATCGTGCGACTGCCCGATCAAGCATAGTCTCGACATCAATCGAGGTTGTTTCCCTCTCTGTGTCGGACGCGCGACCGTTAGCCGTATCCTGAACAACAGCCGGCTGGGCCGATGTTGAGTTTGCTGCCGGAGCTGGAGCGGGAGTAGCCGCCGGAACAGGTGAAACTGCAGCTTCCTCCTGAACAGGCGATTGGGTGGAGGGAGTCGATGGGTCGGCAGATGAGTTTGCCGCGGGCTCGGCACGGGCTTCGCCAAAGATCGCATCCTTAATACGGTCGAAAATACTCAATGAGGCCTCCTCAAAATGGGTGGTCGTAAATGACCGGCTTAGTGGCATCGGCACTGTGTCGCGTGCCGCGACAACCCCCTGTCGGACACGATCCGTGAGACAATGACCAAAAGGTGATGGCCATTAACGCGGTCCCTGCACGAGTGTTCCACCTGCATGCCACGGTTTGGGAATGAGGCCGACGAGTTGAGCAAACCAATGGAAGATGCCTGCCCGCAGTCGGTCTGCATCATCGTGTTCACGAGATCTGATGCTGGTTGATTGCGGAATACCGGGCCATGTTGCAGGCGGTTGACCCGTTGCAGCTTAAGGGCAGAGCTCCAGCCGTACCTTTGCGCCAGTGCGAGACGCAATTCCTCGAATTATCGCGCGCTGAAGGGACGTGCGATGTGTCAGAACAGGACAGCAAATGGTGCCACTGTCTCGTCGTGCTGAGGTGCTCTGTCTCGTCAGCTTGAGCGAAATGCGTCGCCGAACGGGAGTTCCACGTCGACCTGCAAGCCTTCTTCCCGCCAAATGTGATCAAGCTTGGCATCCAGCTGGGCTGTGACTGCTTTGCCGAGGAGGAATGATCCAAAACCCAGTTGAGCGGGCGGTCCGGCAATTTGCGGCCCGCCCGTCTCTTGCCAGCGAAGCAAGATAGAGCTTTCGCCTATCGACCATTGCACAGAGACTTTCCCGGCGGGAACTGACAACGCGCCGTACTTCATTGAGTTGGTTGCCAGTTCGTGGAACACCAGGGCCAAGGGCGTCAAGGTATGTCCGGTGCACAGGATCGCCGGTCCGGCAAGAGCACATCGTCTGTCATCGGACCCGACAAAAGGTCCGAGAATACGAGCAATAAGTTCATCAAGACGATAAGCGCCGGGCTGACCGGCGTTCTGCTGCGGCAGAATGATGTCATTCGATAAGGCCAAGGCATTCAAACGCGTCCGCAAGTCCGACACGAATCCTCCAGCCTCGGGATGGTATCGGCTCGAAAGTTGAGCGATGCTTTGGATGACCGAGAAAAGGTTCTTGATGCGGTGAGACAATTCGCGCGCAATGAGTTCTTTTTGTGCTTCGGCCGTTTTCAGATCGTGGACGTCCGTACACGTCCCGTACCAACGGATGATGGTCCCATCTGAGCCGCGAAGAGGAAGTGCTTTTCCAACAACCCACCGATAGACCCCTGTTCGGTGTCTTAACCGGTATTCAATATGGTAGGGCTCTCCGGTGCTCAATGAGTGACGCCATGTCTCCCAAGTTCGCGCCTGATCATCTGGATGAAACAGTTCGCTCCAGCCTTCTCCGTCCGTGGTTCCCTTCTCGACGCCTGTAAACTCGTACCAACGCTCGTTGAAGTAGTCATGATGGCCATCAGGCAATGTCGACCAGATCATTTGGTCAATCGAGTTTACAATCGCCTTCAGCCGCTGCTCACTGTGGAGTAGCGCATCCTCCATTCGCCTGCGAGCCGTGACGTCGATCAGGACGCCCGGAAAATTCACAGGATTGCCATTGGCCGTTTTGCATTGGCCTCGAGCCATGGCCCAGCGTTCCCTAACTTCTGCGTCAGTAACTCGATACTCAGCGACGAAATCGCCGCCAATGGCTAAAGCCTCGGCAATTTTTGCCTGGACTTGCGCTTGGTCGTCGGGATGAATGCGGTCAGTAAATGCTGAAACCGGTAATCCCACTTCGCGGTCGTAGCCGACAATGCCGAAGAAGTGGAGAAACGCTTCATCGGCGTAGACGCGGTCGTTCACGATGTCCCAGTCCCAAGCGCCTATTCCTCCGCCTGCCTGAAGTGCGAGCCGGAAACGTTCCTCCATGGCAGTGGAGCGCGCCTCAGCTCGCTTTTGCTCAGAAAGATCCGCGAATATGACGGCAAAGCCATCATTTACTTTCGTGGCGACAGCGCGGACAAAAATGTCCAATCCTTCGTGTTTGTAGGGAAAAGTCTGAACCCAGGGTCTCCCCCGTTCAACAACGTTTTTATAAGCATCGAACAAGCCGTCAGTTCGATTGCCGGGCATCTCCACCAGTAAGCGGCGCCCTTCAAACCAGATCGGATCTTTCCCTATGATTTTTGCGGCAGCAGAGTTTACGTACGACCACTGGAAGTCGACGATTTGACCACTCCCGTCGCGCACGCTTTCAAACAGCATGAAGCCATCAAGTGCTCCATCGAGAGCCAGTCTGAATTGAGCGTTCCTCGGCTCGCTGTTCGGGCAAGAAGATGCGTCTTCGTGTTGCTGCGGCAGATCACTGACCAGCGTGAACATCACAGCGGGGTCAGCGTCCTTCTCTCCCTGGCGTTGCGCTGAGATTTTAACCGTCACGCCATCAGCGAGGGCGAAAACGTTAGTCACGAGTTCCTGTCTGGGACAGAGCGATCCGTCCAACCTCTCGCAGTTTTCCAACCAAGACTTTGTCGCTGGATAAGCATTCGATCGAGGTGTCGACCAACCTTATACGATCGCCAGGCCGTGCTGGGGCAATCCATTGCACGATGTCCATTTGCGCATTGCACGCGAATACGACCAACTGCTGCTTTACCGTCTCCCTGAGGTCGTCGCGCATTTCCGTTTGAGTTCGGTCGTCTGCAGCGTTCAGCATCTTCCAACCCCCGAAGTCTCAGTAACCCCGCCCCTGATCATGTAGTCAGCAGCCACAGATCTGTCTTGCAACAACCATTTCGCTTAAGTCAATGGCGATATGATGCACAATTCGTTGAGGTTTTTAGATCATGCAACCGACCCTGACATCGGCGATTAGTTCCTGCGCATTAAACCCAGACCGTTTGCATCGACAAGTCCATAGACGTCCTGACTACTCATGTCGTCTAATGGCAAAGGGCGAAAGTCCTCGGAAAGTCATTAAGGCATCTTTTTCTACCTTGCGCCCACGGCACCGATGACGATCTCCGTGGGCGATCCCGTCTACGCGGATATCTGAAAGAGCGGTTCGTCGGACTTTGCGACATCCGCCAGGATCGCCTTGCCGACGGTTTCCCCGATGTCCCGCGCGCTGGTGATCCCCTGCACGAAGGGTTCCTTGTGCAACAGGAAGGCGATCGCCGCGCAATAGAGCCGGGCCGTCGAAGGCAGGCCGAGCCGCGGACGATAAAACTCATCGACGTCGATCCCGCCGGTGCGCACCATAGCGGGATCCCGATCGGGCAGCTGGAATGCGCCCGGTTTCGGCGTCGCCGATTCCCGCACCCCGCCCTGAGCGACAAGGGTCGGAAATGGCAGATCCGTAGCCGACAGCGTCTCCTGCCCCGTTGCATCGATGAAGGCGCCGAAGCGATGGGTCGTCTCGCCCACCACGACCTCGACGCCATGATCCAGGCCGTCCTCGGCAGTGCGGATCTTGTAGTCTTCGCCGAGCCTGAGGATCGAGAGCTTGCCGGCCCGCGAGAGCGCCAGCAGCCGGCGGATCGACATCAGCGGAACCGTTGCATAGTCGTCGATGAAGATACCCTTGAAGTGCCGGTGGAAGCGCTTCAGGTCGTTCTCGTCGAGATGGGGAATGACGCGCGCCACGATCTCGTGCGTGATCAGGATCGCGTAGCGCCACGGCACGGTATAGCGCTTCTCGCGGTTCTCCTCGGTCTCGGCCAGGTTCTTAGCGGCCCAGACAAAGGGATCGTTTTCGGTACGGTCGGCATAATAGGCCGCCGCGAAGCTCTCGACCGTCAGCTGCGACAGGCCGATGCGCGCGGCATAATCCGGATCGCGGGCAACGATTTCATCGCGGAAGAGGTCGAAGACGTCGTCCAGCAGATCATGCCGTCCCGTTGCGATCAGCGCGTCGACGGCTTCCTCGGTGCAGACCAGCGGCGTCACATAGGGGAGCGGGCAATAGAAGTCCGCTTCCGGCAGGATGCCCTTGCGCGACATCAGCGTGGCCGTGAAGCCTTCGGTATCAGCTGCCGGCTGGTATTGCAGGTCGCCTGCCGCATCGCTGTAGAACATGCCATGCGCGGTCGCCACCGTCATCAGGGCGTCGATGCCGCTCAAGGATGTGCCGAGAATGCCGACGGCCTCGTTGCGGATCGACGTCAGCACGGTCGCAGGCCAGGGTGAGACGAAATAGCCGGGGCGAATTTCCGTGCTGTCCGGCCAGTTGTGGCCCGTCGCCATCACGACGTGATCGAAGCTCGCATCCTCCTCACCCTCGGAATGGGCGACGCGCAGGCGGATCGCGTCCGGCTGGATTTCGATATCCACCACCTTGTGGCGCGCGCGCACACTAATCTCATGACCGTGATCGGCGGTAATGGTCAGCATCCGCTCGAACTGCGCCTGCATGTAGTCGCCCAGCACAAGGCGCGGGTAGAATTCCCGCTCGTCGATCGTCTCGCGGCGAATGCCATGACGCATCAGCGCCTCGTCATCCTGCCGCCGCAACCAGTCGACCAGGGTCTCGGTGAAGGCCGGCAGTTCGATGCTCGGGATGTTGGAGAGCATCGCCGGATCGTTCATGTCGGGGTGGTAGGGCGTTCCCTTTCCGGGCTCACCTTCCGCTTCGTAAAGGGTGATCGACAAGGGAACGGTCGAGCCGATCAGTTGTTTGAACGTGTAGAGGCCGGTGGGACCGGTGCCGATGATCGCAATTCTCGGAAACATATGTGTACTCGCTGGCGGCGAAGGATCTCGCGCGCGTGACACTCAATGCACGTGAGCGGAGGATGTTCCGCAACGTCAGCTTTCAGACGTCTGACTACAAAACTTCAATGCCGTCCATCGTCATTTATACGGAACACCAAGCCCACGCGCTAGTTTGGCTTGCATGCCGAAGTACTTTTTCAACATCCGAACTGATCAAGAAGCCCTCCTTGACGAGGAGGGTATCTCGTTCGCGTCGTCCATTCATGCGGCGGAAGAGGCGCGTCTGGCTGCGAGGGAAATGGCTGCAGAAGCGGTGCTAAGAGAAGAGCCAGTGGACGGGACAAGGATCGATGTGATGGACGAAGACGGCAACCTGATTGCCTCGGTGCTTTTGGCTAACATGCTTAAAATCTAGCTTGTCATTAAGCCGTCAAACGTACTATCGGAGGCCAGTCGCTCCAGAGGCCTTCGGCTGTCGGCAACCTGATTGTAGCGTAGCCTGCAACTTTATAGTCCAGCAGGCTGACCGAATCGGCACTGGTGGGCAACCGGGCCCCTAGCGGCAAGCAACATGGTGGTCGGCAAGGCACCGTCCCATGCATTCGGCCCGAGCCCGTACCTAAACGTTAGAACTCATCCTAGGTTCGTAAAGCTTTGGGCAATAATAACTCAGGCGCAACCGGTTCCCGGTTGGTTAACCCGACAGCCGATCGCCGCGTTTCCATTTACTAGGCCCCCAGTTCCGCAATCGCATCCGGCGCGATACAAAGCCTGTAAGTAGGGGCGCCAGGATAAAACTGAGAACCGCGACCACCGGGATCCATACTTTCAGGTTTTGCGAGGTTGATGGCAACAGCAGTACTGAAATCAATCCGATACCGAATAGCACCGCGCTAATCATCATGCTGCATACAATTTTCAGCCACATATCAGTAGACATAGCGACCCCTTTCTTTTTACTTTCTAGAACCAGCGAAAGACCTTTCGGTTCCGTATAACGAGAGTTCGATGAGTTTTCGGATCTCTTGGGGGTCAGGGTGTCGGTTTGCGCGATCCGGGAGATATTAGAGCGTTTCCCCTTCATGCTGGATCGTACCCGCATGATGTGAAGAAGTTTCGGGCCTCTTGAGGCTCGACGAGGTCGATCAGTTTCCCGATCCTGTCCCAAAGGCCGGTCACAGTGCGTTCCGCCGCTTTGCGCAGGAGCGCTTTCAGCTTCGAGAATGCCTTCTCTATGGGATTGAAGTCTGGGCTGTAGGGCGGGAGGAACAGCATGCGCGCACCGGCAGCTTCGATCATCTCACGCGCCGCCGGTCGTTTGTGGCTGGACAGATTATCAAGGACGACGACATCACCAGGCTTCAGGGTCGGCACAAGAACCTGGGCGACATAGGCCTCGAACCATTCTCCATTGATCGGCCCGTCGATGACGAGCGGTGCAACCATTCCCGTGCTGCGCAAGCCAGCCACCAGCGTCGTGGTCTTGCGGTGGCCGTGCGGAAAGCCCATTCGCAGGCGCTCTCCCTTCCTGCAGCGTCCGTGCGTGCGCGCCATGTTCGTCGCAGTCCAGGTTTCGTCGATGAAGACGAGCTTGGCGGGATCAAGGTCCAGTTGATCATCGAACCACTGCTGACGCTGTTCCAGGACGTCCGGACGGCTTTGCTCTACCGCGTGGCCAGTCTTTTTTTACGAGTCTGCCCGTGCCGGACGAGGAACCGGTGCAAAGCCGACTTGCTGATCGTGATGCCCTGGGCAGAAAGCGCGTCGCGCAGCTCGAACAAGGTTCCATCGCGGTGCTCAGCGAGCCATGCCATGATCGCCTCGCCATGGGCCTCTGTCTTTCGGGAATTTCGATCTCCGCCAAGAGGACCAGGTCGCACGTCGCCCTGGCGAAGTTGCAGATTTCGCCAGCGGCTGACGCTTGCGGCACTCACGCCAAACCGTTCGGCGGCTTCGCGGTGGGTCGCACCAGCGGTAACAGCAGCAAGCACGCGAACTCGCAGATCGACAGAGAGAGCTTTTGACATATCCGCCGACCTCCATCGGCAGATAGCTTGAATCAGAACACGGCTGATTTGCAAAGACCCGCAGATTCACTCAGTCAGGGAACCGCTCTAGCCTGCATACAGCGCGTTCGGCTTCCGCGAGACGTTCGAGCAAGACTACCAGATGCAGTGGCTCCTGCCGGGGCTGTAGAGCCACGTTGTCACGGATGACAGTTGCCGTAAGCCCTCGCTTCACGAGTTCTCGATGTATATGTACGTCGCTTCGCATCTTCCGACTCCTTCGGAGGACTAACACCGTTCCCGCGAAGCTGTTCCTGCAAACCGATACTTCACATCATTACGAGGCAAATGAGCTCTTTGAGAGAGTATATAGCTGCTGTATCTCGAGCACTATCTGCCAGGTCGAGCTCGAACGGCGCCACTATGGCGCTGGGCAGGCATCACAAGCCGATGCCGATCGGAGGGGGCATCCACCCCATCCGTTCAGTCCAAGAAACCGGCAGCAGACCAGAATTCCAAGATTGTCGCCACTTCTTTGAGGAGACAAGACAAGGTGCTGGGGAAGCACCCTGCCTTGCCATTCGGCGTCGGTAACAACTCCGGGAATCCGGCTCAGAACTCTTCCCAGCTATCTCCGGACTTGAGGGCGGCATTACCCTGGAAAGCATTCGCAACCTTCGCAGTCATTTGACGTGGCGGGGATGCCACGGGGCGTGAGGAGGCGTTTGCAGCGGCAGGCGGAGCTCGGTGGCTCACGATACCTTCACCGACCTTGAACTGGCCAAGGAGAGCGAACAACTGCTCTGCCTCCCGTGCCAGACTGTGGGCGGCGGCTGTCGTTTCTTCGACCATGGCAGCATTCTGCTGAGTGCCCTGATCCATGGTGTTGACGGCTGTATTGATTTCCTTCAGCCCGGTGGCCTGTTCCTTCGATGCTTCAACGATAGCGCCGACATTGCCATCCACCTGGACGACTTGACTTACGATTTCCTGGAGCGCCTTGCCGGTGTTGCCAACCAGCGTCACGCCGCTCTTCACGTGTTCGTTGGAGGTGTTGATGAGTTCCTTGATTTCCTTCGCGGCCTTGGCGGAACGCTGGGCAAGCTCTCGAACCTCCTGAGCAACGACAGCAAATCCCTTGCCCGCATCACCCGCCCTGGCCGCTTCTACGCCGGCATTCAATGCAAGCAAATTGGTCTGGAACGCGATCTTGTCGATGACGCCGATGATGTTCGCGATCTCTGCCGCCGATTGCTCGATCTTGCCCATGGCATCGACCGCTTGGCCCACGACGTTCCCTGAGTTTTCTGCGTGTTCCTTGGTTCGACGGACAAGCATGCCAGCTTCCTGAGCTCGGTGGCTCGAATCGGCAACCGTCGTTGTGATCTCTTCGAGAGCGGCAGCCGTTTCCTCAACGGACGCGGCCTGCTGCTCGGTTCGTTTCGACAGATCGTTGGAGGCCGATTGGATCTGCTGAGACGCTGCCGCTATGGCTCCCGCATTCTCAGAGATGTTCTGCAGCGTCGACCGAAGCTTCGACGATGTTTCATTGAAATCAAGACGCAGCTTTTCGAGCGCCGGCAGGAACGGTGAACGTATTTCCTGAGTGAGGTCGCCTGCTGCGAGTGCCTGCATTGCGCTGGCGAGCTGCTCAACGTTCCTGACGCGATCTGAAACGTCGGTGGCGAACTTCACCACCTTGAAAACTTTGCCGTTCATGTCGAAGATCGGATTGTAGGAAGCCTGGATGTAAACCGGCTTCCCACCCTTCCCAAGGCGCATGAATTCGTCGGAGACGAACTCACCACCCGCCAGCTTCGCCCAGAAGCGACGGTAGTCGTCACTGTTCGTGTAGGCAGGTTCGCAGAACATCGAATGGTGCTTCCCCTGAACCTCCGAGAGCTGATAGCCGAGCGTCTTCAGAAAGTTATCGTTCGCACTGAGGATTTCGCCATTGGGGGTGAATTCGATTACCGCCTGCGCGCGGGATATAGCAACAAGTTTGCCGGTGTTGTCAGCAGCCTTGAGTTTTTCCTGGGTAATGTCGGTCGCAAACTTCACGATCTTATATGGCTTGCCGCCGCGGAATATGGGATTGTAGGAAGCCTCGATCCAGATTTCGCGACCATCTCTAGTGATGCGCTTTTACTGACGCCGATCGAATTCACCACGTGCGAGCCGCGTCCAAAAATCCTTGTACTCCGGACTATTCGCCTCCGCCGGCTCAACGAATATTCGATGATGCTTACCAACAATTTCAGTAAGCTTATAACCCAGCGCGCGACAGAAGTTTTCGTTGGCTGAAAGAATAGTCCCGGCGACCCGGAATTCGATCACTGCTTGAGACTTCCCCAATGCAGCCAGCACGGCCTTTGCGTCGTTATTAACGAATCCTAGCATTTCTCTACCCCTAGATTTGTGCACGGCATCCCCCTCGTGCGAAAGCTGTCGCCGCACTCCACCCCAAATATGGTGGGTGCAATCTTGCAAACAATAGTTTATGATAGGTAAATATACTGATGCTTTGCCCATTGTTGTCGTTTCGCTCCCTGGCCAAGAATTCCTCCGGTGAGCTATGCTTACGCGCTTTGCTCGTCTGGTCTTCTCAACACCACAACTCTGAGCGAGGCTCGCTGCCACCAGCAGAGAACGGAGACAACTGACCGCTTTCATCTGTAACCAGCTGCTAGCGAATCACATTGGAATACCCGAGAGTTGCACCACTTCACCGAATTGTGTTGATCTACTGGTTCTGGATCCCTAGCTATAGTCTCGCTAGGTTCCTGAAGTCGTCAGGTAGAGGAGAGGCGGTTGGCTGTAGGGCATACAACCCGGTCGGTTTCCAGGATTGCGGCGATCGCGATGGCGGCGGCGCTGATCGCCCTTCTGGCTATCTTGGCGACATGGGCGAGCCAATCTTACACTTCAACGATCAGCCGAGCTGAGGATCGTGTCTCAGCGTCGGCGAAGATCGTTGCGAGCCACGTATCCTGGATCCGATCAGATGGCGATCCAGTCGCTTCGACGTATTGATGATTTCACTACGCTCCGCTGATCTCACCTTCGACGGCGGTATAAGAGACTTGAAACAGGCGACCCAAGGCCTGCCCGCAGGAGTCCTAGCCTATGTCGTTGATCGAGAGGGACGAACCGTCTACTCGACCGACCCGGACATCAAGCCCGTCGACATCACCGATCGTGATTATTTCATCGCCGTCAAAGACGGACAATTGGAATATGCGTCATCTCTATTAATCAGCCGCACAAACGGTAGCCAGATCTTCGTATTTAGCCGTCGTGTGATCCGCGATGGAGAATTCACCGGCGCCATTATGGTGGCTGTCCCCGTGGAAATCCTCCAATCTATCTGGGAGACGGTGGATCTAGGTGGTGACTATGCCATCAGTTTTATTCGAGACGATGGCATGCTGGTCGCGCGATACCCTCTACCCAAAACAACTTTGGACATGTCGGGTTATGTACTGTTCACCAAGTACCTCAAGGAGGCGCCCGCAGGCACCTATCACGCCGATGCTTCGCCGATGGACGGTGTCAGTCGGCTTGTCGCCTACCGGAAAGTGCAGGGCACGCCGTTCGTGGCCGTTGCAGCAGCGGATTACGGATTTCTTATACAGCCCTTTTGGCGCACACTAATCATGCTCGGCGTCGTTGCTCTTGTGGTGATAGGCGGTGCCGGCATGGCTGGCTGGTGGATAGCCCATCTTCTGCGCACGCAGGAAAAGCAATCTGCCCAACTGGCCGAGGCGCTCGAGGCCAACGAGCTACTACTTCGGGAAATCCATCACCGGGTAAAGAATAATCTGCAATCGGTGGTGTCGCTTGTTCGCCTGCAGATGCGAGGATCCGAAGGATTTGACGCGCTGAACAGCCGGATCAAGTCGATGATCGCCGTGCATGAACAGATCTACAAGCATGATGCCTATGCCGCTATTGATGCGGCAGAGCTCATCCGCACTGTAGTCTCCGAAGCACTAGCAGCACATGATGCTCAGTTTACGGTCGAATACCATATGTCATCACAGGCGGTGTCGGCCGAGAAAGCGACCTCGCTGGCCTTATTGGTCAATGAGGTCGTCACCAACGCCATCAAATATGCCTACCCGAGCGGGCACCGCGGGAAATTGCTCGTTAAGCTGACATTGCCCGACGCAGATGGACGAACGAGCTTGACTATTGCTGATCATGGAATTGGGTTTGATACGTCCAGCATCCAACCTGGAACAGGTACACGGCTAATCGACGGCGCCGTTCGCCAGCTAGCTGGCGATTTCCGTTTCGAGGCGGATGGGGGCACGCGTTTTATCGCCGCTTTTAAGCTGATGTGAGAGAAGTAAGACCAGTGGCCAGTAGCGTTCGGTAGAGGATGCCAATCCAGCGGTTAGATTGAAGGCAACTCTGTGATGAGCTGCTCGGATCCGATGAGGCCGACCTGTGACAAGAGCCTTAAAACTGTCGCATCTGCGCAACGGTAGTAGACGATCTGCCGTTCGCGCCGTGTTTTCACGACTTTTGCATCCCGAAGCTTGCGTAAATGCTGAGAGAGAGCCGATTGACGGAGACCTACCTCGTCTGCCAGATCGTTCACGGACCACTCTCGCTCAATGATCCGGCAAAAAATCGCCAACCTTGCGGAATTCGCGAGCGTAGCGAATAGCAAAGCTATCTGTTCAAGATCGACCTCATCCATATGCGTTGATTGTTGCGGCATCATATCTCGGACCAGCATGTTCATCGTCGACCTCTCCCTCAACTTCTCCAACATGAAATCGGAATATGGTTAAAAAAGCGTAACCATGAGGTGGAATTTGCAGGCGCTTGTTTATCGTGCAACTTGGCACGCTGCGGGACCAGCCAGTCAGCTCTTGCCAGTCGTCGAACCGACGCTCAACGCAAGTGAGCACCCTCACATCTCTGTGACAGTGCTTCTACCCGTCCAACGCCACCGGTAATTGGCGGTTTACAGTCTTTAGGCCTAATCACCGTCTTATTCGAGTGCGCTCCCGTTCAAAGACGAAAGCTGAGTGCGAGCCAGGTCAAGCCGCGCGACGGTTCGCGTGACTTGTTCTCGGTCCAATTTCGAACTGCGACATCAGGTGATCCAGGATGGTCGCTTCCTGCACCAGTTGCTGGATCGCTGCACTCGAACTCCTCGACCATGGCGGCGTTCTGCTGCGTGTTCCTGTCGATTTGTCCGAGCGCGGTGTCGATTTCGGAAAGGCCCTCAGCCTGCGTCTTGGCTCCGTCGATGATCTTGCAGATCTCTCGGCTGATCGCCTGAACCTCGGTCGAAATCGTGCTCAGCGCCTCGCCCGCCTGATCGACCAGCGACACACCATGGCGGACTTCCTCGCCGGACGCATTGATCAGAGCCTTGATTTCCTTGGCAGCATTGGCTGAGCGCTGAGCAAGCTCTCGCACTTCCTGGGCCACAACGGCGAAGCCCTTGCCTGCCTCGCCTGCGCGGGCTGCCTCGACGCCTGCATTGAGCGCCAGCAAATTGGTCTGAAAGGCGATCTCATCGATCACACCGATGATGTTGGATATCGACTGCGAGGACTGCTCAATGCGGCTCATGGCAGATACGGCATCTGTCACGATCGTTCCGGAGCGCTCTGCGCCGTTTCTTGCCTGGTCCACCAGTTTGCCCACCGAGTCTGCAACGGACGCAGTCTCCTTCACCGTCGACATCACGCTCGAAAGGGCGCTTGCAGTTTCTTCCACAGAGGCGGCCTGGCGTTCGCTGCGGGCGGAGAGATCATTGTTCGCCTGCCCGATCTGGCCAGTTCCGGCGCGCAGCACTGATGCAACCTGCCCGACCTGCGAGACGGCCACTTCGAGTTTCTCGACGGACGAGTTGAATGACGAGCGCAAGCCATCGAGGGCTCCGGCAAAGGCCGTGTCGATCCGGCAGGAGAGATCTCCTTCAGCCAGCTTCTGAAGCGATTTGGCCAACTCTGTTACAGCGAAGTCAACCGCCTCAGCTTCCCTTGCCTTCTCCGCTTCACGTTTCTGACGCTCAGCCACGGCGGCAGCATCGGCTCGCTTGACCTGATCAGCCATACCCACAGCTTGCCTCTCCGCAGCAAGCGCCTCCGATACGGCCTGGTCGGAGACATCGAAGGCTTTGACCACAGCGGATGTGAGAGCGATTAGGACTATGCTCTGCACAATCAGGACGACCGCATGCAGGATGACACGCGAAAAGTCGGAAATCACCAGGGAAAACAGCAAGCGGCATCGCCACATAAAGCAGGAGATGATGGATCGCGACGAGTGCCGCGTAGCCGATGATGGCCTTCCAGTCGATCCAGGCCGCACAGATCGCAAGGCTCGCGAAGAAATACATGTGCAGGTCGATCTGCAACGGCGATCCCTGAAAGGCGAACACGAGGATGGCGACCGTCGCGGCGTTCGCCATTGAGGTCACCATACGCGTCGTGGCTCCGGTGCGGTCCCTCGTCCAAAGCAACGTGGCGGGTAACAGCAGGGCCATGGTGCCCAGGATCATTACCCAGTCGGCGCCCGCCTCGCGAAAGAGATTGCGAATGACGATGAGCGCGAAGTTGACCCACAGCAGCCCAACGATGACGTAAGATACCCCTTCTCTGAGCTTCTTCAGTTCATTCATGTGTTCATTCCTTGCTGGCATCCGATTGCCAGATCATGGTTGATTACGAGCAGAGCGCCGGCTTCCAGAAGTCGCTTCGAGAAATCCGGGGCCTGCGAATAAGCGACAGACATCCAAGGCACGCTGCCCGACCAGACGAATGCACCGTCTGCCTTTTCAATGACGGACATCGAACCAGCGACATCCCCTGCCGGCGAAGTGATCACCAGGACGAAGGGGCCGGTTGGCCTTGCCGCGATCGCTGTGATGACAATCAGAGCGAGGGAAAAGTAAGCTACGGAGATGAGGGACCTCATGACGCCTTCGTTTTCCGACGAGCCAGGTTCAAAGCGTTACGCTTGGGATTTACGAGGATCCGTATTACTACACACAACGCTAAAATATGATTAAGTTCAACGTCCCGTGCTCAAGTTGGCACGATGCGTAACAATGCTCTTGCTTCATAGGCGGGATCTTTACAAGCGGACGACCTCAAGCGCAGTGTGTCGCAGCCGTAAGCCTTCATCTTAGCAAATCTCTGAGCCAGCCCCATAGGTGACATGAACGTCGATCACCCTGCAACGTTGTGGCCACAGTCACAATCTGAGCGTTGAATCTGTTTTCGCATTCAGGTCGACGGGTATGGCGAACGCGATGAGATAGATCTCTCCATCGTCAATCTCGATCGTTCCCCTCCACTTGTTCTCGACGAGCAGCCTTATAAGCCGACTGCCGAAACCACTCGAGGCTGGCTTGCCCGCTAGGACGTCTCGGCGGTGATTGTCCTTCCATTGAAGGTGCAAGGTCTGGCCCCGCTCATCTTGCTCAATCTCCCATGCTAACTCGACGGAAGCATCGACTGTTCCAAGACTTCCGTACTTACAGGAATTCGTTGCGAGCTCGTTTAAGACAAGCCCCAGATCGAAACTAAGCTCTGCGGGAAGCAGAATGTCGCGGCCGACAACTTCGACCTGAGACAAGAAAGGAGCAAGCGTCTCTTCAACCACCCTACTGAACCGTGTGCTGGCCCAGCCCTCTTGAGCGATGACGTGGTTGGCCCGCGCCAGTGCAGCAAGCCTCTCACTGAAAGCAGATTTCGCGGTCTCAAGATTTGTGGATTTGCGGAATGTCTGGGAAGCAATTGAGCTGACAAGCTGAAGCATATTGCCCGCTCGGTGAGCCATTTCTCGGATGAGCAGCGTTCTCTGAGATCTAGCTTCGGTGTTGCGCACCGCATTCGAAACTATAGCCGAAAGCGAAATGAAGAAATTCTGATCCGCTAGGTCGAATACATGCTGACCGGTCGTATCGATTCCAAAAACGCCAAATGGTCGGCCGTTGGCACCCTCAATCGGCACGCTCATGCCACTAATCACGCCGTGTTGATGAAGAAGTGCTGGTCCTGAAAAACGCGTCTCGCGCCTTAAGTCTTCGACGATCACCAGTCGGCCAGCATCGAGCGTAAAACCCGCTTGAGATTCTGCTTCAGTTCCCACGAAGGCCTCGCCGACCAATCCGGGAAGCCAACCGATCCCGGCAACCAGCTTCAACCGATCCGCAAAATCTTGGAAGGCCAGGATCTTCGTCAATGGCACCTGTAGCTCTTGCGAAGCCACCTGGACGGCCAATTCGAGTACCTTTTGCAAATCTCGAGTTCCAAGAGCTATCTGGCTTAGCTCAGCAATCGCAGTTTGCTGGGACAGCCGTCGTTCGGCATCTCTTAGCGCCTCATCTTTCTGGTGCTCCAGAATCTTACGGTCGGTGACATCAAAAGCCGCTATGCTGGCTGCGACAACTCGACCGTCTCGATCGAAAAGTGGTGACCAGATTTCGGTCCAATAGCGTGTTTTGCCCGGCTCTGCAGCCGTCTCGCCGATGATCTCGAAAGGCCCAACTACATCGCCGCTAGCCACCACTTCCTGCATCAATTGCCGCGCAGGAAGATCGAGATTGGGCACAACCTCAGAGACCAGTCTTCCAATATGACCGGCGACTGAAACGCCGTTCATTTGAGCCAAAGCCGCGTTTACCCTCACAAACCGCATGTTCGTGTCGATGACGCAAAGGCCCATCGGGATTGCGTCGTAGCTTTGCTGGTCACCAAACAACTCAATGCTCTCTGCTGCGTCCATGCCGGTCATGATGTACCCCCGGATCCTCACTACCGGATAAAGGTTGGCCGCCATTGTTACCACCCCTATCCGGCAGGCTAGTCTGTGCGGTTGAGCTGATCAGGCTAATATGTCACCCGTTTGCGGCGGTTTCAGTGATCGATCAGTCTCGAGACAACTATACGAAGTATTAGTAAATTTTTACATAGATATAAACTCCTAAACACATCTCACATCATCGGACCGCCATTGTGAAGACGTTATCGCGCAGCGCTCTGGAAGCTATCCTGGTCAATATTGATGATGGAGTCTTGGTAGTCGACGAAGATCATATAGTGCAATGGTGTAATGACGCCGCCGCCCGCATCTTTTTGACAAGACGAAAGCATCTGCTGGGGTGCCGGGTCGAGAGCCTGATCCCCCCGGAGTTGCGTGATGCGCATTCGAACTCGCTGTGGAAATTTCAACACTCGAGCGAAATCTCTCGTCCGATGACTTCGCGTGGTGGTATTATCGAAGGCCTGCGATCGGACGGCTCACTGGTGCCGCTCGGGATCTCGGTCGCGAAAGTCCGAGATAAATCGCACACCTTCTTCGTAGCCGTCATTCGTGATGCGACCGAAGCTGTTCAGCAGCAGAATGAACTGAGGCGGCTTGCGGACAATGATCATCTTACGGGGCTTCTGAATAGAAGAGCCTTTTAAGTTGCGTTGCAGAGGCAGATGCTCAAGCAAGTTCAGGTGGCACATTGGTGATTTTCGACATCGATCATTTTAAAAGTATTAACGATCGTTACGGCCATCCAGTTGGTGATGAGGTGCTGGCAGCATTCGCAAAGCGTCTGCAAAGATGGTTCGGCCAGCAGGCTGTGATCGCACGGTGGGGCGGCGAAGAATTCATCAGCTATAATCTTGACCTAACCGAATTGAGGGTAAGTCGGGCCATCCGGGAATTTTCCGCAGAGCTGCAGTCCGCGCCGATAGAGGCAGGAGAGGTTACTATCCAGCTATCCGTTTCTGCGGGCCTTACCTACCGGCCACCCCAAGAACCGCTTCCTGCCGCTCTGGAGCGCGCTGACAGGTTTTTGTATCTGGCGAAACATGAGGGACGCAGTCGGCTCGTAGTATCCGAGCAGCAAGTGATGAGACTTGGAAGTTTTCCGCCGAGCCGTAATCTGTCCTAAACCCGATGGACGGGTCAGTGAAATGCCCGAGGGTGGGTATGCAGGGACGCGTCGTCTTTCGTTGACGGGTGAATGCAGTCAATGGTGGTACAGGATACGGCAAACGCAGACATCGCACGATTCAACCGGCTTTTCATCGTGCCGATCGGACACCCGCACACCAGCGCTGCTTGCCAATATCGGAGACCAAAGAGCCTCACAACGATCAAGTCATCCCGGTGATGACGAGGCAGTTGCCTAAGAGCGACCATCGTTTGGTTGACACCATCAACCTCATTCATAGCGTCACCAAGAACTGTCTCGCGTATAAACGCAGCTAGGACAACTAGGGCGGACACGAAAACATCGCCTGCAACAATCCTAGGCTGACCTCGTGCCTCTTCCCTAGTCAGGAATGCCGCGATCAACTCATCGCCCTCTCTCGGGGTGGCAGACATTGCCCTCGCGTAGAGCCTTAATGCTGGTAGGCAATCTAAGATATTAGACGGATTATCGCGCATCGCACCCTCCAGTGCCCGGGAAAAATGCGCAATGGGCGTCATAGTTCCGCCACTCTCCAGAGAACGCTGCTCTCGATTTCAGATCTATTGTGCATGCCAGCCCCCGTCCGCAACCGCGGCATCCAGCACGTTATAAGCGGCCTGCATGATGTCGATGTCGTTCGCATGGCTGATACGGGCGAGCTCAAACATAACAACGCCAACCTCATACCCAACGTGATTTCCCAGAGACGGGAGACTTCGGACTAAAGCCATCGCATCCTCTTGAGACCCGCCCAGGCTGTTAAACAGCTGGAGCGCCGCTGACAGCATTTGGCGTTTCATTTCATGCGCTTCCAAAGGAAATGATTCTCGCTGTATTCGAACAGCGCGATTCTGATACTCGCTCATAAATCCACCTTGCAACATAACTGAACTGCCGATCCCGCAGCACCCGGACCAATTATTGCTAATGCGATCCCTACGATAAACTCCCGCTTCTCATGCAACATAACGGCTCGTCCAATATCACTTCTGATAGATTAGCCAGTCGCGCTTTGTCTGGTCAAACATTCCTACATCGAACATTACCACTTTGTTCCGCCCTTGGTCCTTTGCTCGATACAAGGCGATATCAGCGGCGCGATACAGTTCGTCGGCACAGGTTGCCTGAGAAGCCATGGCCACCCCGAACGACATGGTGATACTACCGAGATCGATCCCTAAGCGTTCGACAGCAAATCGCTGGCGGCTAATCGCTGATCTGAGATGTTGTGCGAAGCCGTGAACCTCATCAAAGACGCGTTCCCGAACTAAGATAGCGAATTCCTCCCCCCTACCCGGGCAACCATCGCCGTTGAGGGAGCCGCCTTGCGAAGACTGGCTGCCAGATTTACCAGAAGCCTATCACCGACAGGGTGACCGAATCGATCATTGACCCGCTTGAAATAATCGACATCGGCAAGGACTAACGCCGTAACTCGCAGCATCTCTGGTGATTCTGCGTAAATTCCAGCCAGTTCTTCATCGAAGAACCGCCTGTTGAAGAGGCCGGTCAGAGAATCGGTGTTCGCCGCAGCCTTGTAGCGCTCAAGCTGCTCGTAAACCTCGTCGAATTCCGCCTGCGATCGCGAGTAGGATCGGCGGGCGTGTTCGCTATGGACCAAGGTCGCTCCAGTTGCTGAGGACAGTGTGCGGACCAAGGATTTCAGTACGCCGACCGTCTGCTGGTTGACGGAGCTCAGCTGCCCAACCGTGTCGCTGAGCAGCTGGTTGTAATCGTGTAGGACATGCTGCTCACGTTCAAGCAATTGAGCGGCTTCTGACAAATGATCGGTCACCTGCTCGTGGATGGCTTGATAGATTGCGGTGCTGCCAGCGCCCAGGTGGACGGCTGCCAGGCTGTCCAGCTCCGATTGGGTAGGGCGTGAACCTAACAGTGCAAGATCCTCAGAGAGTGCCTTGTTTGTCGAAACGCACGCCTCATAATACAGCTGATAGTTCCGCGGTATCGGGGAAACACCCGAAACATACATCGCTTTTAGAACGGCAGAAGCGATCTCAAAACTACTTCGTCTTCCGTCTGTGCTCGGCTTCACGTCGATATTATTCCGTGGCGAAATATGAATAAAAAAAGAAATACATCCTTTTAGTTAAAGTTCGCTGAAATACAAAATTGACGATGTACAAATTTTTCGAAGGCCGCGCTTCCACATGTGCGATCAGAAAGACCTCCGCCCCTCGATGCAATCGAATTTGTTTTCGCCGGCGGATTCGCAGTGACGGCTCCATATTGCGCTTGCGCGGTCTATTTTATCTCAGAAACGATCCGGACGGGACTGAAATATGCTCTCCCCTGTCATCGCTATGAGCTCCTCTTCGGTGCGAAAACCGGACTTAAAAAGAGAGACGAGTTCTCTTGCCAACGTGAGTTCCTCAGCCTTGCTGCAACCGTGATACCGGTTCCGAAGCAAGTCCGCCAATATTTTGCGCAACAACATCAGGTCCAGCGGTCCGATCTCCAGCTGATCATCGAAATAGGTGTTGCTCATCAGGCCCCGTCCCCTCTTCTTTTGCACCAGTGCTTTGCGCTTAACGCCTCTCGGACGGCCATTACACAAGCTAGCGGCGGTTGCATCCTGCCTGGTTAGTCTTATCTCAAGCTGTTGGTTTGGGGAATTCATCCAAGTATCATTCGCGTATACCTCCTGAGACAATCTCGGTGAGACACCAAATAGTGTATCATTTAGGTCGGTTTTCGATTTTTGGGACAGCATTAGGGGCAAGTCTAGAGCTATTGAGACGTTCTTGGTGCGCTCGTGCCGATAGAGAATCAAGAAACCTCGGAATGTAAGCGGGATCGTGTCCCGGCGCGTGGTGTAGCTGGTTGATAGCGAAGCCGCTCGCAAGCGCGCCCTCCAATGTGCTGTAGGGAGCGGGCGGCGTAGCGGTGGTCACCAGTGTTTTCCGGTAGGGTCGGGTTGCTTAGAGCCAACCTGAGGGACACCACCGATGACCGACGACATGATGAACCTGCGCTCACTCGTTGAGAAGAGCGCTGATGCAGATTTGCTGCGCGAGATGATCGGCTTTGCTGCCGAGAAGCTGATGGCGCTGGAAGTGAGTGCGAAGACCGGCGCGGACTATGGCGAGAAGAACAGCTTCCGACTTGCCCAGCGCAACGGCTACCGCGATCGAGACTGGGAGACACGAGCAGGAACCGTCGAACTGCGCATTCCCAAGCTTCGCACAGGCAGCTACTTCCCGAGTTTCCTGGAACCGCGCCGAATGGCCGAGAAGGCTCTGACGGCAGTCATTCAAGAGGCTTACATCCAAGGCGTTTCGACCCGATCCGTCGATGATCTCGTCAAGGCGATGGGTATGTCGGGCATCTCCAAGAGCCAGGTATCGCGGCTCTGCGAAGAGATCGATGACAAGGTCAAAGCCTTCCTCGACCGCCCTATCGAGGGCGAGTGGCCAAATCTCTGGATCGATGCCCGCTACCTGAAGGTTCGCCGCGGCGGTCGTATTGTCTCGGTATCGGTCATCATCGCGGTGGGTGTGAACACTGACGGCCGGCGCGAGGTGCTCGGCATGGAAATAGGCACATCCGAGGCAGAAGCGATCTGGACCGAGTTCCTACGCAAGCTGACCAGACGAGGCCTGCGCGGCGTCAAGCTCGTCGTCTCCGATGCGCATGAGGGGATCAAGGCCGCCGTATCGAAGGTGCTTTCTGCCACCTGGCAGAGGTGCAAGGTTCACTTCATGCGTAACGCGCTGGCCCATGCCGGAAAGAGTGGACGCCGTGTCGTCTCCGCCCTCATCGCCAGGGCCTTTGCCCAGGACACCCCGGAGGCGGCAAGCACCCAATGGCGCAATGTCGCCGACCAGATCAGGCCGAAGGTGCCGAAACTCGCCACGCTGATGGATAGCGCCGAGCAGGACGTGCTCGCCTACATGACCTTTCCCAGGCAGCACTGGGCAAAGCTTCATTCCACAAATCCGATCGAGCGTCTCAACGGCGAGATCAAGCGACGCACAGAAGTCGTCGGCATCTTCCCCAACGACGATGCCATCGTCAGGCTCGTTGGGGCGCTCCTGCTCGAGCAAAACGACGAGTGGGCCGTTCAGCGATCCCGCTAAATGACACTTGAGACCATAGCAGCAATGAGCGATGATCCACTTATCAGCCTGCCAGCCGCAAGCTGATCAATTCCCGGCTTTGTCCGGAAGGCACGGCCAGCGCCGGAGCTACACCACGCAGTGGGACACCATCGTAAGCGGCATGAAAAGCGGCGTCACTGCCATATGATCATGCCCCCTATCCGGTACGCCGGCACTAGCCCTCACCCTGTTTTCCGATCGCTGCTCGCATTTGCACGCATCAGCGACATCAGCATCGGTCCGAGCCCGAACTGCCCTGCCCTCGCTCGCCGCGTGAGATCGCGGAGATATCCACCTGCCGAGTTGATATGCCCAGCCCTCTCCAAGATTGCGGCCATAGCAACCGCAGCGTTCTCAGGACCCATAATCTCGCAAGCCTCCTGGTAGGCCGACGGGCTGACGCCAAGCATTGATCGAACCACCACCGCGGCCGCCATCAGCTCGCGCCAATGGGAGATCGTGCCCCCGGGCCCGTAGTCCGAAATCTGCGGGCAGGCTTTCAGGACCATCGACAGCGGGAACGCCTTCATCTGTTCCGGCTTTGCCAACGGCTGAGCAACCGCTTTGGGTGCCACTTCCAGCTCGACGGCTCCGCCCTGCTCTTTTCCAGAGCTAGGTTCAAGTTCATAGATGGATTCGGGTTTTGAATTCTGTATGTGGCAGCCATTTTGAACAGCATTGCCATCCATATTTTGCGAATCTGACTGATTTTCCAGAAGGTTGAGGATTTCGGTACGCAAAAGCTGCATTTCGTCTAGGATCGCTTCCACTTGGTGAAGGTCAGGATGGCGGGGAAGTCGGCTGACAATGCCGACATACATGTCTTCGATGGCTTCCCAGTCGCCGTCGACCCCCTCCTCCATCGCTGCTGAAATCAGCTTGCGCACATCACGCCGGCAGATAGTCAATGCCTCTTTGGCTCGCCTGAACTGCAGTCGTTCGGCAGCGACTTCCTGTGCCAGGTTTGCAAGTTCCGCAGCACGAGCCAAAAGTGGAGAAAGATCGAACCCAAAGGCTTGCTCGATATCGCCACCTTTGTCCCGGTGAGCGTAGCGCTTGCCGTTCGGACTATCCTTGCGCTGGATGAGCCCGGCTTCGACCAGGGCAGCCAAATGGCGCCGCAAGGTCGTTCCAGTGATGCCGTGCGCTCTGACAGAAAGCTGGGCGTTCGAAGGAAAGACCACCAATCCGCTATCGCAGTTGAGCTCGCTTTCCGGATAAAACGTCAACAATGCGTCCAACACAGTCAGCGCCCTGTCCTGGAGGCCAAGGCGTTCACGGGCCTCGCAAGCGTCGCGAAACACCTTCCATTTTTCGACCGGGCGGCTTGGTTTCGTCTCGAACGTCTGAAGCTGCCTCTTTACAAGAGCAAGCACAGCCGGCCGCCGCCCAAAGGGCGTCGTCACATTTCCACTTTGCATTTTCTCAGCCTTCAATAAGGCAAAAGAAGAGTGCTCGCCAAATCAGCGCCAAAGACTCTTGACTGTAAATTCCGGAAATGCGATTCTCGATCTTGCTAAGGATAACGAGAGAGGCTTCCACGGTTCGCCGTTTGGGGGCCTTTTTCTTTTGCGTTTACTCTCCGTCAGTGTTGGTTTTGGACTGCTGGTACTCTTGGTAGAGGCGGTCTATTCGAGTTGTGAGCCAATTGCTAAATGGCTTCGCCTCAATGCTAGATAACTCGATTGCCACCTTTTTTGCTCTAGGGCTCACGGACAAGCTCAAGGACTTATCCCCAGATGTCCACTCTTTGACCTGCTCGACTGCCTTTGGGGTTTTCGCTGCCGATTTGGCCTTATATTTCTTCGCGAAATCATGCAGCGCATCGAACCGCCTTTCCTCTGGTATTTCCAGAAAGTCAGGCGTGGATACATAGTCGTTAGAAGCGCGAAGAAGCGCTGGGGCTAAAAGCAACTGGCGCAAGCTGAGCCACTTATCACGGCCAATCTTTTTCGAGGCTCCTAGCACCTTGATGACTGGCTCCGGTATGACCTCGACTACCCCAAGCATCTTAGAGAGCATTGCCTCGTCGATGGCCAAAGAAGATCTCACCACATCCTTCGTCATTCCCGTAGCTACGAGATTACGGGCGAAGTAGGCACGCTCGATGAAAGAGAGGTTCGATCGTGCCGAATTCTCTTGCCCCTGTGCAATGGCCGATGTGATGTCATCCAGCTTCTTGATGACAGCCTTGACAGGTATACCGAGTTCTTCAGCGACCCGACGTCTCCGGTGCCCAAACACAACCATGTAGCGTTGGCTGTTCGGTATTGGTCGCACGAGGATTGGCGTGGACTGGCCGGATTCCTGGATCGCCTGCTTGAGTTCCTGATATTCTTCATCCTCTTCAGAAAGACGGTCAGCGACTAGGGAGACATCGAGCAGCCGTGGATCCAACTCCACAACTACCTCGCCGTCCATCAGCTTCTTTGTATTCTCAGCGAGATCTTCAATCGACCTGACTACCGTTTTCGCTGCTCCGGTCATGGCATAGCTCGGCTGCCCCGACGCTTTCCTTTCAGGAATGGTTGAGAGGTCCAACTTCGCGAACGGATTATCACGCGCCACGAACATCTCCTTTCACATGGTTCAGCTTCAACAACAAACTGAATTTATTGATGAAATCGGCAAAAAAAACGGCTGACAAGAAAGTCATTTACGACCCCATGCACTATGGATCAAATCCATGATCTCGCCGTTAGCAGCGTTGAGACTTTCGATCGCACGGTCATAGGTTGATCTGACAAAGTCACCGCGTTCGACTTCATAAAGTGTCTGCTTCTTGATTGAAGCATCGGAAATGGCTGTCGATTTAAGTACATGGTTTCGCAGCATATGCTGCGCGAACATGGATTGCATAAAACCGACCATTTGGGCTTGCGGGATATCCGTGGGCTCGAACCTTGTTACGAGGTATCGGAACCATTCAATGCGGATCTCCGCACCAGCCTCGGCAACCGGCGTCAAAATGCCACCGAGCATCATAAGGAACTGGCTCATTGACATGATGTCCAGCATCTGAGGATGAATGGTTATTAGGATACCCGTCGAGGCCATCAAAGCGGTGATCGTGAGGTACCCGAGCTGAGGAGGGCAGTCTATGACAACGACGTCATATCGATCATCGACAGCTTTCAAGGCATTAACAATGCGCATGTGAAACAGCCGTCCCTCATCACCTTTTCTCGAAGAGATTGCGAGCGGCACATCATATTCATATTCCTGGAGCACGAGGTTCGCAGGAACGACGTCAAGACCTGGAATGTTGGTGGCCTGAATGACCTCGGCTATTGACTTCTTCTCGTCGTCAAAGCGAAGCGCTTCATAGAGTGAAGATGTCTCATCGAGCTCTGGTTGAATGCCGAAAAGGGAAGTCAATGACGCCTGGGGATCGAGATCGATGGCAAGTACGCGATGCCCTGTGAGTGCGAGATACTGAGCGAGATGAGCAGCTGTCGTGGTCTTCCCACTTCCACCTTTGAAATTGACGACTGACACTACTTGCATCGGCTCGCCGGAACGGCGTTTCGGCAAATAGTATCTCTTATCTGACTTCTTGTTGGCTTCAAGAAACTCACGGAGCTCCAGCATCTGATTGGCCGTGTAATACCGCCGGCCACCGACCGTTTCGACTTCCGGACCTTTTCCTTCCGAATGAAGCTGCCTGAGATGGCTTTGCGTTACACCCATAAAGTCAGCGACTTCGCCAATCTGGAACCTTCGCAAACCCTTGCGGGCATCCGGCGGGTACTGTTGGCTACGCAGCATGTGCAATGCGCCTGAAATTTTCGAACCCTGTTCGGCGATTTCCAGATCAAAACGGTTGGGCTGCAGCTGGCTCATTTTGCAAACTATTTCCTGAGGAGGATGACTTTCAAAAAAATGGCACTTTCGCCATCATTTGCGCAACTATCTCCCGATTCTGAATACCCGGCAAGGAATTTAAAGTTAACAACCCGTTAATGTCTTCATCTGTTTGCCAACGCATGCATCGCCGGCTCCGTTTTTCCTGTTGTTTTCATTAGCATAGACGCCGGGCACGGATCCCTGGCTCCTTTAGCTACTCACAGTTTTGCTAGTCGCACAAAGGATCCGCAGACCCGTCGCCATCGGGTCTATCAGCTTGAGGCAGAATCAGCAGCTGACACTTTTGGCAGTAGATCGAAGCTGAATGCCCCGGCAAAGCTCCTCGCACCACCAAAGCAGGGGAGATTTGCTCGATGCGCATTGTCGCCATCAAGAACCCAAAAAGCGAAGCTGAATATCGCCTTATTCACGGCATGCACCGTCTCCGCGCTCGTATTTTCCGCGGCAGGCTGGCCTGGAATGTCCGCTGCACATTTGGCCTCGAGGTAGACAACTTCGATGAATTAAAGCCGACGTACATCCTTTGCATTGGCCGTTCCGATGCCGTGATCGGCTGCGCACGGCTTCTACCCGCAAAGAGCGGCACGATGTTGGAGAGGGTATTTCCGCAGCTTCTAGAATCGGCTCATCTGCGAGTTCATCCCCGCATGATCGAAAGTTCTCGATTTTGTGTGGATACGGAAGCCACTGGAAGGCAACAGCAGTCGGGCCTTCACACTGCGACGCTCGCGATGTTCGCCGGTATCGTCGAGTGGAGCATACTTAATGGTTACTCCGAGATCGTCACCGCAACGGACGTCCGGTTGGAGCGTATCCTTCGTCGCGCCGGCTGGCCGCTCAAGCGCCTAGGCTCACCCGTCCAAATCAATGAGACGCGAAGTATCGCCGGAGTGCTTCCAGCAGATTGGGTGAGCTTCGATCGCCTTCGCCCCGGCACCTATTCATCAAACTTCTCAACCCCAAAAAAGGAAGCGGCCTGATCATGCTCGGCACACAAAACCGCTCACTACCCCGCCTTGTCAGCAAACTGCAGAATGCGCTGGGAGACCATCTTTGCATAGCTCTCGAAGACCCTGGTGTCGTTGAGATCATGCTGAATCCTGACGGTCGGCTGTTCATCGAAAGGCTTGGTCACGGGATCGCCGCAGCAGGAGAGATGACACGGTCTGCGGCAGAAACCGTCATCGGCAGCGTCGCTCATGTTCTCAACTCCGAGGTCGATGATGATCGCCCGATCGTTTCAGGCGAACTGCCAATCGGCGGGCACCGCTTTGAAGGGCTACTGCCTCCCGTCGTTTCAGGCCCGTCGTTTACCATCCGCCGTCGTGCGTCGCGCCTCATACCGCTCGACGACTATGTGTCCAATAAGGTGATGACCGCAAAGCATGCCGACGTCATTCGAAGCGCAATCGCTTCGAAGCTCAATATCCTGGTTGCTGGTGGCACGGGTTCCGGCAAGACCACGCTGACAAACGCGATCATCGCCGAGATCGTTGCGAGTTCCCCCGATGACCGCTTAGTCATTTTGGAAGACACCGCTGAGATTCAATGCGCAGCTCACAATGCAGTCAGCCTGCACACCAGCGACGCCGTCGACATGTCGCGTCTCCTGAAGAGCACGATGCGCTTGAGACCAGATCGGATCATCGTCGGAGAGGTCCGAGACGGTGCAGCGCTGACCATGCTCAAGGCCTGGAACACGGGACATCCGGGAGGCGTGGCAACCATCCACTCCAACAGCGCACGCTCCGCACTTCAGCGCCTCGAGCAGCTAACCGCCGAGGCCAGCCATCAGCCGATGCAGGCGGTCATCGGCGATGCAGTCGATCTGATCATCTCGATTGAACGAACGGCTAAAGGTCGGCGCATCAACGAAATCCTTCATGTGACCCGCTTCGTCGGGGGGCAGTACCTAACTGAAGCTTATGCCGAGGACAGCCGCGATGCAGCTTGAAAAGTCAGCCCCCACCATTGCGTCTATCGCTATCGCAGCAATCGCCGTTGCATCACCGACTTATGCCAGTTCAGGCGGAAGCCTTCCCTGGGAAGGACCGCTTGAGCAGATCCAGGAGTCCATTACTGGTCCGGTTGCGGGGTATATCGCACTTGCCGCAGTCGCTATCGCCGGAGGTATGCTGATTTTCGGTGGCGAGCTCAACGACTTCGCTCGCAGACTGGTCTATGTCGTCCTGGTCGCCGGAATCTTGCTTGGTGCCACGACGATTGTCGGCCTCTTCGGCGCCACCGGTGCGTCAATCGGCCTACCGAAAGAGCAGGTCACGCAGGTCATTTTGGACAGAGCGGGGGAGGGGGCTACGTGAGCCTCCGCCGCAATCGCATTCATCGCGCACTGTCTCGACCAAACCTCCTGATGGGTGCCGACCGTGAGCTGGTGCTGATCACCGGGCTTGCGGCCGTGATCCTAATCTTCGTGGTGCTGACGGTCTATTCGGCGCTCTTTGGCGTGGCCGTCTGGATCGTCATCGTCGGACTACTTCGAATGATGGCCAAGTCTGACCCGCTGATGCGGCAGGTCTATGCCCGTCACATTTCCTACAAATCCCACTACCGGCCGACGGCCGCGCCGTGGCGCAAGTACTAGAGCTGTCCAATGGCTGCCCTCAAACATTTCCGCGCGACCGGTCCATCTTTCGCTGATCTTGTTCCCTATGCCGGCCTTGTAGACAACGGTGTCCTGCTCCTGAAGGACGGCAGCCTCATGGCTGGCTGGTATTTTGCCGGTCCTGACTCCGAAAGCGCCACCGATCTTGAGCGCAATGAACTGTCGCGCCAGATTAATACGATCCTATCGCGCCTGGGGACGGGCTGGATGATTCAAGTCGAAGCCATCCGGGTGCCGACGATTGAGTATCCCACGCCAGATCAGTGCCATTTCCCTGACCCGGTCACACGCGCGATCGATGCCGAACGCAGAATCCATTTCGAGCGGGAGCATGGGCATTTCGAAAGCAAGCACGCGATCATACTCACTTACCGACCGCTTGAGTCGAAGAAGACGGCGCTCACCAAATACATCTATTCGGACGTGGAGAGCCGGAAGAAGTCCTACGCCGACACGGTGCTATCAGTGTTTCGAAACGCGATCCGGGAAATTGAGCAATACTTGGCCAACACCCTGTCGATCGCCCGCATGCAGACCCGCGAGGTCCGCGAGAGGGGAGGGGAGCGTGTCGCACGCTATGACGAGCTCATGCAGTTCGTCCGCTTTTGCATTACGGGGGAGAGCCATCCGGTCAGGCTGCCGGAAGTCCCCATGTATCTTGACTGGCTGGCGACGGCGGAGCTCGAGCATGGCCTGACGCCAAAGGTAGAGAACCGGTTCCTCGCGGTTGTCGCCATTGATGGCCTACCGGCAGAGAGCTGGCCCGGCATCCTTAACAATCTCGACCTGATGCCACTGACCTACCGCTGGTCGTCGCGCTTCATCTTCCTTGATGCGGAAGAGGCACGCCAGAAGCTCGAACGGACCCGGAAGAAATGGCAGCAGAAGGTCCGCCCCTTCTTCGATCAGCTTTTCCAGACGCAGAGCAGATCGGTCGATCAGGATGCCATGACGATGGTCGCGGAAACCGAGGACGCCATCGCTCAGGCGTCGTCCCAGTTGGTTGCCTATGGCTACTACACACCGGTCGTAATTTTATTCGATGGGGACCGTGAGGCGCTGCAGGAAAAGGCGGAAGCCATACGCCGGCTGGTCCAAGCCGAAGGCTTCGGGGCGCGCGTCGAGACCCTGAACGCGACAGATGCGTTTCTCGGCAGCCTCCCCGGTAACTGGTACGCCAACATCCGTGAACCGCTGATCAATACGAGCAATCTCGCGGACCTCGTTCCGTTGAACTCGGTATGGTCGGGCAATCCGGTGGCGCCTTGCCCATTCTATCCGCCGAACTCTCCGCCGCTGATGCAGGTTGCCTCGGGCTCAACGCCGTTCCGCCTGAACCTGCATGTCGACGATGTCGGCCACACCCTGATCTTCGGACCGACGGGCTCGGGCAAGTCGACCCTTCTCGCTCTGATCGCGGCGCAATTCCGTCGTTACGAGTTCGCCCAGATCTTTGCCTTCGACAAGGGCAATTCGCTTCTTCCCCTGACACTCGCTGTCGGGGGCGATCACTATGAGATCGGCAACGACCAGAGCGGGGAGGGAAGGGGACTCGCATTCTGCCCCTGTTCGATCTCGCGACAGATGGCGATCGGGCATGGGCGACCGAGTGGATCGAAACGCTTGTCGCCCTGCAGGGCGTTACCATCACGCCAGACCATCGTAATGCAATCTCACGCCAGATCGGGCTGATGGCGACAGCACCCGGAAAGTCGCTATCGGACTTTGTCAGCGGCGTGCAGATGCGCGAAATCAAGGATGCGCTCCATCACTACACAGTCGATGGCCCGATGGGTCAGCTTCTCGACGCTGAAGAGGATGGCCTGACGCTTCGAGCGTTTCAGTGCTTCGAGATCGAGCAGCTCATGAATATGGGCGAGCGCAATCTGGTGCCGGTCCTCACCTACCTTTTCCACCGGATCGAGAAGCGGCTGGACGGCTCGCCTAGTCTAATCCTCCTCGACGAGGCCTGGCTGATGCTCGGACATCCCGTATTCCGCGACAAGATCAGGGAGTGGCTGAAGGTCCTCCGCAAGGCCAATTGCGCCGTCGTTCTCGCAACCCAATCGATCTCCGACGCGGAGCGCTCCGGCATTATCGACGTGCTGAAAGAATCCTGCCCGACCAAGATCTGCTTGCCGAACGGCGCTGCGCGCGAACCGGGCACGCGCGAATTCTATGAGCGGATCGGGTTCAACGAGCGCCAGATCGAGATCGTCTCGAGCGCCATCCCGAAGCGCGAATACTACGTCGCCACGCCAGACGGGCGGCGGCTCTTCGACATGTCGCTCGGGCCGGTGGCACTGAGCTTTGTCGGCGCATCCGGAAAGGAAGACCTGAAGCGGATACGCGCGCTGAAGGTGGAGCACGGCCAGGATTGGCCCACCCATTGGCTTGAATCGAGAGGAGTCCACGATGCCGCGTCGCACTTCAAAGTCAAATAACTGGATCGTCGCAACAATGACTGCGGCAATCGCGCTGTCGCCGATTGCTTCCGCCCATGCGGGATCTGCAACGGGGGCCGCCACCGAATGGACGCAGCTCGCCAACAATGCGCAGCTCATCGACCTTCTGAAAAGCTCTGGCCTGCAGGTTGATAACCAGCTCACGCAGATCACGCAGCTGGCAGAGCAGATCCAGAACCAGCTGAAGATCTATGAGAACATGCTGCAGAACACGGCCCAGCTCCCAGACCATATCTGGGGTCAGGTCGAGAACGATCTCAACCGTCTGCGGGGCATTGTCGATCAAGGTCAAAGCATCTCGTTCTCAATGGGCAATGCCGACGACGTTCTTCAGCAGCGCTTCAAGAGCTATGCGGATCTGAAAACCAACCTGCCGAACGCCGAGACGTTCTCAAACACCTACCAGTCCTGGTCGGACACGAACCGGGACACGATCGGCAGCACGCTGAAGGCGGCGAGCCTGACAGCGGACCAGTTCGACACCGAAGAGGGCACGATGAGTTCGCTGCGATCCATGTCGGAGTCGGCCGACGGCCAAATGAAGGCCCTCCAGGTCGGACATCAGATCGCAGCCCAACAGGTTTCCCAGATGCAGAAACTCCGCGGCTTGGTCTCCCAACAGATGACCATGATGGGGACGTGGCTCCAGACCGAGCAGACGGACAAGGACCTCGCGCAGGCGCGCCGTGAGGAATTCTTCAAGTCAACCGCGCCCTCAACATCAGGCGGTGAGAAGATGAAGGTGGAATGGTGAGAACAAAACTGATCCTTGCCATGGTCGTCGCAATCATCGCTCTCGGAGCAACAGGCCTCTGGTTCGCGCTCGCTGAGCGGCAGGAAGCGCAGCAGCGGCGCGAAAAGTTCTTCGGGTCGACGAAGGAGCATCCTACGTCGGGCGGCGAGAAGATGAAGATCGAGTGGTGATCGCATGCCCTTTGAGCTCAAAAAGATCAGGGGCATTGCGGTATTCGTCGCATTGATCCTCGTGTCATTCCAACCCGCGATTGCGCAAGAGGGGTCGGTCCTGACAGCCCTTCAGAACGAAATCACCACCGCCGCCAAGGGTTGGGAGACCACCGTGATGGATGCGGCGAGATCCCTGTTCTGGATCCTTGCCGGGATCGAGATCGGCATCGCTGCCGTCTGGCTGGCACTTCAGGCCGCGTCGCTGGACAGCTGGTTCGCTGAATTAGTTCGACGCATCATGTTCGTAGGCTTCTTCGCGTTTGTGCTCGCCCAGGGTCCGACCTTCGCGAAGGCGGTCGTCGATAGCCTGTTTCAGATCGGCGCTGGTGGAGGCACAGCTTCGCCAGCCGATGTGTTCAATGCTGGACTGACCGTTGCGACCAAGATGTCGGAGAAGGTGCAATTCGGACTATTCGAGGATAACGCGCTCGCCATCTCAGCCGCCTTCGCGATGGTCGTAACAGTGATCGCGTTCTCGCTCGTTGCCGCGATCTTCGTATCCGTGATGGTCGAGATGTATCTCGGTCTGCTCGCCGGGATGATCATGCTTGGTCTTGGTGGTTCATCATTCACCAAGGACTTCGCCATCCGCTACCTCATCTATGCATTCTCAGTCGGCATGAAGCTCATGGCTTTGGTCATGATTTCCCGGATCGGCTCCGAGGTCTTGATTGGTCTCGCAAACCGGCCCGACGTCGGCGATCAATTTCAGACCGCATTGGCAATCGCCGGGATCGCGGTCGTGGTCTTCATTATCGCGATGTACGTTCCCAACATCATCCAGGGCGTCGTTCAAGGTGCATCCGTCACGGGCGGCATGGAAACCATTCGTCACGGGGGCCAGACGACATCATTTGCTCTCGGCACAGCATCGCTTGCTGCGGGTGCGGTAGGCGCTGGCGCTGCGGCAGCCCAATCCGCGCGGGCTGCGGGATCATCTGTGGCAGGTGCCACACTTCGCGGCATCAGTGCTGGCATCGGATCGGCAGGAAAGGCTGCAGGCTCAGCCGCGAAAGAAAAGGCGATCGGTTCGCCCGGCGCCTATGCCGGTTCGATCATGGGGCTCGCCAACGCCAAGCTCGATCAGGCTCGCACAGGGCATAGCAGCCCGACACCTCCTCCCGAACGACACAACACATAATCATCAGGAAGGCAAAAGCGATGGCAGCAAACCGGCCGCCCGAAAGTCCTTTCCTTGCCGCGCGGCAGGAATGGACAGAACGATATGGATCTTATGTCCAGGCCGCGCGCGCATGGCGGATCGTCGGCATTCTCGGACTGTCGATGGCCGTCATCGGCTTCACCTATTCCATGTATCTCAGCACACAGGTCAAGCTGGTGCCCTACATCGTCGAGGTCGACAAGCTCGGCACGTCAGTGACAGCGGGCTTCCCCCAACAGATCGAGTATGCCGATGCCCGGGTCGTCCGTGCAACGCTTGGCAACTTCATCACCAGCTTGAAGTCGATCACGCCCGATGCGGTGGTACAGAAGCAATACATCGACCGGACCTATGCGCTTCTCAGGGCATCCGATCCCTCGACCCAGAAGATCAATGCCTGGTTCCGCGGCAACTCGCCGTTCGAGAAGGCCAAGACGTCGACTGTCGCCGTCGAGGTCAACAACATCGTCGCACTCTCCAACCAAACCTATCAGATCGACTGGACCGAATACGAACGCGACCGCAAGGGCAAGGAGACAGGCACGCGCCGGTTTCGCGGAATTGCGACAGTGGCGCTCACCGCACCACAGGACGAGGCAATCATCCGCCTCAACCCGATCGGTCTTTATGTCCAAGACTTCGACTGGACCGCACAGCTTTAAGGCGAGGATATCTCATGCACAGAACAGAATTGATCGCGGCCGTCGGCTGCATGGCCGGGCTCGTCCTTGCGGACTGCGCGATCGCGCAAAGCATGACACCAAACGAAGCCAAGGGCACCAATATTTCGCGCAAGTGGCGAGGCACGGCCGGTCTGGTGACAACCGGGCCCGACGGTAAGGTGATCTTTCTGTTCGGCGAAACTCAGCCCTCCGTGGTTTGCTCGCCGCTTCAGGTCTGCGACATCGAACTGCAGGCTGGCGAGATCGTCCGTGATGTGCTCGTCGGTGACACTGTCCGTTGGAAAGTCGAACCGGCAACATCAGGGGCAATCGGCGGGCAGGCGATCCACCTGATCGTGAAACCCTCCGAGGCCGGTCTCGTCACCTCCATGGTCGTTACGACGTCAAGGCGGACTTACCAGATCTCAGCTCAAATCCCACCCCAGTCAGTACATGGCGAGGGTCGGGTTCGAGTACCCGGAAGATGTGTCGACCAAACTGGCCGATATCAATGCTCGCCTTGAGACCGGCGTCATTCCCGGAACTGCTCCAGACAAACTGAACTTCTCCTATTCAGTCAGCGGCGGAGCCTCGTGGCGGCCGAAGCGCGTCTATTCCGATGGTGCCAAAACCTACATCCAGTTTCCACGGTCCATCTCTGGGCAGGACGCACCTGTCCTGTTTGTCGTCAGCGGCGGCCAGAACCGCATCGTCAACTATCGTATGAAGAACGACATGATGATCGTCGACTACGCCGTCGATAAGGCCGTGCTCGTCTCCGGCGTCGGTTGGCGCCAGCAGAAAATAACCATCCGGCGCGGAGGCTGACCGATGAAGAAGACAATCACCGCCATCATCATCACTACCATCCTTTCCGGTTGCCAGACTGCGGATGAAACCGTGACCACAAATTCTACTCCGATCACCGTCACTGGCGCCACCGCAAGCGCAATCGCCGGCGACATGGCAAGCCGGCTTGCAGAACAGGTTGGACCTGCCGGCACCACGACGCTCAAAATGGAAAAAGATACCTCCGAATTCGCCGCCGCTCTTGAGGCCGCGCTAAGGGGATGGGGGTACACGGTCGTTACCGATGAGAAAGTCATTAAGGATCAGAAGCCTGTCGAGATTGCGTGGTCAATCGACAGTTTCGACGGTCAAGTACTAGCGAAAGTCAGCACACCAGCCGTTGCGCTTGGTCGGGCCTATATGGCGACGTCATCAGGTGCGACGCCCGCCAGCCCGCTTTCGATCATGCAGCGCAACTGAGGGGAGAGGTGAGCATGGTTCAATCGCTCCAGCTTGGCACGGCGGGCAATGCTGACGATCAACAGAGCATGCGGCGCCTCAATCGCCTGCCAATCATCGTCGCTATCATCATCATTGTCCTGTTTCTCGGCGTAGTCATCATCGGCCTTTCTTGGCGTGGCCTTTCCTTCAACCGGGGAAACGAGCTCGACACCGGTACCACTGCGCCAGCCACCTCATTTGGCGATCAGCTGAAGCGTGGCGTTTCCGATGGGATTATCGGCGAGCCGGAGCAACGGGAAGTGTTCCAGCCGACACCTGTCGTCATCGAGCGTGAGCGCGTGAGAGAGCCGGTGGCGGATCGTCAAGAAGTCACCCGAACGGAACACAGAACGCAACTTGAGCCCGAGGCCGAGTGGAGAGCGCGGCTGAAACGCGAACAAGATGAGCAAATACTCCGTGAGGCGCAGCGTCAGCGGATGGCAAGCATTCAGGCTCGCGCAACAGCGCTAGACTCCCCGCTCAAGGTAGATGTGTCCGAGGTGCAGAAAAGCTCGTCGGAAACTACAATCGATGCCCGTCAACCGTTCAATTCCGCGACGAACAGCGCATCCGATCTCTACAGCGCCGCAATGAAGTCCGGACTACTCGGACAGAACGCTGATCAAATCGGCCAGACCTCAAAGGAAGACTTCTTCAACCAGGACATCAAGGATCTTGGCTATCTGCCAAACCAGGTGGTCCCGCAGCTCTCGCCCTACGAGCTGAAGCGTGGATCTGTCATCCCTGCGACCATGATCACGGGCTTGAACTCCGACCTTCCGGGACGGATCTCGGCGCAGGTTAGCCAGAATGTCTATGACAGTACCACGGGCTACCGGCTGCTCATCCCGCAGGGGGCGAAACTCTTTGGGCGGTACGATTCCAAGGTATCGTTCGGGCAGGAGCGCGTGTTGGTCGTCTGGACGGACCTCATATTCCCGAATGGATCGACACTTCAGATCGGCGGCATGGCCGGCACGGATGCCGAGGGCTATGGCGGCTTCAAGGACAAGGTCGATCGCCACCTCTGGCGTACGTTTGGCTCTGCCGCGCTCGTTGCCATCATCGGCACAGGCATAGATATGTCGATGCCTGAAAGCTCGACGCTCGCGACGCAGGATACCGCGTCTGACGCGGCCCGTCGGAATTTTGCCGAGAGCTTCGGCCGAGTGGCCGAGCAAAGCATCTCAAAAAATCTGAACGTCCAGCCGACTGTCAGAATACGGCCGGGCTACAAATTCAACGTGTTGGTAGATCAGGACATCGTCTTTCCAGCCGCGTATCGCGATTAGCCGACCAGTCCTGCCCTGCAAATGCCGCAGTCAGATTGAAACGTTATGACCTAATGCAATCTTGCGCTGCTAAAAACTATCATTTAATGGTCAACTTTAACGCCGCATGCTTCTGTGCGGCGACTTACCTCGGAGCCATCACGCCCTCAGCCAAGGGCATCTCTGGATGACTGCAACTGTGCTGCAGTCACACCCTCAGTCGAAGGAGGCTGTAAATTGAATCAATGGTTTGAGCGTTTGACCGAGCAGGTCGCCCTGGCTCACGACGAAGCTGCAGTGAGGGCCACCCTGGAAAAACTCAGTCAGGAGGCAGGTTTTGGCGCCTATGCGTATCTGAGCCTTCAGGCAGAAACCCACACGGCAATCTCAAACTATGACATTGAGTGGCAGCAGCGATATCTCGAAAGAGCATATGCCTTGATTGATCCAGTCGTGCGAAACGCCCGCGACAAGCTTGAGGCCTTCGCGTGGTCCAATGCAGCATCGCTGCGAATGAGCAAGGAGCGCAGGGCCTTCTACGGAGAGGCCGGTGAGTTCGGAATCCGATCAGGGATTACCATTCCGATCAAGGCGGGCTTTGGGCGCATGGCGATGCTTACACTTGCTTCGGAAGATACGGCCTTCGCCCTAGGACAACAGCTGAACCCGGTCCTTGCGGCTTCGGCAGTCGCGCAACTGCATACGAGGCTCGAAGGCCTGGGAGCCAAGCCAACCTTTCGAACGCCAATTCGATTGAAGGCGGATGAATTGACCTGCCTGCGATGGTCGGCCGAGGGCAAATCGATGCGTGCGATCGCGATCATCGAGAACACCACCTATGCCAATGTCGCGTTCTTCGTTCGCAATGCCAAGGCGGCATTGGGCGCGACGACCTTGCCGCAGGCGACAGCCATGGCCACAAAGTTCGGCCTTATCTGAATTAGTGTCCCTTAGATCTCGGCATGTCCGGAATGTAGCCCAGAATGTCGAGAAGCGTGGACACGACCGTCTGCTGGGCATGCACGGCAATCATCGCCTGTATGTAGTCTTGGCTTGCCTCGCGCGCCGTGTCTGAGTCTGTTGCGGCATCGACTTTCGCTTCGAGCATCACTGCATCGTTGCGCAAGCGGCGATGCTTCTCAATCTCCCGCACAACATGGCGTTCGATCTCCTCAGGCGGTTGATCACTCATCAAACCGATAAGTGGACGCAATATGAGTTTGTTGGCAGACACAGGCCCAGCTGCACTTGTTTTTGACATGATCGGTCCAGTTACTGCCCATATGCGGTCTATGTAAACCGTCTTAAAAATCCGACGTGCGGCGGGGCAAGCCGGCGTAAACATCAGTTACATACTATAGTTGATAAACTTAAAGTATGTAAACGGCGATCTTCCGCGCATGGATATGCGCAAGCTGGTCGGCCGAAATTTCGCCCGCCTCCGTCGGGAAAAAGGCCTGACGCAGGAGGATGTCGAAGCGCGCTCAGGCTTCAGCCAGCAATATCTGAGCGGTCTCGAAAGAGGGAAGCGAAACCCCTCCATCGTCACACTTTATGAAATCGCACAGGCGCTCGGAGTGAGTCATGTTCAACTGGTCACACCCGACGATGGAACTGGAGATCGAATTGTCCCTTCGTGAGGCCGAAAACGCAATCGAGCATGTCACGGGTGTCTGCGGCGGTGAGCCTGTGTTCAGGGGCACCCGTGTTCCTGTTAGAATGGTTGCAGCCATGAGAACCCAAGGCGCGACCACAGAGGAGATTGTTGCAGGTTATCCGTCGCTCACGGTTCGCATGGTCGAGCTTGCAGAGATTTGGACGGCGGCGCACCCGGTACTCGCCCAACCGCCCAGACTTTCGGAACTTGGTGCTACGGTGAGCAACGCAAAGCGTTTCTCGCTGCCGCTGCCACCGGGCAAAATCTCATAAGCCCTGTAATCCGCCTCACATCGACCAGAGGATTGAGAGGGGTGCCGCCTGCAGGCGTTCGGCGAATGGCGTGATGCGGTCATGATCATGCAGGACGAGGCCTCGCACGAAACGGTCGCCGACCGCTGCCTGTAGCTGACGTAACCCGCGGAAGTCATCGGCCCTGACGGTCGCAGATGCCTTGACTTCAATGCCGATGATCCGCCCACGCCGATCCTCAATCACGATATCGACCTCATCCAGATCCTTCGTTCTATAGTGCGAAAACGAAACGCGTTTCTCGGACCAGGATGCCAGCTTCATCAATTCTGAGACGACGAAACTCTCCAGCAGCGCGCCAAATCGGGTCTTGTCGTCAGATAGCCTGGCCAATTCGTCTTCACGCAACGCCGCCAAAAGTCCTGTATCGATGAAATGGAGCTTTGACGTTTTGACAAGCCGACTGAGCCGGTTGTTCGACCATGGCACCAAAGTTTTGACAAGGAATAACCGCTCCAGGATGGCTATGTATTTCTGGGCGGTGACCCCGGACAATCCCAGTGCCGAACCGAAGCTGCTATTGTTGATCAATTGGCCGGCATGTTCCGCGAGGACGTTCAGGAGGCGTGGCAAACGATCGAGCTGATCGATGTTGGCAATGTCGCGCACGTCGCGATCCAGGATCAGACTGACATAGTCTTCGAGCCACGAGACGCGACGGGCCGACGTGGTTCGCCTCAGGGCCTCAGGGTAGCCGCCAGCCAGAACCATGCTCATCAGGTCCTTGCCCAGAACAACCTCGCCATCGATGACTGGTTCTTCCCCCGCAAACAATCGATCGAGCATGAGGCCCGGACTTGAACGGATTTCGGCTTGCGCAAAGGGAAGAAGCGGAATGACTGCCATTCGGCCGGCGAGCAAGTCAGCAATGGCCGGAATGGTCGCAAGATTAGCGGAGCCCGTCAGCAGAAACCGTCCTGGCTCCTGATCGTCATCCACGCTTGCCTTAATTGCGAGCATCAGATCGGGGGCTCGTTGGACCTCGTCGATAACCGCTCGCTTGATCCCGCGTATAAATCCTGTCGGGTCGGCTTTGGCGGCGTTCAAGGTACCCGCATCATCCAATGTGATATATGGTCGATCCCTGTCCGAGAACATGCGCGCGAGCGTCGTCTTGCCAGCCTGCCGAGGCCCGGATATCAAAACGACACGGGTATCGGCCAGAGCTGTCTCCACGAGAGGGAGTGCTTTACGATCAATAAGCGACTTTGAATTCGGGTAATCGGTCATGCGGCCATTCTTAATTTATATGCCGTCTGATTTAAAGTGTAGCGCCGTCCATTTTTAATTTAAAGAGCGCCCAAACTTAAGCCCGTCACTTCTGGCCGCCGATCCTCGTCAGGTCGATCCGGATACCGGCGTTGTCCGGTTCGATCAGATTTTCCTCCGGTTTCAGCATGATGTTGTCTTCTTCACCTTCAGCAGCATCGTCACTCTCCACTGCCGATCGCTGAACGACTGCTCCACCAGGATCCTCAGCCCGAAACACGCTCTCACCCTCGAACCCGCCAGTCCGCCAAGCTTGGATCGCGTCATCGAACAGTTGCGGGAACACCTCTTCGCTCGTTGAATTTCCGTACCACTTCGCAACGATACGAAGGATCTTGGCAAACATTGCCGTACCCGTCCGCAAATTGGTGCAGGGATCGACGAGATCGACCTTCAGCTCCGACGCGTCCTTCAACTTGATCCCCGCAGGGATCTGAGTGAGACCCACCCGGACGACAGAGCCGCCGATGTTCTCACGGACGATCTCGATCGCTTCCTCGGGTGTTTTCGGTTTGCGAACGAGGATCAGACGGCCTCCGGACTTCACCGTGATGGCAAGCGGATCGTCCGAACCGACCGCCTGGACGAACTGCTCGACGATTGCAGGCTTCAACGAAGGATCGGCACATTCCTTGATCAACGCAGCATCCAGCATGCGAGCTCCATGTTTCAAATGTTGAATGAGATGACGAGAGGAAGATCAAACAGGCGGGCCCAGGCCTCGCTGCTCGCCCGCTGAATGTCGATGATCGACGTCCCCGCGGTCCACCAACCGTTTCCGACTGTAATGATAACGTCGGGGCGGTGGAATGCCGATTGCAAAACCGGCCAGACGAGGAGTTGTTCGTAGCAGATCAGCGGCGCGACTTTTGTGGTGGCGACCTCTACGACGGGATTGGCGAAGAAATGTGCCCGTGCGCCAGATCCATCACCACCACCAATCCAGGCTCTCCACGGCTGCCACATCGATCCGGGCACCGGCATTCGCTCCCGGTAGAGAATCTCTGTCTTCTCAGCGGATATCGTCACGAGCACGTTGTCGTATCCGCGACCATCGATGAATGCGGCTCCAGCGATGACCGTGATATCGGTCCCGGCGAGCCCTTTCTGCCAGAAGCGAGCAACCGTCGGCGTCCAGAAACCGAGAGCACTTTCCGGCAACACGATCATCGTTCCGGGCGGTCGGGCGCGAACGACATCGATCAGGTCCTGTTGCCGCTGGAGGCCTGCTTCGCGGCCGAGTGACGCTCCCATTTCAAGCTCGACACCGCTCCACGACGCAGGTAGAATCGGCGTCGTCCACTCAGCGGCGTACCAGAGCCATAAGCCTGTCAAGGTAATGGCTGCAGCCGGCCGATATGGCGTCGTCATGACGCCGAGGCCGGCTGCCATCACTACCAGACCCCACCATCCCCAGCCCGGAAATAGAACGCCTGTGGCGATGATCGGATGTGCCCATCCCAGAATGCCGAAGGGTGGAACTGCCATCACAACACACGCAGCCAGGTATCGGAGCGGCTTCTGCCATCCTTTGCGATCCGTCCAGAGCACGGAATGGACCATAACGAAGGCGGAGGAGGCGACGAGCCAGAGCAGAACTCCGGGCCAGATATCCTGACCATAGAAGTTCGCCACCCCCTGCGGCAAACCACGCGATGCCGCGAGGAAGTAGGCTGCGGAGATCGCCGTCGCCTGGAGGCGCGTCCGCGCCAGGGACCAAAGCATCGGAAAGGCCCCTGCGACGGGAAGAAGGAGCACATGACCGCTCCAACTTATCCATCCGGCGCCGGCTGATAATGCGACGAGGACACCCGTTCGGAAGAGCTCAAGGCGCATAGGTCCAGACCTCCTGCGCCAATCCGAGGATGCCATCCATCTGCAGAGGACCGAAGTACCGGCTGTCGAACGACCCCGGGAACTCGGAATGGAGAAAGACCGCGCCGGGCGGAACGACACCACCATCGTAGTGCACCATCTCACGCCTCTGGCCGTCCAGCCGTGCAACGCGCGACTGAGGCAGCGGCCGGCCATCGACGCGCACATCATCAGCTATCTCGATCGCCTGCCCGGATGTCGCCACCACCGTCTTGATCAGCGGCGCGACCCAACCGGCGCAAAGGCCGAAGCGCAGATATCCACGCGCTCGCGCCTCGCGCATCCCGTTGGTATCAGGTGGGCAGATGAAGATCAGATCGCCGACCAAGATCGGACGATCGGGTTCGACGATCCGCCACAGACCCAGCGGCTCACTCGGCGTAAGATTGACCCTGAGCCCTGCGCTCCCAAGCAGCCCTATCAGTCCAAGCGTGAACAGGCTGACGCTGCTGATCCGATAGAACCAGACGAGCCGTTTCATGCGCCGTAGCACTCTGTGTCTATGGCGCATCTTCATTTGAGGGTGAGCCCCTGCGATCTCGTCTGACGCAATGCTTCAGTCTGTTTGAGTGCCGTCACGCTGCGCTCGTGGGCAGACAGTTGCTGCACCGTCCGCATCGTGTTCCAGGCCTGTTGCACCTCACTCTTCTGGGCGGCGTTCATGCCCGACGTCACCCGCTGGAAAGCCTCGCCGTTGGCGTCCTTCGCTGCAAGGGGTAGGAAGGTTCTCTCTCCGAACCGTTCGGTAACCGCCTTGGCGAAACCTTCGAGTTCAGCCTTCACCATCTTGTCGGCGAGCGCGAACTCAAGACCCGAGGGGAGGTCGTTGCGGTCGATGGCATCACGCACCCGTTCAAGCACGCTTCTCGCATTGGACGAGAGAGCGGGGATCTCCAGCGCAACCTGCCTGCGCACAGCAAGCTCCTCGGCGTGACTTCTCCGTTCGGTGTCGCCGCGCTGGCGTAGATAGTCGCTGATACTGTCCGCGAGCGGCCTCACATTTTTCAGCGCCCGGTCCCGGTCCAATTTGTCGGCACGGTTGGCGAAGACACCGGTCTTGCCTTTCAGGGAGCCGAAAGCTTCCGGCTCTGCAGTGATCCGTGAAAGCGTCTTCGCCGCGGTCGCCGGATCGCTCAACATTGCATCGAGATTCGCCGCCTTGAACGCCGCTTCAGGCTGCGCGTAAACGTGGTGGAAGCGCATGGACACTTCCTCCCACTGCTTCTTCAATGCCGGATCGGATGCAAGCTTGTCCTCCACTGCCTGATCGATCGATTTCAGGAATGTGGTGATACCGGCCACCATGGGCTTGGCCTCCTTTCCTGAAGTTTGAATTGTACTGGCCGCCGACGTTGCGAAACCGAGCCTGGCGCCGAGGACTGCAAGCCGGCCGGCGAGATCGACAAGCTTTTGCTTCTGCCGAGCCGTCCATTCGAGACGATCGCGCGCAACCGTTCTGGCGACGTTGACGATGTGAAGCCCGCGCGCTTCGGCAAAGCGGAGTGCCTGCGAGTAGATGCTGCCGCCGGCGTAATCGAGCGTGGTTTCCTTCGAATTCTTGCGCGACAGGATTTCGACCAGGCCTCCAGCCTTGGCGAAGGATCGGTGGCCGTAATAGACGCCGAGATCCTCGCGATGACGGGTCATCGCGACATAGGTCAGATGACGATCGAGGGAGAGTGACGCCAACACCTTGACCCGGTCGACCGTCGCGCCCTGGCTCTTGTGTACCGTGGTGGCATAACCGTGATCGACATTGTTGTAGAAGCGCTGCTCGACGATGACCTGGCGCAGGTGCTCACCCTCGCCGATGACAGCGACGATACGACCGAGCGCTGCTTCCACCACCTTGCCCAGCATGCCATTCTTTACGCCGATCGCCCCTTCGTTCTTCAGGAAAACAATCTGGTCACCGGCTGCGAAGTGTCGGTTGCCGTCGGCGGTCTTGAACACAAATCCCTGCTCGATGATGCCGCGCTCGATCAGCTTAGCGCGTGCCAATTCATTCAGCATGCGGACGTCACGGCGCAGATGCGCCAGGATCAATGTGGACCTGGCAGGATCGTATTCTCGATTCCAGTCGGCGATGAGGTTGGTGACCGCATCGGCCTTCAGCTCTGAGCCGATCATCTTGCCATTGGATTGATAGGCTGCGACGGCTTTGCCGACATGGCCGCGCGCAAAATCGAGCGATGCATCGCGCATCCATTGCTCACGCTGGCGATAGATCGTCTCGAGTTCCGCATAGCCGATCCGATCGGCAATGGCGCGGAAGGCAGCACCCGCTTCGATCGGCTGAAGCTGTTCCGGATCGCCGACAAGCACGAGCTTGGCGCCGGCTCTGGTGACGGTCTCGACGAACATCGCCATCTGCCGCGACGAAACCATGCCAGCCTCGTCAAGAACGAAAACGGTCTTCTCGTCGAGCGTCCCGCGACCTTGGCTCCAGCTGAGCTCCCAGGACGACAACGTGCGCGAGACAATACCCGCTTCCTTCTCCAGACCTTCTGCCGCCTTGCCGGCGAGGGCGCCACCGACGACACGGTAGCCGGCCGCCTCCCATGCCTCGCGCGCCGCCTTCATCATCGTGGTCTTGCCCGCGCCGGCGCGGCCGATCACGGCGGCGATCCGCTCACCACCGGCAACGTGTTCGATGGCGACCTTCTGCTCGTCGGACAGCCGTTCGTGGCGCGCGAACGTCGCCTCGAGCACAGGTTTCCGAACGCCATGCGACGACCGCTGCGAGAGCCAGATTGCCCGGTTGGCCATCTCGGCTTCGAGGCGGATCAGTTCGCGTGTCGTGTATTTTGCCGGCGCACGGACCCCGGTCACGAAGTCCAGACGTTCGCGATCGAGCCGGAGGGTTTCCGGACTCTGCAGGATGCGCGCCATCAGGCTTTGGAAGAGACCGGCATCATCGATATAGCGATGCAGGATCTTGGCGACGTCGCGCGCATCGAAGACACTCCTCTCCCGCGTTATCAGGTCGAGCACGATTGCCGGATTCCGCTGGATCCTGCGGGCATTCTCTGCCCGCCGCGCCTCCTGCAGCTTCAACCGTTCGAGCGCAGCTTTCTCCTCCGCACCCTCTGCTTTCCGCTCGATCGCCTTCGTCCCGACGCCGAGATGGATGGTCGGCGTCAGCTCGATGCCCTGCTTTTCGAAGGAACGGCCATCGATCCTGATATCGAGGCCGGCAAGCGCGAGGTGCCGGTTCTGGCAGGCGAACCATCCATCGCGAAACGCGTTGAAGTCATCGAGCCCACCGGCCCAGAGCTCATAGACGATCTTGCCGCTGTCATTGCGCAGCGCTTTGCCGTCTGGTCCTGTGACCACCACCTTCTTCGACCCGAATCCGTCCTCGGTCAGCGGCCGCAGCGTCGTCATCAGGTGGATATGCGGATTGCCCGGCGCGTCGTGAAAGACCCAGTCAGCCACCATGCCTTGGGCGGTGATGTGCCGTGCTACGAAGTCCCTGACGAGCTCGATGTTCTGCTCGGATGAAAGCTCCATCGGCAGGGCGATTGTTATGTCCTTGGCGAGCTGCGCATCCGACCGCTTTTCGAAATCCTCGACCTTATTCCAGAAGGCTTCCGATGCTCCCGACACCGAGCGATCGGCAATCAATGATTGCAGCCATTCCGGTGCGTCACTGGGAATGACAAATTCCTCATGCAAGAGCCCCTGCTTGCGGGTGTAGTCGATCGACCGGGCTTCCCGCTCATAGTCCATCTTGGCGCAGTGCCGATACGCCGCCGACAGCACGGCACTGCGGCCGGAGCCGCGCGCAACGATGCTGACTGAGAAATGCGGGACGGCCATGACAGAAAGCGCTCCTTCGATCGAACAAAATCAACGTGTTCGTCAGGAGCAGATGGCCCAAATGACACCATTGGCACGGCCTCAAAGCAGAGCGTCGCTTCAGCGACGTATAATTGCGCCCTTCGGATCCGTCCTTGCGAACGGTCGGGATGATGCTCAAAAGCGTAGGCTGCGCCTACTCGCATTTCTGTTAGTAGATCGGCACGCCGATCTGAACAACTCTGGCTGCGTGAACCACGACAAGCAGCATCAGAGGACAATCCAGAGATGAAGAAACCATCCTCCAAGATCCGCGAAGAAATCGCCAAGCTCCAGGAGCAGCTCAAGCACGCGGAAACGAGAGAGGCCGAGCGTATCGGTCGCGTCGCACTGCGGGCAGGACTTGGCGAAATCGAAATCGAGGAGACGGAGCTTCAGGCAGCGTTAGAGGAACTGGCAAAACGCTTTCGCGGAGGCAAGGCCGCTACGAGCGGACGGAAAGGGGCAGGGGAAAGCAGCACGGGCAGCGGGCAGTCCGAAGCGCTCGCGTCTGGCGCGAATTCGGGCATCCCTAGTGAGGCTTGAGAGGATGAGCAGGAACGCATCATCCGATGCCCGGAAGAAGGACACGCGTGACAAGATCGAGCTTGGCGGCCTAATCGTCAAAGCCGGCCTTCGCTTCGAGAAGCGAGCGCTTCTGCTCGGCGCTTTGATCGACCTGCGAAAGCGGCTGAAGTCCGACGAAAGCGAGCGATCCCGACTGACAGCGATCGGGGCGGAGGCGTTCGGCAATGAAGGTGAATAGGATCATTCTCGTCATTCTGCCCGCGGTCATGATGGTAGCCACCGTGTTCGCGATGACAGGGATGGAGACGTGGCTTTCCGGGTTCGGAAAGACCGAGGCGGCAAAGCTCACCTTGGGACGGGCAGGTGTCGCGGCGCCATTCGTGACGGCCGCTGCTCTGGGCTTGACGTTTCTGTTTGCAACGGCCGGGTCGGCAAGCATTCGCTCTGCAGGCGCTGGCGCTGCAATCGGAAACGCGGCCGTCATCCTAGCGGCTTGCTTGCGAGAGGGCATCCGGCTTGCAGCGCTATCGTCCCAGGTGCCGGCGGGAAAATCCGCGCTTTCCTATCTCGATCCTTCGACCATGATCGGTGCGGCCGCTGCGTTGATGTCCGGCTGCTTCGCATTGCGCGTGGCGATGGTCGGTAACGCCGCCTTCGCCCGGGCGGCGCCAAAACGGATCATCGGCAAGCGTGCCCTGCACGGCGAGGCCAACTGGATGAAACTTGCCGAAGCGGGGAAGCTCTTCCCGGACGCGGGCGGTATCGTGGTCGGCGAGCGGTATCGTGTCGACCGCGACACTGTCGCCGGCGTTTCGTTCCGTGCCGATAACAGCGAGACCTGGGGCGCCGGCGGCAAGTCACCATTGCTCTGCTTCGATGGCTCATTCGGCTCATCGCACGGCATCGTCTTTGCAGGATCGGGCGGTTACAAAACGACCTCGGTGACGATCCCGACAGCGTTGAAGTGGGGCGGGTCGCTCATCGTGCTCGACCCCTCCAACGAGGTCGCGCCCATGGTATCGAAACATCGGGAAGAGGCGGGGCGGCGGGTCAGGATTCTCGATCCGCGCAAACCCGCGACAGGCTTCAACGCCCTTGACTGGGTCGGCCAATATGGCGGCACGAAGGAGGAAGATATCGCCTCGGTCGCCTCGTGGATCATGAGCGACAGCGGTCGCGCGAGTGGCGTCCGCGACGACTTCTTCCGCGCTTCCGGACTTCAGCTCCTGACGGCGATCATCGCCGATGTCTGCCTGTCCGGACATACGCCGAAGGAAAAGCAGACGCTCCGCCAGGTCCGCGAAAACCTGTCCGAACCCGAGCCGAAACTGCGACAGCGTCTGCAGGATATCTACGACAATTCGGGATCGGACTTTGTGAAGGAGAACGTCGCAGCCTTCGTCAACATGACGCCGGAGACCTTCTCCGGCGTGTATGCCAATGCCATCAAGGAGACGCACTGGCTGTCGTACCGGAATTACGCGGCGCTGGTCTCTGGATCGACATTTCGAACGGAGGACATCGCGTCGGGAAAGACGGACGTGTTCATCAACATCGACTTGAAAACACTGGAGACCCATGCCGGGCTCGCGCGCGTCGTGATCGGTTCGTTTCTAAACGCGATCTACAATCGCGATGGACAGATCGAAGGCCGGGCCCTTTTCCTTCTCGATGAGGTGGCGCGGCTCGGCTACATGCGCATCTTGGAGACAGCGCGCGATGCCGGGCGGAAATATGGCATCACCCTAACCATGATCTATCAGTCGATCGGCCAGTTGCGCGAAACCTATGGCGGGCGCGACGCGTCCAGCAAGTGGTTCGAGAGCGCGAGCTGGATCAGTTTTGCGGCCATCAACGATCCGGAAACTGCAGACTATATCTCTCGCCGTTGCGGCATGACCACGGTCGAGATCGATCAGGTCAGCCGGAGCTTCCAGTCGCGCGGGTCGTCGCGAACGCGGTCCAAGCAGCTGGCCGCCCGGCCGCTTATCCAGCCGCATGAAGTGTTGCGCATGAGGGCGGATGAGCAGATTGTCTTCACGGCCGGCAACGCGCCGCTTAGATGCGGTCGCGCCATCTGGTTCCGACGCAACGACATGAAAAACTGCGTCGGGCAAAACCGGTTTCTTCAACCGGCTACTCGATCGGGTCATCTATTGAGTAGGGATCAGCCGGAGTAGCCGATGTGCGATCCGATCTGACACTTGCGGGAGGATCGTCACGGGAATCGGCGAAGACCACTTATGGGCTTCGTTTGCGCTAGCGAATAGAGCCGTGCGCCGGAGGCGGACCGACCAACCTGATCGCGACCCATTCTTCACAGAACTGAATCGATCCCGCCCAATCAATTCATAAGTCTCGTTGGACGCAGGACACGGGTCACGCAATTCTTGGCGCATGATCGCCCAACCCTATCACCTTTATGTTGAACGTAAGGATGCCGGTAAGAACCTGGCCCGCTTCTACGCGATGTCGATCGAGCCGAACCTCTTCGGGAAGGCATGCCTGACGCGACGATGGGGACGGATTGGGACAAGCGGTCAGGTGAAAACTCATCAGTTCGAAAAAGAACAGGACGCGGTCGATCTCTTCCTTGATCTTCTGAGGCAAAAACGCCGCCGGGGATATCGGGCAATTGGCTCTGTCGCTTCGCTCTAAACACTCGACGAAACTGCCGCTGGCAAAAGAGAGTGTGAGGGCGGACCTTCGTCTTCGCGAACGGAGACCCTGCTGTCCACACTCGGCTATCTCGATCGGCTAACTTCCGCAAATGACTTTCGGCGTGCAATAAATTCGCGCAGAAGCGGCAAAAAGAATGCCTTGCTAAAGTGACCAAGCGGAGGCTCAGGCTCCAGATAGAATGACCTGCCTATGATGTCGCTGTTAAACTCATCCAGGATGAGCCACAGCGGAAGATCTGCATCAAGACCCGCGCGTCGCTTTTCGATCGTCGGAATTTCAATGGCGAAGCGATTTCGGTTGGGCATCTTTGTCGTGATTGGAAAAAACAAGACAAGATCGCCACCCGACCTCGCGATCCGCACGCCGACAGCCACAGGACGGTTCTTGCGCCCTTCCGTTTCTCCCGCGGTTGCCTCATGGCTCCATAGATACGGATATCGAACGACCGCGGCCGTCTGGACCTTGTCATATCCGCTCATCGACTCGTCTCATCAGTCTGGTCGTAGGCATCGACGGCCTCTTCAAATTCAGCAAACAATTCGTCGGGCATTGTCTCCAGTCTACCTACAGAGCGACGATCCGACTGGCGCATGAGACGTTCGTAATCGTCTATGTTCAGCAACACCAATCGCGGTTTGTTGCGTTGGGTGATTGTAACAGGGTGTCGGAGTGCCTCGGCGATAACATCTCCGGATTTCCGGGAAAGGTCGCTTGTCGTGTAGGAGCCATTCCTGTTTGTCATGTGGCCAGCCTCAATACGATCATGGTGGGTCTCAATGCTGCTTATGCAGCATATACAGCATATACAGCATATACAGTATTACTGCAAATAATGTACTCCTCGGTCGCACGGTTGATGGGTTGGTAGAAATCACCGCCGTCAAAACGGCGGCTCCGCATCCAGGCGGCCATCCTGTTCGGCGACGATGACTCCAAGCTCAGCCAGAGCGCATTCCAGTTCCGCCTCGATCTGGCGGCGCTCGGCACCATCGACAGCATTGCGCAGCTCGGCCCGCAGTTCTTCGATCTGGATTTCGACTTCGTAGGTCATCTTCGTCTCCTTGACGTTTGTGAAAGATGACAAACGGCTCCGAGAAGGGGATCTCGGGGTCAGGGATCGCGCCCGCGACCGGCAGAGCCGGGGAGTGGGGGAGCCGATTTACGGAGGCTGCCCATCGGGTGGGTGGAGTAAATTGGGGGAACCGCTCATCCTTGAGGCCGCGATGCCCGCTTGGTATGATCTCTCATTCTGAGCAGCTTCTCCGCTTTCCGTATGCCACCAAAAAAGCCGGACTTGGCTCGAAGCCGGGTCTGGCTCTGATTTTCGGCAGAGGAGAAGGCCCCGCCGGTGGCGGAGCCCCCTGATGTCAATCAGTCCCGATTCGGGCGAGACCAGATGAGCTGGTAGCCGTCCTCGCCCTCGACTTCGGTCAGCGTTGCGTAGATCGGAGCCGGGAAGCTCGGATCGTCGAGCTTGACCGAGAGATAGTCGCGGTCAGTCTCGGTGGAGCGCTTCTGCCACGCAGCGCCCAGTTCGACGCTGCCAGCGTAGACGCGGAACTGCGGGCCCTTGTCGGAGGGGTTCTCGACCCGGGCGATGCGGGCCTTGACGTTGAGGGCGAGCGTGCGAATGGAGCCGGTGAAGCCGTTTTCGGTGGAGGTGAAGGTGCCGATGGTTGCCATTGTCGTATTCCTTTTCTCATATTCGGGCCGCGCCCATCGCGGCCTCGATGGCTGTCGCAAGGACCGGTGACGATCGGACCGCACCCAGCCGGGGTCCCCAACGCGCTTGCGCGTTGGGGTGGCGATTGGGCCGCAATGAAATGGAGGGCGGCAAGTCGCAGATTTGTTAGTGGGCGAGGAGGAAGGCCCAGCCTTCCGGGGTAATAAATCTTAAGCCTTGTCGTTGCGGGAAGACGATCGAGGCGGAGCCGGTCTCCGGTCAGACATGCCTCATCGAGCCCGCAGATGGGTTGCCGGAAACTCTGACGTGAAGGGATATGGCAATGGCATTCCGCCGCATTTGCCCTGGGCACGAATGGCATCCGTTCCATCGCCTCACTCGCACCGCCGTCGACGCATGCTTCAGTTGGGGAAACGCTACGCCGTAAACATTGGCCGGCTTGCCCGCTAAGCGCCGTGCGATATCGTGCACCCGCGAATCGCAGCCTGGAGGAACAATGCCTCAGCAGACCAAACCGTTCATCATTGAGCGCAAATCGTCCCGGAAACCAAAACCCGACGCTGCAAAGCCGTCGATCTGGGGAAGACTGGATGCTGACATTGCACAAGGTCTCCAAGATCAGAAGGATAGGGACCAGCGCGACATGGATCACGCGGCCGCCACCGGTGGTGCCGGCCGCGCCTGAGCGTCAGGCCGCAATCTTCAAATCCACTTCCGGCTGCAAGGAATGCAGGAAGCTCACCGCGCGCTGCGCATGGGCGGCCGCCTGGAAGATCGCCCGCTTGTCATTGGCAAGGACCGATAGCCACGATTGCAGATAGGATGCATGATCCGGCCGCGGCTCAACTTCCGGCGCAATGCCCAGATCTGCACACAAAAAGCAACTGCCGAGCTCGGCAATGAGCTCTTCGCGTGCGCGATCCGTCCGGTCCTTGGAATAACGCGACAAGTCACGCCCAATGCGATGTGCCGCCGCGGTCCAGTGCGTCGCCTCATGGCTGAGCACAGCCGCATATCCGGCAGCATCGCGAAACGCCTCGAAGGGCGGCATCTGGATATAATCCATGACCGGCGAGTAGTAGGCCTGGTTGCCGCCGTGCCGGATCACAGCGCCGGTGTTGCGAAAAAAGCGATCGGCGCTTTCAATTCGCTCGACGGGATCCCGCACCTTTGACGGCGGGGCATAATAGGCATCAGGCAGACCATCGATCTGCTCGATGTTGAACACCGAATAGGCCTTGAGGAACGGGATTTCCCGATCGACATCGTTGCAGCTCCCGTCAGCCACCGACTTGGTGAACCGACTGGCGAAGACGACCGTCGAACCTGTTTCGCCCTTCCGCACGGACCCGCCCAGTTCGAGGGCCTGCCGATAAGTCATCCACATCGCGGAGGAAAAACCCCGTGACATCTGCTCCGACCACAGAAGCAGCACGTTCATGCCGGAATACGGGAGGCCGTTGTGCCGCACCGGCCGGGTGATCCGACCATCAGTATTGACGGCGCTCCATGGCTTCATCCAGGGACGCACGCCCAATTCCAGATCCTCGACGATCCGCTCTGTGATCCGCGTGTAGATGTCGGCGCGATCAGTATCCGCTTTTTTGGCCATCTTGTCTTTCTCCATTTCTCAGGACCGCGCCTATCGCGGTCCGTCACGGAGGTCCGAAGTCAGGGGCCGATGGTGTGGCCATGCACCGGAACGGCCGCAACAGCGTGGAGGACGGCAAAGCCGTTGCATGGGCGCCCGGCTCCTGCAGGACCGCCGAGCGGGACGTGCCGCGATAGGCGCGTCTTCAGCCTTCATTTTCGACATGGAAAAGGCCGGCGCCTCCAGGCCCGGCCTTGCGAGAAGAAAGAGTGGGCGGGGCGTTGCCCCGCCGATGGTATCATCCGAAAGCGGCCATCTGCGTTTCGGCGGCCTTGCGGTCGAGGGTGCTACCCGGGTTCTCGACCGGGCGGTCGAACGGCTTCCAGGTCTCGCCGACCACCTGTTGGTAGGCTGCCACTGCCCCTTCGGCTGCCATGCGCAATGCGTGAGACTGAACACCCATGTCGGCGGCGAACTCGCGCTTGCGCTGGGCGGCGCTGTCATAGCCGACGGGACCGTCGAGATCCTCATCGCGCGCGTCATTGGACGCCTTGGCCGTTGCGTCACGCGCCTCCGTGACGGCGCGGGAGAAAAACTGTCCGGCGCCATGCGCGGATCCGACGAAGGCTCCGACGATGCGCTGGAGGTGGATCTGCATCGCTTTTTCGCCAAGGCCTTCGGAGAGGCTTTCGGCGGTCTCGACGATCAGCCGCTCATGCAGGCTTCGAATGCCATCGCTGTCGACGACTGCCGTGCCGAAGCTTGTCGCGATCTTCTGCGCCTGCGTGGCGTCGGGGCAGGAGAGGCGGACCATTTCGAGGGTGGTTCCGCGGCGGGATTGCGCCGATCTGGCGTTGGAGCGATTGGGTGTCGTGGGCTTGGCCATGTCTGTTCCTTCCGTAGCTGCCGAAGTGGTTCCGGCCCGTGCCGGTCTGCCCTTCGATGCGGACGACCAGGAACCGGCAAGGGACGAGCGGCTTCATAGGTCCGATCCGGCTGAGCCAGCAGGGCAGGGTTGCGGACCAGCGGGTCTTGACCTGAGCACACCGCGAGCCTGCCCTCGCGCAGAGAGGCTGGATCGGCCGCCATGCGGCGCGACAGCGACCTTGAAACGACCGGCCGCCGGTTCAGACCGCAACGAGAAGAAGGTCAGTCCGGCAGGGGTCCGATATCAGGTGCAAGCCGTAAAGGGACGACATGGCCAAGCCCGCTACCCTGCTAGACACCGAGACTGTAGAGCGACGAGAAACCACCGAGCATACAGCTCCTTCGAGGTCCACCTACCCGGCACGAAGCTGAAGGCACGCATTCCCGCAACCTGCAAGCTCGTCGATGATCTGCTCTTGCACCGCAAGCCTCGATGCGAGCTCGTCGAGTTCGTGCCATCGTTCGAAGGCCAGTCAGTCGGCAAGCTCCAGATGATCGACACGGGAAGCGGATCGGCGACGCGCCCGGCTCCGGACCTTCGCCGATACCGCCTGCCTTCTGGCTCGCGCCACAATCTGCCGCGTGAGACAATTGAGATGCCGCTGTGTCTCTCGCCGTGCACTGACTGCCTTCGACAACGATCCCGATGCGAGGACATCCATCATGACCCGCTCCCCTGGCTTCGCCAGCCGAGGAATGAGGATGGCCCATGATATTCGGCATGACGGTTGAGATCGATCACAAATCCGAACCTGCCACGCCCGGCATACTCGTCGCTCGGCACAAGGAAGCGACGCTTATTATCCCCGGCGTTTCGGCTACCGCCGACGACTGCCACGACCTCGGTCATGCCTGGGTGCTGATCCGAGAAGATTGCCGACGTGACAATATAATCCGCCGAATGACGTTGATCGAAGGATCTTCGATCCTTCACCCAGCTTTCACCCTCGGCCAGCTCGGAGCCGTGGATCGCCTCCCATGCATCCGGCCAAGTATTGCGGATTGTCTTTTCAGCCAAGGAGCGCTCGTACCCGGTGAACAGGTCCGGAAAGCTGATTGCCACCATCGCCCATTCGCTGTCCTCCTCATACCAGGGCGTCTCCTTCCGCAGCAGGGGGTGGACCTTGGCATTTCGATCCGCCGACAGGTGGAGCCCGCCATGTCCTGCCGTACTGTGGGCGACGACGCCCTCGGCATAGATGACCGCCATCTGCGATCCGCCCCATGGTGTGTTGGCCGACATGTGAGTTTGCACGCGGTTCAGCTTGGCCAGATCGCGTTTATGCGCCGCGGTCTCTGCGACACGCGCTCGGAATTCGGCCTCATCAGCCAACCGGCCGTCATGCCCGATGAAATCTGTCTGTGTCAGGTCTGCGAGTGGCCGACGGACAGCAACCGCGCTCGCTAGAAATACAAAGCCACTGGATGATGTGACCATGGCAAGGACCAGATCATCAATGCGGGCGACGGGTAAGCCGTCCGCACTGGTGGCAAACTCCACCCCCGAAAAGTCGGGGGTGGGTGCTGCTATATTCGAGTGGACAGCGGTCATGCTGCTGCCCTCTGATTGAAGTCCTCGCCAAGCTCATCGTGGTCGGGCCTATCAGTATCCTGCGGTTCGCCTCCGAAGGCATCGTCCGCATCATGATCCGCCTGATCATCTACCTCATCGTCGCCACGGCGCCCTCCGCCGATTACATCTGTGGCAGCGCCTGCCCGGATCCATTCGAGCAGTTCGTCAGCCGATGGCGCGAAGCGGCCCGACGGATGGACGAAGTGCTCGGTTGCGAAATGCTCCACGAGCGCCGCGCGGGTTTCACGAACCTTCTGTCGAGGCTGGACCGACACCTCGGCGCAAAACGCCTCCAGTGCCTGACGCGACAGGCACAAGAGGAAGTCCTCCGAGCCCATGTTCGGCAAAAATTGGTCGGCGCCGATCGCGTCGCCGGCGATGCGAGCGACCATGCCGCTGTTGGACATGCCCCTGCGGCACGAAAGCACATCGACCAGCACAGAGCGCACCGCGACCCGAAGGCTATCCTGATCGAAGGCAAGCTTGCCATGCTCGTCAAACAAGCCGATGACATGGCGCGAAAAGCGTTTCCCGCCGTAGAAAGTTCCGTCCGCGCCGGAGTCGACGCGTACATTCTGCCCGGCGAAGGCCAAGACCAGCAGCGCCATCAGCATGTCATCCTCGATCGGCGCGCGGCCGAGCGCCTCGTGCAGCGCATCCGTGCGGAAATCACCGATCATGTCATGGCCCTTCTGCGTGACGTCGGGCCGGAGCTTCGGGGTAGCGATCGCGTCGGTCTCCTCGCCTCCGCTGACCGATCCGTCACCAGCAGTACCCTTCGGCTTCGCCACCACCTCCGGCATGCGGTAGTGCAGGGTCTGCACCTTGCCATCCCGATCAAGGTAGAGCGCGGTGTAGTCTGACTTTGATGGTTTGCCGTAGACTTGGGATCCCTTCTTCGGCAGTTCCGGCTGGCCCCAGCTGTTGACCTCGACGATGGCGCCCCGCTTCGGCAGATTGTTCGTCATCCATTCATGCTGGGCGCCGAGGAAGCCCTCAACGTTGGTGGTGTAGCGGCCATCCTGATCGGCCGGCGCGAAGAGATCCTCGACCCACTCGATGCCATAGGCCTGTGCTAGATCGTCGCCGAAGCTCGCGTCCTTGGCATACATGCGCTTCTTGGTCAGGGCATTGGCGATCTGCCACCAGGGAGCGGTATCCCCCTTCTTCGGCTTGTGCGCCTTCCAGACCTCTTTCTGGTCAACCTGGCCGGCGGCCGCGATTATCCGTAGCTGCTGCTCCGACGGCATGTCACCGAGCGCCATCTGCTCGAGCATGGTCGGCAGGACATTGGCGAGGAGGCGGAGCTTGCGGATCTGGCGGACGGGAAGGGCGAGTGCGACAGCAATCGCCTCTTCAGTCCAACCGAGAGCGACGAGCCGTTCGATACCACGCCATTGATCGACCGGGTTCAGTGCTTCGCGAACGCTGTTCTCGACCATGGAGCGCATCGCGCCGTTGTCGTTAGCCGCATCCACGACAAGGATGTCGATTTCTTCGAGACCGGCGGCAATGGCGAGGCGCACCCGACGATGCCCGGCGTCGATGATATAGCCGTTTCCGCCATCAACTTCCGGCGCGACCACTGGCGGCTGGACGATGCCGACGGCCTTGATCGTCGCCAGCATCAGCGCATCGGCCTGTGGTGACGATTTCGACTGGCGCATTCGGTCGGGATTTTCCTTCAGCGCGCGCGGGTCAACCTTGATGATTTGCATGGTGTCATTCCTTGTCCAGAGAGTTCAGGGCCGGCGCCTTGCCAGCCCTTCCTGTCTTCATTTTTTCCCGAAGACACCTCCCGAACCGCCGATCGGCCGGACTGACGCAACTGCTACCGAGCATCCCTGCTGCGAAGGACAAGCGGGGCTGGCAGCCCTGCGAAGGACGAGTGGCCGGGATGCGCAGGTGGCGGTTGAGCGACAGCGGCGTCAGAGAACCGATCGGCGACCGGTTCTTGTCGTCCTTCTTCTCCGTTTCTCTCTTGAAAAGCCGGCGCTCCCACGCTGCGGTCAGAACAGCACGTAAAACCTCGGCTGGAAACAGAAACGCAAAAAGGGCGCTCGACCCGCGAGGGGAGCGCCCTTTTGCTGATCCCGGACGACATCAAAAGCCACCGCAATTGCGGAGGCAGGACATCATCTGAACGGGAAGTGATGCTTAGTTATTGTTGATCGCGGGAAATTTCAAGTCGCAGCCGTCAACACCCGCTGATAGATGTCACCACCGATCCAGGAAGCGCCAACCAAGCAAAAATGAGCACAGACCCTGAAACCCGGAGGGCCATCGCACAACGCGCTATCGAGCGCGCGAAAGCCAGCGGTACGCCGATCGACGAGGACCGGTCTTTATCGCTTTGCTGCATGCATGGATCAGCGGCGACATCGACATACGGACAGTGCGCGAGCGCTATTTCGACAGCCGAGCACTCAGGCAAGAACAGCGCCGTAGTGGTCAGTCTGACTAGGCCGAGAGATCCCGGGAAGACGAGGGAAAGAAAAAAGGGCCGACGGAGTAAACCGCGGCCCATAAAGTGTGGAGATTCTTGACCTCCAGAGGGGAACAGCTGCTGCGGCGGAACTGGGAGGAGACCGCCATCTGCATCAGCTGCAGGCGTTATGCCTTATTTTTGACCATTCGGAAAACATTTATTGTGCAATGCAGCTATGCGGCCAGTGCGTTGGTCTCGGAGCCGAGATCGGTCGCCAGCTGCGTTTCGATGTCACTCAGTTCGCGCCTTTTCTGCTTCAGGTCGTCCGCGAACGCAAAAACGCCGCCGTCTCGCGAACGGTAGGAGGATAGCCGGCGCTCGGCCTCTTCGAGCCGCCGGCGATACTGACGCCGCTCCTCCTCAAAGCCATCAAGGCCATGCTCAAGTCGGGAAATGGCACCGAGCGGCGTGACTGTGATCGCCAGATCGATCTCATACTCCGCGCCGGTCCGCTGAAGCAGCGTCTCGTAGCGATAGCCGTCGCCCTTGCCGAACCGCTCACCATCATAAACGAGATTGAAGCCGCCGATCGTCGCCAGATGAATTGCACCCTCCTGCTGGAGCTGCAGCAGCGTTAGGATTTCCTTCATCAGGGCGCGACCAGCTTCCCTACGCTCGGTATGATCCTGCCCGAGCACAGTCATGCTGAAGGCATCGCCGGTGGTTGGCTGTAGGCGGGAGATGTCCACGCCGATTTCGCCAATGCGCCGGGTCGAGACCTCGATATTGCGTTTGGCGTCGCGCATCTGCCGGCGGACGGCATATTGGTCGTCCTCGTGGGCAGCGCGCAGGCGTTCGAGCCGCGCGATATCGGCCTCAAGTCCAGCTTTTTGCATCAAGCGCTTGTCGCCAGAAGCGATGGCCTTCGCCATAGCGAACTGGTTGGCCGCACCTTCGCCAACGTCTTCGAGTCGTCGGATCGAGGTGTCGCCGGAGAGAGCGGCTGCGATAAATCGGGCCTTGCGCTCGTTATTCTGCCACATGCTGGCATCGAGCGATCCCTCGGTGGCATAGGCGAAGATATCGACCTCATCGTGCTGGTTGCCCTGACGAACGATGCGGCCCTCGCGCTGCTCGATCTGCGATGGCAGCCATGGGACGTCGAGATGGTGGAGGGCTTTGAGCCGAAGCTGGGCATTGACGCCGGTGCCCATCGTCTCGGAGGAGCCGATCAAGAAGCGGACTTTTCCAGCTCGGACATCGCCGAACAGCCGCTGCTTGGCCTCGGTCTTCTTATAGTCTTGCATAAACGCGATCTGCGCGGCGGGCACGCCGAGCCGGATGAGTTCGTCGCGGATGAAGCGGTAGGCCGAGAAGCCGCGGGACTTTTCGACATTGATCGTCCCGAGATCGGAGAAGATCATCTGCGCGGCACCCGGCAGATCGAAGTCCTTGCCATCAGGGCGGCGATAGACGGCCTCGCCGGTTTGCTTCCAGATCCGGTGGGCATTGCGCACGAGCAGATTGAGCTTGTTATCCGCCTCGTTCTCGGCTGCGGGCATGACGAAGCGCAGGTCGATCGCCGCATGGCGGCCATCGGTAATGACCGACAGCAGGATGTCGTCGCCGGGCTTTGCCGGACCCTCCCGCTTCTCGATCGCCTTGATCCGGCCATCGAGGATCTGCTGATAGGTCTTGAACAGCGCCGTCGGCTTGGCCGTCAGGATCTGCCGGCGACCGGTGGAGAGATTGGGGACTTTCACATACTGCCTGAGATCGTCGGGCATGACGACGTCGGCGAAGGAGCGGAACATGGCGATCAGTTCGGGCACGTTGACGAAGCTGGCAAAGCGGCTGACCGGCTTGTATTTGCCGGACGGCTGGATTTCGAGTTCGGTCGTCGTGTCGCCGAAGCAGGACGCCCAGGCGTCGAACTCGTGCAGCCCGCGCTCGGCGAGAGCGGCATGGCCGAGCAGGCGCTGGATGGAGAACATCTCGCCCAGCGTGTTGGTGATCGGCGTGCCGGAGGCAAGCACCAGCGCTCGGCCGGGGTTCTTCGTCTCGATATAGCGGGACTTCACATAGAGATCCCAGGCGCGCTGCGAACCGTTCGGGTCGATGCCCTTCAGCGTCGACATGTTGGTGGCGAAGGATAGTTTCCGGAACTCCTGCGCCTCGTCGACGACGATCTGGTCGACACCAATCCCCGAGATGGTGAGAAGATCATCCTTGCGGGTGGCGAGACCTTCGAGCCGCTCCCGCAGTCCTTCCTTCAACCGCTCGAGCCGCTTGCGCGACACGCGGTCCTCGCTGTCGACCTTGGTGAGCAGATCCTCATAGAGCTGCAACTCGTCCTGAATCATCTCCTGCTCAAAGGCAGACGGCACGGAGATGAACCGGAACGCCGAATGCGTGATGATGATCGCGTCCCAGGTCGCGGTTGCGGCACGCGAGAGGAAGCGACCCCGCTTGTCCTTTGTGAAGTTGGTCTCGTCGGCGACGAGGATGCGAGCATTCGGATAGAGGCCTAAAAACTCGCGCGCGGCCTGCGCCAGGCAATGGCCGGGTACGACCAGCATGGCCTTGGCAATCAGTCCAAGCCGGCGCTGCTCCATGATGGCCGCCGCCATCGTCATCGTCTTGCCGGCGCCGACTGCATGGGCAAGATAGGTCGAGCCATCGGCGATGATCCGCCAGATGCCGCGTTTCTGGTGCGCGTAAAGAACAAAGGCGCCAGAGGCGCCGGGAAGTTTCAGGTGGGAGCCGTCGAAATTCCGCGGCGCGATATTGTTGAAGCGATCATTGTAATCACGGGCCAGCCGGTCGGTTCGCTCCGGATCCGTCCAGACCCAGTCCTGAAACGCCTGCTTGATCCTCTGCAGCTTGTCACGCGCGGCTTCGGTGTCAACGACATTGAGCACCCGGCGCTCGCCGTCGGCATCCTTGAAGGTGTCGAAGATCTGAGGCACCCGGCTGTTGAGCGCGTCAGACAGCAGGTCGCCGGCGTGGCGGCGGCTGGTTCCCCATTCCGAGGTGCCGGCGGCGCTGTAACCGAGCTGCCGTGCCTCCACCGTCCAGGACCCAAGCTCCGGCATGTGGTGGATGCGGATTTCCGCTCCCATCTTTTCCCTGACGAAGGCAACGACATCGGCGGCCGGGATCCACGGGGCGCCGAGGCGGGCTGTGATGTCGGATGCCCGGAGATCAGCCGGCTGCACCTCCTGGAGGGCGCGGACATTGCGCTCATAGGCGGGGTCGAGCTCGGCCGCTACCTGCGCGGCGGCGAGCTTGGTGCGGACGGCCCCTGAGAGATATCCGTCTGCCGTCTTCCACGATCCATCGGCCGGATCACGGAAGATGGCCCCGCCCAGCTCGTCGACCACATCAGCAGGATCGCTGTGCAGCAGCTCGGCGACATGGTCGATATCGACGTGGCCTCGTTCATTCAGCACGACGGCGAGCGCATCGGCAGGAGAGGTAATCGTCGGCGCTGCCGGCGGGGCAATCACCCGTTCGGAGAATATCGGGCCGGGTCTTGCCGTGTCGGTCTCCAGATCGTAGTCCTCGATCGAGGCGACCAGCCAGCAATCCGGATCGTCGCGAAACGGTGCGAGGTTCGGCTGTCGATGGGTCTCCTTGACCTCACCGGTCTCGGCATCATCCTGAACCGACACGGTCGTGTGGTTGATCGGCCCGAAATCGCGCACAAAACTCGACCAGGCGATACGCAATCGCACCTGGAGATCGCGCCATGGCCGATCGGTTTCCTGCGCCTTCAGGACCTCGCGCACTGCATCGCGGATCGGGATCAGCTTGCTGATGATCCGAACGTGCTTTTCCGGGACCCCATCGCCTGAGCGACCCTTGCGGACGGTGACCGGCACGGCCGATCCGTCGAGCATCTGCATCAGGCCCTTCGACCGATCGAGGAAGAAGCTGCCCTCGCGAACAGTCCCGCCCTTCGGCTGTAGATCGACGATCTCGCCGAGTTCTTCCTCCAGATCAATATCGATCGGTGTCGGCTCGCCGTCATAGAGATCGGCCGGCAGAAGCTCGATGGCAGTGGCAAGGGCGGCTTCGAGATCCTCTCCATCGCGAGGGCGGCATGTGTAGGTCTCGCCGAACGGACCAGAGGTCAGGGCGTGGGTGCCGAGAACGAAGTCCGGATGCCGACCAAACCAGCGATTGACCCTGATAGCGCCTTCGTCGTCGGTGGCCGGCCTGATCTCATCGACATCGAGCCACAGCTGATTTCCCTCCGGCTCTCCGGGCTTCCGCTTGCGGAAGAAGAGGATGTCGACGACGACATCCGTGCCGGCGTCACGGCGAAAGCTGCCCTCGGGTAGGCGGATCGCTGCGATTAGGTCGGCGGATTTGGCGATATGCTCGCGTGCCGTGGTATCGGCCTTGTCCATGGTGCCATGCGAGGTGACGAAGGCGGCGAGCGCGCCGGGCTTCAGCAGGTCAATCGACCGGGCGATGAAATAGTCGTGCAACCGAAGGCCAAGCGACCGGTAACCGCGGTCAGAGCGGACGGTGCGATCGGAAAAGGGTGGGTTGCCGATGGCGAGATCATAGATCGGAGCCAGATCAGTGCGGGTAAAGTCGCCATTGATGATCCGTGCCTTCGGCTGAAGCAGGCGGGCGATACGGGCGGTGACCGGATCGAGCTCGATCCCGGTCACATAGGCGGCGTCGCGATATGGCTCCGGCATCAGGGCAGGGAACAGCCCCGTGCCGATGCCAGGTTCCAGCACCCGACCGCCGCGCCAGCCCAGTTTCCGCACCCCAGCCCAGATTGCGCTGATGATGAACTCCGGCGTGAAATGCGCATATTGGGTGCAGCGGGCAAGCGACGCGTAATCGCTCTCGCAAACCGCGGTCTCGAGCGAAGAACCAATATCGTCCCAGCCCTGGCGGAAATCGACCTCGCCCGGCCGACGGAACATACCGTTGGCCAGTTCGCTGGCGCCGAAGCCGGTGAAGCGGATCAACTGCGCCTGTTCTTTTCGCGTCGCCGGCCGATCCTGCTTGGCAATGCTGTCGGCGACAAGGATCGCCGCGACATTGGCGCGGGCGCGATCCCTCCACGAGGCGGCCAGCCCGCGGTCGCCGTCGAGATAGAAGTTTGCCCGAAGCCTAGCGCGCCGGGCAGGCGTTTCAGCGACGGGCAGAGCGGGTGCAGGTGCTGGCGGCAGGGGATCTGGATCGTCGTCATTGGCGGCATCAGGCGAGAACCCGCCGAACGCTGTCACGCCAAGCCCTAGGCCGGACGAAAGCACGCTCAAGCCGAACATGTCTGATGTAAATGGATCGTTGCTCATGGAAAAGCTCCTTTGGATTGAGGGCGTGCGCCATCGCTCGGCCACCGAGAAGGCCGCTTTTGGCGCGAGATTTGCGAAAGATGATCTGGCTCAGGCGGCCAGCGATGCGGGGAGATGACGCAAATGGACCGGCAGCTTGGCGGCGATCTCGTCGTCGGACAGGGCGTCGAGCAACTTCAGGAAGGTGCCTTCACTGCCACCGTAGAGCATCACCGTGCGATGTCCTTGCATCGGCTTCGGCCAGCGGTCGCCGGCATAGCCACGATAGTCGTCGGTGGTCGTGCTCCAGATGTGCTCAAGCCGTTCTTCGCGGCTCATCGCCCGGACTGGTCGGGTTTCGCGGTCGACGATCGCTGTCCGCATCGCCTCCACAGAGTTCGGGTCCGAGAGGTCGCAGTAGGTGTGAAAAAAACGGACCGCTTCATCGATCCGGGTCGCGTAAAACACCGAGGTCACCGAACCGGTCATGAACTCACGCATCGCAAAGATCGGCCCGCGCATCCAGAGCGGTGGTAGAACGTCGAGCATGTAAGAGTAGGAGGTTTCGTCGATCTCGAACCACTCACCGGAATAGACGGCAGACTGGTCGCCATCAAAGCGGTCGGGGCGCATCGCGTGCCTGTCGAACATCCGGAACATGTCAGCGCGCTTGGCCACTCCTTGAAAGATTTTGCGGGGAAGGGCTATTGAGGTCATCAGATTGATCCTTTTCGGGGTTTTGGACCGAGGGCAGCACAAGTCGTTTCGACCTTGCTATTCTCTTCAGTCCTTCATGACCCCTTCCGCGTTGCTGCGTCCGTGTCCGGCCGGGTCAAGGGCCGGCGCATGCCGGGCAGAGCCTCCCTTGATGCGGCCGGCGCGCATGCGGCAGGCCTCGTTGTTCTTCTCGCTCTTCCTTTCCCATTTTTCCCGTTCCCTTTTTTGGAGAACCTCGTTCCAATCCTCGGCCGGCGGACGTAACCGTTGCCAGTCGCAGCCGGACGCTTCGGCGAGCGCACGCAGTCGTTCTGCGTAGGCGTCGCCTTGAGGATTGGCATCGGTGGCCGCGACCAGTATCAGTCCCGGCCGCACAGCAAGTTCGGCAAGCGCGGCATCTGTCGCCGGAGACCACCCACCGCCAGTGCTGAGATAGAGAGTTTGCTCGCGCGACCCCTCGAGCGCTGCCAGGCTCATCGCGTCGATCGCGGCCTCGGTAACGCAGAGACGAAAGGCATCGCATGGTCCCAAGCGGAAAAGAACCTTCGAGCCCCCGGTGGCAAAGCCACGCCAGTCGGGACCGCGCTCCTCCCACCCCGCAACGCGTCCCTCGCTATCGACATGGGCCGCCCACATACTGCCGAAGGGTCCTTCCCGCAGGACACCCTCTCGAATAGCCTGCCGGGCGATGGCCGTCGGGATCCAGCGCGCCCAGCACAGATAGCGCCAGGCCCCGGATTCGGGCGAAGGCGTGGGCCGGCTGCGCCAACGGTCACAAATGTCTTTTACCGGCACGGAAGACCGCGAGGACCTCCATTCCGGCCGGGAAAGTTGATACCCGACAATTGACGCGACCGCGTCCGTTGCGGACGGGAATGGGATCCTTTCCAGGAACATGGCAAGCCCGAAGACATCGCCTTTCTCGTCGCTGAGCGGATCGAACCAGCCGCGTCCGTCATGCGTGACAATGACGATGTTGCCGCCACGCCGGTATTTGACGGCGCGTCGCGTGCTTTCCTTCAGATCGATTTCGTAACCGGCTCGTTCCAGCACGGCTTCGCAACTCACCTTGGCGCGCAGCGCCTCCAACTCTTCTCGTTTCATATTTTTTCAGCCGCCTAGCGGCCGTCCCTTCTTCTTCCCGCAACTTGCGGGTCACCTTCCACCCGCCGCGAAGAGCGAAGGGGGCAAGGGCGCAGCACGCAACTGACAAAAGTTGCAGCACAATGCTGCGGCGAAGCTTCCCTTGCGGCCGACAGCTCACCAGCGGCAGGGACATGCGGGTCTCAATGAGACCCGCGCGGGAAATATTCGTGCACGATCTCAAGATCGTCTTCGTCATCGAGTTCGTCGGACGGAAGGACGCCGAATTCGTCGCCGGATTTGAACAGAGTGACCGGAACCATGAGGATGCGGGAAAGCGAAAATGCGTGGCTTTGGGCGAGTGCAAGATCCTGTGCCATGTGAGAAACCTCCGTCCGGAGCGGGCCAATCCCGCTCGATGGCTCCTCAAAGGACCGGGGACGGTCGCGATCACCGTGCAGTCGAAGACAAGCGGCGGCAGCAGGCTGCCGACCCCGATAGTGGGTTGATCGACGGAGATCCGGACCTGGTCCAGGACGCCATCCATAAAGAGCGGGATTGGTTTGCTTCGGTCGGCCAAGAGGGTTCCGGCACAGATCGTTCACGGACGTCACAGCCGACAATATCGACCCGGTGTTTGTGCATTCACCGGCGCTCAGCGGCGACCGGAATGTTCCTGATCGGCAATTGTCCTGACGACCTTGAAGTCCATCTCGGCACGCGGCTCGATGCGGGCGACCTCACTGGCGACCTTGGTCCATTGCCAATGCTCGCGGGCTTTACCTTTTGCACGGCTGCGCAGGGCTCGGCGCTGCGCCTCGTAATAGGCGCCGATCGGATCGGCTTCTGCAAGCCGCCTGGCATCCACGCGTCATCGGCGTCGCAGCGCTCGACGGAATTCAATCCATTGCTTGATGAATTCTATCATGCCAGTTCCTGCGAGATGCTAGACGCACTGATCTTAGCAGACACTGCGCAGAAGCGGAGAGTCGCGACTTTCTTATTATTTCTATTTAATATCAATTCGTTAGCGAAAATCGCATAAGCAGAATTATGGAACTTCTAGCCCACATTACATTGTTGTTCAGTCCACTACGCAAATCCATTCATCGCACATATGATTTCCTAGGCTCTCGTGTTTCATGGATCCTAATTTTGTGCTCGTTCCTCTGTCTTGACGATGCGACCGTCCTCCAGCGTGAGAATGCGGTCAGCGCGGTCGAGGATGCGATTGTCGTGGGTAACGAGCAATGTGGTGGTACCTCGTGCCTCACCCATTCGCTTCAGAAGATCGACGACATCCGCCGCGCTGTCCTTGTCCAGGGCAGCTGTGGGCTCATCGGCTAGCACGAGCGCCGGGCTGGAGACCAGCGCTCGGGCGACGGCCACGCGTTGCTTCTGACCGCCTGACAGGTTCCCGGGCAGATACGTTGTACGGTCGCTCAAGCCTACCAAGCCAAGCGCATGCTCAGCCGCGCTTTGCGCCACGCTATCGGCCACTTCGCCATGTACCTGCACGCCCATCATCACGTTCTGCAGCGCTGTCAGGCTTTCATGCAGATTGTGCGCCTGGAATATGAAACCCAGACGGCGGCGCAGGCTGACAAGCTGTGGCTGCGATGCACCGTTCAACTCACTTTCCAGAAGCCGCGCTGATCCGTCCTGCACGGCTCTCAGACAGCCGACAAGCGTAAGGACGGTTGTCTTGCCAGACCCGGAAGGACCCATAAGCACGGTGAAGCTGCCGCGCTTCAGCGTGAGGTTTACATCAAACAGCGCCTGTTTGCGAACGTCGCCACTGCCGAACCAATGGTTCAATCCACGCACCTCAACTATCGCCTCACTGTCCATCGCAGCCTCCTAGAAAAGATCGGCAGGGTCGGCAGCACCAAGTCGACGGGTCGCAATGGCGCCGGAAAGGGCAGAAAAGACTATGGTGCCGAAAAAGACGGTCGCTGCCATCGAAGGTGTCATCCCCAGAGGCAGAGTCGTTACCTTCCCCATGAGCGTCAGGATGGTCGTCCCGACAACAAGTCCCGGAATGAAGCCCATGATCCCCAGCACCAGCGCCTCTTCGAAGACGATGCCGAGGAAGAAACGCGGGCCGTAGCCCATGGCCTTGAAGGTTGCGTATTCGCGCAGGTGGTCGGCCACGTCGGTGGACAACACCTGATAGACAATGACGATGCCGACGAGAACGCCGATCAGCACGCCGAACCCGAAGATGATGCCCGTCGGCCGCTTGGTCTGCTGATAGCGCAGATCCTCTTGCGCTGCATCCTGATAGCTGCGAATGCGAAGGGACGGATCGGAGATCAGGGTTTTCAGGCGCGCGATCACGGCGTCTGTTTGCGCGCTGGGGCGCAGGCTCAGGAGAATATGATCAGGCGCTGAGGAACTGCGCGTCGGGAACAGCGACAAGAACGTCTGGTCCGAAACCAGCATATAGCCATCGCCACCGAAGCCTCCGCCGCCGGAGAACGTGGCATAGGCGGTGATGGTGCGGCCTTGCGTTTCAAAGGACAGAGGCGTCTGCGGACGGATCGAAGCTGCTTCGTCCTTGGCCAGCCCTCGGGCCAGCCGATCGAGTATTGCCGCATCTCGCACCTGCAGGAGATTGAGATCGCCTCCGATCTCCGTGGACAGAAACTCGGTCTTGATCGGATCCACGCCGAAGGTCGTCAGACTGATGTCCTTCTCGCCACGGTCCCAGGGAACATTGGCGATGAAAAGACCCATTCCAGCGGCTACATCCGGATCTCCCAGCGCCTGCAGCAACCATTGCCGAGCCACATTGCCACCATCGGTCAAGGTACTCGCATCGCCGGCCGAGATCATGATGTCCGCCTGGAAGAAATCATAGGGGCGCAATGTTGCAGCCCCCATCGAATTCATGATCCCAAGCTGGACGAAAACCAGCACATTGGCAAAGGCCACCCCGGCAAGTGCCGCCGCAAAGCGGGTCCGGTTGTGGGTCAATTGCAGCCAGCCGATGGGCAGCCGCCCGAACAGGCGTTGCAGCAAATAGCTCATGGATTGGCCCGTACCGTGGTGTCAATGCGGGCAATGACCTCGAGATTTGTAAAGCGTGCAGCGACATCCGAGGAGGCTTCGTCCAGCACCACCAAGACCTGGATGACGCGCGCGTCCTTGTTTTCCGCCGCATCGTCTGAAATCAGGCCTTGCCGTCCCACGGTCAGTCCGATCCTGTCCACCCGGCCTTGCAGCGTGACGCCAAAAGCCGGGGTTACTAGCTCCACCGGCTGGCCGACCACGACGTCGCTGATGCGGTCCTGCCAGATCTCAACCTCGGCCATCATCTCATCGGTGTCCCCCATATCCATGATCCCGTCGGTGGGAGGTCGCTGTCCGCGCGTAACATGGATGTCGAGGATCGTGCCGGTGATGGGCGCCACGACCTCGGCGCGTGCAAGGTCAAGCCGAGCACGGGCCAGCTCGGATCGGGCCGCGTCGACATTGCGGCGGGCGACGATCACATCAGGCTGCTCGTCGAGCTTGACTGAGGCATAGCGCGTTAGCGTCGCCTCAGCACGGACAACGGAAAGTTTCGCGCCTTCTGCTGCAGCACGGGCCGCATCGAGTGCAGCCTGCGTGCTGACCGCGTTCGAGGCGAGCGCCTCTGTTCTTGCCAGCGTCGATACAGCTTCTGCAGCCGTGGACACCGCTTGATCGAGTGTGGCCTTTGCTTCGTCGCGGCTTGCCTCCACCGCCGCACGTGTCTGGATGAGGGTTGCTTCGCGCACAGCGAGATTTGCCTCTGCGGTGAGCACGGCACCAGCGAGAGCCGCATGATTGTCGAGCCGCGCCAGCAAGGAACCTTTTTCCACCCGGTCGCCAACGGAAACCAGGATGTCCGCGATGCGCGCATCGCCAGCCCCATAGGGTGCTGCGACAACCGAAACGTCGCCACGCGGCATCACCCGCGCCAAACCCACCACATCGGAAGGCAACAGGGTTTCCACCATCTTTGGGGGGAGCTCGATATCAGGTGGCAACGCAATGGGTGCGTCAGAGCCGCCGCCGGGTTGAAGTCCCGTCAGCGCGTAAAACTTCTGCAAGCCCGTCGGCTGAAAATACATTCCCAGCACAGCGCCCGAGAACATGAAGACTGGGACCAGCAACACCAGCAGGTACCGCTTGCGAAACCAGCGGCGCTGCCTAGTCGATTCTGGCTCGGACAGATTCAGATTGATCGGGAGGCTTTTTTCATCCGTGGCTGACATTGCAGGTCACTCGTTCCTGTCGATCTTTGAATGGGATGTTGACTTCAAGACTTCCCTTCCGGTCTTGCCAACCGGCAAGGATGCGTAGGTGATTAGGCTGCAACAAAACACATAGCACAAGGCGTATATCTCTATTGTTCGATATCGTGCATTTGTGAGCCTGGCCAGACATCAAAGCGGATGTCTGGCCAGGAAAGATGCGACAAAGCCACGCAAGCCCTGCGCTTAGCGACCGAAATCAGCCGTGGTCACGACGCCGTCTGTGCTCCGGTCCAGCATGCCCATCCAGGCGACAGCACCGCCGAGGAATTCGTCCCGCGACACCCTGCCGTCCTGGTCAGTGTCGTTGTTCTGAAGTGTCATTCCCTGGGATGCCCGGTCGGCTCTGCCACCATGCCCACCATGTCCGCCGGCATTGGCCTTCATGTCGTTGGCGCGCGCCTCGTCGAAATACACGTATTCATCGGCATCGATAAACCCGTCCTCGTTGGAATCGAAGGTGAGGAAAACGTCACCGCGCTTGGTCTGCAGCTCGGAAAGGGTGGCTTCGCCATTTGCGTCGAGGTCCCAGTTCTCCAGGAAGTGGGCACCGGGATTGCCCTGCTGCTGAGCAATCAGGGGTGCGGCGGAAGCAGCCAGAGCCATGGCGGCGATCAGAGTTTTCTTGAGATTATGCATTTTGCGTTCCTCTTCATCGGATCTTGTTTGCGCGTCTTGAGCTGCGAAGTTTGTTTCACCCCGCCTCGACTGCGATGGACATGTGATGACGGATGCATGTCGCACTATGATGCCGTCTGCGGTCCCTTTTGTAACGGTTTGTCGCAGATCGGCGGACTGACACCCGGCGTGACAAAGGAGGAGTGGAACGCAGTCCCTATCATGCGCTAGAAACGTGCCATGACCTCAAGCGACCCAAGTCCACATATCCTGATCGTCGACGACCATCGCGACATCCGCGACGGACTGGTCCGTTACCTCGAGAAGAACGGATTCCGGACCACGGCTGCGCGCGATGCTACCGAGATGGACAAGTGCCTGCATGGCGGACGCTTCGATCTTATAATCCTGGACGTCATGATGCCGGGTGAAGACGGCCTTTCGATCGCACGTCGGCTGAGCAGTGCAGGCGGACCACCGATGCTTATGCTGAGTGCCTTGGCCGAAGAGACGGATCGCATCGTCGGTCTTGAGGTAGGTGCTGATGACTACTTGCCAAAACCATTCAGCCCGAGAGAATTGCTGGCAAGGGTCAAGGCCATCTTGCGGCGGACCGGTCGAACGACCAGCCTCGCCGGCAGCCTTTCCGGCCGACGCCTTTCCTTTTCCGGATGGACACTGAACACGGATACGCGGGAGCTGACACGTGACGAGGACGGAAAACAGATATCACTGAGCTCGACGGAATTCCGCCTTCTCATCGTCTTCCTCGAACGCCCGAGATTTGTCCTGTCCCGGGATCAGTTGATGGATCTGACCGAGGGACGGTCTCCTGACGTCTTTGATCGGGCGATCGACAACCAGATCAGCCGGCTGCGGCGCAAGATCGAGCCCGATCCGGGACACCCGACGATCATCACGACGATACGGGCGGGAGGCTACAGCCTCGCCTGTGATGTGGCAGTCTTGCCATGAGCGTTGGATGGCCCAGGGATCTCAGCGCCCAGATCGGACTGACCACACTTGCCGCGCTGATCTTTACCCAGATCCTGTTTCTCGCCTTGTTCGGTGCCGAGCGGGGCCTCTCGCATGTGGAGGAGCAAAGGGCGGATATCATCCGACAAGGTGAACGCCTGGTCGGCCTCCTGCCGAAGATCCCCGAGGTGGCGAGGAACGACGTTCTTTCGGCCGCCGGATCTGAACGCGTGATATTCCGGCTGAGCGACACACCCATGGTCACCGTGTCGTCAGACGGTGACGCGCAGATGGAACTTGCGGCGCGTGGCGGTTCGGACGAGCATTCCGGCTATGAACCCCTGGCGGCGTTCGCGCGACAGATTGGCCTCACACCAGCGACCCTGCGTTTGTCTCTTCCGACGTCGGACGGTCAATGGCTCAACATCGAGGCCTCCCTGGAACGGCCCGGCGCATTCCTGCCGCCGCGGCTGTTGCTCGGCGCGATCCTCTCGGCCCTCGCCGTCTGGATTGTCATGCGTTTCCTGGTGGCACGCATTACCCTTCCCTTGCGACAACTTGCCGAGACGGCGGACGCCCTGGATCTGGACAGGAACCCACCGGAGCGCATCGAAACCGGTCCAAGCGAAGTGAAGGTCCTGGCGAAGGCACTCCACAGTCTGCATTCGCGCCTTGTGAATGCAGTGCGCGAGCGGACCCGCATTCTGGCAGCGCTTGGCCATGATCTGCGAAGCCCGATCACAGCCCTCAGGCTGCAAGCCGAATTCGTCGATGAAGATCAACTGCGCGAGCGGATCACCCGCATTCTCGACGAAATGCAGGAGATGACCGAAACGACCCTGGCCTATGCGCGGGGCCTCAGTGAAGCCGGCGACAAGCGGCCGTCCGATCCTTTCGCATTGGTCGCCCGGCTGGCCGGCGAACTCAACACGACGGCAGCCCCGGTGACGCTCGGCAGCATGCCGGTCATCACGACACCACTGCGGGAGCTACCGGTGCGCCGCGCCATTCGCAATCTGATTGAGAATGCCCAGAGATACGGCGGGAAGGTTCACATCACAGGTGAATTGGACGGACCCATCGCCCGTATTCATATCGACGACGACGGACCCGGAATTCCTCGGGAGGACCTGCAACGCGTGTTCAGCCCGTTCGAGCGTCTGGAGGCGTCTCGCTCGCGTGACACGGGCGGTCACGGTCTCGGCCTGACGATTGCGCGTGACATTATGCGAGCCCAGGGCGGGGATGTGGAACTGGCCAACCGGGCTGAAGGCGGCCTGCGGGCAACCGTGACCCTCCCTGTTGATCCCGGATCTGACACTCCTTAGTCGCTGTTTCCCTGCAATGTAGGCCAAGCTAGCGCGCAATCTCCAGCCGACCGACCAGATTCTCAACGTCGAACTCACCAACGGTCCGTGAACCCGGAACTTCTTTTCCCTGCCCTGTTTCTACGATGAAGACCGTCGGAGGACCCTGCACATTCAGATAACGAAGCAATTCTGCATTCTCTGCGGTCCATGCGGTCACGTCGATCTTGAGCAGCGCAAAGTCATTCATCCGCGACCGCACCCTCGGATGCACGAGGATCTGTCCATCAATGGTCTTGCAGAAGGCACACCAATCTGCAGCGACATCGACCAGTGCATGCCTGTTGCGCATGCGGGCAAAGGCAATTGCTTCGGTATAATCCTGGACGGAGCGTATCGGCCCGACCACTGTCGATGCTGCCTGCACCTTAACGGGAGGTGCGAGGACGACGGCAAGTGTGCCGACGAGAAAACTCCGCCGGTTCACTCTTTTAATAGAACGCATGCGCTCAGCCCTGCCGGGCGCGCGCGATCGCGTCAACGAGCCCCTTTTCGTCCAACACACCGGGATAGAGGCTCGATCCGATAACATAGGCCGGAGTGCCCGCGAAGTTGAAGGCCGTGGCCTGCGCGTAATTGCGATCCAGCAGGCCCGAGATCTTGGCCGTGTGTTTGTTCACGGCAACAGCGATTTCATCCATGGACAAGCCTGCACCGGTCAGCGTGCTCTCGATGTCATCATGGGTAAGCTTGCCCTTGGTCTTCATCAGGGCACCCATGGCAATTTCGTATTTGCCGATCTGCGCCGCACCCAGCACCGCCTGGGCCGCGAAGATCGAGGCATCGCCGAAGATCGGCCAGTCCTTCATGACCAGCTTCACATTGCCATCCCTCTCGATGACCTTCTTCACCGTCGGGTGGGCCTTCTTGCAGTAAGGGCACTGGTAATCGAAGAACTCGACAACTGTGACGTCGCCCTTCGGATTGCCGAGAAACGGTGCGTCCTTGTCGTTGAAGACCTCGTCCTTCGTAAGCTGTTGCCCGAAGGCCAGGCGACTGCCGAAGACGGCGAACGTCCCAAGGGCGAGCCCTGATGTCAGTATTGTGCGACGCTTCATCATCAGAATTCTCCCTTTCCGGACTGTTCGGCAGTGAGGACGACCATCTTTGACCCTTCCGGAACACGGGCGTGAAGATCGATGATGTCCTGGTTGAGAAGGCGAATGCAACCCGAGGAGACGGACTGGCCGATCGACCAGGCCTCGTTGGTGCCATGGATCCGGTAGAGCGTGTCTTTTCCGCCCTGATAGAGATAGAGCGCGCGCGCTCCTAGCGGATTGTCGATGCCGCCCGGCAATCCCTGGGCGAGCGGACCATAACGATCCGGCTCGCGGGCGATCATGTTGGGGGTCGGCACCCAGCCCGGCCAGCGGGCCTTTCGCTTGATGTCGCCTTCGCCCTGGAATTCGAGCCCGGCCTTGGCGACGCCGACGCCGTAGCGCATCGCCTTGTCGCCCTCCATGACGAGATAGAGGAAGCGGGCATAAGGGTCGACGACGATCGTGCCGGGGGCATAGGAGGTGCGGTAGTTGACGACCTGGTGAACATTGCGCGGATCCATCTTCGACACATCGACAGCAGGAATTATCTCCTCGCCATCCTGCACCTCGCCATACATGGCCTGCAGCGCCGGATCGATAGGCGGTGGAGATGGCTGAGACGGCGTGCCCGTCGTCTGCGAGCAGGCGGCAAGCAGGAGAGCGAGCCCCGCCGCTGTGCCCAGTTTCTTCAATATGCCGATCACCGGCTGCAAAGCTGTGAGTCTCATTCTCTGTTATTCCTTGTCTGCGGGGATCAGTCTGGCGATGGCGGCATTCAAAGCCTCGCGCGAAATCTCACCGAAATGGGTCGTGACAACCTGGCCGTCAGCGCCGAGAAAAAGGGTGACCGGCATTCCAGGCGCTCCGTAGTGGCGCGAAAGCGAATGGGCCGGATCAACCAGAACTGTTTCGAGCTGAAGGTTCTGATCGTCGAGATAGGCTTGGATCACCGATGGCCCTTCACCCTGATTGGCGAAGATGAAATCTATTTCTGTCCGAGCGGCGGCCACTTCCGCCAGAAGTGGCATTTCGCGGCGACACGGCGGGCACCAGGTTGCCCAGAGGTTCACAACGGCAGGGCGTCCTCCGCGCTCCGACAAAGCGACAAACTGAGATCCATCAAGATTTGCCAGCGTGAAGCGGGGTGCAGCCGGCCCTTCCGCTGCCTCCCAGAGCATGGTAAGCGTGAACCAGGCAAAGCAACCCGCGGCGAGCGGCACGGCGGCAAGCGGCAGCGTCTGGCGGGATTCACGCATCAGAAAGACGAGCGTGATCGCAACACCGATCGCGCCGCCAATCATCGAAAAGCCGCCCTGCCATACATAGAGGGCGCGCCATGGCTCGGTGAGAAAGCTGTCGAGATGCATCAGGACATGCAGTGCCCGTGCTGCGATAAGACCCGACAGCACCGCAGCGGTCGTCCAGGGCGCAAGCCGCTTGTCATGGCGACGCGCAAGCCATGAGCCGAGCCCGAGAAACACGAAGATCCCGATGATCGCCGCAAGCCTGTCGGATGCGAAGGCAAGCGGCCCCAGTGTCACGACATCCATCAGGGCGCACCCTTGGCCGCCCGGGCGGAGGCAGCAAGCTTGTCGATCGTTACGTCGCCCACCAGGCGTGTGCCCGCCACTTCCTGCCTTTCGTGATCGAAGAAGATCATCGTCGGCGGACCAATGGCATTGAGGGACCTCAGGAGTTCATCGGTCTCTGGAGAGGTCGCGGTCATATCGATGGTCAGCAGGCGCGCACTATCGAGAGCCGCCGAGACGCTCTCGTCCGGCAGAACGGTCCGCTCTATGGCGCGACAGGTGACGCACCAGTCCGCAGTGACGTAGACGAGGCTCGGCCTGTTCTCGGCCGAAGCTTCGGCCAGCACCGAAGTCAGTGCATGTGGCGAGGCGACGGCTTCAAAGTCCGATTTCGTGATTTCGCGCGCCGTCTGTCCCACCTCTGTCTTGCCCGTCAGCGGCTCCAGAGGGGCAAGCGGATCGCGGGCACCGAGCCCAACGCCGACGAGCAGCAGGGCTCCCCAGGCGATCGAAACAGTGGCCACAGATCGCGAGATGACAGCCACGCCAGGAGAAGCATTTGCAACCCGCATGTGCCATAGGAACACGCCGACCGACACGGTCAGGCACGCCCAGGCAAATAGCACCAGCGTTTCAGGCAGAAGAGGGCTGACCATCCAGATCGCCGTTCCGATGAAACCGAAGCCGAATGCTGAGCGGATGCTTGCCATCCAAACCCCGGCACGCGGTAGTGCCTTGCCGCCGAGCGTTGCCATCAGGATCAAGGGGAGGCCTTTGCCAAGCCCGAGCGCGAACAAAGCGGCCGCCCCGATGAGGACATCTCCGGTACGAGCGATATAGAGAAGCGCCCCCGCAAGTGGCGCGGTGACACAGGGACCGATGAGAAATGCGGAACTAAAACCCAGCATCGCAGCCCCACCGAGCGATCCGCCACGGCGCCCCCCGGACGACAGGCGATTGCTGAACCCCGCCGGCAGTTGGATCTCGAAGAGCCCGAAGTTGGACAGGGCGAGGATCAGGAACAGGCTGGCGATGACAATCGTCGCCGTTGTCGACTGCAAGGCAAATTGCAGATTCTGCCCCGACCAGGCCGCCACCATGCCGAACAGCCCGAATGCCAGTGCCAGCGCTACGACATAGACGCTCGAAAGGATGAAACCACGTTTCGGCGAAAGGGCCTCGCCCTCTCGCGACAGCATGGCGGCAACGATCGGATACATGGGAAAGACGCACGGGGTGAACGCCAGAAGCACGCCGAACCCGACAAAACCAATCAGAAGCAGAGGCAGGCCGCCGCGCACCAGGAGTCCATCGACACCGGTTGTCACTTCATCCTGTGCGAGCGCGAATTCCGACTTTTGGGAGCTGAAGGACGACCATGCGCTTTGAGATGCATTCGATGTCTCGGCAGAGATAGGACCTCCGTGCTCGGAATTGCTGAACTGCAGGCTGGCCATGTCGATCGTTTTCGTCACAGGCGGATAGCAGAGCCCGCCATCCTGGCAGCCTTGATAGGTCAACTCGATCGTCGACGCGTCACTGATCAGCGTCGCCCGGGCGGTGTCATAATAGACCTCGGTCGATCCAAAACCCGGATCCTCCTTGATCTCTCCATCAGGCGTGTCCAGTTTCAGCGGACTGCCATCGTCACTTTTGGCGGAGAGATACTTCCGGTAGAGATAGTAGCCTGGCTCGATCTCCCACGTCACGGCAACTTCGGTGGCGGAGACCCGGGACAGCGACGACCGAAACGCCTCGTCCATCTGTAGGGGCGCGGTCTGGGCAATGGCGATGCCGGAGAAGAGCAAAACGGAGAAGAAAATCGCCAGGTACCTCAAAAGTTGCATTCCATCATTCCTTGTGACGCATCGAATGTGCGGCGGTGTCTGCGGGACAGCTTAAGGCAGGCTTAAGCTGGGCAGGCCATGGCGTGGAACGACATTTTTCTCACGGAGGTGTGATGCGTATTCTTGTCATCGAAGACGACGCGATCCTGCTCGACGGGTTGAAGGTGGGGCTTGGCCTCGCCGGCTTTTCGGCAGACACAGTCACCACGCTTTCCGATGCTCGGGCAGCGATCGAAAGCGATGCCTTCGATGCCATCGTGCTCGACCGCATGTTGCCGGATGGATCTGGGCTGGATCTGCTTCGTACGATGCGCGCCGCCAGTAACCGCACCCCCGTACTTCTGTTGACGGCCAAGGATGCTGTGACCGATCGCATTGATGGTCTCGACGCCGGCGCCGACGACTATCTCGGCAAACCCTTCGACCTCGACGAAGTGGCGGCGCGGCTGCGCGCCATCACCCGGCGTGCCGAGGGACGCGCCACACCCAAGCTCACCTGGGAAGAATTAACCCTCGACCCGGCGAGCATGGAGGTTCAGAAAAATGGAGAAATCACTGGCCTGTCGCGGCGGGAATTTGCCGTCCTGCTAGCATTGATGGAAAATCCGACCATGGTCCACTCCAAGCAGAGCTTGGAAACAAGGCTTTATGGCTGGCAGGAAGAGATTGAGAGCAACACGATCGAGGTACACGTGCACAAGCTGCGCCACAAATTGGGTGCCGCCTCGATCGAAACCGTGCGCGGCGTCGGCTACCGCATGGGGAAAGCATGATGCGATCGATCCGGCTCCGGCTTTTTCTCATCCTCCTTGCGGCAACGGGTGCCGTATGGCTGCTTGCCGTGCTTTGGACCTATCTCAGCACGCAGCGTGAAGTCGAACGCGTGCTCGACGCGCGCCTGACGGAAGCGGCGCGCATGGTAAGCTCGCTGATCACCGACCACCATATCGACGTCGCAGCAGCCGTCGATGCCGCGCAGGCGGCAGGCATTCCCGAAGGCTTCGGCCTGCATGAAGGAGACTATAGCCGGCAATTGTCCTGTCAGATCTGGTCCCTTCAAGGTGACCTTGTCAGCCGATCGGAGAGCGCGCCCAACACGTCGCTCGCCGATCACGAAAGCGGATTCGCTGAAAAGCTCGTCAACGGCGAGCGCTGGCGTGTCTACGCTGTCGTCAATCCCGAGCTTGGTGTGAGGGTCCTAGTCGGCGATAGCATCGAGGTCCGCGAAAAGCTGGTCGGTGACGTCATCACGGGCCAGCTCGTTCCTGCCCTGGCGATCCTGCCCATGCTCGCCGGCCTGATCTGGCTGAGTGTCGGGCGCGGTCTTTCCCCCCTCCGGCAAGTCGCCGACGCCTTGTCGCTACGCTCAGCCGACGAACTCCACCCCGTCGACGATAGCGGAGCGCCCCGCGAGATCAGGCCTCTACTCGGCTCTCTCAACGCCCTGTTCCAACGCGTGGAGGAGGCACGCGAGCGGGAAAAGATCTTCATCGCTTATGCGGCCCACGAGCTGAAGACGCCGCTATCCGGTTTAAAGACCCAGGCCCAGGTCGCCCTTCGCAGCGATAGCGATGAGGTCCGTGCCAATGCCCTCAACCAGATCTCGCTCAGCGTCGACCGGACCGGGCGCCTCGTTCGCCAGCTTATAGACCTGGCAGCCGTTGATTCACTGGACAAGTCTTCGGCATCAGAAGCAGTGGCAGTCAAAGCTATGGTCGAAGAGCTGCGCGGCGAAATGGCGGCACTCGTTTCGTCGAGGGAAATCACGGTTGAGAGCGACATAGCCGAGGACCTGGTGATCAGCGTGCCAGGGAAGACACTTTTGCGGCTGGCCTTGCGCAATGTCATCGAAAACGCCCTGCAATATGCGCCGCGCAATTCATCCGTCCGGATCATCGGCACGCAGACCGTAACAGGCACCACGATCGCCGTGTGCGATTCCGGAACCGGCATCGATGAGAAAGACGAGCAGCGCCTCATAGCCCGCTTCCAGCGCGGTAGCAGCGCAAACGCGCTCGGAAGCGGCCTCGGCCTTTCGATTGTTGAAATGGCAATGACAAAGCTTGGTGGCCGGATGTCATTCCAGAGGCAGGCGGGTTTCTGCGTTTGTCTGGAGCTGCCAGGTTCAGAAGCGTGAGCGATCGCTCTCCATGCCACGGGAGAAAGGTGAGCCTTAAGCCAGCCTTAAGGTGAGAGAGAGAAGCGGGGCGAGGTAAACCTCACGAGGAGCTTATCGCTCGACATGTCCGCACCCTTCTCACCTTGCCCCGTATCTGCCGTTTACCGTAGCTGCACCCACATCCGGTGCCTGAAGACATTGGTCGCTCTGGGTCTGGTTTCAATCGGCCTCCTTTCCTGCGCCGCCACCGCGCCGACGACCCGCCCCATTGCTCCGCATGCCTTTCAACCGCCAGCACCTGAACCACGCACATCCGGCCTTGAGCGTTACAAGGCGCGTGGAAACGAACCCTTCCCAGTCCCCGCTGTCGATACACAACGGATCGGCCAGCAGTTTCTGAAGCAGATCGTGGACTACAAGACCGAGCATCCACCCGGCACCATCGTCGTGGATCCCCAAAATCGCTTTCTCTATTTGATCAGGGAGAAGGGAAAAGCTGTCCGCTATGGCGTGGGCGTCGGCAAGGCCGGCTTTGAATTTTCCGGAAACGCTCACATCGGCTTCAAGCGCCAATGGCCCCGCTGGACGCCCACGCCCGACATGCTCAAGCGTGACCCCGCTCGTTATGGCAAATGGGTCCATGGCATGGACGGCGGTGACAGAAATCCACTTGGGGCGCGGGCCCTGTATCTCGTCAAGGATGGCAAGGACACGCTTTATCGCATCCACGGGACCAACGAACCCTGGACGATCGGAACGGCTGCGTCATCCGGCTGCATCCGGATGCTCAACCAGGACGTCATCGACCTCTACAGCCAGGTTCCGACAGGCGCCAATATCGTCGTTCTTGGCCCCGCAGGGCCCTGATCTCCCTACGCACCAAAAGAAATCTGACAATCAAAGGATCGCATCATGCTGTTGAGATCACGTCAACGTCCCATACAATTTCCGGCAGTCCCCCTGGCGCTTCTGATGGGCGTCGTTATGGCGACGGGTGCTGAAGCTGAAGACAAGGCCTATCCCGAGATCCTTAAGACCATCGAGCAGCAGGGCATTCGCATTCTCGGCGAGATGCAGGTTCCGGGTGGTCTCCGAGCCTTCGCCGCCAAAGCCGGAGCGCAGCCTCTGGCGATTTATCTGACACCCGATAATCAGCATGTGGTCGTCGGAACGCTTGTCGATGCCTATGGGCAGGATATGGCGGAAGATCAGCTCAAAAGGATGGTCGAAGAGCCCTTGAGCGAAGCCGCTTGGACCAAACTCGAGGCCGCAACCTGGGTTCAGGATGGCGATCCCGATGCACGTCGCATCGTCTATACCTTCACCGACCCCAATTGCCCCTATTGCAATCGCTTCTGGCTGGCCGCTCGGCCCTGGATTGAAAGCGGCAAAGTTCAGTTGCGTCACGTGATGGTCGGCGTGATCCGCCAGGATTCCCCCGCCAAGGCCGCCGCCATTCTTCAAGCGAAGTCGCCGGAAGAAGCACTGACGGAGAACGAGCGCAAACATGCCGATGGCGGCATTCACCCGCTAGACACGATCGATGGCGACACGGCTGCAAAGCTTGATCGCAACGCCACCTTAATGACCGAGCTCGGTTTCGGCGGCACGCCGGCAATCGTTTTCAGAACCGAAGAAGGGAAGATCGACACCTTTGCCGGAATGCCGAGCGAAGCTCAGATGGGGATGCTGCTAGGGCCGCAATAATCGGGTGCGTCTGCACATCGGGCAACGCCGTGCTCACACTGAATCCGGTCCAACAGAGCCGAGAGACCGAAGAGGAGCCACACGCCTTTATTTCGTTAATATGTAGATATATATATCGGAATATATATTGCTTGCGGGGCAGGTGTTCCGCCTGCCGCATCTTCCAGAGGAGGGCCGAGACCATGACCGCCAAGCCAGATGTGAAGGGCTTTTTCGACGCGCGAACGTTCAGCATCCAATATGTGGTCAGCGATCCGGCAACTGGAAAATGCGCAATCATCGACCCGGTCCTCGACTATGATGAAAAGTCGGGCGCAACCGCGACTCGCAATGCCGATGCGATCCTGGATTACATCAGGGAAAAGCGCCTCAGCGTCGAGTGGATCCTCGACACCCATCCCCATGCAGACCACTTTTCCGCCGCTCGGTATCTGAAGGAAAAGACCGGCGCGCCGACCGCGATCGGCGCGCGTGTCGTCGAAGTGCAAAAGCTCTGGAAGGACATTTACAACTGGCCGGATCTGCGAACCGATGGCTCGCAGTGGGACCGCTTGTTCGAAGCCGGCGACACCTTCTCGGTGGGTGAACTCAATGGCCGCGTCCTCTTCTCACCTGGTCACACGCTTGCCTCGATCACCTATGTGATCGGCGACGCCGCCTTTGTGCATGATACGCTGTTTATGCCGGACAGCGGCACGGCGCGCGCGGATTTTCCCGGCGGCAGCGCAAAGCGGCTCTGGGCCTCGATCGAGGAAATCCTGTCGCTGCCGGATGACACGCGTCTGTTCACCGGTCACGATTATCAGCCCGACGGGCGCAAACCTCTCTGGGAAAGCACGGTCGCCGAACAGAAGCGCAGCAATCCGCATATCGCCGGCAAGGTCGAGGCGTCCTTCGTGGAGCTGCGCGAGGCTCGCGACAAGACACTGCCCATGCCGAAGCTGATCCTGCATGCGCTTCAGGTCAACATCCGCGGAGGACGCCTCCCGGAACCGGAAGCGAAACGGCAAGCGCTATCTGAAGATCCCGCTCGACGCGCTTGCAGGAGCTCCGTGGGAATGAACGACCTCGTCACCCAGGCTCTGACGGCTGTCGGTTCGGGCGGGCTGGTAGGTTTCACGCTTGGACTGATCGGCGGCGGAGGCTCCATTCTGGCGACACCTCTGTTGCTTTATGTAGTCGGCATCTCACAGCCACATATCGCAATCGGCACCGGCGCTCTGGCCGTTTCGATCAATGCCTATGTCAACCTCATCGGTCATGCTCGCAAAGGGCATGTCTGGTGGCGTTGCGCCTTTGTTTTTGCCGCCACCGGGACGGTAGGCGCACTCGCCGGCTCAACACTCGGGAAGGCATTCGACGGGCACAAGCTGCTTTTCCTGTTTGGCCTTCTGATGCTGGTCGTTGCAGCCCTGATGCTCCGGCCCCGGAGGACCATAGCGTCAGACGTCGTCAAGACAGATGGCCTGACATGCTGGAAAACGGCGGCTGTTGCCATAGCGGCAGGAGCAGCATCCGGCTTCTTCGGAATTGGCGGAGGGTTCCTGATCGTGCCCGGCCTGATGCTCGCGACCCGCATGCCGATGATCAACGCGGTCGGGTCGTCGCTTCTCGCCGTTGGCACCTTCGGCCTCGCCACTGCGATCAACTATGCGGCCTCGGGCCTGATCGACTGGGCGGTCGCGGCCGAGTTTATCGGTGGCGGCGTGATCGGCGGTGTCGGCGGCATGCTGCTGGCGACCCGTCTGTCAGCACGGCGTAACATCCTCAACCGAATCTTTGCCGTGCTGATCTTCGTCGTCGCATTCTATGTGCTGTACAAGAGCAGTGCTGCGATCCTGCCGCTCTGATGAAAGGTTTGGAAATGTCTTTGTCTAAGCAGCAGAAATTCTGGAACCGAATCGCCGGGCGCTATGCAGCGCGCCCGCTGAAAGACGTGGCAGCCTATGACACCATGATCGGTGATGTCGCGTCACGTCTCAAACCCGGAGATCACGTCCTTGAGCTCGGCTGTGGTACCGGCAGCACGGCAATCCGGCTTGCGCCCCATGTGTCACACTGGACAGCGACAGATTTCTCGGCTGAGATGATCAAGATCGCTCAGGACAAACCTGCGGGAGCCAACCTGACCTTCAAGATGGCAGACGCTGAGAATGCCTATGACGGAGGACCATTCGACGTCATCTGCGCCTTGAACGTTCTGCATCTGGTGGAAAACCAACCAGCCACCTTGGCGCAGATTTTCACCAATCTGAGACCCGGCGGCCTGCTCATTTCTAAAACCTGGTGTTTCGCCGATCTGAAGTTCAAGTTCCGTCTTCTGTTTCGCGCGCTGCAGTTCGTAGGCCTATTTCCGGCGGTCAGGCAACACAGCATCCCCGAGCTTCGGCACTCGATCATAGATGCTGGTTTTGAGATCACAGACGAGCGGATCTTCGGCAAGTATTCGCAAAACCCCTACATCGTCGCGCGTAAGCCTGAGCCATGAGATTTGACTTCGCGTCATCCCCCGAGAGGATATAGGACAACCAGATGCGTTTCAAAATTGGACTTGCGACAGTGATCACCCTGATACTGTCGGCTTACACACCGGCGCTGGCGAGCGACATGTTGATCGACGATTTCAAGCAGCAACCCGAAACGCGCTGGCGCTTTTTCGCAGACACCGTGATGGGCGGCGTTTCATCGGGACGGGTCCAATTCGTCAGCGACGACGGGCATGCGCATGCACAGATGACAGGCCGCGTAAGCACCGATAACCGTGGCGGCTTCATTCAGATCCGGTTGAAATTGCAGGACACTCCGCCGGAGAACACAGTCGGCATACGCTTGATTGTCCGTGGCAACGATCAGCGATATTTCGTACATCTGCGTACGGGAGGCACGATCTTGCCCTGGCAATTCTATCAGGCAGGATTTGATGTGACGCGCGATTGGACCGAGGTGCGACTTCCCCTTACTGAATTCAAAGCGTCTGGACCGATCTTGCGCAACATTCCGCGCGCAAGCAGCCTGACATCGATCGCGATAGCCGCTTATGGTCGCAACCATGATGCGGATATCAGCGTCCGCGAAATCGGCTTCTATTAGACCAACGCACCATTGCGGATGGACCCTAAACCGGTCAACCTCTAAGCTTGGCGTCATCGTCTGCCTGAGAGCCCGCGCGTCTGCCACTTCGAACCGTCGTGGAGGTGCGAAGTGAGCCTAAGCAATGCGCGAACTGCCGCCTGCTACCCGAAGACCAGGAGCCACGCAAAAGTCCGAAAATGCCTCCTGGCCTCTGCACCCCGGACTTCTGAACACGACAAGCGCTGGAATGTTGGTTTCCACGCGGAACTGAGCCGGTTTTTCCACCGAGAATTGAGCCACCTCTAAGTATGGTTTTCTGATCAGGCCTTGGTCAATGGGTTGGTCTTCTCTCCTCTCTTCTGTGCCGCAGCGGCCGAGCTGGCCTTGAAGCGGAAGCTGTCGTTTCCTGTTTCCAGGATGTGGCAACGGTGGGTCAGACGGTCGAGTAGAGCGGTGGTCATCTTGGCGTCGCCGAAGACGGTTGCCCATTCGCTGAAGCTCAGGTTGGTGGTGATGATCACGCTGGTGCGCTCGTAAAGCTTGCTCAGCAGGTGGAAGAGCAGCGCTCCCCCCGACGCGCTGAACGGAAGGTATCCGAGCTCATCCAGGATCAGCAGATCGAGACGGACCAACGTCTCGGCGATCTGGCCGGCCTTGCCTTTGGCCTTTTCCTGCTCGAGCGCATTGACCAATTCTATGGTCGAGAAGAAGCGGACCTTTCGGCGATGATGCTCGACCGCCTGGACTTCAAGGGCGGTCGCCACATGGGTTTTGCCTGTGCCTGGCCCGCCGACGAGCACGATGTTTTGCGCTCCGTCCATGAACTCGCATCGATGCAGTTGGCGCACCGTCGCCTCGTTGATCTCGCTAGCGGCGAAGTCGTATCCGGAGATGTCCTTGTAGGCAGGGAACCGGGCGGCCTTCATGTGATAGGCGATGGAGCGAACCTCGCGCTCGGCCATCTCGGCCTTCAGCAACTGGGACAAGGTCGGCACGGCCGCATCGAACGCTGGAGCACCTTGTTCGATCAGGTCCGTAACGGCTTGGGCCATGCCATACATCTTCAGGCTACGCAGCATGATGACGACGGAGGCGCTGGCAGGATCATGACGCATTGCGGCCTCCTGCTATCCGGACGCGCAGGCCATCGTAACGTTCAACGTTGGCCTTGGGTTCACGCAGTAAAGCCAGAGCCTGTGGTGTATCGATGTCGGGACCGTCGATCGTCTTGCCGTCGATCAGACGATGCAGCAGGTTCAGCACATGCGTCTTGGTCGCGACACCCCCATCCAGGGCGAGCTCCACAGCCTTGAGTACGACCTGTTCGTCATGGTGAAGAACGAGGGCAAGGATGTCCGCCATCTCCCGATCACCGCCGGGGCGACGAAGCATCTGATCCTGCAGCTTCCGAAAGGCCGGCGGCAATTCCAGAAAGGGTGCACCATTGCGCAGGGCACCGGGCTTGCGTTGGATGACCGCAAGATAATGCCGCCAGTCGTAAATCGTCCTCGGGGGCTTGTCGTGGCTCCGCTCGATCACCCGTGGATGTTCGCATAGGATATTCCCTTCGGCCGCAACGACCAGTCGTTCGGGATAAATCCGCAGGCTCACAGGCCTGTTGGCAAACGATGCCGGCACGCTGTAGCGGTTCCGTTCGAAGGTAATCAGGCAGGTGGGCGAGACGCGCTTGCTCTGCTCGACGAAGCCGTCAAACGCGATAGGCAACGCCATCAATGCGGCCCTCTCATCAGCCCAGACATCTGCGATCGAACCGGGCAAGGTGCCGTGCGCCGTGTCGCGCCACAGGTCTTGGCAATGCTGTTCCAGCCAGGCATTCAATGCCGCCAGATCCGGAAAGTCGGGCATCTGTTGCCACAGCCGTGGTCGAGCATCCTGGACGTTCTTCTCGACCTGACCCTTCTCCCAACCCGCAGCCGGATTGCAGAACTCGGGCGCAAAGACGTAGTGGTTGGTCATGGCGAGGAAACGGATATTGACCTGTCGTTCCTTCCCGCGGCCCACGCGATCAACGGCGGTCTTCATGTTGTCGTAGATGCC
>JBJIOA010000007.1:0-113687 GCA_045377275.1 Allorhizobium sp. | reverse complement strand
GCAAAGGGATAGCCAGCCGACGACACGCGACGGGAAATGGCTTCCATCGACTTCTGAATGTCACGGGCACTGTAGGTCTGGCCTTCGCGAGTCTTCAAGATTGTTGCGAGTCGCACCATCGATACCGTCCACGGTGGAATTCGACAGACACAGCGCCGAAGCGGTAGCGCTGACCTTCGTCGACGGTAATGTTGATGGTGTATTCGTTGCCAGCCTCGTTGAGGACAGCTTCAGAGGAGATCACGCGGAAGTCGGCATAACCGTGGTTGTAGTAGAACTGGCGCAGCGCCTCTTCGTCAGCGCGCAGCTTGTCCTCGTTGTACACGTCCTTGCGGGCCAGGAAGGCAACATGCCCGATTCCTTGGGTCTGGAGGACGGCGGCCAGACGGCCGTCGGAATAGGCGTTGTTGCCTACGAAATTGATCGAGCTGATCTTGGTGCGCTCACCTTCATTGATTACGAAGGCGAGGTTTACGCGACCTTCAGCAACCGGGACGACCTGCGTCGTAACCTCGACATCGGAACGACCAATGGCGGAATAGGCTTCACGGATGCGCTGGATGTCGGCGCTGATCAGGCTGTCGCTGTACGGGCCCTGGGACTGGGTCTGGACGATGCCCTGAAGCTTGTCGTCCTTAATCTTGCGGTTTCCGTTGAAGACCACCTGATTGATCAACTGATTTTCAGCAACCGTCACCACCAGCGTACCGCCGGAAACGGAGATCTGGACATCGGAGAAGAAACCGGTCGCGTACAGACGCTTGACCAATTCATCGATGTCAGCGTTGGAGAAAGTCCGACCCGGCTGGATCGAAAGGTTGGAGCGCACAGCCTCGGGGCCTACACGCTGAGCACCGCGTACGTCGATACGCTGAACCACTGCGGCTTCGGCAGCAATTGCCGATGCAAGAACAGGCAATACCTGCGCCCGAAGACACGACACCAGCAGACAGCGCGACCGCCGATACTGCGTTCAAAAACTTTGAACCAGCCTTCATGTGTATACTATACCTTCTTCCATTGCCCCAAAGTCGGCACCCGACTCCGGCCCGTGTGTGGTTTTAACGGGTTTTACCCTACAAGCAAGTGTGCGAGTTAATTTCTGTTTACTTCATTTCGACGCGTGACCCAATCGCCACTATCAATTTGAAACAGCGTAAACAAATCCTTTCGCAGCCTGCAGCATCCCGCCCTAGCCAATCAAACGGCTGATATCATTCCAAGTGGCGAAGACCATCAGAGACAGGATCATCGCCATACCAATCCGGAACGCGATTTCCTGTGCGCCCTGCCCCATCGGCTTCCCCCGCACTGCCTCAATCGCGTAGAGAACGAGATGGCCGCCGTCAAGGACCGGAACTGGGAACAAGTTCAAAAGCCCCAGCGAAACGGAGAGAACCGCTGCCAGATTTAACAGAGCGATAACGCCGAGCGTTGCCATCTGACCCGAAGCCTGAACGACGCGAACCGGGCCGCCGAGCTGATCGGCATTCATGCGTCCGGCGATCATGTTGCCGATATAGTCGAAGGTTCCGGTCACGATGTGCCCCGTCTGACGCACGCCTTCCCACACTGCCTCAAGCGGGGACAGCTCCACGATCCGGAAATTCCCCGCCTGCTGGTCGGTGATGATGCCGATCTGCCCGACTTCCATTTCATTGCCGAATCGGTCGCTCGTTACGGCACGCTTGGGAGTCAGGGCGAAATCGATCTCCTGACCTTCCCGCCGCACCGTCACTTCGACTGGGATCTCCGGACGCATCGTGATGTAGCGGACCACGTCATCGAAGGTCTCGATCATCCGGCCGTCAAGCGCCAGCAGGACGTCGCCGCGCTGGATGCCAGCCTCTTCCGCAGCACTACCAGCCTTGATGTCGGCGACGACAGGATCGGAAACGGGCTTGCCCATAAAGGCGAACATGCCGGCGAAGATGACGATGGCGAGCAGGAAGTTTGCGAGGGGACCCGCAGCGACGGTGACAGCGCGCTTCCACAGCTTCGCACCATTCAGTGTCTGCGCACGCTCTTCCTCGGTCAACTCTTCTGCAAAGGTACCGTCCGGACGGCTCGCAGCATCCGCGTCGCCGAAGAAGCGCACATAGCCGCCCAAGGGGACGGCGGACAGCTTCCAGCGTGTCCCATGCTTGTCAGTGTAACCGACGAGCTCAGGGCCGAACCCCACCGAAAACGCCAGAATGCGAATCCCCGACCACCGCCCCGCCAGGTAGTGCCCCATCTCGTGGATGAAGGCGAGCAGGGAGAGAATGAGAATGTAGGGCAGGATGTATCCGCCGAGAAAGCCGAAGACTGCGCTGATCTGATCCATCTGTCCGTTTCCTGCACTCGCTTCAGCGAGAATTTGTGCCCGTCATCTGGCGCCCATTACCCCCATCAGAGACCGAAGAGGAAGGCGCCCATAGAGACGACGGTACCAACACCGCCGGCGGAACTGCCGATCGCCAAGAAGAACGCGGCAAAACAGGCAAATACAAGGCCGTCGACACGGTCCATGACGCCGCCATGCCCCGGTATGAGACGGCTCGAATCCTTGACACCGAAACGGCGCTTGATGAACAATTCAAAGAGATCGCCGATCTGGCTCGCGACCGACAAGGCAAAGGCGACGATCGCAACCCAAAGTCCGACATCCTGGAAATGTGCCATCGCAATCAGGAGTCCGCCGATGACGCCGGCCACGGTCCCCCCAATCGCACCGGACCAGGTCTTGCCGGGAGAGATCTTCGGCGCAAGCTTCGGCCCGCCGATCGCCCGTCCGACAAAATAAGCAAGGATGTCAGTCGACCAAACGACGACGAAGACGAAGAGCATGGCGACGAAACCGAGCGAATCTTCGCCGCGGATGGCTGAGAGCGAGATGGTGCTCAGCCCGGCATAAAAAAGACCGCACGGCTGCCACCAGTTGACGCGACGCAAAAAGGCCGGGATTGCAGCCGTGACGACCAGGCCCGCAAAGAGCGGCACGGTCAATTCCGCCCGCCCGAACAACATGTTAAGGCTGATCACCGCCATCGAGAACCAGCCGAAGGCATTCGCCCGGATATTGTCTTCCGCGAGCCGCGTGATCGTTGACCATTCGTAATAGATCAACAGGCCAATGCCGGCAGCAACCAGCTTGAAGGACAGTCCGCCTAACCAGGTTGCTGCGAGAACCACCGCGATCATCACGATGGCGGACACGATTCTGAGCTGAAGTTCTCGCGACATTGTGAGCATCATGAGCCGAACGCCACGGCTTTGGCCGAGAGGCCGCCGAAGCGACGGTCGCGGGAAGCATATCGCTCGAGCACGGAATCAAAAAGTGCCGGCGTGAAGTCCGGCCAGAAGTCCGGCACGAACATCAATTCGGCATAGGCTGCCTGCCAGAGAAGGAAATTCGACAGACGCTCCTCGCCACTGGTGCGGATCACCAGATCGGGATCGGGGATGCCTGCGGTGTCCAGGCAGTCGTTGAGCTTGCTTGCATCGATCTGCGACGGATCAAGCCGTCCCGCCTGTACGTCGGCCGCCAGGCGTGCGGCGGCGCGGGCGATTTCGTCGCGTGACCCGTAGTTGAAGGCGATGACGAGTGTCATGGCCGTGTTGTTGCGCGTGGTTTCCTCGGCTTCGAGGAGCAGTGAACGGATGTCGTCCCGCAGATTGACGCGGTCACCGATGATCCTGATGCGGATCCCATTGCGATGCAGATCGACAAGATCGCGGCGAATGAACGCCTTGAGAAGGCCGAACAGCTCGTTGATCTCGTCCTCAGGACGACGCCAGTTCTCTGAAGAGAAGGCAAAGAGCGTCAGAAAACTGACGCCTGCCTCGCCCGCCGCCTTCACGGTTTCGCGGACCGTCTCGACGCCCTTGCGATGCCCGAACGTCCGCGGCAGGCCCCGGGCGTTAGCCCAGCGGCCATTGCCATCCATGATGATCGCAACATGCTTAGGTACGATGCGATGTTGAACTGTCGACATTGGCGAGGATCCAGGCGGCGTTGAGAGTGCTCGAGCGAAACGACTCTGCCTTAAACCTGCATGATTTCCTTTTCCTTCTCCGCGAGCAAGCGGTCGACATCGACAATCGTCTCGTCGGTCATCTTCTGCACCCGCTCCGACTGGCTGCGGCTGTCGTCCTGACCGATCGTCCCATCCTTTTCGGCCTTCTTCAGGCCATCCATACCGTCGCGGCGGACGTGGCGAATCGCAACCTTAGCCTTTTCGGCGTAGTCGTGTGCCACCTTGACCAGCGACTTGCGGCGCTCTTCGTTGAGCTCAGGCAGCGGAATACGCAGGTTCTGGCCGTCAACGATCGGATTGAGCCCGAGATTGGCTTCGCGGATCGCACGGTCGACGGCGCCCACCATCGACTTGTCCCAGATCGACACGCCCAGCATGCGCGGCTCCGGTACCGTGACGTTGGCGACCTGGTTCAGTGGCACGCGCGAACCGTAGGCTTCGACCATGACCGGATCCAGGACGTTGGCGGATGCCCGGCCGGTACGCAGCGACGCGATGTCGTTTTTGAACGCGTTGATTGCGCCGTCCATGCGGCGCTTGATGTCGTTGAGATCAACCCCTGCGGTCATCATGGTTCTCCCATTGCTGTGTCAGTCGGCGGCATCAGATCGCCGCCCTTCATGTGAAATCAATTGTCGGTAACGATTGTCATGCGGCCGGCGCCGGACAGGATTTCGCCGAAACCACCCTTCTCGTGGATCGAGAAGACGATGATCGGAATATGGTTTTCGCGCGCGAGCGCAACGGCGGCGACATCCATGACGGCAAGCCCTTTCTGCAGGACTTCGTCATGGGTCAGGCTGTCGAACCGGGTTGCGGCGGGGTCCTTCTTCGGGTCGGCCGAGTAGATGCCGTCCACCTGGGTGCCTTTGAAAATTGCCTGTGCTCCGATTTCGGCTGCACGCAGGGCAGCGGCAGAATCGGTCGTGAAGAACGGGTTGCCAGTACCACCGGCAAAGATCACCACCCTGCCCTGGGCCAGATGATGGAGAGCTGCTCGCTGCGAGAAACTCTCGCAGATCTCGGGCATGGCGATGGCGGAGAGAACCACGGTGTCGATGTCGAGCTTGCGGAGCGATGTGGCGAGAGCAAGCGCGTTGATCACCGTTGCCAGCATGCCCATATGGTCACCGGTGACCCGGTCGCCACCCTTCGACGCGACGGCTACGCCGCGGAAGATGTTGCCGCCACCGACAACGACACCCACTTCGACGCCCATGCGGCGAGCTTCGGCAATGTCGCCGGCAATCCGGTCGGCCACTGCCACATCGATCCCGAATCCCTGGCTACCCATGAGGGCTTCGCCCGAAGCCTTGAGGAGGACGCGCTTGAACAATGGCTTGGCTGACATGAATGCTCCCGAGATCAATTCTGTGCCGGATACACGAAGGGCATCGCGTTGTCACGCGATGCCCGATGTTTTCCCTCGAAGAAGGGTAACTGAAATCAGCCCTTGGCAGCAGCTGCGACTTCGGCTGCGAAGTCGGATTCTTCCTTCTCGATGCCTTCGCCGAGCAGCAAGCGAGCCATGCCCGTCACTTCAATCGGAGCACCAGCATCCTTTTCAGCAGCCTTGATGGCGTCGCCGACGGTCAACTCAGGATTGATGACGAAAGCCTGCGAGAGAAGAGCAACTTCCTCGAAGAACTTGCGCATGCGGCCTTCAACCATCTTCTCAATGATGGCGTCCGGCTTGCCGGAAGCGCGGGACTGCTCGATGAAGACATTGCGCTCGCGCTCGGCAACAGCGGCGTCAACTTCTTCCGAACGGATTGCGAGCGGGTTGGTCGCAGCGATGTGCATGGCGACCTGACGGCCGATAGCAGCGAGCACGTCCTTGTTTCCGGTCGACTTGAGCGCGACGAGAACGCCGAGCTTGCCAAGGCCGTCAGCTACGGCGTTATGGATGTATGTCGCGACGACACCGTCTTCGACCGAGAGCTTAACGGCGCGGCGCAGTGTCATGTTCTCGCCGATATGGGCGATCGCATCCTTGATGGTGTCAGTGACCGTCTTGCCGGTGGCCGGATAGGTGGCAGCGCCGATCGCGTCGACAGAACCGTCAGTGCCGATGGCTACCGAAGCCACGCCGCGGACAAGATCCTGGAAGGCGTCGTTGCGGGCAACGAAGTCGGTTTCGGAGTTGACTTCGACGACAACGGCCGAAGTGCCGGCGCCGTTGATGCCGATCAGGCCTTCAGCAGCCGTGCGGCCAGACTTCTTGTCGGCCTTGGCGATACCCTTGGCGCGCAGCCAGTCGATGGCGGCTTCGATGTCACCGTTGTTTTCGGTCAGAGCCTTCTTGCAATCCATCATGCCTGCGCCGGACTTTTCGCGCAGTTCCTTTACCAGTGCTGCAGTGATTTCAGCCATTGTGTGCCTCTTGTCTGTTCAGGCGGACGATCCGTGGCTTTGGGCGAACGGAGGACCGCTGTGTTGGGGACGAAATGTACCCGGATGTATGACAACGTGATGAAACAGGTCACCACGGAAACAATCGGCCGCCTTCGACGCCCTCTCGCTTGCGGCAAGCGGCATCCGGAAGAACGGAGGCCGCCCGCTGCTCGAAGAGCCCACAGGCGGCCATTCCCTTGACGGGAAAAGCGGCGGGAACCCGCCGCTATACGCGATTATGCGTCGGCTTCGGTTTCGAGAGCCGGCTCGATCGGAGCTTCGGCAGAGGCGCCGATGTCACGACCGGAAGCACCCTGCTGGCGAGCGATGCCGTCGATGGCAGCGCGCGAGATCAGTTCGCAGTAGAGAGCGATGGCGCGCGAAGCGTCGTCGTTGCCCGGGATCGGATAGTCGATCAGGTCCGGATCGCAGTTCGAGTCGATGACAGCCACAACCGGGATGCCGAGGCGCTTGGCTTCGTCGATCGCGATCTTTTCCTTGTTGGTGTCGATGATGAACATCAGGTCCGGAGTGCCGCCCATGTCGCGGATACCGCCGAGAGCCTTTTCAAGCTTCTCGCGTTCGCGCTCGAGGTTCAGGCGCTCCTTCTTGGAGTAGCCGGAGGCTTCCGAAGCCAGGATTTCGTCCAGCTTGCGCAGACGGGCGATCGAGTTGGAAATGGTCTTCCAGTTGGTCATCATGCCGCCGAGCCAGCGGGAGTTGACGTAGTACTGAGCCGAACGCTTGGCGCTGTCAGCAATGATTTCCGAAGCCTGACGCTTGGTGCCGACGAACAGGACGCGGCCGCCACGAGCGACGGTGTCGGACACGACCTGCAGGGCGCGCGACAGCATCGGAACGGTCTGAGCCAGGTCGATGATGTGGATGTTGTTACGATCGCCGAAGATGTACGGCTTCATCTTCGGGTTCCAGCGGTGAGTCTGGTGACCGAAGTGAACGCCAGCTTCCAGAAGCTGACGCATGCTAAAATCAGGCAATGCCATGCCTTTTTCTCCTTTTCCGGTTGAACCCCCGTGAAGCAAACAGCAGGCCTTTCGGCCCGCCACCGGGCGGAAGCGGCAGGATTTCTCCCTGTCGATCCCAAGCCTCACGTGTGGAATGACGCCGGCCATACAGGGGCGCCGGTCAAAAATCAAGGGCAAAACAAGCGATTTTCAGGCGGACAGGCAGCTTTACGGGCAACCAACATCCGGCTTGCCGAGTACTTCAAGCTTGGTGAGCTTGCCAGCCAGAACAAAATCGCCGTAGTCCAAGGTCAGGTCGCGTGTGACGCCGTTATCATACAGCTTGAAAGACTGACTGTAGATCGGCTCCTGATCGCCCCTTGTCTTCTCGTCGAAATAGGCGATCGACACGGGCCAATAGTCCTGGGCACCGAGTGACTCCAGGGCCTTCGCTTCCGGATCTGTGTCGCTCGACTTCGTCGGGCCACCGACGATTGTCGTGGTCAGGTAGGTCTGGTCGCCGTCCTCGGAACCATCGAAGATTCGCGATTCGAAGACCTGTTCTCCCTTTCGCGCCCGGGCGATCACTTCGAGCATGTGTTCGGCCGGAAACCGGCTGTCGGCAAGCTCGAGCGCCCGCTTGTCGGGACCGGTCAGCTCAATCTTGACCTTGCCACCGGCTTCGGCTGCGGCGCCACTGACATCCTTGTCGAGCTGATCGTCGGTGAAGGACTTGTTTTCGAACCTGAAGGTCCCGGCTGCGACATCTTCGAAGGTCGCGGATCGCTGGTCGGTGACGCGCACGCCCTCGCCGACGTCTATGCGGGTGACGAAACGAAACTGAGTGTTGAAGCCCTTGCAGGCCGAGCCGCTGAATTCATAGACCATCCGGCCGCGGACCGATTCGATTCCGGAGCGGTCGGACGCTTCCTTCAGCCCGATCTCGTAGACGGCGCGATGCGGCACAAGGCCGACGGTCGCAGCAGATGCTGCCTGCCCCGCCGCGCTGACGGCAGCCAGGGAAAGCGTCGCACGGACCGCCATTCGCAAAGGAAACATCGACACCCTCCTGTTGAACTCGTCATCGATGTTATAAGAACACATCCGGCAAAAGCGAGACATGCTTTTCGTCGCCACAACTTTCTCAACTTTTATCAACAGACCGGGAATCGACCATGTCCGACACAATCGACGGCCGCCTTGCAGCGCTGGGCATCAGCCTGCCGGAAGCCGCAGCCCCCGCCGCCAATTACGTGCCCTATGTGATCAGCGGAAACCTGCTGTTCCTCTCGGGACAATTGCCAATTGAAGGCGGAAAAGTGGCGGTGATAGGTCTCGTCGGTGGCGATGTCGCGCTTGCCGAGGCCCAGAGAGCGGCCGAACTCTGCGCCATCAACATCCTCGCCCAGGCGAAAGCGGCGCTCGCCGGCGATCTGTCGCGGATCACCCGCGTCGTCAAGCTCAACGGCTTCGTTGCCTCGGCACCCGGCTTCGTCGAACAGCATCTCGTCATCAACGGTGCATCCAACCTGATCGCCAATGTACTCGGCGACGCGGGCAAGCATGCGCGTGCTGCGGTCGGTGTGGCACAACTGCCGCTGAACGCCGCCGTCGAGATCGACGCCATCCTGGAGATTGCCCTGTGAGCCATATCGACTGGATCAAGGACGTGCCCGTCGCCCATCGCGGCTATCACGACATGAACAGAGAGATCTGGGAAAACACGCTTTCGGCTTTCAGCCGGGCGATCGAGGCAGGCTTCGCCATCGAATGCGACATTCAGCTTTCGTCCGACAGCGTGCCGATGGTCTTCCACGACCACGATCTGCAGCGGCTCTGCAACATGAATGGCGAAGTGCGCGAGCGCACAGCGAGCGAATTGCAGATGCTGTCGATCGGCGGCACGGCAGACAAGATCCCGACACTTCGCCAGATGCTCGATCTCGTGAACGGCCGGGTGCCGCTGGTGATCGAACTCAAGGGCCTTGATGCGGAGCAGGATGACGGTTTCGTGGAGGCCGTGCTCGAAGTGCTCGAGGGTTACGAAGGCAAGGTTGCGCTGATGAGCTTCGACTATCACCTGCTGCGGGCATTGAAGGTCGCCGAGTGCCCTTGGCCCGTCGGTCTGACTGCGGAAGGCGTGAAGCCTGAAAACTTTGCGGCACATCGCGAAGCCATGGATCTCGGGCTTGATTTTACGTCCTATTGCGTCGCGCATCTGCCGAATGATTTCGTCAGCGGCCTGCGTGAAAAGGGCGCGCCCGTGATTACCTGGACAGTCAGGGATGAAATCATGCGGGCACAGACCTATAAATATGCAGACCAGATGACATTCGAAGGCTTCGACCCGCGCCAGTCGCCGGCGATCGCCTGACGGGAGATCCATGGCAGACGAGGTGACGATCCGAGTAGTGCGCTCCTTCAAGGAGATCGCTTCCGCCGAATGGGGAGAGCTCACTGGAGCGTCCCGCTACGCCCCAGGCTATAATCCCTTCACATCGTTTGCCTTTCTTTCGGCGCTTGAAGAGTCCGGCTCGGCGACAGCCGAGACGGGCTGGATGGGGCACCATCTGCTGCTCGAAGAGGAAGGGCGCCTCATCGGCGCCATTCCCTGTTACCTAAAGAGCCACAGCCAGGGTGAATATGTCTTCGACCACAGCTGGGCGGACGCCTTTCATCGTGCGGGTGGGCGCTACTATCCCAAGCTCCAGGCTTCCATTCCCTTCACGCCGGCCACTGGGCCCCGACTGCTCGTCCGAGAGGGCGAGAACGTTGGAAGGGTCCAGAGCCTGCTCGCACAAGGGCTGGAACAGGTATGCCGTGAACTCGGGACATCATCGGCTCATGTGACGTTCCTACCGCAGGGCGAGATCCCTGCCCTAACGGAAGCCGCCTTTCTGCAGCGCACTGACCAGCAGTTCCATTTCATCAACCGCGGCTATGCCGATCACGAGGCGTTTCTCGCCGAGCTTTCCTCCTCGAAACGCAAAAACTTGCGCAAGGAACGGCGCATCGCGCTGGAAAACGGCATCAGCATCGACTGGCTGACGGGCAGCGATCTGACCGAAGAGATCTGGGATCAGTTTTTCCGCTTCTACATCGACACCGGCAGCCGCAAATGGGGCCGACCTTACCTGACCCGCTTGTTCTACTCGCTGGTGGGCGAGCGCATGCCGGACGACATCCTGCTCGTCATGGCGAAGCGGGACGGCCGCTATATTGCCGGCGCAATCAACTTCATCGGCGCGGAGGCTCTTTATGGCCGCCACTGGGGCTGCATCGAGGACCATCCCTTCCTGCATTTCGAAGTCTGCTATCACCAGGCAATCGACTTCGCCCTTCACAAGGGCCTTGCCCGTGTCGAAGCCGGCGCGCAGGGTGAGCACAAGCTTGCACGCGGCTACGAACCCGTGACCACCCATTCCGCCCATTTCATTGCCCATCCCGGGCTGCGCCGGGCCGTCGCCGACTATCTCGAACACGAGCGGCGCGAAGTGGCCCAGATCGGCGAGTATCTGGGAGAACATACGCCCTTCCGCAAGGGCGAGCGCCAACCACGCGAAGGCGAGGAATTCGACGGTTGAGAGCCGCTTACCCGGCTTGAAGCGCAACGTGCCTTGCCGTTAAGTGGCCGCAGAAATCGAGGAGAGCACCATGACCGCCTATGATCCCAACAACATCTTCGCCAAGATCCTGGCCGGCGACATTCCTTCGGTGAAACTCTACGAGGATGAAGACACGCTGGCCTTCATGGATGTGATGCCGCAGGCGCCGGGGCATCTATTAGTCATCCCGAAGACCGGCTCGCGCAACCTGCTCGATGCCGACCCGGCGGTCCTAGCGAAGGTCATTCCAGTCGTACAGAAGCTTGCCAACGCCGCTAAGGACGCCTTCGACGCCGATGGCGTCTATGTCGCCCAGTTCAACGAGCCGGCAGCCGGGCAGACCGTTTTCCACCTGCACTTCCATGTTATCCCGCGCCACGAAGGTGTGCCGCTCAAGCCGCATGCGGGTGGCATGGCCGATGTGGAGATGTTGAAGGCCCAGGCAGAGAAGATCAAGGCGGCGCTCTGAACCGAGCGCCAGCCCGATCTCGCCGCGCCATCAGCCGATGAAACCGCCGATGACCAAGACGGCGGCAACACCAACGAGTGCGAGCACCATCATCGGAAAGGAGCCCGTCGCGCTCCAGCCACCACTGCGGGACGCTGTCTTGCGCAGATCATCGGGCAAGACCTTGAAACGGGGCGGGTCCCCGTGCTTCAGCTTTCGGAAGCGTACTACCTTTGACATTTCGCTATCCTCCGGTTGATCGAAGATCGGATTTGGGACGCGAAATGTGGCAATACCAGCGATCACACGTGTCTGTGAACGAATATGAAGTCAGAGCCAGAGTAGGCCCGCACCCAAGATCGCCAGGGGAACCACGACACCGACGATGACGCGCTGGCCAGCCAGCAGGAAAGCCGCAAAGCCGATTCCGGCCGCAGCAAGCCTCAGCCAGAGCGGAGAGCTCTCAAGTGTGCCCGTCGGGAAGACGACGAGTTTTGCCGTCACCGCCATCACCAGAGCCGTTGCGACCGCCCTCACCCAGTTGAGCGCTTCGGATCCCTCCTGCAGCCGGTTTCCAGCCAGCACGCCAAGCCAGCGCCAGATGTCCGTCGCAAGCCAGCCAGCGACGATAATGACGATGTAGGGCCAGTAATCCTGCATCAAACCACCTCGTCTGTCTCGGCGGAGGGTTCGGCGATCGCGACGGTCGCCGGCTTCTGCGCTGCCCGGATCACGTAGCGGTCGAAGAGGTAGGCCAGCGTGCCACCGCCGAGCCCGGCAACCAGGATGTCGAAACCGGGCATGACCAGCGCCAGGAGCGGGCCGGAAACCGCACCGACGATGAAGCCCACTTTGACCACGGACTGGCGACCCGTCGCCCAGATCGATGCGACGAAATAGACAGGCGTCAGGAAAAAGAGCAGCCCGGCGACCACAGGTGGGAACTTGGCCACTAGCCCGTAGCAGACCCCGACGAGGATCATGTTGATCGTCACCAGGGTGATGCCGAAGCCGGCGAAGTAGGCAACCCGCCCTTCCCTCGGTACATTCTTGAAGCTGCCCATGGCGAAGACCCAAGCAGTGATCGCGATGAAATGCGACAGGAAGAGCAAAAGCCATGTCGGCGTGCGTTCGGTCCGCATTTCCGGCACGAGCGAGGCGACCATTGGCATCATGCGGATGGAGGAGAGGGACACGGCCAGGAAGATCGCCAGCAGATTGGCGCCGCTGGTCATCGTGCCGATCAGAATCATCTTTGCGGGCAACGCCCACACCGCGGCGGTCATGAACATCGCTTCCGCGCGGCTGACGCCCGATTCTAGCGCAAAGGCGGAGAAGCCGACAAAGGAAATCATCAGGATGATCGCAGGCAGGCTGAAGAGGCCGCGCATGCCGGTGAAAAACCACCGTGTATGGGAAATATCGGAAGTGGCCGAAGACATCTGAAAATCCGGATCGGCAAAAAGAAAGTGCCGGGCAGAACGCCCGGCACGGGTCTCTCAAAGCATTGGGTGCTTACTTCTTCTTCGGCACCTTCGGCACGGCAGAGCGCTTCGGCTGCTTCGGTGCCTCGTCGATGACGGCGACATCGCCCTCATCGACAATCGCGGTCGCCTTTGCCGCCGGCTTACGCTTCGCCTTTACAGGCTTTGCCGATGCCACTTCGGCTTCCGGCTTCGGCTTGACGGCGGGCACTTCCGCAATCGAACTCCAGATCAAGCACTTCGGCGCCGGTGTCGTCGGTCTTGGTCCCAACCTTGACGACGCCGCCCTTCTTCAGCTTGCCGAAGAGGATCTCGTTGGCGAGCGGCTTCTTGATATGCTCCTGGATGACACGTGCCAGCGGACGGGCACCCATCTTCTCGTCGTAACCGTTCTTCGCCAGCCAGGCGATTGCGGGCTCGGACAGATCGAAGGTGACGTTGCGTTCCGAAAGCTGCGCTTCCAGCTGCATGACGAACTTCTGCACCACCTGATGGATGACTTCCGTCGGCAGCGGCGCAAACGGAATCGTCGCATCGAGGCGGTTCCGGAATTCCGGCGTGAACAGGCGGTTGAGTGCCTCCTCGTCTTCTCCGGTCCGCTTGGATGAACCGAAGCCGATCGCAGATTTCGCCATTTCCGACGCGCCCGCATTCGTCGTCATGATCAGGATGACGTTGCGGAAGTCGATCTTCTTGCCATTGTGATCGGTCAGCTGGCCATGGTCCATGACCTGCAGCAGGATGTTGTAGATATCCGGATGTGCCTTCTCAATTTCATCGAGCAGCACGACCGAATGCGGATGCTGATCGACGCCATCGGTCAGCAGGCCGCCCTGGTCGAAGCCGACATAGCCGGGAGGCGCACCGAGCAGACGCGAAACCGTGTGCCGCTCCATGTATTCCGACATGTCGAAACGCAGGAGCTCGACACCGAGCGACGACGCAAGCTGCTTGGCCACTTCCGTCTTACCGACGCCCGTCGGGCCGGAGAAGACATAAGAGCCGATCGGCTTGTTCGGTTCGCGCAGGCCGGCGCGAGCAAGCTTGATCGAGGTGGAGAGGGCTTCGATTGCCTTGTCCTGGCCGTAGACGACGGAACGCAGTTCCTTTTCGAGATTGGCGAGCACCATCTCGTCGTCCTTCGACACCGTCTTCGGGGGAATACGGGCCATGGTCGCTATGGTCGCTTCGATCTCTCTCTCGGTGATCAGCTTGCGGCGCCGAGAGGCCGGCAGCAGCATCTGGGCCGCACCCGTCTCGTCGATCACGTCGATCGCCTTGTCCGGCAGCTTGCGGTCCGAGATGTAGCGGGCCGACAGCTCGACAGCCGACTTGATCGCCTCGTTCGTGTAACGAAGCTTGTGATAGTCCTCGAAATAGGGCTTCAGGCCCTTCATGATCTCGATGGCATCATCGATGGACGGCTCGTTGACGTCGATCTTCTGGAAGCGGCGGACGAGCGCCCGGTCCTTTTCGAAGAACTGGCGATATTCCTTGTAGGTGGTCGAACCGATGCAGCGGATCGCACCGGAAGACAGTGCCGGCTTCAAGAGGTTCGACGCGTCCATAGCGCCGCCCGAAGTGGCGCCCGCACCGATGACGGTGTGGATCTCGTCGATGAAGAGCACGGCACCCGGGTAATCCTCGAGTTCCTTGACAACCTGCTTCAGGCGCTCCTCAAAGTCACCGCGATAGCGGGTGCCGGCGAGCAGCGTGCCCATGTCCAGCGAGAAGATAGTCGCGTCTGCAAGCGCTTCCGGCACCTTGCCTTCGACAATGCGCTTGGCGAGACCTTCGGCGATCGCCGTCTTGCCGACGCCGGGATCACCCACGTAAAGCGGGTTGTTCTTGGAGCGACGGCACAGAACCTGGATCGTGCGGTTCACTTCGTCGTGGCGACCGATCAGGGGATCGATACGGCCAGTCTTGGCCTTCTCATTGAGATTGACGCAATAGGCCTTCAGAGCCTCCTGCTTGCCCTTGGCGGAGGCTTCATCCGGCTCGCGGCCCTGCTTTGCCTCGGGCTCGCCTTCATCCGAGCCGCGCGGGCTGCGAACCTGCGACGCACCCGGACGCTTGCCGATGCCATGAGAGATGTAATTGACCGCATCGTAGCGCGTCATTTCCTGCTCCTGCAGGAAATAGGCGGCATTGCTTTCGCGCTCGGCGAAGATCGCAACAAGCACATTGGCGCCGGTCACTTCCTCGCGCCCCGAGGACTGGACATGAATGACCGCACGCTGGATGACGCGCTGGAAGCTCGAAGTCGGCTTCGAATCCTCGTCATAACCAGTGATGAGATTGGCGAGATCGTTGTCGACGAAGTCGGCGACGGTCTTTCGCAAGGCATCGAGGTTGACGTTACAGGCCCCCATCACGGCGGCGGCGTCGGCGTCGTCGATCAGAGCGAGCAGCAGGTGCTCCAGCGTCGCATATTCATGGTGACGCTCGTTGGCGTAGGTCAGGGCCTGATGCAGCGCTTTTTCGAGGCTGGGTGAAAATGTTGGCACGTCTGATCCTCACTTCTTTTCCATGACGCATTGAAGCGGATGTTCATGTTGCCTGGCGAAATCCATCACCTGTGAGACTTTGGTTTCGGCGACTTCGTAGGTGAAGACACCACATTCCCCGACACCATGATTGTGGACATGCAACATGATGCGGGTGGCGGCTTCCCTGTCCTTCTGGAAGAAGCGCTCCAGGATATGGATCACGAATTCCATCGGGGTGTAGTCGTCGTTCAGAAGCAGGACGCGATACAGGTTAGGCTTCTTCGTCTTCGGCTTGGTGCGGGTGATCACCGAGGTGCCGCGATTGGCATTGTCCCCGTCACCCTGGCTCTGCATGAAGACCGGCTTGGCAGTCATTTCAGTTCATTCTCCGTTGTCCGGCCGGTTTGCCGTTACACATCGGTGCGGACGAACACTCAGCACAGTAAGGTAGTTCATTATGCGGTGATTTTAAGCCCCCCGGACAGCGGTGACGACAATTTGTCACGAAGCCCCGAAAAGCGAGGAAATTGAAGGGATAGGTTATACCAGCAGCCACAAATGACAAGACCGGCCGTGCAGGGCACGACCGGTCTCGCAGGTTCCACGCAAGCTTGGATCAGGCAGCCGACGACATCGGCGCCATGGCCTTGTTGATTGTGCCCTCGTAAGGCTTGTAGGCGATCTTAGCGAGATCGGCATACATTTCGCCCATCTTGGTCGCTTCTGCGACAAAGCTCTCGTAGGAGGACTTCATGAAGGACGTCTGGAGCTCGAAGGCAGCCTCGACGCTCTTGACCGAAGTCATGGCTTCCATGAAGGACGCGAGATCCTGGAACGACTTCTTGGAGTAGTCCGTTGCCTCGGTGGCGATGGCCTGAAAACCCTTGGTCACTTCCGAATAATTCTTCAGCATGGTGTCCATGGCTTCCTTGCTCTTCTTGCTGGCGTCATCGATGTTGAACATGCGAGCATCCTCCTTCTGTCCGGCATATCAGATAGCCGAAACATAGCAGTCGCACAAAAACGGTCAAGTGAATTTGTGCGACGCACAACAATCGTCAATTGTAAGCCGGATAAGGAAACGGGGCCACACCAACAGGCACAGCCCCATCTTCATGATACTTCTTTTGAAGCGCTGGCGAACTTCAGCCCGCAGCGACCATTCCTGCTATCACAGATCGACGTCGAGGATCGCCATGGAGAAGTTGTACGAGAGATCACCGTCTTCGTCGTCCTTGAAGACAACGCCGAGGAACTCGTCACCGACATACACTTCAGCGGAATCGTCCTTGCGGGGACGGGCCTTCACACTCATCGTCGGATTGAAGGTGCGCTTGAAATAGGCGTCGAGCTTCTTCAGTTCTTCGGGCTTCACACTGCGTCTCCGTGGACTGTTTCTTGGGTGCGCGCTTGTCGCACGGGCATTCCGGACCTGTAAAGACGCGAAGTGAAGTTTGCCCAGGGAACCGGGCAAAGCTTGCCGTTCACGTTCTCGTGCCGTCAGTCGTCCGAAGCGATCATCTGGTCCATGGACCGTGCCGGTTCGGCACACCCCGCCTCCCCGACCACGCGTGCGGGAACGCCGGCGACGGTCGTGCATTTCGGCACGGGCTTCAGAACGACGGATCCTGCAGCGATGCGCGAGCAGCTGCCCACTTCAATGTTACCGAGGACCTTGGCTCCGGCTCCGATCATAACGCCATCACCGATCTTCGGATGCCGATCCGCGCCTTCCTTGCCGGTACCACCCAGGGTAACACCATGAAGAATGGAAACATTGTCTCCGATGCGTGCGGTTTCGCCAACGACGAGACCGGTGGCATGGTCGAGGAAGATGCCCTTGCCGATCCGGGCCGCCGGGTTGATGTCCGTCTGGAACATGTTGGACGAGCGGCTTTGCAGATAGAGCGCGAAGTCCTTTCGGCCGTTATTCCAGAGCCAATGGGCCAGACGGTGGGTCTGGATCGCATGGAACCCCTTGAAATAGAGCACAGGCTCGAGGAAGCGCGTGCAGGCCGGGTCACGGTCGTAGACCGCCTGGATGTCGACGCGGAGAATCCCGGTCCATTCCGGCCAGTCTGCCATCATCGCCTCGAAGGCCTGACGCAACACGATCGCGGGCACGTCGGAGTGATCGAGCCGTTCGCAGATCCGGTAGATAACACAATCCTCCAGCGAACGGTGGCTGAGCACCGTCGAGTGGAAGAAGGCCGCCAGCATGGGATCGCGATCGGCGGCCACGCGGGCTTCCTGCCGCAGGCTGTCCCAGATCGGGTCCATGGACTTGACAGTCTCGGTCTTGAGGACGTCGTTGTGTGCGACCATTGCCGGTCTCCTCATTCGTCGTGGAGACGCATTATATAGTCTAAGACCAGATGAACTCAAATGGGGGCCGCATGAAACAGTCGATGAGCTTCGCCAATGGCTTTATCAAAGCTTTCCGTGAAGCCGGAACGGGGCTGTTGATCCTCGACAACCCGCAACGCAAGAATGCCGTGACGGCGGCCATGTGGCGCGCCATCCCCGAAGCCATTCATTGGCTGCAGGTCGAAGCAGAAGCCCGCGTGATCGTGATCTCCGGGGGCGGCACAACGGACTTCAGTGCGGGAGCAGACATTTCGGAATTTACCGAATTACGAAAGGATGCTCAGACCGCACGCGTCTATGAGGCCTCGAATAGCCGCGCCTTTGCTGCCATTCGGGACGCGCCGGTTCCGATGATCGCCGCCATCAGGGGCGTCTGCTATGGCGGCGGGTTCGGCCTCGCGGCGGCGGCAGATCTGAGGATTGCAACATCCGATGCGGTGTTTGCGGTCCCGGCCGCGCGTCTCGGCCTCGCCTATCCGGCGGACGCCGTCCAGGATTTCGTGCGCGGCCTCGGCAGCCAGATGGCGCGACGCGCGCTCTACACCGGGGCAGCCATGAAGGCGTCAGACCTTCTCGGCTGCGGCTTCCTGTCCGAAGTCACCGAGCCTGACGAGCTGGAACAGCGTGTTCAGATCCTGGCGGACACGATCGCCGCCAATGCGCCCCTGTCGCTGCGCGCGTCGAAGCTCGCCTTGCGCGCCGCAGAACAGGTCGACGACGACCTGCTGCGGGAAGCCGAGATCATTGGTGCAACGACCTTCGAAAGCGCCGACTACCGCGAGGGCCGCTCAGCCTTTGCTGAACGCCGACGGCCAGTTTTTACCGGCCGCTAAGTGTCAGTTTCCGATCAGTTCGGAATAAAAGTCGAGGGCCGCCTTTTTGAACACGCGGTCGCCGACCGCCAGCATATGGTCGCGATTGGGAATATCAAGCGCCACGGCCTGCGGCATCAGTTCGGCCAGCTCATGCGGCGATCCGGCGATATCATCCTTCGTACCCACGCCGATCAGGGTCGGGATCTCGACCCTGGCGATATCCTCACGGCGCACGAGATCGCGCGAGGTGCGGATGCAAGCGGCGAGCGCCAACCGGTCGGACTTCGTCTGATCCGCGAAGGCGCGGAACATCCGGCCCCGCTCGTGGGTCACATCTTCAAGCGAGGGCGCAAGCAGAGCGTCAGCGATCGGATCCCAGTCGCCCACACCGTCGCACATGCCGATGCCGAGCCCGCCGAAGACCAGCGAGCGGACGCGATCGGGATGTTCGATCGCCAGAAAGGCCGAAATTCGGGCGCCCATGGAATAGCCCATGACATGAGCATCAGCGATCCCGAGATGGGTGAGCAATGCCGCGGCATCAGCGGCCATCGCGGTCGGATGGTAAGCTTCCGGATCATGCGGCTTGGCACTTGCGCCATGGCCGCGATTGTCGATGGCGATCACCCGGTAGCCGGCATCGCCCAGCGTGCGCAGCCAGCCGGGATAGACCCAGTTGACGCTTGCCGAAGAAGCAAAGCCGTGAATCAGCAGTACCGGATCGCCGGCCGGATCTCCGTCATCAAAATAGGCGAGGTCGAGGCCATCGTTGCGGAAGCTTGAAAACGGTGGCGCGTCGAGATTCATCGATAAGTCCTTGTGAGCATGGGCCGGCAACCATAGCCATGGAAACGGTGACATCAATTGCCGCAGGCAGATTTTCTGTGATTTTTGCAGCCTCCCGGCTCTACACATTTGGCATTGACGGCGCTAATGTCCGCGCAAATTCGCACAGCATTCGGAGCAAGTCATGGCCGGCCACACCATTCCCCATTTCCAGAACGACGGCGGTCACCGAGTGATCGAAGTCGGCGTGAAGGAATTCATGTGCACTGGCGCTTCCGTGCCTTACGACCATCCGCATATCTTCATCGACATGGGACATGACAACGAAAAGGTCTGCTCCTACTGCTCGACGCTCTATCGGTACAATCCGAGCCTGAAGGCCGAACAGACCAACCCGCCGGGCTGCGTCTTCCACATCAAGGCGGCGTGACCGCGGCGTCACGATCGGCATAGATTTCATGTCCATCAATCACGCCGCCATCGTCGGAGCCGGGGTGGCGGGGCTGACTGCGGCCCTGTCGCTCGCCGCCAAGGGCATTTCGTCTGATATCATCGAGCAGGCGCCGCAACTCGGAGAAGTCGGCGCCGGTCTTCAGCTGTCGCCGAATGCGACGCGCGTCCTCGACGCGCTGGGCGTGCTCGCCGAACTCGAACGCCACTGGGTGGAGCCGACGGCGATCAGCCTCGTTTCTGGCAAGGACCTTCGTCCCCTTGCATCGGTTCCTGCCGGGCAGTTCGCCAGGAAGCGCTGGGGACATCCTTATGGCGTTCTGCACCGCTCAACCCTCCAGCAAGGCCTGCTGCGGGCCGTACTCAACCAACCGCTTTGCCGACTGCATCTCGGCCATCGTGTGCAGGGCGTGGGGAGCGATGCGCTCGCCACGATTACCCAGCGCAAACCCGATCTGGTGATCGGCGCCGACGGCGCCTGGTCGGTCGCCCGCGACGCGATCACCGGCGCGCCGAGCGTCAGTTTTTCCGGGAATATCGCCTGGCGCTTCACCGTCAGCCAGGCTTCGGCGCCGGCCTTTCTGTCCCGGACCGGGGTAACTGCCTATCTCGGCGCCAAGGCGCATCTCGTCAGCTATCCGCTGAAAGAGATCGAGGGCTTTAATTTGGTCGCCATTGCCGCCGGCACGAGGAGCGACGAAAGCTGGGCCATCGATGCGGATGCGGCGCGGCGCGCCATGTTGCTCGAACAGTTCTCCGGCTGGCATCGCGACATCAGAACCATTCTGGCCGGAGCAGAGCGCCCTACCTTCTGGCCGCTCTATCAGGCTTCCGACGGCAACTGGCACAATGGCCGCAATACGATCCTGATCGGGGATGCGGCGCATGCGATGATGCCTTTTTCCGCGCAAGGTGCGGCCCTGGCCATCGAGGATGCCTTTGCTCTGGCGACCCACGTCGCTAGGGCACCCCTGCCCTCGGCCCTTGCCGCCTTCACGAGCGAACGCAAGGCGCGCGCGGCCCGGGTCAAGGCACGCGGCGATTTCAACCGCTTCGCCTACCATGCACGCGGTCCTTTTCGCCTCGGACGCGACATCGTGTTGTCACTGCGCTCACCCGAGACGCTCGCCGCCGACCTGGATTGGCTCTACGGCCACCGGATCGACGGCTGAGCGATTTCGTCATCAGACCGCGGCTGCTGCCGCAAATCCGCGCTCGAGATCGGCGCAGATGTCCTCGATATTTTCGAGGCCAATCTGAAGCCTGATCACGGCGCCGTCGGTCGGCCCCTTGCGGATCTTGCGGTCTTCGAGATTGACCAGAACCGCGAGGCTCTCGTAGCCGCCCCAGGACCAGCCGAGGCCAAAAAGCTGCAGAGCATCTAGGAAGGCATGCGCCTTCGGCTTGATCTTGTCCTTGGAGGGTGCCGGAAGCACGAAGGAGAACACACCGCTCGCGCCCTTGAAATCGCGCTTCCAGACCGTGTGACCGGGAAAGCTTTCAAGCGCGGGATGCAGAACCTGGCCAACGTCGTCGCGGCCTTCCAGCCAGCGGGCGACCGAAAGAGCACTCTTGTAGTGGTGCTCTAGGCGCAGGCCCATCGTGCGCAGGCCGCGCAGGATCTGATAGCTGTCGTCGGGAGCGCCGCAGATCCCGAGTGTGATGTTCGCTTCCTTCAGCACCGGCCAGTGCTTGGCATTGGCAGAAACGGTCCCCATCAGGATGTCGGAATGGCCCGATGGATATTTCGTGGCAGCGTGGATCGAGATGTCGGCGCCGAAATCAAGGGCGCGGAAATAAAGCGGCGTCGCCCAGGTGTTATCGATCGTGACGACGCAGCCATGCTTGTGTGCCGCATCGGAGATCGCCCTGATATCCTGCATTTCCATGGTGTTGGAGCCCGGTGCTTCGGTGTGCACGAGCCTTGTATTCGGGCGGATCAGACGTTCGATTTCGGATCCGATCTCCGGATCATAATACTCCACCTCGACGCCGAGGCGTGTCAGCATCGTGTCGCAGAAATGGCGGCAGGGCGAATAGACGGAATCGACGATTAGCGCATGGTCGCCTGCTGACAGGAAGGCAAGAAAGGGAACCGTAATCGCGGCAAGGCCGGATGGCACCAGGATCGTTCCGGCTGATCCCTCCAAATCATCAATCGCCCTGCACAGAGCATCCGTCGTCGGCGTGCCGCGCGTACCATAGGTGTAGGGCTGCGTACGGGTTTCCATAGCCCTTGCATTGGGAAAGAGGACCGTGGAGGCATGCACGACCGGTGGATTGACGAAACCGTGGTAGTCAGCTGGATCATAGCCGATATGGCACAGTTTCGTGTCGGTGCCGGCGGACGCCAGCCAGTCTTTGGATTTGCTCATGGATTGACGATTCCTCAGGCTCGGATCCTGCGGTTTTCGCGCCTCATCGAAGAGCGGTCAAGCTGCACAATTCTGTGATCCCCGGCGCAAGTCTTGCAGTTCTTGCACATCCGCACAGTCAAAAAGGCGCGATTTTCATCACCTCAGGCTAAAAACCACACATTTTTGCCTATTTGGAGGGCGAATTTGGTAAATTAGCGCTTTTGTGGCCGTTCTGCGGCATAAAGACTTGACCCTGCATGAATTTACGAATGGAATATGAATGCTTGCACCGGGAGGCTGCGAGCCGACGTGCACTGCTGAATTCGGCTGGTGGCCGTCGCTGGCATACAACAAGAGAAAAAAGGTTGGGAAAAATGAACAACAAGTTCCTGTCAGCTGCCATCGGCGCTGCGGTCCTGGGTTTTGGCGCGTCCGCTGCTTCTGCCGCGACGCTTGACGACGTGAAGGCCAAGGGTTTCGTCCAGTGCGGCGTGAACACGGGTCTTGCCGGCTTCGCTTCGCCGGATGCTGCCGGCAACTGGACCGGCTTCGACGTCGATTACTGCAAAGCCGTTGCTGCTGCCGTCTTTGGTGACGCCACCAAGGTCAAGTACACGCCGACCACCGCCCAGAGCCGCTTTACCGCGCTGCAGTCCGGCGAAGTCGACATGCTTGCCCGTAACACCACCTGGACCATCAGCCGCGACACCGCGCTCGGCTTCAACTTCCGTACCGTCAACTACTATGACGGCCAGGGCTTCATGGTCACCAAGGGCCTGAACGTCAGCTCGGCTCTTGAGCTCTCCGGCGCTGCCGTATGCGTTCAGTCCGGCACCACGACCGAACTCAACCTCGCCGACTACTTCAAGGCCAACAACCTCGAGTACAAGCCGGTCGTTTTCGAAAAGCTGGAAGAAGTCAACGCCGCCTATCAGGCTGGCCGCTGCGACGTCTACACCACCGACCAGTCGGGTCTGTATTCCCTGCGCCTGACGCTGACCAACCCGGACGACCACGTCATTCTGCCGGAAATCATCTCGAAGGAGCCGCTTGGCCCGGCCGTTCGTCAGGGTGACGACCAGTGGTTCGACATCGTTTCTTGGACCCACTACGCTCTGGTACAGGCTGAAGAGTTCGGCATCACGCAGGCCAATGTCGATGAAATCAAGTCGACCACGACCAACCCTGACATCAAGCGCTTCCTCGGCTCCGAAGCTGACACCAAGATCGGTACCGACCTTGGCCTCACCAATGACTGGGCCTACAACATCATCAAGGGCGTCGGTAACTACGGCGAAGTCTTCGAGCGCAACATCGGCGCCAGCACCCCGCTCAAGATCGAGCGCGGCGTGAACGCCCTGTGGACCAACGGTGGTCTGCAGTACGCACCGCCGATCCGCTAAGATCAGGCTGGACTTTGCGAGGCGGCGAAAGCCGCCTCGCGCTTATCGAGACCACGTGTTCAGACCGGCACACACGCTGCGGTCAGCAGCGACATTAAAGAATGCCGGCTGTCTCGAAAAACAATAACATTTAGGGCTCAGAGAAGCCTCGGGGATTTGGCACAGCATGACAGATCACGCCACAAGTTTGCCCGCCGAAGGGCGGAGCCTTGGCTCGCTGATCTACGACCCGAAAGTAAGATCGATCTTCTTTCAGGTCGCTACGATCGCCGTCATGACGTTTATCGTCTGGACCATTGCAAACAACACCATCGCGAACCTCGCCCGCAGCAACACTGCTACGGGCTATGACTTTCTCAACGGCCGTGCCGGTTTCGACATCGGACAGAGCCTGATCGCCTACTCGTCGGATTCGACCTATGGCAGGGCAATCCTCGTCGGACTGCTGAATACCTTGCTGGTCGCTGCAACCGGCATCGTCACAGCGACCGTGATCGGCTTTGTCATCGGTATCGGCCGCCTGTCGCGGAACTGGCTGATCGCCAAGCTCTGCACCATCTATGTGGAGGCCTTCCGAAACCTGCCGCCACTGCTCGTCATTTTCTTCTGGTATTCCGGCGTTCTGTCGACACTGCCGCAGCCACGCGACTCGCTTGAACTGCCGTTCTCGACCTTCCTCAACAATCGCGGCCTGGCATTTCCGAAGCCCATCTGGGGAGACGGAGCAAGCATGATCCCGATTGCGATCGTCGTCGGCATCATCGCGGCCATCGTCGTTTCTCGGTGGGCGAAAGCAAGGCAGATGCGAACGGGTCAGACCTTCCCGACGGGATGGGTCTCGCTTGGACTCATTCTCGGGCTGCCGGTTCTTGCGTTTGTCGCAGCCGGTGCGCCGCTGACCTTCGATTATCCTGTCGCAAGCCGCTTCAACATGACTGGCGGTGCCGTCATTGCGCCTGAGTTCGTGGCTCTCTATCTGGCACTGTCTTTCTATACCGCTGCCTTCATCGCGGAAATTATCCGCGCCGGCATCAAGGGCGTGTCCAAAGGCCAGACGGAAGCGGCCTCGGCTCTTGGCCTGCAGCCGTCGACGACAACGCGTCTCGTGATCGTGCCGCAGGCGATGCGCATCATCATTCCGCCACTCACCAGCCAGTATCTGAACCTGACGAAAAACTCGTCACTCGGTGTTGCCGTAGGCTTCCCTGAACTGGTGTCGACCGGCGGGACCACTCTCAACCAGACCGGCCAGGCGATCGAGATCGTGTCGATCTGGCTAGTGGTCTATCTCTCCATCAGCATTGTGACCTCGCTCTTCATGAACTGGTTCAATGCAAGAATGGCCTTGGTGGAGCGTTGATCATGGCATCTGAAGTCACTTATATCCGCCAGGAAATGCTGGCCCCTCTGCCCCCACCGACCTCGGAAGCGAGCGTGGTGGGCTGGGTTCGTAAGAATCTTCTGGCAACCCCGAAGGATGTCGTGCTGACCATCATCGGGCTTGCCGTGCTGGCTCTGATCCTGCCCGGGGCCATCAACTTCCTGTTCCTCGACGCTGCGTGGTTCGGTGCCGATCGCTCGGTCTGTGCGACGATTGCCCAGGGCGGCACCCAGCCCGACGGATGGAAGGGCGCTTGCTGGGCATTCGTCGAGAGCCGGTTCTCGCAGTTCATCTTCGGACGCTATCCGCTGGAGGAACGCTGGCGCGTCATTCTCGTCGGTGTGATGTTCGTAGCGCTTCTGATCCCGATGCTGATCCCCAAAGCACCGCGCAAGGGCCTCAACGCCCTTCTGCTGTTCATCGTCTTCCCGGTCGTCGCCTTCTTCCTGCTGCATGGCGGGTTCGGCCTCACGGAAGTCGAAACACCGCTCTGGGGCGGCCTAATGGTGACGCTGATCCTGTCTTTCGTGGGCATCGCCGTCTCCCTGCCGCTCGGCATCCTTTTGGCGCTGGGGCGTCGTTCGGACATGCCGGTCATCAAAATGATCTGCGTCATCTTCATCGAAGTCGTGCGTGGCGTACCGTTGATCACGGTGCTGTTCATGGCCAATGTGATGCTGCCGCTGTTCATGCCAACGGGCTGGACCATCGACAACTTCCTGCGTGCGCTGGTCGGCGTGTCGCTGTTCGCCTCGGCCTACATGGCCGAAGTCGTGCGCGGCGGCCTGCAGGCGATCCCGAAGGGCCAGTATGAGGGAGCAGATTCGCTCGGCCTCTCCTATTGGCAGAAAACGCGTCTCATTGTCCTGCCGCAGGCGGTCAAGCTGGTCATCCCGGGGATCGTCAACACCTTCATCGGCCTGTTCAAGGATACCTCGCTCGTGTCGATTATCGGCATGTTCGACCTCCTTGGCATTGTCCGCCTCAACTTCACCGATGCCACCTGGGCCACACCTGTGACTCCGCTCACGGGTCTAATCTTCGCAGGCTTCGTATTCTGGATCTTCTGCTTCGGCATGTCGCGCTACTCCGCCTTCATGGAGCGGCACCTCGACACCGGTCACAAGCGTTAAGAACAAGGGGAAAAACCATGGCTGAAGCCAACTCCGCCAAAAAGACCGCGTCGGGCAACGACGTTGCGGTCGAGCTGATCAACATGAACAAATGGTATGGTGATTTCCACGTTCTGCGGGACATCAACCTGAAGGTCATGAAGGGCGAACGTATCGTCGTCGCCGGCCCGTCGGGCTCTGGCAAGTCCACGATGATCCGCTGCATTAACCGACTGGAAGAACACCAGACGGGCAACATCATCGTCGACAATATCGAACTGACCAACGACCTGAAGAAGATCGATGAAGTGCGCCGCGAAGTGGGAATGGTCTTCCAGCACTTCAACCTTTTCCCGCACCTCACCATCCTGGAAAACTGCACGCTTGCACCGATCTGGGTCCGCAAGATGCCGAAAAAGGACGCGGAAGAAGTGGCGATGCACTTCTTGCAGCGCGTCAAGATCCCGGAACAGGCCAACAAGTATCCGGGCCAACTCTCCGGTGGTCAGCAGCAGCGCGTGGCGATTGCGCGCGCGCTTTGCATGAAGCCGAAGATCATGCTGTTCGACGAACCGACTTCGGCGCTTGACCCTGAGATGGTCAAGGAAGTGCTCGACACCATGGTCGGCCTTGCCGAAGAAGGCATGACCATGATCTGCGTGACGCACGAAATGGGCTTTGCCCGCCAGGTTGCCGACCGCGTCATTTTCATGGACCAGGGGCAGATCGTCGAACAGAACTCGCCGGCCGAGTTCTTCGACAATCCACAGCACGAGCGCACCAGACTCTTCCTCAGCCAGATCCTGCACTAATCCGCCGGTCAGGCACAAAACAAGAGAGCCCGCCGCGACGCCGCGGCGGGCTCTTCTGCATTGAAGGAAAGATTCCGCTGCCGTCAGGGGCACCAGCTCTGCCGACGTGCCATGCGCGGCTTGGCCAGACCTTCCGAGACGAGAATGGAGCCCAGCGAGCGGCCGTCGCGGGTCGCCACGCGCAAGACCCCGGCTGCGGCACCTGTGGCTTGCACCTTGAGCGTTTCGAGATCGAATCGGCCGGAACTTAAGAGATCCTTGAGCCGCACCTTGGCGGCGAAGCCCCGGTCGCGTTCCTGCTGGCAGGCGGCGCCATCGGTGCGTGGGGCAGCAATATCCGCCAGCACGATCTTCGTCTTGCGATACCAGAAGGTGTCGCCACTCATGACGCAGTTGTCGAGCCCGGACGTGCCGCAGAAATAGAACTTTCCGGAGAAGTTCTCACCCGTCAGTGCCGCCGTCTCGGTCGAAGCCACGGCAGGCCGTGACGCAGGCACCGCCGCCTTTGTCACACCGACTGAAGCTGGTGGTACGGGCCCCTTCGCGGCAGTCGATTGCGTCTTGGGCTGTGGCTGCTTTTCCCGCCTCGTGTCGGGTTTCGGCGTCGGGCTCGCCGCAACGGATCGCTCCTTCGACAGCAAAGGTGAAAGTTCCTTGAGGACGGCGGCCTTGTTGTCATAGAGCGCAATACCACCGGCCACCACCGCCAGGATGACGAGCCAGGATGTCATGCCCGGACCTGCGGAAGAACGGCTCGACTTGCGGCGCTTTGCGGGCGCGCGGCGGGAAGAAGCGGTGCGACTGGACATGGTTAACCTCTCGTGAGCGGCATCATGACGCCCAAGGGTTTCCGAAAGGTTGGCGGGGACGAAAAAACGTTGCACTGTTTCGTTTCTGCACAGCTCACTTGAACCGGGAGAAAAATCGAAACTCGACGGGCTGAGATGTAGTCATGCGTGCTTGCGGAGTATGGCGATCCCTGTAGGGCTCGAACCTACGACCTAGTGCTTAGAAGGCACTTGCTCTATCCAGCTGAGCTAAGGGACCGTCTGAGGACTGCAGAAAGCGGTTAAAGCCGGTTCAGTGCGTCCAGGGCTGCAGACGATTGTAGCGGAAATTGTCCGTGTAGGACACGACCTGGCGCTTGGCTTCCTTCGGCAGAAGCACGCGATATTCGATGCCCTCGCGCTTGGCATAGGCTTCCGCCTGTTCAAGCGTTTCGAAGGTCAGCTTGACCTGCTGGCGAGTATCTCCGGAGGTTGTGTAGCCCATCATTGGATCGATCTTGCGCGGCGCGGACTGGTCGAATTCCAGAACCCAGAGATGGGTCTTCGCCTTGCCGGACTGCATGGCGGTTTTCGCGGGGCGGTAGATCTTTGCAGACATGGGTCTCATCCATCTCCAAGACTTCACGGCAAGGCAACCTGCCGCACACTTCCCAACCGCCTTAGTTGGCGGCCTTCGATTGCTGGTCGGAGTGGAGAGATTCGAACTCCCGACCCTCTGGTCCCAAACCAGATGCGCTACCAGGCTGCGCTACACTCCGTTCCAGCAATGTTGCCGGAATACACGGTTCACCCTGCCCCCGCAACAGTAAAAAAGCAGTTTTACCGGCACTGATTTTTCAACTGAAACCGGCCAAGACCAGGATCATTTCGGAAGATCGAGCGGCAAGACCAGGCGTGCGGATGGATCAAGCCCGAGTTCGGCTGCATGGCCGCCGCGAATCTCCAGGGCGTAGCGGACCGGTTCACCTGATGACACGATCGATTCGGACAGCGGCGTGGTGCGCTCGGCGATGCGAACGATGCGGCCTGTCTCATCGATGAAGATCATGTCCAGCGAGGATGGCGTGTTGGCCATCCACATGGTGACCATGCGGGTATCGCCGAAATCGAACAACATGCCGGTGCGATCGGGGAGCGGCGGCCGCTCCATCAGCCCCCTCGCCCGCTGTTCAGCCGTCAGGGCCCATTCGACGTCGATCGTGATGGTGCCGCCGGCCTTCGTTTCGAAGGCGAGCTGACCGCGTTCGAAGGTCACATCACTCATTGCCGAAGCGACGGGACCGAAAAACAGCAAAAGCGCCGCAAGGGCGCTTCTGAGAAGATTTGGCATAGGCACCATGGGCTCAGTGCGCCCGCGCTGCGGGGCCTGGATTGTCCGGGTGGATTTCGGCAGCCATCAGCCCCTTGTCCCCCGGTCCAAAGCGCACGAGCACCGTCTGCCCCGGACGCAGTTCGGTCAGGCCGAACCGGCGCAGGGTTTCCATGTGTACGAAGATGTCCTCGGTCCCCTCGCCGCGCGTCAAAAAGCCGAAACCCTTGGTGCGGTTGAACCACTTGACCAAAGCGCGCTCGAGCCCGCTGGTCGGCGTGACCTGGACATGGGTGCGCACCGGCGGCATCTGTGAGGGATGGATCGCGGTCGACTGGTCCATCGACAGTATGCGGAAGGCTTGGTAACCCCGGTCGCGCTTCTGGATGAGCGCAACGATGCGCGTGCCTTCAAGAATGGTTTGGTAGCCGTCGCGGCGCAGGCAGGTCACGTGCAGGAGGACATCCTGCATGCCGTTATCGGGAACGATAAAGCCGAAACCCTTGGCGACGTCGAACCATTTGACAACGCCGGTGATCTCGATCAGGTCTACGGCTTCTCCGGACAGCTCTTCGAACTCGCCGAGCCCCTTCGATGATATCCTGTCCGCCATTTCCCCAAGCCCCTCGAAAACGCGTCACATTGCTCAGTTAACTGATTCTTGAGATTCAGATTAACATTTGGTCAACGGATCTGCGCAAGCCCTAGTTTTACATTTCACCAATTGCTTTTGCACCACAGCCTTGCTCGAAGCTGACTGCTGTTCCATATCGTCCGGGTCAAAGGAGAACACCCATGCGCTACCTACACACCATGGTCCGAGTGAAGGATCTCGAGGCTTCCCTGCACTTCTATTGCGAGCTTTTCGGCCTGACCGAAATCCGCCGCTATGAAAACGAGAAGGGCCGCTTCACGCTGGTCTTCCTGACCGCCGAGAAGGATCTCGACAAGGCCAAGGCCGACATGTCGCCCTGCCTGGAGCTCACCTACAACTGGGATACCGAAGACTATACGGGCGGCCGCAATTTCGGCCACCTCGCCTATGAGGTCGACGATATCTATGCGATCTGCCAGAAGCTGATGGACAATGGCGTCACGATCAACCGTCCGCCGCGCGACGGCCATATGGCCTTTGTCCGCTCGCCGGATGGCATCTCGATCGAGATCCTGCAGAAGGGTGAAAACCTGGCGCCCGCCGAGCCTTGGGCCTCGATGCCGAACACCGGCGCCTGGTAAGTCTACCGCCTCGCGCAAGTTTGCGCACCTAGTCTCCGCATCAGACGAGGGCCGCCTTGGCGGCCCTCCCTGCTTCCCCGATGGGAGCGATGACGGAGACCTGCCATGACCAGCAATTCCCATTCCCGCAGACCGACACTCGGCATTCTGGCCGTCGTCAGCGGCGTGATGCTCGCCTCTTGCCAGACGAGCGCGGACGAAGTGCTCTCGCTCGGAGAAGCCACGCCCGCGGAGGAAGCGTCTGGCAAGTCTGCCGGCAGAAGAGCGTATCGCGATCCCTATGTGAGTGCCGTTTCGGGACAGGTTGCCGACGCATCGGCCTCGATGCCGTCCCAGAACGAACCGGATCCTGCCCGCCTGAAGCGCAAGCCGGTGCCGATGGCTGCCGCCTATAGCGACATCGCCGAACCGCCGCCGGAAGTTCTCGCCCTGCAGCAGCAGGCGACACAAGGCGATTCCCCTCAGGCCGCCTCCCAGTCCTCCGCCGATCTCGGCGACCTCACCATGCAGCCGACCAATGCCGCGCCGAAGAGCAACAGCCTTTTTTCTGCCGGTCAGAGGCCGCAGACGGCAGCCGTGCAGGCCATCGAGCCAGCCTCCGTTCAGGCCTCAGCCGGTGGACCCGCACCGCGCGGCAGCCTCGTGCCGAGCGAAATGCCGACACTCGGCGTCAATGCGGTGAGCAAGAGCCTGTTCAGCCCCTCTGCCGAACAGCAGATGCTGATGCAACAACGGGCACTGGAGGAGCAGGCGCGCGCGGAAGCCGCGGCTCAAGCCCCGCTCACTGAGACTGCAGCCGTCGGCAGCGAAGAACCGGTCCTGAAAAAACTCTCCGATCCCCGACCGAAACGAAAGATGCTTTCGCTACGCGAGCCCACCGGGTCGGTGCCCGATCGGGTGCAACTGACACCCGATCAGTTGCAGGCAATGGGTGCCGTCGAGGAAGCCGATCCGGCCGAGCCGCTCTCGGCCGAGGAACTGGTGGCGGATGCCGAAGCTGCAAAGAAGAAGAAGGGTTGGCTGCCGTCCTTCTCGGATCTCTTGAAAGGCGGCAAGAAGTCGACACAGGAGGCGCCTTAAGGCTCTTGTCAAACGATCCGGGCGCCAAGTCCTTCGAAAGACTGGCCTTATCGGCATTTCCAAGGGTCTTTGTTGCCGCTGTCACATTTTTTGCATGAAAGGCGAAAATGCCGCTTGCGGTCTTCAAACAGCCTGACTATAAGGGCGCCACGAAGCAGACGCGCCCTTCGTCTATCGGTTAGGACACCAGATTTTCATTCTGGGAAGAGGGGTTCGACTCCCCTAGGGCGTGCCACTTCGTTTCTCTTTTCCCACTATTTTTGTGTCGAAAATGCACAGGCCACAGGCCTGGTATCGCTGCTGTTCACCCATTTCAGGCATCCGAAATTTTCCGCTGCGGATCGTCAAATTTCCGCTTGCGGTCGTCAGGAGGCATGACTATAAGGGCGCCACCGAAGCGCACGCGCCCTTCGTCTATCGGTTAGGACACCAGATTTTCATTCTGGGAAGAGGGGTTCGACTCCCCTAGGGCGTGCCACTTCGATCTCTCCCCAACATCTGAGAACCTGTGGATCGCCAAGGTCCAAGTCCTTGTTTGTCTTTATGTTACGGTGCCTCGCAAGCCTGTGGATAAAAACGTCACACGGGCTCAAAGACCTCTTGCGCTTGGGCCAAGTTCCGGCCATAAGGGCGCCACCGAAGCGCACGCGCCCTTCGTCTATCGGTTAGGACACCAGATTTTCATTCTGGGAAGAGGGGTTCGACTCCCCTAGGGCGTGCCACTTCGATCTCCCAGACATGAAGAGACTTTCAGCCGTTCAGGGCGCCTTGGCAGCATCCATGACGCGGAACTGCACGCGCCTGTTGCCCTGCCAGTGATCGGCGCTCAATGTACCCGCGACATGCACCTGGCTTCCACGATTGTTCATCAGGAAATGGCCAAGTTCGGTTTCGGCAGCGCGGAAGGCGATTCCCTCCAGTCGACTACCGTCCATGCCTTCGAGCGTGATCTTGATGTGGGTGGTGCCTACGGGACGGGCGTCTCTTAGGCGATGCAACGGTACAGCAAAGATCGGCTGCGGATGACCGGAGCCATAGGGGCCGGCGGCTTCCAGCTGGTCGACCAGGGCAAGCGTCGCACCGGAGGCGCCAATCGCGCCGTCGATCTTCAGCGTCTGATTTGCCGCGAGCGCCAGGACCTGCGTGGAGGCCTGCTCCTCGAAGAAGCTGCGCAGCCGGCCGAGATTGGCGCGATCGACCGTCAGGCCCGCTGCCATGGCATGACCGCCACCTTTGACCAGAAGCCCCTCGTCCACGGCTGCGCGCACCATGCGGCCCATGTCGAAGCCATTGATGGAACGGCCAGAGCCCGTACCCTTGCCGAGCGGATCGAAGGCGATCGCAAAGGCAGGGCGCTTGAACTTCTCCTTCAGCCGGGCCGCCAGCAGTCCGACGATGCCCGGATGCCAGTGCTCCTTGGCGGTCACGATAACAGAAGCTTTCTCGCCCGTGCCGTATTCCGCCATGGCCTCGGCTTCGGCCTCGGCGAGCATCACCGCCTCCATCGCCTGGCGCTCGCGGTTGAGCTCGTCGAGCTTGGCTGCTATCTGATCCGCCTCACTTGCATCGTCCAGCGTCAGCAGACGACTGCCGAGGGCTGCATCGCCGATACGGCCACCGGCATTGATTCTGGGGCCGAGCAGGAAGCCGAAATGATAGGGCGTCACAGGACCGCCGATGCCGGCCACCCGCAGGAGGGCGGCGAGTCCAGCATTGTTCTGGTGGCGAGCTGCGATCAGCCCCTTCGTCACATAGGCGCGGTTCAGGCCCTTGAGCGGCACGACATCGCAAACGGTCGCCAGCGCCACGAGATCCAGCCAAGCGAGCAGGTCGAGTGAGCGCGCATGCGGATGCCCTGCCTCTCTCAGAACCCGGAGCGTCGCCACGAGAACCATGAAGACAACGCCTGCCGCGCAGAGATGCCCCTGCCCCGACAGATCGTCTTCCCGGTTCGGATTGACCAGGGCGTGGCAGACCGGCATCTCGTGGCCCATCTGGTGGTGGTCGATGACGACGACATCGACGCCGCGCCGCTCCGCCGCCCAGAGAGCTTCGACGCTGGTCGAGCCACAGTCCACGGTGATAAGAAGATTGGCGCCACGTTCGATCAGCTGATCGATAGCAGCAGCATTCGGGCCGTACCCCTCGAAGATGCGGTCGGGAATATAGATCTCGGCCTCGATGCCGAAATGGTGCAGGAAGCGAGCCATCAATGCCGACGAGGCGGCGCCGTCCACATCGTAGTCACCGAAGATCGCAACGCGCTCCTTTCGGTCGATCGCCTCGACGATCCGGCCGGCGGCGGCATCGCAATCGGTGAGTTTCGACGGATCCGGCATCAGGTTGCGGATCGTCGGATCGAGGAAGGCCGGGGCCTCGTCCACGCCCACGCCGCGGCCTGCCAGAACGCGGGCAACGAGCTCGGGAATACCGTGGAGCTGGCTTATGGCCAAGGCCTTGTTCTGTCCTGCCTGGTCCGTGCGCGACATCCAGCGCTGGCCACTTGCTGACTGTTCAACGCCGAGAAAGGCGCGGATAACGGGATCTACCGGTTCGGTCGACATTCTTGCTCTTTGCGGGGCGCGACCAAGGTTTGGCTGCGCGACAGGGCCTTAGGCGGCAGGACCGCCCCTCCCCGTTCTATACCGATCGCAAAAAATCACCAGAGGCAGGAGGCCTCATTCAATCCGGTCTCAACCGGATCAGGACATCAACCAGGCAACCAGCGCGAAGGGAACGGCCATCACGGCCGCAAAGGCAAGGAGCGGCGCCCAGCCGGACTTCGTTTGCCCGGCCCCCAAACCTTCGTGCTCAACCTGGCTCTGATATATGGCAGTTTCACTGCTGCGGTCTGGTGGCAGCGGGCCATTTCCCACGTGGTCCCAGCGCGCACTTCCCTCGCCCAGTGCCATCGACGAACTCCTCCCCAAGACCCCGATCGTGGGTGGAGACTACGCCCGCATTAGACTTTTGGCGAGAGAGGAAGTCCCGGCAGGGCCGAAATCATCAGATTAATGGGGTTTCAGACCGTGCTGAACCGTCCGGAGGCCGCGCCTGGCCCTCGAACGGCATCATTTGAACTCAGGTTTTGGGGCGCTCGATGCGAATCACCTGAGGTTCGCCGATCAGGTAACCCTCACCCTTGATCGCGCCCACGGCCTTGCGGACCGCGCTTTCCATCGTCGCATGAGTGACGAGGATGATCGTCTGGGGCCGATCCGGCGTCACCGGCTGCTTGGAATGCTGGACGATGGATTCGAGCGAAATGGCGTTCTCGGCCATCTTCGTCGCGATGCTGGCGAAAACCCCGGTGCGGTCCTGCACCGTCAGGCGGATGAAGTAACCACCCTCGTGGCTCTGCATCTCGGCCTGGCGATAGGGTTCGAGCAGATGGGCGGGACGACCGAGCACCGGTACTTCCTGGGCGCCCGGGCGGCTCTTGGCGATATCGGTGATGTCACCAAGCACGGCAGAGGCCGTGGCATTGCCGCCGGCGCCGGGCCCGACCATCAGCAGTTCGCCGAGAATGTCGGACTCGAGCGCCACCGCATTGGTGACGCCGTCGACCTGGGCAATCACCGAATCGAGCGGTACCATTGTCGGGTGCACACGCTGCTCGATGCCACTTTCCGTCTTCTGTGCCACGCCGAGAAGTTTGATGCGATAGCCGAGATCGGCGGCCGCATGGATGTCCTCGGTCGAGATGTTGGTGATGCCTTCCAGGTAGATCTGGTCGGCCGAGATTTCGCAGCCGAAGGCCAGCGTCGTCAGGATCGACAGCTTGTGGGCCGTGTCGTTGCCTTCGATGTCGAAGCTCGGATCGGCTTCGGCATAACCGAGGCGCTGAGCCTCTTTCAGGCAATCGGCAAAGGACAGGCCCTCGCGTTCCATCCGGGTCAGGATGTAATTGCAGGTGCCGTTCATGATCCCGTAGATGCGGGAGAAGTTATTGCCGGTGAGCGATTCGCGCAGCGTCTTGATGACAGGAATGCCACCAGCGACCGCCGCCTCGTAGTTTAGAAGACGGCCCTTCTCCTCGGCGAGTTTGGCGAGTTCAACACCATGGCGCGACAGGAGCGCCTTGTTGGCCGTCACGACATGCAGACCACGTCCAAGCGCGGCCCGGACCGAATCTTCTGCCGCCCCTTCAGAACCACCGACGAGTTCAACGAAGACCTCAATATCGGCCTGCTTCGCCATCTCAACCGGATCCGCATACCAGGCGATGCCGTCCATCTGGATGCCGCGATCTTTCGAAGCGTCACGGGCCGAGACGGCCGCAACCGTGATCGGGCGACCACAGGCAACCTCGAGCGCATTGGCACGGGTCTGGAGGATACGGACGAGCGAGGCACCGACGGTGCCGAGACCCGCCACGCCAATTTTAAGGGCATTTGCCATGAGGCATTCCTGACGTCATCGAAAAGAAAGTGAGGCGGTCCTGACGGGACCGCCTTTGGATCAACGCGGGGCTTAACGGTGAGCGTTGAGTGAAATCACGTTGTGCATCGTTTCGTCGGCCGTCGACAGGAACTTCTTGATGTTGCGGGCGGCCTGACGGATGCGGTGTTCGTTTTCGACGAGAGCGAGGCGGACATATTCATCGCCCATTTCCCCGAAGCCGATTCCCGGTGCCACGGCCACATCGGCCTTCTCGACGAGCAGCTTAGAGAATTCGAGGCTGCCGAGGTGGCGGAATTTTTCCGGGATCTTCGCCCAGGCGAACATGGTGGCTGCCGGCGGCGGCACTTCGAAGCCGGCCTTGCCGAAGCTCTCGACCATGACGTCACGGCGGCGCTTGTAGACACTGCGGACTTCAGCGATGTCGGAGCCGTCACCGTTCAGTGCGTGGGTCGCTGCCACCTGGATCGGCGTGAATGCACCGTAATCGAGATAGGACTTCACGCGGGTCAGCGCCGAGATCAGGCGTTCGTTGCCGACGGCAAAGCCCATGCGCCAGCCGGGCATGGAGAAGGTCTTCGACATCGAGGTGAACTCTACCGTGCAGTCCATGGCGCCCGGCACTTCGAGAACGGATGGCGGCGGATTACCGTCGAAGTAGATTTCCGAATAGGCGAGGTCTGACAGCACGATGATATCGTGCTTCTTCGCGAATGCGATGACGTCCTTGTAGAAATCGAGGCTCGCGACGCGTGCCGTCGGGTTCGACGGATAGTTGATGATCAGCGCTAGCGGCTTCGGAATCGAGTGCTTCACAGCGCGCTCGAGCGGCGGGAAGAAGGTTTCGTCCGGCTCGATCGAGATCGAACGGATGACGCCGCCGGTCATCAGGAAGCCGAAGGCGTGGATCGGATAGGTCGGGTTCGGGCAAAGGATGACGTCGCCAGGCGCGGTGATCGCCTGCGCCATGTTGGCGAAGCCTTCCTTGGACCCGAGCGTCGCCACGACCTGCGTATCCGGATTGAGCTTCACATTGAAGCGACGGGCGTAATAGGCCGCCTGGGCGCGGCGCAGGCCTGGAATGCCCTTGGAGGAGGAGTAACGATGGGTGCGCGGGTCCTGGACCACTTCGCAAAGCTTGTCGACAATCGCCTGCGGGGTCGGAAGATCGGGATTGCCCATGCCGAGGTCGATGATGTCGGCCCCACCGGCTCGCGCGCTCGCCTTCAAACGGTTGACCTGTTCGAAAACGTAGGGCGGCAGGCGCCGGACTTTGTGAAACTCTTCCATCTTCAACCCCTGAAACCGCGCGGATCAGAAACCGCGGCAGGCGCGCTCGTTGTCCCAGTGACCACACGCTCCGCAACGAACCGCAAAACCGGATGCGCATGATGATATCCCAATCAAAGCGCTCGCAGGAAATTTTGTCGCAAATCCGACGCAAGGCCTGAATCGCCGACGAAATTTTATGTCAAAAACGCTTCGGTTGCTTTGCGAAAAAAACTTTGGGAACGCAAGCCTTAATTGGCGATCTGAGCCTGCGTTTCGGGGCCGTGCTGGGCTGCCAGATTGCGTAGTTCAGCCAGCCTCGCCTGGTATGCTGCCTCGGTGATCGTGCCGGCCTGGCGGGCGGCGCCCAACGAGCTCAACTGTGCCTGGAGCGCGGTCGCCTCTTCATTGCTCAGCTGAACATTCGCGGCGTTGAGCGAGCCGGCAAAATTCGGATAGCCGTCGGGATAGGTCGGACGGGCTTGTGGCGCATCCGGATTGTCGGGATCCTCGACATTGACTTGGAGGGCTGTCGGAGCCGCTGCGACTTGTGTCGTCCCTGGCGAAGAAGACTGGCAGCCTGTGCCAGCCATGAGCGCGACAAAAGCCAGGACGAGCGCCTGCAGAGAATGACCCGAGAAACTGAACTTCTTGTGCACCATGGCCCCGACCGCCCGCATCTGCGCGGAAAACTGACATTCCTCAAGGGCGCAACCGTCGATCCTCATCGAAAGACTATGCGCCAACAGCTGGAACTTGTAGTCGTTTTCATGCAGGATAGGCAAACATAAAAGACGCCAGAACAATCCTGGGGAGGACGGCATGGACAGGACGCGGGAAGAAGCCGAAGCGAATGCCGCGTTCGATCCGAGGCTGATCGAGCCCTATATCATAAGAGATCCTCAGGCGCTGACGATCAATGCCGCCAAGGCGCTTGAGAACCTCGGCAAGGCCGCCTCCGTCTGGCTCAAGCCGCGAGAAACGGGAGAGATCGTCGATCCTGTGGCCGAGCCCGTAGCCGAAATGGTCAAGACCATGGGCAAGGTCGCTGAATACTGGATGTCCGACCCGAAGCGCACACTCGAAGCGCAAACCCACCTGCTGAATGCCGTCTTCGGCGTTTGGAGCCGGTCGCTTGCGCAATTCGCCACACCGGAGCAGGCGATTGCCGATCCGCTGCCCAAGGACAAGCGCTTCTCCGACGAGGATTGGGAGCGCAATCCGTTCTTCGACTTCCTCCGCCAGACTTATGTCGTCCTGACCCAATGGGCCGAAAAGATGGTCAATGACGCCGGCGGGCTCGACGAGCACACGCGCCACAAGGCGAATTTTTACATGCGGCAGATCACGGCCGCGCTCTCTCCCGCGAATTTCGTTGCTACCAATCCGCAGCTCTACAAGGAAACGGTGCAGACGAGCGGCGCAAATCTCGTCAAGGGCATGCAGATGCTCGCCGAGGACATCGCGGCCGGCGGTGGAGATCTGCGCATCCGCCAGACCGACACCACCAAGTTTTCCGTCGGCGAGAACATGGCAATCACGCCGGGCAAGGTGATTGCCCAGAGCGATGTCTGCGAGGTCATCCAGTATGACGCGACCACAGAGACGGTGCTGAAGCGTCCGCTCCTCATCTGCCCGCCTTGGATCAACAAGTTCTACATTCTCGATCTCAATCCGCAGAAAAGCTTCATTAAGTGGTGCGTCGACCAGGGACACACTGTCTTCGTCATCTCCTGGGTCAATCCGGACGAACGGCACGCAGCCAAGGACTGGGAAGCTTACATCCGCGAGGGCGTCGATTTTGCGCTGGACACAGTGGAAAAGGCGACCGGGGAAAAAGAAGTCAACGCCATCGGCTACTGCGTGGGCGGCACCCTGCTTGCAGCAGCACTCGCTCTTCACGCCCAGGAGAAGAACAAGCGCATCGCCAGTGCGACGCTGTTCACCACCCAGGTTGACTTCACCTATGCCGGGGACCTCAAGGTCTTCGTCGACGAGGAGCAACTGTCGGGCCTCGAAGAGAAAATGAAGTCCACGGGCTATCTCGACGGTTCGAAAATGGCAGCGGCTTTCAACATGCTGCGCTCCTCCGAGCTGATCTGGCCCTACTTCGTCAATAACTACCTGAAGGGCCAGGATCCGATGCCCTTCGATCTTCTCTACTGGAACTCCGATTCGACCCGAATGGCGGCGGCAAACCACTCCTTCTATCTGCGCAACTGCTACCTCAACAATACGCTGAGCCAGGGCAAGATGCAGCTTGCCGGCAAGACGCTGTCGCTGAAAGACGTGAAGATCCCGATCTACAATCTCGCCACCAAGGAAGACCATATCGCGCCTGCCAAGTCCGTCTTCGTCGGCAGCAGCCTGTTCGGCGGACCCGTCGACTATGTCGTTTCCGGCTCCGGCCACATCGCCGGCGTCGTCAATCCGCCCGACAAGCATAAGTACCAGTACTGGACCAATGGAAAGGTTGCGGGAACCTACGAAGACTGGATGGCGAATGCCAAGGAGACATCCGGATCCTGGTGGCCGCATTGGCAGGTCTGGATCGAGAAGCTTGCCGATGAACGCGTTCCGGCACGCAAGCCGGGTGGCGATGCGTTGAATGCCATCGGAGACGCGCCCGGGCGTTACGTCTTGGCGAGAGTGTAAAGCAGATGGAGCCTTAAAAGCTCCATCTGCTCCATCGCCTCACAGTGTCGGTATCGTGCCACCATCAATCACATAGTCCGCACCGTGAATTGATGCTGCGCGGTCGGACGAGAGGAATGCCACGAGTTCGGCGACCTCGTCTGGCCAGGCCGGTCGGCCGATCGGGATGCCGCCGAGCGCATCCATGATGCCCTGACGCGCTTGGTCTTCGTCAATCCCGCCGCTAGCTGCCAGGCGTTGCACCATGCGATCGGCAGCAGAGGTGCGTATCCAGCCTGGTGATACCGTGTTGACGCGCACGCCTGCCGGACCCACCTCCTTTGAAAGAGACTTGCTATAGCTTGCAAGCGCCGCCTTCGCCGCCGCATAGGCCATCGTTGAATCATGCAAGGGCAATCGATGCTGGATTGAGGCGATATGGACTACCGCACCTTGCCGACGGTCCACCATCTGAGGCACCAGCAGGCGATCGAGGCGAACGGCCGCCAGAAGATTGAGCGACAACTCCTGTTGCCAGAAATCTTCCGATGCAGCCGTGAAGCCGCCGCCGGGGGTGGACGAGCCGCCGAGGGAGTGAATGAGAATGTCTATTCCCTCGAGTTCAGACAGCGCATGCTCCGCCAACCGGGCGACACCGTCCTCCGTCGACAGGTCCGCCTCAACGAACGTCACTCCGGTCACCGGTGCTTCCGGCAGGTTTCGGGCGGCTGTTGCGACCCGCGCCCCTCCCCGAATGAAGCGCTTCACGATCGCCTCGCCCGCCCCCATCGTGCCGCCGGTGACGACGACGCGTTTATCCGCGAATTCCGTCGGATCGACCCTGAAATGCATGCTCATGGTGCGATCTCCAGGCTGGAGATCAGGCCGCGCTCAGTGGCAAAGTGGTAGCGCAGGGTGATCGGGCTGCCCGGAAAGTTCCCCGAGACTTCTGGCCGTGGCAATGAAGGTGGCACCGTCGGCCTCAACGTTGAGAAGTTCGGAACGGTCATCGTAGGCCTCAATGGTCTCAGTCATCCACGCGCGGATTTCCTGCGGGCCGCGATGTATACGGCTTTCGTCGCGGACCACGGCAGTCTCGGAAAATCCGGAAAGTGCTCGTGCGAGGTCGCGCGCATTTCGGCCTTCGAAATCAGGCCTCGACAGGCCCGGTCATTCTGTTCGACATGGGATCAGATCTTTCGTTTTCAGTTGCGAAAGAGCGGCGCGCTTGCTCGAAGACGAAGATGGCGATACGCTTCAAAAATGACAAGAACGGACGGAAAAGTAAGGTACCCACTGAAAAGTAAGGATGCCTTCCTGACACCGGCTGACGGGGCCGAAGGCGTGGAACACGCTTTGCGGATGCTGGAAGGTCGCTGGAAGCTGGTTATCCTGTTTCACCTCTTCGGCGGCGCGGTGTTGCGCTTCTCGGAGCTGGAGCGATCCATACCGGGGATTTCGCAGAAGATGTTGATCCAGCAGCTTCGCCAGTTGGAGAGCAACGGCATTGTCCGGCGCATCGTTCATCATCAGGTGCCGCCCAAGGTGGAGTATTGCCTGACGGACTGGGGGCAGACGCTCTGCCCTGCCCTCGATGCGCTACTGACATGGGCGATCAACAAGCCCCATGACGATCCGGCTGCCTGAGCCCCTGCGAAGACAGACATGATCTTTTCTCCGCCCCTCATACCTGCCCGGCTCTTGCGTCGCTACAAGCGCTTCCTTTTTGACGCGGTGCTGGAAGATGGCACTGAAATCACCGGATTCTGTCCGAACACTGGCTCGATGCGGGGTCTGACCGAACTAGGATCCCGGATCTGGCTGTCGCGGCATGATACCGCGACCCGGAAATACGCCCATGCCCTGGAGCTCGTCGAGGCTGATGGCACCGTGGTTGGGGTCAACACGGCGCTCCCCAATCGCCTGGCCGAAGAGGCGATCCTCAGTGGTCTGGTGCCCCAGCTTGCAGGCTTCTCTTCCTTGAAACGCGAGCAGCGCTATGGCCGAAACTCGCGCATCGACATCCTGCTTCAGGACGAGACCAAGGACAGTGTGCATGTCGAGGTGAAAAACGTGCATTTCATCCGCTCGCCGGGCCTAGCCGAGTTCCCGGACAGCGTGACGACCCGCGGCGCCAAGCACCTCGACGAAATGGGCGACCTTGTTGACGCAGGCCATCGCGCGGCCATGCTCTTCATCATCCAGCGCGCCGATTGCGATCGCCTGAGAATCTGCTCGGATCTCGACCCCGGTTACGGCCGTGCCTTCGCCCGTGCGATCGGGCGTGGCGTCGAGGCCTATGCCGTGCGGTGCCGCATCGATCCCGGCAAAATCGAGCCAGAAAGGCTCATCCGGATAGACGAAGACGGCCTGCGTGCTTTATGAACGGGCAAAGCTCTGATTAGATAATCCGAAAGGGACCCCCCATGGTCACCTATATCGACGCGGCGACTGCGCCGCTGAAAAACACCGGCGCGATCCGGCTTTATGGCGCAGACGATTTCGAAGGCATGCGCCGGGCCTGTCAGCTGACCGCCCGCTGTCTCGACGCGCTCGTGCCGATGGTCGAAGCCGGGCGTGACGACAGCCGCCATCGACAAATTCGTCTTCGAATTCGGCGCCGATCACGGCGCCCTTCCCGCGACGTTGAATTATCGCGGCTATAACATATTCCGTCTGCACCTCGATCAACCATGTCGTCTGTCACGGCATGCCGGACGACAAGCCGCTGCGCGACGGCGACATCGTCAATATCGACGTGACCTACCTGCTCGACGGCTGGCACGGCGATTCGAGCCGCATGTATCCGGTCGGGAACATCAAGCGCGCGGCCGAGCGGCTGATGCGAAGTCACGCATGAATGCCTGATGCGCGGCATCGCCGCCGTGCAGACCCGGCGCACGCACCGGGGCGATTGGCGCGGCGATCCAGACTTATCGCGGAAGCCGAGCGCTGCTCGGTCGTGCGCGATTTCTGCGGCCACGGGGTCGGGCGGCTTTTCCACGACAGCCCGAACATCCTACATTACGGACCGGGCGAACGAAGGACCGGAACTGCGCGAAGGCATGATCTTCACCATCGAGCCGATGATCAATCTCGGCCAGCCCACATGTGAAGGTGCTGTCCGACGGCTGGACCGCCGTGACCCGCGACCGCTCGCTGACGGCGCAATACGAGCATACGGTGGGCGTCACTTCCACAGGCTGCGAGATTTTCACCCTCTCGCCGGCCGGTCTCGATCGACCGGGCCTTGGCTGACGCACGCACCACGACTTGGCGCAACTTGAACTTGCGCACGGCGGCAGTCGTGTCACTATATCCATGCGGCGGTTCTGCCGTTCGACCATGAGGGTCAGGATTGGGTGGCATGACGAGCAAGTTTCCGTTCTCAGGTGAGTTCCCGCGCCCTGAAGGCGTCGCCCCGCAACAGTCTACCGATCTCTTCGGTACCGGCCGGCTTTCGCCAGAAGACGAAATCGACGAACGCAGTTTCTTTGCCGAGCAACCGGCGCGAGACGGGGCTCGGTCCACGCGGCCTGTCATGCAGCCGGAAGCGCACTATCTTGGACATCGAGAGCGCCTGCGAAGCCGCTTCCGGGACGGCGGGGATGTGGCGCTCGCCGATTATGAGATCCTGGAACTTCTGCTCTTTCGCCTGATCCCGCGGCGTGACACTAAGCCCATCGCCAAGGCCCTGCTTGCCCGCTTCCAGACACTCGCCGGCGTACTGGGCGCGCCGCCGGCGCTATTGCAGGAGGTCAAAGGCATCGGCGAAACCGTGGCCCTGGACCTCAAGCTGATCGCCAATGTCGCCCAGCGCATGCTGAAGAGCGAGCTTCGCGAAAAACAGGTCCTGTCCTCCTGGTCATCCGTCATCGATTACTGCCATGCCGCCATGGCGTACGAGACGACCGAACAGTTCCGCATTCTCTTCCTAGACAAACGCAACGTCTTGATTGCCGACAAGATCCAGGGACGTGGTACGGTCGACCATACCCCAGTCTATCCGCGCGAAGTGGTCAAACGCGCGCTGGAGCTGTCTGCTACCGCCCTGATCTTGGTCCATAATCATCCCAGTGGCGATCCGACACCGTCACGCGCCGACATCGACATGACCCGGACGATCGTGGAGACGGCAAAGCCGCTCGGCATCACAGTCCACGACCACATCATCATCGGCAAGGACGGGCATGCCAGCCTTAAGGGTCTGCGACTGATCTGATGCGAAAGGCTTGCCATCCCCCAGATCGGGTGGATCTGCATCGCGCTGCCACGGTTGCGCGATAACCAAACGGTGACGTTGCCCTGTCATAGTGCTTGCAGATAATGTGCGCTGCAGCATTCCGGCAGCCGAATCAGAGGCACCTCATGAACCAGTATGACTTCGTCGTGATTGGTAGCGGACCAGCGGGACGTCGAGCGGCGATCCAGGCCGCGAAGCTGGAAAAGAAGGTTCTTGTCATCGAGAAGGGCACCCGCGTCGGCGGCGTATCGGTTCATACCGGTACGATCCCTTCCAAGACCCTGCGCGAAACGGCTCTCAATCTCACCGGCTGGCGCGAGCGCGGTTTTTACGGCCGCAGCTACCGCGTAAAGCAGGAAATCAACGCCGACGACCTCCGACGCCGGCTGCTGATTACGCTCGACCACGAGGTCGAGGTGCTGGAACACCAGTTTTCGCGCAACCGCGTGCAGCAGATGCGCGGCACGGCGCGCTTCATCGACGCGCATACGCTCGAGGTGACGAAGGAAGATGGTGAAGTGCTGCAGGTGCAGGCCCAGTCCGTTCTGTTGGCCGTCGGCACCCGGCCGTTCAAGCCCTCGCATATCCCTTTCGACGGCGTGAGCATCATCGACAGCGACGAGATCCTCGAGATCAAGGAGTTGCCGCGCTCGATGATCGTGATTGGTGCAGGTGTCATCGGCATCGAATATGCGACGATCTTCTCGGCGCTCGATACGGTGGTGACCGTGGTCGAACCGCGCGACACCATGCTTGATTTCATCGACAAGGAGATTGTCGAAGACTTCACCTACCAGCTGCGCGACCGAAACATGAAGCTGATCTTCGGCCAGACGGTGGAGGGGGTGGAAAAGGTCGACGGCAAGTGCCGCGTGACGCTGAAGAACGGACGTGTTCTGACCGCCGAAATGGTCCTTTTCGCCGCCGGTCGCGTTGGCGCAGTCGATTCGCTGAACCTTGCCGCCGCCGGTCTCGAAGCCGACAATCGCGGTCGGCTGAAGGTTAACCCTGAGACATTCCAGACCTCGGTTCCGAACATCTATGCCGCCGGCGATGTCGTCGGCTTTCCGTCGCTTGCGTCTACCTCGATGGAACAGGGCCGAATCGCCGCCCGCCATGCCGTTGGCGCGCCGGCACATGATCCGCCGCAATTCTTCCCTTATGGCATCTATGCGGTGCCGGAAATCTCGACCTGCGGCCTCACAGAAGAAGAGGTCATTCAGCGCGGCATTCCCTATGAAACGGGCATCGCGCACTTCCGCGAGACTTCGCGCGGGCATATCATGGGCCTCGACAGCGGCATGCTGAAGATGATCTTCTCGCTGAAGACTCGCCGCCTTCTCGGCGTGCACATCGTCGGAGAAGGTGCGACCGAACTCGTTCATATCGGCCAGGCGGTGCTGAACCTCAAGGGCACAGTGGAGTATTTCGTCGAGAACACCTTCAACTACCCGACGCTCGCCGAAGCCTACAAGATCGCCGGCCTCGACGCCTGGAACCGGATGGGCGAGCTGAAGGTGGAGAAGATCGAGCGCCGCGCGGCTGAGTAGATCGAAGCCAGCGACAGACCGTCTTGAGAGGACGGAAGGCTGCTGGCCTGCATAAGCGTGGCTGACGCCGGCGCGCGACTCATGTCAGAATGGTGTTTTGAAACTTCCGGCTCCCCGCCGGTTTTTCGCTGCGCCCGCAGCAGAGATTTTCTGATGTTTTCATCCTTCGGCCAGATTGCCGGCCGTCCGCAATTGCTTGTCCTGTCCTTGATGATCTTCGCCCAAGGGTCAGCCTTTGGGGCGACGATCCCGTATCTTTCGGTGACCGCCATCGGCACGCTCGGGATGAGCGATCGGGCTTTCTCGCTGCTTGTATTGGTTTCGTCGGTTACCGCCGTCGTGATCAGCGTGTCGCTCGGCATACTCTCGGACCTCTTAGGTGACCGGCGCCATATGCTGATGGCAATGTCGGCGCTCGGCGTCATCGGTTACGGCGCCATCTATCTCTTTCCCTCGGTGCCGGTCTTCCTCGGCGCGACCTCGCTGGTGGTGCCCTTCTTCTACGCGACGAGCTCCTTACTCTTCGCGAGCGCGCGTTTGGAAACCGGCGACATCGAGCCGGCGGAGGCAGCCTCGATCAACGGCACTTTGCGCGCCGTGGTTTCTGCCGCCTGGGTGATTACGCCGGCGGGTCTTGGACTGGCGCTCGGCGCTTCCGGCAACATGCTTGGTGCCTGGGGGCTTGCCGCGCTGTTTTGCCTGTTCATCCTCATCTGCGCGACATTCATCCTTAAGGCTCCGCCGAGCCAACCGGCCCGTGACACAACGGCGCCTGGCTTTCTCGCAGCTCTCAAGGAACTCGCCGCTCGCGACATGCTGATCCGCATGGTTTCGATTGCGGCGATTACCTCGACCTTGCGGCTTAGCGGCACCGTCTGGCCTCTGATCCTCACGCTTCAGCTTGGGGGCAAGACTGCCGATGTCGGTCTGATCGCCGGCATGACGGCACTTGTCGAGATACCCTTCATGCTGATGTGGGCGCACCTACTCAAGCGCCACGGCATCGTCGGCATGATCGTAACGGCAGCACTCGGCTACGGCGGGTATATGGCAGCCCTGAGCTTCGCTTCGGCGACCTGGCACATCTATGTGCTGGCGCTGCCGGGTGCCGCCTTTGCCGCCGCACTTCTGGCGCTGCCGCTCAGCTATTTCCAGGATCTTTTCCCCGGACGCCCCGGCCTCGGGACAGCCTTCCTGCCGATTAATTCCTTCCTCGGAAATGGCATCAACGCTGCAGCCTTCGCGGTCGGATCGCATTTCCTTGGCTATTCCGGGTCGGCGTGGCTCGGGCTGGTGCTGGCCGTGTTCGGCGTGATCGGTCTCTTGTCGGTGGAACGGCGCGTGGCTCGCCCCCAAGCGAACAGCTGATCCGGCTAGAAGTTCAGGAGGTCGCCGTCTTCGGGTACCAACAATCGACTCTGATCGATCGAGGCGGCAGCAGCTATGTGCCTGAGATCGACGCGTGAGACCGTCGCATGATCGACGGCATCGAGATGGGTGACCACAACTTTCGCATCACCTGACAGCCTGACCGTTTCGAGCACCATTGGACCATCCATGACCAATGGCCCCTTGCCCTTCCAGAGCGCACCACAGCCGTGGACCACGACGACATCAGGCCGTTCATCCGCCAGGACAGCCTTCACCTCCGGGCACAGAATCGTGTCGCCTGCCCAATAGAGCGTCGGCTTATCAGGCGCCTCGATCAGGAAGCCCGAGACCTCACCCATGTCGTCCAACACCTCCGGAGGGCCGTGTTTGCCATCCGTTGTCCGGATCCGAACCAAACCAAGCGTCAGCCCCTGCCCGATCGCTCGTACGTCCTTGAACCCTGTCGCCATGATCGCGGCCTGATCGCGACCATGACAGAGGATCGGCATCGACTTCGGCAGCGCCCGTTGTGCCGCTTCATCGAAATGATCGGAATGCAAATGCGAAATCAGGACCGCATCAATGCCATCCAGTAATTCTTCGACCGTCAGAGGCAGGTCTACGAGCGGTGACGGGCCACCACCGGAATAGCTACGCCCTTGGCCCTTATTCGCAAGCCAGGGATCGATGAGCAGCCGGCTGCCAGCCACGTCAACGACAAGCGTCGCACTGCGTATTAGCCTGATCTGCATGGACGTCTCCAACACCTAAAGACGAAAAAGCCGCCCCGAAGGACGGCTTTCTCTCAACTCATGATGCCACGAAGATTATTCGGCTTCGCCTTCGGCGGCCTTCTTCTTCAGAGCGGCCTTCTTCTTCGGCGCGGCTTCTTCGCCTTCGGCAGCGTCTTCAGCCTTGGCTGCAGCCTTCTTCTTCGGAGCAGCCTTCTTCGCCGGCTTGTCGCCTTCTTCGGCGTCGTCAGCGAGGAGCTCGTCCTTGCTCACGGTCTTGTCGGTGACGGAGACTTCACCGAGCAGCTTGTCGATGACCTTTTCTTCAAAGATCGGCGCGCGCAGCGATGCGGCAGCACCCGGCGTGTTGCGGAAGAAGTCGAGGATCTGCTTCTCCTGGCCCGGGAACTGCTGCAGCTGGGCGAAGAGCGAACGCTGCATTTCTTCTTCGGTCACTTCGATGCCGGCCTTTTCGCCGATTTCGGAGAGAACGAGGCCAAGGCGAACGCGACGCTCGGCGAGCGCGCGGTATTCTTCGCGAGCTGCTTCTTCGGTCGTGTCTTCGTCAGCGAAGGTCTTGCCGGACTGGGCGAGATCGGTGTTGATCTGGCGCCAGATGTTCTCGAACTCGGCATCGACGAGCTTCGAGGGCGACTCGAACTTGTAGAGCTCGTCCAGCTGATCGAGGATCTGACGCTTGACCTTCTGGCGGGTGACGTTGCCGTACTGGCTTTCGATCTGACCGCGGACGATTTCCTTCAGCTTCTCGACCGATTCGACGCCGAGCTTGGTGGCCAGCTCGTCGTTGATTTCGGTCTTGGCCGGGCTTGCGACTTCCTTGACGTTGATGTCGAAGGTGGCTTCCTTGCCAGCGAGGTTTGCTGCCGGGTATTCGGCCGGGAAGGTCACGGTGATGACCTTTTCGTCACCAGCCTTCAGACCGACCAGCTGCTCTTCGAAGCCGGGGATGAAGCGGTTCGAGCCGATAACCAGCTCTGCGTCTTCGTCCTTGCCGCCGTCGAACGGCACGCCATCGACCTTGCCGAGGTAGTCCATGGTGACGCGGTCGCCATCAGCGGCCTTGCCCTTCTTGGCTTCGAAGGTGCGAGCGCTCTCGGCGATCTTTTCGATCTGCTCGTTGATCTCGTCTTCGGAGACTTCGACGACTTCGCGAGTGACCTTGATGCCATCGACCGACTTCAGTTCGATCGCCGGGATGATTTCGTAGGACAGGGTGAACTCGAGGTCGGCCTGAGCCGACAGGATCTTTTCAGCTTCCTTCTCGTCCTCGGTCATGACGATTTCAGGCTGGGTCGCCGACTTTTCGCCGCGCTCCGAAAGGATCGCCGACGGCTTGTCACGGATGATCTCGTTGACGAGTTCAGCCATGATGGACTTGCCGTACATCTTCTTGACATGAGAGGTCGGCACCTTGCCCGGGCGGAAGCCGTTGATGCGGACCTTGTCCTTCACCTCGGCCAGGCGCTCGTTCATGCGCTGTTCCATGTCCTTGGCCGGGATCACGACCTTGATTTCGCGCTTCAGCCCTTCAGCGAGCGTTTCGATAACCTGCATGTTCTTACCTTCATGTCGTGGCGGCCGTGCTCGGACAGCCGATGTTTTCCCTGAGCACGACGCCGGAATTGATTTTCCCGGACGTGGCTGCGTCGCAATTCGTCAACATTCTGCCAAGCAAAACGGCGCCGGACTGACAAGAGCCACACCTCAGTGTTCTCTCGTCGATCCCGCGCGGCTTAGCTGGTGCGGGTAGAGAGACTTGAACTCCCACGCCTTGCGGCACCAGAACCTAAATCTGGCGTGTCTACCAATTTCACCATACCCGCGTCCAAAAGCGCATGTCGCATTCGCGCATGGCCCCTCCGGAGCGCGCGTCTCTATAACACCCGTTTTCCCGCACGCAAAGGAAAAATGACACTCTTGCAGGGCGCTCACAGTCGGGTTCACAGGCATTTCAGCAGGCAAATGGTCCCGTTCAGTAGAGCGGCTCTTCGTAGAGCGGTTCGCCATCGAGCATCAGGGCACGAATCTGTGCCTGGCCCTCGTCTGAAACACGAACCGCGACAGAAACACGCCCCTGGTTCCGGCCGTCCTCGATCGGCTTGCCCTCGCCCTCCGGCACGTAATAGCGTTCTATGCCATAGGAGACCCTAAGGTCACTCGGCAAGCTTTGCCATTGAACAGGACTGTCAACGCTTGCAGCCAGGATGACAGTGCCATTCGTTCTTGAGAGCGAACCGAAAGATGCCTCCACAACGCTCCAATAGCCTTCAGGTTCAGCCTTCAGCCTGACCGCCAGCGGCGGCAAAGGATTGGAGGTCGGCCATTCACCAGAGATCAAAGACGAATCTATGTGCGAGATATCGTAGGTTAAGACGACGTAATCGCCACGTAAGAGATCTCGCGGATCGACAGGCGCTGTCTTCAGCAGCACTTCATGGCCGTATCGCAGCACGCCGGCACGGCTCTCAATCATATAACCGAGGATTGCCGTCTGAGCCGCAGCAACCACCAGCGCGACCGTTGCAAAGCGCTTCGAGGAAATACTCATGGCGTTACCTCCCCCACCGGTTTTGACAGGCGCCTTTCAACGCGCACGACAATGAAGGCCACAACAGCAACCACGAGACCACTCAGAAGAAAGAAGGCTGACGTGCCAAGCAGGCTGCCGATTGTCTCATTTGCCAGATAAAGAACGTCGGCGACAAAAGCAGAATAGGCGAGATAACGGATGGCAGTGTTGTCGCGTCCCTTGAGCATGATGGCAAGGATACAGAAGCCTAACAAGATGCATCCGGTCACGGCGATCGAGAAGGCGCCATTCGCCTCCAGCTGGTATCGGGCCAAGCCAATCATTGCGACGAGACAGGTGTAGAAGGCGGGAGACTCACCCAGTTTTGCCTCCAGCCCCGCTAACGGCGATACCTTCAGCGTCAGGGCGAGAAAGAGCAGGATCGACGCGACCGTCAGCATGCTGATGCCGAAGTCGCTATTGCTCTCAACGACCAGCCACCAAATCCAGGCGATGAAAAGCCAGTAGGCCAGGTGCTTGGCACGGTCAGCGCCGGTCCAGGCACTGGCTGCCGCCACAACCAGAGCGGCAACAGGCTGCCAATGGGACAGAAGCCCCCCTGGCCTCCATTCGAAGTCACCAGTCCAGATCCCGACCCACCAAGTTCCGATCGACAATATCCCGGCCATGACAGCCAATGCCGGAGATCTGAAGAGGAAGGCGGAGATCGCTGTCACGGAGAACCACACCAGCATCGCAGTGATGCTATCACCCGAGAGATGGTACATCTGACCGATCAGCTGAATGCCCGCGCCGAAGGCCGTCGCGCCAAGCAGCAGGGCTGCCGCCGAGATCCGGCCATACCCCTTTTGGTGGGCGAGTAAGGCTACTCCGTGATAGAGCCATATCTGGAATACAATGCCCGCGACCCGAACAGTGCGTGGCACCTGATCCCAATTCGCCGCCACCAGCATTAGGATTGCAGCCGCAATCAGTGCGGCAGCACACATGGCAAGCACGGTTCCGAGACTGTAGTTGCTGCTTCTGCGATCAACATCTTCCAACAACCGGCCAGCGGTTTCTGCATCAACCAGCCCCCGCTTGACCCAGTCGTCGAGGTCGCGCTTCAACCTGCCTCTGTACATCTGCCTGCCCCCTCGAAATCGAAGGCAATCTGAAACGACGGAGACAGAAAAACAAGCCGCAAGGCGCAGCAAGGAATAAGGCTAGCCCCCATGCAAGAACCGCATGCCTTCCATGCTCTTTTTGCACTGCACAAAGTCGTACGTGTCGCCTATATTCATCCTCAACAGAGCGACGGAAATTCTGGCGCTTCTACTTCGACCCGCTCACTCCTCCTCCCAGAGCGGGCTCGATTGGCCAACGACACTCCTCCTCCCAGTCGTTGGTCTGCAAAAATGACGCTCACCGGACCTCCTCCCCCGGTGAGCGTTATTTTTTGCCCTCCTCCCACCTTTGACTGCCTTGTGTTTCGGCCTTCGGCATGACCTGCCCGGGTGCAATGCGCGATGGGATCTGAGGCAAACGCACAAAAAATCATCAATTAACAATGGGTTAAATCGGTTGGTATGCACTGAGCGCATGGGTGCTCTGCCGCATTATGTCTTCAACGATTTCGCATTGCAGCATATATTCGGATCAACAAATTCGAAGGGGCCCACAGACGGGTCCAAACCACCAAAGAGGTAGACCCAAATGAACATCGCTCGCTCGCTCAACAATTGGCGCAAGTACCGTCAGACCATCACCGAACTCGGCCGCATGTCGGACCGCGAACTGCGCGACCTCGGCATTGGCCGCGAGGACATCCGTCGCGTTGCCCGTCACGCCGTCAACGGCTGATCGGTCCCGACTTCGGTCGGATCCAGAATAGAAAAAACCCCAGATCTCCTCCCAGATCCGGGGTTTTTATTTGTCTGCTCGGCGCTGCTGCTCACTCTTCGCGGACGGCCACGATCACATCATGAATGAGCTTCAGAACCGCTGGCGCATCGATCTCGGTGCAGATCTTCTGGCTCGGCAGGTCACCATCCCAATCGGAGGGACCGAATCCACGACCATCGGGCTTCTGGATCGTTTGACCGTCAGCTATGCCGCCGCAGACCACGCGAATGACGCCGCTGCGGGTCTTGAAGAGTTCGGGCGCCACGACATAAACGCAGGCGCAGCTGTCGTGTACGACCATGCCGTCATCGACCAGGCCCTCGTAGAAATCGATGTAGAACTGCGAGAGGTCGAAGAGCAGACGTGCGCGGCTGGTGCCGGCTGCGTCCCTGATGTCGGCGAGCTGGGAGCGGGTCATCACGGTCTGCATGGTCACATCAAGACCGACGACGACAACCGGCCACTTTGCCGTCATCACCACGTCTGCCGCTTCCGGGTCGCCGTGGATATTGGCTTCGGCCGCGGGCGTCACGTTGCCATTGACGTCAAAGGCGCCGCCCATGATGACGATCTCCTTGACGAGATTGACGATCTCAGGGTCTTCCTTCAGGGCATTGGCGAGGTTGGTCATGCGGCCGACGGCGACGATCGTCACCTCACCCGGATTGGCGCGCACCATATCGACGATGAAACGATGGGCCGGACGCGGATCGGGATGCACATCCGTCACTTCGGGCACGCCGATATTGCCCAGGCCATCATCGCCATGGATGAATTTCGGCGGCTCATGGCTGACCCGATGCGGGATAAAGGTCTCGCCGGCGCCGCGGGCAACGGGGGCATCGATCTTCCATTCCCGCTTCAGGAACAGCGCGTTGCGCGTGGTCACATCGATCTCGGCATTGCCGAAGACCGTGGTGATGCCAAGCAGGTCGATGTCAGGATGATGGTGCAGGAAGAGGAGCGCCATGGCGTCATCGACGCCGGGATCCGTATCAAAAATGACTTTGTGCATGAGGTTGACGTCCTGTCTGAGGAAGCGGGTTCCATATCGCAATCCTCGGGAACAAGGAAGCAGTCACGGCGCGGTTTCGGCGAATTCGGCAATCAGCTTCGGAAAGTCTTCCATGGGCGGGAATTTATCGAAGCTGTGGGCTGCCGGCAGCGAGACCCAGGGCAATTTCTCCGACACGCAGGTCTCGATGAGGGGCGGCAGATCGGCGGCGCCGTCCAGCATAGTTAAGCGGATATTGATGAGCGGCCCGAGCATCTCGGCCCGCGTGAAGATCCAGCTGAGGCAATGCGGGCAGAAGTAATGGCGCAATTCGCCATGCATGCCGCCGATCACTGGCTCGAGGCCGGCAATCTCGACGGTCTGATCAAGAAATGGGCGCTCAGGGAGAAGGCGCTGACGGTCATGCGCTGACATCCCTTGCAATGGCATGCCATGGTGATCAGCGGCCGGCCCTTCACTTTCATTGTGACCTGCCCACACCGGCAGCCACCCTGCATCACAGTGTCTGTTGCTGTCACCGGTCAACACGCTCCCTTGCTGTCTGTTTTCACGCACAACACTAACATCATCAGCAGACGACGATCCAGCGGTGGGTGAAACCATAGCCGGCGGTCAGGATCACGCTCATGCCGGCGATAAGCAGGACGATGCGATCGATCTCGGTCGAATAGGCAAGCGTGCCAAACAAATAGATGACCAGGGCGAGAACCAGATAACCGAGGCACATTCGCCACCATGCTGGCCTGACGCCACTCATCCCGAGAATCAGACGGCAGAGAGGCAGGGCCGGGAGCCCCCACAAAACGATGTTGAAGGTCCATTGCCAGGGGCTGCCGCTATCGATGACATTGTAGCCGAGATAGCCCCGGAATTCCCGCAGCGGCCCCTGCGAAAAGTATGTCCAGAGATAAACAAACGACATCACGCCTGCTACGACGCAACCGGCCAGGAAGGCGAAGAGGAAAACCGCGTAGCGGTGAGCCGCCGACCTGACCTGTTGCCCAGCCCGCGCGTCAGCCACGGGCCTTCTTCTTGCCCACATTGCGCAAGACATGGCTGAAGTCGGAGTTGTAGAGATCGCTGTCGCGGAACTCGACATGGCCGAAAACCTTGCCGACCATGATCAAGGCGGTGCGGGTGATCTTCGCCTTGCGCACCTCTTCCGCCATGTCCTTCAGGGTCGTGCGGATAAAGAGCTCATCCGGCCAGGTGGAGCGATAGGCGATGACGACAGGGCAATCCTCGCCATAATAGGGCGTCAGCGTATCGCGGATATGGGTGAGATTGCGGATAGACAGATGGATCGCAAGCGTCGCCCGCGACTTGCCCAGAATCTCGAGCGTCTCGAATTCCGGCATGGACGATGCCTTCATCTCGGTGCGGGTGATGATGACCGTCTGGGCGATCTCCGGCAAAGTGAGCTCGGTCTTCAGTCGTGCTGCTGTCGCGGCAAAAGCCGGAACGCCGGGGACGACGTCATAGGGAATGCCGAGCGCATCCAGACGGCGCATCTGTTCGGCGATTGCGCCGTAGATCGAGGGATCGCCGGAATGCACCCGGGCGACGTCTTCTCCGCGTTCATGAGCGGCGACCATATCCGCGACGATCTCGTCGAGATGCATTGGCGCCGTGTCCTTCACGAGAGCACCCTCTGGTGCTGCCTCGACGATCTCCTCCGGCACCAGCGAGCCGGCATAAAGGCAGACCGGGCAGCGCTCGATGAGCCTGAGGCCGCGCACGGTGATCAGATCGGGGGCTCCGGGCCCAGCGCCGATGAAATAGACGGTCATGCTTCATTTCCCTTTCAATTCAGTGGCTGTCGCGCAGCCCCTCTTCCCCCTGCCGGGACCTTCTCCCCGTAAACGGGGAGAAGAGGGCAAGACGCCGGCCACATCAGCCTTCTACCCGCATGCGGGGAGAAGGTGGCGGCAGCCGGATGAGGGGCTTTTAGTCGCCCTTCATCCCCGTATCGGCCTTCCCGGAATATCCGCGCGGCGTGTAAACCCAGGTCTTGCCGTCGCCGGTTGTCACCGTCCGGCTCTCGGACGAGCCAACCACCACGACGGTCAGCATGTCGACATCGTCGACGTTCAATTCGCCAAGCGGCACCGTGCGGACGTTTTCGCCCTCACGGCCGAGATTGGTGGCGAGGATGACCGGCGTCGTGGCCGGGCGATACTTCAGCAATTCGTCGCGGGCATAGGCGAGCTGCGTGCGGCGCTTCATCGAGACCGGATTGTAGAAGGCGATGACGAAATCGCCCTCGCCAGCCGCCTTCACCCGGCGCTGGATATGCTCCCACGGGGTCAGAAGATCCGACAGCGAGATGGTGCAGAAATCATGGCCGAGCGGCGCGCCGATTCGGGCAGCGGCGGCCTGGAGTGCGGAGATGCCAGGCGAGACCTGCACTTCGATGCGGCTTGCGGCATCCGTGATCCCGCCCTTGTCGAAGAGCTCGAAAACCAGCGTCGCCATCGCATAGATGCCGGCATCACCGGAGCAGACCAGGGCCACGGTCTTTCCCTCGCCTGCCAGTTCCATGGCATGCACGACGCGCGCCTCTTCCTTGCCAAGGTCGAAATCGTGACGGGTCTTGCCGTCGGCGAGGGACCCAAGAAGATCGAGATAGAGCGAGTAGCCGACAAGATCCGTGGAGGCCTGGACCATGCGCGACACCTCGGGCGACCGCCAGCCGTCCGAACCCGGACCGATGCCGACGACGAAGAGCGTGCCGCGGGCACGACCTATCGTTTTGGCATCGACGATGTCGGCAGCCCTTGCAATGGCGGTCGTTGCGCCCTTCGACTTGATCTTTTCGACGACGAGCTCGCCAGACGCGCCGACAGCAGCAAGGGCTGCCCCTTCGGCCACGCCATGGCAGCCGACTTCGGCAAAGACGATGTCTGACGGGGTCTTCAAACGCGACGCCTCGGCTTCCAGCGTGGCTGCCGTGAAAAAGCGGGCTGGCACGCCGAAATGGGCGGCCACCGCATGGATTGCCGTCTCATCCGCCTTCAGGTCGATGGAGCAGATGGCGGCCAGGCTGGCCCTTGCAAACCCGCCCCCGGCGATAGCCTCCTCGGCGAGTGCGATCGCTTCTTCGGGCTTTGCATACCGCTCGCAGCCCATGCCGAGCACCAGCGTCTTCGGGTGATAGACGAGTTCCAGCTCGCCTGCGGTCTTCTGTTGGTCGGTCACGGAGAGCGTCACGCGGGCCTCTTGTTGGAATGGAAGTCTTGATTGGGTGAGCCAGGTGGCGACACCCCCTCTCCCCGCCTGCGGGGAGAGGGTTGGGGTGAGGGGCAGATCTTGCGCGCCGAGCTGCTGTTGCCCCTCATCCGCCCTTCGGGCACCTTCTCCCCGCAGGCGGGGAGAAGGAAGGTCCAGCCGGACGCCCGCACCCGCGACAAGCTCCGCCATAACAGCCTTAGCGTTCTGCGGATTGGCAAGGACATAACCCTCAGGCGGTTGATCGAGCGCCACGCCGAACTTGAGATCGCCGGCCGTGGTGATGGCGGCATGGGCTCCAATCGCGGAGGCAATCTGCCTGGCCAAATCATTGGCGCCGTGGTGTCCCCCGAGCAGCGGCACGACCGAGGAGCCATCCTCGGCCACAGCGAGCACCGGCGGTTCCGCGTATTTGTCTGACAGCAGCGGGGCAAGCAGCCGGATCAAAGCGCCAGAGGCCATGACGGCGACGATCGGCCGACCGTTCGCAAACAGCGCCTGGACATGATCCTTGGCCGAGGAAAAACGAACATCCGCCTCCATAACGCGCGAGGCGGCGCCATGGAGCTCGCCCCCGATGTCCTGGGCAATGCTACGGCCCAACGAAGCGGCTGATTCGCTCAAGATGACGACGGCGGGTGTGGCCGGGGAGGCAAAGACAGGCGTCATCAGGCTCCGCTTCCAAGTTTCTTGGCAAGTGCCGGATGCCAGCGCTCGTCACCCTTGTAGATCAGGATCATCGAGAAATAGGGGGCAGTGTCCTCTGCCACATCGGCAAGCGGCGTGAGCTTCTGTTCGGCAAGGCTGACGCGCTCTGCATATCCGGCCTGCGCCGTCAGCCCGAGATTTTCAATCAGGGCTCGGATGCGGGCGAAATGCCGGCCGAGCTTGATGATCGCGACGGCACCCGACGCCTCGATGCGGGCTGCAAGCTCCTGATCCGAAAGAGGTCCGGGCAGCACCGTCAACACGTCGTTGCGGGCCGCGAGCGGACGGCCGAGGCCGGCGGCCGCCGCCATCATCGAGGAGACGCCCGGCACAACTTCTGTCGGATACCGGTCGGCAAGCCGCTCGAAGAGATACATGAAGGAGCCGTAGAAGAAGGGATCGCCCTCGCAGAGCACGGCGACATCGGAGCCGGCATCGAGATGGTGCGACAGGGTTTCGGCGGCCTGCGTGTAAATGTCCTGCGCCGGAAAGCGCTCGACACGCATCGGCACGATGATCGGCACCTCCAGCTGAGCGGCGGTCAGATAGGGAGCCGCGATCTGGCGGGCAAAGCTCGGGCCGGTATCGGGCGCCGGATAGGCGACCACTGGGCAGCCCGTCAGAATGCGATGCGCCTTCAGCGTCAGCAGTTCCGGATCGCCGGGGCCGAGGCCGAGGCCGTAGAGTTTACCGGTCATCTCTGCTGCTCCTGAATACTTAAGTGCCCCTCATCCGCCCTTCGGGCACCTTCTCCCCGCAGGCGGGGAGAAGGCCGATGCGGCCGCCGTTTTGCCTCCTTCTCCCCGTTCACGGGGAGAAGGTCCCGGCAGGGGGATGAGGGGCAACAATGCGCTCTCATGCACCCTCTCCCTTCACAACCGTCCACATCGTGACCGGCATCAGCGACTTCCAGCCGCAATAACGGCCGACAGGGGCCGCGCGCGCGACCTGAATTCGGCTCAGCTCTCCGCCATGGCGGCTGCGCAGATCCACAAGCTTTGCCTCACCTTCGATCGTCACGGCATTCGCTACCAGACGCCCGCCGGGGGCAAGCGCTGCCCAGCAGGCCTCGAACAGCCCCTCGCCGCTGATGCCGCCGCCGATGAAGATCACGTCGGGCGTCTTCAGACCCGCGAGAACGACCGGCGCTTCGCCGTCGACGATCTCGAGATCGGGCACGCCGAGGATTTCGGCATTCTCGCGGATCATTGCCAGCCGTTCGGGCTTGGCTTCAATCGCAATTGCCCTGGTGCCCATGCCGGAGCGCATCCATTCAATCGCAATCGAGCCGCAGCCCGCGCCCACGTCCCAGAGACGGGCATTCGGGAAAGGCGCGAGCTGGGCCAGCGTTGCCGCACGGATCTCGCGCTTGGTGAGCTGCCCGTCGTGACGAAAGGCCTCATCGGGCAGGCCTGGTACCGGTGCCAGTAAAGGACCGTCCCAGGCGCAATCGATGGCCAGGGTGTTGAAATCCGAGATCACAGGGCATGTCTCGGCCATTTCCAGCGCCGTCATGCGCAACAAACGCTCTTTCGTGCCTCCCATATGTTCGAGCACATGGAGAACCGAGGCGCCAAAACCGCGCTCGGCGAGCAGCACGGCAGCGGCCTGCACGGTGGAGGCGTCAGAAGTCAGCGCCAGGATGCGCGCGCGCGGCATGACGTGTCGGTTGAGGAAGGCGAGCGGGCGGCCATGCAGGGAGATTTGCGTCACCGATTGCAGCGGCCAGCCGAGCCGGGCGGCGGCGAGCGAAAAGGCCGACGGGCTCGGCAGCACAAACATCTCTTCGGCGGCCACATAACGCCGGAGTGTCGCGCCAATGCCGAAATGCATGGGGTCACCGGTGGCCAGGATCGTTACGGACGTGCCCCGGAGTTTCAGGATTTCCGTGAGCGTTTCGCGAAAGCCCGCGCCCCAGGTGAGGATGCGCTTCAGATCCGGCAAGCTGGAGCCATCGATCACCGCATCCAGTCGCTCGCCGATGACGAGCGTTTCGGCCTGCCAGACGATCGCCTGGGCCTCGGGAGTGAGGCTTTCCAGCCCGTTGTCGCCGATGCCGATGATAGTGAGCCAGGGGCCCTGTAAGCGATCAGACATTGGTACCGAGCCCTCCCGCCAGGGCGTTGACGGCGGCCGATGCCATGGCCGAGCCGCCCCGACGGCCGCCGACCGCGATATAGGGAATGCCTCTGGAATTTGCGATCAATTCGTCCTTGCTTTCGGCTGCTCCCACGAAGCCGACGGGAAAACCGAGGATGATCGCCGGCTTCGGCGCGCCGGCATCGATGCGTTCCAAGAGACGGAAGAGCGCCGTCGGCGCATTGCCGATCGCGACTACGGCGCCGGCTAGATGTTCGTCCCAGAGATCGACCTGTGCGGCTGAGCGGGTGTTGCCGATTTCGTCCGCCTTCGGGCGCACGCGTTCGTCGTTCAGAAGGCAGAGGACCTCGTTCTCGACCGGGAGCAGGCGGCGAATGATGCCGTGGCGAACCATCTCGACATCGACAAGAACCGGGGCACCCTTTTCAAGCGCTGCGGCACCGGCCTCGAAGGCGCCTTCGGACCACCTGATATCATCGGCGAGATCGACCATGCCGCAGGCATGGATGAGGCGGATCACCAGCGGCTGGAGGACAGTGGGGAAACGGTCGAGGGAAGCTTCCGCACGGATGGTGGCGAAGGACACTCGATAGATTTCGGCGGGGTCGCGGATGTAGTCGATCGTGCCATGGGTGGGGTACCCCCCTCTGTCGCTGCGCGACATCTCCCACACAAGGGGAAAGAGTGGGGTGTGCCTCGTGGCCGCGTCAGTGACAGCCGCAGCCGCGCTGGATTGAGCCCCATAATTTTTCCGTTTGTCAGGAAGGGCTATGGGGATCTCGGCGGTCACCGCAGTCCGCTCGCCCCCCTTGTGGGGGAGATGGCCGGCAGGCCAGAGGGGGGTGTCCTCACCCGCAACCTCCAACTCCCGATGCCCGATGCCGAGCACCCAGCCCTCTTCCGCAATCGAAACGGCGACCTCCTCGTCTGATAGCACAGCCGGACGATCCAGCAGCGTCGCAAGCCGCCCATCCATATCGAAGCGTGCAAAGGCATCGGCAACGGTCCTGACCTGCGCCTGATCCTTCACCTCGTCCTGGGCGGCCAGCGTAAAGAGCGAGGGATAGATCTCAGCGAAAACGACAGGTTTGTCGAAAGCCTTGGCGAAACCTGTCTCGAAAGGCCAGACGGCGATGTGCTCACCGTGGCCGCTCTCGTCGAGGAAGCGAGACAGCCTGCTGATCCCGAGCAGTGTCTGGCTGCCGACTGAACCGTTGTAGCTCAGTTGCCACACGGATTTCGCCCCCTTGGCGAACTGCTCAGAACTGCGGAAGGCAAGCGGAGCCGCCAGGGGCGAAGGCGGCTTCTTGTCGGACAGATCGGCATAGACATGCTGATGCGGGCGTCCCCAGAAGCGCGGCTCGCCGGCAAAATAGGTGGCGTTCCAGCGCGAGGCGAGATCGAAACGATTGTTGCGGTTGTCAGGCGCGTCCTCGATTTGATCGGCGATCTTGCGCCACAGGGCGCGCCAATCGGCCTTGCCCGTCAGCCGCTCGGCAGTGCCCGCCGGATAGCCGAAGGCGAAATCGAAGCCGCAGAGCAGGCGTTGCCCCTCGGCGATGGCTGCGCGGACCACGGCCTCAAGCCGTTGCATGAAGGCATGACGGGTCGGAAAATTCTCGATCCACTCGATGGCATGGCCATCGCCCTCGCGCCGGGCGAGGCACGCCCAGAGCGAGTTCTTGCCGGTGACCGGTTGCCCAGCACCGGACCAGTCGACGATCAGGATGCGATCGAAGAGCGGCATTACTTTTTCTTCTGCATCGACTTCGGCCCCAGCGGATGGTCCGCATGGGGGTAAGGCGCGTGGTGATGATGGTGGTCGTGGCCATGCGCATGGCCATGGTCATGCGCGTGATCATGACCGTGATCATGGTGGCCGTGATCATGGTCATCATGGTGGTGATGGTGCCCATGGTCGTGCGCATGGGCGTGATTGTGGGCATGGTTGCGGTTGTGGTCGTGACCATGATCATGGTCGTGGTGACCGCAGCCACAGTTCGGTCCGTGCTCGTGATGCGCGGCCTTGCCCGAGGACGGCGCGTCCATCACAGCCTGCAGTTCGGCATCCGGCGTCTTGTCCTTGAGGGCTGCATATTTGCCGCCGAGCGTGAAGGACGGCGTATAGTCGAAGGGTGTTTCGACCGGCACGGGCTTCAGCGGTGCCGGCTCTGCATGGCTGTGCACCGGCGTCCAGGGAAGACCATGCTCGCGACAGAAATCGGGATCGCGGCACGAGGCATCACAATCGCCCTTGCAGGGACAGTTTTCAAGCCCGCCGCCGATACCCTCGACATGGTGGTGGTGGCTTTCCTGCGGCTGGCCGACATCGGCTTCGAAGCCGAGCACCTGTTCGCGATACTTGCACATCTGGCAGTTCATCACCGCCGCGCCCTCGAGGATCTCCTTGACGCGATCCTGGAAGGCGTCGAGCACCAGCGGGTGGTCGTTGAGATAGCTCGCTTTGACGAACTGGATCTCCGGGAAACGTGCCGCGACCTCGTCGGTATAGCTGTGGATGCGCTTCACCAGCACGCCGGTGAAGAGGAAATACGGGAACACGACGATGCGCTTGTAACCGAGCTTGGCGGCATGTGTCAGACCCGGCTCGACCAGCGGGAAAGTGACGCCGGAATAGCAGGTCTCGCCCCAGCCGAAGCCCATGCCTTCCCAGAGCATGCGCATGACCTTGGTGGCGTTGGAATTGGCGTCCGGATCGGACGAGCCGCGACCGACGACCATCAGCAGAGTGTCGTGCTTTTCGACAAAGCCGAGCGTTGCGTTCGCCTCGTCGACCGCTCCCTGGATCCGGTCACCGGCGGCACGGATCATCTTCAGGTCGATGCCGAGTTCGCGGCCGTAATTGATCACCATACCCGGGTTCTGCGCCTGATAGGTGTTGAGAACCGAGGGGATGTCGTTCTTCGCGTGGCCGGCGGCAAAGAGCATGCCCGGCACTGCCAGCACGCGGGTCACACCCTGTTCGCGCAGGCTGTCCAGGCCGGCCGAGATCACCGGATTGCAGAATTCGAGATAGCCGTATTCCACCGGCATGTCGGGATTGCGGGCGCGCAGCGCCTCCGCGATCACGGCGAATTCCTTCGCCGCGTTCTGATTGCGGCTCCCATGGCCGCAGACCATGATTCCGAGTTTTTCCGCCATAGGTTCAAGGCCTCCCTGCTTCGTTTTGTCTGCCTGTACGAAGCGCCGAACCATCCACCTTTTCAGGCGTGGTCCATGGCCTTTGGGACAGCTCCGGAATTGGCCCCCGGATTGGGTCGGCCGCACCGGACTATTTCCAGCCTGTCGAACAGGCGCCGTCGCACATTGTTATGAGCTTTACCGAAGCCTCATCAAACGGTCAAACCGGATTGCGGCGCTTTGTGTGACGGAAGCGGCAGTTCACAGAATGTCCCTTGCGCGACCTGCACGACATGGCCTCGCAAGGTTGCGCAGCCGAGGCGTTTGGTCCACAACGGCGCCACCTTCCCTCACCCTTCACGAGTCTCCCCGTGGCCGATCTCGCTTTCCAAGCTTTGCTGCTGCTGTTCATTGCCGCCTTCATCGCCGGCTTCATCGATTCGATTGCGGGTGGCGGCGGGCTGATCACCATCCCGGCCATGCTGATTGCCGGCATTCCGCCCTTGGAGACGCTCGGGACCAACAAGCTGCAGTCGATGTTCGGCGCAGGGTCGGCAACGCTCGCCTATGCGCGCAAAGGTCACGTGGATCTGAACAAGCAGCTGCCCATGGCTGTCATGGCGGTGATCGGTGGTGCCATCGGTGCCGTGATCGCAACGGTGGTGCCCGGCGACGTGCTGCGGGTGCTCATGCCCTTCCTGCTAGTTGCCATCGCGCTCTATTTTGCGCTGAAGCCGAACATTTCCGATGAAGACCGCCATCAGCGCATGACGCCCTTCGTCTTCGGCGCGACGCTTGTACCGCTGATCGGTCTCTATGACGGCGTCTTTGGCCCCGGCACCGGCTCGTTCTTCATGCTCGCCTTCGTCTCGCTTGCCGGCTTCGGCATGCTGAAGGCAACGGCACATACGAAGCTTCTAAACCTAGGCTCGAATCTCGGCGCCTTCCTGATCTTCGTCGCCAGCGGCGTGGTGCTCTGGAAAGTCGGCCTCCTGATGGGCGTCGGCCAGTTCCTCGGCGCCCAGACCGGCTCACGCTTCGCCATGCGCAAGGGCGCCAAGATCATCAAACCACTGCTGGTCGTCACCTGCATGGCACTCGCCATCCGGCTATTGGCCGACCCGACAAACCCGATCCGGGTTTGGATCGGGATCTGACCGTTCAGTACTCCACGCCGATCTGAGCTTTGATGCCCGAGCGGAAGGGGTGCTTCACCAGTTCCATCTCCGTCACGAGATCGGCAAGTTCAATCAGCTCGTCCTTGGCGTTGCGGCCGGTCAGAACGACATGGGTCATGGGCGGTTTCTCTGTCGCCAGGAATTCCAGAACCTCGGCAAGGTCGATGTAGTCGTAGCGGATCGCGATGTTGACCTCGTCGAGCAGCACCATGGAATTTGCGGGGTCGCGGATCAATTCCTTGGCCTTCTCCCAGGCGGCCTGCGCCATCGCAATGTCGCGCGCCTTGTCCTGGGTTTCCCAGGTGAAGCCTTCACCCATGGTGTGGAAGTCGCAAAGATCAGAGAAATGTTTGAGGATCATGTCCCGTTCGCCTGTGGACATGGCGCCCTTGATGAACTGGACCACGGCGCATTTCTTGCCGTGTGCGATGTGGCGGAAGATCATGCCGAAGGCAGCAGACGACTTGCCTTTGCCCTTGCCGGTATGAACGATGATCAGGCCCTTCTCGCCGGTCTTCGTCGCCATGATCTTGTCGCGGGCGGCCTTCTTCTTGGCCATTTTCTCGGCGTGTCTGGCGAGATCAGCTTCGGCGGTGGCAGTGGTTTCCTCGGTCATGTCGTACTCCCGGTATCGTTGAATTCTTTTGCAAACCAGATGCGCTGCGGCGCGCCAATGCCGCGATAATCAATTCGGCGAGCGATCAAGAGACACCGCCCTCGCTCTTCGGCAGGTCGTCGACGACAGTCAGCCAGTCGACGCGTTCGTCCCAATGCCAGTGCTCACCGATCGGGACGGAAAGGCCTTCATCGAGGCTCGCCACATACAGATCGATATCGTCAGGTCGGCGCTCGGTCTCAAAGGACATCGGCGATCCGCAATTGCCGCAAAAGCTGCGGCGCACGCCAGGCGAAGACGCATAGTAGCGGAGGCTTTCACCGGCGAGTTCCGTTCCCTCGCGCGGAACGGTGAAGAAGGTGGTGACCGGCGACGAAGCGGCGCGCCGGCAGCTTTCACAATGACAATGGCCGGAGGTGCGGACGAGGCCAACTGCGCGGAAGCGCACGCCACCGCACAGGCAATGGCCGCTCAAAACCAACGGCTTTCTATCCTGAACGTCAGGCATGCAAGCCTCCTTCGACCATTTCGCTCAGGGTGAACTTGGCGGAATTGCTCTTCGGCGTCCACAGTCCTCGCTCGATCGCCTCGATCAGACGCTCGGCGAGCTCCTTCTGAGCCGGCGCATTCTTGTCGACCATGAAGTCGCGCACGCGCTCATCAAGGATGAAGGCCTGGTAGACGGCTTCGAAATGATGATCACGCACGGCCCCCGTCGTCGCGGCAAAGGCGAACATGTAGTCGACCGTCGCGGTGATCTCGAAGGCGCCCTTGTAGCCGTGGCGCATCACGCCCTCGATCCACTTGGGATTGACCACGCGTGCGCGCACGACGCGGCCGATCTCTTCCTCCAGGCTGCGGATCACAGGCTTTTCCGGCCGCGAATGATCGTTGTGATAGACCTTGGGCCTCATGCCAGCGACATGCTCGATCGCCGCCGTCATGCCGCCCTCGAACTGGTAGTAGTCGTCGCTGTCGAGCAGGTCGTGCTCGCGATTGTCCTGGTTCTGCACCACAGCCTGGACCGAACGTAAACGCTCCTCGAACAGACCACGTTCCGCCTTGCCCTCCTCGCCTGCGCCATAGGCGTAGCCACCCCAGACGAGATAACTCTCGGCGAGGTCCGCACGGTCGCTCCAGCCCTTTTCGTCGATCAACGCCTGCAGGCCGGCACCATAGGCACCGGGCTTCGAGCCGAAGACGCGGTAACCGGCGCGGCGGGCCGCCTGTTTCTCGTCCAGTCCCTCGGCCTGGAGCTTCGTGGATTCCGTCCGCACGCGGGTCGCAATCGGATTGTCTCCCTCGTCTTCGTCGAGAGCTGCGACAGCTCGCACTGCCTTGTCGAAGAGCGCGATCTGCTCGGGAAAGGCATCGCGGAAGAAGCCGGAGATGCGCAGCGTGACATCGACGCGCGGACGTCCGAGGATCGCCATCGGGATGACCTCGAAGCCGGTGACGCGGCGCGAGGCCATGTCCCACAGCGGCTTGACGCCGATCAGCGCCAGGGCCTGCGCGATATCATCGCCGCCGGTGCGCATGTTTGACGTGCCCCAGGCGGTGATGCCGAAGGAGGTGGGCCATTCGCCATGGTCCTGCACGTAGCGCTGGATCAAGAGCTCGGCGGACTTCTTCCCGAGTTCATAGGCCGCCGGTGTCGGCACGGCGCGGCTGTCGACAGAGTAGAAGTTGCGGCCCGTCGGCAGAACGTCCGGCCGCCCGCGTGTCGGGGCGCCGGAGGGTCCGGGGGGCACGAATGTGCCAGCTAGGCCCTTCAGCAGGCCCTGAATTTCGGCTGGGCCGGACGAGACGACAGCCGGTTTGAGCAGTGTTTCGATCTCGGCGAGAACGGCGCGGGTTCTTGGCCAGTCGTGCGGGCAGTTGATCTCGCAGCAAACCAGTTTGGCGGCGAGCAATTCGATGCGCTCTACGGTGTCGCCGTGGGTGCGCCAAGGCGCGTCGGTCAGGTCGGCGAGGATTGCAGGCTTTGGGCCTGTCCAGGGATCTGACATGACGCAGTCGAGAGGGTCGAAGCCTTCCGTCTTGAGCAGATCCCCCGCGATCGCCCGCTGGAGGCTGGCATCGCCGCCCTCACCCTGCCCACGCGGCACCCGTGCCAGCGCGACGACAAGATCGGTCAACAGCCGCCCTTTGGGTGCGAGCCCGAAGATGTGCAGGCCATCACGGATCTGCATTTCCTTGAGGTCGCAGAGATAGGCGTCTAGCTTTTCCAGCGCCTGATCTTCCGCTTCGCCCTTGGCGATGCCGGCATCCTGATCCAGCCCGATATCGGCAATCAGCTCCAGGATCTGCTTTTTCAGCAAACTCAAACGACGCGGATCGCCGCCCGAGGCTTCGTAGTATTCGTCGACCAATGCCTCCAGGTCCTTCAGCGGCCCGTAGCTTTCAGCCCGGGTTAAAGGTGGTGTCAGGTGGTCGATGATGACGGCCGAGCTGCGGCGCTTGGCCTGGGTGCCCTCGCCGGGGTCGTTGACGATGAAGGGATAGAGATGCGGCAGCGGGCCGAACACGGCTTCGGGGAAACAGGTTTCCGACAACGCCAGCGCCTTGCCTGGCAGCCATTCGAGATTGCCGTGTTTGCCCATGTGGATGATGGCCTGCGCGCCGAATTCCCGCCTGAGGAAGGCGTAGAAAGCGAGGTAGCCATGTGGCGGCACGAGATCGGGAGAGTGATAGGTTTCCTTGGGATCGATGTTGTAGCCACGGGCCGGCTGGATCCCGATCATAAGCTTGCCGAAGCGCATCAGCGGCAGCGCGAAGAAACCGTCGAGATGGAAGGGATCGGCCTCAGGCGCACCCCAACGCGCGGCAACGCGCTCCTGAACCTCTTTGGGAAGGTCCTGAAAGAACGATTTGTAATTGCTGGTCGAAAGCCTTTCGCGGATCACGCGCCCATCATTGGCCGCATTGGTCGGTCCCGCCATCAGCGCCTGCATCAGCCCGTCGCCATCGGCGGGCAAATCGCTGACGTCGTAGCCCGCGTCGCGCATGGCGCGCATGACCTCGATCGTGCCGGCGGGCGTGTCCAGTCCCACCCCATTGCCGAGGCGGCCATCGCGGTTCGGGTAGTTGGCCATAACAAGCGCCACTCGACGGTCTGCAGGCTCGGTCGACCGAAGCTTCGCCCAGTTGGTGGCGAGTTCGGCGACGAAACGCATGCGGCCGGCATCCGGCTCGTGGCTCACAAGATTGGCCTCGACCCGCTCATCGAACCGCGCCTTGGACTTGAACGAGACGGCGCGGCTCAAGACCCGGCCATCGACTTCCGGCAAAGCGACGCTCATCGCCAGATCGCGGGCGCTGAGGCCCTGTGTCGAGTTCTCCCAGGTGGCGCGCGGCGAGGAGGAGAAGATCGCCTGCAGCACTACGGCACCGGTCTCGTCGAGCACCGTCGAAGGCTTTTCCGCGCCTGGGGTCGAGACAGCGAAACCGGTGGTGTTGATGACCACCGAGGGCGGGAAGCGGGTGAAGATGGCGCGCAGTGTGTCGACGGAGACCTGGTCCTTGAGACTGGAAACGAAGACCGGCAGAGGAATGAGACCCTGGGCTCTCAAGGCTTCCACCATGGCCTCGACGGGTGCCGTTTCGCCGCTCTGAACAAGTGCGCGGTAGAAGCAGAGCGGGGCGATGGCTCGAAGCCCCTCCCCCTTGTGGGGAGGGGTTGGGGAGGGGCTTACCCCCTCTGGCCTGCCGGCCATCTCCCCCACAAGGGGGAGAGACCGCGTGGTACCGTTTGCCCCTCGTCCGCCCCTCTGGGAAACGCGAGCCTCTCCCACTCCTCGACCCCGATTACGCCCCTGCCCGGCCACCAGATGCCGGCCTTCAGCAGCGGACGCGCCGGTTCCGGACGGTCGGTACCGTCGAGAATAGCCTCGGCATAGGACACGAAAGCCGAGGCATTCCCCGCCCCGCCTTCGGTCAAATAGGTCCAGAGAGCCTGGCGATCGTCCTCCGCACAGGCCTGGAACGGTGCTAGTCCCTCGTCCGGCTTATCATCGCCAGGCAGCACGACGATGGCCGCGCCGCTGAGGCGGGCTGAGGCATGTAGCGCTTCCAGCGTATAGTGGAAGTAGCTAGCCCCACCCAGAGCCCGCACCACGATCAGCCGCGCGTGGCGCGCAGTGCGTTCGATATAGGTATCGACCGACATCGGATGCTTCAGCGTCATCAGGCTGGCGAGCCGCCAGCGAACCGCCTGCTCGCCCCTCGCCTGCACGGCGGCTGCGATCGCAGCCAGCTCCGTATCGGCCGCCGAGAGGAACAGTACATCCCCCGGCGTCTGGCCGAGATCGATCGCCTCGTCGCCGTCGCTGATCGATCCCTTTTGGGCAAGGAGCAGATGCATGGATCAGCCAGCCGCTGCCTGGACGTCCTCGACCACGGCACCGAAATCCCATTCATGCAGGCCGATGACGACGATACGTGTCTCGCGCTTTTCGGCTGATGTCCAGGGACGGTCGAAATAGGTGTCGATGCGAGTGCCGACGGCCTGGATGACGAGGCGCATCGGCTTGCCGGGCACGTCGATGAAGCCCTTCAGGCGCAGGATGTCGTGCTTCTCGATAACAGGCTTCAGGCGGTCGATGAACTCCTGCGGATCCTTGATCTCACCGAGCTTCAGGACGAAGCTTTCGAACTCGTCGTGGTCGTGATGGTGGTCGTGATCTTCACCCGAGGCATGCAGCGCCTCGTGCTCCAATTCGTGATGCGACTTGCGGTTTTCGATGTCTTCTTCGGTGCTGGCGCCGATACCGAGCAGCACGAGCGAGGGCACTTCGCCGTTCTTCGCCTCGATTATGGACGGCTTGCGGCTGGTGCGGCCGGTGACTTCGGCGCGTACGGCGGCGATGCCGGCAGCGTCGAGCAGGTCGGTCTTGTTCAAGACGATCAGGTCGGCGCAGGTCAGCTGATCCTCGAAGAGTTCTTCGATCGGGCTTTCGTGGTCGAGATTGTCGTCCTCGGCGCGCTGGGCAGCGACCGCATCATGGTCGTCGGCAAAACGACCTGCGGCAACGGCCGCACTATCGACTACGGTCACGACACCATCGACCGTCACGCGGGTGCGGATGTCAGGCCAGTTGAAGGCGGCGACCAGCGGCTGCGGCAAAGCGAGACCCGAGGTCTCGATGACGATATGGTCGGGCTTCACGTCGCGCTCGAGCAGCTTCTGCATGGTCGGCACGAAGTCGTCGGCCACCGTACAGCAGATGCAGCCATTGGTGAGCTCGATGATGTCGTCTTCTGTGCAATTCTCGGCACCGCAGCCCTTCAGCACATCGCCATCGACGCCAAGGTCGCCGAATTCGTTGATGATCAAAGCAATCTTCTTGCCGCCTGCGTTGGTCAGCATGTTGCGGATGATGGTGGTTTTGCCGGCCCCCAGGAAGCCGGTGATGACGGTGGCGGGGATCTTTTGCTGCAACATGGTTCAACCCTTCATTTTCAACGGCAAACCTGCCGCGATAAAATAGACTTCGGCCGCCTCGGCGGCGATGGCTTGGTGGAGACGGCCAGCGTGGTCGCGGAAGGCGCGGGCCATCTTGTTTTCCGGCACGATGCCGAGGCCGACTTCATTGGAAACGAAGATGACGGTGGACTGGAGTTCCTTGAGGACCGCCGCCAGTGCCGCGCCGTCCGCGTCGACATCACGGCCTTCTTCCATCATCAGATTGGTAACCCACAGCGTCAGGCAATCGACTAGGATGACGCGACCGGGCTGGTGCAGCGCCTTCAGCGCGCCGACGAGATCGATCGGCTCCTCATAGGTCGTCCAGCCATCATCGGCGCGCTCAGCCTTGTGCGCCTCGATGCGGGCGCGCATCTCGTCGTCCCAGGCTCGTCCCGTTGCGAGATAGTAGCGATCGAGGCCGGTATCGCGGGCCAAACCCTCGGCAAAATGCGACTTGCCCGAGCGGGCGCCACCGAGAACCAGGATGGATCGGGAATGGGATGCGGTCATGGCGCGCCGTGACCTTCGACCGCACGCGAACTGCCGGCGGTGCATGCATGATGTATGCACGGGTAATCAGTCGATGCAAGGCCCGAAAAGACGGACCTGCACCGTCGGGTCGACCAGGACCCGCGGATGCAAAACGTCGCCACGACAACCTCCGTGCTGGCAACGGGGAGACCTCCCCAGTGTGGGCACCATGCCCGTGGATGGCAGGTCTCCTGGCTCGCAGGTCTTGATCCTCGAGAGGACCGTCGGGTTCTCCTCGCCTTCCCAGGGTCTGTCGGCAACACGAAAGAGCGGACGATTCGTAGAGAAAGAGGCGTCCTGCCCCGGCTGATCGTGCTGCCACCCCAGTGGCTTTTCCGTTCTGCTGTCTTGAGAGGCCGGTCGCACCCTGCGACCCGTCGCCACCAATCCCGGCAGAGCGGATGGAGAACCCTCGCTGCAATACAGTCGCGGGGTCGGCTGCGTTCCGCGTGCCCGGTTGGGGTCCACGCCTTCGCATTCCCTTTTGCTCTCCGGACAACATCTCTGTCGTCCGGAAACCATCCACGATGAGGATTAGGCCGAGGTCAGGCTTGAGTCAATCACGGCTGCGGCGCTGAGCTGCGTCATTGCGCCCAAGGGTCGATCAAGGGCTTGCGGAGCAGTCCGCCGTGACGGCGGGGTCGCAATCCGGCCGCAGGCGAATTGTGCCGACGGCTCCCTGTTCGACCGGCGTGCCCTTGCCGATATCGGCGGCGCGACGCGCAGGTTGTGCCGGGGCTGCGGGCCGCGGCGGCTGAACCTCGGCCACGGGTGGGGCCGCCATTTCACGCGGTGGCGGAGGAGCTCCCGTATTCTGCGCAGTTGGAGCGGTAGGCTTTTGCGGTGCCGCTTGAGGCGCGACCAAGGCAGCGCGCGGCGATGCTGCCCGAGCATTCGGCACGATTGTCGGCGGCGGCTCCGAAGCGAGCCGCGTGGAAATGGTTCGCGGCGGCAGGGTCTTTCGGACACGTGGCGTGGTTAGAGAAAAGGCGAATCGGATACGGGCCGCGATTTCTTCGGCAAGCGCCTGACGCGCCCAACGCGGGTCGTCCGTGGGGCTGTTGACGGTGAATACGCCCTGGGCGACCGGTTGCCCGGTTTCGACCGAAGTCGCTGTCACCGTGAACTTTGCCTGGGCGAGACGCCGACGGGCGCCCTCCCCAAATCCAAGACGATCGATTTTGACCAGAAGCACGACGCGCTCGGCATCTGCGGGCGGGCGCGTCGCCGCAATTGCAGCGGAGACGCGGCGATCGACACTTTCGATCAGATCGAGCGGAATGCGGGCATCGGCCATGACCGTCACGTTGCGGACGTAGTAAACCAACGGACGGTCAATGCTGCGCCCGAAAAAGACGGAGCAGGAAGCGAGCAGCAGGGCGAAGCCCATAGCGACGGCAATTCGAAGGCTGCGAGCGAACATGACGACCCCGGACAGGTGATTCTGAACCTGTCCGAGAATTCGCCATTTATGGTTAGTGTAGAGTTAACTCGCTGCCTGAAGAGCCGCGAAGAGTGACGCTGCCGATGCGAACTCACTGTAACGGGCATCACGACGCGCTTCGGCCTCGGCATCAGAACCCCAATGCTCGATCGTCCAGTCCTCGTCGAGATGGGCAAGCGACCAGACATCGTCCAGATCGAATGCGCCCTCGGCAAAGGCAAGGGTCAGCACAGCCGAACCCGTCAGCGTGGTTACCACGTTCAGGCAGGAGATCTGGAAAGGATCGCGGTAACGCTCGAGAGCGCGCGCGTAAGCAGCAATGGCTTCCTTCGGTTGCTCCTGATGCATCACGCCCTCGACGAGAATGAAGCGGGCGCCGTGCGCAGTCGAGATCCAGCCAAGCAGTGGGTCCCAGCGAGCAGACTGGCGGTCGATCAGTTCTTTCGGGCCGTCGGCGCGGTAGCAGAGAAGATCAGTGCCGGCGAAACGGACGATCTCGTCGAACACTTCGTCCAGACTGTTCGAAACGGCGTCGATGGCGGTATTTGCGAGCTTGGTGATCGGCATGGTCGCGGGGTCGATGAACTCGCCCTGCCCCGCCCATTCGGCGACCACGAGTTCCGCAGCCTCGCGGGTCGGGAGCGTCAAAAGACACTTCGCCGGCGTCTTCACCGACTTCCCATCGAGCGTAATGGAGAATCCATGGTCTCGCGCCTCGATGCCGACGCTCTCGTAGAAGCGTTTCGGCAGCGGCCGCTTCATCTGGATCTGCGCCCGGCGCACCGGGTCCTCGTGGCTGGGCTCCGGGATGAAGGTCCCGAAAATGTCCTGGCTGAGTTCGTCGCGCATCAAAGGCTCCTAGTGGATATAGGCCAAGAGGTCGGCGGGGCGTTCGACCACGGCATCCGCACCCGCCTTCCAGAGATCGTCCGCCTGGGCATAACCCCAGGCGACTCCGATCGCGGTCGCGCCTGCAGCCTTCGCCATCTGCATGTCGTAGATCGCATCGCCGATGACGATGGTCTCGCGCGGGGCAATGCCGGCTTCGTCACAGCATTCCGTTACCATGGCCGGATGCGGCTTGGACGGACAGTCGTCGGCCGTCCGGCAGAAGAGGAAATGGGGCTTTAAACCATGGCCTTCAAGGATGGTTTCGAGCCCGCGGCGTGACTTGCCGGTGACAGCGCCAAGCCAGATATCCTCGCGGGCGATGAGCGCGTCCAGAACTTCGCGGATGCCTTCGAACATGGTTTCGCCGAAACCGGAGTCACGGCGGACATCGGCAAAGATCGCCTTGTAATGAGCGGCCATCGCGACCGCTTCGTCATCGGCATGTGGCTTGCCGTCCATTCGGGCGATCGCGATATCGAGCGTCAGCCCGATGATCGACTTCGTGGTTTCGATCTCAGGCTCGGGCTTACCAAAGGCGGGAAAGGTGTGGCGCATGACCTCGTGGATCAGGCCAACGCTGTCGACCAGCGTGCCGTCGCAGTCAAAGAGAACCAGCTTCATTCGCCGTGCCTGTCCCCGTCCGCCTGATCAAAGCCCAACAGGTTCCAGCTCTGGACCATATGCGGCGGCAGCGGTGCCGTTACCTTAAGGCGACCGCCACTCGGATGCGGCAGGTCGATGTAGCGGGCATGGAGATGCAGGCGCTTCTGGATGCCGCCGGGGAAATCCCAGTTGTGATCGTCGATGAAATATTTGGGATCGCCGATGATCGGATGGCCGATATGGAGCGCATGGACGCGCAGCTGGTGGGTACGGCCGGTATAGGGCTCCATTTCCAGCCAGGCGAGGTTCTGGGCTGCCGTATCGATAACACGGTAGTAGGTGATGGCGTGGTCCGCCCCTTCCTCGCCGTGCTTGCAGACCCGCATGCGGTCGCCTTCGTCGGTCTGGTCCTTGGTGAGCCAGGTCGAGATCTTGTCCTCGTGCTTGCGCGGGACGCCCTTCACAAGCGACCAGTAGATCTTCTTGGTGTCCCGTTCGCGGAAAGCGGCTGTCAGCTTCTGGGCGGCGCCGCGGGTACGCGCCACGACGAGCACGCCTGACGTGTCGCGGTCGAGACGATGGACGAGGCGCGGTTTTTCACCTTTCCGGCTCGTCCAGGCTTCGAGCATCTTGTCGATATGGCGATTGAGCCCGGAACCGCCCTGGACGGCAAGGCCGGCGGGCTTGTTCAAGACGAAGACCTTTTCGTCTTCATGCAGCAGCATGCGCGACAGCAGTTCGTGGTCGTCGCCATGCTTCAGATCGTGACTTGCAATCGGGCCGGTCTTCTTGGCGTCGACGTCCATGGGCGGAACGCGCACGACCTGGCCCGGCTGGACGCGGGCGTCGGTCTTGACGCGACCGCCGTCGACACGGATCTGGCCTGAGCGCAGAAGCTTCTGCAGCGCGCCGAAGCCCAGACCCGGATAATGGATCTTGAACCAACGGTCGAGCCGCATGCCGGCCTCATCGGCCTCCACGGTGATATGTTCGATGCCTGCCATCAGGATACTTTCTCGCTCGGGTTCTCCACCCACTTATCCCGTGCCTTTAGTAGATTTCGGGCGGAAAGGGAAAGCGGAAATGCAGGCTCGGGCCTCAGAACAGGCTGCGGCCGAGGGCGAGACCACCGAAAGCAGCCGAGAGGGACAGGATAAGGCTGGCGCCGACATACGCCAGGGCCAGGTGACTTTCGCCACGTTCGAAGAGAGCCATCGTGTCGAGCGAAAAGGAGGAGAATGTGGTAAACCCTCCAAGGAAGCCGACCACGAGCAGCAGCTGCATTTCCATCGATGCGGAGAACTTCCGCGCCAGTAGCTCGGTCAACAGACCTATCATGAACGAGCCGACGATGTTGACGGTTATCGTGCCCCAGGGGAAGCCCATGCCCAGCCAGCGCGTCATGGCAATCCCGGCGAGATAGCGGGCTACCGATCCGGTTGCACCGCCGATCGCGACGAGCAGGATGTGAAACATGGGTGACTCCGGCTTGAAAGGCTCTTTCGCGCGCCGTTCAAGCCGGTTCGGGCCGCCGCGTCAAGCCTTGGCCGAAGCCAGGAATTCCGCCACGAAAGCCGACAGCGCCCTCCAGTCGGTGAATTCGTGGTCGCGGCTGACATCCGTCGGAGCGTGTTCATGCTCTGCCATGCGCCGGATGATCCAGCGCTTGAAGAAGTCATATTCGGTATATCTGAGCGCGCCAGCCGCGTGATGGATCATGCCGGGCTTCCATCCGCTCTCCTCGAACAGATGGTCGGGGAATTGCGTCGCTTCCTCCTGCTCCTCCTCGAACTCGGATCGGATCAGTAGGGATACGGACACGAAGGCCGATGGCACGGCGTTCAGCCAAGGGGCTTCCTGCCGAACGAACCGGGCGAAGGCAGCCGGATAGCGGGCTGCGTGAACCGGAGCACAAAGGATGGCTGCCCCGGGATGGGCAACGGCATATTCGCCACCCGAGGATATGTCGAACAGAAGTGCCCGGTCGCCTGCGGCCTCGACCGCCGACGCGACCGCTTCCGCGATCTTGCGTGTCTGCCCTTCAACCGTCGCGTAGCCGACAAGAATAATCATGACTGTGGTCCTCTGCTGATGACGCCCTCAGTCTGCAGTAGGGACATGGATGGCGCTTTGATCTGTCGCAATGCGGCACATCCGAGGATGTCGCCGCAACCAATACATTTTTATTCAAAAGCGCTCATTCGACTTAAAGATGCATAGATAACCGTGGTTTATGCTAATGTCGTTATGTATTATCTGGGAAACGCCCATGACACAGGTTGTCACAGTCTCTGCGCATACCGCGGCCTACGCGATGGAACCGGTGAAGCCGCCGCAACGCGTCTCCCGGCAGTCCTACGTGGAAGAGCACACGCGATTGCTGGCGCAGCAGGCAGCACAGAGCGAAGATCTGCGACTCCGGGCGCTCGTCAACGTCGTGCAGCCTCCGGCGCTCGCCCTCTACTTCCTCACTTCGTCGCAGCAACAATTCGAGCAGGCGACGCTGAAGGAAACGATCGAAGCCTATAAGAGCTCGGTCGCCTGATCTGCCAAGTGCCATGCGGGCAATGAAAAACCGCGACCGGTGACGGTCGCGGTTTCGCATTTCAGAGCATTGGGATCAGGGTCAGTTGCCCCGGGCCGGACCGACAGGCAGGGCCACGTCCACGGTACCGGCCTTCTCGAAGGTCAGCGTAACATTGACCGTCGCACCTTCCTGGAACGGCTCGGAGACCTTGTAGAACATCAGATGCAGACCACCAGGCTTCAACTCAACCGTCTGGCCGGCCGGGATTGCGATACCGTCGTTGAGCTGACGCATCTTCATCACCTCGCCTTCCATCGCCATCTCGTGCAGCTGGACCTCGCCTGCCTGGGCCGAGGTGGCGGAAACGAGCTTGTCGTCAGCACTGCCCTTATTGACGATGGTGATGAAACCACCGCCGACCGGCTGGCCGGGCAGCATCGCCCGTGTGAAGCCGGCGGTCAGTTCCAGATCGCCTGCGGTCACCGTCTCAAACCCGCCGGGATCGGTGGCCGCCATGTGATCGCCGTGACCGGCATGGTCACCATGGGCGCCGTGCGCGCCGTGGCCATCCGCTGCAGCCTGCTCGGCGGGTGCTCCGTGTGCGCCATGGGCGTCATGCGCACTGTGTGCACCATGACCATGTCCGTCGCCTTCAGCGGCGACGAGCTTGAGAACCGGAGCCGGACCGTCGAGGTCATGCGGATCCTGGCCGGGTGCTGCGATCTGATCCCAGGCAACCTTGGCGTCAGCGCCGCAGAGCTGAACCGTCGGGAAGGCCAAGCCCGTTGCCGGATCGCCGGCCGCGACCTTACCGTAGACAACAAACGTGTCGTAGAAATTGTCCGGCAGGTCACCGTTCTTGAAGCGGATTTCGACCGGGCCTGTTGTCACTGCCTTGCCGTGGTTATCGTAGCTGTTCTGGTAATCGCCGTTGATGACCTCAACGTCCCAGCCGGCTTTCGGCATTGGTTTCGCGGAGATGAAGCCTTCCGGCAGCTTGATCTGGACCTCGTTGGTTGCCTTGCCGTCGCAGCCATGCGGCACCTGCAGCGTGGCAGCGACATAGGAGCCAACCTTGGCGGGCTGGTTGGCGAATGTCGCATGGGCAAACACAGCTGTGGTCGATGCGAGTGTGGCAATCGCTGTCGCGAGAATAAGATTGGTCTTCATGGGTGTCTCTCCTTGCCGCGGTCCTTCTCGGCCGTCAGCAGTCTTCAGTGTCAGTTGATTCAGTGAACGCAATCAGACGGAGAGCGGCGGCCCACGAAGGCGTAGACGATCGAGGAGATGGCTGGAGCGGACGATCGAATCGACAGGGGCAATCTCGCCCAGGCTTGGGAACCGGTCGAGCAGCCAGGAGTGGTCGGAGGGTTCCGGCAGCAGGATGGCCCCGGCGAGACGGCAAGCCTCGCAATCCGCGATAGGGCTTGCGTGCTTTTGGCCCGCATCTGCGATGCAGAGATCGGCAAACGAGCCATCGGGCAGCACGTAGGCGACCGACTGAGTTTCGTTGGCAAGCGCAGCGGGTGCCCGGTGGCCGAAACCGACAGACAGGAAGACGATCGCGCAGAAGATGCGCAATAAGATCGTCGCTGGCCTGACCTTCGGTTTCATCTTTGCCCCCGTTTCACCTGATCCTTTATCGCGATGCCGAGGACAAGCCAAGTGGCGAGATGCCGCGCCTGCGGATCAAACGCCAAGATGTTTGCGCCTCCGCAAACAGACGTGCGCAGCGACAATTATTTGTTCGGCAGCGACGCAGCCCCTTGCCAAGCTGCCACGCTGCCGGATAATGCCTTGAACACCTTGTTGGGAGATACCGGTTCAGTCCGGAGCCGAAGGAGCAACCGCCCCGGAAACTCTCAGGCAAAAGGACCACAAGGCGTCGACTGCACTCTGGAGAGAGGCCCGTTTCCAAAGCGGACCAAGCCGAAGGGATAACAATCTCAGGCACAAGGACAGAGGGGGCTCATGAACCGGCACAACCGTGCCCAGACTTGAGCAAGCGCGCGAGCGCGAACCCGGAGGCGACGTCTTGGACGAACAGACCCAACTGAAACGCACCCCCCTTTACGATTTCCACGTGTCGCTTGGCGCCAAGATGGTGCCTTTCGCGGGTTACGATATGCCAGTGCAGTATCCGGCCGGTGTACTGAAAGAACACCTGCATACGCGCGCTGCCGCCGGTCTCTTCGACGTTTCCCATATGGGCCAGGTCGAGCTCGTCGCGGCATCCGGCACTTATGATGACGCGGCCAAGGCCCTCGAAACCCTCGTGCCCGTTGACATCCTCGGCCTCAAGGATGGACGCCAGCGCTATGGCTTCTTCACCGACGACAATGGCGGCATCCTCGACGACCTGATGATTTCGCGCCTCGGCGAACGCCTGCTCGTCGTCGTCAATGCCGGCTGCAAGGATGCCGACATTGCCCATATGCGGGCGAAGCTGCCTGCTGGCGTCGAAGTTCTCGTGCATGATGACCGCGCGCTGCTTGCCCTGCAGGGACCGAAGGCAGAAGGTGTTCTCGCTGCACTCAATGGCGACGTCGCAGCCATGAAGTTCATGGATGTGCGTGAGCTGTCTCTGGGCGACATCCCTGCTCTGGTCTCCCGCACCGGTTATTCCGGCGAGGACGGCTATGAGATCTCTGTGCCGGCAGACCGCGCAGCCGATTTCGCCAAGACGCTGCTCGACCAACCCGATTGTCAGCCCATCGGTCTCGGTGCGCGCGATTCGCTGCGTCTCGAAGCCGGCCTCTGCCTCTACGGCAACGACATCGACACGACGACATCGCCGGTCGAAGCCTCGATCGAATGGGGTATCCAGAAGGTGCGCCGGAACGGTGGTGCCCGCCAAGGCGGCTTTCCGGGTGCCGAACGGATACTCGCTGAGCTTGATAATGGCGTCTCTCGCCGCCGTGTCGGGTTGAAGCCCGAGGGCAAGGCCCCGGTGCGTCCGCCGGCCAGGCTGTTTGCCGATGCCGAGGGCAAGACCGAGATCGGCCATGTCTCGTCAGGCGGTTTCGGCCCGAGCGTCGAGAGCCCTATCGCCATGGGTTACGTGCCGACCGCCATGGCCGTCCCTGGCACTCAGGTTTTTGCGGAGGTGCGTGGCAAGCTGATGCCGCTTACCGTCACCGCGCTCCCTTTCGTTACCCCTACCTATAAACGCTGACAAAAAATCTCCGGAGAGAACCATGTTGAAATTTACCGCTGAACACGAATGGCTGAAGATCGAGGGTGATGTTGCAACCGTCGGCATTACCACCCATGCCGCCGGCCAGCTCGGCGATCTCGTCTTCGTCGAACTGCCGGAAGAAGGATCGAGCTTCAAGAAAGACGGGACCGCAGCTACCGTCGAGAGCGTCAAGGCCGCCTCCGACGTCTACTGCCCGCTCGATGGTGAGATCGTCGAAATCAATCAGGCGATCGTCGACGATCCCTCGCTGGTCAATTCCGATCCGGAAGGCGCTGCCTGGTTCTTCAAGCTGAAGCTCGCGAACCCCGCTGACGCCGATGCACTTCTCGACGAAGCCGCCTACAAGGAGCTGATCGCCTGATGACGACAGAATTCCAGTTCACGGATTACGATCCTTACGACTTCGCCAATCGGCGCCATATCGGCCCCTCGCCCGCCGAGATGACGGATATGCTGAAGGTGATCGGCTATCACTCGCTCGACGAGTTGATCGACGCCACTGTTCCCGGCTCGATCCGCCAGAAGGTGCCGCTCACCTGGGGTGCGGCGATGACCGAGCGCGAGGCACTCGACAAGCTGCGCGAGACGGCCAACAAGAACAAGGTTCTGACCTCGCTGATAGGCCAGGGCTATTACGGCACGATCACGCCGCCGGTCATCCAGCGCAACATCCTGGAAAACCCGGCCTGGTACACGGCCTACACGCCCTACCAGCCGGAAATCTCTCAAGGCCGTCTGGAGGCTCTTCTCAACTTCCAGACCATGGTGACGGATCTCACAGGTCTCGATGTGGCCAATGCCTCGCTCCTCGATGAGGCCACTGCTGCCGCGGAAGCCATGGCGCTCTGCCAGCGCAGCGCCAAGACCAAGGCGACCGGCTTCTTCGTCGACAAGGACTGCCATCCGCAGACCATCGCCGTCATCCAGACCCGCGCAGAGCCGCTCGGCTGGAATGTTATCGTAGGTGACCCCTTCACCGATCTCGATCCGACGGAAGTCTTCGGCGCGATCTTCCAGTATCCGGGCACGCATGGCCATGTGCGCGACTTCTCAGGCCTGATCGCCCGTCTGCACCAGACCGGCGCACTCGCCGCTGTCGCTGCCGACATTCTGTCGCTGCTGCTCCTCAAGTCGCCTGGCGAAATGGGTGCCGATATCGCCATCGGCTCGACCCAGCGCTTCGGCGTTCCCATGGGTTATGGCGGCCCGCATGCGGCCTATATGGCGGTCAAGGATGCAATCAAGCGCTCCATGCCCGGTCGTCTGGTCGGCGTCTCCGTCGATGCCCGCGGCAACCGCGCCTATCGCCTGTCGCTACAGACCCGCGAACAGCATATCCGCCGCGAAAAGGCGACGTCGAACATCTGCACCGCGCAGGTTCTGCTTGCCGTCATGGCCTCGATGTATGCCGTCTTCCACGGTCCGCAGGGACTGAAGGCGATTGCCCAGCAGGTGCATCGCAAGACGGTTCTGCTTGCCAAGGGACTGGAAAAGCTTGGCTACACGGTCGAGCCTGAAACCTTCTTCGACACGATCACCGTCGAGGTCGGCCACATGCAGGGCCTCGTCATGCGGGCTGCCGTTGCCGAGGGCGTCAACCTGCGCAAGGTCGGCGAAACCAAGGTCGGCATCGCGCTCGACGAGCGCACGCGCCCGGCCACGCTCGAAGCCGTCTGGCGTGCCTTTGGTGGGAAGTTCAAAGTCTCGGAATTCGAGGCTGATTACCGCCTGCCCAAGGATCTGCTGCGCACCAGCGAGTATCTCACGCATCCGATCTTCCACATGAACCGCGCGGAAAGCGAGATGACCCGCTATATCCGCCGGCTCTCCGATCGCGACCTCGCGCTCGACCGGGCGATGATCCCGCTTGGCTCGTGCACGATGAAGCTGAACGCGACAGCGGAGATGCTGCCGATCACCTGGCCGGAATTCTCCGACATCCACCCCTTCGTGCCCACCGATCAGGCGCTCGGTTACAAGGAGATGATCGACGATCTCTCGGAAAAGCTCTGCGCCGTCACCGGTTACGACGCGATCTCGATGCAGCCGAATTCGGGTGCGCAAGGGGAATATGCCGGACTTCTGACGATCCGCGCCTACCATCTTGCCCGGGGCGATACCCATCGCACGGTCTGCCTGATCCCGACGTCTGCGCATGGCACCAATCCGGCCTCCGCCCAGATGGTCGGCATGACAGTCGTGCCGGTCAAGTCGAAGGAAAACGGCGACGTCGATCTCGACGACTTCCGCGCAAAGGCGGAACAGCATGCAGACAATCTCTCCTGCTGCATGATCACCTATCCTTCGACACATGGCGTGTTCGAGGAGACGGTGCGCGAGATCTGCGAGATCACCCATCAGTTCGGTGGCCAGGTCTATCTCGACGGGGCTAACATGAATGCCATGGTCGGCGTCGCCCGTCCGGGCGACATCGGCTCCGACGTCAGCCACCTCAACCTGCACAAGACCTTCTGCATCCCGCATGGCGGCGGTGGTCCGGGCATGGGTCCGATTGGCGTCAAGGCGCATCTCGCGCCCTTCCTGCCCGGCCATGTCGTGACCGACGGTCGTCCGGGCGCGGTCTCGGCCGGTCCTTATGGCTCGCCGTCGATCCTGCCGATCAGCTGGTCCTACTGCCTGATGATGGGTGGCGAAGGCCTGACTCAGGCGACCAAGGTCGCGATCCTCAACGCCAACTACATCGCGGCACGGCTGAAGGGCGCCTATGACGTGCTCTATACCTCAGCCTCGGGTCGTGTGGCGCACGAATGCATCATCGACACCCGTCCGCTGCAGGCCTCTGCGGGTGTGAGCGTCGACGATGTCGCCAAGCGCCTGATCGACTGCGGTTTCCATGCGCCGACCATGAGCTGGCCGGTGGCGGGAACGCTGATGATCGAGCCGACGGAATCGGAAACCAAGGCCGAGATCGACCGTTTCTGCGATGCCATGCTGGCGATCCGCGAGGAAGCCCGCGACATCGAGGAAGGCCGGATGGACAAGGCGAACAATCCGCTGAAGAACGCGCCGCATACGGTGGAAGACCTGGTTGGCCAGTGGGACCGCCCCTATAGCCGCGAACAGGCCTGCTACCCGCCGGGCGCCTTCCGGGTCGACAAGTACTGGTCCTCCGTCAACCGCGTCGACAATGTCTATGGCGACCGCAACCTCGTCTGCACCTGCCCGCCGATGGAAGCCTACGCGGAAGCTGCCGAGTAACGGCCTAAGTGTCGCCACAGGAACGCCGCCCTTGAGGCGGCGTTCTTCATTTGTGGTGACATGCCGAAAAAGCCTGTGATGGAACGGATCAGGCAACGGGCCGTTCTCCCCGCTGTCCAACACAGGAGAACAGATATGCGCAATACTCTCATCCTCGCTGGTGCAGCGACACTGATGACGCTCGCAGCGTCGGCCAATGCGCAGGAAACTGTCATCATCCAGCAGGCTCCGGTTACCACGCAGTCGACAATCGTCGTGCCAGCCCCGGTCGAAACCTATGTCATGCAGCGCGAGGTGCGCTCGGTGCCTTATGAAGGCGACGTTCTAATCGGTCGCGTGATCGAGGATCCGATCGAGCTCTATCCCGTTGATGGCTATGAGGACTATTCCTACACAATCGTCAACGAGCGACGCGTGATCGTTGATCCCCAGACTCGCGAGATCATTCAGATCATCGAGTGAACCCATCGCAGGTCCGACCATTGAACCCGGCTCAGGCCGGGTTCTTTTCTGATGATCACCATACGCGGTCACCTTTTTCGGTGTCCCATTTTCACGCACTTCCTTGCGCAGCCGTCAGCAGTTGGAAACCGTGCGCGTTCGGGAAATTCTAACCCCTCCCACTTATCCTGCGCAAAGGACCACCGCGACGGCAGGACAAACAATGAGCATCTCGGCGATCATGGGCATTTCGCTTTCGGGCATGCAGGCGCAGCAAACGCGTCTTGCCGCGACAGCCAACAATGTCGCCAATGCAATGACCCCCGCCTATGATCGAACTCGAGACCGACTTAACCAGCCGCGGGCAAGGCGGCGTCTCCTCCACGGTTTCCCGATCGGGTGGCCCCGTGCTCGATGACACGTCGAATGTCGACCTCGCATCGGAAATGCTGTCACTTGTAGAAGCCGAGATCGGCTTCAAGGCCAATGCCGCGGCCTGGGAGACGGGTGCGGACATCTGGGACGTCCTGCTCAGCATCAAGCGCGACTGATTCTTCGCTACGCCATGCACGCAGCTCATCGTCTGAAAACGGTGACGTGAAGACGCGTCTTGTCACAACCAGTCTCCGCAACGCTCGGATAGCACTGACTTTTTTGGGCCAACGGCCACTCCGTCAGGCAAAAGCACCAAACGGACCGAATTCTCCGATTGCAAAGAGCCGGGCATCCAGACACAGTCGGGAGTTGCATACGGTTGCATCGAGGATAGCATGTATAACGACGCACTCACCTACCTGAAGACCCAGATCCTTTGCGCAGAGATCGAGGACGGTGTTGGTTTCCGCAGTCTCGTCGAACAGCGTCTCGACCAGGCGCTCACATCTATCCACACGAATGATTATGTCGAGGACTGTCTGTTTCAGATCACCGAGGCGCTCAAACAGCTCGACACCGGATCAACGGACCCGGTGAAGCTTCGCAATTACCTATTGGGTGCGATCGAGGCGCTGCGAGACGAACTCCATCTTTGCGACATCGAGGCGGATGTCCGTCACTCCGCTGTCGGGTTCTGAAGAACTGCGCTTGCGGCCTCCACCGGCGCGGCGACGATCGAGACCGTCGGCGGCAGCAAGCGACACCATCTGCAGAAGATGATCAAGGAAGAGCGCGTCGTCGCTCAGCGGGGCTTTCTGCGAAACGCCCTTGATGATCTCCCGAAGACTACGAACCTGCTCTTCGACGATCGAGCGAACGTAGATTTCAGAGGATGGAAGTTGGCCATCCGGCATGTCATTCTCCTGCAATTCTTGCATATTCCATATGTCCGTGAAGTTGTTCCGCGAAGGCGAGACGTTGAAGGGCCGCCGTGGTGAAGGGATTGCCCGGTGCGCGCTCGAGATCGAGGACGCTGCCCGTAATCCGGTAGAGTTCGTGATGCTTGAGGAGCCCTGCCATCGAGGGTTTCGCCGTGATCGGAACGATCAGCGATCCATCGAGCATGCTCGGAGCCGCCAGAGGCATCACATCCCAACCGGTCGTCAGAAGCAGGTTGACGAGCTTGGGATGTGTCTCGACAATCAGCGTCCCGATGCCCGCCATGAGGCAATACTCCATGACTCCGGTCATCAGGATGTTTGAGATCGGCACGCCGGCGATCGACTTATTCGACACTTCAGCAATGCACCGGGTCCATTCATAGACGCGAGGCCCACGCGGCCAGTCGGCACCGTCCATCAGATGCGGATAGACATCCGACAGAAGATGCGGCTTCAGGGTCGGCAGAAGGCGGCTGTAGCCGACCACCTGACCGCCGACGACGAGCGGCAGATGAATGGCCTCGTTGCCGTCGAACTGGTCGATCTCCCGCTCGTCGGCACGACGGCAGGCTTCCCATCCCAGTCGCTCGACGAACTGACGATGGCGAAAAGCCCAGACCTGCTCCATGACGTCGGCATGATCATGGACGTTCCTGCCTAGAATTGTCGCAAGCATGCGGACCCCCAGAAAATCCAGGGGCAAGATTGCGGGATGTGGCGCGAATTCAATATAGGCCGTTCTGCCTATTTATCGGATTATTCCAAGCCGAATCAATTCAGCGATCAGTTGCGCACGGTTCACGGAATTCAGCTTTCGGCTCGCCGCCGCGATTTCGTGCTGAACTGTTTTCTCGGAGATTCCAAGGATTTGGCCGATCTCCCAGTTGGTCTTTCCGGCCGAGCACCAGAGGATAACCTCGCGTTCTCGCGGCGTAACCTTGGCCGCTGCGGCAGCACTGCGCTCGCTGCTGTCGACGAGGAAGGCACGCAACCGGTTGTGCGCGTAGATTGAAACGATGTGCAGCGCACCGCGCTGCTCATTGGACAGATCGACCTTTTGAGCACCGAAGGTGACAATTGCCTGAAAGCCGCCGACGGAGTGGAGCGGCACGCTGTAGCCATCGAGCATTCCAAACTCGGTCGCCTCATTCATGACGCGCTTGGAAGAGCGGCTGAGCGGGTTGTCGGCCAGAGCTTCCGACCAGACAAAGGCCTCATTCGACATCTTCGTCCGGTAGATTACCGGATCGACATGCACATAGTTTTCCTCGACATAGCGCTCGAACCAGCCCTCGGGCCAGGCATTCAGCATGAAATAGGGATCGATCCGCTCGCCCGGCAGCGGGATGCCGGACACTGCAAAGCAGTCCATGCCAAAGGCTCTCGCCACCTTGCCAAGGCAGGCCAGGACCTCCTCATTGTCGCGGGCTCGCGACGATTCGGTTATGAAATCGAACATCGCATTGGCTGTCGCCTGCCTGTCTGACATCCGCACCCTCAAGATAGCCAGTCATCACATTTGTGACTCCTAGCACAGCCCGCGACCAGTCGATCCGATAAACATTGGATTTCCAAGGGAATTGATGAAGCGTCCTGCGGGCATTCCCTGAGGAGATGGGATCCGGCCAAAGGCGTTGCCAGGCTTCACGTGACCGTCAATACGGCATGCAGCAGGGCGAGAATGCCAAAGGCGATCAGAATAAACGCCGAGACACGGCTGACCAAGATCGCAAATCCCTCGGAAAGCCGGGTGCGCAATACGGTCACGACGCCGCTCAGAAAGAACCACCAGGCAAGCGAGCCCAGAAAGACCCCCGCCACCAGCAGCACGCCGGCCGAACCACCCTCGCCCGCCGCAAGCCCCAGTCCGGCAAAAATCGCTGCAAAGGTGAGAATCGTCGCAGGGTTGGCGATGGTAAGCAGGAAGGTTGCCGCAATCGTGGACAGCAGCCCACGGGCCTGGACAGAGGCTGCGGAAACCTCAAGGCGCGGCCTGAGCGCCGTCACACCAAGATAGAGCAGGAACAGGCCGCCTGCGAGCTGCAACGGCAACATTATCGAGCCGAGATAGGATCCGAGGGCGGTAAAGCCCCCAGCAGCCATGGCGGCATAGACACCATCGGCGATCGCGGTTCCGAGCCCTCCCGCAACGCCCGCCCAGAAGCCACGTTCCAGCGTGCGGCTAATGCACAATGCTCCGATCGGCCCGAGCGGCGCGGCTATGGCCACACCAAGCACTAGGCCCTTGCCGAAGAGGAGTACATCCATGTCACTCTGTGCCGATCACGTAGCTGCGTTCGCTTGCCGTCGACAGGGCGATCATCGTCTCGCTGCGGGCGATCAGACGCTCGCCCTTCAGGTCGGCGAGGAATGCCTCGATGCCCGTGAGGTCGGCCGTTCTAATCTTCAGCATGTAGGACCAGCTGCCCGTGACATGATGACATTCTAGGACCGCCGGGTGGGATTCGGCATAATCGCGGAAGGCAGCCTGCTCGGTATCCTGTGGAAGTGTTACCAGCATGAAGGCGGTGATCGGCAGGCCGAGTGCTGCCGGATCCACCTCAAGCGTGAAGCGCTTGATCGCTCCTGATGCGACGAGGCGGCGTATGCGTTCATTGACGGCAGAGGGAGAAAGCCCTACCACATCCCCGATGCTCGCCAGCGAACGGCGGGCATCTTCAGCCAAGAGATCGATAATTTTGCGGTCACTGGTATCCATGGCCGCAGTTTATTTGCGTAAATCGATATTCCGCAAGATAATTCTTCGAATCAAGGCGAAAAAGAGAATTCCCGCAAGACGAGAACCGCCCCGGCTCATCTCGAGTCTAGCTCAGGCCGGTGCGGCCTGACGCTGCTTTGCGAGCTCGGTAAGATCGGCAGCCTTCAACTCCACGGATTCGCCGCAGCCGCAGGCGGAGGTCTGATTCGGGTTGTGGAAGGTGAAACCCGACCGCAGCGTCGTCGTCTCGAAGCCCATTTCTGTGCCGAGCAGATAAAGAACTGCGGCCGGGTCGATCCAAACGGACGCGCCGTCCTTTTCGATACGGTCATCCTTCGGATTGGGTTCGGTGACCAGATCGATGGTGTATTCCATCCCGGCGCAGCCACCCTTCTTGATGCCCACGCGAATACCCTTGGCATCGGGACCGGAATTCTCGACGATTGCCCTGACGCGTGCGGCAGCCGCATCGCTCATGGTCATTACCTGAAAGCCCATCGGCACAGTCTCCATCAACAACCGGGTTCAAGGTCCGGCGTTTCTGTCGCCAATGTAAGGGAGGCGCCCCGTCGGTTCAATAGCTTAGGCGGGGACCCGGCCCCAGGTGCAGTGTTTTGCGAACATGTCCTATGCTTGATGATGATCAATCCTTGAGCACGCAGGCGTACCCGAAAACTTGATCTTTATCAGAAGCTTGAAACGCGCCGCCGCTTGGCGCTCCCCTCGACCGCGATCAAAAATATTGCAGCGCACAGCACAAAGGGATGCAAAGGCGGGCAAAGGGCGACGAAATCCGTTGAAATTTTGACCATTCGGTAAATTAATTTCTCCGCCGAAACGTAAGGCGCTGCTTTAATTGTGTTTTTTAGACTGGCACGGTGGTTGCTTATCTCTCTGCGAAACAAAAAAGGCGCCCGGCGCGCCTCCAGAAGCGGAGAACGGAAAAATGGAAATCGGCGTCTTTATCCCGATCGGCAACAATGGCTGGCTCCTTTCGGAGAATGCCCCGCAATACAAGCCGACATTCGAGCTCAACAAGGCGATCACGCTGAAAGCCGAAGAATACGGTTTCGACTTCGCGCTTTCGATGATCAAGCTGCGTGGCTTCGGCGGAAAGACGGAGTTCTGGGATTATAACCTGGAAAGCTTCACTCTGATGGCGGGCCTCGCCGCCGTCACGTCAAAGATCAAGCTCTTCGGGACGGCCGCAACCCTGATCATGCCGCCGGCGATCGTTGCGCGGATGGCCACCACGATCGATTCGATTTCCGGCGGACGCTTCGGCGTCAACCTGGTCACCGGCTGGCAGCGGCCCGAATACAGCCAGATGGGCCTGTGGCCCGGCGACGACTATTTCTCCGACCGCTACGAATATCTCAGCGAATACACGACCGTGCTGAAGGATCTGCTGACCACAGGCCAGTCCGACCTCAAGGGCAAGCATTTCCAGATGGATGATTGCCGGATGAAGCCGATCCCGGAAGGCGATGTGAAGCTGATCTGCGCCGGCTCCTCCAATGCCGGCATGGCTTTTTCGGCTCAGTTCGCCGATTACAGCTTTTGCTTCGGCGTCGGGGTCAATACGCCGAAGGCTTTTGCGCCGACCAACGAGCGCCTGCTGGCGGCCACCGCAAAGACCGGTCGCGAGGTGCGCTCCTTCGTGCTGACCATGGTGCTGGCCGAAGAAACGACCGCGGAAGCCTTTGCCAAATGGGAGCACTACAAGGCGGGTGCCGACGAGGACGCCATCAAGTGGCTCGGTCTGCAGAGTGCTGCCGACACCAAGTCCGGCTCCGACACCAATGTGCGGCACATGGCGAACCCGGTATCCGCCGTCAACATCAATATGGGCACGCTGATCGGCTCCTATGCGGAAGTCGCCGCGATGCTCGACGAGATGAGCGAAGTCCCCGGCACCGGCGGCGTAATGCTGACTTTCGACGACTTCCTCGAAGGCATCGAGAAGTTCGGCAAATACGTGCAGCCGCTGATGAAGAGCCGGGCCCATGTCAACCAGATGCTGGAGGCCGCCGAATGAGCGAAGCCGTTGTTGCAGGCTATCAGCCGCGTCCGGAACTGACGAAGAGCGTCACGCTTCCGGCCCGTCCCGAGCCGATCACCCTGAAGCCGTCGGAAACGGCGGTCGTCGTCGTCGACATGCAAAATGCCTATTCGACCGAGGGCGGCTACGTGGATCTCGCCGGTTTCGACATTTCGGGCGCCAAGGGCACCATTGCCAATATCAAGAAGACGCTGGATGCGGCCCGCGCGGCGGGCGTGCTGGTCGTCTATTTCCAGAACGGCTGGGATCCTGACTATGTCGAGGCCGGCGGCCCCGGCTCGCCCAACTGGCACAAGTCGAATGCGCTGAAAACCATGCGCAAACGGCCGGAACTGCAGGGCCAGCTGCTCGCCAAGGGCACCTGGGACTATGCGATCGTCGACGAATTGCAGCCGAAGCCCGGCGACATCCTGGTGCCGAAGAGCCGCTATTCGGGCTTCTTCAACACCAATATGGACAGCGTGTTCAGAGCCCGAGGCATCCGCAACCTCGTCTTCGTCGGCATTGCCACCAATGTCTGCGTTGAAAGCTCGCTGCGCGATGCCTTCCACCTCGAATATTTCGGCGTGATGCTCGAGGACGCGACCCATCACCTCGGCCCCGACTTCATCCAGCAGGCGACCGTCTACAATGTCGAAAAATTTTTCGGCTGGGTGGCGACCGTCAACGACTTCTGCGGCGCGATCGGTCAGGCAGCGCCTGCCGACGCGGCCGAATGATCATCAACATTCCAACAAGACCTCATTGAACCAGGAGAGTGTGAGAATGCCCAAGACCATCGTCGTTCCGGAAGGCACCCAGAAGCCAATCGCCCCCTATTCGCCCGGCGCCCTTGCCGACGGCGTACTCTATGTCTCGGGGACCCTTCCCTTCGACAAGAACAACGACGTCGTGCATGTCGGCGACGCCGCCGCCCAGACGCGCCATGTGCTGGAGACCATCAAGTCTGTCATCGAGACCGCCGGCGGCACGATGGAAGACGTCACGATGAACCACATCTTCGTCACCGACTGGGCCAATTACCAGGCCGTCAACAAGGTCTATGCCGAATACTTCCCCGGCGACAAGCCGGCGCGCTACTGCGTGCAGTGCGGCCTAGTGAAGCCAGACGCGCTGGTCGAAATCGCGACGGTCGCGCATATCGGGAAGACGTGAGGGGAAGCACAGCCCCTCATCCCCCTGCCGGGACCTTCTCCCCGCAAGCGGGGAGAAGAGACCTTTACGCAATTGCCTGCACCTGGGCTTCCCTGCACAAAGGGCGGCCATCCCCTCTCCCCGCCTGCGGGGAGAGGGTCAGGGTGAGGGGCTAAGCCAGAGCAAACACGCATGCATTACGACATCCACGGCCTCACCTCACCCGATGCGCCAACCATCCTGCTCTCGTCCGGCCTTGGCGGCTCGGGCGGCTATTGGGCACCACAGATCCCTGCCCTCTCGGAGCGTTTCCGCGTCATCACCTATGACCATCGCGGCTGCGGCAAGACCGGCGGCGCGGTGCCCGAGGACGGCGGCATTTCGGCCCTTGCCGATGACGTGCTCGAGATCGTCGAGACGCTGAAGCTCAAGAGTTTCCATTTCATGGGCCATGCGCTGGGCGGCCTGATCGGGCTTGATCTGGCGCTGCGCCGGCCGGAGCTGATCGAAAGCCTCGTGCTGATCAATGCGTGGAGCAAGGCGGATCCACATTCCGGGCGCTGCTTCGACGTGCGCATCGCGCTTCTCGAAAACGCTGGTGTCGAGGCCTTCGTCAAGTCACAGCCGCTCTTCCTCTATCCGGCTATCTACATGGCGGACAATCCGGAGAAGATGGCGGCAGAAGAGGCCCATGCGCTCGCCCATTTCCAGGGTCGCGACAACATCCTGCGCCGCATCGCGGCGCTGCGCGCCTTCGATATAGACAACCGCCTCGGCGAGATCCAGACGCCGACGCTTGTCATTGCCACCCGCGACGACCTGCTTGTCCCCTATTCCCGCTCATTGCGGCTCGCCGAAGGGCTGCCGAACGCAAATCTTGTGCTCACCGTCGCCGGCGGACATGCCGTCAACGTCACCTATCCGCAAAAATTCAACAGCGCGGTCCTCGACTTCCTGTCGACCCTCGAACACGCCTGAAGGAATCGCCCATGCTGGCCACCAAGACCATCGCACCTGTCGCATCTGCACCGGAAGCCACCTCGCCGGAAAAGAGTGCGACCTATCGCAACGGCATGGCTCGGCTTGCCGCCGCCGTCACCATCGTCACAACCGATGGCCCCGCCGGACGCGCCGGCTTTGCGGCAACCGCCGTCACCAGCGTGTCGGACAATCCGCCGACGCTGCTCGTCTGCCTCAACAAAGGCAGCTCAGCCTATCCTGCCGTCAGCGCCAACGGTTTTGTCACGGTCAACGCGCTCTCAGCAGAACACGAGCCTGTCAGCCGGCTCTTCGGTGGCAAGACGCCGGTCGAGGAGCGCTTTGCCGCCGCCACCTGGGAGACGACGCCGTCGGGCACGCCGCGCCTGGTCGATGCGCTCGTCTCGTTCGAATGCCGGGTCACGGAAGTGCATGACGGCAGCACCCATGACGTGTTGTTCTGCGAGGTTCTCGACGTCACCACCCGCGAGGGCGGCCAGGCGCTCGTCTATTTCGACCGGGCCTATCGTACGGTCTAAACATCTGGACCTAAACGCAAAACGGCCCGCGCAAGGCGGGCCGTTTCGTTGGTTGCCTAATTCTCTCAGTACCAGCCGACGGCGACCTGCGCCTCTTCGGACATGCGGTCCGGCGTCCACGGCGGATCGAAGCTCATCTCGACCTCGACGCCCGATACACCTTCAACCGACCCGACGGCATTTTCGACCCAGCCCGGCATTTCGCCGGCAACCGGGCAACCAGGTGCAGTCAGTGTCATGACAATCTTGACCGTGCGGTCGTCTTCGATGTCGATCTTGTAGATCAGCCCGAGTTCGAAGATGTCAGCCGGAATTTCCGGATCATAGACGGTCTTCAGCGCCGCGACGATATCATCCGACAGGCGCGCCACCTCTTCTGGCGGGATCGCCGTGTTGATGATGCCTTCGCGGACGTCTGGCTTGGTTTCGGTGTCACTCATGGTGTTCATTCCTCAGGCGAAGAAGCTGCGGGCGTAATCCAGAGCGTCCGCCAGCGCATCGACTTCTTCCCGTGTGTTATAGAGACCGAAGGACGCCCGGCAAGTGGAAGTCACGCCGAAACGGGCGAGCAGCGGCTGGGCGCAATGGGTTCCGGCACGAACGGCAACGCCGCGACGGTCGATCATGGTGGAGACATCATGGGCATGAATGCCAGCGAGTTCGAAGGAGAAAATCGCCCCCTTGCCCGGCGCATTGCCGATGATGCGCAGCGAATTGATCGCCGAGAGACGCTCATGCGCATAGGCGCGCAAGCTTTCTTCATGGGCGGCAATTGCCGGACGCCCCAAGCTTTCCATATAGTCGAGCGCGTAACCCAGACCAATTGCCTGAACGATCGGCGGCGTGCCGGCTTCAAAGCGATGCGGCGGCTCGTTATAGGTGACGCGATCTTCGGCGACCTCGATGATCATCTCGCCACCGCCCATGAAGGGGTCCATATCCTTCAAGCGGTCCATCTTGCCCCAGAGCACGCCGATGCCCGAGGGGCCATAGAGCTTGTGGCCCGTCACGGCATACCAGTCGCAACCGAGATCCTGGACGTCGACCGGCATATGCACCGCGCCCTGGCTGCCATCGACCATGACGGCGATGCCACGCTCACGGGCAATGCGGCAGACCTCCTTGATCGGCACGACGGTGCCGAGCGCGTTCGACATATGGGTGATGGCGATCAGCTTGGTGCGCTCGGTCAGGCATTTTTCGAAGGCTTCCATGTCGAAGGCGCCTTCGTTGGTGACCGGGGCCCAGACCAGCTTGGCGCCCTTACGTTCCCGGAGGAAATGCCAAGGCACGATGTTGGAATGGTGCTCCATGATCGAGAGGACGATCTCGTCGCCCTCGCCGATATGCTTCATGCCCCAGCCATAGGCGACCGTGTTGATCGCCTCAGTCGAAGATTTGGTGAAGATCACCTCGTCAATCGAGGGGGCATTCAGAAAGCGGCGCACCTTCTCGCGCGCCGCTTCATAGGCGTCTGTCGCGGCATTGGACAGGAAATGCAGGCCACGATGCACATTCGCATATTCGTTCGAATAGGCATGGGCGATCGCGTCGATCACTTGGCTCGGCTTCTGGGCCGAGGCGGCATTGTCGAGATAGACCAGCTTTTTGCCATAGACCTCGCGCGACAGGATCGGGAAATCCCGTCTGACGGCTTCTACGTCGTAACCTGCCCGTGCCGCGATCGCGTCAGCCATGATGCTCCAGCCAGTCGGTGATGATCTCTTCCAGGGCCTCGACGAGCGGCTCGTTCTCGAGCTCCTCGACGATTTCGGCAACGAAACCGTTGATCAGCAGGGCGCGGGCCTTCTTTTCCGGAATGCCACGCGACATCAGGTAGTAGAGATGGCTCTTGACGATGTCGGCGACCGTCGCGCCATGGGCGCACTGCACGTCGTCGGCGAAGATTTCGAGTTCCGGCTTCACCGAAAACTCGCAATCATCCGACATCAGCAGCGTATTGCAGGCCATGCGGGCGTCGGTTTTCTGGGCATCTGGAGCAACCCGGATCATGCCCTGAAAGACGCCCTTGGCGCGATCAAAGACGACGTTGCGGATGATTTCCGTCGAGGTGGTGTTCGGCACGTTATGGCCGAGCGTCATGGTGACGTCGGTATGGGTGTCACCGCCAAGCAGGTTGACGCCGCGCAGCATGAAGTCGGAGCCTTCGCCCGCCGTCTTCACATGCACTTCCTGACGCACCAGCTTGCCGCCGGCATTGACGATGAAGAGACGGAACTTGGCGTCCGTGCCAAGCTCGGCGCGGATCTGGCCGAGATGCGTGTCGGCATCACCTTCGCCCTGCAGGATCACCCAGGTGATCTCAGCACCCTCGCCGAGCTTCAGATCGGCAACGACGGAGGCAAGGGCTGCCGAGCCGCTCTGGCCGATATGGCGCTCGATGACGGTTGCCTTCGAGCCATTGCCGAAGGTGGCCGGGAAGCGCAGATGCAGCTGGCCCGCCGCATGCACTGACTGCAGCTCGATCGGCGCTTCGATGTCGGCGTCTTCGGCAACCTCGAGCATAAATCCGTCGCGCACGAACGCCCCGTTCAGGCGGCCGATCGTGTCGTCACCGTTGAAGGCGGTCAGGCCTTCGGCGGCGTCACCGTTCGTCAGCGCATCGCGATAGAGCGAAACGGTCAGGCCTTCCGGCAGCGATGCCGGCGCCTGGGCAACACCCTGCAGCACGTTGAGCACGGCGGCACCCGAAACTAGCGGATTGACCGCCTTGGCCACAGCCTGGGGCTCTTCGGCCGGAAGGGCGCGCAGCAGCGCCTTGAGGTCCGTATAGTGGAAGGTCTCGACGCGGCGCGTCGGCAGACCCTGGCGCTTGAGCGCGTCGAAGAGGCCGTCGCGCTTCAGAAGCACGGCGCCATCGCCGGGCAAGCTGCCGATCTGGTTGGTATAGGCGTCGATGATCTGGGTCTCGGCTGCGGTGAGCCGGTTGGCCGCTTGCAATGTCATCGTTGCAACTCCTTCATTCTCGGCCCGAATTCAGGCAGCCTGCCCCGTGATGTCGGCATAGCCGTTCGCTTCCAGATCGAGCGCCAGCGACTTGTCGCCCGACTTGATGATCTGGCCCTTGTAGAGGACGTGCACGCTATCAGGCACGATGTAGTCGAGCAGACGCTGATAGTGGGTAATGACAACAGTTGCGCGATCCGGACGCTTCAGCGCGTTCACGCCATCAGCGACGATCTTCAGAGCGTCGATGTCGAGACCGCTGTCGGTTTCGTCGAGGATGCAAAGCTTCGGCTCGAGCAGCGCCATCTGCAGGATCTCAGCGCGCTTCTTTTCGCCGCCGGAGAAACCGACATTGAGCGGACGCTTCAGCATGTCAGGGTTGATCTTCAGCTCGGCAGCGGCTTCCTTGACGCGGCGCATGAAGTCCGGGGTCGTCAGCTCGTCTTCGCCACGCGCCTTGCGCTGCGAGTTCATCGCGACCTTGAGGAACTGCATGGTGGCCACGCCCGGGATTTCGACCGGATACTGGAAGGCAAGGAAGATGCCCTTGGCAGCGCGCTCGGCCGGGTCGAGTTCGAGAATGCTCTCGCCGTTATAGAGGATGTCGCCTTCGGTGACTTCATAGTCCTCGCGGCCTGAGAGAATGTAGGACAGCGTCGACTTGCCGGAGCCGTTCGGGCCCATGATGGCAGCGACTTCGCCGGCCTTTACGGTCAGGTTCAGGCCGCGGATGATTTCGGTGCCGTCTTCGGCGATGCGGGCATGGAGATTGCGAATTTCAAGCATAGACAAATCCTTTCGGACGAACGGGGTCACGCGCCAAGCGCAGAGAAATGAGAAAGCGGGCGGTCGACGTCAGCCGACCGACCCCTCGAGCGAGATGTTGATCAGCTTCTGCGCCTCGACAGCAAACTCCATCGGCAGCTGCTGGATGACGTCGCGGACAAAGCCGTTGACGATGAGGGCGATCGCCTCTTCTTCCGGGATGCCGCGCTGCATGGCGTAGAACTTCTGGTCCTCGGAAATCTTCGAGGTCGTCGCCTCGTGCTCAACCTTGGCCGTCGAGTTCTTCACCTCGATGTAAGGCACCGTATGCGCGCCGCAGGTGTCACCGATCAGGAGCGAATCGCAATTGGTGAAGTTGCGGGCGTTTTCCGCCTTGCGATGCATCGAGACCTGGCCGCGATAGGTGTTCTGCGACACGCCTGCCGAGATGCCCTTGGAGATGATCCGGCTCTTGGTGTTCTTCCCGAGATGGATCATCTTGGTGCCGCTGTCGACCTGCTGATGGCCGTTCGACACAGCGATCGAGTAGAACTCGCCCTGGCTGTCATCGCCGCGCAGGATGCAGGACGGGTATTTCCAGGTGATCGCCGAACCTGTTTCGACCTGGGTCCAGGAGATTTTCGAGCGCGCACCACGGCAATCGCCACGCTTGGTGACGAAGTTGTAGATGCCGCCCTTGCCGTCCTTGTCGCCGGGATACCAGTTCTGGACTGTCGAATACTTGATCTCGGCATCATCGAGCGCCACGAGTTCGACGACGGCCGCATGCAGCTGGTTTTCGTCGCGCTGGGGCGCCGTGCAACCTTCGAGATAGGAGACGTAGGCGCCTTCCTCGGCGATGATCAGCGTGCGCTCGAACTGGCCGGTGTTCTTCTCGTTGATACGGAAATAGGTCGACAGTTCCATCGGGCAGCGAACACCCTTCGGGATGAAGACGAAGGAACCGTCGGTGAAGACAGCCGAGTTCAGGGTTGCGTAGTAGTTGTCCGTGACAGGAACGACGGTGCCCAAATACTTCTTCACCAGCTCGGGATGCTCGCGCACGGCTTCCGAGATCGACATGAAGATCACGCCGGCCTTCTTCAGCTCTTCCTTGAAGGTCGTGACAACGGAGACCGAATCGAAGACCGCGTCGACAGCGATCTTCGAGGACTGGACGCCCGCCAGCATTTCCTGCTCTTTCAGCGGGATGCCGAGCTTCTCATAGACCTTCAGGAGTTCCGGGTCGACTTCGTCAAGCGACTTCGGGCCGGCGGCCGTCTTCGGTGCCGCGTAGTAGTAGATATCGTTGAAGTCGATCTTCGGATAGTCGACACGGGCCCAAGTGGGCTCGACCATCGTCAGCCAGCGCCTGTAGGCGTCGAGGCGCCATTCCAGCATCCATTCCGGCTCATGCTTCTTTGCCGAAATGAAGCGGACGATATCTTCCGACAGGCCCTTCGGGGCCTTGTCGACTTCGATCGTGGTTTCAAAACCGTACTTGTACTGGTCGACGTCGATCTGGCGGACCTGATCGATCGTTTCCTGCACAGCAGCCATGGTCGTTCTCCAATCTTGCCGGGCCAAATTCCGGCAGCTTGTTAACGTTGGGCGGTGACCCGCCATACTTAAGGTTCCCGAGCCATCATTTCACCCCTCTTGGCAAGGGAAAAACGACGTTTGGCCCGGTTTTTCGCCGCCTCAGGCGGCCTGCCCCGCCGGTTTGCGGCGGGCAGCAATCTTTGCAAAGGCGCCCAGAAAGCGTTCGATGTCGCTTTCCGTCGTTTCAGGGCCGATCGACAGGCGAAGCGCCCCGGTCGCGGCATCCTCGCCCATGGCGGTCAGCACGTGGCTTGCACCCACCTTGCCCGAAGAGCAAGCGGCACCGGCCGAAAGTGCTACACCTTCGAGATCGAAGGCGATCTGCCCGGTTTCCGCCTTGAGCCCCGGCAGATGAAAGAAGCTCGTATTGCCGACACGCGCTTCACCCCGTCCGTAGATCACGGTGTCTGGCGCCACCGACAACATGGCTTGCTCAGCCCGATCGCGACGTGCAGACACATGCGAATTCCGCTCGACCAGGCCCGCCGCCATTTCGCGCGCAGCAGCGCCGAAGCCGGCGATCGCCGCGAGATTTTCCGTACCGGCGCGATGCCCCTTCTCCTGGCCGCCACCACGCATGAGAGGTTCCGGCATCAAGGTCTCGCCACGCGACACCAGCGCACCTACACCCTTGGGACCACCCAGCTTGTGGGCCGAGAGAATCAGGAAATCGACACCAAGGTCGGCGATCGACAAGGGAATGCGTCCTGCCGCCTGTACGGCATCCACCACCAGCAGCCCACCACTCTTCTTTACGACGGCGGAGATCTCCTGGATTGGCTGAATGATGCCGGTTTCATTGTTGACCAGCATGACTGCGACCAAAGGCAGCCCATCTGCGGGATCATGTGAAGCAAGAGCGCAGGCAAGCGCATCGAGATCGACAAGACCCGAACGGGCAACCGGCACTTCCGTAACCTGATCAGCGGCAAAGCGTCCCCCGGCTCTGACAGCCGGATGCTCGATCGCAGAAACATAGAGCCGACCGAGCGAAACACGCGACTTGCCCATGCGATAGATGGGCGACAACACCTGATTGGCGGCTTCGGTCGCACTTGCGGTGAAGGTCACATGCGCCGGCTCGGCACCGACGAGCTGCGCCACCTCGCGGCGCGCCTTCTCGACGACGGCCCGGGCTGCCCGCCCCTCGGCATGCACCGAAGACGGATTTCCGGGCATGGCGAGCGCATCGAGCATGGCATCGCGCGCCGCGCCCATCAGGGGTGCGGTGGCGTTCCAGTCAAGATAGATGCGCTCAACAGCCATCCTCGGTTCGGACTCCCTTACAGCAGGCGGCGCATTTTCCTTGAAATTTCCGCCGGGCTTGCCTTATGACACCTTCACCCCGGATGCGACGCCATCCAGTTTCGAACGGTTCTAAACTTCGTTCTAGAAAAGCTGACTGACGCCGTCAAGTCAGCTTTCTAATTTGGTGTTGACGAACCGCAAAAATGTCAGGGACCGGAACCTAATGCCCGAAGTGATTTTCAACGGCCCCGCGGGTCGTCTCGAAGGCCGTTATCAGCCCTCCAAGGAAAAGAGCGCACCCATCGCGATCATCCTTCATCCACACCCGCAGTTCGGCGGGACGATGAACAACCAGATCGTCTACCAGCTGTTCTACATGTTCCAGAAGCGCGGCTTCACCACGCTTCGCTTCAACTTCCGCGGCATCGGCCGCAGCCAGGGCGAATTCGACCATGGCGCCGGCGAGTTGTCGGATGCGGCGTCTGCCCTCGACTGGGTGCAGAGCCTGCATCCGGATTCGAAGAGCTGCTGGGTGGCCGGCTACTCCTTCGGCTCGTGGATCGGCATGCAGCTTTTGATGCGTCGCCCCGAGATCGAAGGCTTCATGTCGATCGCGCCGCAGCCGAACATCTACGACTTCTCCTTCCTCGCCCCCTGCCCGTCGTCCGGCCTGATCATCAACGGCGACAGCGACAAGGTAGCCCCGGAGAAGGACGTCATTGGCCTCGTCGACAAGCTGAAGACACAGAAGGGCATCCTGATCACCCACAAGACAGTGTCGGGCGCCAACCACTTCTTCAACGGCCAGGTGGAAACGCTGATGGCCGAATGCGAAGACTATCTCGACCGCCGCCTCGATGGCGAACTGGTCCCGGAACCCGCCGCCAAGCGGATCCGGTAAGTTCAAAAGGCAAGAACTAGATGGCGCGGATTAATCCGCGCCATTTGCTTTCAAGGGTTCAACGACAACTGTCCTACGAACCAGGCGGTACCACGTTCATGGAGTGCTTCCGACCATGACCTCAGAGATGTCCTTTGACGCCGTCGGTCTCGCAGGTGGCGGTAACCGATGCTACTGGCAGAGCGGCTTCCTGAAAGCCTTCAGCGAGCATCATCCGCTCAACCCGCGTTTCTACGTCGCCGTTTCGGCCAGCGCCTATCACGGCGCGATGCATCTTGCCGGCGTCGGCGATCGTGTCAGGGAGTCCGCTTTCACCTTTGCCGAACAGGGCCATCGCGGTGTTGACTGGGGGGCGCTACGACGGCGGGAATCGCCGCTCGTTGTGGGAAAGCTCTTCCGGCAGCTGCTCGCCGACGCATTCGGCGAAGAAGAACTCGCCACGCTGAAGGCGGCACCGCCGATGTTGATCCAGCTCTCCGGCCTGCCGGATTGGATGCCCGGTGCGCTCGGGGCACTGGGCTCGATTGGCGCCTATCAGATCGAGAAGCTCTTGACCGACGGCACCCACTCCAAGGCGGGCCTGCGGATGAAATTGCGCCCCACCTGGATCTCGACGCACAATTGCGACTATCCCGGCGAACTCGTCGATGCGCTGATGGCCACCTCGTCGGTACCGCCCTTCATGCCGGTCGGACGTGTCCGGGGCCGCGCCTATCTCGACGGCGGGCTCGTCGACAATCCGCCACTGATGAAGCTCACGGAAGTCGAGGCGAAGGGCTGGAAGACATTGCTTCTGACCACCCGTTTTGGCCGAAAGCCCGCTTCCGCCCCCAATCGCGTCGTGGTCGGCCCGAGCGAGGACATCCCGGTCGGCAAATTCTCCGTCGGCGACGCTGCCGGCATCCGGCATGCCTATGAAGTCGGCTTGCGGGACGGCTTGGCCTTTGCCCGGCAGGGGCTTGCTGCGGAACCGGTCAAGTAAAGTTCACGGCTTTCGCGGCGCAGGCGAAAGCACTCCACCGCTCACCGGCTCCAGAACCCCGGTCGTCCCCGGAAATGTCAGAGGGAGCCCCCTTGCCGAGCGTACCGCCAGATAGGCCCAAGCCTCCGCCTCCATGGCATCACCATTGAAGCCCGCCTGCTCGGCGGTGAGTACCGTTGCGCCCTGTTCGCCCGCAAGGCTGACAAGATCGCCCATGATCGTTCGGTTCAGGCGTCCCCCGCCGCAGATCACATAGGTCTTCGGAAAACTGGGCAGATGGCCGGCCGACTTGAGGATCGCAGCCGCCGAGATAAAGGCGAGCGTGCGGGCGCCGTCCGACAGTTCGGCTTCATGTCCATCAGGTGGACGGAAATCGTTGCGGTCCAGCGACCGGCGCTTGCTTGCCGTGAAAAACGGATTGTCCAGATAGCGCTCGGCGAGCGCCATGATGACCGAACCTTCCGACGCGATCCGGCCACCATCGTCATAGGGAATGCCGGCATGGGCCTCGACCCATTGATCGATCAGCGTGTTGCCCGGTCCGCTGTCGAAGCCGATGATCGTACCGTCGCGGTCGAGGAAAGTCAGGTTCGAGATGCCGCCGATGTTGACGAAACAGACCGGCCAATCCGCTGCCGGGATCTGGTGGGCCAGCGCCTGGTGATAGACCGGGACCAGCGGGGCGCCCTGCCCGCCATGGACCATGTCGTTGGCGCGCATGTCATAGACGACGTCGATGCCGGTTTCGGCTGCCAGCAGCGGCCCGTCGCCGAGCTGGACGGTCAGCGCCTGATCCGGCCGGTGCAACACCGTCTGGCCGTGGAAGCCAATCAGGTCGATCTGCTCCGGCTTGAGTTGCTGCTGCCGCAGGAAAAGCTTGACCGCTTCTGCATGACGTTGAGTCAGGTCCCTCTCCATACGTGAGAAATCACCCGGGCGTTCGGCCCGATGCTCAATTGCCTTGGCATCATCCAGCGCCTGCTTCAGCCGGTCGCGGAAGGCCGGTTCGTAGCGCACCGAGAGGAAGGGGCCGCGCTCGACCACCGTCTCGCCATCGGTGCGGACCAGCGCCACATCGATGCCATCCATCGAGGTGCCACTCATCAACCCGATCGCCGTCCTGATTTCCGCCATTTGCCACCCGATTCGACTGCCATTCATGCCGGACATTCATGACCGAGACGGGTGCACAATTCAAAAAACAATGCTAAAGCCCGCGCGGATTTTAAAGTGTGCCACCGAAAGACCAGAGAAACCGAAAGCCACAGCGTCATGACGAAGTTCAAGTCCGATTTCCTCCGCATCCTCTCCGAGCGCGGCTTCATTCATCAGATGTCCGATGAAACGGGGCTCGACGACCTGCTCGCCAAGGAAAGCGTGACGGCCTATATCGGCTATGACCCGACGGCATCCAGCCTGCATGTCGGTCACCTGATGCAAATCATGATGCTGCGCTGGTTCCAGGCTACCGGCCATCAGCCGATCTCGCTGATGGGTGGCGGTACCGGGATGGTCGGTGACCCCTCCTTTAAGGAGGAAGCCCGCAAGCTGATGACGATCGACACGATCGAGGAGAATATCGCCTCGATCAAGCGCTGCTTCTCGCATTATCTCGACTACGACAAGGGTCCGAAGGGCGGCGCCCTGATGATCAACAATGCGGAATGGCTGCGCCCGCTCAATTATCTTGAGTTCCTGCGCGATGTCGGTCGGCATTTCTCGGTCAACCGCATGCTGTCCTTCGACAGCGTCAAAACGCGGCTTGACCGCGAGCAGTCGCTGTCCTTCCTCGAATTCAACTACATGATCCTCCAGGCCTACGACTTCGTGGAGCTCAACCAGCGCTATGGCTGCCGGCTGCAGATGGGCGGCTCGGATCAGTGGGGCAACATCATCAACGGCATCGATCTCGGTCACCGCATGGGCACGCCGCAGCTCTATGCGCTGACGGCTCCGCTGCTTACCACTTCCTCCGGCGCCAAGATGGGCAAGTCGGCCTCGGGAGCGGTGTGGCTCAACGCCGATCTCTTGCCGGTCTATGACTTCTGGCAGTACTGGCGTAATACAGAAGATGCCGACGTCGTGCGCTTCCTCAAGCTCTTCACCATCCTGCCGATGGACGAGATTGCGCGTCTCGCTGCCCTTGGCGGATCCGAAATCAACGAAGCCAAGAAGATCCTCGCGACCGAAGTGACGACGCTGCTGCATGGCCGCGACGCCGCCGAACAGGCAGCCGAAACGGCCCGCAAGACTTTCGAAGAAGGGGCACTCGCCGACACGCTGCCGACCGTCGAGGTCGCCTCTGCGGAACTCGAAGCCGGGATCGGCCTGCTGGCTTTGATCGTCAAGGCAGGTCTTGCTGCTTCGAACGGCGAAGCTCGCCGCCATATCCAGGGCGGTGCGGTGAAGATCAACGATGCCGGGGTCTCCGATGAGCGCATGTCTGTCGGCAATGCACAGCTCACCGCGGATGGCGTGATCAAGCTGTCGCTCGGCAAGAAGAAGCACATTCTGATCAAGCCGGTCTGATCAACGACCAAGCTCCCGGAAGACCTTCGAAAAGCCCGCGATTGCGGGCTTTTCTGCATCTGTAAACAGGCATTAACGCATGGCGCATTTTTCGTCAGCCCGTCCAGTCTGCCGCATATCGCGGCAACCTCATGCACAAATGCATAGCAGTCGCATATTATTTGCACTGCACAATCTTGTTTTACACGCGTATAAGAACGTCAATCGCCGATGCGGGAAAGACCGCAGGATCGGCGAACATTCGACGAGGAAACGACCATGAACCCGATCCGCATTGCAAAGAACTGGATCAGCTACCGCCGCACGATGAACGAACTGGGCAACCTGTCTTCGCAGACCCTGAACGACATCGGCATCACCCGCTACGAAATCCGCAACATCGCTTCGCGCTCCTTCCGTTAAGCGGACCCTGCGAGAAGCAGCCTGTCAAACGGCACCGCATGGTGCCGTTTTTGATTCGAGCTTCGCGAATGTGAACCCTCCGCGCGGTGCACGGCTCCAGACATGATGGACCTCGCGCGGCGAGCCGTGATATGCAGCCGCCCATGACAAACAGCTCCTTCTCCCCCATTCACATCATCGGCGGCGGTCTTGCAGGTTCGGAGGCCGCCTGGCAGGTGGCCCAGGCCGGAGTCCCGGTCATCCTGCACGAGATGCGCGGCGTGCGCGGCACCGATGCGCACAAGACCGACGGCTTGGCGGAACTGGTCTGCTCGAACTCCTTCCGCTCCGATGACGCAACGTCAAACGCCGTCGGCGTCATCCATGCCGAGATGCGGCTCGCCGGCTCGCTGATCATGGCCTGCGCCGACAGGCATCAAGTCCCGGCCGGTGGCGCGCTCGCTGTCGACCGTGACGGCTTCTCCGAGGCCGTCACCGCCGAGATCCAACAGCATCCGCTGATCACGGTGGTGCGCGAAGAAGTCACTGGCCTGCCGCCGGAGGAATGGGATCTCGCGATCATCGCTACAGGGCCTCTCACCTCACCGGCGCTCGCCGAAGCCATCCGGGAACGCACCGGGAAGGACGCGCTTGCCTTCTTCGATGCCATCGCGCCAATCGTGCATACCGACAGCATCAACATGGACATCTGCTGGTACCAGTCGCGCTACGACAAGGTCGGGCCGGGCGGCACGGGCAAGGACTATATCAACTGCCCGCTTGATGAGGCTCAGTACAATGCCTTCGTCGACGCCCTGATTGCCGGCGATGCCGTTGGCTTCAAGGAATGGGAGGGCACGCCTTATTTCGACGGCTGCCTGCCGATCGAGGTCATGGCCGAACGAGGCCGCGAGACGCTGCGCCACGGGCCGATGAAGCCCATGGGCCTCACCAATGCGCATAACCCGACCGTCAAGCCCTATGCAGTGGTGCAACTGCGCCAGGACAATGCGCTTGGCACGCTCTACAACATGGTCGGTTTCCAGACCAAGCTGCGCTATGGCGCTCAGGCCGAGATGTTCCGGATGATCCCGGGCTTGGAGAATGCCGAATTCGCCCGTCTCGGCGGGTTGCATCGGAACACCTACATCCACTCCCCGACCCTTCTCGACCAGAGCCTGCAGCTGAAAGCGCGCCCCGGGCTGCGCTTCGCCGGCCAGATCACTGGTTGCGAAGGATATGTCGAGAGCGCCTCGATCGGCTTGCTGGCCGGGCGCTTTGCAGCGGCACAGCGCAAGGGCGAGACGATTAGCGTGCCACCGGCGACGACCGCGCTTGGTTCACTGCTCAACCATATCACGGGCGGCCATATCGTTTCCGACGAAGAGCCGGGCAAACGCTCGTTCCAGCCGATGAACATCAATTTCGGATTGTTCCCCGAGCTTGAGCCCGGGTCGATCGTCAAGCCGGAGGGCGTGAAACGCTTCCGCGGCAAGGACAAGACGATCATGAAGCGTCAACTAATCGCGGCGCGCGCCCTCGAACACTGCAAGACCTGGCTCGGCGCCCGCTGACGCGGTCGACCGACCTCAGCCTGTCGTGACCGAGGTGGGGTCCACATCTCGGTCGGCATGGCCGAGGTAATTTCCGAGCAGCCAGAGGGAAACCTCTGCCGCGATCGCAGGGTTGGCAAAGGTGAACTCGCCGTTGTGAAAGGATGCGTCGAGGAACTCGACCGCAATCCCCTTGCCGTTCGGCAAGGCGCTGACACGCACGGTGCCGGGCTCGATTAGATGGCAGGCGAAATGATTGCGCATGCTGCGCATGAAGCCTGCCTTGTTGTCATGCAGACGGACGAAGACAGCCTTGCCATCCACCGTGGCATGCAGGCTGCGAATTGCCTCATGCGGAAACGCGCGGCCAAATTCGAGGATAGCGAGGCCAGCGTCCTGAAAGCCCTCATCCTCCTGGCGCCTGTTACGCGTGGAGAAATAGGCCACCCCCATGACGAGCGCGAAGACGATACCCCAGGTCACCATGATTTGTTCTCGCCTCCTTCCACACACACACACTATCGCAATGGCTGCTAACAGGCGAGCCTTGCGTGAACGTGGTGTATCCGGGATGTGGCCGCTTGGTTACAGCCGACCCGTCAGCAGCAGGCGCATCATCGTCATCTGTCGTCGCCATTGCGGCGGGCGAATATCAGTCGAGAGGGAGGCATGGCCGATCTTGATCGCCCGCTTAAGCACCGGTTCTGCCAGCGTCGCAGGAAGGAAGGCGGCAAGCAGGCTCTTCGGTATCGCCCCGGCCGCACGCGCCTTGCGCAGGTGATCGAGACCAAAACCGGCAAAGGCCTGGATGGCGGCAGTCATCCGCTCCTCGTTGCCCCCGGCCAGAAATGAATCCCGGTCCAGACCCACAGAGGCAAGGATTTGTAGCGGCAAGTAAACCTGCCCTCGTGCCCGATGGATCGGCAACAGCAGGATAGCGCCGGCAACTGCAAGCGCCACACCCGCATGCCCTGCGATCTCGGACACGGCTTCGGCAGCCTCTGCATCAAGGACCAGTGATGAAAGCTGGAGGAGCGCCGCCGCCGTCTCGCCGGCATAGCCTTCGAACATCGCGGTCGTTTCCATCGGATCGTCGTAGAGGTCGAAAATGCGCGCGTCGGCCATGGCGACGAGCGGCGCAACGGGCAGCCGCCAGGTCTGTACGGCGCGCAGAAGTTCGGCTGCAACCGGGTTTGCAGCGGTTTCGCCGTGCGCCGAGCCTTCTAGCAGATCGCGCCAATACTGTAGTCGCACCTCGCCCGGCAAGGGTTCACGAACGACGTCGCGCACGCGGGCAAGCTCGGCGTTATAGGCATAGAGCGCGACGATAGCCGCACGCCGATCGGCCGGCGTTAGAAGGCTCGCGAGATAGCGGTCGCGATCCGCTTCCTGCAGCGCCCGCAGGCAAAGAGCCTCATTGGCCGACGGGGTCTCGCTCACAATGCACCTTTCGAGGGACGGGTTCAGACTGCGATCAACGCGGCCGCGACCGGACGCTGCTCCGCCAGCATGATGTTATACGTGCGGATCGCCGCACCGGTTCCCATCGGGTCGGTCGCGATACCCTTGGCTTTCAAGGCGGCGCGCAAGTCGGGATCGACCAGTCGCAACTGCCGGCCAGTGCCCAAGAGCAGGAATTCGATGCCGGTTTCGGCAAACACGCGCGCAAGCGACGCTTGCGTGATCGGCTCCTCTTCGGTCTGCTCCCAGCCATAAACACCGGAGGGAAGCAGGAGGAGCGACCCACGATGCGACATGTCGGCGAAGCGGAAACCGCCATTGCCGTAACTGTCAATGCCGGGCCGTCCCGGGAAATGGGCATCACGTATGGTGACGCCCTTGTCTCCGAAGCCAAAGACCATCCGATCAGGCTCCGGCCTTGACCGGCATCTTCTCGCCTTCGCTATCGTCCTGCTGGAAGGATTCCGGGCGCAGCTTGAAGGCGATCAGAACCGGGCCAGCGATGTAGATCGACGAGAAGGTACCGATCAGAACGCCAGCCAGCATGGCGAAGGTGAAGGAGGCAATGACTTCCCCGCCGAACAGATAGAGCGCGCCAAGCGCGAGCACCGTACTGCCGGCGGTCAGAACCGTACGCGACAGCGTCTGGTTGATCAATTCGTCGATCAACACCTCAAGCGGCATCTTCTTGTATCGCCTGAGGTTTTCTCGCATGCGGTCATAAACGACGACCGTATCGTTCAGCGAGTAGCCGATGATCGTCAGGATCGCCGCAATACTCGTCAGGTTGAATTCAATGCCGGTCAGGACGAACAGGCCGAGCGTGAAGACAACGTCGTGCAGGGTTGCGATGATGGCGCCCAGCGCGAACTGCCACTCGAAACGGAACCAGATGTAGATCAGGATGCCGAACAGAGCTGCCGCAACGCCGATCGTCGCCGAATAGGTCAGGTCGCTCGAGACCGATGGTCCGACCACCTCGACACGGCGGAAGTCGTATTCAGCCTCCAGCTCACCACGAACCTTGCTGAGAGCCGACTGTTCGGCATTCTCGCCCCCGTCCTGCGCCTGCAGGCGGATCAGCGCGCTGGCATCGTCGCCGAAGCCCTGCGCTTGCACTTCGCCGAGGTTCAGCTGGCTCAGACGGTCGCGGATATCGGAGAGATCTGCGGTTCCGTCACGCGCCTGCACCTCGATGATGGAACCACCCTTGAAGTCGATCCCGAGGTTCATGCCAACAGTCGCAAAGCCGACCAGAGAGGCAACCGAGATGAGCATGGCCAGTCCGAAATTGAACTTGCGGGCCGCCATGAAGCGAATGTTGCGGTTGTCGAAGAAACCGGTGCGTACGCTTTTCGGAATCTGCTTCGGGCGCTTCCAGCGGTACCAGAAAGCCATCAGCCAGAAGGTCAGGGTGAAGGCGGTGAAGACGGTGGTCACGATACCGATCGACAGCGTCACGGCAAAGCCGCGTACCGGCCCGGAGCCGAGGAAGAATAGAACGACTGCCGCAATCAAGGTTGTCAGGTTGGCGTCGACAATCGTCGCAAAGGCCTTCTTGAAGCCGACATCGATCGCCTGCACCAATGGTCGGCCATTGCGGGCCTCCTCTCGGATGCGCTCATAGATCAGAACGTTCGAGTCGACCGCCATGCCCATGGTCAGAACGATACCGGCGATGCCCGGCAAGGTCAGCGTCGACCCAATCATCGAGAGGGCCGCGAGTATCAGGGCAATATTGGCCGCGAGCGCGATGTTCGCCATCACGCCGAAGGTGCCATAGAAGGCGAGCATGAAGAGAACGACCGCGATTCCGCCAATGATGCTGGCGGTCACGCCGGCATTGATCGAAATCCTGACCGAGGCCCGGGCCTACGGTGCGTTCCTCGACGACCGTCAATGTGGCCGGCAGAGCACCGGCGCGCAGCAGAACGGCGAGATCGTTTGCGCCTTCGACCGAGAAATTGCCGGAGATCTGACCGGAGCCGCCGAGGATCGGCTCGCGGATCACAGGTGCGGAAATGACCTGCTGGTCGAGGACGATGGCGAAGGGATTGCCGACATTTTCCTGCGTTGCCTGGGCAAAACGCTGGGCGCCGCGGCTATCGAATCGGAAGCTGACGACCGGCTCGTTTGTACGCTGATCAAAGGCTGCCTGAGCATCAACGAGGTTTTCACCCGAAATCAGCGCACGACGCTCGATGAGATAGGGAACGGCTGGATCATCAGCGGAGTAAAGGACTTCCGACTGCGCCGGCGGACGCGTGTTGATCGCTTCCGTGACCGGCATCGTCGTGTCGACCATGTGGAAGGACAGTTTGGCTGTCTGGTTCAGAAGCGCTTTCAAGCGCTGCGGATCCGTCAGGCCCGGCACCTGAACGATAATGCGGTCATCACCCTGGCGCTGAATGAGCGGTTCGGTGGTGCCCAATTCGTCGACACGGCGGCGAACGACTTCCATAGACTGGGTCAAAGCCGAAGACACACGATAATCGATGCCCGCGTCGGTCAGCGTCAGGCGCAGCAAACCGCCTTCGGCCTGTTCAAGAGCGACCTCGGTCACAGAACCGCCAGTCAGGCCTCCTATGCTGACAGGATCGGTCAGCGAGCGCAGCGCCTCGATGGCTTCCGGCACCTTGTCCGCGTCGGTAATGCGCACCTGGATCTGCTGGCCGACGCCGGAAAGGCCCGTATAGCGAATACCTGCTTCGCGAAGCTGGGTCCGGACGTCGCCGACGATCGTTTCAAGGCGTTCCTTGACGATATCCTGGCGCTCGAGCCTCAGCATGATGTGCGAGCCGCCCTGCAGGTCGAGGCCGAGCGTTACCTTGCTTGTGGGGAACCAGGAGGGGAATGCTTCCAGTTCCTCGTCCGTGAAGGCGTTGGGCAAAGCGACAAGGACGCCGAGCGCAACGGTCAACCAGATGAACAATGTCTTCCAGCGGGAAATGTAAAGCATGGAACTCTCGAATCAGGGCATCGGAAAATGGCAAAGGCCGGCTCAAGGCCGGCCCAGCGGGATCAGGCGGCGGTTTCGGTCTTGACCGGTTCGCCCTTGACGCGGACTTCCGCCACATACTGGCGCATGGCACGAACCTTCACACCGTCGGCGATTTCGAGTTCGAGCTCCTTGTCGTCGATCACCTTGGTAACCTTGGCGACGATACCGCCACCCATGATCACCTGATCCCCACGACGGATGGCAGACAGGGTTTCTTCACGCTTCTTCATCTGCTGGCGCTGCGGACGGATCAGGAAGAAATACCAGACCACCATCAGCGGTGCGAAGAGCAGCAGCATTTCCAGTCCGGATCCCATCGCGCTTGGGGCAGCAGCTGCGTCCTGGGCAAAGGCCTCGGTGATAAACATGAAAGACTCCCTATTGAAGCGTATTGGGGAGCCGCGCGGCCCCCTCGTCAGGTCGCCGGAATATAGTGAGAGAGCCCATGAATGCAACAGAAACAGCGCAGGAGCGTACCATTTTCAGGCCCCTCACCCTTTCAGCCCGCAATTCTGCGTGATACCGCCCGAGCTCAGGCTTGCACAGCCGGACCGGATGACGAGGAGCACGACGATGGATGATCAGAGCGTGAAGGCACTTCTGGCCGAAGTGAAGCGCCTCACAGAGGCCGTGGAACGGCTCGCGGGGCCGCCACCCGCCGTCAACGACTGGGAGGCCGCCGACTGCTTCGTCTGGTCGCCAGCGCGGCTTCACCTGCAACCCGTCAGGCGCCCGAACCGCGTGGAATTGAATCTGATCCGTGGCGTAGACCATGTGCGTGACATCCTGCACGAAAACACATTGCGCTTCGCCGAAGGCTTTCCGGCGAACAACGTGCTGCTCTGGGGCGCGCGCGGTATGGGCAAGTCGTCGCTGGTCAAGGCTGTCCATGCGGACATCATCAAGACCAACGGCATCGCGCTGAAGCTCGTCGAGGTACATCGGGAGGATATCTCGACGCTGCCGGGACTGCTTGAAATCATCAAGGATGCGCCGCACCGGATCGTCGTCTTCTGCGACGACCTCTCCTTCGACCATGACGACACCGCTTACAAATCTCTGAAGGCAGCGCTGGACGGCGGCGTCGAGGGGCGGCCAGACAATGTGCTCTTTTATGCAACATCCAACCGACGGCATCTTTTGCCGCGCCACATGATGGAAAACGAGCAATCGACGGCGATCAACCCGTCGGAAGCCGTCGAGGAAAAGGTCTCGCTTTCGGACCGTTTTGGACTTTGGCTCGGCTTCCACAAATGCAGTCAGGACGACTATCTGACGATGATCGACGGCTATGCCGCGCATTTTTCGCTGCCGCTTCCCCGCGAGCAATTGCATCACGAGGCTCTGGAATGGGCAACCACCCGCGGCGGACGCTCGGGCCGCGTCGCCTGGCAATACATCCAGGATGTCGCCGGACGTCTTCGGATCTCCACAGACCGCCGCTGACACCAGATACATGCAGATACAGAAAGGCCCGGAGCGCGAGCTCCGGGCCTTTTCACCAACCTGACACGCAATACACTATTCCAGGTAGGTGATGGGGTTGACCGGTGCTGCATCCTTGCGGACTTCGAAGTGCAGCATCGGACGCTTGACGTTGCCGGTCATGCCGGATGTCGCAATGGTCTGGCCGCGCTGGACCTTCTGACCACGCTGAACTGACAGGCTGTCGGCATGGCCGTAGACGGTGACCTTGCCATCGTCGTGACGGACGAGAACCGTGTTGCCGAGTTCTTTCAAGCCGTTGCCGGCATAGATGACGACGCCGTTCTCAGCGGCCTTGATCGGCGTGCCCTGCGGCACTGAAATCGCGATACCATCGCTGCGCTTGCCATCGATATTGGCGCCGAAGTTGGCGATCACGGCACCACGGGCCGGCCAGCGATACTTGCCGATACCGGTCATTTCCGGAGCGGCCGTTTCCGGCTTGGCTGCGGCGACTTCCGTCACCGACTTGTTGGCAGCCGGTGCCTTGTACTCGGCGGGCTGACCGGCGGCCGGCACGGAGGCCGTCTTGACCGGGTCGGCAGCTGGTGCTGCCGGAGCCTGGGCAACGGCGGGAGCCGCACTGCTCTTTGCCGGAACCACGAGCGGCTGACCGATGCGGATGTTGCCGCTGGCCAGATTGTTGGCCTTCTTCAGATCATCGACCGAAACGCCATTGGCCTTCGCGATCCGCGCCAGGGAATCGCCGGGCTTCACGATGTACGAGCCAGCGCCGGTGCCTGCACCTGCATCAGACTTGCCGGTTGCGGCCGACGCCGATACCTGCTGCTTTTCGCGAGAATTCGGTACATTCGGAAGGACGGCAACGTTCTGCTGCTGATCGCCCGGCAGGACAGGCTTGCGGCCATCGGCCGGCAGGCCGGACGCATCCGCCGCAGCGCGGGCCGCATTGGGACCGCCGAAGGTCGGGATGATCACGAGCTGGCCGGGGGCTGCATCGGTGACATGGGTCAGACCATTGGCCTTGAGGAGTTCCTTCTGCGGCACGCCATAGCGGTCCGCGAGCGTCGCGATGGTCTCGCCGGGTCGCAAGGTGACGCGGGCAGCACCGGCCGTCGACCAACCGCCCTGACGGGGCGTCGAACCGGTCGATGTCGGCTCGGCCAGAACCTGGCCTGGATTGACTGCAGCCACCTGACCGGCTTGAGGCCGAGGCGCAGATGGGAAGGGCTGCGCAAGCGCTGCAGCACGCTCGGAATTATTGCCAGACGCAGACGGCGCGGCGAGTTCGGCGCGCTGCACGGAGGCCGGCGTGCTTGCTGCCCGGGCAGATGCAGGAGCCTCATAAGCCGGGCTTGCCGGCATCGGCTGCGCCATTGCCTGAGACTGGCCATACATGCCGCCGCCACCGATGTTCTCGGCGGGAACCGGCGGCTGATTGCGCAAGGCGGACTGACGAGGAATGGAGGCAGTGGTCAGGCTGTCGGTGGAGAAGACCGAGCTGAAGCGCGAGGCGTCTGAACTACACCCGGCTGCCGTACCGGCCAGGAGGAGCGCGCCGCACATACGAGCGACAGACAATCCAGCTTTCGGCGATACACTTTTACGCATGACTCGACCCACATATGACACAACTTGATGTGGGTTCATTAAAGCGCGTTAGTATTACCGGGCAGTTAATCCCGTCGAATTCGTTATGAACGAATTCGGCGAAGCGCATATAATTTATGCAGGCTTAGGCGCTCTTGCGCCTGCGTTGAAAGGGCTTTCAAGACTTTTAGAAAATATCGGCTCAGAGGTGCTGGGCGATCTTCGGCTGGAGTGGCAGGAAAGGCACCTCGAACAGATCTTCCCGCTCAAAGCGGCTCCCGGTCTTGGTCAGACGGACCATGACGCAGCGCTCTTCGTCCAGCATGATCGGTGCAAGCAGCATGCCGCCGGATACAAGTTGTTCGGCGAAGAATCGGGGCATGACGGGATAGGCCGCCGTAGACACGATTCGGTCGAAGGTACCCTCGCCCGGCAACCCGTTCGAGCCATCGACCTGGCGCAGGATGACGTTACGAAGCGCAAGCCGCTCCAATCGCCCCTGGGCGCTGGCAATCAGGGTCTTGTAACGCTCGATAGAGATCACCCGCTCGGCGAGCCGCCCGAGAACAGCTGTTGCGAAACCACTGCCGGTGCCGATCTCGAGCACACGATGCCCTGGCTTCACCTGCAGCAAGGAAAGCAGTCGAACGGCGAGATCCGCACCTTCCATGAACTGTCCGCATTCGATCGGAATCGAGCGGCTTGAATAGGCATTCTGGGCGAATTCGGGCGGAACGAAGCTCGAGCGATGCGTCTGCTCGACGGCCGTGAGCAGGTCGATATCGGTGATTCCTTCCGCCCTCAGCCGCAGGACCAGAGCCGCAAACCCCTCGCGCTCGACCAGGGCTGATCTCACACTGCATCCCCATCGACAAGTGCTGCCGCAACCCTGTCTTGCACTGCATAGTCGGTCATGTCGAGCTTCAGCGGCGTCACGGAAATCTTCTTTTCGCGCAGTGCGTGAATGTCGGTTCCGGCGCGGAAGTTGCCCTTCCGGTCGCCGAAGCGCAGCCAGAAATACGGTAGCCCGCGACCATCCTGGCGCTCCTCTACGGAGAGGCCGAAGTCCAGCTTGCCCTGGGAGGTCACGTCGATGCCCTGCACTTCGCCGGGTTCGCAGTTCGGGAAGTTCAGATTTAGGAAGGTGCCGGGCGGCAGATCCACCTTGGACAGTTTACGCAGCAGATCGGGCGCGAGGGTCTCGGCGACATGCCACGGGATCGGCGTGCCGGTTTCGTAGCTGTAGGCCTGGCTCAGCGCGAAGGACCTCACTCCGTGCACCGTTCCTTCGATCGCGCCGGCAACCGTGCCCGAATAGGTGACATCGTCGGCCATGTTGGCGCCAGCATTGACGCCGGAAAGGACGAGGTCGGGCTTGCGGTCGAGCACCTTGCGGATTGCCATGATCACGCAGTCGGTCGGGGTGCCGCGAAGTGCAAACTTCTTGTCGTCGAGTTCGCGCAGACGCAAGGGCTCGGACAGAGTCAGCGAATGGGCAAGCCCGCTCTGGTCGGTCTCCGGCGCGACGACCCAGACATCGTCGGACAGGCTTCGGGCAATACGCTCGAGGGAGGCAAGGCCCGGAGCATTGATACCGTCGTCATTCGTCAGCAGGATGCGCATGGCCACTCCGGTTGCGGCGTGATCAGGCCGCCTTCTCGATTTTCTTGATGCCGCCCATATAGGGCAGCAGAACGTCAGGCACGGTGATCGAACCGTCCTCGTTCAGGTAGTTTTCCATGACGGCGATCAGGCAGCGGCCGACAGCCGTGCCAGAACCGTTCAGCGTGTGCACAAAGTCGTGCCCTTGCCGTCTCTTGTTGCGGTAACGCGCATTGCATGCGGCGCCCCTGGAAATCGCCGCACACCGAGCAGGACGAAATTTCGCGGTAGGTGTTCTGACGCCGGCAGCCAGACTTCGAGGTCGTAGGTCTTGCGGGCGCCGAAGCCCATGTCGCCGGTGCAGAGCGTCATGGTGCGGAAATGCAGGCCGAGGCGCTTCAGGACTTCTTCGGCGCAGGCGGTCATGCGCTCGTGCTCTTCGATCGAACTTTCGGCGTCGGTAATCGACACAAGCTCGCACTTCCAGAACTGGTGCTGGCGCAGCATACCGCGGGTGTCACGACCGGCAGAACCCGCTTCCGAGCGGAACGACGGGGTCAGGGCGGTAAAACGCAGCGGCAGCTTTTCCTGCTCGAAGAATTTCACCGGCGACGAGGTTGGTCAGCGTCACCTCGGCCGTCGGGATCAGCCAGCGGCCATCCGTCG
>JBJIOA010000006.1:0-153720 GCA_045377275.1 Allorhizobium sp. | reverse complement strand
CGCCATCTGGTGAGCGTCAGCACCAGCGGCCCATTCCTGGTCACCACGATCGTGTGTTCGAACTGCACCGTCGGTGCGCGTGGTTCGCTATAAAGCGTCCAGTCGTCCTTTTCGCCGTCTTCCGCCCATTGGCCGCCCAGCGACAGGAAGGGTTCTATGGTGAACACCAGCCCCTCCTCCATCACCCGTGTCTCGTCCGGATCGGGCCAGGTAGAAAGCTCGGTCGGCTCTTCGTGCAGTGAGCGACCGACGCCGTGGCTGGCGAGATTGGTGATAAGAGTGTAGCGGTTCTTCTTGGCAAAGGCGCCGATGGAGTTGCCGATATCGGCGAGCGGCCGACCGGTCTTGACCTGGTTCAACCCCACCCAAAGTGCTCGCTTTCCATCGCGCAGCAACCGTTCCTGCTTGGCCGTCCCCGGCGGCACGATGAAGGATGAGCCAGTATCGCCAAAATAGCCGAGCTTTTCGCCAGACACGTCGATGTTGACGAGATCGCCCGCCTTGATGACCCGGTCGCCGGGAATGCCATGGGCGATCTCTTCATTGACCGAGATGCAGGTCGCACCGGGAAACTTGTAGCACAGCTCAGGCGCAGACTGGGCGCCATTGTCCTCGAGCACCTTACGCCCGATCAGATCGAGCTCACGCGTCGTGATACCCGGCTCCAGCGCTGCAGCCATGGTCTTGACGGCCGTTGCACAGATCCGTCCGATGTCTTTCAGACGCGACAAGTCCTCTTCGGTTTCGACGATCATGGCGGTCCTTCAATGGCTCTTCGACGGGGATAAGCGCTGCCTTAGGCGGCAGACGCGGTCTCCGTCAACGCTTTCCGAACCAGCGGCGCGACTTTTGTTCCGAAGAGTTCGATCCCGCGCATCAGTTCCTTGTGCGGCATCGGCCCGATCGCCATCTGCATCAGGAAGCGGTCGTTCTTGAAGATGCCGTGCATCGCGACGATCTTTTCGGCAACGGCTTCGGGGTCGCCGACGAAGAGCGCGCCACGCGGCCCGCGCGAGGCATCGAACTGCGCCCGGTTCGTCGGACCCCAGCCGCGTTCGCGACCGATCCGGTCCATCACGACGGCCTGCGGCGCGTAGAAGATGTCGGCCGCCGACTGCGTCGTGTCATGGACGAAGCCATGCACGTTGATGCTGGTTTTCAGGCTCGCCGGGTCAACGCCAGCCTTGGCGGCACTCTGACGATAGAGATCGAAGAACGGCGCAAAACGATGCGGCTCACCGCCGATGATGGCAAGCGCCAGCGGCAGGCCGAGATAACCGGCCCGTGCCGCAGACTGCGGCGTACCACCGATTGCGATCCAGAGCGGCAGAAGATCCTGCAGCGGACGGGGATAGACCCCCCGGCGCTGGATCGGCTTCCGGGTCTGACCTTCCCAGGTGACAACCTCATTCTCGCGGATCTCCATGAGCAGCTGCAGCTTCTCGGCGAACAACAGGTCGTAGTCTTCGAGGTCATAGCCGAAGAGTGGGAAGCTCTCGATGAAGGAGCCGCGACCGACCATCATCTCGGTGCGCCCATTGGAGAGCAGATCGACCGTCGCATATTGCTGAAAAACCCGCACCGGATCGTCGGAAGAGAGCACCGATACGGCGCTGGTCAGCCGGATGTTCTTTGTCTTTACGGCCGCAGCGGCAAGAATGGTCGCCGGCGAGGATGCCATATAGTCAGGGCGGTGATGTTCGCCGAGGCCGAAGACATCGAGACCCACCTCGTCCGCCAGCCGGATCTCCGCCAGGAGCTCGTCGACACGGCGCTTGGCATCAGCCCCCTTGTTTGCGGCATTCGGATCGACATCGGCAAAAGTGTAAAGTCCGAGTTCCATGGGAAGACTCCTGATTGCGTGTATTGGCTCACACATAAAGATTTGCGGCTGCACACAAAAGGGCCCCCATCGAACAGTGTGTCTCCCCCGCAATTGGTCTCCAGCGATGAACGGCGTCGGCTGCGTCAAAAGGTCGTTGCGCCGGAACTTCCTTTAGGACTAACCTTTCCCTTCGCGGGTGCAACATCACGCCCGTGATCCATCGGCATCCGTCGAGAAGGAAGCATTCACATGAAAAGAACTGTTGTTATTACCGGTTCCACAAGTGGAATCGGCCTTGGAATCGCCCGTGCCTTTGCCGCTGAAGGAGCCAATGTCGTGATCAACGGCTTCGGCGATGCCGCCGAAATCGAGAAGGCGCGCATGTCTCTGGAAGCGCATGGCGGCAAGGCGCTCTATCATGGCGGCGACATGACCAAGCCGGCCGAGATCGCCGACCTGATCGCCACAGCCGAGAAAACCTTCGGCGGTGTCGATGTGCTCGTCAACAATGCCGGCATTCAGCACGTCTCCCCGGTCGAGGATTTCCCGATCGAGAAATGGGACCAGATCATCGCGATCAACCTGACCAGCTCCTTCCATACGGTACGCGCGGTCGTGCCCGGCATGAAGGCGAAGAAGAAGGGGCGCATCATCAACATCGCCTCGGCCCACGGCCTCGTCGCCTCGCCCTACAAGTCGGCCTATGTCGCGGCCAAGCACGGTATTCTCGGCCTGACGAAATCCGTCGCGCTCGAAGTCGCCGAGTTCGGCATCACCATCAATGCAATATGCCCGGGCTACGTGCTGACACCGCTTGTGGAAAAACAGATCCCGGACACAGCCAAGGCCCGCGGCATCACCGAAGAACAGGTGAAGACAGAAGTCATGCTGCGCCTGCAGGCGACCAAGGAATTCGTTTCGATCGACGAGGTTGCCCAGACCGCGATCTTCCTGGCCAGCGACGCTGCCCGCCAGATCACCGGCACATCGATCTCCATCGACGGTGGCTGGACCGCACAATAGACTTGAAAGATTACGCTGCGCCGCCCACCATTGGCAACATGGTCGGCGCAGCGCCGACGTCCGCAACACGGACGTCTCCAGGGGGACAAAAGACATAGATGGCAGACAGCATTCGTTTCATTCTGAACGGCGAGGATATCGCCCTTGCAAGCCTCGACCCGACCGAGACACTGCTCGACTTCCTGCGCCTGAAGCGCCGGCTGACGGGCTCCAAGGAGGGTTGCGCCGAGGGCGACTGTGGCGCGTGCACAGTACTGGTCGGGCGCCTGGTGGCCGGAAAGCTGCAATACGAAACGGTCAATGCCTGCATCCGCTTCGTCGGCTCGCTGAACGCCACCCATGTGGTCACCGTCGAACATCTCGCGGCGAAGGACGGAACGCTGCATCCCGTGCAGCAGGCCATGGTCGACTGTCACGGCTCGCAATGCGGCTTCTGCACCCCTGGCTTCGTCATGTCGCTTTACGGGTTGTGGCTGACCTCGGAAAACCCTGATAGAGCCGAGATCGAGCGCGCGCTTCAGGGCAATCTCTGTCGCTGCACGGGCTACGAGCCGATCGTCAAGGCCGCCGAACAGGTCGGCCATGTCAGGCCGTCCGCCCTCTTCGACCCGCTGGAACGCGAACGCGCCAACATCATCGCGCGGCTGGAAGAAATCTCGACCCGCGAAACCATCGCCATCACGGGCCCCGATGGCCGCCGCCTCGTCGTGCCCGGCAGCGTCGAAGGCCTGGCCGAAACACTTGCCGCCCATCCAAAGGCGACGGTGGTTGCCGGCGCGACCGATGTCGGGCTCTGGGTCACCAAGCAGATGCGCGTTCTGGACCCGGTCGTCTTCATCAACCATCTGCAAGACCTGCAGAAGATCACCGTGACATCAGAAGGCATCACGCTCGGCGCCGGTGTCAGCTACACCAATGCCTTCGAAGCGCTGCGCCGCGAAATCCCTGCCTTCGGACGCCTGATCGAGCGCATTGGCGGACAGCAGGTGCGCAACATGGGCACGATCGGCGGCAATGTCGCCAACGGCTCGCCGATCGGCGACAGCCCGCCGGCGCTCATCGCATTGTCCGCCACCGTCACCCTGCGCTCGGCCTCGGGCACCCGCACCATGCCGCTCGAAGACTTCTTCATCGACTACGGCAAGCAGGACCGCCAGCCGGGCGAATTCGTCGAAAGCCTGTTTGTGCCCCGCCCGAAGGCGGATAGCCACGTCGCCGTCTACAAGATCTCCAAGCGCCGCGACGAGGACATTTCGGCGCTTTGCGGCGCCTTTCACCTCGAAACTGATGCCGCCGGTATCGTCACCCATATCCGCATCGCCTTCGGCGGCATGGCGGCCACCCCGAAGCGGGCACGGTCAGTCGAGGCGGCCCTTTACGGCAAGCCCTTCACGCAAGCCACGGTCGAAGCCGCCCGCGTCGCCTTCGACCTCGACTACAAACCGCTCACCGACTGGCGCGCCACGGCGGAATACCGCCAGCTGACGGCGAAAAACCTGCTGACGCGGTTCTTCTTGGAAGTGTCCGGCACGCCGCAGGAACTGCAGCGCTTTGCGGTTGAGGAGGCGTGATGGTCGTGTCCTCTCTGTGCCAACATACCCCCATCTGTCGGCTCCGCCGTCATCTCCCCCACAAGGAAGGAGAATGGCCGCTGGTGCCGCCCTCTACACCTCCCCCTTGAGGGGGGAGGTTGCCGCAAAGCGGCGGGTGGGGGTGATCAGGGCTGCGAGTTCGACGCGTGAGACTGATTTCAAAACTCGCGACAATCACCCCACCCCGGAGCTCCGCTCCGACCCTCCCCCTCAAGGGGAGGGTATGGCCGAGCGGCATCCCCGGCGCCACTCTCCCCCCTTGTGGGGGAGATGTCCGGCAGGACGGAGGGGGGTAATGCGCGCGCCGCAGCACAAGATGGAGGCCTTCATGGATAAGGCGACCTACGAGACGACGAAATACATCAAGGGGCCGATGCACCAGTCGCTGAGGCATGATTCAGCGCACAAACATGTTGCCGGAAGTGCCGAATATATCGACGATATTCCAGAACCCGCAGGCCTCCTGCATGGCGCACTCGGCATGGCCGACCGCGCACATGCGGAGATCCTGTCGATCGATCTTTCGGCGGTGAAAGCCTATCCCGGCGTCGTCTGCGTGCTGACGGCCGCCGACATCACCGGCGTCAACGATGTCTCCTCCGGCGGCCGGCACGACGAGCCGCTGATCGCGACCGACAGGGTCGAATTCCACGGCCAGACCATTTTCGCCGTCATCGCCGAGACCCGCGACGCTGCACGGAAGGCTGCCCGCCTTGCCAAGGTCGAGTATCGCGACCTGCCCTTCTGGACCGATATCGACGGCGCGCTGGAGAATGGCGCACCGCTGGTCACGCCTGGCATGACGTTGAAGCGCGGCACACCGGAGACCGAGCTCGACAAGGCAAAGCATCGCATCAAAAGCTCGATGCGCATCGGCGGCCAGGAACACTTTTATCTCGAAAGCCATATCGCGCTCGCCATCCCCGGCGAGGACGATGATGTCACCGTCTGGTCGTCGACCCAGCACCCCTCGGAGATCCAGCACATCGTCGGCCATGTGCTCGACATCCCCTCCAACGCCGTGACCGTCAACACGCGGCGCATGGGCGGCGGCTTCGGCGGCAAGGAAACGCAAGGCAACCAGTTTGCAGCACTCGCGGCGCTGGCCGCCAAGAAGCTGAAGCGCGCCGTGAAATTCCGCCCCGACCGCGACGAGGACATGGGCGTCACGGGCAAGCGCCACGATTTCAAGATGGATTTCGACGTCGCCTTCGACGACGACGGAAGGATCCACGCCATCGAGGCCAACTTCGCCGCCCGCTGCGGCTACTCCTCCGACCTCTCCGGTCCGGTCACCGACCGCGCCCTCTTCCATGCCGATTCCAGCTATTTCTATCCGCATGTGAAGCTGACCTCCCAGCCCTTGAAGACCCACACCGTCTCCAACACCGCCTATCGCGGCTTCGGCGGGCCTCAAGGAATGTTGGGCGCCGAGCGGGTGATCGAGGAAATCGCCTATGCGCTGGGCAAGGATCCGCTCGAGATCCGCAAGGCCAATTTCTACGGCGAGAAGGGCTCTGGCCGCGACGTGACCCCCTACCACCAGCAGGTGGAAGACAACATCATCCTGAAGGTCGTCGAGGAACTGGAAAGCTCCTGCGATTACCAGGCGCGCCGTCAGGCGATCATGGAGTTCAACCGGACGAGCCCCGTCATCAAGAAGGGCATCGCCCTCACCCCGGTGAAATTCGGCATCTCCTTCACCATGACCGCCTTCAACCAGGCGGGCGCGCTGGTCCATATCTATCAGGACGGCTCGATCCACCTGAACCATGGTGGCACGGAGATGGGCCAGGGCCTCTACACCAAGGTCGCCCAGGTCGTTGCCGATTGTTTCCAGGTTGATGTCGACACGGTGAAGATCACCGCGACGACCACAGCCAAGGTGCCGAACACCTCGGCCACCGCCGCATCGTCCGGCTCGGACCTGAACGGCATGGCCGCATGGGACGCCGCCCGGCAGATCAAGGAGAGACTGGTTGCCTTTGCTGCCGAGAAGTATGCGGTCCCCACCTCGGAGGTCGAATTCCTGCCCAACCGGGTCCGCGTCGGGGACAAGATCTTCTCCTTCGGCGATTTCGTCAAACAGGCCTATTTCGGCCGCGTCCAGCTGTCTGCCGCGGGCTTCTACAAGACGCCGAAGATCCACTGGGACCGCGCCGCCGGTCGCGGCACGCCCTTTTACTATTACGCCTATGGCGCAGCCTGCACGGAAGTCTCGATCGACACGCTGACCGGCGAATATCTGATGGAGCGGACCGACATCCTCCACGACGTCGGCAAGTCGCTGAACCCGGTCATCGACATCGGCCAGATCGAAGGCGGCTTCGTCCAGGGCATGGGCTGGCTGACGACGGAAGAACTCTGGTGGGATGGCAAGGGCAGGCTTCGCACCCATGCGCCCTCCACCTACAAGATCCCGCTCGCTTCGGATCGACCGAAGATCTTCAACACGAAGCTGGTGCCCTGGTCTGAGAATACCGAGCCAACCATCGGCCGCTCCAAGGCCGTCGGCGAGCCGCCCTTCATGCTGGCGATTTCGGTTCTGGAGGCACTGTCGATGGCCGTGGCCTCCGTCGCCGATTATCGCGTCTGCCCGAGGCTGGACGCACCGGCGACGCCGGAGCGCGTGCTGATGGCGGTGGAGAGGCTGAAGCGGGCCTAGCTCTGGCGTGTTGCGGCCCGCAACAGATAGAGAAAAGCCGCGAGGATCAGCACCGGAAGCACAAGCAGCTTGACCAGATAGGCCGTGGCGATGCCGATCGATGCGGAGAAGAGGTCCGCGGAGATCGCAACGCCATCCTGAATGACCTGCGCATTTGCGGCGGCGGTGGCGGCCATGTCGGAGGCCGCCTGCAATGTCCCGGTAAAGGCCGAACCGAGGCGGTCGAACATCCCCTCCTCCGCAGGTGGAATCCGGTCGGTCGGAGACAGCGTCGGAAGCGATGGCGCCACCTCCCCCTCGATCCCGACCAAATCGTGCTGGCCGCTCATGCGATCCAGAACTTCCGTCGCATTGGTCCAGGCGCGGTCGGTGATCGCCTCACCCGCATAAAAGGCGATCGTATAGGATGCAGGCAGGAGGACCGCCCCGAGCACGCCAAGGACGAGGACGGCCCTGGCCAACCGGTTAAGGATGGGTGGCACCCGACGCGCGGTGAGGGTGAGCCCGGCGCAAAACAGCGCGCAAGCCCCCAGAGCGATTGACGCGACCTTTGCGACCGGCACCAGAACGAGCGACAGGATGCCGGAGACGATCGCAAGGCCGAAAAGAAAGTCGACCAGGCGCTCGATTGTGTTGATGACGGGCTGCAGCAGTTGTCCGGGGCTTGCGGTCACCGACGCTACACCCACGCCGCCGGTGATATCGGCATCGCGCGCCACACTCATCACCGAATTCGCGACACGCAAGGTGCCATAAAGCGCGCCGCTGCCAACCATGACATCGCGGCTGAATCGGGCAGCAATGTCCGCCAGCGGATTAACGAGAAAGAGCGCCACCGCAAAGCAGCCAACGAGAAGCCAGATGATCGTTCCCTGCGTTCTGGTCATTCGAACTCCCATGTAGTCGATGCGAAACCATAACATGGTCGGCATGTTACGGGCGCAGAGAAACCATGGTCGGATAAACCAAAAGCCGCGCTGTCCAGTTCCCCACCGAAAATGCTAGGATCGACGCATCATGAGCCTCACCACCCTCCCCGCCTTCCTCAAAGCCCACCCGAATGCTGTCCTCGTCGAGGTCACCGAGACCAAGGGATCGACGCCGCGCGACAACGGCACGATCATGCTGGTCGCGGGAACCGCCCTTTGGGGGACGATCGGCGGCGGACATCTGGAATTCATGGCGATCGGCCATGCGCGCAGGCTGCTCAACGGCGAGACGCTGGCTGCAACCCTTGACGTGCCGCTCGGGCCGGAGATCGGTCAGTGCTGCGGCGGACGGACACTTCTGACGTTCACGAGCCTCGACAAGGACGGCAGCCAGAACCTGTTGCAACGCCTCGACGAAGAGCGGGCACATTTCCCCGAAGTCATGGTCTTCGGTGCCGGCCATGTCGGGCTGGCGCTCGCGCAGGCGCTCGCACCTCTGCCGCTGAACGTCACGCTGATCGATTCGCGGCCCGAAATCGATGGCGAACCGCCCGAAGGCATCACCTTCCGCCGCGTCGCCATGCCCGAGGCAGAGATCGCGAAGTTGAAACCCGGCAGTGCCGCCGTCATCCTCACCCACGATCACGCATTGGATTTTCTGATCGGGAAGGAAGCGCTTGAGCGCACCGACCTCGCCTATGTCGGCATGATCGGCTCGAAAACCAAGCGCGCCACCTTCGCCTCCTTCCTCGAGCGCGAGGGCGTGGGTCGCTCCTCCATGGAGCGGCTGACGCTGCCCATCGGCGGTGGATCGGTGAAGGACAAACGCCCGGCGGTGATTGCCGCTCTCGTTGCGGCGGAACTGTTGGGCGTGCTGCTGAAAGCAGACTGAGTGGCCACCGAAGGGAAAAAGGGCTATGCTCTGGTGACACGGATGAGGACATCATGGCCGTAAGATCTAGTGTGACGATCGAACTGAACCAGGACATCGAAGCCAAGCTTTCTGAGCTTGTCGAAGCGACGCAACGCAGTCGTGGAGAAGTCGCCAACACGGCGCTTACTCTCTATTTGGAACGCGAATTCCGGACAATCGAAGCAATACGCCAGGGACTGGTCGATCTCGAAAAGGGTGATCTCGTCGATCATGAGGACGCCATGTCCGAACTCGACGCCGTGATCGAGGCTGCAGAGACAGCCCGCCTGTGAGCCTTCGCATCCAGTGGTCGCGACAAGCACTGGATGACTTGAAATCCCAAATTGCCTTTATCTCGAAAGACAATCCGAAAGCCGCCCGGCAAATTGCGAGGAAGCTCCGTCTCTCTGCGGAGCGACTGGCTCAAACTCCATCCGGCCGACCGGGTCGGGTATTGGGCACATGGGAGAAATCCGTCACCGGACTTCCGTATGTCATGGCATATACGATCAGAATGCAGAAGGCCGCTGAAACCCTCGTGGTCCTGCGCGTCATTCAAACGGCGCGCGATTGGCAGACCGGGACATGGCCCGATTGATTTGCTGCCTGAGAAGCGTGAATCGATCCCGCAAATTCGTCTGCGAAGCATCGATAACTATTGGATTTTTCTAGAGCGGACCGCCACGACTTAGATCAAGAAGCCGTCGCGTGGATCGCTCCCTCGCATGCCAAAAATCCTCCGCCATCTCCAGCCCGACGTCCCGGCGAAGGTCGTCCGGAAGGTCCTCGACATCAAGGCGGCGGGCACGTTGCCCCGGTGGTTCGGCCTTGCGAAGCCGCTGCAGAATACCCTCGAAATTGGGCACAAGTCGTCCGATCGCGGATACCATCTGAGCCTCCACGCTACGTGATTTCGTTCTGTTCGATGCTGCGACCATGCCTGAGCTTGCCGGCGTGATCCAATTCAAATACGCTCCGCATGGATAAAGAGAGCTGATCCATGAAATTGTCGCGCCAACTGCCGCTGAATGCCCTTCGCGTCTTTGAGGCGGTCGGGCGGCTCATGAGTTTCACCCGCGCCGGCGAAGAGCTCGGCATGACCCAGACAGCCGTCAGCTATCAGATCAAGTTGCTGGAGGAGCATATCGGCGAGCCGCTGTTCTGGCGCCGCCCGCGCCAGATCGGCCTGACGGAGACGGGAGAGCGGCTGCATCCGAAGGTTGCGGAAGGCTTCGGGCTGCTCCAGGAAGCCATGCTGAACGCCACTCGCCGGGATCACGAGGTTCTCGAAATCCACTCCTCACCGACCTTCGCCTCACAATGGCTTGCGCGGACGCTCGGTGGTTTTCAATTGGAACATCCCAACATCGCTGTCAGGCTGTTGCGGGGATCGGGACTGACCGACTTTAATCGTGAGCCTGCCGATGTGGCCATTCGTGTCGGCCAGGGTCCCTGGTCTGGCCTCACCTGTCGCGAATTGATCCGGCTCGACTACACTCCCATTCTCAGCCCCAAGCTTGCGGACAGCATAGGCGGGGTAAACGAGCCCGCAGATCTCTTGAAACTGCCATGGATCAGCCATGACGATCTTCGATGGCGCTACTGGTTTCAGCTGGCCGGGCTAGATGCGCCAGCAAAATCAGCGCTAAGGCTCGATGCTCTCGGCGTCCTTGATCTTGAGGCAGGCGCCGCTCTTTCCGGCCATGGTGTCGCAATGCTCAGCCCGTTCTATGTTCAGGATGACCTGTCGTCGGGCAGACTGATTCGTCCTTTCGACATCAGCTGGACCGACGAAAACACTTATTGGCTCGTCTACCCTCAAACTCGTGGCAATCAGCCCAAGATCAAAGCCTTTGAATCATGGCTTATAACCACGCTCGACGCCGAGAAAGCGCTCTGATTTCACGGACTTCTCGGCAAGAAAAGAATCTCTGCATAAATCGCCATTCAAGGCCCTCCCCGTGTTCGCGAGGGCTTCCCTTGCAGCGCAATATTTTCCACACTGTCCGGCCGGGAGGACGATAAGGGGAATTCTCTGATGTATGAATACGCGATCGCCTGGGAATGGCTGAACTTTGCTGTCCGCTGGCTGCATGTGATCACGGCCATCGCCTGGATCGGCTCGTCCTTCTATTTCATCGCGCTCGATCTCGGCCTCGTGAAGCGTCCCGGCCTGCCCGTCGGCGCCTATGGCGAAGAATGGCAGGTGCATGGCGGCGGCTTCTACCATATCCAGAAATATCTGGTGGCACCCGCCTCGATGCCGGAACATCTGACCTGGTTCAAATGGGAAAGCTATGCCACCTGGCTCTCAGGCTTCGCCCTGCTGGCCGTGGTCTATTACGGCGGCGCCGATCTCTTCCTGATCGATCGCACCGTGCTCGACATCGAGCCCTGGCAGGCGACCGGCCTGTCGCTGGCGTCATTGGCCGTCGGCTGGATCCTCTATGATCTCCTCTGCAAGTCGCCGCTCGGCCGCAATACCTGGGGCCTGATGGTCTTCCTCTATCTCGTGCTGATCGCCATGGCCTGGGGCTATACGCAGATCTTCACCGGCCGCGCCGCCTTCCTGCATCTCGGCGCGTTTACCGCCACCATCATGTCGGCCAATGTCTTCTTCATCATCATCCCGAACCAGAAGATCGTCGTTGCCGACCTGATCGCCGGCCGCACGCCCGATCCGAAATACGGCGTGATCGCCAAGCAGCGCTCGCTGCACAACAACTACCTGACGCTCCCCGTCATCTTCTTCATGCTGTCGAACCACTATCCGCTGGCCTTTGCTACGGAGTTCAACTGGATCATCGCAGCCCTCGTCTTCCTGATGGGCGTCACCATCCGCCACTGGTTCAACACCACCCACGCCCGCAAGGGCAAGCCGACCTGGACCTGGCTGGTGACGGTGCTGATCTTCATCGTCATCATGTGGCTGTCGACGGTGCCGAAGGTGCTGACGGGCGAGGAGGAGCAGGCGCGCCTTTCCACGCGTGAACAGACCTTTGTTGCAAACGGCCATTTCGAAGCGGTGCGCGATGTCGTACAGGGCCGCTGTTCGATGTGCCACGCAGCCGAGCCCGTCTGGGAGGGCATTGCGCGCGCACCGAAGAACGTGAAACTCGAGACGGACGGCGAGATCGCCGCCCATGCCCGTGAAATCTATCTCCAGGCCGGCCGCAGCCATGCAATGCCGCCCGGAAACATTACCGATCTCTCGCCCGAAGAGCGCAGGCTGCTCGTCGCCTGGTACGAGACGACGGTTCAAGGCAGATAAGAATGACTGAGACCCTGATACGCGGCCGCCTCCTCTCTTTTAGCCGTGCGCCAGAGCATGCCGGCGACCGCGAAAGCTATCTCTATAACGAAGACGGCGCGCTGCTGGTCCGCGATGGCAAGATTGCCGCCGTGGGTGGGTATGCAGATGTCAAGGCGAAGGCCGGTGCCGATACAGCCGAGATCGACCATCGCCCGCACCTGATCCTGCCCGGCCTGATCGATTGCCACGTGCATTTCCCGCAGATGCAGGTGATAGCGTCTTATGCCGCCAACCTCTTGGAATGGCTCAACACTTATACCTTCCCCGAGGAATGCCGTTTCGTCGAGGCGGCCCATGCCGAGCGCATCGCCACGCAGTTCTTCGACGAATTCCTGCGCCAGGGCACGACCACGGCAGTGGCCTATTGCTCGGTGCACAAGGCCTCCGCCGATGCTTTCTTTGCCGAAAGCCTGAAGCGCGGCACGCTGATGATCGGCGGCAAGGTGATGATGGACCGCAACGCCCCGCAGGGCCTGCTCGACACGCCGCAACTCGGCTACGACGAGACCCGCGCGGTGATCGAACAATGGCATGGCAAAGGCCGCAACCACGTCGCCATCACCCCGCGCTTTGCCATCACGTCTACCCCTGAGCAGATGGCGATGACGCAGAGGCTGGCGGAAGAATTTCCCGACCTGCATATCCAGACGCATCTGTCCGAGAACCACGACGAGATCCGCTACACCTGCGAGCTCTATCCGGATGCCAAGGACTATACGGATATCTACTCTCGCTACGGCTTGCTGCGGAAAAAGGCGCTCTTCGGCCATGCGATCCATCTGTCGGATCGTGAGGCCGACGCCATGGCAGAAAGCGGTGCTGTCGCGGTGCACTGCCCGACCTCCAACCTCTTCCTCGGCTCCGGCCTTTTCCCGCTGAAAGCGATCAAGCGCCGCGCAAAGCCTGTCACCGTCGCGGTCGCCACCGATATTGGCGGCGGCTCGAGCTATTCCATGTTCAAGACCATGGACGAGGCCTACAAGATTTCAGCAGCTGCTCGGCGAGCGCCTGAACCCGCTTGAAAGCTTCCACCACATGACGCTCGGCAATGCGGTCGCGCTCGACCTTGCGGACCGGATCGGCACGCTGGACGAAGGCACGGATGCCGATATCGTCGTGCTGAATGCTGCCGCGACCCCAGCCATGCGGCTTCGCATGGAAACCGTGACCTCGCTCTCCGAAGAGCTCTTCCTGCTGCAGACACTGGGGGACGATCGCTCGGTGGTCGAGACCTATGTGGCCGGCAAGGCCTCGAAGCCTGCAAACTGAGGGCTATCCGACACTGGCGATAGGCCCTTATCGGCCTTTCGCCTCCGCCAGGGCTTCGCTCAGTTCCTGATAGGGCTCGCATTGCACACCGCAGATGCGTCCGATCTGGATGAGCTCGGCCTCGGCATCTTCGATCCGCCCGAGCATCAGATAGGCCTCGCCAAGATATTCCCGGGCCTCGGCATAATAGGGATCGAGGACCAGCGCGCGCCGATAGAAAACCAGCGAACCTTCGGGGTCGCCGAGCTTACGGGTGACGAAGCCGCGATAGTTGAAGTAGCGGGCGGAGTTCTTGTGGCTGACGGCATCGAGCAGCGCCCGTGCCTCCTCAAAGCGCTCCTCGTCAATCCTGCGTTTGGCATTGGCCATCAGGTCGGCATCGCTCACGCGCGTCATATCCCTGGCGCACTGCCCCGCGCCGCTGTCGAAGACTTCGCCCGGAGGGCATGTCGGCACCGGGTCGGCCTCAAGAATGACGGCAGCGGCCGGCTGCGCCAGGGCGGCCAGAAGCACCACGCTCCATGAAACAAGGGCGATCCGCGGCATGTCTTCTTCCTCCCGCCGCATGGTCTCTGGCGGCTGTTTGACACCAGTCTTTCATGTGACCGCCACACCGAGATGACAAAGCGAACTCCGGAACGGAACGCGAGGTGACGACACCCTTCAGCCGGATGGCGCGGCAGCAAATTTGTGCTAGGCAAAGCAGAAAGGCCGAGGGAGATGCGGCCAGGGGGCACGGCATTCCATGATCACCAACCTCGCGCTCGGCACGCTGATGATTTCGCTGACGGTGGTGATCCACACCTTCGGCCTGATGGGTGTGACGCATGTAATGGCCTGGGTCACCGACCGCATTCGCCTACATGGCCATCGCAGCCGGCTGCTCGCCATGAACACGGTCGTGATCGGCGTCTTTGCCGTTTTGACGGCGGAGGTCTGGCTCTGGGCCGCCGCCTATAGCCTGATCGGCGCGGTCGATGATTTCGAGACCGCCCTCTATTTTTCGACCATCACTTTCTCGACCGTTGGCTATGGCGACGTCGTGCCCCATCCCGAATGGCGCATGTTTGCCGCGCTTGAAGGCGTCAACGGCTTCCTGCTGATCGGCTGGTCAACGGCCTATCTCATCGCTGCCGGCATACGCGTCGGTCCCTTCAAATCCGGCGAACACTTCTGATGACCCACTGTCGTCAATCCTGAAAGGCATGAACTCATGGTCCCCATTCTTGAAATCTCCGACCTGAAGGCCCTTGCGCGCAAACGCGTCCCCAAGCTCTTCTTCGATTATGCCGATAGCGGCTCCTATACCGAGAGCACCTACCGCGCGAACGAAAGCGATTTTGCGAGGATCAAGCTGCGCCAGCGCGTGCTTGTCGACATGAGCGGTCGCACGCTTGAAACGACCATGGTCGGCGAGAAGGTGAAGATGCCCGTTGCGCTCGCGCCGACCGGCCTCACCGGCATGCAGCATGCCGATGGGGAGATGCTGGCAGCGAAGGCTGCGGAGGAGTTCGGCGTGCCCTTCACGCTCTCGACCATGAGCATCTGCTCGATCGAGGATGTCGCCTCGGTCACCGCCCGCCCCTTCTGGTTCCAGCTCTACGTCATGCGCGACCGCGATTTTGTGATGAACCTGATCGAGCGGGCCAAGGCGGCCAAATGCTCGGCCCTAGTGCTTACCGCAGATCTGCAGCTGCTCGGCCAGCGCCACAAGGACATCCGCAACAGCCTCGCCGCCCCGCCGAAGTTGACGCCCAAGCACCTCTACCAGATGGCCATCCGCCCCCGCTGGTGCTGGAACATGCTGCAGACCAACCGCCGCACCTTCCGCAACATCCACGGCCACGCGAAGAACGTCACCGACCTCTCGTCTCTGCATTCCTGGACCGCCGAGCAGTTCGATCCCAAGCTTTCCTGGAAGGATGTCGAATGGATCAAGAAGCAATGGGGCGGCAAGCTGATCATCAAGGGCATTCTCGACGTCGAGGACGCCAAGATGGCGGCAAAAACCGGTGCTGATGCCATCGTCGTCTCCAACCACGGCGGTCGCCAGCTCGACGGCGCGCATTCCTCCATCGCCATGCTGCCGAAGATCGTCGATGCCGTCGGCCACAAGATCGAGATCCACATGGATGGCGGTATCCGCTCCGGCCAGGACGTGCTGAAGGCCGTGGCGCTGGGCGCCAAGGGCACCTATATCGGCCGCCCCTTCCTCTATGGCCTCGGCGCCATGGGCAAGGAAGGCGTGACTAAGGCGCTGGAGATCATCGCCAAGGAGATGGACGTGACCATGGCGCTCTGCGGCAAGCGACAGCTGGCCGATGTTGATAAGTCGATCATCGCGGAAAGCCCGTTCTGATCGGCCTCAGGCGATCCAACCACTGGAAAGCGCACTGACCCAATCCATCATGCCATGGCAGCGCGCAAGCTCTGCCATGGCGAGATTGTCATAGCGCACCAGGCGAAAGCTTGGCTGCCAGCCGCGCGGCGTCTGCTCCAGGATCGCATAGCTGGCAAAGGGCGTGCCCGCCTGGGCCTTGTGATAGACGGGCACGTCGTAATCGAAGCCGGGGCAGCCGACACTGCCAGGATTGACGATCAGCCTGCTGTCGCTGAGTTGCACGGCGCGCGGAATGTGGCTGTGTCCACAGAGCAGAAGCGTCGCATCGATACCGTCCGCTAAGGCTTCGATCTCGTCGAGCGGCTTGAGGTGGAATATGCCGTCGGCCGACAATGTCTCGGTCCAATAGGTATTATCGTCGCGTGGCGTCGCGTGACAGAGAAAGACCTCGTCTTCGAGGCGAGCCGTTTCCGGCAGGTTCCGGATCCAGTCGAGATGCGCCTGCGTCAATTGTTGATAGCTCGGCCTCTCCCAGTCCCCCATTGCCTCGAAGGGTCGATCGATGAGCGCTCGATCATGATTGCCGCGAACTGTCAGTGCATTCAGCGGCATCAGCAAGTCGGCGGTCAGCCCCGCTTCGAGCGGCCCGGAAAAACTGTCACCGAGATTGACGATCGTCTCGATCCCCTGCGCCCGGATATCGGCGATTACCGCTTCGAGCGCCAGATGGTTGCCGTGAATATCGGCGATCGCCGCAAATCGCATGCTCAGCTTCCCCGATAGGTGGAGTAACCATCGGGGGAGAGCAGCAAAGGCACGTGGTAATGCGCCGTGGTGTCGGAAATGCCGAAGCGGATCGGGACGACGTCAAGGAAGGGCGGATCGGTCAGCGCAAAACCTTTGACCTTCAGATAGTCGCCGGCATGGAAGAGCAATTCGTATTGCCCGATCTGAAACTCGTCGCCTGCGAGCATCGGCCCGCCATCGACGCGACCGTCGTCATTGGTGAAGACGGTCTTGATCAGCTCTGCCTCCTCGCCGCTCATCCGCATCAACTGGATGCGAAGTCCCTGGGCGGGCTTGCCGAGGGCCGTGTCGAGGACATGGGTGGTGAGGCCGGTCATATCTGTGGGCTCCCAAATCACGAAGGGGGTCTCGAAGAAGAATTCCTCAAGATTGTTGCCGGGTCCGTCGCGATCGACAACCAGGAAATCGCTGATCTCGCCGATCGCCATCAAGGGATGGTGCCAGGTGTTGCGGCGATAGTTCACGCCCTGATGTGCGCCGGCCAGAAACACCTGCGGCTCCCCAGGCTTGCCGCCCTCATCGAGCGACACCGCCACGAGGAACGGTCGGCCCGACAGCGGCGAAAAACTCTGGCTGCCGAAAGGATGACGCTCCATCATGCCGATCTCATAAGGGAATGCACGCGGCTGTCCGCGGAAGATATTGACGATCACCCGGGCGCCCTCGCCCGCTATCTCCGGAGAGAAAAGCGCATGAAAGCGCTCGGTCGTGCCGCCATTGATCAGCCGCAAGGAGGAAGGTTCGGCCTCGATCACCTCGCCGAAGGGCGCGAAGTCGGATGCCGTCAGGGGACGGATGGGGAGCTCGATGGGCAAAGGGGTTATTCTCCCTCGGGATAAATGTGGATTAGGGAGTCGACGATCCGAACTAGATCGAGCGCGCCCAAAAGCTCGTGTGCATCCAAGGATGCGCTGCGGATCCGTTCAAGAAGCGAGCGGATACGATGTTCACGCTTCATATTGGCAGCGCTTCCGACAGGATACGTCCCCGATGCTTCTCAGGTATCTCGCTGATCGTCACCAGATGCACCGGCACTCCCTCTGCAAGATCTTCGAGGGCAGACTGCAACCCGCCAAGCGTCATCAGGGAAGAACCCGGAAGCGCATCGACGAGAATATCGAGATCACTGTCTGAGTGGTCTTCTCCGCGCGCAACGGAACCAAAGACACGAGGATTGGTCGCGTTGTGACGTGCTGTCAACTCGCGGATCAAGGCTCTCTTTCGTTCCAGCACATCTGACGGTCGCATCACCGGGCTCCTTGATGAGAATATATGTCACAGCGGCCGCAAACAAAAGACGCCCGGCTATTGCCCCCAAAACGAAAACAGCGCCGGCGTTTCCACCGGCGCTGTAATCATATCGCTCAACCTGAAATCAGGCAGCGTTCTTGGCGAAATCGGCCGTCGGCACTTCGGCGATCGTCTTCAGAACGACGGAAGCGATCTGGTATGGGCAGCCCTGGGAGTTCGGGCGGCGATCTTCGAGATAGCCCTTGTAGCCGTTGTTGACGAAGGAGTGCGGAACGCGGATCGAGGCGCCACGGTCGGCAACGCCATAGGAGAACTTGTTCCACGGAGCCGTCTCGTGCTTGCCGGTCAGGCGCAGATGGTTGTCCGGACCGTAAACGTCGATGTGCTCCTGCCAGTTCTTGGCAAAGGCAGCCATGAGGGCTTCGAAATACTCCTTGCCGCCCACTTCGCGCATGAAGGTGGTCGAGAAGTTGCAGTGCATGCCCGAGCCGTTCCAGTCGGTATCGCCCAGCGGCTTGCAGTGGAACTCGACGTCGATGCCGTACTTTTCGCAAAGGCGGAGCAGCAGGTAGCGAGCGATCCAGATCTGGTCGGCAGCCTTCTTGGAGCCCTTGCCGAACACCTGGAATTCCCACTGGCCCTTGGCCACTTCAGCGTTGATGCCTTCGTGGTTGATGCCGGCTTCGAGGCAGAGGTCGAGATGCTCTTCGACGATTTCACGGGCGATCGAGCCGACATTCTTGTAGCCGACGCCGGTATAGTACGGACCCTGCGGAGCCGGGTAGCCCTGCTCGGGGAAGCCGAGCGGACGGCCGTTTTCGTAGAAGAAGTATTCCTGCTCGAAGCCGAACCAAGCGCCCTCGTCGTCGAGGATCGTCGCACGGCTGTTCGACGGATGCGGGGTGACGCCATCGGGCATCATGACTTCGCACATGACGAGAGCGCCGTTGGTGCGGGCCGGGTCGGGATAGATGGCGACCGGCTTCAGCACGCAGTCCGACGAGTGGCCTTCGGCCTGCATCGTCGAGGAGCCGTCGAAGCCCCAGAGCGGCAGCTGTTCCAGGGTCGGGAAGCTGTCGAATTCCTTGATCTGCGTCTTGCCACGCAGGTTCGCTACCGGCTTGTAGCCATCGAGCCAGATATACTCGAGCTTAAACTTGGTCATGGTGCTCTCTCTTCAGTCTCGCGCCACTCATCGGCGCAACAGAGGGGTGATTCTCCGGCGTGCCCGGGAGTCGGAAACTAAAAAGCAGGAAGCGTGCCAGTTTGGCGATGGCGGCCGAGAGCATGCCATTTTGTCGCAGGCGCGCCCCGGAAACCCTGCAACAGAAGGCGTTTCTTTAACAGATTCCGCTGATACTCAGGAACCGGAGCGCCGTGTCGGGTGTTTTTCAAGCACAAACGACCACGAAAACGGTGTGATGATTTTAAATTCATCACTTTTTCTTCGCGAATACTGCCCACTAAATAGGCATTTTGCACTTTTCATGTGCATTGCGGTTTGGGACGTGGTAGATAGGGATCATCGAGAAGACACTCGGTGGAAACGAGAGGTAGTAGCATGACAACGAACATGGTTCGGGAATCGGCGAAGATCTACGAATTCCCGGTGCGTGACCTGGCTCGGCTCAATGCCATGCGTGAGCGCCAGGCTCCAAAGCCCGTCATCTATGAGAGCGGGTCGGCGAGCTGGTATCACGAGGAAGCGATCCGCGAAGCCGAACGGGCGCCGAAGCAGTAAGGGCGAAAGCCCAACAAGAAAGCCGCCCGCATTTGCGGACGGCTTGAAGCATGCGACGAGCGGGCCGAAGCCCGCTCTTTTCGTTTGTACCAACTTATGCCTTCGTGCCGAACAAGCGCAGGCGCATCACGCCACCATCCGGATGCACGCCAATCCGCACATGGGTGACCGGACCAATCTTCTGGATCTGGTCGCCTTCATAGAAATGCTCGGCATCCATCTGCATCTTCTGCCGCGTCAGGATCGGCTTCCACTGTTCGGACGCAGCAATCTCCGCCTCGCTGAAGGTATCCCCTGCTTCCGGCAAATAGGCACCGAGCAGCTCGCAGGTGTCAGGATAATTTCCCTTGTAGAAATGCGTGTCGATGAGCACCCGGTTGATCACACCTGGATGGCCAAGCCGGATGATCGCCCAGTCGTGGCCTGGACCACGGCGGCGCTTGGTTTCCCAGCCATCGCCCATATTGGTGCCACGCCCCGGCGACAGGATCTTGTCGGGATGGCCGTAATGCGCATCCGACCAGGCGAGCGATTTCGCGCCATGGAAGATATAGGCGAGATCGATTTCTTCGTTCGCACCGACCTTCGACCAGTCGAAATGGGCAGCGCCATAGACGCGCAGCCGCGCCACGCCGCCATCCGGATAGATGTGCAGTCGCAGATGCGTCCAGACCTTCGAGGTATCCGCATTGGCGAAGAAATGCTGGGCAGACGCCCCGAGCGGCGACTTCGCCACCAGTTCGGTCCAGACGGTAGCATCGGTCGGATCGCCGCTATCAACGAAAGCCGCCTCGATCGAGCCATGCGGCGGGTAGTTGCCGGTAAAGAAGCGCGTATCGACATCGAAACCGAAGATACGGCCCGGCATGGCAAGGCGGATGATCGCATAGTCATGGCCCGGCACGCGCTTGCGACGGCTTTCCCAGCCATCCATGTATTTGCCATTGTCGTCGTAAAGGTCCGGATCGAAGGTTGCCGGATCATCGTTCAGCATGCGCGACACCGGCGCGAAGAACTCGTCGGTCGAGTAAATGCCCACGGCACCGAGGCGCGCCGAGGCGAGATTGACGGCACCGGCAGCGAAATCCGGCAGGACGACGGTCGAGGTCTCAAGCATGTCAGTGTGTCTCCGGAAGCAGGCTTTCGAGACGAAGCCTGGCGATTTTTTCCACCTGCTGGCAGGCAGCGTCGAATTCCTGATCGCGGCCATTGGCAATCCGCATTTCGAAGGCGGCAAGAATGTCGTCCTTCGTCAGCCCTTTGACCGCGATGATGAAGGGAAAGCCGAATTTCTCGACATAAGCCGTATTCAGTTCCGTGAAGCGCGCATGCTCCTCTGCCGTCAGGCGGTCAAGCCCGGCACCGGCCTGTTCGCGCTTGCTGTCTTCCGTCAGTTCGCCTGATATCGCGAGCTTGCCAGCAAGATCGGGATGGGCGCGAAGCACGCCAAGCCGCTCCTCGGCGCTCGAGGTGCGAAAGATCATCGCCATCGCATCATGCACGTCGAGCGCTGTCAGTGGCTCCTCGATCATGCCGGCATCGAAAGCGCGCTCCGCAATGAAGGGCGAATGTTCGAACACCCCGCCGAAACGCTGAACGAAGTCCGCTCTGTCCATGCCGTCAATCCAGTATCATGTGAGGCCGCAGCTTAAACAGCGGCGGCAAGGAGGGCCCGCTTGCGCATCCCGCGAAGCAGTTGACGACAAGGATTAGCCGAGCCCTCTGGTCTTGTCGAGTTTCCGCAAGCGACAGTCACTTTCAACGCAAACGCCATGGCTCTTCGCTTGCCGCTGACCCGGATCGACCTATCTACAGCCCGCTCCTCCCATGACTTTTGAAAGGATACCCCATGCCAATTGCCAAAGGCTATGCCGCAACGGATGCCTCCAAGCCATTGGTTCCCTTCACCTTCGAGCGTCGCGAACCGAACGCAGACGACGTGGTGATCGAAATCAAGTTCTCCGGCATCTGCCATTCCGACATTCACCAGGCCCGCAACGAATGGGGCAACTCGACCTTCCCCATGGTCCCCGGCCACGAGATCGCCGGCATCGTGACAGCAGTCGGCTCGGGCGTTTCGAAATACAAGGTCGGCGACCGCGTCGGCGTCGGCTGCTTCGTCAATTCCTGCCTGCGTTGCGAACGCGACCTCTACCGCGAACAGTATATGCCTGGCCTCGTAGGCACCTATAACTCCACGGAAGTCGACGGCGTGACCCCGACTCAGGGCGGCTATGCCGATTCCATCGTCGTCCAGGAAGACTATGTCCTCTCTATCCCGGACAACATCCCGCTCGACAAGGCAGCACCGCTGCTCTGCGCCGGCATCACGCTCTATTCGCCGCTCAGCCACTGGAAGGCTGGTCCCGGCAAGAAGGTCGCCGTCATCGGCATGGGTGGCCTCGGCCATATGGGCGTCAAGATCGGTGCGGCCATGGGGGCCGACATCACCGTGCTCAGCCAGAGCCTGTCGAAGAAGGAAGACGGCCTCGCCTTCGGTGCCAAGGAATATTACGCCACCTCGGATCCGGAGACCTTCAAGAAACTCGCCAGCTCCTTTGACCTCATCCTCTGCACCGTCAGCGCCGAGATCGACTGGAACGCCTACCTGAACCTTCTGAAGGTCGACGGCACCATGGTCCTGCTCGGCGTGCCGGAAAATCCGGTTCCGGTGCATGCCTTCGCGCTCATCGCCGGCCGCCGCTCGCTTGCCGGCTCTATGATCGGGTCGATCAAGGAAACCCAGGAAATGCTGGATTTCTGTGGCAAGCACGACATCACGCCGGAGATCGAGATCATCGACATCGCCCAGGTGAACGAAGCCTACGAGCGCGTCATCAAAAGCGATGTCCGCTACCGCTTCGTCATCGACATGGCGACGCTCGACAAGGGCTGAGGCTAGTCGAGTTGACTGGATGCGAAGGGCCCGGCATCACTGCCGGGCCCTTTGTCGTTTCAATCCTGCAGCTGATACCCATTCCGCTCCGGGAACGGCCAATGCGCGAGCAAGGCCATATCCGGCCGGTAGATCTCCACCTTCAGCGGATAGCATTTCGCCACGTCGCTCGAATGGCTGGCGCTGCAATCCCCGCCCGGGCAGGCCGAGAGTGCGCCCAAGAGATCGATCTCCGCGAACATCTCCAGGAAATCCCCGGGGCGAACCGGGCTCGCCTTCATAAAATATTGCTGCGTGTCGCGGGTAAAACCGGTGCACATGAAGACGTTCAACACGTCATGCACATGCGGCTCGACTGCCTTGATGTCTGCACCGGTATGATGCGCCAGCGCCCGGCAGAGATTGGAATGGCAGCAGTGATGATAGTCGCCGCCAGAGAGCAGCCGGTTGGTGTAGGGGTCGCAGCGTGTGCCGATCACGTCATGCACCCCGCCACCGAACTCGTCGAAGCCGTACCAGCCGAGCGTATCATGGCTGATCGTCGCCATGGGGCGAAGCGACGGCAGATTGCTCCAGAGACGGTTGCCGGTCGTCACATGCGTCGCATGCAGCGCCCGCGTCTTGCCGGAGAAGAAACGCTCGGAAAGGTCGTTCGCGTTCCAAAGATTGAGGTCGCCGACCTGCGGCCCCTCAACGCTGACGATGCGGAAGAAATGCCCCTTCGGCACCTCGAACGTATTGCCCTCGCGCGGCGGCACGATCACCTCGCCGACCTTCTCCATCGTCGCCCGCGCCCGCTCCAGAATGCTCATGTCGGGTGCTTTCAACGACTCGACCGGATAGCAGACAACGGGTTTGACGGCGCGGCGGGCAGCCGCATCAGCGGGAACGGGGATGTTGGCGTTGAAATCGGACATGGGCGGCTCCGCAGATAGGCATCAAGTTCTGGTCGCAAGGTGCCCCACAGCCTGCCTTGTGACAACAGCCTCCCTTCTTGCCCGATGAGCAAGCCTGGCTTAGTCATGAGGGGATGAAGCTACCGCCAGTCCCCACACTCCGCGCCTTCGAGGCCGCCGCCCGGCGCGAAAGTTTCCTGCAAGCCGCGACCGAACTTGGCATGACGGCAGCGGCCGTCAGCCAGCATGTGAAGGCGCTGGAAAATTGGCTGGGTCTTGCCCTCTTCGAACGCCGCCCGCGCGGGGTGCGCCTCACCGCTGACGGGCGCGAACTCGGCGCCGCCTGCTCGGAAGGTCTGGGGCATATCGCCCGCGCCGCAGAACGGCTGACCGCCCGCAAGTCCTTGGCCCGTGCCAGCCTCGCCTGCATGCCGTCGGTGGTCACCCACTGGCTCGGTCCCCGCCTGCCCCGCTTCCGCGCAGCACATCCTCAGATCCAGGTCTCGATCGTATATCCGTTGGGGGCATTGACCCCTGATGAAGCCGCCGCGGACCTGCTGATCTGTCACGGCACCCGCCCGCCTGCTCGCGCCGAGCGCATCTTGCCGGCCGCCACCCGCCCGACCTGTGCGCCAAGCTATCTCGATCGACGTGCGCCGATCACCAGTCCAGCGGACCTTCTCAACCAGGACCTGCTGCACGACGCGACCGAGGCCGCCTGGCAATCCTGGCTGGCCGCGCGTGGCGCTCACGGCCCGACACCCTCTGGACCGCTCTATGCCGATTTCAATCTGCTGGTCAGTTCGGTCCTCTCAGGCCTCGGCATCGGCCTCTGTCCGACAGCGCTCATCACCGACCATCTGGCAGCGGGAACCTTGAAAGTGCTATTCGATGCAGCCGCTGACGAGGACAAGGCCTATTGGCTGTTGTCAGGCGGGGAGTTATCCGAGCCTGCCGTGATCTTGCGGGACTGGTTGCTGACGGAAGCCGCGAGTTCGGCTTCGATCGCCTGATACTCGACGCAGGCCTTCTCATACTCGGCACGGAATGCCGGGGAATCCATGAGCTTGGACTTGAGGTCGCCGAGTGTTGTCATCAGGCCCTCACCATGCCGGCTTGTGATACTTGTGCCAGTGCTCGGCGATCTCGATGCGCCGGGGAACCCAGACCTTCTCGTGGCCAGTCACATAATCGATAAACCGCGCCAAGGCCGCCGCCCGCCCGGGACGTCCGACGAGGCGGCAGTGCAAACCGACGGACATCATCTTAGGGCTGCCGTTTTTCCCCTCCTCGTAGAGCACGTCGAACGCGTCCTTGAGGTAGGTGAAGAACTGGTCGCCAGTGTTGAAGCCCTGCGGGGTGGCGAAACGCATGTCGTTGGTCTCAAGCGTATAGGGGATGATCAGGAAGGGTTTTCCCTCCAGATCCGGCACCCAGAACGGCAGGTCGTCGGAATAATTGTCGGAGGAATACATAAAGCCGCCTTCCTCCATTACGAGGCGCAGCGTGTTCAAGGATGGCTTGCCCTGGTACATTCCGAGCGGATGCGAGCCGGTGAGCTCCTTATGCAGGCGCACCGCTTCGCGGATATGCTCGCGCTCGACGTTTTCAGGGAAATCCTTGTATTCAAGCCAGCGATAACCGTGGCTGGCGATTTCCCAGTCGGCTTCCTTCATCGCGGCAACGGCTTCCGGATTGCGCGCCATGGCTAGCGTCACACCGTAGACGGTGACCGGCACCTTGCGCTCGGTGAACATCCGCCATAGCCGCCAAAAACCGGCGCGCGAGCCATATTCGTAGATCGACTCCATGTTGAGATTGCGCTGGCCGGCCCAGGGCTGGGCGCCGACGATCTCGGACAGCAGGCATTCCGAGGCCGGATCGCCATCGAGAATGCAGCTTTCGCCGCCCTCCTCGTAATTCACCACGAACTGCACCGCGATCCGCGCCTCCCCCGGCCATTTCGGATCGGGAATGTCGCGGCCATAGCCAACAAGGTCGCGGGGATAGGGAGCAGTCGTCATGGGTTCACCTCTCGTGTTTTGACGCGAGGCTATTGGCGAGGACGGCACCTGTCGAGATGGAAAACGCCGATTATGCTGCGGCGCACAGGCCTCAGGCGATCTTGCGGTTAGAAACCCGGCCCAGCGGATGCAGCGAATGCACGGCAAACGGTGCGCCACGTTCGGTTTCGACGAAGAGGGCGAGATTGGCGATGACAATGGGCTCGGCGAGGGCAGGATCGAAATGCGCTTTGAGAGCCTGCTCGATTCGCGGAAAATCGCGGGCGAGCAAAGGTCCGGTGAGCGTCATGTGGAACCGGAACTCGTCCATGACGTAAGGATGTCCCCAGCGGCTCAAATTGGTGAATTGCGGCGCCGAGAGCCGTTCGGGATTGCGCCTGTCGATCTCGGACTCGGAAAGCGGCGCACGAAAGCCGTCGAAAGACTGGACGATGGATGCCGCAAGATGATCGACCTCCGGACAAGGGCGCTGAAGGATCAAGCCATAGACGTCACCGATGCGTCCGACCGACAGCCCCTGCAGAACCACGGGCTCCATCCGGCCGGCAAAATGCATCAGGTCGCGCAGGAGAGAGGCCTCGTTCGCGCCTTCGCTCAGGCGGAACGGCGCCTTGAAGGTCGCATGAAATCCGAAGCGCCGCGGAAGGGCCGTGTGAAAGGCAATCTCGTGCACGCCAAGGCCTCTCAGCCCCGGATGCTCCTCCGCCTCGCCGGAGAACACGTTACGGCCGAGCCAGCGCGCCGCTGCATCGGCAAGCGGATCACGGGCAGGCGGCGTAAAGCAGATGGCATAGCGCATGTCGAGCACCTCACACTGGCTCGCTACGGCACTTTAGCAGATGCCGTTACAACCCGGTGGATAGGTGATTTGCATGACAGTATCACGAAGCGCGCAAGGCAATTTCGCGGCCAAAGCCCCGAGATAATCCCTTTAATTTCAGGGTATTTCGGTAAATTCCTCACCGCTTGCGCGACACACAGCCACCGAAACGTGATGGACAAGGGAGAAACCGTGAGGCAGGGACAAGGCCTTGCCGGCAATCGCGTCGAGAGCCGCATCCGCCAGCCGGTGCGCGATACCGAAGCTCACCTTGAATCCGCCGGTCAGTGCATGCACATGCGGATGGTCGGGATGCGGACCGACCATCGGATCCCGGTCGACCGCCTTGGGACGAAGCCCCGCCCAGCGCTCCAAGACCTCCGCATCCTTCAGCATCGGCGCAAGCTCGCGAGCGGAGGCAATCAGGGCATCAAGTTGCGGATCGGTGGAAAATGGATCCTCGAACGTATTTTCGCTGGTGCTGCCGATGGCAACTTGCCCGCCGTCATGCGGCACCACATAGAGACCGTCGAGATAAAGGAGCGGCAGATCCGCCGGCATGTCCAGTTTGAGCAGCGCCGCCTGCCCCTTGACGCCGCGACCGAGCGGTTTGCGAAGTGCCGGGCCAATCGCTTCGAGCAACGGGAAAGCGCCGACACCGGCTGCGACCAGCAGATCGCCATAACCGATTAGGGTTCCGTCGGCGAGCTTCACTTGCCTCGCCCCGGCATTGATCGATTGCACGGCGGCCCCGACCAGCAATCGCACACGCCCCGATCGCTCGAGACGCGCCCGGATCGCCGTGGTGAGAGCACGCGGCGAAACACGGCCCGCGAGGCGATCGAACACGACACCGGCCTCCGAAAAATTCCGCGAGGGCCATTCGGCAAACGGGCTGTCATCGAGGACGGTCCAGTCGAAGGCTCTGCCCTCTTGGTTCCAGTTCGTTGCCGCCTCGCCCGAATGCCGCTCGGCAATCGGCCTCAGATGCGGCTTCGGCAAGGGGATAAGACGCCCGTAGCGCTGATAGCCAGCGGAAAGCCCTGTCTCCGCCTCGAGCAGAGCGATCTCCGCCTCGAGCGACAGCAGCCCCTCGAATTGCAACTGCTTCTTCTCGTTCCAGCGATCAGGCATATGCGCCATCAAGGCGCCGAGCAGGCCGCCGCTCGCACCGCTCGCAATACCGTCACCGTCGATCATGATCGTATCGATACCCCGGCGCTCGGCCTTCAACGCCGCCCAGAGGCCCATGATGCCGCCGCCGACGATCACGAGATCGGCGCGCAATTGACCTGACATCGCTGCCGTTTTATCGGACATCACCATGACCCATTCAAATTATCCGCCAGGCACCGGCGATACCCAGGCACCGCTGGCCTGGCACGACGGCGATATGCCCTTTTCCACCGCCTTTGGCGATCATTTTTATTGCCAGACAGACGGCCGACTGGAATGCGGCCATGTGTTCCTCGTTGGCAACGGCCTGCCGGAACGCTGGCAACATGCGGAAGAGTTCACCATCGGCGAACTCGGCTTCGGCACAGGCCTCAACGCCTGTGAGACCTGGCGGCAGTGGAAGGAGCATCGTGGTCCCGGCACTCACCTCCACTTCGTCTCCTTCGAGCTATTCCCCATGCAGGCGGAAGAGATCGACCGCGCCCTCGCCCGCTGGCCGGAGATCGATGCCGAGCGTGAGGCTCTTGTCGCCCGCTGGCCGGGTGCGCCATCAGGCGTGGTCATTGTAGACCTCGACGATCAGACGCGTCTGTCCGTCGTCTGCGGCGATGCCTTCGAGAACCTGACGGCAAGCACACTGACCTTCGATGCCTGGTTCCTTGATGGCTTCGCGCCCTCGCGCAACAGCGCCATGTGGTCGGCGGATCTGATGCAGCGGGTCCACGACACGACGCGAGGGGGCGGCAGCTTTGCGACCTATGCCGCAGCAGGCTTCGTCCGGCGCAACTTGATCGCAGCGGGCTTCGACGTCGAACGACGTCCGGGTTTCGCCGGCAAGCGCGAAATGCTGTGCGGCGTCAGGCGCTCGGCCTGATCAGCCTTCGGCGGCGATCCCGGTGACGGGCCTGCCACTCCATTGCTCGATCTTGCGCATCAGGAGTTCCGGCGAGATCGGCTTGGAGAGATAGTCGTCCATCCCAGCGGCAAGGCAGGCCTCACGGTCGCTGTCGAGCGCATGGGCGGTCACGCCGATGATCGGGATCCGCCCATCTCCGCGCGCAATCTCTTCCGCGCGGATCGCACCCGTCGCCTGATGCCCGTTCATGACCGGCATCGAGACATCCATCAGGATCAGATCCGGCGGTTCACTTCGCCAGGCCTGAACCGCTTCGTCACCATTCCCGACGATGCGATAGGCAATGCCGCTACCGCTCAGGATCTGACGAAAGACGATCTGGTTGACGGGATTGTCTTCGGCGATCAGCACTCTCGGGGCCCCATCGAGGCGAAGCACTGAAGCGGTTGGCTTGGCCTCCGCAGGCAATGGCGCGCGCGGAGCCAATGGTGCAGGCGGAGAAAGGGGGCGAAGGCGAGGCGAATTCACGCCGTGAACCCGTGCCGTTCGGACCACGTCGATGATCGCGCCGCGAAGCACATTCGCCCGCGCCGGCTTCATGAGATGCGCCTGGATCTTCAGGCTTTCGAACAGCCTGTCATCGCCGACCATGTCCATCGAGGTCAGGAAGACCAGAGCAATATCGTCGAAGCGACGATCGCTGCGGATCGCTTTCGCCACGTCGATGCCATTCATGTCGGGCATCTGGTAGTCAATGACGACGACATCGATCGCAAGCCCTTCGGCATGCGCAGCGGCGAGAATATCAAGCCCCGTCGGCCCGTCAGGAACCGCGAGCCCGTCGAAACCCCACATCTCCAGTTGCTCGGTGATGATGCGGCGGTTGACGGCATTGTCGTCGATGACCAGTACTCGCGCATCCTTGACCGTCGTGGGCAGCTCCTTCTGACCGCGGCGCTCAGCAACGATGGCAAGCGGCAATTCGACGGTGAAGGCTGAACCGCGCCCAACTTCGGATTCGACTTGCAGCTTGCCCCCGAACAGCCGAACGAGCCCGGCGGTGATCGCAAGACCGAGACCCGTGCCTTCGTGACGCCGGGTCGAGGATGTATCGACCTGGGAAAACTTTTCGAAGATCTTCGCCTGCATCTCATCGGGGATACCGATGCCGGTGTCCTCGATGCGCAGCTTCAGGATCGCCTGTCCCTCTGCCACGGCGTCCGTGGACACCTCGACATGCACGTGACCCTTTTCGGTGAACTTGATCGCATTGCCCAGAAGATTGGTAACGATCTGCCGGAAGCGCCCCGGATCACCCATGAAGGTGTGCTGGACCTTCTGGTCGCCGGAGACCACGAGTTCGATGTCCTTCTCGGCGGCGGCTGCTGACAAAAGCGTCGCCACGTCTTCAATGGCCTCGACCGGATCAAAGGGTGATTTGCGCAGCTTCAACTGTCCGGCATCGATCTTCGAGAAATCGAGAATGTCGTTGATGATGGTGAGCAGCGCGTTTCCGGACTTCACCATGATATCGACAAAGGTCTTCTGACGGCTGTCGAGCTCGGATTTCGACAGCAGCTCCGCCATGCCGAGAACGCCGTTCATCGGCGTGCGGATCTCGTGGCTCATATTGGCGAGGAAGTCAGACTTTGCCTTGTCGGCCGCTTCGCTTCGAGCGAGCAGCACCTCGAGTTCGGCTTCACGTTCTTTCAACTCGGTAAAATCGGTAAGCACCACGACGCAACTGCGGTTGCCACCGAAGGTCGCCTCCAGCTTCACCCAGGTCTTGCCATCAACGAGGAAATTGGTTGAGACGGCGTTTGCGCTCTGGAGCGCCGATTGCCACTGCTGCAAGATGCTGCTTGCATCGTCGCCGAAATCGCCGCGCGCCGCACAATACTCGAAGATCGGCCGCCAGTTTGCACCAGAGGTCACCAGGCTCTCGGGCAGATCCAGAATGCGGCTGAAGGACGGATTGACCTCAGCAATTCGCCCCTGCTCGATCATCATCAGGCCCTGCGTCATCATCCGCATGGATTCCTGGACGAAGCGTCCGAGCCGCTCCAGCTTTTGCTGCGCCTCGTCGATTTCGCGTTCACGCGCGCGCATCTCGGTGAGATCGGAATAGGTGAGCAGGATCTTCCGATCATGCAGGCGGGTGATCGTGGCAAGCACGAACTTGCCATCGTCATAGGCGAGTTCGTTGACATGCGAGCCTTCCAGCGCCTCGAACTGCGCTATGCGGGCGCGATACCCTTCCTCGAACTCGACACCCGGCCAGGCATAGCCGAGCTTGTGGTTCTGTTCGCAATAGGACCGGAAGCTCAACCCGCTCAGCTGCATATCAGCAGGCCAACGCCAGATGTCCCGGCACTTTTCGTTGGCGAATTCGACCATGTAGTCGGAATTGATAATCACCACGCCAACAGGCATGACCTGCAACATCGAGACGATGTCGGCATAGAGCGATTCCGCCCTCGCCTGGGCCGCGACCAGCGCCTCCTGGCCCTTCTTGATCATCGAGATATCGTTGACCGAGCCAACGAGGTAGTGCTTGTTTTGCGCGGTGGTGATCCGGCTCAGGCGCGTGATGACGGAGATCTCCTGGCCGTCGCGGACGACGACTTCCCGGTTCTTCTCGATCATTTCGCCGGTCGCGAAGATCCGGAGGTTCTCCTCCTTCATGATCTGACCGTTCTCCGGCCAGAGTTCTTCTTCGGTCAATCCGTAGATATCTTCCCGACGCTGGCCATGAAGGTCCTCATAGGCCTTGTTCACGTAGATCATCCGGCGATCCGGATTGCGGATGAAGACAGGCACCGGCATCTGTTCGAGCGCCGCGCGATAGAGCAACGTCTCTTCTTCGCGCTGATAGATGTCAGAGACATCGGTATAGGTTAGAAGAATGCGCCCGCCCTCGAGCTGGCGGCTTCCGCCGGCAAGGGCCCGCCCCGACGGCGTCTTCACGTCGACAAGCGGCCCCTCGGCAAGACCTACGACCTGTTCCATGCGATAGGCAACGCGCTCGTCGATCTCCTTTGCGGACAGATCAGGCATGGTGCGGACCATCGCCCGCGTCAGGAAGTCTCGGTAGGACATACCCTCCAGCTTCTGCGAGGCATCGAACTCCGTCATCTCAACGGCCGCTGCATTGGCGAAAGAGATCTGCAGATCGGGCTCGAGAACGATGATGCCGACCGGCAACGATGCCATCAGGCTTTGAACCTGCAATTGCAGCGCTTCTGACTCCTGTCGGGCGGCCTGCAGCTTCTCCTGTTCATGTCGAAGCGGAGAGAGGTCGGTGATCGAGCCGACGATGAAGCGTTCGCCATCCGGCCCGGTGACGGCGCCGGTGCGGCTGAGGACGGGAATGCGAGTGCCATCAGCCCGGATGAAATTGTCCTGATATTCCTCCGTCACGCCGCAGTCGAGGACACGCTGGTTGCCCTCGAAATATTCCTGGCCGAGCTCGGGAAAATTCTCTTGTTCGGTCCGGCCCAGGAGATCCTCGATCGGCCGTCCCACCATTTGCGAGTAGACGCTATTGGCAAAGAGCAGCCGATGATCGGCGCTGCGGACGTAGGTGGCTATAGGATATTGTTCGAGAACGGCCTGAAAGAGCGCGACGGAGGGAAGCGTGCCAAGAGCGGCGGGAGCGGTCAATGGGTCCGATGGTCTTGCGGAACTCTTCTCCTCCATGAAAGCGAAGACATAGAGCCGGTCATCGTCATCGAAGAAGCGTTCCAGATGCAGGACCCGCGTCGGTCCGCCAGGGTCAGCCCGCAGCTGCAGCGCTTCCTCTTCCCCGAACACCAGGACACGCCGCTCGCGATCGTCGCGCAGCGCGTCCAGATCGTTTCCAAGGATTTCCCGATCGCTACGACCCAGGAAGCTTTCGACCGACAGGTTGTGCAGGTCGGCAAAGGCCGCATTGACTGCGACATAGCGCAGCTCGCTGTCCTTCACGTAGGAAGGCAGATCGAGCACCGCGATCTTGTCGCAGACCAAGTCCAGCAAGTCGCTTCCCCGGATCAAATCAGTTTCTCCCTCCCCCGATCAATGACGTGGAATGGTAAACAGTGGGTAAGTAAAGCACCGCCTGATGCTTTAAAAGCGAAACAAAAAGAACAAGCATCGGCAACTGATCCCTTCTGCCGCACCACTGTTCCAGATGAGCCGGTTTTTCGTCGCAAACGGCAATGCCTTTTGCGGCCCGAACCTGCGAGACTTGATGTCGAGATTGACACAATGGATCGACCATGAGCGACATTACGACCTCCGCCTTGTCCGAGACTGATACGCTATCTGTCGGCGGTGAACGTCGCAGGCGCACAGGCGGTCGAGGCGCCGAACGCAGCCGCACAGGTGCTGCCGGCAAGTATCGCAACCTCGTCAATCGTCTCGCCAAGACCGAGCTTCTGGATCCGGCGGCCCTTGACGAGATGCACGAGGCGTCACTCACCATCCTCGAAGAGATCGGAATGGACATCATGCTGCCCGAGGCGCGGGCCATCATGAAGGCGCATGGCGCCGATGTCACCGAAGGCTCGGACCGCGTCCGTTTCGATCGTCACCTGATCATGGACATGATCGCGTCGGCACCGCGCGAATTCCAGATGTTCGCCCGCAATCCCGAGCGCAACGTCAAGATGGGCGGCAACAATCTCGTCTTCGCCCAGATCGCCTCTGCCCCCTTTGTCGCCGATCGCGAAGGCGGCCGCCGCGCCGGAAACCAGGAAGACTTCCGCAAGCTCGTGAAGCTCGCCCAGTGCTACGACGTGATCCACACGACCGGCGGCTATCCGGTCGAGCCGATCGACATCCACGCCTCGGTGCGCCACCTCGACTGCCTCTCCGACATGGTAAAGCTGACCGACAAGGTCTTCCACTGCTACTCACTCGGCAAGCAGCGCAATCTCGACGCCATCGAGATCGCCCGCATCGGTCGTGGCGTCACCATGGAGCAGATGGAAAACGAGCCCTCGCTTTTCACCATCATCAACTCGTCTTCGCCGCTGCGCCTCGATGGACCGATGCTCCAGGGCATCATCGAAATGTCGTCGCGCGGCCAGGTCGTCGTCATGACGCCCTTTACGCTCGCTGGCGCCATGGCGCCCGTCACGATCGCTGGCGCCGTCGTCCAGCAGAATGCCGAAGCCCTTTGCGGCATCGCCTTCACACAGATGGTGAAGCGCGGCGCGCCCGTCGTCTATGGTGGCTTCACCTCGAATGTCGACATGAAGACCGGCGCGCCGGCCTTCGGCACGCCGGAATACATGAAGGCCGTCATCGTCGGCGGCCAGCTCGCCCGCCGCTACGGCATTCCCTACCGCACCTCCAATACCAATGCCGCCAACACGCTCGACGCCCAGGCAGCCTATGAGAGCGCCTTCTCGCTCTGGGCACTGACGCAAGGGGGCGGCAATTTCATCATGCATTCCGCCGGCTGGACCGAAGGCGGCCTGACGGCTTCCTTCGAAAAGTTCATCCTTGACGTCGACATGCTGCAGATGGTGGCAGAATTCCTCACCCCCCTCGATGTCAGTCAGGATGCGCTGGCGCTCGACGCGGTCCGCGAAGTCGGCCCCGGTGGCCACTTCTTCGGTACCGCCCATACCCTCGCCCGCTACGAGAGTGCCTTCTATTCGCCAATCCTCTCCGACTGGCGCAATTTCGAGACCTGGACCGAGGCCGGCCGCCCGACCACCTACGATCACGCCAACCGCATCTTCAAGGAGAAGCTTGCTACCTATGAGCGCCCGCCGATCCACCCGGCCGTGGAGGAAGAGCTCGATGCCTTCGTGGCGAAACGCAAGGCGGAAGGCGGGGTTGCGACGGATTTCTGATCGGTCAGGACAGCTGCTGCAAGTAAGCCTGGTAGGTCTGATGCGGCTGCGGCTCGAAACGGTCCGGCATGATCTTCCAGTCCTCCACCCGGTCGAGGCGGAAGTCGCGGAAGCCGGCGCGCATCTCGCACCAGGCGGTCATCACCCAGATCGCGCCAAAGGCGGCGAGCCCCAGCGGCCAGACGACGCGCTGGCTGCGTTCGCCGGGCAGCGAGTGATAGGCCAACCATACCTTGCGCTTAGCCGACAGCGCCGAGCGGACATCGCCGAGGCAGGCCGGCACTTCCGGCTGGGCCGATGACCGGAAGGCGTGGATGGGTGCCGAGATCAACCGTTCGGCATGATCCTTCGGCAACATGCCGAGCATCTTCTCCTTCGCCTCGCGCGCCGCCTGCCCGAGCCTGGGATCGCCGAGCATTTCGACGGCGCGAAGCCCGAAGGCGAGCGCTTCCAACTGTTCGAAGGTGAAGGTGAGCGGCGGCGCGTCGAAAGCCTCGCGCAGCATGTAGCCCACCCCGCGTTCCCCCTCGATCGGCGCGCCGGAGGCGATCAGGTGATCCATGTCGCGATAGATGGTGCGTGGTGCCACCTCCATCTTCTCGGCGATCTCGGCTGCGGTCATCGCGCGACCTGTCGCGCGCATCAGCTGAATGATCCGGAACAGGCGGTCGGCGGGGCGCATTTCAGGCCTCCGTAAAGGTTGTGGCCAGAAGGTTGTCAGTTGGACCGTGCTAGGTCAAGGCTTCATCGTCAACGGAAGAGCCAAATGACCACCAATACCATCCTTGAAATCGCCGTGTGCACAATAACCGACAAACCGGCCGCCGAAGAGGTCCGCCGCGCTGCCATGGCGGCGATCAAGACCTATCCAGGCTTCGTCAGTTGGCGGCGGCTCAACTCGATGGATCAGCGCGACATGATCGCCGACCTCGTCGAATGGGCCGACAAGCAAAGCGCCGACGCAGCAGCCGCAAAGGTTCAGGCAGATCCGGCCTTCGCACCTTACATGGCAGCGATCACGGGTGTTACGCTGATGCAGCACTTCGAGACGCAGGACACGATCCGAGACAATGGCTGAGCCGCTGAAACACCTGATCGGCCCAAACACCGCTCGCGACACGGCAGAGGCCGTGGCGCGGGCGAGTGAGACATTCGATCACGCCGCCTTTCTCGCGGACATCCTGCCGGTCATCGACGGGCTGGAGCTGATGCAGCGCGGTCAATGCATTGCGGATGCGCTGCACCGCCATCTGCCGGACGATTTCGAGCAAGCTGCCTCCATCCTGCAGACTTGCCTGCCAGGACCGGAACAGGGGGGCCTCAATGGCTGGGCCCTTCTCTCCTTCAATCAGTATATTGCCGCCCATGGCCGCGGCGACCTCGAAACCGCCCTTGGCGTCCTGAAGGCGCTCACGCCGCATTTCACCGGCGAATTCGGCATCCGCCCCTTCATCGCCGAAGAGCAAGACAGGGCGCTGGCGATCATCGCCGGCTGGGCTGATGATCCCAACCACCATGTCCGGCGTCTCGCCTCGGAAGGCACTCGACCCCGCCTGCCCTGGGCCATGCGCCTGCCACGACTGATCAAGGATCCCTCCCCGATCCTCCCAATCCTCGAAGCCCTGATCGACGATCCCGAGGACTATGTCCGTCGCTCGGTTGCCAACAGTTTGAACGACATCGCGAAGGATCACCCCGATCTGGTCGCGGACTTCGTTCAACGGCATGCCGCCGGCGCCTCGAAGGAACGGCATTGGCTGCTCAAACACGCCTCACGCACGCTCATCAAGAAGGGCCATGCCAAGGCGCTCGCCAATTTCGGCTTCGAGCCACTCACTGACGTGACGGCAACGCTCAGACTCGAGAGACACCATGTAGGTTTCCCCGGAGAGCTCGGCTTCGAGGTCCACCTCCGCAACAGCGGCAGCGAGGCACGCACAGTTCTGATCGATTACGCCATCCACCATCAGAAGAAGGACGGCTTGCTATCGCCCAAGGTCTTTAAGGGCAGGAGCCTTCAGTTACGGCCCGGAGAAAGTTTGATGATTGCCAGGCGCCACGTCTTCCGACCGATCACGACGAGAGTCTATCATCCGGGCGCTCACAGGTTGGAAATCATGCTGAATGGCGTCGTCCTGGCCGGGGCAGATTTCGAATTAACCGCGGCAGAAAACACCAACGACAGGCAGCGGCGCGCCCACTGAGACCGCAGAGAACGAGAGAAGCCCGCCGGAAGCGGGCCTCGAATGTATTGAGATAGCGGTCCTGCGCCTCAGTCGTTTTCGATCTTCAGCAATTCGCCCGAGACGGGATGGAAGGTCGCTTCGACCCGCTGTCCGTCCCGCATGCCCTTCACCTCATAGCAGCCGTCATCGACGGTGATCTCCTCGGCTCTGACATTCGCGGCCGAAGCCTTCTCTTCCATCTCCCCGAGCGACATCCGTGCATCGGCCGTCACGTCCTGGCAGGACGGATCGTCATCGGCCTGAACGGATCCGATCGAAGCGGAAAGGATGAGGGCAGATGCGGCGAGAAGTGTCTTCATGGCTGTCTCCATTTGTCATTCATCGGGTGACGCAGTACCGAAGGCTACAGATCATGCCTGTCACCGAAGGCCGGCCCGAAGCGGGCGTCGTCCTGTTGCAAACACCCCTCAGCCTTATTTGTTCACCTCACGATTGCGGCACGGGGCCGAGAACCGAACCCATCGACGGACAGCAAGGGACAACGCCGAGGAGCCTGATTTGTGCATTGCACTTGACTTCTCAGGCAAAAGGGATCATTTGCAGGTCAGCTTTTACCTTCCGGCCGCCGCGTGAGCGTGCCCAGCGACAACTGAGACGCGACGAAGGATAAGGCGCATGACATCAGGGCGGACATTCCGCCGATGCGCTTGGAAAGCTTTTTTTCCAACTTACAAGTTCCCAAATCACGCGGGGTTCTTGACGCCAATGCCAACCGGTTCGCAAAGAACGCGCTCCGGGGTTTGTGCATTTGGCGCCCCGAAAGGTATGACTTTGACAACTTTCGATGATCTTGGCCTCTCCAAGAATATCGTCGCGACGCTGACGACGCTTGGCTTCACGACCCCCACTCCGATCCAGGAGAAGGGCATCCCCGTCGTTCTCGGCGGTCGTGACCTGATCGGTCTCGCACAGACCGGCACCGGCAAGACAGCCGCTTTCGGCCTGCCGATGATCGAGATGCTCCTCAAGGATGAGAAGCGCCCTGATAACCGCACCACCCGCGCCCTCATTCTCGCTCCGACCCGCGAACTGGTGAACCAGATCGGCGACAACCTGCGCAGCTACCTGCGCCGCCTGCCGCTGAAGATCAACCAGGTCGTCGGTGGCGCCTCCATCGGCAAGCAGCAGCTGCAGCTCGAAAAGGGCACCGACATCCTCGTCGCCACCCCGGGCCGCCTGCTTGACCTGATCGCCCGCAACGCGATCTCGCTGCGCGCCGTGCGTTACCTCGTTCTCGACGAAGCCGACCAGATGCTGGACCTCGGCTTCATCCATGACCTGCGCAAGATTTCGAAGATGGTGCCGCCTAAGCGCCAGACCCTGCTCTTCTCGGCGACCATGCCACCGTCGATCGCCGATCTCGCTGCAAGCTTCCTGACCGACCCGCTGAAGATCGCCGTCTCGCCTCCGGGCAAGGCTGCCGACAAGGTCGAACAGCACGTGCATTTCGTCGCCGGCCAGAACGCCAAGACGGAAATGCTGAAAAAGATCCTCAACGACAATCCGGATGGCCGCTCCATCGTCTTCCTGCGCACCAAGCACGGCGCGGAAAAGCTGATGAAGCATCTCGACGCTACCGGCTACTCGGTCGCCTCGATCCACGGCAACAAGAGCCAGGGCCAGCGCGAGCGGGCACTGAAGGGGTTCCGTGACGGCGAGATCAAGACGCTGATCGCCACCGACGTTGCCGCCCGTGGCATCGACATTCCGGCCGTCTCTCACGTCTTCAACTACGACCTGCCGGAAGTTCCGGACGCTTACGTCCACCGCATCGGCCGTACGGCCCGCGCCGGTCGCGAAGGCATCGCGATTGCATTCTGCGGTCCGGACGAAGGTCGTCTGCTGCGCGACGTCGAAAAGCTGATGGGCATCGAGATCCCGGTCGCTTCAGGCGAACCGCCGGCAAACCTCGCACGCCCGGCCCGTCCGCAGCGTCGCGGCGGTGGCGGTGGCGGCGGCAACAACCGCAACCATCAGGGTGGCCCCGGTCGCGGCAAGTCTGAAGGCGGCGCCAAGGCCGATGGTCGTCCGGCCAAGTCAGGTCACCGCAAGGGCGGCAATGGCGGCGGACAGAACCGCAACGCCAATGGCGGCCAGGGTCGTCCGGGCAATGGCAGCGGCCAGGGCCGTCCGGCCCGCTCCGGCACTGCCGGCGGACGCCGTCGCGAAGCCTGAGACACGGCTTCAACCTGTTTGAATTTGAAATGGCGCGGTCCCCACCGCGCCATTTTTCGTATCGTCAGTCTTTGACGATGATCGGCTCGACCGCGCTCTTGCGGTTGATCAGATAGACCCCGACCATGACCACTGAAGTGCCGACCATCATCGGCACCGTCAGTTCTTCACCAAAAGCGATCGCCGCTTCGAGCGCTGCGAGCGGTGGAACGAGATAGATGAGCGACGCCGCCTTCGAGACGTCCCCACGCCGGATGAGGTAGAGTAGCAAGGCAACCGCTCCCATGGAGATGCCGACCACCGACCAGGCGAGCGTGGCGAAGAAACCGAGGCTCCAGTCTATCCGCAGGTTTTCCAGAGCGACGGCCGCCGGAATGGTGACGATCAACGCACCGACATATTGCAGTGTTGCCACTGCCCGGAGGTCGCCCTCTTTGACAAAACGCTTTTGGTAAAGCGTGCCAGCGGTCACGCAGGCCATGGCCAGCACGTTCACCGCAACCGCATAGGCCGGAATGCTCGAGGCATCGATGATCAGCACCTTTGGCAAGACGGCGATCGCCACACCCAGGAAGCCGATGACCAGACCGACCCGCTGGCCGATATTGAGATTTTCGCCGATCAGATAGGCTGCTGCGATCCCGGTCATCAACGGCTGTAGACCGGCGATGATACCGGACAAGGCGGCCGGCACCCCCTGCCCGATCGCCCACCAGACCATGCCGAGATAAAGGCCGTGCAGGAACATGCCGGATATAATGGCGTGTAGCCACCCGGCCCGCTGTTTCGGCCAGGAAACACCGCCGATACGGCAAACGACATAGAAGAGCACGACAGCCGTCCCGTAGCGTACCACGAGGAAGGTCAGCGGATCTGCGAAGAATGTCGCGTATTTGGCGGAAATCCAGCCCGTCGACCACAGGAGAACGAAGAGGACGGGTGCGAGCCGGGCAAGGGTCATGGAAAAGTATCTTTCGTGGACCGGATCGCAAACAGCCGGCGGAAAGCTTCGATACTGCGGCACCAGGCTACGGTCAAAAGAGTTTTCTTGCAGGCAGCTATGAATTCCGTTCAAGCGCGTCTTTGCAAAAAATCTCTCAGGCCGGCATGCATGTTTTTTCGGCAAATCCGGCAGGATAATGCCTGTCGAATTTTACGATATGCCAAATCACGTAAGAGTAGAGCCACCGGAACCGGCAAAAGAGCCGGGAACCTGCACAGGCTTTACGCGATTGCACCTTTTTCCGGCAGCGGCGGCCGTCTCTCTTTCTGCGAGCGGAGCCCGTGAACGACCTTGCATTGCCCAATTGGTTGTATTCAAATGAACAAAAAAGGGGATGGCGCCATTGGCATTTGATGAAATGATGACTGCGGACAACGATCCGCGCGCACCGTACCAAAACTACTTCGATTGGTATTCCAGCCAGGACCCGGCAAGGCTTTTGGCGAAGTCGCGAGATGCGGAAAACATCTTCCGCAAGACCGGCATCACCTTTGCCGTCTACGGTCATGCCGACAGCGCCGAAAAGCTGATACCTTTCGACATCATCCCGCGCATCATTTCCGGCCGGGAATGGCGCAAGCTTGCCCAGGGCATCGAGCAGCGCGTGCTGGCGCTCAACGCATTCCTCGACGACATCTATCACAAGCAGGAAATCATCAAGGCCGGTCGCATTCCCCGCGAACTGATCGAGAAGAACGTCGCCTTTCTGCCCGAGATGATCGGCTTCCGCCCGCCAGGCGGCGTCTATACCCACATCGTCGGCACCGACATCGTGCGCACCGGCGAGGACCAGTTCTACGTGCTGGAAGACAATGCCCGAACCCCCTCCGGCGTCTCCTACATGCTGGAGAACCGGGAAACCATGATGCAGATGTTCCCGGAGCTCTTCCAGCTCAACAAGGTTCAGCGCGTCGAGGACTATCCCTATCTGCTGCGTCAGTCACTCGCCTCTCTGGCCCCTCCCGGCTGCAAGGGCAAGCCGCGCGTCGCGGTTCTGACCCCGGGCATCTATAACTCGGCCTATTACGAGCATTCCTTTCTCGCTGACATGATGGGCGTTGAACTGGTCGAAGGTTCGGACCTGCGCGTCATCGACGGCAAGGTGAAGATGCGCACCACGCGCGGCTACGAAGCGATTGACGTTCTCTACCGCCGCGTCGACGACGACTTCCTTGATCCGCTCACCTTCCGGCCCGATTCGGCCCTCGGCATTCCCGGCATCATGGATGTCTACCGTGCCGGCAACATCACCATCGCCAATGCGCCAGGCACCGGGATTTCCGACGACAAGGCGATCTACTCCTACATGCCGGAGATCGTCGAATTCTACACCGGCCGCAAGGCGCTTCTTGAAAACGTGCCGACCTGGCGCTGTTCGGAGGCCGACAGCCTGAAATACGTGCTCGAACACCTCGAAGAACTCGTGGTCAAGGAAGTCCACGGCTCCGGCGGCTATGGCATGCTGGTCGGACCGACGGCGACCAAGAAGGAGCGCGCCGACTTCGCCGAAAAACTGAAGGCGCGTCCCTCCAACTACATCGCCCAGCCGACGCTGTCGCTGTCGACGGTGCCGATCCTGGTCAACAAGGGCATCGCCCCCCGTCACGTCGACCTTCGTCCCTATGTCCTCGTCTCCGACAAGGTGCAGATCATTCCCGGCGGCTTGACCCGCGTGGCCCTCAAGCAGGGCTCGCTCGTGGTCAATTCCAGCCAGGGCGGCGGCACCAAGGACACATGGGTACTGGAGGACTGACATGGTGATGCTCGGAAGAACTGCCAACGGTCTTTTCTGGATGTTCCGCTACATCGAGAGAGCCGAAAACATCGCCCGTCTGGTTGATGCGGGCCTTCGCATGTCGCTCACCCGATCCGGCGCCTCGGACGAGGACTGGGACGCTGTCCTAAAAAGCGCTGACGTCCGCCCGCTGTTTGCCGAACGCCACGGCAAGGTGACGGCCTCTGATGCCATCGACTTCATGCTGCGTGATACCGCCAATCCATCGAGTGTGATGTCCTGTATCGACGCGGGCCGCAACAATGCCCGCATGGTGCGAACCGCGCTTACCCGTGAGACCTGGGAAGCCACCAACGAATGCTGGATCGAACTCAAGCAGATGCTCGCCCGCAAGCTGAAGTCGGCAGACCTGCCCGAGGTCATCGACACCGTGAAGCGCCGCGCCGGCCTGATCCGCGGTGCCTTCCATGGCTCGATGCTCAGAAACGAGCTCTACAACTTCGCCCGCATCGGGACCTTCATCGAGCGAGCCGACAACACCAGCCGCATCCTCGACGTCAAATACTACGTACTTTTGCCGGCGATCACCCATGTGGGCTCCTCGCTCGACAACATGCAGTGGGAATCGATCCTGCGATCGGTCTCCGCCCATCGTTCCTATCGCTGGGTCTATGACGGGGAATACAAGGCCACCAACATCGCCGACTTCCTGATCCTCAGCGGTCAGATGCCGCGCTCGCTTGCCTATTGCTACGAGAAGATCGTCTCCAATCTCGGTTACATCGGCAAGGACTACGGCGAGCGCATCGCGGCACACGACACCGCCGACACGGTCTATGCCACACTTCGGACGACCAGTATCGACCAGATCATGGATCAGGGGCTGCACGAATTCCTCGACAATTTCATTGCCCTGAACAACAAGCTGGGCAGCGAGATCACCGAGGGCTACAGGTTCTACAGTTGAGCAGGATTGAGCGCATGCGTCTCCGGATTACCCATACCACCGAGTATCGCTACGACGATCCCGTTCAATATTCGCTGCAGCGCCTGCGACTAAGCCCCCAGGACGGCCCTGGGCAAAAAGTGCTGTCATGGAATATCGTCGTTGATGGCGCGAAAGTCGAAGCGGGTTTCAACGATCAGTTCGGCAACCACACCCATCTCGTCTCCACCGAAGGCGACAGCCACAGAGTGCACATTGTCGCGTCGGGCGAAGTCGAGACGGAAGACCGGGCCGGCGTCTTCGGCCCGCATCAGGGCTATGTGCCGCTCTGGCTCTATCTCCGTGATACGCCGCTTACCAAGCCAGGCAAGCTCATCCGCGACCTCGCACGCAGCCTTTCGGGCGACAACGAACTGGCGAAGATGCATGACCTCATGGGCAAGCTCAACGCACAGATCGCCTATGAAACGGGGACGACCGGCACGGAAACCACCGCCGAGCAGGCGCTGGAAGCCGGCCATGGGGTTTGCCAGGACCATGCCCATGCCTTCATCGGCGCGGCACGGGTGTTGAGCCTGCCCGCCCGCTATGTCTCCGGCTATCTCCTGATGGACGACCGGCTGGAGCAGACCGCAACCCATGCATGGGCGGAGGTCTATCTGCAGGGCCTCGGCTGGGTGGGTTTCGACGCCGCCAACAACCACTGCCCCGACACCCGATACATCAGGATCGCGACAGGCCTGTCCTATGCGGATGCAGCCCCGGTCTCCGGCATGCGCATCGGGCTCGCCGGCGAAGACCTCACAGTCAAGCTGAGGATCGAGGCGACGCAGAGCCAAAGCCAGTCTCAAAGCTGAGCTCACCTCTGACGGGATCCTGCTGACATGCAACGCAAGCCCCACACCACGTCGGGCTGCTCTTGTGCGGAGAGAATGCGGCGAGGCGACCGCAGCGGAGACCTTTGAACGCATGCTGTTTGGGAAGTCGCTCTTCCAGTCGGTCGTTGACCGGCTCGATGCGGAAGCTGATGAGCAACCGCCGGCCGACGAGCCGAGGTTCCGGATCAACGGCCTGTCGCCAAGCTTTCTGCCAGAGACGCCCGGGCAAACGGCCACTCTTTCCGAACCGAGCGCAGATCCCCGGGTGGGGGCCTATCTCTCCCTGATGTCCGAGGAGATCCAGCCGCCGGAGCCTGAACAGCCTGCCGAACCTCCTGAAGCCGTTCCTCCGCCACCGCCTGCGTGGCTGGATCGGCTATCGCCCGATCAGGTCGCAGAAGATCTCGGCCTTGAGCCATTGGACGACCGAGAGCAGCTTCAGGAACGCAGGCGGACTTTCGCCCGCGACAATCATCCGGACCGTCTTGCCGAAGACTATCGTGACGCAGCGACCATTCGCATGAAAATCGCCAATCGCCTGATCGACGAGGCGATCAAGCGATATGACTTGGGATTCGGACGCTGAGAATCAGTCGTAGAGGCGCCTGAGGAGACGGTTCACCGTATCGCGCTCGGCGACACCGCCAAGTTGCTCCAGCACCCAGCGTTCGTGATCGATCCAGATCGGCATCAGCTCTTCGAGATAGGCCTCGCCGGCGGGCGTCATGTAGAGCGACTGCACCCGACGATCGGTTTCCGACTTGCGGCGCTCGATATAGCCTTTGTTCTCAAGACCATCGACGATCGCGACGAAGTTCGCCCGCTGGATGCCAAGTGCCTCGGCCACTTCGCTCTGCTTGGCACCTTGATTGTCGGTCAGAAGAAGCAGGGTCGCAAAATCGGTCGGTCGCAGACCTTTTGAAGAAAAGGCTTCGTTGAAATGCTGAAAGACGGCAAGCTGCGCCCGCCGCAGTCGATACCCCACAGCATCGTCCATGACTGAGAAGTCTAGACCAGACGTGTTAGGTACCAATTCATCCATAGTAATTTCAGGCATTTCCCCGCCATTATCATTTTTGCCCCTCGGGCGACCGCTGTCCCCCGACAACGACCTTCCTGTAACGATACTAACCGTTTAAGCCGTTGCCACAAGGGCACAATCGGCCGCAGAACGGTGTGACGCGCAGTTTTTGAACGTCTAACGTTCATTTCCCCCAGGTTTGGTCTCGGTTGAATGGGCTGGCGCGTGAGTTTGATCGCCTTTCGCCCATTTTGCCCGTGATCGAGACGATGCCTCTAGATTTACCCTCAGCCGTCAGCTGTTTTTCGGATTGAAGCGCGCGAGCGACTGCGCTATGACCGCATCTGGAACGGCGAGTCAACTCGCCTTCGGATGCACCCGTAGCTCAGCTGGATAGAGTGTTGGATTCCGATTCCAAAGGTCACAGGTTCGAATCCTGTCGGGTGCGCCATTATCTCTCTTAATCAGTCCGTCGAACGACAGTGGCTCTAACCGTGTTGCTGCCTTAGACCGCGCCTGTCCGATAACGCGGACGTGATGGGATTTCTCCGTTCAAGGCTTCGCCCGTCGGCCCGATTGCTGTGCCAAGCCCCCGAAATCGCTGGACTTTGACTACGGAGAAATCCATCCTCCACACGTTTGAGGGAACCGGGATCGCATTTGCACACGGCCCTCGACAGTGAAGCGCCGAAGAGCGCTCCGGGGGAGGAAACATGGAACACACCTTTACGCCACCACGCCCGTGGCTGGCGGCTTACGGAACAGGCATCCCGCAGGAACTGGGCGATTTGCGCTACCGCAGCATCGCCGAACTGGTGGATCGGTCCTGCGCAGAGAACGGCCCGCGCAAGGCTTTTACCTGCGTTGTACCGAACGGCATGAATGGCAGCCTGACCTATGAACAGGTCGGCGAGATGTCGGATGCCTTCGCGGCCTTCCTGCACCATGATTGCGGCCTGCGCGCCGGCGACCGGGTCGCCGTGCAACTGCCGAATGGCCTGCCCTATCCCGTGGTCGCCTTCGGCGTCTTCAAGGCCGGCTGCATTCTGGTCAACACCAACCCGCTCTATACGCCGAGCGAAATGATCCATCAGTTCAACGATTCCGGGGCCAAGGCGCTGGTGATCGTCGACATGTTCGCCGACAAGCTGTCGGAAGTCGTGCCGAAGACGGGAATCAAGACCGTGGTTCTCGCCGGCGTGCCGGAATTCTTCCCCAAGCTGCCGGAGATCATCATTCGTGGTGTCCAGAAGGTCTGGAACAAGGTTCTCCCGCCTATCCCGAACATCGGCGTTCCGATCCTGCGGATCAAGGAAGCGCTCGCCAAGGGCCGGGCTCATGGGGCAGACGTCAAAGCCATGTGGGCCGCGTCGGGGCCCGACGACCTCGCCCTGCTGCAGTACACGGGCGGCACCACCGGCGTCGCCAAGGGCGCCATGCTCACCCATGGCAACATCCTGACCAACCTCGATCAGGTGCGCGCGGTCTCCGGCGGCGTGATGGGCCGCGAGGATCAGGTGCTGACGGCGCTTCCGCTCTATCACATCTTCGCCTTCACCGCCAACCTGATGACCTTCTTCGAGCTGGGCGCACGCAACATCCTGATCCCCTCGCCCCGCCCGGTGCAGAACCTTCAGCGGGCAATCGAAAACTATCCGATCACCTGGATCACCGGCGTCAACACGCTGTTCAACGGTCTGATGAACGAGGAATGGTTCGCAGCCTATCCGCCCGGGAAGTTGCGCGCAGCGATCGCCGGTGGCACGGCGCTGCACGAGGCAGTCGCAACCCGCTGGCGGGTGATGACGGGAACCCCGATCGCCGAGGGCTATGGACTCTCCGAAACCTCGCCGCTGGTCAGCTTTAATCCGCTGGATGACCGTGCGAAATCCGGCAGCATCGGTATCCCAGTGCCCGGCTGCGACGTCATCCTTGTCGATGGTGACGGCAAGCTCGTTCCATCAGGCGAGCCGGGCGAGATACTGGTTCGCGGCCGTCAGGTCATGCTCGGTTACTGGCAGCGGCCGGATGAAACGGCGACGGCCCTGCAGAATGGCTGGTTCGCCACGGGCGATATCGCCGTCATGGACGAACAGGGCTTCCTGAAGATCGTCGACCGCAAGAAGGATCTGGTGCTGGTCTCCGGCTTCAACGTCTATCCCAACGAGGTTGAAGACGCGCTTGCCAAGATGGATGCGGTGCTGGAAGCCGCGGTCGTCGCCATTCCCGACGCAAAGACAGGCGAAGCCGTACGTGCCTATGTCGTCAAGAACCCGGATCACGACGGCGAGCTTACCGAGGACACTATCCGCAACCACTGCAAGACCCTGCTCAGCGACTACAAGGTGCCGAAATCCATCGTCTTCCGCGACACCCTGCCCAAGACGCCCATCGGCAAGATCCTGCGCAAGGATCTGAAGGCCGAAGTGCAAAGCGAATTCAAGAAGTGAGGGGCAGCCACCATGTTGACGGAACTTGAAACCACACTTCTCGGCATCATGATGATGGTGATCATGCTCGGCATGGGCGCCTCAATGACCTGGCGCGACTTCTTCATCGCTTTTCGCAAACCAAAGGGCATCCTGATCGGGCTGCTGAGCCAGTATCTGATCATGCCCTTCCTCGGATATGCCCTGGCACTCGCTCTCGGCCTGCCGGCCGGCATGGCGGCGGGCCTCATCCTGATCGCCTGCATGCCGGGCGGCACAACAAGCAATATATTCGCCTATTTCTCCAAGGGCGTGCTGGCGCTCTCGATCATGATGACGACCGTCTCGACACTCGTCGCCGTCGTCACCGTCCCTTTCCTGCTCAGCTTCTATAGCGGCCTCGCGGGTCTCGGCGGGGACTATGTGATCCCGGCCGGCAATGTCGCGCAGGTACTCGTGGTGCTGCTCGTGCCGACCGTGCTTGGCATGTTCCTGCGCAAGATGAACGCCAATATCGGCGCGACGATCGAGATGATCGGCTCGCTGCTCGGCGTTGTCGTCATCCTCTTCTTGATCGGTTCCTGGGTGCCGCGCAATTACCAGATGCTGCTCGACACCCCCTTCCCCGTCTACATCGCGGCAGTCGGGATCGGGCTTACGGGGATGCTGCTCGGCTACTGGCTCGCCCGGGCACTCCGTCAAGACAGCAACCGCGCTCGAACGATCAGCCTCGAGACCGGCATCCAGAACGGACCGCTCGCTGCACTGATCGTGACGCTCTCCTTCACCGGCATTCAGCAGCAGGAGGTTCTGTTCATCCCGATCCTCTACAGCCTGTTCATCGTCATCACATCGTCCTTCATCACCATGTGGTATCGACGAAGCGCAACAGCCGAGGCCCTGGCGCGCGATGCCGCAAAGGTTCGCGTCTGACAGCTGGAAAGAGGGTTGAGAGACCGCCGACCGGCGCTCGCCCTTACCATGGCTTCCAGAGTAACGCCCGCCAGCTCCAAGAGTTGGCGGGTTTTTCCGCGCCCCAGATACGGCTGTCTTCGCAGGCACGACCACATGGACTTCAATCTGAGGACCACCTCGACCAAATCCGAGCGACTGCACAAACGAAAAGCCCCACCGCAATGGGTGAGGCTTTCCAAAGTTATCAGTAAGAAGAGACGCCGAGCGCCTCCCCCGATCAGAGCGACTGATAAGCTGCGATGATCGCGACAACCTGCTCGTCGTTCAGCGCGTTGATCTGCGCCGTGGTGAACGCCTGCAGCTGATCGCTGGCCAGATCGTCGATGTCCTGTGTGGACAGACCGGCCAAGGCCGCAGTGTTGATCGCAGCGATGTCGGCGGTCGAGAATTCGGCCAGGTCTTCGCTTGCCAGGGCACTGATCCCCGCCGAGTTCAGAGCTGCCACCTGCGTCGGCGTCAGTGCTTCGATCTGGTCCGTCGTCATCGCCACCAGCTGATCGGTCGTGAGGGCCGCAATGGCGCGGGTGCTCAGAGCCATCACCTGGTCGGTGCTGAACGAGGCGACATTATCGGTCGACAGCGAGCGGATCTGGCTCGAGGTCAGCGCGGCGACCTGGCCTGTAGAGAGACCGTCGATCTGGTCGGACGTCATGACACCCACCTGAGCGGAGCTGATCGCAGCCACCTGAGCAGCGCTGAGGCCAGTCAACTGAGCCGAAGTCAGTTCGGCGAAGTTGTCGGTCGACAGAGCCGTAATGGTCCGCGTGCTCAGTGCTCCGAGTTCAGCCGACGAGAAGGTCGCCATGTCCTCGGTCTCAAGGCCGCTGATTGCAGCCGTGCTCAGCAATGCCAGCTGACCGGACGACAAGACATCGATCTGGTCGGTCGAGAGTGCCCTCACCTGACCCGAGTTGAGGCTTGAGAAGACCCGGCTCGAGAGTGCCGCAATCTGATCCGTCGAGAAGGAAGCCAGATTATCGGTCGACATGGCCGCGATCTGGGCCGACGTCAGGGCACCTGCCTGGGCCGGTGTCAGACCGTCGATGTCGTCAGTGGTCAGCACTCCGATCTGTGCAGTCGTCAGGGAGGCAACCTGGCTGGTCGTCATTCCGGCGAGCTGCGTAGAGTTCAGGGCCGCGAAGTTCTCCGTGGACAGCGCCGCGAGAGCCCGGGTGTTGACAGCTGCGAGATCCGTCGGTGCGAAGGTCGCGATGTCCTCAGTCGCCAGACCGGCGACACCGGCGGAGCTGATCGCCCCGATCTGTGCCGTCGACAGGTAGTCGAACTGGTCAGACGTCATAGCTGCAATCTGTGCCGAACTCAGGCTGGCAACACCCGAGAGCGACAGACCCGGAAGCTGGTCAGACGTCAGTGCGGCAAGCGCAGTGTTCGACAGAGCAGCAACCTGCCTGGAGTTCAGAGAAGCGATCTGGCCCGAGGAGAGACCTGCGATCGTATCACTCGTCAGCAGCGACACCTGGTTGGTGGTCAGCGATGCCAGCTGGCCGCTTGTCAGACCCGAGAGCTGGTCTGACGTGAGAGCCGCAAAGTTGTCGGTGCTGAGGGCTGCGATGGTACGGCTCTGCAGGACCGCAAGTTCCGTCGAGTCGAGGGTTGCGAGGTCGTCGGTTCCAAGTCCGGCGACTGCAGCAGAGCTGATCTGTGCAAGCTGAGCCGTCGAAAGGGCTGCGAACTGGGCCGTATCAAGCGCACCGATCTGGGCCGAGTTCAGGGCGCCGATCGCGCGGCTGTTGATCGCAGCGACCTGATCCGTATCGAGACCTGCGATCGCATCTGCCGACAGGCCAGAGATCGCGGCCGAGCTGATCACCCCGATTTCGGCAGCCGTGAAGGTGGCGATATCGTCGGACGACAAGGCAGCGAGGTCAGAGGAGCTTAGCGCGGTGATCTGGGCCGAGGTCAGTGCTTCTACCTGGTCGGTGCTCATGGCAGCGAGTTGGTCCGATGTCAGGGCACCGATGGCTCTTGAGTTGAGCGCAGCCACCTGGTCCGTCGAAAGCGAGGCAATGTTTTCGGTCGACAGAACGACGATCTGGCTGGACGTCAACGCCGCCGCCTGGGTTGGCGAAAGACCATCAAGCTGGTCGGAGTCGAGCACCGCAAGCTGGTTGGTCGTTAGCGCGGCAACCTGGTTCGTGGTCAGGCCACTCAGCTGGAGCGAGTCAAGCGCGGCGATGTTGGCAGTCGAAAGGGCTGCAAGAGTGCGCGAGTTGAGCGCCGCGAGATCAGTCGATTCGAAAGCAGCTACATCTTCCGTTGCAAGGCCCGCGGCCGCAGCAGATGTCAGAGCCGCAAGCTGGCCCGTCGTCAGCGCGCCGATCTGGTCGGAAGACAGGGCAGCGATCGCGTCAGAGCCAAGGGCGCCGACTGCGCGGCTGCTGATCGCAGCCACCTGAGCCGTGTCAAGCGAGGCCAGTGCATCCGTGCTCAGTGCCTTGACCTGCGAGCTCGAGAGCATCGCGACAAGGGCGGTGGTGATGCCATCCAGCTGATCGCTGACCAGGGTCTCGATCTGGGCCGTGGTCAGAGCGGTCACCTGACCGGTCGTGAGACCGGACAACTGGGTTGAGTCGAGCAGTGCGAAATTGGCAGTGGTCAGCGCTGCGAGCGTTCTGGAGTTGAGCGCCGCAAGTTCCGTCGACGTCAGAGTATCAATGGCGGAGCTATCGAGGCCGACGATGGCCGATGATGTCAGAGCCGCAAGCTGGCCGGTTCCGAGAACCGCAAACTGGTCGGAGTCAAGTGCCCCAAGCTGACCGGAGGACAGGCTGGCGATGGCGCGGGAGCTGAGAGCTCCGACCTGATCCGTCGAGAAGGATGCAATCGCATCCGTATCGAGGGCGCGGATCTGTGCACTGCTCAGTGTCGCGATCTGGCCGGCCGTGAGACCGTCGATCTGACCGGTGGAGAGGCTGCCGACCTGCGCGGTGGTCAGCGACGCCATTTGTCCGGTGGTCAGGCCAGCAATCTGGTCAGAGCTGATCAGGGCCAGATTCTCGGTCGAAAGCGCGGAAATCGCACGGGAATTCAGAACCGCGAGTTCAGCCGAGCTCAGGGTGCCGATCGCATCGGAGTTGAGGCCGCGGATCGCTGCCGACGAGAGCGCCGCCAACTGTCCGGTTCCAAGCGCTGCGAACTGGTCGGAGGTCAGTACGTTCAGCTGTTCCGACTTCAGAGAAGCAATGGCGCGCGAGCTGAGCGCACCGATCTGGTCGGTGCTCATCGACGCGATGCCGGCCGTATTGATGGAGGCGAGCTGCGAGGAGGAGAATGTCGCGACCTGTGCTGCGGTGAGGCCGTCGATCTGGTCGCTCGTCAGCGAGCCGACAAGCGCCGTCGAAAGTGCTGCGATCTGGGCGGTCGTCAGGCCGACGATCTGATCCGAGCCGAGGGTGGCGAAGTTGGCGCTCGACAAAGCGGCCAGCGACCGCGACTGCAGGGCGGCGAGTTCGGTGGAGGTGAAGGTTGCCACATCCTCGGCTTCGAGGGCGGCAACCGCAACCGAGGTCAGCGCCGCGAGCTGGCCGGTCGACAAGGCGGCGATCTGATCCGAGGTCATTGCAGCGACCTGGGCAGAGGAGAGCGCAGCCACAGCGCGGGTATTCATCGCAGCGATCAGATCAGTCGAAAGCTCACCGATTACATCGGTGGAGATCCCGCGGATGGCGGCAGAGCTGATGATCGCGAATTCGTCAGTGCTAAAGGTGTTGATGTCTTCGGAGGAGAGCGCCTGCAGGTCGGCCGACGACAGGGCGGCAATCTGGGCCGAGCCGAGGGCTTCGATCTGATCACTCGTCATAGCAGTGAGCTGGGCTGCCGTCAGCGCACCGACCGCGCGGCTGCTGAGCGCAGCGACCTGATCGGTGGAGAGGGAGACCACATTGTCCGTACCGAGCGCGATGACCTGTGCAGAGCTCAGGGCTCCCACCTGGGAGGCGCTGAGGCCGTCAATCTGATCGCTGTCGAGCGCAGCCACCTGCGCGGTTGTCAGCGAGGCGATCTGGGCGCTCGAAAGAGCCGTCAGCTGGTCGGATGTGAGGCTCGCGATGTTGTCGGTTGAGAGAGCGGCCAGTGCACGGGAGTTGAGGGCGGCCAGTTCCGTCGAGGTGAAGGTCGCGAGATCTTCAGTCTCCAGCCCCTTGACGGCGGCGGAGCTCAGCGAAGCGAGCTGCAATGTGGACAGGGCAGCGACCTGGTCGCTGCTCAATGCAGCCACCTTGGCAGAGTCGAGCACACCGATAGTGCGGCTGCTGAGCGCGCCGACCTGGTCGGTCGTGAACGAGGCCAGCGTATCCGTGGCCAAAGCCTTCATCTGCGCGCTGGTCAGGCCGGCAACCTGGTCGGGAGTGAGGCCATCAACCTGGTCGGAGCTCAAAACAGCGATCTGTGTTGACTTCAGTCCAGCAATCTTCGCAGAGGTCAGACCGGCAAGCTGGTCGGAGCTCAGAGCGGCGAAGTTCTCAGTCGAAAGGGCGGCCAGGGTCCGGGAGCTGAGCGCCGCCACGCCGTCCGAGGAGAGCACGGCAACGTCGTCGGTGCCGAGACCGGCAATTGCGACGGAGGTCAAGGAAGCGAGCTGACCAGTGGTCAGGACATCGATCTGGTCGGTCGAAAGTGCTGCGACCTGCGTCGACTTCAGCACTGCCACTGCCCGGCTGTTCAGGGCAACAATCTGGTCGGTAGAGAAGGATGCGAGGGCATCGGTCGTGAGAGCGGCGACTTGGCGCGAGCTGAGCGCACCAATCTGCGACGCATCAAGGCCGTCGATCTGAGCGGACGTCAGCGTTGCGATGGCAGCGGTCGAAAGCGCGGCGATCTGGCCGGAGGTCAGGCCGGAAAGCTGGGTGGAGTCGAGAGCGGCAAAGTTGGCGGTAGAGAGACCGCCGAGAGCGCGCGTGCTGATGACCGCGAGTTCTGCCGAGGTGAGTGTCGCGATGTCGTCAGTCTGGAGACCGGAAAGAGCGACGCTGCTCAGCGAAGCGAGCTGGCTTGTGGTCAGCGCAGCGAACTGATCCGAAGTCAGGGCGGTCATTTGCGTAGATGTCAGCGCACCGAGCTGCCGGCTGCTCAGCGCCGTCATTTTGGCGCTATCGATGACGGACAACTGGTCGACCGTCAGACCGCGGATGGCAACGCTCGAAATCGCTCCGAGCTGCGTGGCGTCGAACAGGTCGAAATCACCGGTCTGGAAGGCAGAAATCTGCTTGGACGACAGCGCGGCAACCTGAGCGGAGCTCAGCGCAGCAATGTCGTCGCTCTCGAGGGAAGCGATGGTCGCAGTAGACAGCGACTTGATCTGGGTGATGCTCAGAGAGGAGATAATCGAGGTCATTTGACGCGCGCCTTCAACGTTAGCGATTGGCCGTTGCATTCCTATGCCACCGGTCGGGGGAGCGCATCGGGTGCCTCACCGCGCGACCCGGGGAGCATCCTGCACCCCAAATGGCCACAATCCGAACGCAAGCGCAGATAGATCGCGCTTACTGTGCGGTGTCCTTGCGGACGAAAGTTTTTAGGTGGAACATGGCTCGACCGAGCCTGGCGTTGGAGAGGGCATCATGCATGCAGAGCTGATCTCTGCTTCCCACACCTTTGGAATGTCTACCCCCAGACCCGGGAGACGACCTTGCCTCACCTTTCCGCAAACACAGAAATACGATGAGACGAGTCTTGCCCAGATGATTAGGGCTCACACTCTAATTTTCTATTAACAGCCGCCCCCGGAACTCACCCGTCTATTCTTGGTAGAAAGCTACGTCGGCGCCTCTTAACATCGGATGCTATCACCAATAGCGACTGATTTGGCAAGTCCTAAGATAAGGCAGCGCGTCTCCACGCAAGCCCAAAGCAAGCTAGGCTGATTAGGAGTTTTCTACACGCCGCCCCGCGGGAAGGAAACCCGGCTCCCTTGGCCGATGAGAGATGTCATGTCGATGGTGATACATACTGCATTCGCACCGGAGCAGAACGCCCAGCTCGCAACAGCTCTGGAAAAGTCGAAGCGCCAGCAGCTTTCGCTGCTCGACGCCCTGCAAATGGCAGAACGCTGGTCGGCGGCGGGTCAGTTCGCGCTCTCAGCAGAACTTTACAAGACCTGGACGGCTTTCAACGAGCAAAGCCCGCTGCTTCACCTCGCCTTTTTCAACTATTCTGTGACCCTCAAACAACTCGGCGACACGGCTGGCGCGATCAACGCGTTGAAGGCTGCGTTGAAGGCCCAGCCGATGATGGGCCAGGCGCACATCAACCTTGGCCGAACCTACGAGGATTGCGGTCTGGGCGCCCAGGCAATCCAGCAATGGCGGAGCTACGTGGACGCGACTGCCGAAATCACTCCCGACAAATCGGTCCATCGCCTGATGGCACTCCAGCATATCGGCCGTGTCATGGAAGGCGCCGGCCTTCTGGAGGATGCCGAAAACGCACTCTGGCAGGCAATCGAGCTGCGTCCCGACAAGCCGGAAGCTGGTCAGCACTGGATCTCGGTCCGCCAGCATCAATGCAAGTGGCCGGTCGTCCAGGCATCGGAATATGTGACGAAGCGTCAGATGCTGGACTCGATCTCGCCGCTACCGCTCGCCTGCTACGCTGATGATCCGCTCTTCCAGATGGCCAAGGCTTATCGTTACTTCAAGATGCTCGCCGGCCGGCCAGACCCAGCACATCTCAACAAGCCTGTCCCGCGCAAGAAGGTCGGTACCGGCCAGCGTCTGCGCATCGGCTACGTGTCCTCGGACCTGCGTGACCATGCGGTCGGCTTCGCCCTCAGCGAGGTTCTCGAACTGCACGACAAGTCGTCCGTCGAAGTCTATGCCTATTACATCGGCGAGCCGCGTACCAATGATGCGAACTCAAAACCGGATGAAGGCCGTCATCGATGTCTGGCGCGACATCACCGCGCTTTCGGACATTGATGCCGCCAGGCAGATCATGGCCGACAAGATCGACATCCTCATCGACGTCAACGGCTATACCAAGCTTGCCCGCACCAAGATCTTCTCCTACCGCCCTGCCCCCGTGATCGTGAACTTCTGCGGCTATCCCGGCACCATGGCGAGCCCGGTCCACCAATACATCATTGCCGACGAGCAGATCATCCCGCCCGGCAACGAACTCTACTACACCGAAAAGGTGCTCCACATCCCCTGCAACCAGCCGGTCGACCGCAAGCGCGCGATCGGTGCCCGTCCGACACGCACCGAAGCCGGCTTGCCGGAAAACGCCTTCGTCTTCGCCTGCTTCAACGGCATGCAGAAGATCACCGCACCCGTCTTCGCCCGCTGGATGGCCATCCTGACGGCAACACCTGGCAGCATTCTCTGGCTGCTCGGCGGCTCCGATGTCGTCAACCAGCGACTCCGCGACCTTGCAAAGTCTGCAGGCATTGACCCGGCCCGCATCTACTTCGCCTCCAAGGTGGCGAATCCGAACCACTTGGCCCGCATCGCGATCGCCGATCTCTTTCTCGACACCTTCCCCTATGGCGCCCATTCGACGGCGTCGGATGCACTCACCATGGGGCTGCCTGTGCTCACGCTGCCCGGCAAGAGCTTCGCCTCGCGCTTCTGCAGCAGCATCGTCAAATCGGCCGGAATTCCCGAACTGATCTGCGCAAGCCCTGAGGATTACGTCCGCAAGGCCGTGGCGCTGGCGAACGACAGGACGGAACTGGCAAGGATCCGGGCCTCCCTGCAAGCCCAGCGCGACACCTGCGCGCTCCGGGACATTCCACGCCTCGTCCGGCGGCTGGAAGAACTCTACTGGCAAATGCAGGGCGAACGCGAGCGCGGCGAAACGCCAGTTCCAAATCTCTCCAACATGGAGATGTATTACGAGATCGGCTCTGAAGTGATGGTGGCCGAAGTCGAGTTCGAAGACGAGGCCGCCTATCGCAAGCGCTATCGCGACCGGATCTCCGCCTGGCACGACTTCCACCCCGTCCCGCACGACACCCGTCTATGGACGTAATGGCATTGGCAAACAAATACGGGCAAAAACCGAACCTGGCTGGGAGACAACTGTGGCGCCTGTAATACTTGTGACCTTTGCCGGCCGGGAACACCGGATGCAGATCCTCAACAGCTATGTTCGCAGGGCCATGGCCGACGGCCTGATCGACGAATGGCATATCTGGGACTTCACCCGTTCGCAGGCGGACCACGAATGGGTGAGCCGCGAATTCGGCCCAATCCGCTTCATGAGCGACACGGTGGGCTACCAGCCTTTTGGTACGGTATCCTCTCGTGCAGCGCTGCGGCTGGAAGCCAGAATAACCAATGACCTCCACATTGCGCTGCTGCCCAGGCATGAGCCGGATGCATTCTACGAGATCGTGGTCGGCGGCTGGAACAACCTGCAGTGCGTGGTGCGCAAGGGTCCACGAGAGCGCCTAAACGATCCCGACCGAAGCGAGCTGGAGCTTAACTGGGCCAAACTCACCCCAGGCGTCCTTTCGCCTGGCCGTGACAATGAGGTCATTTTGTCCATCGACCCTTCCGGCACACCTGAAATGATGGTCAATGGTGTCGTGCTTGATCGATGGCCGCAGATCGCCGTGCCTCAGGGGGCGGATGTGATGATAAGAGGCGGCTGGGGCTCTGCACTCGAGCTTCGCCAAGTGAATGCACCGATCCGCCGCTATATCGGCAATCCGGGAGAACAGGTCCCGTATTTCCAGGCCTATCAGTACTATGCCAGGCGGTTATCCGATTTCGCCGACGCACTCTTCCTGAAATGTGACGACGACATCGTCTACATGGACCTCGATCGGCTCGCAGGCTTCATCGATCATCGTCGCAAGAACCCGCATTACTTCGTGACATCGGCGAATGTCGTGAACAATGGCGTCTGCGCCTACTTCCAGCAGGTCTCCGGAGCGCTGCCCGCCTCTCTTGGCCATTTCGAGCGTCCGCCGGGTGGCTTTGGCGGAACACTCTGGACCGATCCGAGCAAGGCCAACAAGCTGCATGACTTTTTCCTGGTATCGCCGAACAAGGAGTTGCCGCTGCCATCGAAGGTCGTCGATTGGCAGGAACGACAGTCGATCAACTTCATCGCCTGGCTCGGCCGCGATCTGCAGCATATGGCGCTCGCCAAGGGCGATGACGAGAAGATGCTGACCGTCGACCTGCCGGCCTTCCTCAAGCGTCCGACATGCATCTACTCCGACTTCACCGTCAGCCATCTGAGCTTCGGGCCGCAGGAGACCGGCGTCGACGTCAACAGGCTGATCGCAGCCTATGACAAGTTGATGCGCGAGAAACTCTCAGCCTGACGACTTCACTGTTTCGACCGGCGGGCTACCGCCGGTCTCTTTGCAATTGGGCGAGATGCGGCAGGTCTTGCGGCTGGAACCGCGGCACCCCGAAAATCGAGGAACACCCCCCAGATGGCACAGGGTCAAAAAATTGGAATCGTCGGCGCGGGCCTGTCCGGCGCCGTCATTGCACGCGAACTGGCGGAAGCCGGCTTCGAGGTCGAGGTCTTCGATACGCGTCCGCATATCGGCGGCAACTGCCACACGGAGCGCGATGCCGACACCGGTGTCATGGTGCATATCTATGGGCCACACATCTTCCACACGGACGACGCGGAAGTCTGGGACTATGTGAACAGCTACCAGACCTTCCTGCCCTACAAGAACCGTGTGAAGACAACGAGCCAGGGACAGGTCTATTCCCTGCCGGTCAACCTGCACACGATCAACCAGTTCTTCGGCAAGACCTTCCGCCCCGACGAGGCTCGCGCCTTCATCGAGGAGCAGGCCGACAAGACGATATCAGATCCGCAGACTTTCGAGGAACAGGCGCTGCGCTTCGTCGGACGCGACCTCTACGAGGCCTTCTTCAAGGGCTACACGGAGAAGCAGTGGGGCTGCTCGCCGACCGACCTGCCGGCCTCGATCCTGAAGCGCCTGCCCGTGCGCTTCAACTATGACGACAACTACTTCTTCCCACAAATTCCAGGGCATGCCGGAAAACGGCTATACCGACATGATCGAAAAGATCTTCGACCATCCGAAGATCAAGGTGACGCTCGGCCAGCATTTCGACCCCCGCGCCCCGCATGACTACGCGCACTTGTTCTATTCCGGTCCGCTCGATGGCTACTTCGCCTATGAGTTCGGCCGCCTCGGCTATCGCACGCTCGATTTTGACCGCTTCACCTATCAGGGCGACTATCAGGGTTGCGCCGTGATGAACTACGGCGACGCCTCAGTGCCCTACACCCGCATCACCGAGCACAAGCATTTCTCACCCTGGGAAAGCCACGAGGGATCCGTCTGCTACCGCGAATTCTCCCGCGCCTGCGGTGAAAACGACATCCCTTATTATCCGATCCGTCTCGTTGAGGAGAAGGCGCAACTCGCGGACTACGTCGCTCGCGCCAATGAAGAGAAGGCCGTCACCTTCGTCGGCCGCCTTGCCACCTACCGCTATCTCGACATGGATGTAACGATCCGTGAGGCGCTTGACACCGCTCGCCTCTTCCTCGCCAAATCGAAGGAACAGGCAGCCATGCCGGCCTTCGTCCATGCACCACTCTGATCCGAGAATGACCATGACCGCCACCGCCACCCCAATCCTTGTCGTCGGCGGCGCCGGCTATATCGGCTCGCACACATGCCTTGCCCTTTCCGAGCGCGGCTATCTGCCCGTCGTCTATGACAACTTCACCTCGGGCCACCCCGAATTCGTCAAATGGGGTCCGACCGAACAGGGCGACATGCGAGACAAGGCACGGCTGAAGGAAGTCCTTGCCAAATACCAGCCGAAAGCGGCGATGCATTTTGCAGGCCTGATCGAAGTCGGCCAGTCCTTCAAGGAGCCGGAGCACTTCTACGACGTCAACGTCTCGGGCACGCTAAGCCTCCTGCAGGCCTTGAGCGAAGCCGATATCCGCAACTTCGTCTTCTCCTCGACCTGCGCCACCTATGGCGCACCGGAATATCTGCCGCTCGACGAAAAACACGGCCAGAAGCCGATCAACCCCTATGGCCGCACCAAGCATATCGTCGAGCAGGCCCTGGGTGACCTTAACCTCTGCAACCGTATGCGCTCGGTGATGCTACGCTATTTCAACGCCGCCGGCGCCGACTTCGAAGGCCGCATCGGCGAGTGGCACTCGCCCGAGACCCACGCTATCCCTCTCGCCATCGAAACCGCCCTCGGACGCCGTGAATTCTTCTCGATCTTTGGTGAGGATTACGACACCCGCGACGGCACCTGCATCCGCGATTATATCCACGTCAACGATCTCGCCGACGCCCATGTCCGCGCGGTCGAGTACCTCCTGAACGGTGGTGAGACGATCGCCATCAATCTCGGCACCGGCAACGGCACGACCGTCAAGGAACTGATTGCGGCAATCGAGACCGTGTCCGGCCGCCCCATGCCGATCAAGCGCACCGAGCGCCGCCCCGGCGATCCCCCAGGCCTCGTTGCCAGCAACGCCCTGGCCCGCGAGGTTCTTGGCTGGGATCCCAAGCACGGCATCGACGACATCATCCGCTCTGCCTGGAAGTGGCATTCGACCTTCAACGGCCATTCCGACTGAGTGCGGCCGCCTCGGGATCGGCTCCTCCCTAAAAAGGCGCGTCAACGGCCGGTGTTGCATTCCGGCCCCCCTTGACGCGGTTTGTTCCTTCCGCTTTTCGTCCTGCAGATCTTGCTGGAACCTGAACCATGACCGACAGACTAAAGACAATTCTCTCCTCGAGCGCGTGGGAGCGGTTCATCATAGCCGTCATTCTCATCAATTCGGTCACCTTGGGTCTCGAAACGTCGCCCGCTGTCATGCAGTTTATGGGCCCACTCCTGCTGACCCTGGACCGATTCATCCTGGCGATCTTCGTCATCGAGATCGCAGCCCGGCTCTTTGCCTTCCGCCTCGCTTTTTTCCGCGACCCCTGGAGCATTTTCGATTTCTCGATCGTCGTCATCGCGCTGATCCCCGCGACCGGGCCGTTCCAGGTTCTGCGCGCGCTGCGTATCCTGCGCGTGCTACGCCTGATCTCGATCGTCCCGTCGCTGCGACGGGTCATCGGCGGTCTGATTGCCGCCCTTCCCGGAATGGGCTCGATCATCGTGCTGTTGGTGATGCTGTTCTACGTCTCGGCGGTCATGGCGACCAAGCTTTATGGCGCAACCTTCCCGGACTGGTTCGGCAATCTCGGCGCCTCGACTTATTCACTCTTCCAGATCATGACGCTGGAAAGCTGGTCCATGGGCATTGTCCGGCCGGTGATGGAGGTCCATCCCTATGCCTGGCTGTTCTTCGTGCCCTTCATCCTGCTCAGCACCTATTCGGTTCTGAACCTCTTCATCGGTGTCATCGTCTCTGCCATGCAGGAACAGAGCATGGCCGACACCGACGCGGACCTGAAGTCCCTGCATGTCGACAATGCCGACCTGCTGCGCGAAATGCAGGCGCTGCGATCCGAGATCGCCGCGCTTCGGGCCGAAAGAACGGCAGCCGGCGCCTAAGCCGGGTCGCTACTGCTTGCCGCGCCTCAGCTTCTGAGGCCCGGCGCCTCGTGGCCCGTGCGCTCCACATATTCGGTGTAGCCGCCGCCATACTGGAAGACGCCCTCGGGCGTGATCTCCAGCACGCGGTTCGACAGCGCCGCAAGAAAATGGCGATCGTGGCTGACGAAGAGCATCGTGCCTTCGAACTGCGACAACGCCTTGATCAGCATTTCCTTCGTGTCGAGGTCGAGGTGGTTGGTCGGCTCGTCGAGAACGAGCAGGTTCGGCGGGTCGAACAGCATCATCGCCATGACAAGCCGCGCCTTTTCACCGCCCGAGAGCACCCGCACGCGCTTGTCGATATCGTCGCCTGAGAAACCGAAACAGCCGGCAAGCGCCCTGAGCGGTGCCTGACCGGCGCGTGGAAAACTGGTTTCCAGCATTTCGAAGATCGTCATGTCACCATCGAGCACGTCCATCGCATGCTGGGCGAAATAGCCCATCTTGACGCTGGCACCGATCGAAACAGTGCCTTCGTCCGGCTTCGAAATCGCCAGCAACGAGCTTGAGCAAGGTGGATTTGCCAGCGCCATTGATGCCCATGATGCACCAGCGCTCGCGGCGGCGGACCATGAAGTCGAAGCCGTCATAGATGACCTTGTCGCCGTAGCGCTTGGAGACATTCTTGACGCTCACCACGTCTTCGCCCGAGCGCGGCGCCGGCTGGAATTCGAAGGCGACCACCTGGCGGCGCTTCGGCGGCTCGACGCGATCGATCTTTTCCAGCTTCTTCACCCGGCTCTGCACCTGGGAGGCATGGCTGGCGCGCGCCTTGAAGCGCTCGATGAACTTGATTTCCTTGGCGAGCATCGCCTGCTGACGCTCGAACTGCGACTGCTGATGCTTCTCGTTCAAGGCACGCTGCCCCTCATAGAAGACATAGTCGCCGGAATAGCTGTTCAGCTGACCGGCATCGATCTCGATGATCTTGTTGACGATGCGGTTCATAAACTCGCGGTCATGCGAGGTCATCAAGAGCGCGCCTTCATAGCCTTTGAGGAACTGTTCGAGCCAAATCAGGCTTTCGAGGTCGAGATGGTTCGACGGTTCGTCGAGCAGCATAACGTCCGGGCGCATCAAGAGAATGCGGGCCAGCGCCACGCGCATCTTCCAGCCGCCCGAGAGCGCGCCGACATCGCCGTCCATCATGCTCTCGGAAAAGGAGAGACCCGCCAGAACCTCGCGCGCCCTGCCCTCCAGGCCGTAACCGTCAAGTTCCTCGTAACGCGCCTGAACCTCACCGTAACGCTCGATGATTACGTCCATCTCATCCATGCGGTCAGGATCGACCATGGCGGCTTCGAGTTCGCGCAGTTCCGCCGCAATTTCGCTGACCGGTCCCGCACCATCCATGACCTCGGCAACGGCCGACCGGCCGGACATCTCGCCGACATCCTGGCTGAAATAACCGATCGTCACACCCTTATCGACGGAGACCTGCCCCTCATCCGGCTGTTCCTGCCCGATGATCATCCGGAAGAGCGAAGTCTTGCCAGCCCCGTTCGGTCCGACGAGACCGATCTTCTCGCCGCGATTGAGGGCGGCGGAGGCCTCGATGAAGAGGATGCGATGGCTGAGCTGCTTGGAGATGTTTTCGATACGGATCATGGACAAGACGCCTGCTGGAAATCGGCGCCCTTATGGCATGTCGAAGGCCCACTGTCCCCTGCTTTTGTTGCAGGGCGGCCTCGCGGCTGCGCTGGATTGCCACGGGAGCGCCAGGCCGGTTGCACGAACGTGGCGAAAGCGCGAAAAGAGCTCACGCAAGGACGACAGCATGAGCAACGAGACGATTACCCTTTATGAAGCCATCGGCGGCGACGCGACCGTCAAGGCGTTGACCCGGCGCTTCTATGAGTTGATGGACACCCTGCCGGAGGCTGCCCATTGCCGGGCGGTGCATCCACCGGATCTCTCCGGCAGCGAAGAGAAGTTCTACGAGTACCTCACCGGCTATCTTGGTGGTCCGCCCGTCTACATGCAGAAGCGCGGCCATCCGATGCTAAGGCGGCGCCATTTCGTGGCAGAAATCGGCCCGCTGGAACGGGACGAATGGCTCTTGTGCTTTCGCCGCGCGCTGGATGAAACCGTCGAGCATCCGAAGCTGCGGGAACTCATCTGGCCGCCGATCGAGAAGCTGGCCTTTCACATGCAGAACAAGGAATGACAGAAATGGCGAGCGTACAGAGTTACCGCTGGGCGACCGTCGCGGCGGGACTGATTGGGGCGGCCGGTGTCGGGCTGGCCGCAGCCGCAAGTCATGCCGGAGGCGAAGCGCTCCTGCGCCCGGCCTCGGCAATCTGTCTCGCCCATGCCCCGGCGCTTGTCGCACTTTCCATCGCCGGAGACCGGGTCAGACTGGCTGCACTGGTAGCGGTCGGCATGACACTCGGCACACTGCTGTTTTCAGGCGATCTGGTTGCCCGGCACTTCATCGGCAGCGGGCTGTTCCCGATGGCGGCCCCGACGGGCGGGATGACGCTGATCGTGTCATGGCTGGTGCTATGCGCGGGCGCCCTGCTTCCGCAACGCAACTAACGCTGATCACCTCCGTTTAAGGGACAGGCTCCGACGTCAACGCCCCCAAAACACTGTGATGGTTTGGCTTAATGCGCAATGCAGCCCGAAACATTACCACCGAACATCAGCAGATTGCCGTGTGGATCGCGGATATGGAAGCGCAAGGTTGTGCCGCAATCTCCGGAAGTGTCAGACGGACGGATCGCCTCGATCCCTCGCTCGCAAAAGTCCCGGTACATCTCCGTCAGCGCCTCTGCCCGAAAGAACACCGAGCTGTTCTGGCACTGAACCGGATCGTCGCTGAGCCAGAAATGTAGTTCCATGCCGTCGCGGCGGACCACCAGATAATCGAGACCGTCCAAGCCGACGTCCTCGAACCCGAGTGTGTCTACATAGAAATTGCGTGTTTCAGAAAAGTTCAGGGAGGGGAGGATCGGCACTGCATTGAGGATCGTCTTCGCAACGGGTTGCTGAGCGTTCATGCGGAAAGTTCCTCTGCTTCCCACATGAGGCTGACTGACGAAACGGCTACGACCTTGCGTTGGCGTTTCGCTGCCATCTCGGCGCGGGAAAATCGATGACGAGGGCGGGGGCCCGGTTCAAGGCTGCGTACATGGTAACAGGTTTGCGTTCGTACAAGCCCGGCAAAGTGATGATTTCACAATTCATCACTTCACTTTCTCGAGAGCGTTGCAGCATTGCATCGGCGAGTTCCGGTAAAAGGCCCTCGCCGCGCTGACGTGCAAGCTCGTGGAATGAGCTCATGCCACCCTTTTCAGATCCATCCCTGCTCACGCTTCGGCGCTCCTTTCATTCAGTGTCTGCAACGCGCGCTCGAGACTGGATTTCGAGCCGTTTCGCAGCGGAATGAAAGTCTTGCCAAACTTCTTGCAACCGCTCTTCACGCGCAGACAAGCATCGTGACTGATACAGTCGATAGGGCAGAAGACGCAGTCCACAGAGGGTAGCACCGTGTCGATACGCGAAACCGCCTCACGTAAACCCCCATCATGGTGAATTAGTTCCGCACCAAAATTGCTGGCGATCTGGCGAAGATGGGCGACCTGGCAATCGCGGCCGCCGACATATAAAAAGCTGCGAACTTCCGCTTGCGTTTTCGCGCTAGACGCCGTCGCGGAAACCTCCGCACCCGACTTCTTTGAAGCCTGCTTTTTCTTCTTCGCCATGACGTCCTGTCTCCTCGAATCCGATCAGAGGCAGCGGTTGCAAGCCTCAGGTGGATAGGCGTACAAAATATGAGAAAAAGAGTAAAGTATATAGTTGAAGTTTTTACTCATGTTTTGAGCGACGGATATCAAACCCGATCCGAACGTCCCGTCCGGGATTGACGCCGATCAAATTCCCTTGATTTTCAAGGGCTGCACGGCGCCCATGGCGATTTTTTTACCGTTTGATAAAACTTTGTTCCTGAGTTACCTTTCTCTGCATCGCTTCGAATATAAAAGAGGGAACTGCGATGCGAAGACTGGAACCAGGCCTCAAGGCCGGGCGGCTTGACGCTGCCGATTATGCAAAGAATTTCTCCGACCTGCATCCCCGCCTCGGCGGCCATGAGGCACTCGTCGCCTCCGACAGATGTTATTTCTGTCACGACGCGCCGTGCATGACGGCCTGTCCCACCGCCATCGATATCCCGATGTTCATTCGGCAGATATCGACTGGCAATCCGCTCGGCGCCGCCAAGACAATCTTCGACCAGAACATCCTCGGCGGCATGTGCGCCCGTGTCTGTCCCACCGAAACGCTCTGCGAGGAAGCCTGTGTGCGCAACACGGCAGAAGAGCGCCCGGTCGAAATTGGCCGCCTGCAACGTTACGCCACCGACATCGCGATTGAAGAGGGCCGCCAGTTTTATCGTCCGGCAGCGTCCTCCGGCCGCACGGTGGGTATCGTCGGCGCAGGCCCCGCAGGCCTTGCCGCCGCCCATCGGCTCGCCATGCACGGCCACCAGGTCACCATCTACGAAGCGAAAGAAAAGGCAGGCGGTCTGAACGAATACGGCATCGCCGCCTACAAGACACCCAACGATTTCGCCCAGAAGGAAGTCGACTACATCCTGTCGCTCGGCAATATCGATGTGCTGGATGGCCAGATGATGGGCCGTGACTTCACGCTCGCCGACCTTCAGGCGAAACACGACGCCGTCTTCGTCGGTGCGGGTCTCGGCAACGTCAACGGGCTGAACATCCCAGGCGCCAAGATCAACGGTGTCATCGACGCGGTCGAATTCATCGCCAATCTGCGTCAGGCCGACAGCAAGGCAGACGTGCCTGTCGGTCGTGACGTCGTCGTCATCGGCGGCGGCATGACCGCGATCGATGCGGCCGTCCAGGCCAAGCTTCTCGGCGCGGAAAACGTCACCATCTGCTATCGCCGCGGCAAGGAACACATGAACGCCTCGGAATTCGAGCAGGATCTGGCGACCTCCAAGGGCGTCCACATCCGCCACTGGCTGCAGCCGAAGGAAGTCGCCCATCATGGCGGCCACTGCTCAGCCATCACCTTCGAATACACCCATCTCGAAAACGGCGTGATGAAGGGCACTGGCCATACGACCGAGATCAAGGCGGATCAGATCTTGGTCGCGATCGGCCAGAAGCTCGATGGTCAGGGTCTGGACGGCCTGAAAGTCGAAGGCGGGAAGATCGCCATCGACGCCGAAGGCCGCACCTCGATCCCCCGCGTCTGGGCCGGCGGCGACTGCGCCTTGGGCGGTCAGGACCTGACGGTCTCTGCCGTCGCCATGGGCCGCGATGCGGCCGAAAGCATCAACCGCTCTCTCGCCGTCATGACGGCGGGCGCAACCGCCGTCGCATGACGCATCGCTTTCGAGAGGATTTGAACAATGGCTGATCTGAGAAATAACTTCGTCGGCATCAAGTCGCCCAACCCCTTCTGGCTGGCTTCCGCTCCGCCGACCGACAAGGCCTACAATGTCGAACGCGCCTTCAAGGCGGGCTGGGGCGGCGTTGTCTGGAAGACGCTCGGCTCGGAAGGCCCGCCGGTCGTCAATGTCAACGGCCCGCGCTACGGCGCAATCTGGGGTGCCGACCGCCGGCTTCTCGGCTTGAACAACATCGAACTGATCACCGACCGTCCCCTGCAGGTGAACCTGCAGGAGATGAAGATGGTCAAGATGAACTGGCCGGACAGGGCCCTTGTCGCCTCGATCATGGTCCCCTGCGTCGAGGAAGAGTGGAAGGCGATCCTGCCGCTGGTCGAGGAAACCGGCGCAGATGGCATCGAACTCAATTTCGGCTGTCCGCACGGCATGTCCGAACGCGGCATGGGCTCTGCTGTCGGCCAGGTGCCGGAATACATCGAGATGGTGGTGCGCTGGTGCAAGCAATACACCCGCATGCCCGTCATCACCAAGCTGACGCCCAATATCGCCGATATCCGCAAACCGGCCCGCGCAGCAAAGGCCGGCGGCACCGACGCCGTGTCGCTGATCAACACGATCAACTCGATCGTCTCTGTTGATCTCGACAGCTTTGCCCCCTCGCCCACCGTCGGCGGCAAGGGCACGCATGGCGGCTATTGCGGCCCAGCCGTCAAGCCGATCGCCCTCAACATGGTCGCCGAGATCGCCCGCGATCCGGAAACATACGGCCTGCCGATCTCCGGCATTGGCGGTGTCACCACCTGGCGCGATGCGGCTGAATTCCTGGCGCTCGGTGCCGGCAATGTTCAGGTCTGCACCGCGGCCATGACCTATGGCTTCAAGATCGTCCAGGAGATGATTTCGGGCCTCAACGACTGGATGGATGCCAAGGGTCACAGGAGCCTGGACGACATCTGCGGTCGCGCGGTGCCGAACGTCACCGACTGGCAGTATTTGAACCTCAACTACATCGCCAAGGCGCATATCGATCAGGATGCCTGCATCAAATGTGGCCGCTGCCATATCGCCTGCGAGGACACGTCGCACCAGGCGATCACCAGCATGGTCAACGGCGTCAGACATTTCGAGGTAATGGAAGACGAATGCGTCGGCTGCAATCTCTGCGTCAACGTCTGTCCGGTCGAGAACTGCATCACCATGGTCGAACTGCCGACCGGTGCCCTTGACCAGCGTACCGGCCGCCCTGTCGATCCGAACTACGCCAACTGGACGACACATCCGAACAATCCGATGGCCGTGCAGGCGGCAGAATAGTCTCGCTCAAGCAAATCCGGCCCGTTTGCGGGCCGGATACTTTCGTCAGAAGAAAAACTCGAACTTCTGCCCAGCCCTTCAGAAATTCTTCAGCGCTATACTCCACCATACCGGCATCGGGACTGACCGCATCTGCGTCAGGCCGGACCAGCCGGGCAAGGAGACCATGGCGATCAAGAGCAAGAATACGGATGGTAGATCGAGCCTGCGATCACGCCTGCAGATCCTCATTCCGAGCGCCGTCGTCCTGGCAGGCGTTGCCGTCTCCGCCTTGTATGCCGACCTTCAGCAGCAGCGCTTGAGCCGTGAGGCGGCTCGCAACGCTGTCGAGGAAAACCTGGGCCTGATCCGCACGAAGCTCGAAGCCAACATCAACGCCAATATCAAGCTTTTGCAGGGCATGGTCGCGGTGATCGGAACCGAGCCCTATGTCAACCAGCAGCGTTTCGAAGCGCTGGCCTCCAGCCTCCTGTCGACGCCGTCGCAGATCAGCCATATCGTCGCAGCACCCAACCTGATCGTGAGCTTCGTTCATCCCTACGAAGAGAATAAATCCTTCATTGGGCATTGGGTTCTCCCACCGCCCAATGGCGAGGAAGCGGTCCGCCAGTTGCGCGAAGAGGGCAAGACGATCATCAGCGGCCCACTGCCGTATAAGAATGGGGCCATGGGCCTGATCATCGCGCTGCCCGTGAAGATGACCAATGACGAAGGCAAGCGGGTCTTTTGGGGCGGCTTGGCCGGCGTCGTCGACGTCACGAGGCTCTATAACGACAGCGGCCTTCGAGCACCAGATCTGCCACTCGCCGTCACCATCACAGACGACATTCAGCAGACGGGTAATCGAACTCTGATCTATGGTGACAATCGTGTCCTCACCGACGGCCCGGTCACCATGAGCGTGAATGTCGGTAACAAGCAGTGGTCCATTTCGGCCGTGCCCAAGGAGGGCTGGCACCAGATGAGCCGTCCCGACATGCTGATCCGCACGATGATCGCTGCCATTTCCGCGCTTATCGCCGGAAGCGTCATCTGGGTCGCCAGGCTGATGCGGGAAAGGCAGCGCAACTATGCGGCACTCAGGCAGCGCGAGCAAGAATTGACGGCGGTATCGCATCGACTCGGTCTGGCGCTCGAAGCGTCCAGGATTGGGATCTGGGAGCTCGACACCGCTTCGGGAGATCTCGCCTGGGACGAACGCATGTACCAGTTGTATGGAATATCCCTCGGTGTGAAGATCAGCTACGCTGTTTGGGAAAGCTGTGTGTACCCAGAGGATCTACCTCACACCTTGGAAGCTCTGGGAACTGCCATCGAAAGTAACGCGCCTTACGAAACCCAATTCCGGATCATCCGCAATGGAGACGAGATACGTCACATCCGCACGGTCGGCATCGCCTCGCGCGATGAAATGGGACGAACGAAGGTTCTCGGCGTAAACTGGGATGTTAGCGCAGACGTCTCGCTGCAAGAACACTTGAGGGAAGCCCAGCAGGAAACGGCGCAACGCAACGAGGAGCTGGAAAGCGCGCGGCAGCGGATGGAATACAATTCGCTGCACGATGCACTGACCGGTTTGCCCAATCGCCGCTATCTGGACCAGCGCCTCGAGACCTTGGTCGCAGCCCCCGACCAGCCCAACCAGAGGCTGACCGTGCTCCATATGGATCTGGATCGCTTCAAGGAAATCAACGACACGCTCGGCCATGGCGCCGGCGACGCCATTCTTCGCCATGTCGCGCAGGAACTGCAGGGCATGGCTGGCAAATGGGATTTTGTCGCAAGGATCGGCGGCGATGAATTCGTGATCGTTTGCCAGGGCTGCGATCTCTCCGAAGGCTACGAAGCCATGGGGACGAACCTGATCTCAGCCGTCAACCGGCCCATCGTCTATAACGGACATGAATGCCGCGTCGGCGCATCCATCGGCATCGCCGGCAGGATCGAGCCCGAGCTGACCGCCGAGCAGCTCCTCGTCAATGCGGACATCGCCCTCTACGAGGCAAAACGCCGTGGCCGCAATCGCGTCGAGCGCTTCAACGACACGCTGCGCGCCCGCACTATCAACATCAAGCGCACTGCCGATGCCATTCTTCGGTCCCTGGGCGATGACGATTTCATCGCCTGGTACCAGCCCCAATTTGATGCCCGAACGCTTGCGATCAACGGTGTGGAGGCCCTTGCTCGCTGGCGTCACCCGGAAAAAGGCATCCTCGCACCCATTGCCTTTCTCGAAACGGCCGAGAACCTCAATGTCGTGTCCCAGATCGACGCGAGCATTCTTGACCAGGCACTCGAGCAACTGGCTCGCTGGAAGACCGAGGGCCTCGGCATCGAGCATGTCTCGGTCAATATCTCTGCCCAGCGGCTGTTCGAGGACAAGCTGCTCGACCACCTGACCAAGCTCGCCGTCACGCCGGGCAGCCTTTCATTCGAACTGCTGGAATCGATCTCCTTCGACGACAAGGCCGACGCCGTGGCAGAAAGCCTCGAACGCATCCGCACCCAGGGCATTGCCATCGAAATCGATGATTTCGGCACCGGTTACGCCTCGATCCTCTCCCTTATCAAACTCTCGCCGAGCCGCTTGAAGATCGATCGGCAGCTGGTGGCCCCGATCGTGACCAACCCTGCCCAGCGCAAGCTGATCAGCTCGATCGTCGATATCGGCCGCTCCTACGGGATCGGCATCGTCGCAGAGGGTGTGGAGACGATGGAGCATGCCGCGATCCTGCGCGACCTCGGCTGCCAGACGCTGCAGGGCTACGCGCTGGCGCGTCCGATGAGCCCTGATAGTTTCATCGATTTTGCAAGGAAGCATGCCTTGCAACGTGAAGACCTGCTGCGGCGGAGCGCGTGATCCGCGCCTGACGAAGGATCAGCCGAGCAGGCTCTGTCCGGCGGCAAACCCGGCATAGGCCAAGGCTGAGAAATAGACGAGCGTCAGCAGCACCATCAGGTGGCCCACGGCAACGACCATCCCGTCTCTCTGAGAAATCCCCGTCGACAGAAGCAGGATCGCAACGCCCGGCAGCGTGTTCGAGAACGGAATGAAGCCGAGCGGCATCATCAGGAGCACGCCGGCGGTCGTCAGAACGAGACCGTTGATACGGTTGATCAGCGCCCCATGCGTCAGGCCCAACATGCGGGGGCGGACATAACGGTCGACCTTTCTCAGGATCTTCAGACCTCGTTCCAGAACTGGAACGAGGCGCGCCCGTTCGAGCTTGCGATCGGCCACCTTCTTCGGCAGCCATGGAAAGCGGTTGAAGGTGATCGCGATCCCGATCAGCACGATACCGGCACCGAAAACTGTCGAGACGCCCGGGATCGAAACCGGCACGAGGAAAGGCAGAGACAGCAGGCCACAAAGCAGCAGAAGTCCGCTTTCGCCCATTTTCTGCAGGATCTGCCGCAGCGTGACGTGATCCTCATCCATCGAGTCAATTACATCCTGCAGCACTGCGCTGGTACTCTTGTCGGTATCAGTGAAGCCGATCATCGTTGTCATCGGAGCCGCTTTCGATTAACTGCCGGAAGGATCTTGGGGCGGCGCATGGTGCGCGCATCCGCGATCGCAGATGAATGAGAAAGACGGTCTGGTCAAGTCACGCCAACAGCGAGACTGCTTCGGGCCGAAAGACATCCGATGACAGAGCAAGCCCCACCCGTCGCCTCCCCCGTGAACCGACATACCGTCCATGCCAAGGGCCGAGAAAAACTGAAGGCGCATGCGGCAATGCTGCTCTTTGCCGCGTTGATCGCGGGCTCCTTCTCCTTCGGCGGCATGGCCGCGCGGCACATGGATGCCGGCCCGCTGACCCTCTGGCGTTATCTGATGACGGTTATCGTCATGGGCGTCCTGACCTTCGGCATCCTGCGTGTCCCGTTCCGGGCACCGCAGCGGATCTGGCGCTTTGCCCTGCTTGGCGGGCTGATCGCCGTCTACATGCTGACCATGTTCGTAGCGCTGGAATTCACCAGCCCTGTGCAGACGGGTGCCGTGTTCACCCTGATGCCATTGATCAGCGCCGGCTTCGCGCTTCTATTCATCGGGCAGAAAACCCGCCCCGACGTATTCATCGCGCTGGTCCTCGCAGCCCTCGGGGCGATCTGGGTCATTTTCCGCGCCGATATCCAGGCGATCCTCTCCTTCGATGTCGGACGCGGTGAGCTGATCTTTTTCATCGGCGTCATCTGCCACGGCGCCTATGTGCCGCTGATCCGCAAGTTCAATCAGGGAGACAACCCGGTCGCCTTTGGTTTCTGGGTCGTGGTCTTCACCGTGCCCTGGCTCCTGCCGACCGGTGCTATCCCGCTCGCAACAACGGATTTTCTCAACCTCCCACCCATGGTCTGGGCGACGATCGCCTATCTCTCTGTCATTACGACTGCGCTCACCTTTATGCTGCTGCAATACGCTTCCATGCGCCTGCCGGCCCCCAAGGTGCTCGGCTACGGCTATCTGACCCCGACCTTCATCATCCTTCTGGAGGGCTTGCTCGGTCACGGCTGGGCAAGCCCCGCCGTCTTCCTCGGTGCGCTTGTGACCGCCGCCGGCCTTCTGGTGATGGGCCTGCTCAGGGACTGACGTCAGGCTTCAGGATGAGGCCGTTGACGAAAAGACCTTCGAGAAAGGACGCCGCCGCCTCGAAGCGGTCTTCGCCTTCTTGGCCTGCCCCCAGCACGGATCGGACCTGAACGTCGAAATCGGCATAATGCTGCGTCGTGGACCAGATCGAGAAGATCATGTGGTGCGGATCGCAGTCCCGGATCTTGGCCGCGGCAATCCAGGCCCTGATCACCTCGGCCTTCTCGTCCACGAGCTCCTTCAACGGCCCTTCGAGCACGCCGGCGATATGCGGCGCACCCTGCAGGATCTCGTTGGCAAACAGCCGGCTTTCGCGCGGGAAGTCGCGTGCCATCTCCAGCTTGCGGCGAATATAGGACTTGATCTCGTGTTCGGGGTCGCCGTCTGCATCGAAGGCCTGCAGCGGCTCCAGCCAGTTCTCCAGCACCCGGTCGATCAGCGCCCGGTGCATGGCTTCCTTGGTGCGGAAATAATAGAGCAGATTGGGCTTCGACATGCCCGCGACCTCGGCAATCTGGTCGATGGTCGAGCCGTGGAATCCCCGCTGTGAAAACACTTCCAGGGCTGCTTCGAGGATCTGCTCTTCCTTTTCCTCCTGGATCCGCGTCCGCCTCTGGGTTTGCGCCGCTCTCGGTATTGCCATCTTAGAGTTGTTCCCCGCCTAAGACCCTGAAGTCACTCAACAATATCCGCGCTCAAATTCTGTGCATCTGCTCTGTTTTTTGTCGCAGATTTTTGCCGATTTTGTCTTGAGTGCCGTGATGGAAGCTGTAATGTTTTACCAGTCGGTCAAATTATTGGACAGATGTCAAATAAAGGCAACTGCCGATACGACAGCGGAAAAGACAAAGACAAGCCGCTGTTGCTGACCCCGGGAACTTGGGGAACGGGCGGAAGATCCGAACCCCTGAAAAAACAGGTGAGGATCTGCAATGACGGCGCAACCCGGCAACAACCTTCGCGTGAACGGCGATCGGCTCTGGGACATGCTCATGGAGATGGCGAAGATCGGCCCCGGCATTGCCGGCGGCAACAATCGCCAGACTCTGACGGACGAAGATGCCGAAGGCCGTCGCCTCTTTCAGCGCTGGTGCGAAGACGCTGGCCTCACCATGGGCGTCGACACCATGGGCAACATGTTCATGACCCGACCAGGCACGGATCCGGACGCCCTGCCCGTCTATGTCGGCAGCCATCTCGACACGCAGCCGACCGGCGGCAAGTATGACGGCGTGCTCGGCGTGCTGGCAGGCCTTGAGGTTGTCAGATCGATGAACGACCTCAACATCAAGACGAAGCACCCTGTTGTAGTGACCAACTGGACCAATGAGGAAGGTGCGCGATTTGCGCCTGCCATGCTGGCCTCCGGGGTCTTCGCCGGCGTGCTCACGCAGGATTACGCCTATGCCCGCAAGGATATGGATGGCAAGACCTTCGGCGACGAACTGAAGCGCATCGGCTGGCTGGGTGACGAAGAGGTCGGCGCCAGAAAGATGCATGCCTATTTCGAGTATCACATCGAACAGGGACCGATCCTCGAAGCCGAGGACAAGCAAATCGGCGTCGTCACGCATTGCCAGGGCCTTTGGTGGTTGGAATTCACGCTTACCGGCCGCGAAGCCCATACCGGCTCAACCCCGATGAACCTGCGCGTCAATGCCGGCCTTGCGATGGCCCGGATCATGGAAATGGTCCAGGAGGTCGCCATGAGCGAACAGCCCGGCGCGGTCGGCGGTGTGGGGCAGGTAAAATTCTCGCCCAATTCCCGCAACGTCCTGCCCGGGACCGTTGTCTTCACCGTCGACATCCGTACGCCAAGCCAGGAGAAGCTCGATCGCATGCGCGCGACGATCGAGGCAAAGGCCGCCGAGATCTGCGCAGCGCTCGGCGTTCGCTGTTCGGTCGAGGCTGTGGGCCATTTCGACCCCGTGACCTTCGACGAAAAACTCGTCGCCTCGGTCCGCAAGGCCGCTGAAGACCTCGGTTATTCCCACATGAACATCATCTCCGGCGCAGGCCACGATGCCTGCTGGGCGGCCAAGGTTGCGCCCGCGACCATGATCATGTGCCCCTGCGTGGACGGTCTCTCCCACAACGAGGCGGAGGAGATTTCCAAGGAATGGGCAAGTGCTGGCTGCGACGTGCTGCTCAGGGCGGTTCTGGAGACGGCGGAGATTGTCGGGTGACACGCTCGCTCCGCGCCCCCTCATCCGGCCCTTCGGGCTACCTTCTCCCCGCCGGGGAGAAGAGGGAGCGCGCCGCAATGTCCAAGCAAGCAGGCGCCCCCAGCGAGAAAACAACTGCCCACGCAAGACTTTGGAGCGTACAGCGACAGCGTCACCTCTTCTCCCCAGCGGGGAGAAGGTGGCGCGTAGCGCCGGATGAGGGGGGCCGAACGGCCATGACACACCCGCAAGATCCGACAAAAAGGCTGCCCGGTAGGACCAGCAAAGCACGCGAACTAAGAGCCAACGACACCGAAGCTGAGTACCGCTTGTGGAGCGATCTGCGCAACCGGCGTCTGAACGGGTACAAGTTCAGTCGGCAGATCCCGCTGGGACCCTACATCGTCGATTTTGTCTGCCGCGAACAGAGCCTTATCGTCGAACTGGACGGCAGCCAGCATGCGGAAAGCACGCATGATGAGCGTCGAACCGAATGGCTCAACCAGCAGGGCTATTCGGTTCTGCGCTTCTGGAACGCCGAAATTCTGCAGGAACGCAGAGCCGTTCTTGAAACCATTCTCGCGGTGCTGCAGGGCCAGATCGTCGAGCGTTGCGACGCGATCCGTTTTTCGCCAGTTTTGAGAGGGGACCGGTAATCGCCATGCTGCTAAGGCCCTCGCTCCGCGCCCCCTCATCCGGTCCTTCGGACCACCTTCTCCCCGCTGGGGAGAAGAGGGAGCGCGCGGGGACCTCGCAGATGACCATTGACCACACTCCAAGCCGAACCGCAGCATTCACCGGATGGAGCGCGCAAAGCCAGCGTCACCTCTTCCCCCCAGCGGGGAGAAGGTGGCACGTAGCGCCGGATGAGGGGGCGCCGCTGGCGAAGGCTGACACTTGGGCGATACCGGCAAACGACAAGCCCGACATGCGTAGAGGACAAGCGTGGACGCGGCACGCAACTTTCGAGAACAAGACACGGGGAGAGAGCAAATGACCACCACAGTCATCAAGGGCGGCACGATCGTCACCGCCGATCTGACCTACAAGGCCGACGTTAAGATCGAGGGCGGCGTGATCGTCGAGATCGGCCCGAACCTCTCAGGCGATACCGTCCTGGATGCCGCTGGCTGTTACGTCATGCCGGGCGGCATCGATCCGCACGTGCATCTCGAAATGCCATTCATGGGTACTTACTCCGCCGACGACTTCGAAAGCGGCACGCGCGCCGGCCTCTCGGGCGGCACCACAATGGTCGTCGACTTCTGTCTGCCCGGACCCGACCAGTCGCTTCTGGAAGCCTTGCAGATGTGGGACAACAAGACCTCGCGCGCCACGGCCGACTACTCCTTCCACATGGCGATCACCGGCTGGAACGAGCGCGTCTTCGACGAGATGAAGACGGTCGTTCAGGATCGCGGCATAAACACCTTCAAGCACTTCATGGCCTATAAGGGCGCGCTGATGGTGAACGACGACGAGATGTTTGCCTCCTTCCAGCGCTGCGCCGAGCTTGGCGCCCTTCCGATGGTGCATGCCGAAAACGGCGATGTCGTCGCCTCTATGACCGCGAAGTTGCTTGCCGAAGGCAATAATGGCCCGGAGGCCCATGCCTATTCCAGGCCCCCCGAAGTCGAGGGTGAAGCCACCAACCGCGCCATCATGCTGGCCGACATGGCGGGCGTGCCGCTCTATGTCGTGCACACCTCCTGTGAACAGGCCCATGAAGCGATCCGCCGCGCCCGGCAGAAGGGCATGCGCGTCTATGGCGAGCCGCTGATCCAGCACTTGACGCTCGACGAAAGCGAATATTTCAACAAGGACTGGGACCACGCCGCCCGCCGCGTCATGTCGCCCCCCTTCCGCAACAAGCAGCACCAGGATTCCCTCTGGGCCGGCCTGCAGTCAGGCTCGCTCTCGGTTGTTGCAACCGACCACTGCGCGTTCACCTCAGAACAGAAGCGCTTCGGCGTCGGCAACTTTGCCAAGATCCCGAACGGTACCGGCGGGCTTGAAGACCGCATGCCCATGCTCTGGACCTATGGTGTGGCAACCGGTCGCCTGACGATGAACGAATTCGTCGCGGTCACCTCGACCAACATCGCCAAAATCCTCAATATCTACCCGAAGAAGGGGGCGGTCCTCGTCGGCGCCGATGCCGATCTCGTGGTCTGGGATCCCAAGCGCTCCAAGACCATCTCCGCCAAGACCCAGCAATCCTCGATCGATTACAACGTCTTCGAGGGCAAAGAAGTCACTGGCCTGCCGCGCTACGCGCTGACACGCGGCTATGTCGCGATCGAGGAAAGTGCAGTGAAGACCCGCGAGGGCCATGGCAAGTTTGTGAAGCGCGAGCCGTTCACCGCCGTGAACAAGGCACTCTCCACCTGGAAGGAACTCGTGGCGCCGCGCAAGGTCGAACGCACCGGCATTCCGGCGACGGGGGTTTGAGCGTGACGCCAGCGAAGAAGACATGGCTGCGGAGAAGTGCGCGCTTCGGCGCGGGCTATGCAGCCGCCGTGTTTGTCGGCGTCATGGGCATCTGGGCGACGTTTGAGATCACAGATGCCGTCTCCTACGGTCGACTGCCGCTCTTCGTCCTGATCTTTCCCGGCTCCATTCTTCAAGCACTTCGGCTGACCCTCGAGATCCTGCCGGTTGCTCTTTTGCTCGCCGCTCCCTTCACCTTGCTGGCGACCTGGGTGCTGCTGCGGATGCACTGGAATCGCTGGTGGCATTTCGCCCTCGCCGGTGCCGCATGCCCTCTGTCCGGTATCGCCCTTCTGCAACTTGCGACCTGGGGCCGCTTCTTCAATCAGAATGAGGCGTCAATGGCGATGTCGCTCGCTCCGACAGGCATGATCTGCGCGATCATCTACAGGTGGATCGCCCTGCCCCAGACAGGGGGTCTGGCGAGATGAACCCGGCCTCAAACCTCAACCAACCCATCCAGCTCCGGCAAGAGCACGACGCTCTCCTGCTCGTTGGGGTCCGTGCGCGCAATGATCGCCGTGCAGGGCGCATTCGACAGGTTTGCTGGCAAATGCGGCACGCCGGCCGGAATGTAGAACAGCTCGCCCGCGTGAACCACGACATGGTTTTCCAGCCGGTCGCCATACCAGGTATGTGCCTGGCCGGAGAGCATGTAGATCGCCGTCTCGTGGCTCTCATGCAGATGCGCCTTGGCCCGCGCGCCGGGCGGCATCGTCAGCAGATGCATGCAGATACCCTTGGCACCCACCGTCTCGGCAGCGATGCCTTCGAAATAACTCAGTCCCTGCTTGCCCTCATAGGTATGGCCGGGCTTCACGACCCGGCAGGTGGGCTTTGCTGATGCGTCCATTGTCCCGTCCTCTTCTTCCCGGCGGCCGGCCCGCCATCCTTTGTCCGCTGCCACCGAGCGGCCGCATGTCAAAAGAATGCAAGAGGCAGACGGCCTTTGCAACAAACCCGATTGGTCCTAGCGCATGAATGCACCCTACTCCGTCGTCTCGGCCAAAAACCTGAGCCTCACCTTCGAGACCAATGACGGGCCTGTCCACGCCCTGTCGAATGTCGATCTTGAGGTGAAGAAAGGCGATTTCGTCTCCTTCATCGGACCCTCCGGCTGCGGCAAGACCACCTTCCTGCGCGTCATCGCCGATCTAGAAAAGCACACCGCCGGTGAGATCACCGTCAACGGCATGACACCGGAAGAAGCACGCAAGGCGCGTTCCTATGGCTATGTCTTCCAGGCAGCGGCCCTCTACCCGTGGCGCACGATCGAGAACAACATCGCGCTGCCGCTCGAAATCATGGGCTACAGCGCAACGGAAAAGAAGAAGCGTATCGAGCAGACGCTCGAGCTGGTAAATCTCTCGGGCTTTGCCAAGAAGTATCCCTGGCAGCTCTCGGGCGGCATGCAGCAGCGCGCCTCGATCGCCCGCGCGCTCGCCTTCGATGCCGACCTGCTCCTGATGGACGAACCCTTCGGCGCGCTCGATGAAATCGTCCGCGACCACCTGAACTCCGAGCTGCTGAAGCTCTGGGCCCGGACCAACAAGACGATCTGCTTCGTCACCCACTCGATCCCGGAAGCCGTCTACCTCTCCACCAAGATCGTTGTCATGAGCCCGCGTCCGGGCCGGGTAACCGACATCATCGAGTCGACGCTGCCGAAGGAACGCCCGCTCGATATCAGGGAGACCCCGGAGTTTCTCGAGATCGCGCATCGGGTGCGCGAGGGCCTGAAGGCGGGGCATAGCTATGAGGAATAGTGTGGTGCTGGATGGAAAGATGCCACTCACCCTGACCCTCTCCCCGCAGGCGGGGAGAGGGGACGGCCAGCGCGGTGCCGCAAGTCCCTTCTCCCCGTTCCAACGGGGAGAAGGTGCCGGCAGGCGGATGAGGGGCAAGGCCATTGACGTGGTAGACGCCGGGGACGCGCTCCCCACCTCCCCCTTGAGGGGGGAGGTCGCCGCGAAGCGGCGGGTGGGGGTGATCCGCGCCACGAGTTCGACCTTGTTGATAAACGCAGACGTCCGACACATCACCCCACTCCGGAGCTTCGCTCCGACCCTCCCCCTCAAGGGGAGGGTGTCGAGTGCTGCGGAAGCGGGGTCCACCCCATGAACCCCACCTTCCTGCTCTGGCTCGGTGCCGCCATGGCGACCTTCCTCGGTGCTGCGACCGTCAGCCGTGCCTATGTCGACAACGGCAAGCTCTGGGTGCTGGCAGCATCGCTCGCTCTCTATTGCGTCGGCAACCTGATGATGGTGAAACTGATGCGCGAAGGCGGCTTGGGCCTTGCCATCTCCGCCTCTGCGGTCGCCCAGCTGGTGCTCATCAATGCCATTGCCTTCCTCCTCTTCGGCGAGAGACTGAGCACGATCCAGATGGCCGGCGTGGCGCTTGGTGTCGTCTCCATGGCCCTGATGCTATTTCCTGCAAAAGGAGGTGTCTGATGACGTCAGCCCCTTCCGCCTTTCGAGACCGAATCCTGCCGGTTTTGACAGTTCTCCTGGCAATCCTTGTCATCTGGCATGTCTTCGTCGTTTATCTGAACGCGCCCTTCGTCCGCGACCAGGCGGCGCGCGCCGGGGAGACGATTACCTTTTCCCAGATCGTCGAGCGGACCTTCGCGCAGGAGCGCCCGGTTCTGCCTGCCCCGCACCAGATCGTCGCAGAACTGTGGGACACCACGATCAACAAGGCCGTCACCTCCAAGCGTAGCCTCGTCTACCATGCCTGGATCACGCTATCGGCGACGCTCATGGGCTTTGCCATGGGCACCATACTCGGCATCGTGCTGGCGATCGCCATCGTTCACAACCGGGCCATGGACAAGTCGCTGATGCCCTGGGTCATCGCCTCCCAGACCATCCCGATCCTCGCGATTGCGCCGATGATCATCGTCGTACTGAATTCCATTGGCATCTCAGGCCTCATGCCCAAGGCGCTGATATCCACTTATCTTTCCTTCTTCCCGATCGTCGTCGGCATGGTGAAGGGGCTGCGCAGTCCGGACATGCTGCTGCTCGACTTGATGCACACCTATAATGCCAGCCAGTCTCAGACCTTCTGGAAGCTTCGCTGGCCGGCATCGATGCCCTACCTCTTCACCTCGCTGAAGGTGGCAATCGCGATCTCGCTGGTCGGAGCCATCGTCGGTGAACTGCCGACAGGGGCAGTCGCCGGTCTCGGTGCACGTCTGCTTTCTGGTTCCTATTACGGTCAGACCATCCAGATCTGGGCAGCGCTCTTCATGGCGGCGGGCTTGGCTGCCCTGCTCGTCTCGATCGTCGGTCTGGCGCACACACGGGTGCTCGCACGCATGGGGGTCAAGCCATGAACGGTTACCTCGTCTTCGCTATCCTCTTCTGGCTTGGCGCCTGGGGTCTCAACGAGTGGCTCGTCCGCCGCCGTCCCAAGGACCAGACGACGAAACGCGCGATTGGCCTCGCCGTCCCCCTGATCTTCGGCGTGACCCTGCTCGTCATCTGGGAATGCATGGTGCGCGGCTTCGAGATCCCCTCGATCCTGCTCCCTGCTCCCTCGATGATCTGGGCGCGTATCCTCACCTCCACCCATATCCTTTGGGCAGACTTTCAGCAGACCTTCCTGAAGTCCGTGATTACAGGTTATGTCGCCGGCTGCGGCCTCGGCTTCATCGTTGCCATCCTGATCGACCGTTCGCCCTTCCTGCAAAAGGGCCTGCTGCCGATCGGCAACTTCGTCTCCGCCCTTCCCGTCGTCGGCATCGCGCCGATCATGGTCATGTGGTTCGGTTTCGACTGGCAGTCGAAGGTCGCGGTCGTCGTCATCATGACCTTCTTCCCGATGCTGGTGAACACGGTGCAGGGCCTGGCCGCCGCCAGCCACATGGAGCGCGATCTGATGCATACCTATGCCGCCTCCTGGTGGCAGACGCTGGTCAGACTTCGCTTGCCTGCCGCATGGCCTTTCATCTTCAATGCGCTGAAGATTAATTCCACCCTCGCGCTGATCGGTGCGATCGTGGCAGAATTCTTCGGCACTCCGATTGTCGGCATGGGCTTCCGGATCTCGACAGAGGTCGGACGCTCGAATGTCGACATGGTCTGGGCCGAGATTGCGGTTGCCGCACTCGCCGGCTCGGTCTTCTACGGATTGGTGGCAATGGCAGAACGCCGGGTCACCTTCTGGCATCCGTCCGTCCGTGGTGGGCGGTCGTGAACTGAACCAACAAAAAAAGAGGGAACTGAAATGACTGTCAAACTCGCATCCATGCTGCTGGCTGCCGCGGTCTCGCTGACCGCCATGCAGGCCGCTGCCGCCGACAAGGTGACCCTCCAGCTGAAATGGGTGACCCAGGCCCAGTTCGCCGGCTATTACGTCGCCAAGGACAAGGGCTTCTACGAAGAAGAAGGCCTCGACGTCGAAATCAAGCCGGGCGGCCCTGACATTGCCCCTCCGCAGGTTCTCGCCGGTGGTGGCGCTGATGTGATCGTCGACTGGATGCCGTCCGCTCTTGCCACCCGCGAAAAAGGTGTGCCGCTCGTCAACATCGCCCAGCCCTTCAAGTCCTCGGGCATGATGCTGACCTGCCTCAAGGAGACCGGCATCACCACGCCGGAGGATTTCAAGGGCAAGACGCTCGGTGTCTGGTTCTTCGGCAACGAATACCCGTTCCTGTCCTGGATGAGCACGCTCGGCATCAAGACCGACGGTTCGGACGGCGGCGTCACCGTTCTGAAGCAGGGCTTCAACGTCGACCCTCTCCTGCAGAAGCAGGCCGCCTGCATCTCGACCATGACCTATAACGAATACTGGCAGGTCATCGATGCCGGCATCAAGCCGGAGGAACTGGTGACCTTCAAGTATGAGGATGAAGGTGTGGCCACCCTCGAAGACGGTCTCTACGTGCTCGAAGACAAGCTCGCAGACCCGGCCTTCAAGGAAAAGATGGTGAAGTTTGTCCGCGCTTCGATGAAGGGCTGGAAGTATGCCGAGGAGAACACCGAGGAAGCTGCCGAAATCGTGCTCGAAAACGATGCGTCCGGCGCGCAGACAGAAGCCCATCAGAAGCGCATGATGAGCGAAGTCGCCAAGCTGACGGCAGGCTCCAATGGCGCCCTGGACCAGGCCGACTACGACCGCACGGTCAAGACCCTGCTCGGCGGCGGTTCGGATCCGGTCATCACGAAGGAGCCGACCGGTGCCTTCACGACCGAGATCACCGATGCGGCCCTAAACTGATCCTGGCGGACCACAGCGATTAAAGGACACGGGGAGCGATCCCCGTGTCTGTTTGTAGATTGCACTGATCATTTCTCTGGCCGACACTGGCAAATCGGCAACACCATCGTTCTATATTGAACTATTTTTACGAGCGTATCGCAAATGGCCGTTAAGCCTCTTGCAAGGGGTTTTGCGATCCCCCACCTCTTCATCTGGCTTCAGATGCCGAAAAGTTGAAAACAGCGTATGAATGGTTGAAGCATCGGCGCTGTGAGCCGAACCAGCCGACATCACGTAATGCCTGCCAAACTGCTTTTGATATTGTCCGGGAAGGGTCTCATGTATCGTATCGCGAGCGCGAAGTCCGTGCTGATGGCTGCCACTCTGTCGCTGGCGGCCTCGGTCGCAATTGCCCAGGAACAGCCGGCACCACCAGCGCAGAACCTCCCGGCCATTATTGTCACAGCGGCTGAAAGCCGTGAACTTGTCGACAAGGTCGTCTCGACCGGCACGCTCCGCGCCGAGGAAGAGGTTCAGATCCAGCCGCAGGTCGAGGGTCTTCAGATCCAGTCGCTCAACGCCGATGTCGGCGACACTGTCCAAGCCGATGCAGTGGTCGCGAAGCTGAGCGAAGATACCCTCCTGCTTCAGCGCAGCCAGTTTCTGGCAAACCGTGCAAAGGCGGAAGCCGCTCTTGCCCAGTACCAGGCGCAGCTGGTGGAAGCCGAAGCGAGCCTGAACGACGCCCAGCGTCAGTTTGATCGTGCAACGCGCTTGGTCTCGTCCGGTTCCGTCTCCACCTCACAAAAAGAGCAGGCTGAAACAGCGCTCGCCAGCGCCACGGCCAGGGTCGAGACTGCCCGTCAGGCAATCACGGTCGCCGAAGCCGACATCAAGGTTGTCGACACCCAGATTGCCGACACTGATCTTCGGCTCGCCCGCACCGAGATCAAGTCGCCCGTCACGGGCACGATCTCCGTTCGCAATGCCCGGATCGGCGCCATCGCATCCGGCGCCGGTCAGCCGCTTTTCACCGTCATCCGCGACGGGCAGATCGAACTGGTGGCAGACGTTCCGGAAAATGATATCCTGCGCCTCAGGCCGGGCCAGAAGGCAGCCGTCACGATTGCGGGCAGCAAAGAACCCCTGACAGGTTCTGTGCGACTGATCTCTCCGGTGGTTGATCCCGTCACCCGTCTGGGCGCCGTTCATATCGCACTCGACGACGATCTGGCCGCACGGTCGGGCATGTATGGCAGTGCAGCGATCGTTGTCAGCGAAGCAAAGGCAATCGCCCTGCCGCTGTCCGCGATCACCACCGAGGGCGGAAAGACGACGGTGCGTAAGGTTTCCGATGGCATCGTCCAGATGGTGGAGATCCGCACCGGAATTCAGGACGGCGCCTATGTCGAGGTGACTGAAGGTCTGAGCGAAGGGGACAAGGTGGTGGCCAAGGCGGGCGTCTTCGTCCGTGACGGCGACCGCATCAATCCCGTGGAAGAAACCAGCAGCGTTTCCAACTGAGAGGCGACGACGCCATGAACTTCTCTGCATGGTCCATACGCAATCCGATTGCGCCGATTCTGGCCTTCTTCCTGTTGATGGTCGTGGGCATCCAGTCGTTCAACGCGCTGCCGATCACCCGCTTCCCGAACATCGACGTGCCTCTGGTAGCGATCACCGTTGGCCAGAGCGGCGCCTCCCCGGCTGAGCTCGAAAGCCAGGTGACGAAGGAAGTCGAAGACGCGGTGGCCTCTATCACCGGCGTCGACGAGATCAATTCGACCGTCACCGACGGCCAGTCCCAGACGGTCGTCATGTTCCGCATGGAAGTGCCGACCGAACAGGCGGTACAGGACGTCAAGGACGCGATCGACCAGATCCGTGGCGATCTTCCGGCCTCCGTCGAGGAACCGATCGTCACGAAGATCGACGTCGAGGGCCAGGCGATCCAGAGCTTCGCCGTCTCTTCGCCGAACATGAACCTTGCCGAACTTTCCTGGTTCGTCGATGACACCGTAAAGCGCGCCTTGCAGGGCCAACCCGGCATCGGCCGCGTCGACCGTTACGGCGGCGCCGATCGCGAGGTGCGCGTCGAACTCGACCCGAACCGACTTGACGCCCTCGGCGTGACGGCTTCCGACATCTCGGGCCAGTTGAAGGGCACGAATGTCGATCTCGGCTCGGGCCGCGGCCAGGTGGCCGGCGCCGAGCAGTCGATCCGCACGCTCGGTGACAATCGTGACGTCGAGAGCCTTGCCAACACCACCATCGCGCTTCCCGGCGGCCGCTTCGTGAAGCTTTCCGACCTCGGCCGTGTCTACGACACCTACGAGGAGCAGAGGTCCTTTGCCCGTCACGATGGCAAGCCAGTCGTCTCCTTCGCCGTATTCCGCGCCAAGGGTGCCAGTGAAGTGACGGTGGCCGAAACCGTCGCCGAGAGCCTCGCCACGGTTCGCGCCGAGAACCCTGATGTCCAGATCGAGATGATCGACAACTCCGTCTATTTCACCTACGGCAACTACGAAGCCGCAATGCACACCCTCGTCGAGGGTGCGATCCTTGCCGTCATCGTGGTTCTGCTTTTCCTGCGCAACTGGCGTGCAACTCTGATCTCGGCCGTAGCGCTGCCCCTCTCGGCCATCCCGACCTTCTGGGTCATGGACATGATGGGCTTCTCGCTGAACCTTGTGTCGTTCCTGGCCCTGACGCTCGCGACCGGTATTCTCGTCGACGACGCGATCGTCGAGGTGGAAAACATCGCTCGCCACATCAAGATGGGCAAGACACCCTATCGCGCGGCCATCGAGGCGGCGGACGAAATCGGCCTCGCCGTCATCGCGACGACGTTTACGATCATCGCTGTCTTCGTGCCGGTGTCCTTCATGCCGGGCATTCCCGGCCAGTATTTCATCCAGTTCGGCTTGACGGTGGCCTTCTCCGTCTTCTTCTCGCTGCTTGTGGCGCGTCTCATCACCCCGATGATGGCCGCCTATCTCATGCGGGCGGAAGACGCGATGGACGACCATCACGACAATGATAGCCTGCCGCTGAAGCTCTACACCAAACTCGTCCGCTTCACGACGCGTCGCTGGTATTCGCGCCTCGGCACCTTGGCAGCTGCCATCGCTTTCCTGATCGGCTCCATCATCCTTCTTGCCGGCGTTCCCGGTAGCTTCATTCCGCCGGAAGATGCAGGCCGTATCGTGCTGTCGGTCGAATTGCCGCCTAATGCAACGCTTGAGGAAACGGAACGCAAGACAGACGAGATCTACGCGGCCATCCAGGACGTGCCCGATGTCGCCAGCATCTTCATCCTGGGCGGTTCCTCGCCGCGCGGCGATCTGGAACTGCGCCGCGCAAGCGTCACCATGAAATCTCGACCGGATCGAGCACTCGCTCGCCAAGACACTTGTGAATGGTGGTCTCGGCGGCATTCCGCTGATCGGCCAATACATGCCGAAGCTCCCCGAAAACGGCCGTATCCGTCCGCAATGGGATGTCGAGGAAGAGGTCTTCGCCAAGCTTGCCGGGATTGCAGATATCCGGATCACCAAGCTCAACGACCGCGGCGAGCGCGACATCACCTTCAACTTCCTGTCCAAGAACGAGGAGGAGTTGAACCAGGCTGTCGGCATCCTCGAAGCCAAGCTTCGCCAGGTGCCGGAACTCGCCAATGTCAGCGCCGACGGTGCCCTGCCCCGTCCGGAACTGCAGATTCGCCCTCGCGCAGATGAAGCCGCCCGCCTCGGCATCACCGCCCAGCAGATCGCCCAGACAGTGCGTGTCGCAACCATCGGCGACGTCGACGCAGCCCTGCCGAAGATCTCGCTCGACAACCGCCAGATCCCGATCCGCGTCCAGGCTTCTCTCGACTTGCGCACGGATCTCGCTGCCATCCGCTCGCTGAAGGTGCGCACGGCAAGCGGCGCGACTGTCCCGCTCTCGAGCGTCGCCGACATCGACTATGCGGAAGGCGTATCGTCGATCAAGCGCAACGATCGCAACCGCGTTGTCTCCATCGGCGCGAGCCTGCCACAGGGAGTAGCGCTCGATACGGCAACGGCCGCCTACCGCACCACAGTCGAGAATGCCGAGATCCCGGCGAGCGTCCGCCTCGCCGAAAGTGGTGACGCCAAGATCCAGGCGGAGATGCAGCAGAGCTTCGTCAACGCGATGATCCTCGGCCTGCTCCTGGTGCTGACGGTGCTGATCCTGCTCTTCAAAGACGTGATCCAGCCCTTCACCATCCTGTTCTCACTGCCGCTTGCGATTGGCGGCGTGGCGGTCGCGCTGATCATCACCAACAACGCGCTCTCCATGCCGGTCCTTATCGGCATCCTGATGCTGATGGGCATTGTGACGAAGAACGCTATCCTGCTGGTGGACTTCGCCATCGAGATGCGCCGTCACGGCATGGACCGGCTCGAAGCCATGGTCGAAGCGGGCCGCAAGCGCGCCCGTCCGATCATCATGACTTCGATTGCCATGTCGGCGGGCATGTTGCCCTCGGCGCTCGGCGTTGGCGAAGGCGGCTCGTTCCGTGCGCCAATGGCCATCGCGGTCATCGGCGGCATCATCGTCTCGACGGTGTTGAGCCTCGTGGTCGTCCCGGCCTTCTTCCTGATCCTCGACGATGTCTCCCGACTGCTCGGATGGTTCTTCGGTCGCTTCGTCGGCAAGAAGGAAGAAGAGGAAGAGCCGCTCACACCGGAAGTCCTTTCCTTCCTGGCGCGTCAGAACGTTCAGGCGCTGGAGGCCATGGATCGCCGTGTCGCAGCGGTCGAACGCAACCAGCCGGTCAACCGCAAAAGCGATAGCAACGGCAATGTCATCAACCTGCCGCCGCTCGCAGCAGAGTAAGACCTCTCCACATCGTCACCAAAGGCCGGGCCAATCGCCCGGCTTTTGGCGTTTTTGGCAGCGACCACAATCAGATTAGGGAAATCTGATCTGCCTCTTTGCGGTTGATCGAAATCAATCCGATCTCCCCCTGCTCGCGATAATGTGACTGTCACTGGAAAGGGCACGATCACCCGGACCTGCAGGCGGCGTGCACATCCGGCGAGGCGGACTTGGGCACGGCGACGGCAGCGGTGCATGCCCTGATACCGCGATGGATGGGGAGCCGTGAAGACCGTGAACAAGATCCTGAGACTGAACACGCGCGACAAGAACACGCTACTGCGGACGTCGTTCTTGTCTCAACTGGGGCCTACGGCGATGGCCTCGATGATGGAGATCGCCAACATCTCCACCTACGAGGCCCGCGAGGTCCTGTTCCGCGAAGGAGAGCCCGCCGACAGCTTTTACAGCGTGCTGACCGGCTACGTGCGCCTTTACCGCCTCAACAAGGACGGCCGCGAAGCCGATATCCGAATTTGCGGTCCCGGAGATACCTTTGCCGAATGCCTGCTGGCGATCGGCGACAAGTATCTCTACAACGCCCAGGCGGCTGAAACAGTGACGCTCGCACGCTTTGACCTGCAGCGCGTCCGTGCGCTTGCCGAGCAGGAAAAGGATGTCGCAAAAGCGGTCATCCGCTGCTTGTCCGACCATCTGCGAACGACCATGGACTGTATTGCAAACGACCGCCTGCAGACCGCCCCGCAGCGCGTCGCGCATTATCTCCTAACCCATTGTGAAGCCGAGGGCGGCTCAGCCTCTATCCGCCTGCCCTTCCAGAAAAGCCTGCTCGCGGGCAAGCTGGGTCTGGCACCCGAAGCACTGTCACGAGCCTTCTCAACGCTCAAGCGCGTCGGCGTCGTGGTGCGTGGACGCACGATCCAGATCAGCGACGTCAACGCCCTCAGGCAGATCTGAGGGCATCGACACCCGGCACCGCTGACTTCCGCTCAGAGGCCCCCACTCTGCTGCAGAAAGCTGACGATCTTTTCGACACCGGCTCCTCGCTTCAGATCGGTAAAAACGAAGGGGCGCTCTGAACGCATCCGTCCCGCATCCCGCTCCATGACCTCAAGATCGACGCCGACATGCGGCGCGAGATCCGTCTTGTTGATCACGAGCAGATCCGACCGGGTGATACCCGGCCCGCCCTTGCGCGGGATCTCCTCGCCCTGGCACACCGAGATGACGTAAAGCGTGATGTCGGCGAGATCAGGCGAGAAGGTTGCCGCGAGATTGTCGCCGCCCGACTCGATGAAGACCACGTCGAGATCCGGGATACGTGCGTTGAGATCGGCAATGGCCTTCAGGTTGATCGAGGCATCCTCGCGGATCGCGGTATGCGGACAGCCGCCGGTTTCCACGCCGACCACGCGGTCCGAACTCAAAGCCTGCATGCGGATCAGCGCATCGGCATCCTCGCGCGTATAGATGTCGTTGGTCACGACCGCGACCGAATAGTCGTCGCGCATGGCCTTGCAGAGTTTCTCCGTCAGCGCCGTCTTGCCGGAACCGACAGGCCCGCCGATACCGACGCGGAGAGGACCATTCTTCGATTTCATCATCTTCGTCCTGTGTGAGAGCTTTCGCCTAGGATTGAAAAAGCCGCGAATATTGCGTCTCATGGCGCATGCTGAGCGTATCGGCAATCACGGTCGCCGATCCGAGATCTTCGAGGCCGATCTCGGAAAATCGGGAGGCGGCATCGAGAATGCGGCTTTCCGCTGCCGCGAGGATCGCCACACCGCGCGTTTGTCCGATCACGCCGAGGCGGATCGCCGCCGAAACATATTGTGACACCTGCGCATGCAGGAAGGCTGCAAGTGCATCCGATCGGTCAACCCCATGGGCTGACGCCAGCGCACCAATGGCGACGCTGTAGGGAACAGGGCCGGCCAGTGCGTCGATTACGGGATGTGACCAGGCAGCAGCCGCCTTGACGAAGGCCTCGCCGAGCCGGGTAATTTCAGCATGGCGCTCCGCAGACCCCGCCAACGCCGCCGCGAGTGCAATCAGGTCGGCAAGAGCCCGCCCCTCACTATGGCAGCGATGTGCCTCACAAAGCAGGATTGCCTCATTGCGCAGCCCGCCATCGCTCATCAGCATCTGGAGCCATGCCTCGACCGCATCGCCATCGACGACATGGCCCTCGACCACCGCGCTCTCGAAGCCCGCCGAATAGGAGAAGCCGCCGACCGGGAAGGCGGGAGACAGCCAGGCCATCAGACGCAGGAGCGCCTGGCGTCCGGCAAGGCCACCGGCTCCGAGTTCAGCCGTGGCCATGGCCGGCATCCTGTTGCCCCCCGTGAGATCCGTGGCCACCATGGGCATGATAGGCCCCGCGCACCGGCTGGAACGGCTCCACCACCTCGCTGACCTCGGCACCCAGCCCGACCAGCATGTCGCGGATGACGTGATCGCGCTGGATGAGAATGCGGTCGGTCTCGATCTGGGCCGCCAGATGCCGGTTGCCGAGATGCCAGGCGAGTTCGATCAGATGCAGTGTATCGCGCGCGCAGATCTCGAACAGCCGTTCCTCCGCCGCCTGGATTTCGACGGTCGTGCCATCGTCAAGCACAAGCCGGTCTCCGTGATGAAACAGCACCGGTTCCTTGAGGTCGAGCATGACCATCTCGCCATTGTCGAGATGCAAGAGCTTGCGCCGCAGATGGCGCCCGTCATGGGGAAGCACAACGACGCCATCAGGCGCGTCGGTGATGAAACCGGCGGGTTTGAAAGACGTTGCGCGCTGCATGAAAACTCCGGCATGACTGTTTTTTGAACCATGCACAGGAATGAGGCAAACGGCAAGATCGTTCTTCAGCCCCGGCGCCCTATGGCCGCAAAAAGCTGAGCATCATCAGGCGCATGGTCGCTCGGGAAAGCCTCGACGAGGGCGAGCGAATTTTCGTGAAAAACGCAGTCCCGTCCGCTCTCCTTGGCCAGGTACAACGCTTTGTCGGCCCACGCATAGACGCTTTCCGGGCGCTTCTCCGGCGAAAATTCGGCAACGCCAGCAGAGACCGTGACGCGAAGCTCCGCATCCCGGAACAAGATCGTTTCGGCCGCCACACGACGTCTCGCCTGTTCGACAAGGGCAAGCCTTTCCGCGACGCTACCACCTCTGACGATAACGCCGAATTCCTCCCCGCCGAGGCGAGCGACGAGATGCGCGTCGCCGAATACCTCTCTCAACAGCGAGGAAAGCGACTGGATGACACGATCCCCCGTCTGGTGGCCATAGCGGTCATTGATCGTCTTGAATCGGTCGATATCGATGATCGCGAGGGAAGCGTCCCGATCCGTGGCGAGCGACGCCTCGTTGAAAGCGCGACGATTGGCGAGACCGGACAGGGTATCGGTGCGACTGAGACGCTCGAACCTGCGCCGCGACAGCAGGAGTTCACGCACCACATGGCCTGCAACGAAGGCGCAAGCCGCCGAAAGCGCACCGCCGAACAGCCAGGAAAAGGCCACCATCAGCCGCATCGTCTGGTCGATCGGCGTGGCGACGACCTTGAGGACATAAAGGAGCGGCAGCAAGACGAGGCCTGCCAGACTGGTCAAGATTACCGCTCGGAAACCAACCGACAGGGCAAAGCGACGGACCGCGCCGGCGCTATCAAGCGCCCCCACATCGACCTGCCGCCAAAGCCATTTGCTGCCGCGACTCAACCGCCCGCTCCTTCATGAAGATGCGTATTGGATTAGGCAGTGTCGCTTCCTCAATCCCTAATCGAATCGCTAAAATACGATCGATCGCCGCATTGACCTCGGAAGCACCTAAAATGGACGACAATGTCATCCGATGACAACACGGTCAGGCATGGACGGCAAGATCGATTTCTGGGTCTCAGGCGCCTTGGTGAAGATCGATGGAAAGATCGAGCAATTGCGGCAAGGGCGTCCACCAGCCCGTACGCACACCACCTGCCCGCAACACCGCAGCCGTCCAGGTGTTGCAGCCGATGAAAGCGTTGAAGGCGCCTTTGGCCTCGTAGAACGCATCGTCGGCACCATAGGCAGCACCTTGAATGGCAACCGGCACGCCATCATCGCGAATGAAGCTCTCCCGGATCGCAGCAATCATCCGGCTGCGCTCTTCTGGCGTCACGATCAGCGGACGCACGGTGGGATGGCCAGGATCGATAGGCCCGGCAACCGAGACATGCAGCACGGAGCGATCGATGGTCAGCGCCTTCAGGACCGGCAGCGGCCGGATATCGCCCCAGGTCGGCGTCTCGATATAGAAGGACCGCCCGCCCCAGCCGATGATCAGATACTCGACACCGGGCATGTCGACCGGCAGGCCGGAGGGAACGAGATCCGCAAAGGCCGCGCGCACCTCGTAATCGACAGGCAAGGCGATGTCCGTGTGGATGGGGTTGGCAAGCAGCAGGATCTGCGTTTCGCCTTGCGCGGCAGCTTCTGCCGGCGCGGACAGAGGGCGGGGAACAACCGTTCCTAGCACCACAAGCAAAAACAGCAGGGCAAGGGTGGAGCCCAGCATTCGCAAAACGCGTGTCAATCGCATGAGATCCTAGTCTGCAAGATCGAGTCGGGCTTCGATCCGTTGAACTTGCTCAACAAGGCGATCGCTCCGCAACCCCATCTCGGCAACGCCTCCGGCATCCGCACCTTGATCGCGGCGCAAGCCAGCTAGACCAATCTCCATGCGTGTCAGGCGCTGCCCCTGTTCCTGCATCGTATCGCGCATGCCGCGCAGATCAGCACGGATGGCTCGCAAATGCTCCAACACCAGATTGTTGACGTCCTCAGCCACGGCGCATCTCCCGACATCATAGGCCAATGATACACCAGCCCTCGAAAGCCGCAACTCAGGATGGGTCACCGCATCAGAACAAGAAATACCGCTGCGCCATTGGCAGCTTGGTCGCCGGTTCGCAGGTCAGAAGTTCGCCATCAGCACGCACTTCATAGGTCTCCGGATCCACTTCCACATGCGGCGTCAAGTCGTTGTGGATCATCGACTTCTTCGAAATGCCGCCACGGGTGTTCTTCACCGCCACCAGCTGTTTGGCGACACCGAGACGGTTGCCGAGCCCGGAATCAATCGCCGCCTGGCTAACGAAGGTGACGGAGGTGTTGGTGCGTGCCTTGCCATAGGCGCCGAACATCGGCCGGTAATGCACCGGCTGCGGCGTCGGGATTGATGCATTCGGATCGCCCATCGGGGCAGCGGCAATCACGCCTCCCATCAGGATCATGTCAGGCTTCACGCCGAAAAAGGCCGGGTTCCAGATGACGAGATCGGCACGCTTGCCGACTTCGACCGATCCGATCTCATGGGAGACGCCATGGGCGATCGCCGGATTGATCGTGTATTTCGCGATATAACGCTTGGCACGCATGTTGTCGTTGTCGCCGGTCTCGGACGGCAGTGCGCCACGCTGGCGCTTCATCTTGTCCGCCGTCTGCCAGGTGCGGATGATGACTTCGCCGACGCGGCCCATGGCCTGGCTGTCGGACGAGATGATCGAGAAGGCGCCGATGTCGTGCAGGATGTCTTCGGCCGCAATCGTTTCCTTGCGGATGCGGCTTTCGGCAAAGGCGATGTCTTCGGGGATCGACGACGACAGATGATGGCAGACCATCAGCATGTCCAGATGCTCGGCGATCGTATTGACCGTGTAGGGCCGCGTCGGATTGGTCGACGACGGGATGACATTCATCTGGCCGCAGATCTTGATGATATCAGGCGCATGACCGCCGCCCGCCCCTTCCGTATGGAAGGCATGGATCGTGCGGCCACGGATGGCGTTGACAGTATCCTCGACAAAGCCGCTTTCGTTCAGCGTGTCCGTGTGGATCATCACCTGAACGTCATACTGGTCGGCGACCGAGAGGCAGCAATCGATCGCGCCCGGCGTCGTGCCCCAGTCCTCATGCAGCTTCAGCGATGTCGCACCTCCGAGAACCATTTCCTCAAGCGCGCCGGGAAGAGACGCATTACCCTTGCCGGCAAAGGCGAGGTTCATTGGGAAGGCATCGGCTGCCTCGATCATGCGCGCGATATGCCAGGGACCGGGCGTGCAGGTGGTGGCAAGCGTGCCATGCGCCGGCCCCGTGCCACCGCCCAGCATGCAGGTGAGACCGGACATCAGCGCCTCTTCGATCTGCTGCGGGCAGATGAAGTGGATATGCGCATCCATCCCGCCGGCAGTGACGATCTTGCCCTCGCCCGCGATGGCTTCCGTGCCCGGACCGACGATGATGTTGACATCAGGCTGCGTATCCGGATTGCCGGCCTTGCCGATGGCGACGATCCGGCCATCCTTGAGGCCGATATCGGCCTTCACGATGCCCCAGTGATCGAGGATCAGCGCATTCGTGATGACGGTGTCGACAGCTCCATCCGCCCGCGTCACCTGGCTCTGGCCCATGCCGTCACGGATGACCTTGCCGCCGCCGAACTTCACCTCCTCGCCATAGGTGGTGAAATCCTTCTCCACCTCGATGAACAGTTCCGTATCTGCAAGACGTACCTTGTCGCCGGTGGTCGGACCGAACATCGAAGCATAGGCGGCGCGGGACATCTTGTAGGACATGGGCGTCAGGTTCCTTGGGAGAGGGAGGAAGCGAAGAGAGGTTGCAGCCGCATCACGCGACCAATGGCAATGTAACGGTCAACGAGGCGGCGCTCTGCCTCGAAGGGATGACCGTCCCAGCCGCTATGACCGAAGCCGGCAAGAATGATCGTATCCTCGGCATGTTGGGGATCGGTGAGCAGCGCCTGGATCACCACCATGCCGCTCGACGGCACGACATAGGGTTCGGCATCGAGCGCCAGAAGCGCCTCATCCAGGGCCGTGTGCACGTCACCATGGACGATCTTGTGCTGTTTGCCATTGGCGGTCGCAAAGGTGGCGAAACCGTCGGTGTAGTCGTCACAGAAGTCGTCGAGCTCGGGATGGCTGATCGCCAGCTGCGGCTTGAGTTCGGCGAATTTATCGGGATCGCGGACGGACCAGATCTCTGCGGTCCGCTGCACGGCTTCGCTCTCGCGCCACGCCGGATCGGCCAGCATTTGAGCCCCGGGACGGCCAGTGTTGCAGACGGCGATGATATCGGTCTTGCGTCCTGCCGCACCGAAATTCCGGCTGCCATTGAAGCGGATCACCAGATCGGCCGAATCGATGAGAGGCGCTGCCCCCGCATCAACAGGTCCATTGCCGACGATCATGATCTGTCTCGCCTGAGCCATCGCGTCAAACCCTTAATAGAGCCCGACCAGCGATTTCAGGTCTTCCGTACGGCGCGTCGTCAGCTCCGCAAGGCAAGACAAAATCACCAATGGCTGCATGGAACCACCTTCGACCGAGTAACCTTCGACATCACAGGCCGCGTCGCGATAGGCGAGCCAGGCACGCTGCGAAGCCAGAAGCCGCTTGGCTGCTCCATTGTCGTCCGAGGGTGGCGTCGCCTTGTCCCATGCGAGCATGGCGGCGCGCGTCTCGGCCCATTGAGCATTCATCGCCGCATCGGCTTTTCGATAGTCCTCGGCCGCACACTGGTTCATGTCGGCCTGGGTCTGGGCATTGTTGCAATCGACGTCCCGCACGTCCTCACCCGAGGCCGGCGCGTCTTGCAGCAATACGCAACCGCACAGCATCAGGATCACGCTCCAGTTCATCGCTCGCCCCATACCCGTGCCCCGGCCTCCCGCATCTCAGAGACTGCCCATGACCTGCTGGCGGAAACCATAGACTTCGCGTTTGCCCGAGAGCGGGATCAGCGTGACCTGACGCGTCTGCCCGGGCTCGAAGCGCACGGCAGTCCCTGCCGGAATGTCGAGCCGCATGCCGCGCGCCTTGTCACGCTCGAAGAGCAGCCCGGCATTGGTCTCGAAGAAGTGGTAGTGGCTACCGACCTGCACCGGCCGATCACCACTGTTGGAGACCTCGATCGTAACCTTTGGGTGGCCAGCATTCAGTTCGATTTCGCCAGGTGCTGCAATGATTTCACCGGGGATCATGAATCTCTCCTTCAGCGAATAGGTTCGTGCACGGTGACGAGCTTCGTGCCATCGGGAAACGTCGCTTCGATCTGCACGTCGTGGATCATCTCGGCGATGCCGTCCATCACCTGGTCGCGGGTGATGACATGGGCGCCCGCCTCCATCAGATCGGCGACGGCCCGGCCATCGCGCGCGCCTTCGACGACGAAATCTGTGATCAGCGCGATCGCTTCCGGATAGTTGAGCTTCACGCCCCGTTCCAGCCGGCGCCGGGCCACCATGGCGGCCATCGCGATCAGCAGTTTGTCCTTTTCCCGCGGCGTCAGATTCATGCGTGCTCCAATGGCGTGATCGTCAGAGATTCCAGACTTTTGGCACAGACGCGCCCCCGCGCAAGGCCGAAATGACCGGGATCAGGATTTTTCTCAAGGCAAACCCGTCAGGGGCGGCGATACGGGCAACAAGCTTGCCTTGCCAATGACTTACGCCGCCCATTTCTTCACCGATCTGCTCACGAATTGGGCGGATCAGCGCTTCGGCATGCGGACTAACGAAGATGAGAGTCGCAAAGGCAACACGCCCCGCCAGCACAGCCGGGGATGCCACAAGGTTAGCGACATCGCCCTCCAGCATCAGCTCTTCAGCATGCAACAATTGCCCTTCGCGGCGGATCCGCCAACGGTCCCGCACAAGGCCCGTATTCATGGCCTCGCCCATCGCCTTGCGCCCGAGCAGGATTGCCTCGACAGCGAGGAATTCGGCGTCAGCAGCGAGGTCGACCTCAAGCCGGCGGGTGAGGGATGCGTTGTCGAAGAGAATGCTTTCCTGTGGCAGCCAATGCATGCGGGCGCCCTCGCCCACCTCGATCCGCGTGGTGATCTGGCCGGTACCGGCGGATGCCTTGTAAATCTTCTCGCAGGCCTGGGTCGTGGCAGTCAGAAAACTGCCGGGCCCGGCACGAAAACTCCAGTCGAACTGGTCGCCACCGGTAATACCGCCCGCAGTGTTGATCGTCACCGCTTCGAGCTCATCGGTGAAACTCTCGGGCAGGCGGATCTTCGCCGCCCCTTCCTGATAAAGCTCGGCGATGCGCGTACGCCCGCCGAGCGACTTCGTCACAAGTCGTCCGACACCGACGGCGCGTTGCTGTCTGGTTTGCTTGTTAGCGTGCACCGTGTCCCCTGCCCGCCATCGCTGATCGCGGCGGTTCTCTGTTTTTCGCTGCAGGCAGAGTCGACCGCGACTGTCGCAATCATATCTCCGCCCGAGGCCTTGAAGAACTCCCACATTCTATCGGTCGCATCAACCTCGCGGATCGCCTTGTCGCCATTCGAGGCGAGACGGAAGCGGACCGTGCGGGCCGGCCAGGCGTGGTCGGCGCTGGCAATCACATAGGAGACGACGCTGGTCCCTGCACGGCAGCTGGCATAGGTGGACACGTCGGCATTCTCGCCGGTCTCGAAGGAGGCCCGCGTCTCGCAGCCGTTGAGTTCAGCCCAGCGATTGAGCGCAACTTCACCGCCATAGCGCCAATAGGCCCGGCCACCACCCTCGAACGGATTGACGTTATCCTTCTTTCCCGAAAACGCGATGATCGACACCGGTCGGCTCGGCCGGCAGCTATCGCGGCGCGGCTGCCAGACACCGTTTTCCTCGACGGGTGTGCCGGCGCGCAGGCCCATGACGAAGCCGGCGGCGGCAAAGTCGCCATAGCCATTGCAGATATATTGCGACAGCATCCGCCCGCCGCCGGAATAGCCGGAAGCGTAGACCTTGCTCGGGTCGATGCAGAGCGTCTCCTTGGCGCGCTTGAGAAGTTCGCGGATTGCCTGCGACTCATCCGCCCCTTGGGCTTGTGTGACACCGGGCACGTTCCAGGCATAGGTATTCGGCATCTCGCCTTTGAGGCTGCCGGCCAACGCCATCACGACGAAGCCCTCGCGCTCGGCAACCTCGTTCCAGTGACTGCGGCCAAGCTGAACCTTGGGATTGCTGTTGGAGCCGTGGAAGTCGAGAACCAGCGGAACTTTCTTCTTGCCGGAATAGTTCGAGGGAATGACATAGATCGCCTGGCGTTCCGCGCCTCCGGCCTGAAAGCTCAGGCTGTATTGACCGGCCTGAACGGGTTCGCCACAGCCCGCCGCCTGGGCGGCAGCGCTGGAGAGACCAAAGAGGAAGAGCCCCGCGACCACGCGCGAAATACCGCGTGCCCGCACGAGTGGGAATACCGTGCTGGTTGTCATGGATGTGCCTTCTGTTCGCAGATGCGCGTTGAATATCACGCGTGTGGCCAGCATCAACCCGACTTCGCTAATAAATCATCAACCCTGTCATGCAAAATCACACGGTCAGGTGACGCCGCGCTTCCGGCGTATCGAGTGTCTCGGCCGCCCCCTGATGGACGATCTCGCCGCGATCCATGATGTAAACGTGATCGGCAAGCTCCCGGCAGAAATCCAGATACTGCTCGACCAACAGGATCGCCATGCCGGTTGTGTCGCGCAAATAACGGATTGCCCGGCCGATATCCTTGATGATCGAAGGCTGAATGCCTTCGGTCGGCTCGTCGAGCACAAGAATCTTCGGCCGTGTCACCATGGCCCGCCCGATCGCGAGCTGCTGCTGCTGGCCACCGGAGAGATCGCCGCCGCGTCGCGACAGCATCGTGTCGAGCACGGGGAAGAGGGCGAAGATATCGTCGGGTATAGACCGATCCTTGCGGTCGAGCGGGGCGTAGCCGGTCTCCAGGTTTTCTTTCACGGTCAAAAGCGGAAAGATCTCGCGGCCCTGCGGCACATAACCGACGCCGGTCCGCGCCCGGTTGAACGGCGCCATGCCGTTCAGCTTCTGGCCGTTGAAGGTGATCGTGCCGGCCGACACCGCATGCTGGCCGGTGATGGCGCGCAGAAGCGACGACTTTCCGACCCCGTTTCTGCCGAGTACGCAGGTGATCTTGCCCATCTCGGCATTGATGGAGACGCCGCGAAGCGCCTGGGCGGCGCCGTAGTGGAGATTGACGTTTTCGACTGTCAGCATCGCAATTCTCTTTTCATATTTAGGTCGCCCCTCATCCGGCTGCCGCCACCTTCTCCCCGCAAGCGGGGAGAAGACCCGCGCCGCTGCCCTTGCGACCACCGCCGAGGTTCTGCCAGGCAAGTCCCCTCTCCCCGCCTGCGGGGAGAGGGTTAGGGTGAGGGGCAAACGCCAGAGCGCTCATCATCACCGCCCCAGATAGTTCTCGATGACCTTCTGGTCGTTCGAGACGAAATCGATCGAGCCTTCGGCGAGCACAGACCCTTCCGCCAGACACGTGACCTTCACGCCGAGATCGCGGATGAAGCCCATGTCGTGTTCGACGACAACGACCGAACGGGTCTTCGCAATCTCCTTCAAGAGGATGGCCGTTTCCGCCGTCTCGGCATCGGTCATCCCGGCGACCGGTTCGTCGACCAGGAGAAGCTTCGGCTCCTGGGCGAGCAGCATGCCGATTTCCAGCCACTGCTTCTGGCCATGGGAGAGATTGGCGGCCAGCTCTTCCTTGCGATGGGTCAGGCGCACCGTCTCAAGGATCTCCTCGATACGCGCCTTGTCTTCGGACGACAGGCTGTAGAACAGCGTGGCGAAGACACCGCGCTTGCGGTTCAGCGCCAGTTCCAGATTGTCCCAGACGGTATGGCTTTCGAAGACCGTCGGCTTCTGGAACTTGCGACCGATGCCGAGCTGGGCGATCTCGGCCTCGTCCTTCTTGGTGAGGTCGATCTTGCCACCGTCGAAGAAGACCTCGCCGCTGTCGGGCCGCGTCTTGCCGGTGATGATGTCCATCATCGTCGTCTTGCCGGCACCGTTCGGGCCGATGATCGCGCGCAGCTCCCCCGGTTCGACAATGAAGGACAGCGAGTTCAGCGCCTTGAAGCCATCAAAGGAAACGGAGACACCATTGAGATAGAGCAGGCTCGAAGTTGTCTGGTCGCTCATGGTCTCACTCCGCAGCCACGGGGGCCGATTGGGGTTTCACGTCGCTGTTGGCTGCATCCTTGTCCGCCTCGCGGGCGTAGTCCTTGCGCTTTGCGAGATAAGCCTGGACGGTGCCGACGATGCCCTTGGGCAGGAAAAGCGTGACGAAGATGAAGAGGCCACCCAGCGCAAACAGCCAGAGATCGGGGAAGGCGCCGGTGAAGTAGCTCTTGCCGACATTGACGAGGATCGCGCCGATGATCGGTCCGATCAGCGTGCCGCGCCCTCCGACAGCCGTCCAGACGACCACTTCGATGGAGTTGGCAGGGGCGAATTCACCCGGATTGATGATGCCGACCTGCGGCACGAAGAGCGCACCGGCAATGCCCGCCATCATCGCGGAGACGACGAAGGTGAAGAGCTTGATGTTCTCGACCCGGTAGCCCAGGAAGCGCACGCGGCTTTCCGCATCACGCACGCCGACCAGCACCTTGCCGAACTTCGAACGGGTGATGCCGGACGCGATCACCAGGCAGAGTGCGAGGAAGATCGCCGAGAGCGCAAAGAGCACCGCGCGCGTTCCATCCGCCTGGACGGAGAAACCGAGGATTTCCTTGTAGTCGGTCAGACCATTATTGCCGCCGAAGCCCATGTCGTTGCGGAAGAAGGCGAGCATCAGCGCATAGGTCATCGCCTGGGTGATGATCGAGAGATAGACGCCGTTGACCCTCGAGCGGAAGGCAAACCAGCCGAAGAAGAAGGCGAGCAGACCGGGCACGATCAGCACCATCGCCATGGCGACGGGGAACATGTCCATGCCATGCCAGAACCACGGCAGTTCCTTCCAGTTCAGGAAGACCATGAAGTCGGGCAGAACAGGGTCGCCATAGACGCCACGCGATCCGATCTGACGCATCAGATACATGCCCATCGCATAGCCGCCAAGCGCGAAGAAGGCGCCGTGGCCGAGCGAAAGGATGCCGCAATAGCCCCAGACGAGATCGAGCGCGAGCGCCAAGAGCGCGTAGCAGAGATACTTGCCGAGCAGCGACATGACATAGGTCGGCACATGCAGCGGGCTGTCGACCGGCGTGAGCAGGTTGAGGGCCGGAATGAGCAGCGCGAAGGCGAGGAGAATGCTGGCAGCGATCAGGATCTTGCCTTCGAGTGCGCGAAGAATGAAGCCGGAAATCATGCTTCCACCGCCCTTCCCTTGAGCGCGAAGAGGCCGCGCGGTCGTTTCTGGATGAACAGGATGATCAGGACGAGCACGAGGATCTTGCCGAGAACGGCGCCCACTGACGGTTCGAGGAACTTGTTGAGAATGCCGAGCGACAAGGCGCCGACCAGCGTGCCCCAGAGATTGCCGACCCCGCCGAAGACCACGACCATGAAGCTGTCGATGATATAGGCCTGGCCGAGATTCGGAGAGACGTTGTCGATCTGGGAAAGCGCCACACCGGCGATCCCGGCAATGCCCGATCCGAGCGCAAAGGTGAAGGCATCGACCCAGGGGGTGCGAATGCCCATGGAAGACGCCATGCGGCGGTTCTGGGTGACGGCACGCATCTGCAGGCCGAAGGCGGACTTCTTCATCAGCGCGAGCAGCGCAAAGAAGATTGTCAGCGAGAAGAGCACGATCCACAGACGGTTCCAGGTGATCGTCATTCCGCCGAGCGCGAACGAGCCGGACATCCAGGACGGGTTACCGACTTCCTGGTTGGTCGGGCCGAAGATGGTACGCACGGTCTGCTGCAGGATCAGCGAAATACCCCAGGTGGCAAGCAGCGTTTCGAGCGGACGGCCATAAAGGAAACGGATGACGCCGCGCTCGATGACGAGGCCGATGACCGCCGTCATCAGGAAGGCGACGGGCAGCGCAATTGCGAGGGACCAGTCGAAGAGACCGGGATAGCTGGTGCGGATGACCTGCTGGACCACGAAGGTGGAATAGGCGCCGATCATCACCATCTCGCCATGAGCCATGTTGATGATGCCCATGACGCCAAAGGTGATCGCAAGGCCAATCGCCGCGAGCAGCAGCACGGAGCCGAGCGAAATGCCGTACCAGACGCTTTCGGCGGCATCCCACAGGATCAACTCGCCTTCGATCTTCGAGACGGCGGCGTCGAGATCCGGCCGCAAGCTCTCATCAATGGTGCCGGATACGGAGAGCAGGATGCTCTTGGCAGGACGACCGCCGATCGATGCGACAGCCTCGATCGCGCCTCGCTTCTCCTCGATCGAGCGGTCAGACGCCAGAATGGACACGGCCCTCGCCTGCTCCATGCGTGACTTGACCTCGGGATCAGTCTCCTTGGCCAGCGCCGCCTCGACGAGTTCCAGATTTTCGGCACTCGGAGACTGCAGCACCGCCTGGGCGGCAGAGAGACGCACAGTCCTGTCAGGGCTGAGTAGCGTCAGACCACCAAGCGCAGAACGGATCGCGCGTCTCAGGTTGTTGTTGACCCTGACCTTGGTGAATGCGCCCTTGGGCTCCTCGCCGACCGTCTCGCCCGTCAACGGATCGATGGCCGCCAGATTGCTGCCGGCAGCTTTGGTGATGAAGACAGCACCATCCGACTTGCGAACGAAGAGTTCGCCCTCTGCAAAGGCTTCGAGCGCAGGAACGACGCGCGGATCGCCTGTCGCGGCGATCTGCCCCAGAAGCGCTTCGGCCTCTCTAAAGCTGGCTTTTCCAAGAGCGTTGATGAGATCCTTGGGATCGCTCTGCGCGAAGGAGGGCGCGGCAAGTGTGAGGAAGGTGAAGAGGAGTGTGATGAAACGAATGAGCATTCTGTTGTCCCCGGAATGGCGGGCGGTCGAGCCTGAAAAGGCCCCTCATCCGCCTGCCGGCACCTTCTCCCCGTGAACGGGGAGAAGGAGGATTGCCGCACCCTCGCCACCAGTGACCGGCAGACCACCGGGCAAATCCCTCTCCCCGCTTGCGGGGAGAGGGTTAGGGTGAGGGGCCTAGACCTAAGGTCAAGCGATCAGCTGCCCTTGCCGCCGCACTTGCCGGTGGCAACGTTGAAGTTGCCGCATTCCATCGGCTTGCGCCAATCGGCGATCAGATCCTTGGAATCCGGCAGATAGTCGGACCACTCGTCACCGACGACGGCAGGCGTTTCCTGAACGACTTCGAACTGGCCGTCGGCCTGGATTTCGCCGATCAGCACCGGCTTGGTGATGTGGTGGTTCGGCATGACGGTCGAGTAGCCGCCGGTCAGGTTCGGAACGGCAACACCGATGATCGAGTCGAGAACGGCATCGGTCTCGGTGGTGCCGGCAGCTTCGACGGCCTTAACCCAGGCGTTGAAGCCGATATAGGCAGCTTCCATCGGGTCATTGGTCACGCGCTTTTCGTTGCCGGTAAAGGCATGCCAAGTCTTGATGAACTCGGCATTGGCAGGGGTGTCGACGGACTGGAAGTAGTTCCAGGCAGCGAGGTGGCCGACGAGCGGAGCAGTGTCGAGGCCGGCGAGTTCTTCTTCACCGACGGAGAAGGCGACGACCGGGATGTCTTCGGCCTTGATGCCCTGGTTGCCCAATTCCTTGTAGAACGGCACGTTGGCGTCACCGTTGATGGTCGAAACGACGGCGGTCTTCTTGCCGGCCGAGCCGAACTTCTTGATGTCGGAGACGATGGTCTGCCAGTCGGAATGGCCGAACGGCGTATAGTTGATCATGATGTCTTCTTCGGCAACGCCCTTCGACATCAGGTAGGCCTTGAGGATCTTGTTGGTCGTCTGCGGATAGACGTAGTCGGTGCCAGCCAGAACCCAACGCTCGACGCCTTCGTTTTCGGCGAGGTAGTCGACGGCCGGGATAGCCTGCTGGTTCGGAGCGGCACCCGTGTAGAAGATGTTGCGCGAGGATTCTTCACCCTCGTACTGGACCGGGTAGAAGAGGATCGAGTTCAGCTCTTCGAATACAGGCAGAACGGACTTGCGCGACGACGAGGTCCAGCAACCGAAGACAGCCGCAACCTTGTCCTTTTCGATCAGCTCGCGGGCCTTTTCGGCAAACAGCGGCCAGTCGGAAGCCGGGTCGACAACGACGGCTTCGAGCTTCTTGCCGAGAACGCCACCCTTCTTGTTCTGCTCTTCGACGAGCATCAGCATGGCGTCTTTCAGCGTCGTTTCAGAGATCGCCATCGTGCCGGACAGCGAATGCAGAACGCCGATCTTGATTGTGTCTTCCTGGGCAAACGCGCCGTGGAAGGCCGTGGTCGACAGCATGGCGCCGAGCAGGGCGCCGGTCAGTTTCATCTTCACAGTCATTGTCGTGATCCCCTCTTCTTGTCCGCAACCGGTCGGTTAAGGAAAGTTAACCGTTGCTGAAGGGAACTATCGGATGCCGCAGTGCAAAACCGTATACGTCGTTTAACGTAGGTCGGGGGGCAAAAGAGGGAGCCTCTGCGCAGACCGATCCCCGCCTTGGAAGTTCAGGGTTGTACAGATCAAAAGACCACCGATATAGAAGGGCGTGCCTAGAAAGGATTGCAATGGATTTTCCGCCCCGTCGAACTGCTCTCAAAGAGGCAACTGCCGACGCTCATGCGGCGCTCGATAGCCTCGTCGGCAGTTTCCGGACCCTTGATGACTACAAATGTTATCTGGCCGGTATCGCAGCCTTCCGCATGCCAGTCGAAGCCTGGCTCTCTGAGGCAGAGCTGCCTCTGGACCTGAGCGGCTACGAGCCCCACCGGGTCCATGCCGAGCTCGAGGCCGATCTGTCCGACTTGAATACCCGCCCACCGACCGACCAGCCGGCGTTTACGCCCCCGGAGGGCAATGGCATCGTCGGACTGCTCTATGTCCTGGAAGGGTCGGCGCTCGGCGCCCGCCTTCTCGCCAAGCGCGCGGAAGCGCTCGGTCTGTCGGCCGATTTCGGCGCACGACATCTTTTTTCACAAGCACGGAACTTTTCTAGCTGGCGTGCGTTGACTGAGCATATGGAGAACGTGCGTGTATACGACAACCGAGCTGCAGCTAGGTGGGCAAACACCGCTTTCGACTATGCCCGTAGTGCCTTCGAAAGCGCCTTGAATGCAGAACGTTCCGTCCGTCGACCTCACCAATTGTGATCGCGAACCCATCCATATCCCCGGCTCCATCCAGCCGCATGGATGTCTTTTGGCCTGTGATCCAGGCATAAGCTCAATCCGACTTTATTCGGCGAACGCTCCGCAGATGCTGGGCGCCAAGGGACCCATGGAAGGGCTCTGGATTGCCGATCTGCTCGGCGATGACGTGATCCATGACATCCGCAACGCCGTGGCCGCCGCACCCGAAGCGAGCCGCCCAGCGGTGATTGCCCATCTGCGCCTGCCGAATGGCCAACATTTCGACGTGGCGGTCCATCGCCAGAAGCAAGGAGCCATCCTCGAATTCGAGCCCTCGTTCCGCCGCACCCAGCCTCTGCAGCTCGCCCGTGAGATGATCGGCCGGGTGAAGGATATCAACGATATCGATCTTCTCATCACCTCGTCCGCCAAGTTGGTTCGCACTGTGCTCGGCTACGACCGCGTCATGGTCTACCGCTTCGAGGAGGACGGTTCGGGCAAGGTCGCGAGCGAGGCAAAGCGGCACGATCTGGAAAGTTTTCTCGGCCAGTACTTTCCGGCGACCGATATCCCGCGCCAGGCGCGCATTCTCTACATGCAGAACCCGATCCGCGTCATTTCGGATGCGCGAGGTCTGCGCGTCGATCTGCTGCCGCAGGCGGAAGAGCGAGCTGCACCACTCGACCTCTCCTTCGCCCACCTGCGCAGCGTTTCGCCGATCCACTGCGAATACCTGCGCAACATGGGCGTGTCAGCCTCCATGTCGATTTCGATCATCGTGGACGACCGACTCTGGGGCCTGATTGCCTGCCATCATTATGCGCCGAAGACCCTCACCATGTCCGAGCGCATCGCGGCTGAGATGTTCGGCGAGTTTTTCTCGCTCCATCTTCTTGCGCTGAAGCAGAAGCGTAAGCTGGATATCTCCAACGAGGCGCGCCGCTCGCTGGATCGTTTTCTCCAGGCAGCTTCGCACCGCTCCGATCTCGACGACATCCTGACCGCCGCCCTCCCCGAATTCCAGACGCTGTTTGCCTGCGACGGCGTCGGCCTCTTGATGAACGGCCGCTGGACGGCCATTGGCAGCACGCCACCGCCAGGGACGGAGGGAGACTTCGCTCGCTTCATCACCGAGGTAGCAGATGGACGGATCTGGTCGACGAAGACACTGTCCGAGGTATATCCGCCAGCCGCCGCCTACTTCGAGAACGTCTCCGGCGTCATGGCGGTCCCCCTCTCGCATTTGCCGCGCGACTACATCTTCTTCTTCCGCAAGGAACGTCTGCAGACGCTGAATTGGGCTGGCAATCCGGAAAAGACCTATGAAACAGGTCCGCTCGGCGATCGGCTCACCCCGCGCAAGAGCTTTGCCCTGTGGAAGGAAACCGTTCAGCGCCAGGCGACGCCCTGGCGCGACAGCGATTTCGAGATTGCGGAAGCGATCCGCTCCGCCACCGTCGAAATTGTCCTGCGTCACAACGAGCTGATGGAAGAGGAACGCAGCAAATCCGACGTCCGCCAGCGCATGCTGAACGAGGAGCTGAACCATCGCGTCAAGAACATCCTGGCCGTCATCAAGTCGCTGGTGGCAGCGCCCTCGCAGGACGAGGTGCCGATCCAGGACTATATCGGCTCGCTGCGCGGCCGTATCCACGCGCTGTCCCATGCCCATGACCAGCTGACGCGAGGCGGAGGCGGCGGCACGCTCAGCGACCTTCTGCATGCAGAGCTCCTGCCCTATCGCGCGGGTCGGAGCATCATCGAGGTCAAGGGTCCAGCAGTCACGCTCGACGCCCGGGCCCATGCCGTCGCAGCGCTCGTGATCCACGAGATGTGCACCAATGCCGCAAAATACGGCGCGCTGTCGCGCGACGGCGGCGCACTCGCCATTTCCTGGGAGGAAGCCAGCGGTGGCGATTGTCGATTGTACTGGCGTGAAAGCGGCGGACCGACCATTGGCCCTATTGGCCGCAAGGGCTTCGGTTCGGCACTGATCGAGCGCAGCATTCCCTATGACCTCGGCGGCACGAGCCGGGTCGATTATCGTCCGGAGGGACTGGATGCCGAGTTCCGCTTGCCAGGCCGTTTTCTCAGCTGGGAAACCGAAACAGTGAACGAAGAACCCAATCCGCGTGCTGAACCCGAAGCGGCCGATCATCTGACCAGCATCGCTGGAATACCGGTCCTGCTGGTCGAGGATCAGGTGCTGATCGCCATGGATGCGGAAATGATGCTCGCCGATGCTGGCATCGATAACGTCGTGACGGCGAGCTCAAGCAGCGATGCCTTGAACCGCCTGAAGAATTTCACCCCGGTAATCGCAATCCTCGACATCAATCTCGGCAGCGACACATCGGTGCCCGTCGCGCAGGAGCTGATACGTCGGGGCATCCCCTTTGTCTTCGCCACCGGCTATGACGATCGCTCCTCCGTTCCAGCGGAATTACTGTCCATACCGGTCGTGCGAAAACCCTATGATGCCAATGCCCTCGTGAAAGCACTTTCCGACCGGCTGGCTTCCAGGGGCCCAGCAGGATGACCTTCTGAGACTTCAGCAGCCCCCTGCGTTGCTAGGGTTGCCGGGTCAGACCGAAGTCAATACGTTCCCATTATGTTCCAACATAATGGAGACGACCGTGGAAACTCTGGAAAGTTTCATCATTGAAGCCAAGGCCGTGACCTATGTCAGTGGAAAGCTCCCGGAGCCCTCGGCAAGTCGACCTGGCGCCAAGGACATTCCGTATGAACGCGGACGCTTTCGCTATCTCGACAGTCATTTCGGCGGCACTGATTTCCTCGGACAGGAAATCGTATGGCAGGACGAGATCCCGGTCTGGGCCATGAACTACTACGGTCGCATCCTCGATTCCGAGCGTTTCGACGGTGGTCGGGCAGGCACCGTCATCAAACAGGCTCTGACAGCGCTTTATCAGGAAAAGCGCTTTCTCGGCGGGTTCACCTACCTGCACCCTCTTGGAGAATACCTCGACCAGTCGGTCGGAGACTATCGCAGCTTCCTCGGCGTCGAACGGATCCGGATGGGTGAGCGCGTGGTCTATCAACTCGACTATCAGGGCGGCCTCATCAGGCCCTGACGGGCCTTGCTATTCTGGACAATCGCGTGAAAATGCCTAAAGGAAAGCCACTCGCAACAAGGCGCTAGAATTTAGGCATGGCCGCACGCCAACGCATCATCCCCGTTCGCCGCGAATACAATCGCTGGGTCGCGAACCAGACGCTGGAAGACTATGCGCTGCGCTTTACGGCAAAGAGCGCCCGCAAATTTTCTTCCAGCCGCATTTCCCAAACCGCAATCGGCGCGATCTCGTTTCTGGCACTCGAAGCGATCGGCGGCACGATCACCATCGCCTACGGCACGACCAACGCCTTTTTCGCCATCATCGTAGCGGCCATTCTGATGCTGCTCGTCGGCATACCGATCAGCCGCTACGCTATCCGCCACGGCGTCGACATCGATCTTCTGACCCGCGGTGCCGGCTTCGGCTACATCGGATCGACGATCACCTCGCTGATCTATGCAGCCTTCACCTTCATGCTCTTTGCCATCGAGGCTTCGATCATGACCAAGGCGCTGGAACTTGCCTTCGGCATTCCGCTCTGGCTCGGCTACATCATCTCCGCCGTGGCCGTACTGCCGCTGGTCACCTACGGCATCCGGATGATCTCGAAGTTCCAGCTGATCACCCAGCCCTTCTGGATCGTGCTCAACATCCTGCCCTTCGTCTTCATCGCCTTTCTCGACTGGGAAAAGATCGACCTCTGGCTGGCCTTCGCCGGTGTCGGCCACTCCAATGCTCACCTGGGCGATACCGCTCCCTTCAACCTCCTGGAGTTCGGCGCCGCCTCCGCCGTCATTCTGGCGCTGATGCCGCAGATCGGCGAGCAGGTCGACTTTCTGCGCTTCCTACCCCCGGAAGGCGCGCGCAAGCTGCACCACCGCATCGCGATCTTTCTTGCCGGCTCCGGCTGGGTCGTGCTCGGCGTCCCGAAACTGCTCGCCGGCTCATTCCTCGCGGTGCTGACGCTTTCCACCGGCGTGCCGATCAGCGAGGCCGCCGATCCCGCCCACATGTATGTCGCAGCCTTCGGCTACATGATCCCGAACGAGACGGCCGCCATGCTGCTGATGGCTGGCTTCGTGGTGATCTCCCAGCTCAAGATCAATGTGATGAACGCCTATGCAGGCTCACTCGCCTGGTCGAACTTCTTTTCGCGCCTGACCCACAGCCATCCGGGCCGCGTCGTCTGGCTGGTTTTCAACGTAGCGATCGCGCTTCTGTTGATGGAACTCGGCATCTACGGACTGCTCGAAGAGACCCTCGGCATTTTCTCGATCATCGCCATGAGCTGGCTTTGTGCCATCTCCGCAGATCTCTTCGTCAACAAGAAGCTGGGCCTGTCGCCGCCCGGCATCGAGTTCAAGCGCGCCCACCTCTACGACATCAATCCCGTCGGCTGCGGCACCATGGCGCTCTCTGCCGGATTGGCGCTCGCCGCCCATTTCGGTCTCTTCGGCTCCACCATGGCTTCGCTATCGACCTATGTGACGCTGGTTGCCTTCCTGATCTCGCCGCTGATCGCTTGGGGCACGGACGGCAAGTTCTACCTGGCCCGCAAACCCCGCTACAGCTGGAAGAACCAGACCGGCATCACCTGCTCCATCTGCGAACACCCGTTCGAGCCGGAAGACATGGCCTGGTGCCCCGCCTATGCAGCGCCGATCTGCTCGCTCTGCTGCACGCTCGACAGCCGCTGCCATGACATGTGCAAGCCGCATGCGAAGATCAACGCCCAGGCCGCGACGGTTGCCAAGACATTGTTACCTGAAGCCGTGATAGAGACCTTCTCCACGCGCCTTGGCCGCTATGCCGTGACCGCCATGATGTCGATTTCTCTGATCGGCGTCATCCTGGCGGTCATTGCCCATCAGGTGAATGCCGCCACGCCCGCCATGACCGATGTGGTGAACCGCACGGTGACCGTCGTCTTTTTCATCTTCGCCATCATCGCCGGTATTGTCTCCTGGTTCTATGTGCTCGCTCATGACAGCCGCGTCGTCGCCGAAGAGGAATCCTCACGTCAGAACACGCTGCTGCTGAAAGAAATCGCCGCGCACCGGAAGACGGACGCAGCACTTCAGAATGCCAAGGAAACGGCGGAAGCGGCGAACCGGGCGAAGAGCCGTTATGTCGTCGGCCTCTCCCACGAGCTGCGCACGCCGCTCAATGCCGTCCTCGGCTATGCCCAGATCCTCGAACGTGACGAGACGATCCCCGTGCCCCGGCAATCGGCGATCAAGGTCATCCGCCGCTCCGCCGATCACCTCTCCGGCCTGATCGACGGCCTTCTGGATATTTCCAAGATCGAAGCCGGCCGCCTGCAGGTCTTCTCCAACGAGGTAAACATCCAGGACTTCCTCGATCAGCTGGTAGACATGTTTGCCCCGCAGGCAGCCGCCAAAGGTATTCTGTTCGAGCACCAGCGCTCCCGAAACCTGCCGCTCTATGTGCGCACCGACGAACGACGCCTGCGGCAGATCCTCGTCAACCTGCTGTCGAACGCCATCAAGTTCACCGAGGAAGGCACCATCCGCTTTTCCGTCGATTATCGCAGCCAGGTGGCGACTTTTACCGTCAGCGACACCGGCCGCGGCATCTCGGAAAAGGATCTGAACCGGATCTATGAACCCTTCCAGCGCGGTGAGGCGGACAACATCCGTCCCCAGCCGGGCCTTGGCCTCGGCCTTACCATCACCAAGCTCCTGACCAACACGCTCGGTGGCGAGATCTCCGTGACCAGCGAACGCGACAAGGGCTCGACCTTCAAGGTGCGCCTGATGCTCTCGGCCATTGATCGTCCGAACACGGCACCTGCACCGGAGCGCAAGATCGTCTCCTATACAGGCCCTCGCCGCACGATCGTCGTCGTCGATGACAATGAAGATCATCGCGAGCTGATGCGCGAGGTGCTCGCCCCGCTCGACTTCGTTGTCCTAACAGCGGCTGGCGGCCCCGAATGCCTCACGTTGATCGAAGGCGTGAAGGCCGACCTCTTTCTCGTCGACATTTCGATGCCAGGCATGAACGGCTGGCAACTCGTTGAAAAGCTGCGTGACGTCGGCCAGAAGGCGCCGATCCTGATGCTCTCGGCGAATGTCGGTGACGCCCCTGCCCCCGGCGGTGAAGGGCATGATGACGCGATCGCCAAGCCCGTAGATATCACCCGTTTGCGTGACAAGCTCGCACGTTTCCTCGGCCTCGACTGGATCTATGCAGACGATCCGCGTCTGCTTCGGCCGGCAGTGCCGTCGGAGCGTCCGGTCTCACCGGGGGCGATGCATATCGAGGAGTTGATCAGCCTCTGCGATATCGGCTATGTCCGGGGCATCGAGGCAAAGCTTGCCGAACTCGGCGCGCTTGAGAACACGACGGCCTTCGTCGACGCGGCCCGCACCTACTTGCAGGCCTTCGACCTCGCAGGCCTGCGCGGCTTTCTCACCTCCTTCGAAACCGGTAGGGAGCCGATCCATGGCTGAGGCGAACCGCCGCGATATCGTGCTTCTGGTGGACGACAGTCCCGACGCGCTCGGCTTCCTCACCGAAGCCCTGGAAGCCTCGGGCTATTCCGTGCTGATCGCCACGTCCGGTCACGGCGCTCTCTCGATCGTCGCCCGCATCAGCCCCGATCTCATTCTGCTCGACGCGGTCATGCCCGGGATGGACGGCTTCGAGACCTGTCGCACATTGAAGGCTGATCCGGTGGTTGCTCAGGTCCCGGTGATCTTCATGACCGGGCTCACCGAGACCGAACATGTGGTCAAGGCGCTGGAATCAGGCGGTGTGGATTATCTTACCAAGCCGATCAATATCGACGAGCTGCGCGCCCGCATCCGCGTTCACCTCTCAAACGCCCGCTCGGCCCAGAGCGCCCGCGTCGCCCTCGATGCCGCCGGGCGCCATCTGCTCGCCATCAGGGGGGACGGTCAGGTCCACTGGACCACGCCCCAGGCCAACCGTCTGATCGAAACGGCGATCGGTCATGCCGACGGCATCGGCGATGTGGCAAAGGCCGCCGCGGCATGGCTCTCCCAGCGCCGCGCCGGAACGCCACAACAGAGCGAAGCAAGTTTTGCCTTTCCCGGCGCCACCGGTCTGCCGCTTACGCTGTCATTGCTCGGCACGATCGGCGCCGACGAATATCTCTTCCGCCTGACCTCGGCGAACCGCCAGAGCGAAGACGAGATGCTGCGCAAAAGCTTCGGCCTCACCCACCGGGAAAGTGAGGTCCTGCTCTGGATCGCCAAGGGCAAGGCCAATCGCGACATCGGCGAAATCCTGGGCCTTTCCGCCCGCACGGTGAACAAGCATCTTGAACAGATCTATGCAAAGCTCGGGGTCGAAAACCGCGCTTCGGCCGCCGTCAAAGCGGCGGATGTGCTGCGCGAGACCTGAGCACACCGGCTCGGTTGGAAAGCGGCCAGCGGGAGCGTATGCGGCACCGCTCACGCCGCCGTCTGGGGCCTCGTCCCCCGCGACAGAAACAGCATAACACCCTGCCCCTGCAACGATCGCTAGGACAAGACCATGGACAATTTCGTCATCGTTACCGGTTGCTCCGGCGGCGGAAAGTCAACGCTCCTGCAGGCCTTGCATGAACGCGGCTTTGCGACGGTCGAAGAGCCCGGACGGCGCATCGTCCGGCATCAGCAGGCGGTGGGCGGGAGGGCACTGCCCTGGATCAATCTGAAGGCATTCGCCGAAGAAGCGATCCGCCTCGGCCAAGAGGATCGGAATCGCATGGCGGGACACTGTGGCTGGGTGTTCTTTGATCGCAGCCTCGTTGACGCGGCCTCCGCCCTCGCATCCGCCACCGGGAATACTGCAGCAATCGAGGCGCTGCGGAAGGACGCGCGGTATCACAGCCGCATCTTCGCCGTCCCGCCTTGGCCCGAGATCTTCGCGAATGACGATGAGCGCCAATACGACTTCGCAGCTGCTGTCGAGGAATATCAAAGGCTCGCCGCCCACTACGCGGAGCTAGGCTACGAATGGACAATCATTCCGAAGGCTCCGGTCGAGCAACGCGCGGAGTTCGTTTTGCGGGCTTTGCCATACTGAAGCCCGCAAACGCAGAAAGCCCGGCGCGAGGCCGGGCTTTCCGTCGGTCCGATGAAGGATCGAATTAGTCCTGGAAGTACGAGTACTTGCCGTCCTCGCCCTTCTTCCAGGTGTACATGACGTAGTCCGGACGGGTGATGTCGCCCTTGGCGTCGAAGGACAGCTCGCCGATAACGGTCGTGAACGGGCCCTTTTCCTTCAGAGCCGTGGCTACGGCTTCCGTCTCGGTGGAAGCTGCTGCCTTAGCGGCGTCAGCAATGACCTGGAGAGCTGCGTAGGAGTACAGCGTGTAGGCTTCCGGTTCGAAGCCGGCATCGCGGAACTTCTTGACGGCGTCAGCAGCGTTCGGGTTCTTGCGCGGATCCGGCGGGAAGGTCATCAGCGTGCCGTCAACTGCGTCACCGGCGATCGAAGCGAGTTCGTTCGAGGTGATGCCGTCGCCGGACATCAGGGTTGCATCGAGGCCCTGCGAAGCCATCTGGCGCATGATGAGGCCAGCTTCAGTGTGCAGACCGCCGAAGTAGACGATCGAAACACCGGCTTCCTTCATCTTGGCGATCAGAGCCGAGTAGTCCTTTTCGCCGGCGGTGATGCCTTCGTAAATGACTTCGGTAACACCGAGTTCGTTCATTGCCTTCTTGGTTTCGTCGGCGAGACCCTGGCCGTAAGGCGTCTTGTCATGAACGACGGCAACCTTGGCGTCCTTGAAGTTGTCGGCGATGTACTTGCCGGCAACCGCACCCTGCTGGTCGTCACGACCGCAAACGCGGAAGGTGTTCCACAGGCCGCGCTCGGTGTAGTTCGGGTTCGTCGAAGCAGGCGTGATCTGCAGGATGCCGTTTTCGGCATAGACTTCCGAAGCCGGGATCGAAACGCCGGAGTTGAAGTGGCCGATGACATACTGGACGCCGTCAGCAACGAACTTGTTGGCGACCGAAACGCCCTGCTTGGCGTCCGAGACGTCGTCGCCGAGAACGATCTTGATCGGCTCGCCGTTGATACCGCCAGCGGCGTTGATGTCGGCAGCAGCCTGCTCGGCACCCTTCTGGAGCTGTGCGCCGAATGCGGCGTTCGGACCCGTGAGCGGGCCGGCCACGCCGACGAGGATTTCGGCGTAAGCGTTGCCGCTGAAGGCGACCATGGCCGTCAGCGCAACTGCCGAAAGGAGAGACTTCTTCATATTGTTACTCCCAAGTTTTTTGTGCGGGTTTAGGATAAAAACCCTGCGCAATACCCGCTGCGACTGCGCCGGAAAACTGTTCCACTCTTTTGTATCTGGCCGAGGCCTTGTTATCTGCCAAGCCGTAGCCTTCTGTCGCCAATCTGCGACAGAAAACAACGGCTTGTCAATCTTTGTTCTTCCACGAGAAATACGAAGTTCTCTCGTAGAGCCAGTAGTAGTTGTCGACCATCTGCGTCGTGCGGCGTGCCTGGAAGCCAGCCGCTGCAAACGCCATCAGCACGACGACGTCGATGATGTAATAGAAGGGGCTGAGGAACGGTCCGGCAAACAGCGAGTAGTGCAGGAAACGCATGGCAAAACTCAGCCCGAGCACATAGACGAGAACCGTGCCGTAGCCATTCCAGCCCTCGGCCGCCGCCTTGCCCGTGCGCCAGGCAGTCCAGAAGCCGAGGAGCAGAACGAGGAAACGCAGCACGAGACGGACTGTCGTGTCGCTTTCGAAAAACAAACCTTGCATGTCAAATACTCCCCGCGCTCAGTGATGGCCGCCTTCGAGATAGGCCGCGCGAACCGACGGATCGGCCAGCAGTTCCTTACCCGTGCCACTCATCGTCACCTTGCCGTTGACCATGACATAGGCACGGTCGGAAAGCTTCAGTGCGGCGAATGCATTCTGCTCGACGAGGAAGACGGTGAGCCCCTCTTCCTTGTTGAGCCGCTTGATCTGCTCGAAGATGCCCTTGACGATCAGCGGAGCAAGACCGAGCGACGGTTCGTCGAGAAGAAGCAGCTTCGGACGCGACATCAGCGCGCGACCGATCGACAGCATCTGCTGCTCGCCACCCGAGAGTGTGCCGCCGCGCTGGCTCTGACGCTCCTTCAGACGGGGAACATGGAGAAGACTTTCTCCACGTCCTCCTTGAAGTATTTCAGATTGTCGAGGCCGGCCCCCATCTGCAGGTTCTCGAGCACGGTCATGCGCGGGAAGATGCGGCGACCTTCCGGGGACTGCGCAATGCGCCGACGAGCGATCAGATGCATCGGCAGCTTCGTGATGTCTTCACCGTCGAAGATGACCTGACCGGCGCGTGCCTGGGGGCTGCCGCAGATGGTCATCATCAGGGTCGACTTGCCGGCACCGTTGGCACCGATCAGCGAAACGATCTCACCTCTGTGCACTTCGACATTGACGCCCGCGAGTGCGCGGATGTTGCCATAATAGGTTTCGACGCCGGAAACTTTGAGGAGCGGTTCAGAGGACATCAGTGCCTCCTCCCGCCACGGCTTCGACTTCGTGGATCGCTTCTTCCAATTCTTCATCCTCGACACCCAGATAGGCCGCGATGACCTTCGGGTCGTTCTTGACGTGATCAGGCGTGCCGTCAGAGATCTTCTGGCCGTATTCCAGGACGACGACGTGATCGGAAATCTCCATGACGACGGACATATCGTGCTCGATCAGGAGCAGCGAGGTGCCTTCATCGCGGATTGCGCGCAACAGCGTGTTGAGCGCCAGAGATTCCTTCGGGTTGAGACCGGCGGCCGGTTCGTCAGGCACAGAAGCTGGGGCCCGTGCACATGGCGCGGCAGATCTCCAGACGACGCTGGGCGCCGTAGGGAAGATCACCCGCCGGATCGTCCGCGCGCTCGATCAGGTCCGCCTTCTCCAGCCAGTAGCGCGCCTTCTCGATCGATTCGAACTCGGCCTTCTTGTAGGCCGGCAGACCGAGGAGGCCGAGCACCGTGTAGCCCGATGCCTTCATCAGGGCATTGTGCTGCGCCACCAGAAGGTTTTCGAGAACCGTAAGGCCGGAGAAGAGGCGGATGTTCTGGAACGTCCGCGCCACCTTGGCTTTCTTCGGGATCTCGAAGTCGGGCAGCCGCTCGAGAAGATACGTGTCGCCCGACTTCTGCGTCAGGCTGATCATGCCCATGGTCGGCCGGTAGAAGCCGGTGATGCAGTTGAAGACCGTGGTCTTGCCGGCTCCGTTCGGCCCGATCAGCGCGGTGATTTCGCCACGCTTGGCTTCGAAGGACAGGTCGTTGATGGCCATGAGGCCACCAAAGCGCATCGACAGATGCTCGACTTTCAGGATCGTGTCATTGCTCATTGTCGTGTTCCCGGAGGCCATCAGCCGTGACCCTCCTTGGTGAAGCTGCCCGAGACGGCCTTGCGTTCCTTGAGGAAGGCCGTCGGCTCTCTGCTGCCGACGAAACCACGCGGCTTGAACAGCATGACCACGACCATGGCGAGGCCGAAGAGGATCATGCGGTATAGTTCCGGCGTGAAGTCGGGGCCGAAGATGACCTTGAGGAACTCCATTTCACGCAGCGCTTCCGTCCCGCCGATCATGACGATGGCTGCAACTGCGATCCCCGTCAGCGAACCCATACCGCCCAGAACGACGATCGCAAGAATGACAGCCGATTCGAGGAAGACGAAGCTTTCCGGCGAAACGAAGCCCTGACGTGCGGCGAAGAAGGAACCGGCAAAGCCGCCGAACATCGCACCGATCGCGAAAGCCGTAAGCTTGGTCGTGACGGTGTTGATGCCGAGCGAGCGGCAGGCGATCTTGTCTTCACGCAGCGCTTCCCACGCACGACCGATCGGCATGCGGCGAAGCCTGATGGTGACGTAGGCCGTCAGGCAGCACAGCGCCAGGATCACGTAGAACAGATAGATCTTGTAGTAGGCGGATGACATCGGCAGGCCGAAAGTCTTGGCGAAACCACCGGCCGAGGCATCGAACGGCATGCCGAACAGCGTCGCCTTCGGAATGCTGGAGATACCGAAAGTGCCCTTGGTGACATCCTGCCAGTTGATCAGCACGAGTCGGATGATTTCCCCAAAGGCAAGCGTCACGATGGCGAGATAGTCACCTCTGAGACGCAGAACCGGGAAGCCGAGGATGATGCCCCAGAAGGCAGCCAGAATGCCGGCGAGCGGCAGCAGGATCCAGAAGGACAGCCCAAAGTTCTGGGCAAGCAGCGCGTAGGAATAGGCACCGACTGCATAGAAGGCGACGTAGCCGAGGTCGAGAAGACCGGCGAGACCAACAACGATGTTAAGGCCCCAGGCAAGCATGACGTAGATCAGGATCTGGATGCCGAAGTTGTCGACATACTTGAGTGAGCCCTGAACACCCGTCAGTGCAACGATGACCGGCGGGTAGAGGATGAGCGCCACGAGCGCAATCTTCAGGAAATGAGCCTTGAAGAAGGTCGGCTGGGCGTCGATCTCGTGCACGGGAACGGAAGCGGACTTCTTCTCCCGACGAGCCGCGAACCAGGGTGCGATGAACGCAACCATGGCGAAGCGGCCGACAGCGGCGATCACGACGAAGGAGGCGAGCAGACCCGGACGCGTGTACCAGACCAGCTCGTTGGCCATGTTCTGATCGGTCTTGATACCGATGTAGAGGCTGAACAGACCGAGTGCGATGATACCGGCGAACAGGCCTTCCTTGATGGCGCGCGCCAGGGTGCCGGACGATGCGGCACCATTTACGTTTTCAGGAGTAGTCATGGGATCAAACCTTCTCGACTTCCGGACGTCCGAGGATGCCGGTGGGCTTGAAGATCAGCACGAATGCCAGGATGCCGAATGTTGCGACATCCTTGTAAGCGATGCTGAAATAGGCGGACCAGAGCGACTCGATCAAACCGATGAGCAGACCACCGAGCACGGCGCCCGGCAGGGAGCCAATGCCGCCAAGAACGGCTGCAGTGAAGGCCTTGACCCCCGGAATGAAGCCGTCGTGGAATGATGCGACACCGTAATACATCAAGTACATCGTGCCAGCGACTGCAGCGAGAGCCGCACCCATCACGAAGGTGATGGAGATCGTCTTGTCGACATCGACGCCGAGCAGCGCCGCCATTTTGCGGTCTTGCTCCGTTGCACGCTGTGCACGACCCAGCGGGGTCTTGTTGACGATATACCAGAATGCGGCGAGCAGGACGACGGTCACCACGACGATGATCACCTGCTTCAGCGCGATGGTGATATTGCCGAAATGCAGAACATCGCTAACCAGCGGCGGGATCGGCTTGTTGCGCGGGCCCTGCGAGATCTGGATAAAGTTGGACAGAACGATCGACATGCCGATCGCCGTAATCAGCGGCGCAAGGCGGAAGGAACCGCGCAACGGCCGATAGGCGACCCGCTCAATGACCCAGTTCCACAGGCTGGTCATCAGCATCGCAACGATCAACATCACAAACAGGGCGATCGCCACGGGAACGCCAGCAAAGAAGGATGTCAGGACCAGGAAAGCGATGAGAGCGGCAAAGCCGCCAAGCATGAAGATATCACCATGGGCAAAGTTGATCATGCCGATGATACCGTAGACCATCGTATAGCCGATAGCGATAAGGCCATAGATGGAACCAAGAAGTCAGCCCGTTGATGAGCTGCTGGGCAAAGTACTCCATATATTATCCCCCGGACGCGCCTTACTGTTGCGTCTCATTTTGTTATCCCTTGCGGGCATAGGCGTCGGGGGATTCCATATCGCTTTGTCCGAAAATGTGAAGCCAAAAAGGCAGGCTTCAGACAAAATGTTACTGTTAACAGGTGCTTTGACACGGGAAATGACAGGTCACACAAAAAAGCAGCAGAAAAAGCTTACGAAATCAGCAGGTCACGCGAGCGACCTGCTGTCTATTGGATGGAACTAAAGCAAGCCCATTTATGTCGAAAATGGTTCAGTTTCTCATTCGCGACCCATTCGCGTCAAAAAGCGACTGCGGCTGAAGTCTGGCCGGCAAGATTTCCCCAAGAATCTCCACTTCCCAGCCGTCGATTTCGTCTGCGATCTCCTTTGGAACATAGCCGATTGCGACAGAGACCCCGCTCGGATGGGCAAAGCCGCCCGATGTGACCCAGCCGCGCACCTCCCCCTTGTAGGAGATCGGCTCGTCGCCGATCACATCGGCATCCTTCGCGTCGATGATGAAGGTGCGCAGCCGGAGCGTACCACCGGACAGCTTCTCCTCCATCGCCCCCTGCTTGCCGATGAAGCTCGCCTCTTTCTTCAGCGCAACGAAGCGCGACAGCCCGGCCTCGAGCGGCCCATAGAGCGGCCGATACTCGCGCGACCAGCTGCCGAAGCTCTTCTCCAGGCGAAGCGCATTGAGAGCACGAAGGCCGAAGAGCGTGATACCGAATTCAGCCCCCGCATCCATCAGCGTATCGAAGACGTAACGCTGGTATTCCGGCCGCATCCAGATCTCATAGCCGAGATCGCCGGTATAGCTGACGCGGCCGAGCATGACGGGCGCCATGCCGAGATCCATTTCGCGGATCGCCATGAAGGGCAGCGCCGCGTCTGAAACATCGAGATGGGTCAACTTGGCCAACACATCGCGTGACTTCGGTCCTGCGATCGACAAGCCCACGAGGCTGAGGTTCAGCGCCTCGATATCGACGGAACCATCCTCCGGCAGATGGCTCTCGAACCAGCGCATGTGATAATCCTCTGCGATGCCGGATCCAATGATCAGGAAATCCTCGTCATCGAGATTGGCAACCGTGAAGTCGCCGATCAGCTTGCCCGCCTCGTTCAGCATCGGCGCCAGCGCCATGCGGCCCACTTCGGGGATCTTGCAGGCGAGCATATGGTCGAGCCAGTCGCGCGATCCCTCCCCGCTCACCATGTATTTGGCAAAGCCAGAGGTCTCCATCAGACCAACGCTGTCACGCACGGCCCTGGCTTCCCGCCCAACCGCCTCGAAATCGGTCGAACGACGCCAAGAGAAGGCATCCTCGACACCTTCAGGCGCAAACCAGAGCGGCGTTTCCAGGCCATAGGACGCGCCGAACACCGCACCGGCAGCTTTCAGCTTGTCGTAGACAGGCGTTGTCAGCAGCGGGCGTGCCCCCGGAAGCTCTTCGTTCGGATAGCGGATCGAGAAGCGGCGCGAGTAGTTTTCGCGCACCTTGGCATTGGTATAGGCAAGCGTCGCATAGTCGCCGTAGCGGCAGACATCCATCGCAAAGACATCGAAACCCGGATCGCCCTCAATGATCCAGTTGGCCAGCGCCAGGCCCACGCCGCCGCCCTGGCTGAAGCCCGCCATGACTGCACAGGCCGACCAGAAATTGGTCATCCCGCGCACGGGGCCGACCAGCGGATTGCCGTCCGGCGAGAAGGTGAAGGGCCCGTTGATGATCTTTTTGATGCCGGCGTTGTTGAAGGCCGGGAAATGCCGGAAGCCGACTTCGAGCTCGCCCGTGATGCGCTCCAGGTCTTCGGCCAGCAGTTCATGACCGAAGGTCCAGGGCGTCTCGATCGGCGACCAGGGGCGGCAATCCTTTTCATAGGTGCCCATCAGCATGCCGTTGCGCTCCTGGCGGATATAGATCTCGCCGTCGAAATCGACGCAGTGCATCAGCTCCTTGCCGGTGGTCTTGTTGAACTCGATGACCTCGGGCATGTCCTCGGTGATGAGATACATGTGCTCCATGGCGAGCACCGGAAGCTCCAGCCCGACCATGCGCCCGACTTCGCGCGCCCAGAGACCGGCGGCATTGACGACATGCTCGGCCCGGATCTCGCCCTTATCAGTGATCACGCGCCAGGTGCCGTCTTCGAGCTGCACCAGATCCTCGACCTTGGTGTGCAGATAGATCTCGGCACCATTCTTCTTGGCAGACTTCGCATAGGCATGGGTCGTGCCATAAGGGTCGAGATGGCCCTCATGCGGATCGAAGACCGCACCGACAAACTGCTTCGGGTCCAAGAGCGGCATCATCTCATAGGCTTCCTGCGCCGAAATCAGCGTCGCCTCACCGCCGGCATACTTGCCCTTGGCCAGCAGCGACTTCATCCAGTCGAAGCGCTCCTTGGTGGCCGCCAGCATCAGGCCGGACGTCATGTGCAAACCGATATCCTGGCCGGAATATTCCTCGATCTCCTTGTAGAGCTCGACCGTGTATTTCTGCAGCTTGGCAACGTTCGGATCGCCATTGATCGTGTGCATCCCGCCAGCCGCATGCCAGGTCGAGCCCGAGGTCAGCTCAGAGCGCTCCAGCAGGACCACATCGGTCCAGCCGAATTTGGTCAGGTGATACAGGACCGAACACCCGACGACACCCCCGCCGATAACGACGACACGTGCATGGCTTTTCATGGATAGACGCTCCCTTGGCGGCAAAGAATGATGCGACAAAGCTAGATCGGGCGCATGAAAGCCAGAAGACCATGCTGCGACGAAACATGTCGCATCGGTAGCATCCAGTGTCCTCAGGGCGGCGTCGCAAATGGCGACAAAAGTGTCAACTGGACGCGACACTGCGCCTATTTTTAAGGCTTCAGTAAGTTAGCAGGTATAATCGTTTCAAGGCGGCAGGTTTGCGTAGCCGCTCCAAAAATTAGAGATATGCATGTCCCTTTTCGCCTTTGGCAGCGATGCCCGATCCATTCTAAACGCACTCGAAAAATCCCAGGCCATCATCGAATTCGACCTCGAAGGCCGCATCCTCCACGCAAACGAGAATTTCCTGAAGGCGATGGGCTATCAGTTTAGCGAAATCGTCGGTCAGCATCATCGCATGTTCGTGACCGCAGCGGAGGCCGGTTCTGCTGAGTACAAGCAGTTCTGGCGCAATCTGGCGGCCGGCAATTTTGATCAGCGCCAATACAAGCGTGTCGCCAAGGGCGGCCGTGAAATCTGGATCGAGGCAACCTATAATCCGGTCCTCAAGGGCGGCCGTCCGCACAAGGTCGTAAAGTTCGCAACCGACATCACCGCGATGAAGCTGAAATCGCTGGACGCCGAAGGCAAGCTTGCAGCGCTTGATCGCGCCCAGGCCATCATCGAATTCACGCCGAAGGGCGAGATCCTGCACGCCAACGAGAACTTCCTCGCCGCCATGGGCTACAGCCTGCCGGAGATCGTCGGCCGCCATCATTCAATCTTCTGCGATGCGGACTATGCCGCTTCCGGCGAATATCGCGAGTTCTGGCGCGGCCTCGGGCAAGGCCGGTTCGTCGCCGACCAGTTCACCCGGTTTGGCAAGGGTGGGAACAAGATCCACATCCAAGCCTCCTATAATCCAATCATGGATACGGACGGCAAAGTGCTGAAGGTGGTCAAATTCGCCACCGACGTGACGGAGCGCACCCGCGTCATCGAAGAACTTGGCGCAGGTCTCGGTCGTCTCGCCGAGAGCAATATCCGCATAACTCTCGACCAACCCTTCAGCACCGAATTCGAACCGTTAAGGCGTGACTTCAACGCATCCATCAGCGCCTTCCAACAGACGCTCTCCGGTGTGCTGGACCAGACCCATGAACTGGCCCGCAACGGCAGCGCGATGAAAAATTCGGCCGAGGAACTCTCCGACCGGACCCATCAGCAGGTCGTCGCTCTCGAACAGACGGCAGCAGCCCTCTCTGAGGCGACCGTCAAGCTACGGACGGCGACCGAGGAAACCCGGGAAACCCGGCAGATCGCAATGGAAGCGCGCGCTGCCGCAACGTCATCGGTCGCCGTGGTAGGGGACACGGTGAGCGCGATGCAACGGATCGAGGATGCGTCCAACGAGATCGGCAAGATCATCGGTGTGATCGACGAGATCGCCTTCCAGACCAATCTCCTTGCGCTCAATGCGGGCGTCGAGGCGGCCCGTGCCGGTGAAGCCGGCAAGGGCTTTGCCGTTGTCGCCCAGGAGGTGCGCGAACTTGCCCAGCGTTCGGCCAATGCGGCGAAGGAAATCAAGACGCTAGTCAACACCTCTGCCACGGAAGTTCAAGAAGGTGTGCGCCTCGTCGGCGAGACGGGCCGTGTGCTTCAGGAGATTGAAAAATTCGTATCGGCCATCGACAAGAATGTCGATCGCATCGCCACCTCTGCGGCGGAAGAGACGGCCGCTCTCGAATCAATCAACGGTGCCGTCGGCGACGTCGACGGCATGACGAAGGCGAACGCGGCGATGGTCGCCCAGTCGACCGAGATCAGCCGAGCGGTCTCGGATGGCGCCACGGTGCTTGCCGAACTCGTCAACCGCTTTAAGCTTAATCGCCGCGGCGATATTCGCGAAGGCGGCAAAGAGGTCTGGACACCGGCCGAACGGGCAGCCCGTCTGCGAACCACTGCCTACCGCGCCGCTTCTTGAAAACTCTGAAACCTGAAACCGGCCCGGCAAAACCGAGCCGGTCCAATTCGCCTTACCATCAAGGCGCGGACCGCAGCGTGAACTCGGTCAACTCCGCCGGCACGCCGATCCGAAGCGCAAAGCCCGGCCACAGGCCCGTGCCATTATTCACATAGAGCTGCATCTCCCCGACCTTATAGAAGCCGGAAACAAAGCCGCTGTTCGCCCGCGCGACGATCTGGTCCAGGCCCCGGACCATCCCGCCATGGGTGTGGCCGGAAAGCTGCAGGGCAACACCCTGAGCAGCGGCTCGGTGTGCGAGCCGCGGCTGGTGATCGAGCAGGATAACCGGTGCGTTTGTGGGCGCACCGGACAAGGCCTTGCCAAGATCAGGCTCAACCGCGCCGGTGAACCGAGCCGAAAGATCGGTGACCCCAGCAACGACCAATCGCCCCTCGCCCCGTTCGATCACGGCATGATCATTCGCAAGGATGCGCATGTTGATTTCGGGGAAATGCTTAAGCCAGCGGTCAATATCGAAGAAATACTCGTGATTGCCAGGCACCGTCAGCACGCCGTCACGAGCCATCAGCCCGCCAAGCGGCGCGATGTCTTCGCGCCGGATATCGAGACTGCCATCAATCAGGTCACCGGTAATGACGATCAGGTCGGCATTGAGCGCATTGGTCTTCTCGACGACAGCGGCAGCCCAGCTTCCAGTGAAGAGGCGGCTGATATGCAGGTCCGTCAACTGAACCATCCGGTAGCCGTCGAGTTCGGGCGCAAGTCCCGGGATCACGACCTCGATCTGCTTGAGCGGCGGCACACGGATCGCCTGGGAAATGCCGAAACTGGCAAGCAGGACGGCGGCGATGCCCATCGTGTAACGCACTTCCGGCGGCACGGCCGGAAAAGACCATTTGACGGCAAAAATCAGGAGACTGACCAGATCGAGGGCCACCTGCATCATAGCGAGCAGCACGATCGCGCCGAAGAACAGGTTGAAACCGATGACCAGTGGCCGCGGAAACTCCGGAGCAAACACCGAACCTGAGGTGAAACGGCTGAACAAATGGTATTGCGACGCCACGAGCAGAAAACCGGCGAGCAAGACTTTCACCATCAGCGGCCACGGCAGGGGAGCGATGAAGCGGGTCGCCACGATCAGCCATGGCAGCGAAAACATCAGATGAAACATGCGGGGGCGGGATCCTTTGTGCCGTAAACGCCGGAAGAGCGTTGGCGGATCACCGAGACATAGGGTCGGTCAGCCCCTCACGCAAACCCCGCCGTCAGTGCAAACTCGCGTCCCATCTCGCGCATCTCGTCGAACAGGAAGCCGGCGAAGCTGCGCATGACGACGATCTCGAAGCTATCCTGCCCCGTGCGCGCAAGGTTCGCAGCGACATGGCAGATCTGGCAATTGGTTGACTGGCCGATTTCGAAGAGATCGGGATGCAGGTCGAGCGCCGTGCATTTGGCGAGGATCGCCCGAACTTTTGGACCGTGGATCCGCAGCACAACGCGACCGTCGCTCTGGTCGACGAACGAAGCGCGGCTAGCCCCCAGGTCTGCCAGGTGCCGTGCAATCGTTTCGGCAGCGACCGTCTCACTAACGACGAGCCACTCGCCGGGTCCACAGACACGGACATGTACATCTTCGAGATTGGTGAGCGCCTCGTCGATATCGGCCTCATGCCCCGGGTGGGCGAGCACCGAAAACACGGACACGGCCCGCAGGATGGCGAGATGATGCGGGTTCGGCGTCGCCTCGAAACCGGAAATGTGGTCCTCGAGCACGTGACTGATGGCATAGGTCACCGGCATGGTCGGATCCTCACAGGTTCAGTTTCTTGTTGTCGGGGTCGTAGAAGACGGGGCTGACGACCTCGGCCAGCACTTCTGAACCGCGCAACCCGTCCCAGACCACGATCTTCTCGCCCAGCCGCTCGCGACCGGATTTGAGGAAGGCGAGGCCGATCGTGTGGCCGAGCGTCGGCGAATGGCAGACGGAGGAGACCCAGCCCTGGTCGTTCAGCGTTGAGGGCTTGACGTTTTCCTTCAAGAGATGCGCCCCAGCGGCAAAACTCTTGTCGCGATCGACAGGCTTCAACCCGATAAGCTGCGGACGGTCGGCAGCGGTGAGGCCAAAGCGGCTCGACAGCCGCTTGCCTATGAAGTCAGGCTTCTGCGTCGAGAACATCTTGCCGAGGCCCACGTCATCAGGAGTCGTGCGGCCGTCGATTTCGCTGTGGGTGATGAAACCCTTTTCGATGCGCAGCACGTTGAGCGCCTCGACGCCGTAGGGGCAGATGCCATGCTGCGTGCCGGCCGCCATGATCGCATCGGCAACCGCCTCGCCGTAGTTGGCGGGGACTGCCACTTCGAAGGCAAGCTCGCCGGAGAAGGAAATGCGGAACAGCCGCGCCTTCAAGCCTCCCTTGAGCAAAACTTCGCGGGCGGAGAGGAAGGGGAAAGCCTCATCAGAGATATCGTCTTCGATGATCTGCTCGAGGATGATCCGCGCCTTCGGACCGGCGACCGACATTTGCGCCCACTGATCGCTGGAGGAGACGAAGCGCACATCGAGATCCGGCCAGAGAACCTGGGCACAGAATTCCAGATGCGTCATCACCTCGCCGGCATAGGCTGTCGTTGTGGTCATGAAGAAATGTTCGTCCGACAACCGGCTGGTCGTGCCGTCGTCGAAGATCATGCCGTCTTCGCGCAGCATCAAACCGTAGCGCGCCTTGCCGACCGGCAGCTTCAGGAAGGCATTGGAATAGACGCGGTTCAGGAATTCCGCAGCATCCTTGCCGAAGATCTCGATCTTGCCCAGTGTCGAGACATCGCAGATGCCGGCATTGGCCCTGACATTCAGGACTTCGCGATCAACGGCATCGCGCCAGGTCTTCTCGCCATCGCGCGGGAACCAGGAGGAGCGATACCAGAGGCCGGACTCGACGAAGACCGCCCCGTTTTTCTTCGCCCAGCCATGCAGCGGCGAGGTGCGCACGGGCCGCGAATGTTCGCCCCGTGAGGTGCCCGCCATCGCACCGAAAGAGACGGGCGTGTAGAAGGGCCGGAAGGTCGTGGTACCGATTTCGGCAGGTGATACGCCGCGCATGCCGGCCATGATGCCGATCGTCGCGACATTGCCAAGCTTGCCCTGATCGGTCGCCATGCCGCCGGTCGTGTAGCGCTTGGTGTGCTCGACATGGCCCATGGCCTCGCGCTGGGCAAGGCTCAGGTCCTTGACATGCACGTCGTTCTGGAAGTCGACGAAGGCCTTGGACTTAGCGCCCGGCACATACCAGAGCGGCGCGAACGTTGCGTCGAATTCACCCTCGACCTCGGGCACATCGACCGTGCCGACGAGCCGACCGAGATCGCCGATTGCCTCATGCGCCTTGTCAGCGCCATCGCGCAGAACTGCGGCAATCGAGGCATGGCCCGCAGCCGAGCCGGCGATCCGCAGCCCCTGCCCCACATCGGGCGCCAGGAAGGCCTGATGCTCGGCCGACCAAATGGGCTTGGCGCCGCGCTGGCAGGCGAGATGCACGATCGGGCTATAACCGCCGCTCATCGCCAGCGCATCACAGGCGATCTCTTCCTGATGGCCCATGCGTTCGGCGATCAAACTTTTGATGCGGTAGTACCCCTTGGTGTCGACGACGGAGCCGCCGCGGATGACCCGCACGCCGGATGGCACAACGTCAGAAGACTGTGCCCGCCCGTCGATAATGGCAGCCACACCGACACCGGCAGCAACGAGATCGGCCGCCGTACGATAACCCGCACCGCCATTGGTGAAGATGGCAACGTTCTGGCCGGCGGCCACGCCATAGCGATTGAGATAAGTGCGCACGGCACCCGCGGTCATCACGCCGGGCTTGTCATTGCCGCCGAAGACCAGCGGCCGCTCTTCCGCACCGGAAGCCAGGATCGCCCGCTTGGCAACGATACGCCAGACACGTTCGACCGGCAGCTCGCTCGATGGCTGCGCGACATGTTTCTGCACCTTCTCGACGGCGCCGAAGACATTGTCGTCATACCACCCGAATACCGTGGTGCGTGGCATCAGCGTGACATTGGCAAGGCTCCTCAACTCCTCGACGACGGAGGCAGCATACTCGGCCGCCGGCACGCCACCGACGGTGACACGCTCGGAAAGCAGCGAACCACCGAGACGGAAACCTTCGTCCGCCAGAATGACGCGCAGCCCGGCCCGCGCTGCGGCCCGCGCCGCCATCAACCCGGCCGGGCCGCCGCCGATCACCAGGAGGTCGCAATGCGCCCAGGCCTTTTCGTAGCGATCGGGATCGGCGATGAACGGCGTCTTGCCGAGGCCCGCGGCTTTCCGGATGATGGGCTCGTAGAGCTTTTCCCAGAAGGCCTTCGGCCACATGAAGGTCTTGTAGTAGAAGCCGGCCGAGAGAAACGGCGACAGCAGGCTGTTGACCGCGCCGATATCGTATTTCAGCGACGGCCAGCGGTTCTGGCTATTGGCTTCGAGCCCCTGATAGAGCTCGGCGACAGTAGCCCGCGTGTTGGGCTCGGTACGCCCTTCGGCTCCGATCGTAACAAGCGCATTCGGCTCTGCAGAACCGGCCGTCACGATGCCGCGCGGACGGTGATACTTGAAGGAGCGGCCGACCAGCAGCTGGTCATTGGCGATCAGCGCAGAGGCCAGCGTATCGCCCTCGAAGCCCGTATAGGTCTGACCATCAAACGAGAAGGAGATGGTGCGGGCGCGGTTGACGAGCCCGCCGGAGGAAAGCCTGAAACCACTCATCGTGCGGCCTCCTTCGCGTATTCGCTCGCATCGGTCACGCTATAGACCTCGTGACTCCCAGCATTGTCGCGCTCGACGACAAGCCAGCGGCGGCAACCGGCGGTGTGATGCCAGTGCTCGATGATCCGCCCCTTCGGATTGTCGCGGATGAAGACATAGGCGTTCCAGGTATCGTCGGACGCACCCGGAGCCGGGCGGACCGGGCTCGCGTCACCGCGAATGCTGAATTCTTCCTTGGGACGGACGCCGCAATGCGGACAGGTAATCAGGCTGGCCATGGCGATGTCTCAATGCAGGTTCGGTTGTGGACCCTTGCCGCCTTCGTCGACGGCAAAACCGCGCTCGAAGCGGTCGAGGCGCAGAAGGCGGGCCACGGGATGGGGTTCGTTCTTGGCGAGCAGATGGGCAAAGCAGAAGCCGGAGGCCGGCGTCGCCTTGAAGCCGCCATAACACCAGCCGCAATTCAGGTAGAGATTGTCGATCGGCGTGCGGTCGATAATCGGCGAACCATCCATCGACATGTCCATGGCCCCACCCCAGGCACGCAGCACGCGGACCCTGGACAGACCGGGGATCAGCGACACGCCCTCCTCGATCGTATGCTCGACCGTCGCGAGATTGCCGCGCTGGGCATAGGAGGAATAATAGTCGATGTCGGCCCCGAAGACCAAGCCACCCTTGTCCGACTGCGAGATGTAGAAGTGGCCGGCGCCATAGGTGATGACATTGTCGATCACGGGCTTGATGCCCTCGGACACGAACGCCTGCAGCACATGCGTCTCGATCGGCAGATCCAGCCCCGCCATCTTGCCGGTGACGGAGGTGTGGCCGGCGGTGGCCAGCGCCAGCTTGTTGCAGCCGATAAAGCCTTTGGTCGTCTCGACGCCGGTCACCTGGCCGAGTTCGTCGCGGCGGATGCCGGTCACTTCGCAATGCTGGATGAGATCGACGCCGCGCTCGTCCGCACCGCGCCCATATCCCCAGGCAACAGCGTCATGCCGCGCCGTGCCGCCGCGCCGCTGCAGGAGGCCGCCAAGGATCGGGAAGCGCGCATGGTCGAAATTGAGATAGGGCATCATCGAGCGCACCTGATCCCGGTCGAGCAGCTCGGCCTTCACCCCATGCATCATCATCGCATTGCCGCGCCGCGCATAGGCATCGCGCTGGCCGTCGGTGTGGAAGAGATTGACGATGCCGCGCTGCGAAACCATGGCATTGTAGTTGAAGTCCTGCTCAAGACCTTCCCACAGCTTCATCGACAGCTCGTAGAAGGGTTCGTTGCCTTCGAGCATGTAGTTCGAGCGGATGATCGTGGTGTTGCGCCCGACATTGCCGCCGCCGAGATAGCCCTTCTCGATGACAGCCACATTGGTGATGCCGAATTCCTTGGCGAGATAATAAGCGGTGGAAAGCCCGTGTCCGCCGCCCCCGACGATGACGACGTCGTAATGCGGTTTCGGCTGCGGCTCGCGCCACATCGGCGCCCAGTTCCGGTTGCCGGAAAGCGCCTGGCGGAAGATCGAAAGGGCGGAATAACGCATCGAACAACCTCTGCAAATGTCGCGTCACATTCGCATAGGCGTCACAAAGAGCAAGCGCGATCAGGACAAAATCTATGCTGTTTGAGACATGGAACACAGGTTTGATCGCAGTGCAGCACAGAAACATCAGGCAAGCATGACGACCCGCGGCACAGCGCACTTCCCAAGCCCATTCGACACCGTTAAACCGAGTGTGAAGTGATCGGGAGCCCGGTTCGGTGCAACAGTCGGCAGACATACTGAAACTCTTCGAAGAGAGCGCGATTGCCGCAGGCCGCGTGATCCTCGACATTTACAGGGCCGGTGCAGCCGTACGCCTGAAAGGCGACACCTCACCGGTGACAGAAGCTGACGAAGCCGCTGAGCGGCTGATCCTCGCAGCCCTTGCCCGCCACATGCCCGACGTCCCTGTGGTTGCCGAGGAAGAGGTCGCCGCCGGGCGTATTCCCGATGTCAGCGGCGGCCGTTTCATTCTGGTCGACCCGCTCGATGGCACCCGCGAGTTCATCGGCGGCCATGACGACTTCACGGTCAACATCGCCCTGATCGAAGCCGGTATACCGGTCCTCGGCGTCGTCCATGCGCCAGCACTACACGCGCTCTATCTTGGCGGCCCCGGCAGGGCGGAGAAGGTCAAGCTGGATGAGAAGGATGCGGTGATCGCCCGCATGCCGATTGCGGCGCGCTTGAAGGGGGCTTCTCCGTCAGCCCTTGTTTCCCGTTCCCACAATTGCGATGCGACCGACGCCTATATCCGCAAGGCCGCAATCCTCGAGCGCAAGACCGTCGGCTCCTCGCTCAAGTTCTGTATGGTTGCCGAGGGCGTGGCCGACCTTTACCCCCGCTTCAGCCCGACAATGGAATGGGACACGGCCGCAGGCGATGCCGTGCTTCGGGCGGCCGGCGGCATGGTTGCCACCGAAGACGGCGTGCCGCTCACCTATGGCAAACGCCTGCCCGGTCTCCGCGCCTTCGAAAATCCCCCCTTCCTCGCCACGGGACGCCCCTCCGAGCGGGGATGAGTTTCGGAAAAACTCAAGATTTTTCAATGGGGGCCTGTGCTTTTCATCCCCCTCCTCTGCGGCTCGCCCACACTCTCCGCTTCAACCCGCGCTGCCCCGGCAGCCGAACGCGAAGGAGAGACCATGCCAGACAAGACCCCCAATCTCGCCCTGCCCTTCATCCTGCCGGCGCAGGCGCAGAAACACGTGACCCACAACGAAGCGCTTCAGCGGCTGGACGCGCTGGTACAACTGGTCGTCGTTGGCAATTCGAGCAGTCCGCCTGCCGATCCGGAGGAAGGAGAAATCCACTGGGTGACAACACCGGAGCCCGGCCCGTGGACAGGGCATGCCGGGCAACTCGCGCTGTTTCAGGACGGCGTCTGGGTCTTCATTATACCCAGGATCGGCTGGCACGCTCTGTTCCGCGACGAGCAGAGGTTGAGGATTTTCGAGGTTACTGAGTGGATTATTCCGCCGCTGGCGGAAGAAGCGCGCTTCGAGCGTCTAGGGATCGCCGCCGATGCCGATGGCTTCAACAGGCTCTCCCTTTCTTCGCCGGCAGCTCTGTTCAATCACGCCGGCGACAGCCACCGGCTGGCGATCAACAAGGCGGGAACCGCGGATACCGCGAGCATGATCTTCCAGTCCAACTGGCAGGGTCGCGCAGAAATGGGCCTTGCCGGAGAGGATCGCTTCTCGCTGAAGGTGAACGGCGACATGACAGGCTGGCGCCAGGCCGTGAGCGTCACCCCGGAAGGCTACGTCCGCCACGACCAGAGGCCGCTGGCCCGCGCCGCTCTTGCCGCAACAACGCTGACACCGACGGCCGGCAGCTTCACCGGCTTCGACGACCTACACCTCTTCGGTGGCGACATGTCCCTCGGCGCCCCGCTTGCCTCCGGCCATGGCCGGCCACTCGTGGTCGCTGCATCCGGTTACTATCTGCTGTCGCTCAGCGTCTCCGCCGTCAGCACGGGCACCCACACCGTTCATGTCAGCCGCAACGGATCTGCCGATATCGCAAGCCATGTCGGGGGTGCCGGGACATCGAGCACGGTCGCCCTGGTCTGGCTCGACGCCGGCGATACGCTGGCACTTCGCCATCAAGGCACGATCCAGTACCAGTTCGGCTACAGCAAGACCGAGCTCAGCCTCGCCTTTCTCTGAAGGCCAGAATGACGAAGGGCGCCGCTTGAGAAAGCCGGCGCCCTTTTTCGTCTGTAACGGAGACTGCTGTCAGAGCAGCCGATATCGACAGGCGCGCGCGACCGCTTGCATGCGGTTCACCGCCTCGAGCTTTCGCATCGCGCTCTTCAAATAGCTGACGACCGTATGGCTCGAAATGTCGAGGATGATCGCGATCTCGTCGCTGCTCTTGCCGGCAGCCGACCAGCGTAGACACTCGATCTCGCGCGCCGACAGCTTTTCCTTCGGCCCAAGCCGCGGCACCAGGGCCTCGACGCCGGCATCCAGGAGCTCCATCGCACCCAGCTGAAGAGCCGCGATTTCCGGACGCTCGGGCGCATGGTCACGCCCCGAAAAGACGAGCACATACTGGGTCTGGTTGCGATCGTACAGGTTGAGGACCAGAGAACCGCCGAGCTCGAACTGCTGGAAAAGCGGGGCAAGCGGCTGGCGCGCCTCCGATCCCGGCGTGCCGAGGAACAGGTTGTCATGCGTGAAAAGCGGAAGGATCGTCTGCTTGATCCGCGCAATCAGCAGGCTGCCGGCATAGACCTCTGCCGCCTCATAACCGAGGCGCAATTCGTCAGGCCAGGTGCAGAGGATGAGATTAGCCGAGAACTCCGGACTATCGGCCTTTGGAACGCGCGCAAGCAGCGTGTTTAGGAAGCCATGGCTGCGACCGAGCGCGGAGAACTCGCGTCCCCATGGGCCAGTGGAGAGCGCTTCGCTCTGAAAAACGGCATCACCGTCACCAAGACCGTGACTGCCCGTCACATCAGTTGGCCTGAACATAAAACTCCTTTCGACCGGACGTTCGTCCGATCGGGATTTCGAATGTTTATGGACATTGAATCGTTCCATGCAGAACGAGTATCAGCTGGGCCTGTCGCCGGTCTTGCGCCCCCCGAGGGGAACCTTGATGCTCGACATCAGCCCTTCCGATCGAGATATCGATCGAGACATCAGTATTGCTGCGGAGCCAATGCCATAGATCGCTAATGGGCACCAGTCGCAGTCCTCGCATAACTCCTATGCATTTGCCGCAAGTTTAATCAACTTCTCCGCAACGCAGCGACTCTTGCTCGGGCCTGATCGGGAAAAATTATTATCAAATGCTTACAATGGGCTTAGGCAAATTTTAAAGCATCGGTCCTAGTATGAGGGTGTGTGGTCTTGAGTTTGTATAGAGAGTCCAATGACCGAAATGATCCGCCCACGAGTGAAATATGTCATCGGCCCCGATGGCAGCCCCCTTACGATTGCCGATCTTCCGCCGGCCAATACGCGCCGCTGGGTGATCCGCCGCAAGGCTGAGGTTGTCGCGGCTGTGCGTGGTGGCCTGTTGAGCCTGGAAGAAGCCTGCGAACGCTACACCTTGACGGTCGAGGAATTCCTTTCCTGGCAGTCGTCGATCAACGATCACGGTCTGCCGGGCCTGCGCACCACCCGAATTCAGCAGTATCGCCATTAATCCATTTTCGTACCGGCTCGCCCGGTACACTTCCATTTGCATCAGACCCATACCTGAAACCGGCAAGGCCTAGCCTGCCGGTTTCACGTTTTTCGGGCGAGGCGTCCTGCATTCAAGCCGCTGAGAGCCGCAACCGCAAGGCTGGAGCCGGCATAGAACCACAGGCCCGGCTGCGTGAAGGCCTGAGCGAGTCCGCTGGATTTCGTCGCGAAAATGACGATGGCGACCAGCAACACATCCATCATCGACCATTTCGACAGCACCGGGACCAGGCGCGTCAGCGCCCCCTGCCCCGGTTGCGCTTCGCCCGCAATCTCCTCGGCCGCGAGGAGCAGCAGCTTCATCAGCGGAAAGACGATGGAAACGAGCCCAACCAGAAGCGCAAGCACCACGTCTCCGTCAGCAAAGAGCGAAACGATCACCTCGACCAATGATGCACCCGTGGGAAAGACGTAAAAGCTTTCGAACCGCATCAGCGGCAGGCTGACGCCGAGCGCAAACGAGATTGAAGCTCCGACGAGGAGAAGCGCCTTCAACCAGACGACCACAATGGCTTCCTCCTGACATCGAACACTGCGTATCCGGTGATTGCGTTGCCGGTCGACTCTCACCGATGTTAAGCAGAACCATCGAAACCCGGCAACAGGAGGCGTCAATGCAGATCACCAGTGAGGAAGCAGGATCGGGCGGACGCTATGTCGGCCGTGTCGAGGGCATCAGCGAGCCGGCCGTCATGACATATTCCCGCGCCTCCGCCAGCCTGATCATCATCGACCACACCGAAGTTCCGGGCACCATGCGCGGACAGGGCGCCGGCCAGGCGCTCGCCGAACACGCCGTCGCGGCTGCGCGTGAAGGCGGCTGGAAGATCATCCCGCTCTGCCCCTTCATGAAGGCGCAGATGGATCGCCACCCGGATTGGAACGACGTGCGCAAGTGAGCACCGACCAGTCGGCACCCGAGACGAACGAAGGCGGACGCTGGTTGACCCGCGCCCGCCTTCTTGTTTGGAATCTCAACCAGACTGAATAGCGTTATTCAGGCCCGGACACGCATCTGGCCGTCGCGCTCTTCCAGAGCCGCCGCCTTCTGGTATTCCGCTTCAGCCTCTTCCAACGCCAGTTCTGCCGCTTCCTGCTGGACATTCAGTTCCCGGATCGAGACCTGAAGATTGTCCGCGCGCTGGCGTGCCGCCTTGGCGAAGGTGGGATAGGCGAAATGATTGGGATCGGTGATGCCCGATTTCTTTTCCTCGATGCCGATCTGAGCCTCAAGCTCCTTCGCCATCCGTTCGAATTCCGACATCATTGACTGCAACTGCTGCAATTGCCGACGCTTTTCGGTAACCTGAAATCCCTTCAGGCGTACCAGGCTCTCACGCGACTTCATACGCAATACTCCCGTGATGCGAGACCCCCCGCCACACTTGCTACTCAACACGCCCGCCACCGATTCGTCCAAAAAAAGTCCGCGGCGTTAACAAAAAGCTACCTTTGGTAACCTTTCGTTTACGGGCATCGTTAATGATAAGCCCGATCACTTAAGGGTCAGTAAATGCCAGAGCCCGAAAAGAGCTCGTGACAATGATGAGTCAAATGAATTGGTTACAGGGTTTTCCTGAGGCGCTGATTCAGGTGTGGCGATGACCGGAAACACATGAAGAATCAGGAGGCTGATATCTTTGCTTAATAAATTCGATACACCTTGCCAGAGGGAATCAGAATTTGTTAACCAATTGGTGGCAGCCTTCAAATCAGGCAACGACTGGATCCGTATCGCGTAGGGGGCCATCTTGACCTTTCGGCGGCGGTAAAGGGGATAAATATGCGGGTTCTACTCATTGAAGACGATAGCGCGACGGCGCAGAGCATCGAACTGATGCTCAAGTCCGAGAGCTTCAACGTCTACACCACCGATCTCGGCGAAGAAGGTGTCGACCTCGGTAAGCTCTACGATTACGACATCATTCTGCTCGACCTGAACCTGCCTGACATGTCCGGTTATGAGGTGCTGCGTACCCTTCGCCTGTCCAAGGTGAAGACGCCGATCCTGATCCTTTCCGGTATGGCGGGCATCGAAGACAAGGTACGTGGTCTGGGCTTCGGCGCTGACGACTACATGACCAAGCCGTTCCACAAGGACGAACTGGTTGCCCGCATTCATGCGATCGTGCGTCGCTCGAAGGGCCATGCTCAGTCGATCATCATCACCGGCGAGCTGATCGTGAACCTGGACGCCAAGACGGTCGAAGTCGGCGGTCAGCGCGTTCACCTGACGGGCAAGGAATACCAGATGCTGGAGCTTCTTTCGCTCCGCAAGGGCACCACGCTCACGAAGGAAATGTTCCTGAACCACCTCTATGGTGGCATGGACGAGCCGGAACTGAAGATCATCGACGTCTTCATCTGCAAGCTGCGCAAGAAGCTCGCAAATGCTGCCGGTGGCGCCAACTACATCGAAACTGTCTGGGGCCGCGGCTACGTGCTGCGCGAGCCGGATGGCGCGGAATACCAGGAAACGGCATAAGCCCTTTCCCACTTCTTCAAAGAGGCCCGCGTCGGTGACGCGGGCTTCTTGCATTTTAGAGCCTCGAAACGATGGCTTCCCTCACCACGCACAGCAAAAAGACAAAAGGCGGCGCCCTGGGCACCGCCTTGTCAGATGTCCTTCTTCAAGTCCCCGAGAGGGAAATCAGGCGGCGATCGCCTTGTCGCCGAAGGTCTTGGTTAGGATCTCGCGATCGAACGGCTTCAGCAGGAAGTCGCTGGCCCCTGCCCGCTTGCCGGCCATCATCACCTTTAGCTCGGCTTCAACCACGCAGTAATAGATCTTGACCGCCTTGCCTTCCGGCAGCGCACGGACATTCGATATCAGATCGAGGGCGTCAGCCATGCCGGCATCGACGATCATCACATCGGGAAGCTCGCGCTCGCAACGCGACAGCGCCTCGCGGCCGGAAGCGGCTTCCGTGACCTGGTAGCCGAGTTCCGACAGGATCTTCTTGCCGACCTTGCGAACGATGTCGGATCCGTCTGCGATCATCAGGCGCTTCATGGTGAACTCCCCTCCCCATATGCGGGGATCTGAAATGTAATGGATACCTTAACGGGCCGCGCCTAAGGAAAGGTTACCGGTTGTAGCACCTGCGCGTCCCGAATTAGGACGGCTTAGGCCACCACTTCGGCGGTGAACGCGATCTCGCCTTCACTCGGCACGCATTTCAGCTCCATGCCGCACTCATCCGCGAGCAGCACAGTGTAGTACGGCTGGATGGTATGGGCATCGACGGCTTCTTCGAGATGACCGGACAGGATTTCCTGATACTTCGGCGGCACCCGCAACATGCGCCCCTTCGCAACGATCTTGAACTTGGCATCCGTTTCCGGGTTTTCGAGAGAAATATCCAGCGAACCGCCACGCGGAATGGCGCCGTAGGCGACGAGGAAGAGGTTGAGCAGCAGCTTCACCCGGTTCTTGGCGATGATCGCGCGCGGCCCGGTCCAGGTGACCTCGGTCTTCTTCTCGGCCTGCGCAAAGTCCTTCGCAGCCTTTTCTGCCTCCCCGGTATCGATTGAAGCACCGACCGAACCCGATGCACCGAAGGCGAGGCGGGCAAATTTCAGGCGGACCGAAGCGTTGAGCGCGCTGGTCCGGATCAGATCCATCGCATCGGCATCTGCGCCGCCTTCATCAAGCAACTCCAGGCCGTTGTTGATCGCTCCGACAGGCGAGATCACATCATGGCAGACTCGGCTGCAGAGCAGCGCAGCAAGATCGGGGCCTGCAAGCGTGAGATTCAGGATTCTTCGCCATGGTCTTCTCCAGAAGATGTGGACCCTCGAAGCAACAGTCGGACACACGTCCGCTGGCTACGACTTGGTCGGATACCGTTCGGCCATAATGACACCATATTTGGTAAACCGATTATTAAGACGATGCTCGCTAGGTTTAATTACCCCCAAGGAAGACGCCGAATCCGTCGGCTTCGCATTTAGGAGGCACCATGCGTCACCTGCCCATTCGCTCCCTGCCGCTGCTGCGGTCGCTCGCCGTCGCCGTTCTGGCAACGATCAGCCTCGTTTCGGTCCTGCGCCCCGCCCATGCCGCAGGTGAATACTCGATCCAGGAAGTGGTCGACGCAGGTCATGGCTTCTTTGGCGAGACCAGTGGCGCGCTCGCCAAGGTGATCGAGCAGGCCTTCGAGCAGAACGGCCTTCCGAACGGCTATATTCTCGGCCAGGAAGGCTCAGGCGCTCTTATTGCCGGCCTGACCTATGGCGAAGGCACGCTCTACACCAAGAATGTCGGCCAGCATGATGTCTTCTGGCAAGGCCCGTCGCTCGGCATCGACTACGGCGGCAACGGCACCCGCACCATGATGCTCGTCTATGACCTGCCGGATGTCGACACGCTCTATGCCCGCTATGGCGGCGTCAGCGGCTCGGCTTACATCGTTGCCGGCGTCGGCATGACCGTATTGAAGAGCCGTGACGTGGTCCTGGTCCCGATTCGCACCGGCATCGGCGCACGCCTCGGGGTCAATGTCGGCTATCTGAAGCTGACGCGCACCCCCACCTGGAACCCTTTCTGAACCGTCACGCCTTAATCCTTAAGGCTGAAGGAAGCCCGATCTGCTCTGTCGTTAGCCATATTGGTGTAAGGGCATGGCTCGTCACGCTGTTCTGCTTGCCGGGCGACACTCCCCATGCTTAACTATCTGCTAATGCTTTCCTAGTGCTGTGGCGCCGTCGTGATTGAATATACCCTGATATTCGCAATGGGATTTATGGCAGCGGCGCTGCTGGTAATGCTCGTTGCCCCGGCCGTACACCAGCGCGTGGTGCGTTATACGGAAAACCGTCTGAAGGCCACCATGCCGCTCAGTCCGCAGGAGATCCGCGCCCAGAAGGACATGGTGCGCGCACTCTATGCAGCAGAAAACGCCAAAACCCAGCACGATCTGACCCGCGAGCGTGAAAGGACCATTGGCCTGACGCTGAAGAACGAGACGCTCAGCGGCGAAGCGGCACGCCTCGTCGCAGAAACGAAAGAGCTCAAGGTCCAGATCGAAGACATGAGCACGGAAGCTGCCGACCTGCGGTCGCGACTGCGTCGGGGCGACGTGGAAATGTCCACGATGCGCGAAACCTTGAAGCGGGTGGAAATTGCAGCCGCCGCCAAGGATGTCGAACTCGAGGACCGCGCCCATCGCATTGCCCGCCTGATCAGTGACATCGACACCATGCGCATCGAAGCCATGAGCCGCGACACCGAGATCGACACGCTGAAGACGCGCATTCAAGGCGTGCGCGATGAACGGGAAGACTTGCGGCGGGAAAACAAGTTGCTCGGCAAGCGCGCCAAGGATGCGGAACTGCGCTTGGCTCAGGAAGAACACAAGGTTCTGCGCCTGGAAGACGTCCTGGCACGCGATGCTGCGGAAAGAGCCGACGCAAGTTCGCTGGTCGAGCGCCGCACACGCGAGCTTCGCGATCTCCGCGCAAAGCTGAAGACGGCCAATGCCCAGCTCCGCGAAGCCCAGCGCGCCCTGCGCGAAGCCGGCATCGCGATACCCGACGCCAAGGATACGCCGATGCCCGAAGACGAGATCGCCAATTCCAACCTCGCGACCGATACGACCGCGCTGGAATACGACATTCGCAGAAGCCAGACGGCCCTGACCGAGCGCCTGTTGAAGGCAAAGGCCTCGACCGAAGACGATGCACTGCGTGAAGAACTCGGCGACATCGCCGCCAAGATGATCGTCCTGACGGCCGCCCGTGAAGGCGAGCAGAGCGTCATTACAGACTTCGTCTCGCCGCAATCAAAGAACGGTGACAAACCAAAAAGCCTGGTCGACCGGGTACTCGCCATGGACCCGTCGATCGGTCGTGGCGCCGGAATGGCGACGCCGGCCGAATAATCCGGGCTGCCTCGGCGATCTGAAACCGCATTCCCGAACCTGGGTTTAGCCGAGGCGTCCCATGGCGCGCGCGATGCCGTAAAGAGCAATGCCGCTGGCCGTGCCGACATTCAGGCTGTCGAGACCCGGGGCTTGGGCGATGCGAGCCGACCGGAAGCGATTGAGGATCGCAGCCGGAAGTCCCTCCCCTTCAGTTCCCATGACCAGCGCCACGCGTCGGCCCGGCGCGATCGCACCGATCTCGACCACACCTGAAGGTGACAGGGCCCAGATTTCGAACCCGGCCATTGCAAGTGTCCCGAGCAACTCTTCGGCGCTCCCCTGCCGGGCATAAGGAACGGTCAGAACCGAGCCGACGGAAACGCGCAGTGCCTTGCGATAGAGCGGATCGCAGCAGGTCTCGTCGAGGAGGACGGCATCGGCGGTAAAGCCTGCCGCGTTGCGGAACAGGGCACCGACATTGTCGTGATTGGAAATGCCGCAGCCAACCAGCACCAGAGAGCTTTCAGGCAGACGGGCGACCAGATCCTTCGGTTCGGGCGGCGCAGCACGGCTGCCGAGCGCAAGGACGCCACGATGCAGGTGGAAGCCGGCGATCGCGTCGAGAACCGCAGCTTCGGCCACATAGACCGGAGTGTCAGCCGCAAACTGTTCGATCAGATGAGAGAGCCCGGCGACCCTGTTTTTCAGCAGAAGCAGCTTCTCTGCCCGCACCGATCCACTGTCGGCATGCGCCTTGGCCAGCATCGAAAGCACCACCGTGCCTTCGGCGACAAACTGGCCGTGCCGACCCGTGAGGTCGCGTTCGCGGATTGATGTGAACTCGGTGATCCTCACATCGCCGGGATCGGTGATCTCGATGAGGCGCCTCGGATCCACGCCGGCCTCAGTTGCCGGCGAGCGTGACGTCGGCAATAATGCGGCCGAGCGATAGATCGAAGACGAAGGCCTTGCGCGCGCCCTCAGCCGTTTCGCCGTAGATCAGCATCTGGCTGCCGGACAACGAGGTCTGCACGACGCGAAAACCGGCCGGCAGGTTGGCGGTCAGGCTGAGCGGCTGGTCTGACGGTACCGCGAAAGGCTGCGCCGTCGAGGCGACTGGTTGGGCACCGCCTTCGTCGCGGGTCAGCTTGTAAACGATCGATACGAGCACGGCGAGGAAGAGCACCGCCATTATGCCGCCCGAGATCAGCTGCAGCTTGACCATCTTGCGGCGCACACCTTCCATGACGGGATCAAGCGGCTTGTCTTCCGGGTTCTCGTCGTCGATATGAGCCATGGCAGCAGTCGTTTCCAATCCAGGTTCGCGCTGATTTGCATGCCTTCCCCGATGCGAACGAGCCGGAGAAAATTGCCGGGGCTACCGGCTGTCGATTGTCGAAGCCCCCGGTCTGTGCCAAATGGCAGCGACAAAGGCCGAGACCCTGGCCGCCGTAAGACGGGATGACATGATGACCGACCCCTTTAACGAAGCCGCCGCATCAAGGAAAGAGCTGATTGCCGAGGACGACGCCTCCGGCCGCATCGATGCCTGGCTGACGGCGGCCCTCGGGGCCGAGTTTTCCGCAATCGGGTGAAAGCACTGATCGAACAGGGCGCGGTCCAGCTCAACGGCAATTTGCTCGACAGTCCGAACCGCAAGATCAAGCCGGGAGACAGCGTCGTCATCGATCTTCCCGAGCCGGAGGATCCGCAGCCGAAGGGCGAGAACATCCCGCTTGAGGTGCTCTACGAGGACAAGGACCTGATCGTAATTGCCAAGCCGCCGGGCCTCGTCGTCCATCCGGGCGCCGGCAACTGGCATGGCACGCTGGTCAATGCGCTGATCTATCATTGCGGCGATACGCTCTCGGGCATCGGCGGCGTCAAGCGCCCGGGCATCGTTCACCGCCTCGACAAGGATACGTCGGGCGTCATGGTCGTGGCCAAGAACGATATTGCCCACCGTCACCTTGCCGACCAGTTCGCCGATCACGGCCGCACCGGCCCGCTGGAGCGCGCCTACCGCGCCGTCGTCTGGGGCCGCCCGCGCACGCTCGCCGGTACGATCGATGCGGCACTGGGCCGCTCCGGCGCCGACCGTACCAAGCGCACAGTAAAGCGCGAGGACACCGACGACGCCCGCGAGGCGATCACCCATTACACCGTGCTCGAACGCTATGGTGAAAAGCCTGATGCCACCTGCCTTGCCTCGCTGGTCGAGTGCCGCCTGGAAACGGGCCGCACCCATCAGATCCGCGTGCATATGGCGCATATCGGCAATCCGCTGGTTGGCGACCAGGAATACGGCGCGGCCTTCAAGACCAAGTCGAACCTCCTGCCCGAGGACGCCAAGCGCGCCGTCAACAAGTTCCACCGCCAGGCGCTGCATGCCTACCTGCTTGCCTTTGAACACCCGACAACAGGCGAAACCATGCGTTTCGAAGCGCCAATTCCGGCGGATCTGCAGAAGGTGATCGACGCCTTGAAGGCGATGTGAGACCCTGACGCTCTGAACCTGACCGTTCTCTTTCGATTGACACTCCGTCACGGCCTCGTGACGGAACACAAATCTTGTATCGCCGTTTTGCCATACTTATCTGTCATACGGATTTTTGTGGGATAGAGAGATCCACGGAGATGAGGCTCGCCGGAATTGGGAGCCCGCGAAGAAAGAGGGGTGCTATATGGCCCGCAGCAGTTTGCCATCGATCACAGCCGGAGAAGCCGGCCTCAACCGTTACCTGGACGAGATCCGCAAGTTCCCAATGCTGGAACCCCAGGAAGAATACATGCTTGCCAAGCGTTATGCCGAGCATGGCGACCGTGACGCAGCGCACAGAATGGTCACGAGCCACCTGCGCCTGGTTGCGAAGATTGCCATGGGCTATCGCGGATACGGCCTGCCGATCGGCGAAGTCGTCTCGGAAGGCAATGTTGGCCTGATGCAGGCCGTCAAGAAATTCGATCCCGAACGCGGCTTCCGCCTGGCCACCTATGCCATGTGGTGGATCAAGGCCTCGATCCAAGAATATATCCTGCGATCGTGGTCGCTGGTGAAGATGGGTACGACCGCCAACCAGAAACGCCTGTTCTTCAACCTGCGTCGCCTCAAGGGCAAGATCCAGGCGATCGAGGAAGGCGACCTGAAGCCAGATCAGGTCACCGAGATCGCGACCAAGCTGAAGGTGTCAGAGGAAGAGGTCATTTCGATGAACCGCCGCCTCTCCGGCGACGCGTCGTTGAATGCACCCTTGCGCGCCGCCGAAGGCGAAAGCGGTCAGTGGCAGGATTGGCTCGTAGACGACCACGACAGCCAGGAGGCCGTTCTGATCGAACAGGACGAACTCGAAACCCGCCGCAGCATGCTGAAGCGCGCAATGAGCGTGTTGAACGACCGCGAACGCCGCATCTTCGAGGCACGTCGCCTTGCAGATGACCCGGTCACGCTGGAAGACCTCTCCACCGAGTTCGACATTAGCCGCGAACGCGTCCGTCAGATTGAGGTCCGCGCCTTCGAGAAGGTACAGGAAGCCGTCCAGAAGGATGCTCTGGAGCGCGCCAAGGCCTTGCGCGTGGTCGAGGCATAAAGAACTTCGACATCGTCGACAATTGTTCAAGCCGTCCGGGCAACCGGGCGGCTTTTGTTTGGGAGAAATGGCCCCGCGTCACTCCGATGCCAGTTGCTGGCGCGAGAACACTGCAATCGAAAGCGCCGTCAGAACACAGAACCAGCAGAGAAGCACAGCGCCGCCGATGATTGCCGCAACAGACGCCCTCCCGCAGCAACCAGCCGCGTTTCCTAAGCGCATAGCCCGACAATCGCAGGCGGCCGAACCCGGAAAACAAAAATCCGCCGGGACAAGCCCGGCGGATCCGTAAAAAAGCGATAGGGACGAGCCTCAGTTCGCCGGCGCAGCGGGCGTCAGCGCCGCCCACTCGCGGATAACCTGATCAAAGACATTGCCACCGGTCGTTCCCTTGTCGAGCGTGATCAGTGCGCGTCGACCATTGCGGTAGGTGACGGGAATGTCGATCCAGCCGCGCGTCGACAGAAGGTCCATGTTGCGCTTCACGACATCCTCGAAATCGTTGAGCGCCACGAGATAAGTATCGTCGGTCACCTTGGCCGTGACGGCCACGAGCGGGTCGCCGCGGTCTTGCTCGGTGCGCTTCATCGCGATCCGCTGCAGGTTTTCTACCGCACCACCCTCGAAATCCGCAGGCACGGAGAACACGACTTCAATAATGTGGCTCGCGGGAAGCGAGTTGTCGGTGTTGCGCTTGAAGGTCAGCAGCGCCGAGATGCCACGCTCCGGCACGTTGATACGGCCCTGGATCTGCGGATCAGGTCGGCCGTCCGGACCGTTTTCACGCACCGCCGACCATGTGATCGAACCAGGGACCGCAACAGGCGTCGCCTGGCCGATACGCTCTTCGTAGAGGAAGAGCTTTTCCCCGCCGGCCACGGTTGCCGTATTGGCGGCGGCTCCCGGCGTCTGCGTAGCAGCCGCGCCATTGGCAGCAGCCGGCGCATCGGTCGGCTCGACAGTGGATGCAACGGTCTGGGCCGAGACGGAGCGACCTTCAGCGGGCGCTCCCTCGATGGGCGCCGATCCGGCACCTGCATCGATTTCCGTGCCGTCCGGACGCAGGCGCTGCGTGAATTTCTGGCTGCCGTCGTCAACTGCGGGAGCCGCTTGTTGCGGTGCAGCTGCAGTGTCGGCCGGCGCCTCCGGCTGTTCGGCAGGTGTCGTCTCGGGCGCGTCTGCGGACTGCTCCGTCGGCGCCACTTCGCCCGTCAGGTTCGCAACCATGCTGCCGATTTCATCTCGCATGCTCCAGGCGAGATAGCCGCCGGCGCCCAGCACCACCAGAACAAGTGCGGCGACGATCATCGGTGCAGGATTGCGACGCTTCTTGGGTTCTAGGCGATAGGAAGGCTGCTGGCCATAGCCGCCGACAAGCGCTTCCATGCCATCGGCTTGGCCGGCCACATCGACCTGCGCACCCTTGGCGCTGGGTGCGAAGCTGTCGATGTGCTCGTCCCATTCGCTGGCTGCGGGGACAGCAGAGGCAGAAACCGGAGCAGCCTCGCCTTTCTGGGTTTCCCCCTGGTCCACATGCTCCTGGAACCATTGGCTGAAGTCATCGGCGTCGATTGCCGGTGCAGCGGAGGTGCTGGATGCGATCTTGCCGAGCACTTCTGGGTCAGCCTCAGGAAGGCTCAAGCCCTCCGGTGCGACGAAGTCCTTGCTTGCCTCGACATGCACGGGCTCCTCATAGGCCGGGAACTCGTCGGTCGGCGTATAAGAAACCGCCGGCGGGGCGGTGTCGATTTCCGGCAGTTCGGGGACGCGATTGGCCGCTGTCTCGGTCGCGGCCGGCAGGTCCCAGCTTGCGGAGGGGATGACCGGGGCCGGATCGAGTGCGCGGCTCTGCAGCCAATCCTCGACCGAATCCACCCGAACGCCAACTTCCGGTGCGTGCGGCTCATGATGAGGCTCGATTTCGACTGCCTGGTCCGAGACGAGAGGCTCTTCGGCCACAGGCTCGGCCTCGACAGCAGGCACGGTATCCCAGGCGGGCGCTGCGGCTTCCGGCTCGTCACCCCGAGGCCAGGTCTCTTCCGCGGTCGGCACTTCGCCGTAGGTCGCAGCTGCGGCAACCGTTTCAACCTCGTGCCGGAGCTCCGGCGTTGGCTCGTACTGCGGCTCAGGTTCGACAGCCGGAGCGTCGTACCCCTGGCTCTCATAGAGTCTCGAATAATCCTCTTCCGGCTCGACCTGTGCAGGAACCGGTTCGTCCTGCCAGGCGCTTTCCGAAGACGACATCGGTTCGGCAGCTTCTTCCGGAACAGCCTCTTCCGCCGGCGGAACGGTTTCTTCGGCGAGGTAAGCGGGTTCTTCGGCGACTTGGACTGGCTCCTCCGCCGGCGCAGGGGCCGCAGGCTCAGCCATATGCGCGTCCGCCCAGTCATCACCGCTCACCGCCGGCTGAGGCTCGACCGGCTGTGCGGCCGGAGCAGCGTCTTCAACCGGTTCCGGCCCCGCGACATCCTCGTTCGAAGAAGGCGCGTATTCCGGCTGCGGCTCGGCCCAGGCAGGCGCAGAGGCTGCCGCTGTCGCAGCCACACCGGCAGCCGCAGCCGCAGGCATGGGAGAATCAGGCGTCTCGTCGAGCGGCGGCAAGGCATCCGCATGTTCCGCTTCGACTTCACGGATAGCCGCGTCGAGCTTGTCCAGCTGACGCTGCAGCATATGCTCGGGCGGGCGCGGTGACATGTTCTCGAGCTGCCGAACGACAGCGGCGCGAGCTTTTTCATAGACCCGCGCGCGCATCTCCGGAGTATTGTTCGACAGGCCGTCCACGGCCCGTCGAATCACAGCGATAAAGTCAGCCATCAGCACTTTCTCTTGAGAGCCGGGCCGCCGCGCCGGCAAAATTTCATTAAAATCCTAGATTAATCCTCGAAGGGGTCCGTCACAAGTATGGTGTCGTCCCGTTCCGGACTTGTCGACAGGAGCGCGACCGGTGCTCCGATCAGTTCTTCCACCTGACGGACATATTTGATCGCCTGAGCCGGCAGATCCGCCCATTTCCGGGCTCCGACGGTCGATTCCTTCCAGCCTTCGAGCGTGATGTAGATCGGCTCGACGCGCGCTTGGGCAGCCTGCGCTGCCGGCAGATAGTCGATATCCTGGCCGTCGAGCTTGTAGCCGACGCAGATCTTCAGCTCTTCCAGACCGTCGAGAACGTCGAGTTTAGTCAATGCAATGCCGGTGATTCCATTGGTCGCGACCGACTGGCGCACGAGTGCCGCATCAAACCAGCCACAGCGACGCTTGCGGCCCGTGACAGTGCCGAACTCATGTCCCTTTTCGCCGAGGAACTGGCCGATCTCGTCATGCAGTTCGGTCGGGAACGGACCTTCACCGACGCGGGTCGTGTAGGCCTTGGTGATCCCGAGGATATAGCCGAGCGAGCCCGGGCCCATGCCCGAACCGGCAGCGGCCTGGCCGGCAACCGTGTTCGAAGAGGTCACAAAGGGATAGGTGCCGTGATCGATGTCGAGCAGGGAGCCCTGCGCACCTTCGAACAGGATGCGCGAGCCCTTGCGCCGCTCTTTGTCCAAGAGCACCCAGACCGAATCCATGAAGGGCAGCACACGATCGGCGATCGACGTCAGCTCTTCCATGATCGTCTTGTGTTCGATTTCGGCAACGCCGAAGCCGCGGCGCAGCGCGTTGTGATGGGTCAGAATGCGCTCGACCTTGCCTTCCAGCGCGTCGAGGTCGGCGAGATCCATGACGCGGATCGCACGACGGCCGACCTTGTCTTCGTATGCCGGGCCGATACCACGGCGGGTCGTGCCGATCTTGGTACCGCTGTTGGAGGCCGCATCTTCGCGCATGCCGTCGAGTTCGCGATGCAGCGAGAGAATCAGCGTGGCGTTTTCGGCGATCCGCAGATTGTCCGGCGTCACTTCGACGCCCTGATCCTTCAGCCGGCCGATTTCAGCGATCAGCGCATGCGGATCCACGACGACGCCGTTGCCGATCACGGCCTTCTTGCCGGGACGCACGACGCCCGAAGGGAGCAGGGACAGCTTGTAGGAAACGCCGTCGATGACGAGCGTGTGGCCGGCATTGTGTCCGCCCTGAAAGCGGACCACGATGTCCGCACGTTCGGAGAGCCAGTCGACAATCTTGCCCTTGCCCTCGTCACCCCATTGCGAACCAATCACCACGACATTCGTCATCACATAATCCTGTATATTGCGCAGTGCCTGCGCCTACCCAAACCCGCGCATCTATACTGTGTTGTTTTTGGGAAATCGACCCGTCTTGACGGGCGATTTGGCTTTTTACGTGACAAAGCGCCCCCCCTGGCCTATTTCGGAGGCAATTGCGCCATGACGGACCGGGGGGCACACGGTTTCGGCAAGCGGCGTCCGCATGCAGGGAATGACGTCTTTGCCCATCCGCGCCTATACCTTTCTCGTCATCACGACCTTGCTCTGGGGCGGCAACACGATTGCCGGCAAGCTGGCGCTAGGCCATGTGAGCCCGATGGTGCTCAGCTTTGGCCGCTGGGCACTCGCGACCCTGGTGATCGCCTCGATCGCGATCCCACAGATCCGCAAGGACTGGGATGTCCTGAAAGCCAACTGGAAACTGCTGATCTTCTACGGCGCCGTTGGCTATGCGGCCTTCAACGGTTTTCTCTACACGGCCCTCAAGTATACGAGTGCAGTCAATGGCGCGATCGAACAGGGTGCGATCCCGGTATTGATCTTCGTCATCAACTTCCTTCTGTTCCGTATTGCCGTCTCTGCGATCCAGATCCTGGGCTTCATGATCAGCTTCATCGGCGCGGCGGTCACCGCCTCTCACGGCGATCTCCAGACCTTGCTTACCCTGACGCTAAACTATGGTGATCTTCTGATGCTGTTTGCCGGCATCTCCTACGCAATCTACACCGTGTCATTGCGCTGGAAGCCGCCTGTCCACTGGAAGAGCCTCATGGCTGTGCCAGCACTCGCCGCCGCAATCACCTGTCTGCCGCTTCTCTGGTGGGAAGCGGGCCGAGGCGAACTGATCCTGCCCGACACGCGCGGCTGGCTGATCATCCTTTATGCGGGCCTATTTCCTTCGCTGATCTCCCAGATCCTCTACATCAAGGGCGTCGAAGGCATCGGCGCCAATCGCGCCGGGCTCTTCATCAATCTCGTTCCGGTCTTCGGTACTTTGCTGTCGGTCACCATACTCGGCGAAAAGCTGGAGGTCTTCCATGTCGTCGCACTGGTGCTGGTTCTCGGTGGCATCGCGATTGCCGAATGGGGCAAGCCCGCACCTGACAAGGCTGCGCGCTGACAGCGCCCACCAGGATTAACCGACCGAGAGGATTGTCACGTCTCCGGCGACAATACGCGCCGCAGTCAGCCGCCCGCTGCGATAGCAATGCGTGTCGAGACTGACCCGATCCGGACCGACATGGGCCTCGCGCATCGGCGTATGCCCATGGAAGACGCGCACCGGCAGACCTGGACCGAGATCGAGGAACGAACGCCTGATCCACATGAGATCGTCATCGCTCTGCTCCGAAAGCGGTCGCCCCGGCCTGACGCCTGCATGGGCAAAGACATCCGCACCTATCGTGAGCAGCACCGGTAGCGATCTCAGAAAGGCGACATGGCTGCTCGGAACGGCACTCCTAACGGCCTCGCGCAAGGCAAATCGGCCCGCAGGCAGATTAAAGTCTTCCACCTCCACCCCATAGGACGCGAGGGTCGTTTCCGCACCGTGGTCGAGGACCCAGTCACCGGCAGGATCACCGTCGAGAAAGGCGAGGAAGGCATCGTCGTGATTGCCGCGCAGGCAAACCCGCTCGAAGCCTGAGGGCGGCGATGCTGTGAGATGATAGAGGACGGCACAGGATTTCGGTCCTCGGTCGACATAGTCGCCGAGCATCACGATCAGCTTGCGCCCTTCGATCGACAGGGCGTCCTCGCCGATCATGTCTTCCAGGTCCAAAAGCGCATCGAGACAACCGTGAACATCACCGATCGCATAAACAGCGGCATAGTCGGCGGGATCGATGACGAGACGTGGCGCACGGCCCGCCTCAGCGCTCATCAGCCCCTCATCACCCATTGGACGTTCTCCTGTCCTGTCGCCGCGCTGAACGCAGTGAGAGAAAACCGTATCGGCACGGAAAAGGCCAGCCCCAAAAGGGCTGGCCTCGCAGTGCTTCAGCACACCTGTTAAGGCGTAGTGGTCGGGGGCGGCGTATCGGTGGCCCCGCCGGTCGGAGCAGGCGCTGCCGGTGCCGGTGCGGGTGCCGGATCGGTTGCAGCCGGCGGGGTGACCGGATCAGCAGCCGGAGGCGTTGCAGAACCTGCAGGCGGCGTTGTTGTGTCAGCCGGCGGCGGAGCCGGAGCATCGGCTGGCGGGGCTGCGGGCGTGCTGCTTTCCGTGGCGGGCGTAGCAGGCGTTTCGGCAGTGTCTGTGCCACCGAAGAAGAAGAATGCGCCGGCTGCGATCACCACGATCAGCAGGACTGCAATGCCCCAGGTCGCGCCGCTGCCAGAAGTGGTCTGCTGGGTGACGTGCGGGCGCTGATCGAGGCGGGGATCAGGACGTTGGTCCATGGTGTTTCCTCCTGGATTGGATGACCGACGGCTGCGCGGCCGGTCAAAATCTCGTTTCTACAAGGCTGGTGCTCGTTGATTACTGGACGACGCCGACGACGACGTAGGTCTGCGGGTCAACGATGACGCGCTGGTTGTTGACCACGGCATAGGCGTAGGTCGGATCTTCGGGGATCGTGGTCAGCACGACTTCCTGCGGAAGGGGCTCACCGACGACCACCTGCCGCTCGATGACGACCGGCTGGGCCGGGATCGGCTGCTGCTGGACATAGGTGACGACCCGCTCCGGCGGCGGAGCAACAGCGGTACCCGCGATGGCACCGACGACGCCGCCTACGGCTGCACCAACAGGACCGCCGACAATGGCACCGGTCACTGCACCACCGGCAGCACCGGTGACAGTACCTTCCTGTGCCAGGACTGGAGAAGCGACAGCACCAAGTATAACAGCTCCAAGAGCGATAATCTTCGTCTTCATGGCTTGATCCTTTCCGTTGACTGCCATTGGCGGAAAGAACGGACTTCACGGGAAATTGTTCCGTGCACCTGCCCTAAGACTTTACTGCAAGCCTTTGGAAAAGTTGGCAAAATTTAGGCACCAGAATGGCCATTGAGGCAAGGACTACTCAAGCTTGTACTCACACGGCGGTAGTGAAAGGGCAAAGCATTTCCCACTGAGGACAGGCGCATACCTCATTGGCAACGGGACGGACCGCCCAAATTCACGCCGGGGAAGGCAGCTCAGGCACCCCAGCCGACGATGCCCTTGATCTCCAGAAAGTCGTGGATTCCCCAGTCGGCATATTCGCGGCCGTTACCGGATTGCTTGTAGCCGCCGAATGGCGCGGACGTGTCCCAATCAGGGTAGTTGAGGTAGACGGAGCCCGCGCGCATACGGGCAGCCACACGCCGCGCGTGCTCGATATCCTGCGACTGTACATAGGCTGCAAGGCCATAGACGGTGTCGTTGGCGATCGTGATCGCCTCCTCCTCCGTCTCGTAAGGTATGATCGACAGCACCGGGCCAAAGATCTCCTCGCGGGCAATCGTCATATCCGGGCTGACATGGCCAAACACCGTCGGACGAATATAGTAGCCCCGGTTCAGGCCCTCGGGCCGCCCGGGGCCACCGGTGACGAGCAGCGCGCCCTCTTCGATCCCCAATTCGATCAGCCGCTGGATCTTGTTGTATTGAACGTCGCTCACCACAGGACCGAGCACGGTATCTTCGGCGCGCGGCTCCCCGACCTTGTGAGCCTCCGCAGCCTCGCGCGCGATATGAAGCGCCTCGTCGTGGCGATCGGCCGGGACCAGCATCCGGGTCGGCGCATCGCAGGACTGACCCGAATTGCCGAAGCAGCCCTCCACGCCCTTGCGCACCGCAGTTTCGAAATCGGCATCCGGTAGGATGATGTTCGCCGACTTGCCACCCAGCTCCTGCGCCACACGCTTGACCGTTTCGGCCGCTGTCTTGGCGACGATGATGCCGGCCCGTGTCGAACCGGTGAACGACACCATGTCGACATCGCGATGGCCTGCCATGACCTGGCCGACTTCTGGGCCACGACCGTTGACGAGGTTGAACGCGCCCGGAGGCGTCCCCGCCGCCTCCATGACCTCGGCAAAGATCAGCCCCGAGATCGGGGCGATCTCGGAGGGCTTGAGTACCACGGTGCAGCCGGCGGCAATTGCCGGCGCGACCTTGCAGACAATCTGGTTGAGCGGCCAGTTCCAGGGCGTGATCAGCGCGCAGACGCCGATCGGTTCCTTGACGATGCGGGTCGAGCCGCGCTGCTCGGTGAATTCAAAGCTCTTGAAGGCGGCAATAGTGGCCTCGAGATGCGCTCGTCCTGCCCAGGCCTGAGAGTCCCGTGCGAAGGTGAGCGGCGCACCCATTTCCTGGCTGACCGCTTGAGCGATGTCGTCGAAGCGCTCGTTGTAGACGGCAAGGATGCGCTCCAGCAGTGCCAGCCGCTCTGACCGGTCGGTCAGCGAGAAAGTGGCAAAGGCTTTTCGGGCGGCCGCCACGGCGCGGTCGACATCGCCGCGTCCACCGATCGAGATCGTCGTGAAGGGCTCCTCGGTCGACGGATCGATGACATCCAGAACCGCAGGCTCCAGCGGATCGACCCACGCACCGTCTATGAAGAACTTCAGATGGTTGGACATGCGGACTCCAGCGGAGTGAACGTAAGGTGTTTGGCACTATTGGTCACATGCCGGGTCACGGCAAGCATACAAGACGGCGTGATCAGGCTTTCCCCAACCTGAATGCGGGGATCAGCGTTCCAGCCCATCGAGCAGTCGATACCAGGCAAGATGGGCAGCGACCCCGATACGTCGGAAACGATGCAGCGGAATGGGGACCAGGGGCGTGATCGGCAGTGGCAGGGCCTCGCGGCTCCCCTCGGCGAGATACCGCGCGAGAGCCTGACCGAGCGCCATCATCAGCCCGATCCCCCGCCCCTGGCAACCGGCCACCGTCAAGAGCCCCGGCTGCGGTTCGTGAAGATGCGGCAGATGGTCGGGCGTCATCGCGACACGTCCGAACCAACGATGTTCGATCCGCACAGATCCGAGCATCGGAAAGAGCCGACGCATGGCCCGCTCCAGATGCAGCCAATCCGCTTTGGAGCGCGGTACATTCATCGCCCCACGGCCACCGAGCACCAGACGCCCGTCGGCGCTGCGGCGATAATAGACGACGATCCGCCGGCTGTCTGAAACCGCCTGTCCGCTCGGCAGGATGAAATCGAAATCCGGCGGCAGCGGCTCCGTGGCGATCTGGAAGGAATGCAGCCAGACGAGACTTTGGGCAAGGTTCGGCATCAGCCCCTTGGAATAGGCGTTGGTCGCAACGAGGAGTTTCCGGGTCCGAAACGAGCGACCGGACCGCGTGCTGACTTGCCAGAAGGTCCCTTCTCTCTGCAGCGAGGTGGCGGCATCATTCAGCAGCAGCGCTGCTCCGGCTTCGCTTGCGATGCGCGCGAGTTCATGCACGAGCGCCAGCGGATTGACGACACCGGCGCGACGATCGAGAAAACCGCCGCGATAGCCTTCGGCACCGGTCAGGAGGGCAATCTCTGCCGGATTGAGAAGCGCGACATCCGCCCCTTGCGCCCGCCATTGCCGGTTGCGCTGTGCCGCCGCTTGCATGGCAGTCTCGGTATGCGCCGCCTGGATCCAGCCGGAGCGCACATGCTCAACGTCGAGCCCCTCGCGGGCGATAAGATCGAAAACGAAATCGGCTGTCCCTGCCGAAAATTCAACGAGCCTTCGACCGGTCTCTTCACCGAAAAGTGCAAGCAGCGTTTCCGGATCCTGCTTCAACCCAGGGATCACCTGGCCGCCATTCACCCCGGATGCACCCTCACCGATCCCGCCGGCTTCGATGACCTGAACCGAAAGCCCGGCCCGCGCCGCATGCAGCGCCGTCGACAATCCCTGATATCCTGCACCGATGACAACAAGGTCGAGAGCCCCCTCTTCACAGCGACAGTGAAGCGGCGAAACGGGGCGTCGCCAAACGGACGAAACCGGAATTGCGGACTGCATGAAGCTGAGACCTGAACACGATTGAAAAAATCGTTGAGCAATCTGCCCGGCCCCAACAAACGACACAATAAACGTCAGGCTGTATTTTGACTGATGGGTAGAGTGACGGATTACTACTTAAGCCGCTTTATATAATCGAACTTAAGAACATCCTCATGCTTCACTGGGCAACTGCCAATCGATCGCGTTTCTGCCCTTGGACTGAAGATACGCATTGGCTTTCGAAAAATGCCGGCACCCGAAGAAACCGTTATGCGCCGACAACGGCGACGGATGAGGCGCCTTCAAGACCAGATGTCGAGACTGATCGACAAAGGCGGCCTTCTTCTGCGCATAGGAGCCCCACAGCATGAAGACAACGTCTTCACAGTCCACGTTGACAGCTCGGATGACCGCATCGGTAAACCGTTCCCAGCCTTGCCCCTGATGGGAAGCGGCTCGCGCCTCCTCGACCGTTAGCACGCTGTTGAGCAGCAGCACCCCCTGTCGCGCCCAATGCTCCAGGAAGCCGTGCCGCGGCGGCGCAATGCCGAGATCGCTCTGGAGTTCTTTGTAGATGTTGACGAGCGATGGCGGGATGCGGACCCCCGGCTGGACACTGAAGCAGAGCCCATGCGCCTGCCCAGCCCCATGATAGGGGTCCTGACCGAGGATCACTACCCGGACTTCGTCGAGTGGCGTCAGATCGAGCGCCCGGAAATACTCCGCCCCCTTGGGGAAGATCTGCTTGCCGGCCGCCTTTTCTGACCTCAGGAAATCCTTGAGATGGCGCATATAAGGCTGCGCGAACTCGTCTCCCAGCACCGCTTTCCAACTAGCTTCTAGCCTGACACCCGCCTCCGCCATTGCCGCCGCTCCTCGTTCTCGCTTACATGCTTGGCGACGATAGAGAGAGCCGGAGACACAACCTGTCAACCTCAACCCGAACTGAGCACACAAGAGAACCGTGAAGTCATTCCTGAAACTCTGGCGCCGCCAGCGCATCCTGACCTCGGCCTTCCTGCTGGCGATGGCGCTCGCAATCTTCTTTGCCGGGCGAACGATTTTCTTCGTGACCTACTGGAACGACCCCGCCCGCCAGGACCTCCCGCCCGAACCCTGGATGACCATCGGCTATGTCGCCCATTCCTGGCATGTGCCAGTCGAGAAACTAGCCCGCGACCTGGATCTGCCTCCGCCACCGAAAGATGGCCCCCGCCCCTCATTGGAGCGATTGGCCGAAGAGCGTGGCCAGGACTTCGATGAGTTCAAGGCCGAGATAGAGGCTTCCCTTGCCGAACTGCGCCGGCAGGGACCGCCAAAATGAGCCTGACCGAGACGCTGCTCGCATCGCTGCCGTCCTATGGCTTGTTGCTGCTTGCGCTGGTCGTCGGCATCAGTTGCCTCGGCGCGCCGCTGCCCGCCTCGATCGTCATGATGCTGATGGGTGCATTGGCAGCCGCCGGAGACTTCACGCTGGCCTATGTCATTGCCGTGGCACTCGTCTCGGCCGTTGCAGGAGACCAGATCGGCTACATGCTTGGCCGCCTCGCCGGGCAGCGCCTCGTCCCAATCGTCAGCCGCGAGCCTTCACGCCGCAAAGCGATCGAGCGGGCGCAGAAAGAGATGGATGCACGCGGCACTGTCGCCGTCTTTCTTACCCGCTGGCTGCTTTCGCCGCTTGGCCCTTACCTCAACCTTCTGGCCGGAGCCTCCGGCTTTTCCTGGGCGCGCTTCACGCTGGCAGGCCTCCTTGGGGAGATGGTCTGGGTCGGTCTCTACACCGGCCTCGGAGCGGCGTTCAGCGAGAGCGTCACGGAGATCGCGGAAATCAGCGGCAGCATCAGCGGCTTCCTCGCGGCCGGCGCCGTTGCTGCATTCCTTGGCTGGAAGCTCTTCCAAGCCATGCAGAGCAAGGATTGAAAGCCCAACGAGAAGGCCGCAAGAAGGCTTCTCCGAACTGTCACACAGCGGTGCTATCCGGATACCAAAATCCGGAGACTCGCCATGACTTTTCTGATCTGGTTTGCCGCGATCGCGCTTCTCGCCCAGCTTGCGAGTATCGCCATCGTCCTCTCCATCAAGCTGCGCCACCGAAGCCGAGAGGCTGCGTCGACACCCCGTCCACCGGTCACCCTCATCCGCCCGATCTGTGGGCTGGAAAACAATCTCGAGCGCTGCCTCGCCTCGTCCTTCCGGCTCGATTGGCCCAGCTATGAAATCCTTTTCTGTGTCGCAAGAGCCGACGACCCGGCTGCGGCCGTCGCGCGCCGGCTGATGGCGGACTATCCCGAAATTTCATCGACACTCCTCGTCGGCCAAGATCCCTTCAGCGCCAATCCCAAGCTGAACAACGTCGTCAAGGGCTGGCACTCCGCCCGCCATGACTGGATTGTCATGACCGACAGCAACGTGCTGATGCCATCTGACACCATAGAGCGCATGATCGCACGCTGGGACGCCCAGACCGGTCTCGTCTGCTCGCCACCGGCGGGAACCGAGCCTGAGAACGCTAG
>JBJIOA010000005.1:0-10109 GCA_045377275.1 Allorhizobium sp. | reverse complement strand
GAACGCAGCGTCGCTGACAATTACCGACAATGTCTTCGAGAATGTCCGGACAGCGATGAACCTCGATTCCTATGATGATGCAACGAGCGATGTTTCCGGAAACACCATAAAGAACTCCGGTTCTGGCATAAGTGTAGGCGTAGGCAGTAATTCGGAAATTCTGAATATCGATGATAACAGCTTCAGCAATGTTGATACGGACTTCAACTTGCAAAACCTGACCACTGACATTGTATTCAGTCTCAACGAGAACTATGCCTCGGATACATTGCTCGTGCGCGGTGGCTCTGGTGATGACTCCATCACAGGTACCTCTGGGATTGATGCCTTGTATGGCAGGGCCGGCGCTGACGCACTGTTTGGTCTTGACGGCAATGATTTCTTGTTCGGAGAGGGTGGCAACGACATCCTCAATGGCGGTCTTGGGCTGAATACGATGACCGGCGGTGACGGCGCGGATACCTTCGTCTTCGACAAGACCGCGTTCAGCGAATTCGACGTCGCCGATGTCATCACGGACTACAATTTCGTAGCAGGCGATGCGCTGGATGTCTCCGCACTGCTCGACAGCCTGCTGGGCGAGGATGCAAGCGACGGTGACAGGTTGCATGCAGTCGCAACACGAAACGACGGCGTGAACACGTTCGTCAGTGTCACTGATGAGGGTGTGACAAAGGACATCGCCATGCTGAACGGTGTCCACGACGTCAAGATCCTGTATGACGACAAGCATGTCCCGGTCGTGCACGACTGATCGGCTTTGTCGCACTCAACTGAACCTGGAAGGGGCCCCGTTGTGGCCCCTTTCTTATTGGTGAAGGTCGTCGCGCGTCGTCTGGTATCGTTGTTGGCTGGCAGTTAATCGTGAGCGCAACGAGCGCGCCATTTTGCCGCTGCGGCTGGCTTGTGCCGACGCTCCGGCGCCACCGCTCCCACAACGGTCATGCGCGCGCCATCGAGCTCGATCTCAATCCTGCCCGCAGCACTGCTGGCGACATCCAATGCCGTCGCACGTTGCAGGCTTTGACTATCGACCACATTCACCGGCACGAACGCCGGTTCTCGACCCAAGGCCTTGCCTGCTCTTTGTCCGATCAACCCAGCCTCCCGACGCCAGGCGTTCAGCAAACCACGATTGACCCCGTGCCGCCGGGCAACAGCCGAGATGTTCGCATCGGGTTCAGCGCTCTCACAAACAATCCGCGCCTTCTCCTCGTCACTCCAATCCCGCCGCTTGCGCCGCCCGGTGATCACCTCAATCCGTCGGTACCCGCCTTCATGACGAGCCTCATGCATGGCTTCATCCATGACTCCAAGCATGGCATTAGCGTAATCTCTGCCCATCCCATTCAGCTCCTCTCAATGAAGGAGCATATCTCGCGGCCGCAATCACAAAAGAAAAGGTGGGGTGTTCGTCACGCTCACAAACAAAGCCGCGGCATGTCTGCGGCATTCCCGTTAGCAAGCTATACTCCGTTGGTCCGACACCCTCTCTGATCGTGTAATTTCTGCTGCCTCATGTCACAAAAGCGCTGTCACACCGCTCGTGTTGACGTCATCTCGGCGGCTGCCCCCAAAGGACGCGGTTGGCGACGCTTGATGATTTACGATCGTTGCCGGTTCAAGAACTCAAGCTGCAAGGGTTGCTCGGGCGTAGTGGTTGCAAACAAGGCGTTGTTCAAGCTTTCTTCTCGAAGTCACCCGCCTTGGAATGACCACCTATGGCGCACCGGAGCATGTGGGGCGTGCAGAGACGAGTTCACTGCTGTTTGTAGTGGCCTGTTGGTCTTTTCTCGCTGGTAACTTCCATACTGACACGCTCTCGTTCGTCGTCTTGCTCGCCATCTAGCCCGCACCAAACGCCGCTGGCTGGAACTATGGCTGGTCGAGTAGGCAAGCGGATCATGTAGCGTTGACAAAGGCGCTCAGTGATACGGCCCGCGATTGCCTGCCTTGCCTGGTCTCGCTGCCTGGCGTCAATTCCAGCCAAGGCTCTTGCCTCAATGTCGGGCACATCCTTCAAGACCATTTCGATATGGTGGCTCACACGGCTGAGGATTACGGGCCTGTCATCCTTGAAGAAGCTGAGCGATGCGGTAAGAGAACGGGCAATCGCATCTGCCATGAACGGGGCCAGGTGCCAGTCACGGCGACGGCTTGTGCCAGATCCAGCAAAGCTCCGGATGGTTGTGCGACGCAGGCAGCCAAGCGCAATTGCGACATTGAGTTGAAGACGCTTTTGGGATTGATCTTGCATATCAGAGCCTGCCTTTGATGGGGATCAGAAAGGGGGTTTGTTCTCATTATGTTCTCGAGTGGTTCGAGGTCAAGAGTGATGGCAGCAACGAACTTGACCGACACGAGCGTTGCCACACTTGCGGATGAGCGCTGCAGAGGACACGCCTTTCCGGTCAATTGTCATCTTGGGAAAGTGGCGCCGATAGCCACCAACCCGTCGATATCGGCTGGTTTGAAGTAGCTGCGGCCTTGATGCGGCTCATCGGCCGCAAAATTCAGTTGGATGCGGCAGGTTGCCAGGTGTCCGGCTTGCGAAATTCCTCATCGACCGGACATTATCTCCACATCCCGCGCATTTTGGCGGCGACGTCGATCCTGATCTGGCTGGCACTGCGTCCGGTCGTGGTCGCATCGACTTTTGGCCAGCTTGTCTGCTCGAAAAACTGCAGGAGCATGGCCGGGATGAAACGCGTCCGCGAGGCATAGACATGTCGGTCGCCGCGGCTGTTCTGCCCATGGGTGTAGAAACGTTGCGGTGTGATCAGGCTCAGGCTGTCGCGGGCTCTGGTCATTCCGACATAGAGTAGTCGCCGCTCCTCTTCGAGCTCGTCAGTCGTGCCGGCTCCGAGGTCGGACGGCATGCAGCCGTCAACGACATTGAGCATGAAGACGGCACGCCATTCCTGGCCCTTGGCCGAATGGATCGTCGAGAGGATCAGGTAATCCTCGTCAAGCAGCGGCACGCCCGCCTGATCACTTGTTGCATCCGGTGGATCGAGCGTCAGTTCAGTCAGGAAGCGTTCGCGGCTTGGATAACCTGATGCGATCTGCTCGAGCTGCAGGAGGTCAGCCTTGCGGGTCTCGGGATCCTCGTGGATCCGGTCGAGATGCGATTCATACCAGACCCTCGCTTTCTCGATGTCACCAGGCCAGCCATGTTCCTGTTTGCGAAGACCGGTCAGCAGAGTGACGAAGGGCGCCCAGTCATCACCTGTCTTGGACGGTGGCGGGATCTCTGCAAGCGATGCCAAAGGTTCAGGATCGGCTGCAATCGTATCGAGAATTGCCGCCGCTCTCTGCGGACCGATGCCCGGAAGCATCTGCAGCACCCGAAACCCGGCAACCCGGTCACGCGGGTTCTGAGCAAAGCGGATGACGGCGAGGAGATCTTTGACATGCGCGCTGTCGAGGAACTTCAGGCCACCTAACTTGACGAAGGGGATGTTGCGTCTCGTCAGCTCGACCTCGAGCGTACCGCTATGGCTCGATGTCCGGAAAAGAACCGCCTGTTGCTTCAGCGCAATACCGACCTCGCGGTTGGCAAGGACTTCCTCGACGATGAAACCGGCCTGATCATTCTCGTCCTTGACGGTCACCAGACGGGGCTTTTGTTCGGATTGCCGGTCGGTCCAGAGGTTCTTGGTATAGCGCTCACGAGCCAAGCCAATCACGCCATTGGCGGCAGCGAGGATCGGCTGCGTCGAGCGGTAATTGCGGTCGAGCGTAATCACGTCGGCTGGCTTTGGCGAAAACTCATTGGGGAAGTCGAGGATGTTTCGGATGGTGGCCGCCCGGAATGAATAGATCGACTGGGCATCATCGCCGACAACGGTGAGGCCCCGGCCACCCGGTTTGAGTGACATCAGGATCTGGGCCTGCAGCCGGTTGGTGTCCTGATACTCGTCGACCAGCACATGATCAAAGCGATTGCCGATATCGTCGGCCAGCTCTGCATGCGAGACCATCTGTGCCCAGTAAAGGAGAAGGTCATCGTAATCGAGGACGCCCTGCGCCTGTTTGGCCGCAACATAGGCGGCAAACAGCGCCTTCAGCTCCTCTTCCCAGTTGATTGCCCAGGGATAGGCGGATCTGAGCACCTCTCCGATCGAGCTTTCGGCATTGACGACGCGCGAGTAGATCGCAAGGCAGGTTCCTTTGGTCGGGAAGCGGGTCTCGGTCTTCGACAAGCCCAGCTCGTGGCGCGTAAGGTTCATCAGGTCGGCACTGTCTTCCCGGTCATGGATCGTGAAATCGACGGTAAGGCCAATCTGTTCGGCATAAAGCCTCAGCAGTCTGGCCCCGATCCCATGGAATGTGCCCGACCATAAGAGACCGTCAGCAAGTGCCTTGTCGCCGAGCACCTGTCGGCAGATGCGATCAACGCGGCGCGCCATTTCGGAGGCTGCGCGACGTGAGAAGGTCATCAAAAGGATACGCCGAGGATCAGCACCATTGAGGATCAGATGGGCGACACGATGGGCAAGTGTGTTTGTCTTGCCGGAACCAGCACCTGCGATGATGAGGAGCGGGCCTGCCACGGATTGGTTGAGAAGGCTGGAGCCATGGGTGACCGCTTCCCGCTGTCGTTCGTTGAGGCTTTCCAGATGGGCGGTCATGCGATGTCGTCAGATGTTTGAAGCAGGTGTGCGATGATCATTCTGTGGCCGCTGGAGCAGGATTGCATGCTGTATGAACAAAGATAGAACATATCAGGTTTGGGTCGCTGTTCAAGCGGCGTGTACGGATGTGAGGATGGGCGCGCTGGCTTGGAAGATGCTTGAAAGTGTCGCGTAGCGGGGGGGTGTAGGTCATCGCCAGCGCAAGTGGGAGCTGAAGGTCCTGTGACCGGGTCGGGCGGCGTTTGTGCGAGCAGCCTTTACAGGAGGCGGACTGGTGAGCCGGTCGCCGGTAATGTTTCGCGTAGGTGAGGTGCGTCGAACGGTAGGATCGCCGTGGGAAGGCTAGTGGTCGACCCCTGCCAACTGCACGCAAGAACAGGTTCGTTGTCAGCCGTACAGATTGCGAATTTATTGTTGCGCTGAGTCTATTTAGCCGAAGCGTGCGCTCACTTTTTAGGCCGCTGTCTTTGACGTCCTAATTTCATTCAGCGTCAGGGGCGCTCGTTGCCCCTCCTTGTCTCCTAGCCATTGTGGGGTCAGTTACCGCTCTTGCGACCGGGGCGAAGAACGGGAGGCATCTCGTCTCCTGGCAACGGGCTCATCAGCAGGTCAGATACGGCGCAGTTCAGCGCCTGAGCAATCTTCCCCAATGAATCGATCCCCAAGTTTACTTGCTTTCGCTCGATCTGCGAGATGGAGACGCGTTCAATCTGGGCCTCCAGAGCTAACCGCTCTTGGGAGAGGCCTCGCTCCACCCTCAGTTTCCGTATGTTCCAGGCTAACAGTTCGCGCGGTGTCATACGACACCATCGGAAATCGTTATCAATAAAATAACTGGCTATTCTATACATATAACGTATAATCGTCTTCGCCGGATCGATCGGGAGCGATTAGATGGAACTCCGCCAACTCTCATATTTCGTGGCTGTTGCCGAGGAACTCCACTTCGGCCGTGCGGCCATGCGGGTGAACATCGCCCAGCCTGCGCTGAGCACGCAGGTCCAGGCGCTGGAGAAGGGGCTTGGCGTGCAGCTCTTGACGCGCTCGACGCGCAAGGTGGAACTGACGCGGGCAGGGGAGGTGTTCTACGATCGCTGTGTCAGAATGCTGGGGGAGCTTGATCTCTCAGCCGAAATGGCACGTGCGGCAGGAGGCGGCACCATGCGGGAGATCAGGATCGGCACGATCTATCCGGCAACGACAGGCGTACTGCCGGCGTTCCTGGCGCGCATTGGCCGGAAGTTTCCCGATATCCGCCTGCATGTCTCGAACGGCTCGACGTCTGAGATCATCCGGCAGCTGGAATGCGGCAAGCTGAACCTTGGCTTCATCCGGCCAGTCGAGAACATCGGCTCGCTGCGCTTCTTCTCGATTGCCCATGAGCGGTATCTGCTCGCTGTGCCGTTGGGCAATCCGCTGGCTTCGAAGCACGAGGTGACCATCGAGGATTTGAAGGGTGAGAAGATCATCGCCTTCAAGCGGCAGAACCTCTCCTACACCGAGCGCTATTTCGCAGAGACCTTCGACGAGCACGGGCTGAATGACAATGTCGCCTATACCTGTGATGACACCTTCTCGCTGATCTCGCTTGTATCGTCAGGTCTTGGCGTCGGCTTTGCACCGGAATGGACAGCGGAACTGCCTGGCAGGGACGTGGTGCTGAAGAAGGTGACGGGCATCGATCTGAAGATCGGGCTTGGTGTTGCCTGGAGCAAGGATGATCCGACGGCGGCACGTGATGACATTATCGATATTGCAAAGACCTTGGGGCGGTCGGGCAGGTGAGGGCAGCTATGGGTGGAGTTTTTCTCACGAAGCTCATTGCCCTTCAAGCGGAACGCCATGGCCGGGGGAGGCGGTCCCGCCTGACCCAGAAGGGTCGCTATGCTCAGGCTCCTGCGGCTTCCCTCTTTCCGCCCCTGACGTGTCGAGAATTCCCGCGTTCGCGCCCTGCGGTCGCCGCTTTGCTGAACGCTCCGATATTCTTCATTGTCTGACCCGGATCTCGCGCAGGCGCGGCTTTGATCCGGGATTTGCAGTGCGGTGTTGCGGGAGCAAATCGTAGAGTTCGGTGATCCAGTGCGAAAGCGGTGCTGTCGCAGGGGGCACAAGTCCAAGATCGGCGCGATGAGCTGTTCGCAATGGTCACCACGTTTATATCAGCATGAGCCTGCGTCGCTCCAAGGAAGGAATCGGGTGAGATCGGCATACCGTTGAAGACGTCGGAGAACTCTGACCGACGATGTTTCGATGCAGGCGAGCTTAGTGCTTGGCGATTAGGGAAACGATTGGAAAAACCGTCACATTTGCTCTTGCGCGGGGGGTGAGTTGCCGCTATGAGACAGCCCGCGCCATCGAGCGCCGACCAATGTGACCGGAGAGGTGGCTGAGTGGTCGAAAGCACCGCACTCGAAATGCGGCATACTCGCAAGGGTATCGTGGGTTCGAATCCCACCCTCTCCGCCATTGTCGATGTGTAAAGACTGGCGATGTAGGTAACATCCTACACCTAAGGCGTTGGTGACTACCTCGTACTTACGAGCTGTCGATGATCTCCAGTTTTGTTTGCTCCAGATCGATGTATTCCAGATCGCGACGTATGAAACTGACCATCGAATTGCAGTGGTAGACTCCATTTGTGCCGAGTTTCTGGTCTGCAAAGGATCTGCGTCAAGGGCGCGGCGGAAGGTGACTGTAGACGAGACTACAACAATTGTGCGTGAAAACGAATCAAGTCTGCCTTGCGTAGGCAGATCTCGACTGCCTCTCCATTCCAAAATAGATATAGGACGGGCTAGTGATTGAATAACTCTCTACTCTGTGAATTCAAGAAAAACAAAATCCATAGCAAAAGTCTTGACATGAAAACAGATAAAGCGAAGCAGACGATTGTTTTTGTTTCCAACGACATTGACAATTTTCGTCATCATCGAAAACATCTTGTCGATGTTGCTGTTGAGATGGATAAAAATGTAATTGTAATGGCTGGCGGCAATGGTGTCCCTCCGACTGATTGTTATCACAAGAAAATGGAGATAAATAGATTCAGACTACATTGGAGTGACATCAATATTATTTTTTCAATAATCAAGAGCATATTGTATTATCGTCCAGAAATTTTACATTTTATTAACCTGAAGCCTTATTTGTACGGCGGGATTGCGGCGCAGGTGGCGAAATTACTAGGATGGCGAGGCGATCTTGTGGTCTCCGTCCCCGGATTAGGGCGCCTATATGACACTCAAAACCTTACAGCAGCCAAAAAATTGCGATTGCGCGTAGTTGAGCTGGTGCTTAGGGCATGCTTGCGTGATGCAACAATTTGCTTTGAAACAAGTTCTGACCGCGATTTTTGGGTAGAACGCAGGCTAACATAGTAATAGATAGAACCGAATTGACGAATGGAACCGGCATTGACCTGGAACAATTCCATCCGCCAGAAAAGCGTCATTCCGACAGACGTCTAAAGGTACTTTATGCCGGACGTCTCTTAAAGGCCAAGGGGCTAGATGTTTTCCTTGCGGCTGCGAAGGCCTGCGGCATGGAGAATGTCGATATGATTGTAGCCGGGCAGACGGAGGCCGATCCAGATGGTGTTTCAGAAAACACTTTGCGTGAACATCCTGGAGTCTTGTTTCTTGGAAAAGTGGACGACATGCCTCGCCTCCTCGGACAAACAGATGTTGTTGTCCTGCCGTCCCGCTACAACGAAGGCGTGCCTCGAATTCTCATCGAGGCCGCCGCTTGTGGATGTGTTACTGTTGCGACTGAATTCCCTGGAAGTCGGGCCTTAATCAAAGAGGGAGTAACGGGTTTCTTCCTGCAGCGGTCCACCAAAGAAAGCCAAGCGAATGAAATCGTGTCGATCATCGAAAAATTGTCAAAGAACCCTACGATGATTAGGGTGATTGGGAACAATGCAATTGAGCACATTCGAAAGGGAGGGCTTCGTCTTCCGACTGCAGTGAAATCCGCTTTCCATCGTATATATTCCCAATGACAGCGCTTGGGGACAAATGGAAAAATCGCTACTGCCGAACGCCAACCCATGCTATGGCCGCGGTCAGATTAACATATCCGCGTAGGCGCAACACGCCACTCAAGATCAAGCGGAAAGTGGATAGGTTGAAATTGAAACAGGCTTGGGGCCATCGTCATCTCACCATATTTCTGGTGCGCCGGGAAATTGAGCAGCGATACAGGGGGTCGGCACTTGGCCTCTTTTGGATACTACTGTCATCCCTTTTAATGCTTGGAATATATACCTTTGTGTTTAACGTGATATTTGTTTCGCGCTGGCCTGGAATGCAAGCTGACAGGGTGGAGGTGTTCGCGATTGTTCTGTTCGCCGGACTATCCATGTACACACTTGCGAGCGAATGCTGGTCTCGCGCCACATCACTCGTCACAGACAATGCAACATACGTGACCAAGGTGGTCTTCCCCGTCGAGTTGCTTCCGTTGGTGGTGCGTCCTTGCATCACTTGTGCAGTTCGCGGCAAACTTTCTGATCGTGATAATTGCGTCGCTTGTAGTCCTTGGCTCACCCTCCTCCACAGCGATTTCCTTCTTGGTTGTGCTGGTCCCCTTTGTCATCCTCGTGCTTGGTGGTACCTACTTGCTCGCATTTGCGGGTGTCTTTATTCGTGACATGCGTATGATAGTTCCTTTCGTTTTGACCGCGCTTCTATATCTGAGCCCCGTTCTTTATCCCGTGGAAAACACACCGGTTTCCATACGGTACCTTTTCGACCTCAATCCGTTGTCTTTCTTCTTCGAAGCAGCGAGAGGTGCGCTCTTCTTTGACCAATGGCCGTCCCTGGGCGGGGTGGCGGTAGCCTGGCTTATCAGCCTCACCGTGTTTGGCCTCGGCTTCTATGTTTTCCACCGTGGAGCGCGGGCATTTGCCGATGTACTCTGATAACTGTGTAATTCATGCCGACAACATCTCGAAGCTTTATCGTAAGTTCGAGCGACCAGAAGACCGGCTAAAGGAGTGGCTGTTTCGCGGGAAGCGCCGATACTCCAGCGATTTTTGGGCGTTGAGCGGCGTGTCTATGGATATCGACAGGGGCGAGACTGTCGGCATAGTCGGGCGTAACGGCTCAGGAAAATCCACTCTGTTAAAGCTGATATGCGGTACAGTTCGACCAACGACCGGAACGATATCGGTCAAGGGACGTATCTCCGCTCTGCTTGAACTCGGCGCTGGTTTCAACAACGAGTTCACCGGCCGAGAAAACATCCATCTTAACGCAAGCCTTCTGGGTCTGACGCCTGATGAAATTGCGGAGCGAATGGATAGGATTTTGGCTTTCGCGGAAATTGGTAGCTACATTGATCAGCCGGTGAAATATTATTCAAGCGGAATGTTTGCTAGGCTTGCTTTCTCAGTCGCCGTTCACGTCGATCCCCAGATCCTGATAATTGATGAGATTTTGGCAGTTGGGGATATGGCATTCCAGAGAAAAT
>JBJIOA010000004.1:0-71148 GCA_045377275.1 Allorhizobium sp. | reverse complement strand
GCAAGGATATCGTTACCGCCATTGCCGCTGATCAGATCAGCGCCCGGAGTCATGCCGAAGATAGCGTCATCACCGGATCCGCCAATCACCTCGTTGCCGGTATAGGCTCCCGGCATGCCATGATTGTTGACCGAGATGCCTGCACTGTTGCCGCCGGTGCTGTGATCGAGCCTGTTGTTCTCAATCGAAGTGCCTTCGCCGCGTGCCCGCAGGGCAAAACTGCCGCCAGCCGTGTGTCCGGTGAAGATATTGTTCGAGATGTTCGAGTTCGAAGCGTCGATCGTCACCAGATTGTTGCCAGCAGACGTTCCTCCCGCTGCTCCGGTGATCACGTTGTTTGTAAACGTGATATTGTCGGCGTTATTGCTCGCAGGTGTGGAACCCTGTCCGAACGCCACCAGCTGACGCGCCACGTTCGGCACGGTAAACTGATCGCCCGTCGCAGGCTCTACACCGACAAAAGTCTTGCCGGAGAAGATGTTGCGATCAATTACAGCATTGGTAACCGCAGCATTCCAGTCGGACAGCAATGCAGCTTCGCCATTAGCGACAACCTCATTACCGACCATATGGAAATTGTCGGTCGGGTTTCCGGCGACAGCGTTCAGCAGATAGACAGCAGCCTGTTCGATTCCCGGATTTCCCTTGTCAAAGCCAACGATTGTGAAGCCGTTATTGCCATTTGTGCCGATCGACACATTATCAACGCCACCCAGCACGGTGATGGTCGCGTTTTCAGAGCCGGTGGAGACGCCATTGATGATCGTGCTGTCACGACCGCCAACCGAGACAAGCGTGATAGAGACGCCAATCGTCACATTCTCGTTGTACGTGCCGGGAAGCACTTCGACCGTAAAGCCGTTCAACGAATTGTCGACGCCTTCCTGGATCGTGTTGTAGGTCCCGACCAGTTCTCCGGAAGCATTGAACACCAGAACGTTCGCTGTGAGGTCGAGTTCGACCTGGCCACCGTTGAAGTTGATATGCTCGACACCATACAGAGTATCGGTTTCGCCGGCGCTGGAGATCGTCCAGGAGCCATCACTGTTGCGGGACACGGCATAATCAGCCTGGTTCCCATAAACAACAGTCGCATCACTTTCACCGGCTGTTGCGAGACGATTGCTCGTCACAGTGAGATCAGTCGCATTGCCATAGACAGTGTCGTTGCCGCCGTTGATGAAGAACTGGTCGTTGTCTCCACCACCGATCAGCGTGTCGTTGCCGGCGCCCCCCCAGATTTCATCATTGCCGTCGCCACCATCAAGCGTGTCGTTGCCACCGAGACCGGAGATCAGGTCGTCGTTGTCGCCGCCATAGATGGTATCCGAACCGGCACCACCGCCGAGAACGTCGTTGCCGGCATTGCCGGAGATGAAGATACCGCCACCAACGGCATCGCTCATGTAGGTGTCATTTACGATGATCACATCGCGACCATCGGTTCCGTTGATCGCTTCGATCCCGCTCATGAAGCTCGGAGCGGAATCGGTGTCGTGGACAAAGCCGGGGGTCGCTCCCCTGTTGAGCACGATGCTATCGCTGCCTGAGCCGCCACTGACGATGTCGGACGTGCCCGCAAGCCCTGCGATCGAAACTGTGCGGACGTTTCCATCACCCAGTTGAATGTTACGTGTGCCGCTTCCGGTCACATCCCCTGCAAGAACGAAAACATCGTTGCCGGCGCCGCCATTCAGGCGATCACCACCACCCTTGCCGAAGAGCAAGTCGTCGCTGTCATCTCCGGTGAAGGTCTCGTTGCCGGATGTGCCCTGGATAGCGATATCGTTGGACGGACCTGCAAAGCTATTGACCACCGTCAGCGGTACGCCCGAGAGATCGATGGTTCCACCGACATTGTCGATGTTGAGGCCGTGCCACTTCGCGTTGACGTTGACGTCGAGACCACCACTGACGATCTGCAGTCCGTTGGCATTGGTGAAGTTGTAGATCGCCACGCCGACCTTGGAGTAGGTGCCGCTGACATTGACATTGTCGAACACCACGGTGCCCATCGGCTGGAACGGAGCGTCCACACCACGCAACTGGATGCCGTTTTCGGCAGCAGCGCCCGGATCTTTGACGTCAACATTCTTGAAGGTGACATTGCCGTTGTAAAGGAAGATGGTGATCGGACCTTCACCTGCACCACCGGATTCCACAGTGGCATTGCCGGAGAAGCTCACGTTCTCCACCGTCAAGCCATCCACGTTGACAGCGTTTTCGACGAAGAGACCGTGATAGTCGCCACCGGTGACTTCCGCGTTCTTCAGCGAGACGAAGTCGTATTCTGCCGTCTTGGCGATCAGAATGACGGACGACGACGCACTCTTCAGATCGATGCCGTCAATCAGGAGCGATCGGCCGGCGCCACCGCCGTTGACGGTGATGGCCGGTCCAGCCTCGCCGCCATCCACAATGACAGTACCAACGCCCTTGAGGGTGATACCCTCACCGATGACCACGGCTTCGTTGTAGGTCCCTTCCCGGACTTCGACGGTGAAGCCTGCATCGGCAAAGTTCACGCCCTGCTGGATGGTCGCGAAGGTGCCGACCAGCTGGCTTGCGGCGTTGAACACCAAGACATTGGCTGTGAGGTCGAGTTCGACCAGTTGGCCGCCATCGAAGTTGATACCTTCGATGCCATAGAGTTTGTCGGTTTCACTCGCGCTGGTGATGGTCCAGGAACCGTCGAGGTCACGGGTGACCGCATAGTCGCTCTGGGCACCGTAAACGATGACCGTATCGCTTTCGCCTCTCGCCGCGAGACGATTTGCGTCAACCGTCAGATCGGTCGCATTGCCATAGATTGTGTCGTTGCCGCCGTTGATGAAGAATTGATCGTTGTCCCCTCCACCGATCATTGTATCGGAACCGCCGCCGCCGGCCAGTCGGTCCGCGCCGGAGCCGCCGTCGAGCGTGTCGTCACCAGCGCCGCCAGAGAGCACATCGTCCTTGTTGCCACCGATCAGAATGTTGTCAGCATCGTTGCCGATGAATTCGACCGCCGAGTTCGGGCTCTTGTTCTCAACATTCTCGATACCCACGACGGTGCTACCGTCGTAGTGGCCGCCAGTAATCGTGCCGGTTGAGAGGTTAACGGTAACCTTGCTGCCTGGAGACTTCACATGCAGGGTATCAATCCCTTCTCCACCGTCGAAAGCCGTCGTCTGCGTTGCACTATCGCCGCCCAGGACATCGTTGCCCTTGCCGCCGAAGAGGCTGTTGGTCCCCGTTCCTCCAGTGAGAACGTCGTTGCCATCGCCGCCTCGCAGAAGATCGTCACCAGCGCCGCCCGAGAGCACATCGTCCTTGTTGCCACCGATCAGAATGTTGTCAGCATTGTCGCCGATGAATTCGACCGCCGAGTTCGGGCTCTTGTTCTCAACATTCTCGATGCCGACAACAGTACTTCCATTGTAATGGCCACCCGTGATCGTGCCAGTTGCCAGGTTTACAGTGACCTTGCTGCCTGGAGACTTCACGTGCAGGGTATCAATCCCTTCTCCACCGTTGAAAGCCGTCGTCTGCGTTGCACTATCGCCGCCCAGGACATCGTTGCCCTTGCCGCCGAAGAGGCCGTTGGTCCCCGTTCCTCCAGTGAGAACATCGTTACCATCGCCGCCTCGCAGGAGATCGTCACCAGCGCCGCCGGAGAGCACATCGTCCTTGTTGCCACCGATCAAAATGTTGTCAGCATTGTCGCCGATGAATTCGACCGCCGAGTTGGGGCTCTTGTTCTCAACATTCTCGATACCCACGACGGTGCTACCGTCGTAGTGGCCGCCAGTAATCGTGCCGGTTGAGAGGTTAACGGTAACCTTGCCTCCCGGAGATTTCACGAGCAGGGTATCTGTGTCGTCACCGCCATCAAACGCAGTGGTCTGGGTTGCACTGTCGCCGCCAAGGACATCGTTGCCCTTATCGCCGAACAGTCTGTTGATACCCGATCCGCCGACAAGCGTGTCATTCCCTTCGCCACCATCTAGGGCGTCGTTGCCAGCACCGCCGTCAAGAATGTCATCGTCCCCACCGCCGTAAATCGTGTCATTGCCGTTTCCACCATAAATGGTGTCCTTGCCCCAATCTCCGCGGATGAGATCATTGCCCTCGCCACCCCAGATCCGGTCATCACCATTGCCACCGCTGATATCGTCATCACCACCCAGACCTGAGATAGCGTCGCTACCGTCACCACCGGAGATCTTGTCGCCTTGCGCATTAGAACCTTGCAGGACGTCGTTGCCCCTGCCACCTTCGATTTCAATCAGCGTGCTGTCTGATGTCGTGTAAGCATTGGGAAGCAGGATAACGTCATCACCGTCAGTACCTACAAACTTTTCCACACCCGATAGGCCAAGGCTGGCGTTCGCGCGATCGAAGACAAAACCGTTCGCTCCCGAAGCGGGTTCGAAGCGGACCGTATCGAAACCTGATCCACCGGTGAGGGTATCGCCTTCACCTGAGCGGCCGTTGATGGAAACATCTTCGGACGTTCCATCCCCCCGCGTAAAGGCGCGTGGACCGTAACCGTTCACGACATCAATATCGGCTGAGACGATCAAGGTATCGTCATCATCGCCGCCGTCCAGCGTGTCGCTACCCTTGCCACCGATTAGGATGTCATCACCCTCATTGCCCTTCAGCACGTTGGCTTCAGCACCACCGACCAGGATATCCGCTACTGAACTGCCGAAAGCGTCGTTGACACCTGCCATGCCGTCCACGCCGACGATATTGGCGCCTGTCCGATCGGTCGCCGTGTTCGCAGCGACCGTCTGACCGCTTCGGTTCTCGGAAGCTTCGCTCAGATTGACAAACACGCCCGTGTCAAGATCGCTGTAATTGATCGAACCGATCGTGCCAGCTGCATCGACACGCACCGTAAACGAACCTGTCGCTGGGTCACCATCGCTGTCTGTAGCTGTTACAGTGAAGTCCAGATCGATGTGCTGATCCGTACCTACGGGCGATGTATGGTCGAGAGGCTGTCGCAGATCAAAAGTATAGGAGCCTGTTGATGCATCCGGCGTTACGGTAAAGACGACATTTGTGGCATCAATCAGACTCTGGTTTGGCATCGACGTAAGCAACGAGCACGCCGCTGACCAGGGTGAAGGACACCACTTTTTCATTCGAGCGCAGCTCATTAACTTCAGCATTGGTATGATCTTTAACGCCCACAGCGGTGGAAATCGTAAGAGAGCGCGCCGCACCATCGTCAGCGCCCCAGTCAAGACCATTCAGGCTCGCAGTAACTGTTTTGCTCCCGTCCTCTGACACTTCACTACGCGCATTGTCGTCGAATACTGGGCTATCGTCATTGATCCGAACTGACAGCGTCACATCCAGAGGATCACCATCGCCATCCTTCGCGGTGACCGTGAAGTTGACAGACTGGCCAGCGCCACGACCGGAATCCCCCGGCTGATGGTCGATATTGCCGAGCAGGTCGACCGTCCATCCGGCGTCGTTCTGATCAAGTTGAGCCCTCAGCACAACCTCGTTGCTGCCGAATTTGTAGCCCTCGATAACCTGGCCATCAGCCGAAAGACGGAACATCACTGTCACACCGTCAGACTTCAAGCCAGAGTCGACACCGTTGAGGTCGCCTGCAACGAGAATGCCGGATCCAGCATTCGGAACATTGAACCCACCAGAGAATGCGGTCGATCCAAAGCCATCGGCACCGAAATTGACGAGCAGATTGCCCGAAGCGCTTGGAGGTTGCGCGCCATCCGTGCCGGCACCCTGGACACCAAGAATCGCTGCGATGTCGTTCTCATGCATGCTCGCGTTCGAAACGCCAGGCGCAACGCCAGCCGGATTGCTTACCACAGGCGCATCGTCACGAATGCGGATGGACATGTTGACATCCACATAGTCGCCGTCACCGTCGGTCGCACGAACGTCGAAGTTTAGCGACTGCGCGTCACCACGGCCCTCAGCAACCGGCTGATGATCAATATTGCCCAGCAGGTTGACGGTGTAGCCACGGTCCGTCCCGTTCAGGATCGCCCTAAAGACAACTTCACCCTCGCGGTCCGGCACGAAGCCTTCGATCGTCCGGCCATCATTGACAAGACGGAGGTATACGGGATCACCATCCGAGGTAAGGCCAGACTCCGCCCCTGCGTTTTCGTTGACAACGAGTACACCGCTATTCTCGTTCGGAACGCTGAAAGCACCGGAAAATGCAAGTGAACCAAAGCCATCAGCGCCGAAGTTCACCTTGCTGATCTGACCGGAGAGCGACTGAGGCTGATTGCGATCCGTGCCAGCAGGCTGAACGTTGACAATGGCTGCAACATCATCTTCATCAAGCGGCGCATTGTGGTTACCGTCCCCGGTCTGAACAGGACTGTCATCGATGATTTTGACAGTGAAGCCGCTCTCTGCGACATCGCCATCGCCGTCACGGGCGGTGAAGGTGAAGCGGAAGGAAAGGACATCCTCATTTTGGGCGCCCGAGGCCTTCACGGGATGATCGAGAACGCCATCTAGGTCGAACTCATAGGAACCATTGCCCTCGTCGGACAGCTTGACCGTGAAGACAAGATTGCCTTCGACACTGCCAGCACGGGCCGTCAGTTGCGTACCATCGCCCGACAGCGTGTAGACAAGGGCCTGCCCCTCCGATTTCAGAGATGCAAGCGTTGCACCGCCACCGCTCACCGACAGGAATTCGGCGACTTCACTTGGCGTCAACACACGTGCAGCACCCGTGCCGGTCGCAAAAACCACAGAACGGTCACCGGCAACCTGCGTACCGGTGAAGCCGCCATTCTCACTGCGGTTACCGTCGTCACCACCCCAGAAGATGTTCAGCGATCCCTCCGCCTGGTCTGTCACCGGACGACCATTGGCAATCGCGCCAAGCAGTTCAGCGCCGAATGGATCAGTATCCCTGTTGCCGCCCTCCAGGGCTTCTTCCTCAACATAGCGGTCCAGGATCGTCCCAAGCGCAAACGGCGTATCATCAATCACCTTGACCGAGAAGGTCGAGGGTTCGGTCACGTCACCATCGCTATCCGTGGCCGTGAACTGGAAGGTCAGAACCTGACTGTCCTCTCCCGGAACAGAGCCCTGGTGATCAAGCGTGTCATAAAGCTCAAAGGCATAGGAGCCGGCTTCACCATCCGACAGTGCAACCGAGAACACAACATTGGCAGCAACAGCCGCCTCTCCATTCGCCGGCATGACCGTCGGAACAACGTCACCAGTATAAGCCAGCAATATCTGCTGACCATCAACCGTGATGATCTCAAACTTCAGTGGTTCGCCATCAGATGTCAGATTCAGGGCCTGCAGGTTCGTTACGGCCTGAGGACCGAACTGGACAGAGCGGTCACCTGGCTGGCCATTGCCATCATTGGCATTGTCCGCGCCCCAGAAAACGGCCAGTGTACCACCCGTCTTGTGCGTCGTCCGGTTCAAATCGACGAGACGATCTCTGTCTCCATCACCACCCCGGTCCTCATTGCCGTCGCCGGCAACCTGACGCTGTTCTTCCTCGACGACACCGCCGTTGAAGGGCTGCCCGATCAATGGCTGATCGTCAGAAATCATGATGCCAGCCGTCGCAAAAGCCGCGCTATCGCCGTCCGCATCGGTGCCCTGGAAGGCAAATGAGAGGTTGATCATATCGGAGCCGACAGCGTGGTCGAGCTCCTGGAAGATCTCGACGGTGTAGGAACCGTTCGGGCTGGTCGGGTCAAGAACGATCTGGAATACGTTGACGCGAACCGGCTCAACACCACCCAGGTCCATAAAATAGGCCGTCAGGGTCTGACCGCCATTCGAGAGCTCGACAACATCAAACGTCAACGCACGACCGCCCGACGAGAATGTGCCACCTTCGATCAACAGACCAACGGCCGCAGCGTTGGTGGTCGTGATTTCGGAGACCTGGGCGGAGGGGCCAACAAACTCGTCACCTTCGCCGAGCGTTTTCGTCAAACTGTAGAAGCGAACCGTTCGACCGAAAGCGTCACCTTGGACCTCGCCGCGGATATTGTCGTCCGCACCCCAAGCAATGCCGAGCGAGACCGCATTTGTCTTTGTCACATCAGCCGGCTGCGTCGCATCCGTCTCATCATAGGGGGACACGTCATCTTCGCTCAGTGTCGGGATCGCGCCCACCTCGCCCTGCATCGGCTCGTCATCTCGGATGCGAACGCTGGCTTCCCCAGCTTCAGCGCTGTCGCCGTCTGCATCCGTGCCCTGGAATGCGAATGACAGCCTGATGGAGTCAGAGCCTGCATTATGGTCGAGCTCCTGGAAGATCTCCAGGGTGTAGGAGCCGTTCTCGCTGGCCGGGTCAAGAACGACCTGGAATACATCGACGCGAAACGGTTCGACACCGCTCGTGTCCATGAAGTAGGCCGTCATGGTCTGCCCGCCATTGGCCAGATCGATCACCTGGAAGCTCAAGGCGCGACCGCCCGAGGAGAAGGTACCCCCTTCGATCGACAGACCGAGTGCCTCGGCATCCGAATAAATGCCGGCCGCTATCTGACCGGGCACCGACACACCCGGCTCATCAACTTCGTCGGCTGTGACTGTCGTGCCGAAGAACCGTACGGTGCGGCCAAAATCGTCACCATTGGTTTCGCCACGGATGTCGTCGTCGGCACCCCAGGCGATTCCCAGCGAGATTGCACTCGTTTTCGTGATATCCAGGTCTGTCGCATCCGTCGCATCATAGGAGGATACGTCATCTTCGCTCAGTGTCGGGATCGCGCCCACCACGCCCTGCACCGGCTCGTCATCTCGGATGCGAACGCTGGCTTCCCCAGTTTCAGCGCTGTCGCCGTCTGCATCCGTGCCCTGATATTTGAAGAAGATCCGCAGCGCGTTGCTGCCAACATTATGGTCGAGTTCCTCGAAGATCTCGACAGTGTACGAACCGTTTTCCGATGTCGGATCAAGAACGATCTCGAACACCTTCACTTGAGGCTCGCTGCCGTCAATAAAGGCCGTCAACGTCTGCCCGCCATTGGCCAGATCCGTGACAACGTAGTAGAGCGACTTGCCACCGGATGTGAAGGCACCACCACGAATGGAAAGGCCAAGGGCTGCTGCGTCACTGTAAGTGCCGGCCTCGATCGGAGACCCGACCGGAACCAGTCTCGCTTCCATGCCACCTTCGTCTTTTTCGGTGGTCGTACCGAAGAACTTTACGGTGCGGCCAAAGCTATCGCCCTCGGTCTCGTCACGAGTATTGTCATCGGCACCCCAGGAAATGCCAAGTGAGACATTGCCGGTCTTTGTCACATCTCGGTTGCGGCTCGCATCCGTAAGGTCGTATGCCGAGACATTGTCCTCGTTCAGGCTCGGCCGCGGACCAGGCTCGCCTTGGACAGGCGTATCATCGGCAATGGTAACGCTTGCGATGGCAGATTCCGCACTGTCGCCGTCGGAATCGGTGCCCTGGAAGGCAAAGTTCAGTGTGATGGCATCCGAGTTGGTGTCATGGTCAAGCGGCTTGAAGATTTCGACAGAATAGCTGCCATTTTCAGCCGTCGGATCGAGCGTGATCTTGAAGACGTCGACGCGGACCGTTTCCTCGTCAATGCCCTGTTCGTCGTAGAAGGCAATGATGGTCTGACCGCCATTGACTTCATCAATGACCTGGAAACTTAGCGCGCGATCGCTGGACTTAAACGACCCGCCAGTGATCGACAGGCCAAGCGCTCCGGCGTCGGTATAGATACCAGCAGAAAGCTGGCCAGATGTTTCGACGCCTGGCACATCGTCATTGCCTTCGGTGACCGTTGTTCCGAAGAAACGGACTGTTCAACCGAAGACATCACCCTCAGTCTCGCCCCGGATATCGTCGTCCGCGCCCCAGCTGATCCCGAGCGAACCGGTGGTCGATGCTTTTTCACCCTCCGTCGTGTCAGTCGCGGGATAGGCGGATACGTCGTCTTCAGAGATAGCGTCGGCCCCACCGACTTCTCCCTGCACCGGCACATCATCAATGACGTTGACAACAAAGCTTGAAGTGACGCTATCGCCGTCGCTGTCGGTCGCGGTGTAGCCAAAGGTCAGCGACAGAGTGTTTTCGTCGGCGCCGGAAGCGTGGTCCAATGGCTGGACCAGCGTAAATGTGTAGGAACCGGCTGCGGCATCCGAGAGCGTAGCAAAAAACACGACATTCTCGGCCGTTGCTGCAGTCGGTACTGTGTCCCCAGTGTAGCCGACGAGTGTGCCATTCGGCAAAACGGCTGTAGAAACGGCTTCACCAAGCGAGGTCAGTGCGCTGCCAGACGCACCCGTGACGCCAACGATCGCATTCGTGAAAACAACAGAGCGGTCACTGAGCAGACCGTCATTGTTGTTGTCTGCGCCCCAGTTGACGTTCAGCGAGCCCGTGGCAACAGCAGAAAGACCGGCTTCTTCATTTTCGTCATTGCCGCCGACGAGCGATTCATCTTCGGCTGTGCCCGTTGCGCCCAACGATACGGTTGGCGCGTCATCCAGGATATCGATGCTGAAGCTACCGGTGACCGCGTCATTATCATTGTCAGCGATGACAACGCCGAAGTTCAAACGAAGCACATCATTGATGCCCGACTGACCGACACCGGGATTGTCCACGGCCCCAGACAGAACGAAAGTGAAGGCACCGCTGGCCACGTCGGTGACTGTGAGGGTGAAGATCGTCACCCCGTTGGCTGTGCCGGTGAGGGCCAGACCGTTGTCAGACTGCGAGACGATGATCGGCACACCCGCCGACGTCAGACCGACTGGTCCCGCAGTGGCGTTCGTCGCTTCCGTCACATCACTGGCAGACGTGAAGGTCACACTGCGAATCGTGCCGAAGTCGCTGCCCTGAGAGAACAGGATCCGGCCGAAAACAGTCTGGTTGTTCGGATCGGCATCGACGAGCACGGTCTCGGAGAGCGGAAAATCGCCCTGAACACCGAAGATCGGTTGACCATCGATGAAGGCACCGACATCACCAAGAGCCGCATCGTCCTGATTGGTGCCATCCAGCAGACCAGCCAAGACAAACTCTTCGATGCCGTCACCGACCTGATTGTCTTCGAAGGTGCGGTTGCCATCCGGCGTCGACTGAGCCGAGAAAGTGCCATCGGGACCTGCCGCAACGTTGATGTTGCTCTCTTCAAGAGCGGCAAACAGCGCGACCTGTGGCAGCTCAAGCTCACCAATCACGAAGGTCGGGATGTTGGCGGCGCCACCAATCACGGTGATCTCGGTGCCGTCCGCCAATACAAGTATAAGGTTATCGCCATCAACCTGGAACTCGAGGTTGTCGAGTTCGATACCAGCCGGCAGTGTCACGACATTCTCGCCGTCCGGCGTCACTTCGCTCGGGATCACCGCGGCCGCGACATCAACCGGCGGCTGAGCCGGCAGGCGGTCGGTGCGACCGGCGTCGGGCGTTTGTGCCTGGGCGACCTCAATTCCGTCGGCGGTCTCGCTTGCGAAACCCAGATGCTGCTCGACCGCAGTGTCAAAATCGTCGGCTGCGGAAGTATTGTCGATGCTGGACAGGCGCGGATCTTCGATGGACATGGTAACTCACCCCTTAACAAGTTGATCGCAGTTAAATCGCGATGAAGGGGGAAGCGCAATAGTCTGTTAACCCATTGCGCATAACCGGTTATGCCGCTAGCGACCATTATTGAAAATGGAGTTAATTTCGGAGCCAAAAAGCAAGTATTTTCTGTAGTTTATTAAAATTTTATCGATTGCGGGTGCCGGCCATCTGGCATGAAAAGCAGCAAGGTCTCGGCAACTGGAGCGCGCCTTCTCCATCGCATATCCATCAAGTTCATCTGTCGGCACAGAGCAAAGCTGCGACCAAAGACGTCGCGAAGTCTCCTGATAGCCGCGCTCAAGCTATCGACCTCGAGACGCGTGGCATACCATGTTTCAAGACAAAGCTCAGCCAAGCGAGCCGCGCTGAACAGCAGGGATTGCGGAGAGGCGCTTGGGAAGGCATCATCAGCCTTCGTCGGGAGGCCTTGTCATCTGCAATCTCTACAACATCACCACCAACCAGGAAGCGATCCGCGCCATAACCCGGGCGATGATCGATCACGTCGGCAACCTTCAGCCGTCGCTGGATGTCTATCCGGACCGCTTGGCCCCTGTCATCCGATCAACCGCAGACGGCCGCGAGCTCACCAACCTGACATGGGGCATGCCGTCACCGCCTTCAGTCACGGGTGGCAAGCCTGACAGCGGCGTGACCAATATCCGCAACACCAGCTCGCCGCATTGGCGCCGCTGGCTTGGACCCGAGAACCGATGCCTCGTCCCATGGACGAGATTTTGCGAGTGGGAAGACACCAAGCCGAAAAAAACAAAGCGGTGGTTTGCCATCAACGAGGAGATGCCCCTCGCTTTCTTTGCTGGGATCTGGACGTCCTGGCAGGGCGAGCGTGGCTCCATAAAAAACCCAAGGTCAGGTCAGCACCAGCTCTTCGGCTTCCTGACTGCCGAGCCCAACGACGTGGTAAAGCCTATCCATCAAAAAGCCATGCCAGTGATCCTGACAACAGAGGAAGAGCTGGACATCTGGCTTCAGGCCCCTTGGGCTGAGGCAAAGGCTCTTCAACGCCCGCTACCAAGAGAACAGCTGGTATTGCTGCCGGTTACCCCATGAGGTGGGAAATGCTCCTGATCGCAGCGCTGATAGCCACAACCCTGATTTCGGCAGGCGGGACGATCTACAGTTTCATCGGACAGTGACACGAGGACAAGGCAGTTCTGCTTTGCTCAGAACGATGAAGGCGAACAACTTGAGTGCCTCTCTGTCCGAAGATGGGTTTTGACACCGATTGGCACGCCATCTTCGTCCCAAGGAAAACCTCGGACCGGACCAAGCAGCGGTGCACCCACGGGTGTCAGGCGAACACCCCTGCTTGTCCGGGAGGTCCAGTCTCCGGGACAGGCCATGGCTGTCAAACCACGTTAGGTGATCATCCAAGATGTTAGCGACCGGCCTTAGCTGTCCAATGCGCAGACGTCCAAAGGCGTGAAGCGTCTGGTACCCGCTTGTGTCCAGGCAACAGGACCTGCAGGCAGTTTGCCCAGCAGCGGACAGCACCGCATTGAAGAAGACGTGTTCCAACACGAGACTTGCTTGACAAGAACTCAAGGCTCCTGAACATGAACACGTGGGAACCGTGAACGTGCAAGGCATTGTAGTGACGACTGAATCCGAAGATCTCCAGCTTATCGCTCAGAAACTGAAGACGACACGCAAGGAACTCGGCTACTCGCAGAAGCGTGTTGCAGAAGAAGCCGGCATTTCGCGGCTCCGTTACCAGGATATCGAAGCCGGACGCAGCTCCGCACGTGCGGTCACGCTCATCAACATCGGACGCGCTTTGGGTCTTGAACTGGTTTTTGTTCCCCAGGCCTGGGTGCCGGCCGTCAACGCGCTTATCCGGCCTGACAACCACGTCGATGATACCCCAGCGCTTGTCTTCACCCAGCTTGACGATCCTGACGAGTGACTTGCGCGTCAACCCACCCGCTTGCCCATTCAATACTATGCCGTGCCCGCCTGGCCACACGCGTCACGCCGAAGCGCCGCAATAGCACGCAACCCATTCGTGGCTGCTGCCTCCCGCATGAAGGCGGCAAAGCACGCTGAGTAGCAAACGACTTGCAGCCCTCACCTACCCGGCCGTCCCAGCGTCCTCGCAATATCGATGATATCATCACGGGCCGCCGTCGGATCATCCTTGCTCCAGGCAACACCGAGCCCGATCTTCAGATCGATGCCCGTCACCTTCTTCAGCACCACGTCCCTGCCCGGCAGATCTCCTGTCCATTCAGGCGCAAACCCGACACCAAGGCCCGAGGAGACAAGCGAGATCAGCGAGAAGGTGTCGTCACAGGTATAGGCGACATTGTCATTCAGCCCATGCTCCTCGAAGGTCTCGGCGAAATAGCGCTCGGTGTAGGAGAGGTTCTGCCGCTTGAAGGCGATAATCTTCTCCGCCCTAAGATCCTCGATCGTCACCTCGTGTTTTGAGGCAAGCGGATTGCCCATCGGCACCGCCAGCAGATACCGCTCATGGGCAATCGAGAAGAAGCGCAAGGACCCGATGTTCTCGACCGGTCGGATGAAGCCAAGGTTCAGCTTGCCGCATTCCAGCTGCCGGATGATCTCAGACGTCGAGCCGTTCGAGACATGCAGGCGGATATCGGGAAACTTCCGGCCAATGCGCGCCAGGAACGCCGGCAGTACGCCTGTCGTTGCCGGATAGATCGTGCCGATCCTGATCTCCCGCATGGTGCCGCCTCCTGCCGCACGTGCCATTTCGGCTGAGAGATCAAGCTCCCCCAGCATCCTGACGCAGCGATCGTAGAACACCTCCCCTGCCCGCGTCAGCTCTACCTTCCGTGTCGAGCGGGTCAGCAACTGCACGCCGAGCCCCTTTTCCAATGCCTGGACCTGCGTGCTCAGTGCCGGCTGGGCAATGTTCACCCGCATGGCGGCACGACCAAAGTGCAGTTCCTCGGCGACAGCGACAAAGTAGGAGAGTTGGCGGAGTTCCATATATGCCTCCAGCCACACTGCGGCTTACTGCACGACAGAGGGCACCAGAAAACGCATTATGTCGGATATATCCGATGGTTTAATGCAATGCAAGATGGTGCCCATGCTTCATGGACACTCGTGCGCGAATTGCCTGGAATCTGAGACGCCTGCGGATCGCCAAAGGCCTGACGCAGGAGAACTTAGCTGTCGATGCGAGTGTTGACCGGAGCGTGATCAGCGACCTCGAACGCTCAAGACACAATGTCTCGATAGACTTGCTCGACAGATTGGCCTCAGCCCTGGCTGCAGACATATCACTCTTCTTCGTCATACCGTCGGAAAGCGACGAAGCCGCTCCGCCGCTGAAGGTCGGGCGAAAGCCGAGGGTGTAGCCGGAACGTGCTGAATGGCAGATGCTCAAATGCACCATCCACTTAGACCGGATCCGGGCTAAGTGGATTCAATCAAACAGAAATTCGGCAACCTGTACGGCTGACAACAGCATTGCGCATCCATGGGCGTCAGCTGCTATCGGCCGTGGGCCAGATTCATTTTTGCCGATGTGATGACTATCGGCAGCGTTCCCGTGCGAAGCGTCTTGCGCCGACCTTATCCCGGCCGCGAAATACCGATGGCGCCGCGCGCCTCCCGCGTCGTCTTGATGCCGCCATCAAACCTGCTATGTTCTGCCTTTGTTCATTAATTCATCGAACCTGGCTGCTTGGACCGTCGAATGTGGTTGGCACCAGTTTGGCCGAAGCTTCAGACATCAAGCGAGACCGCATGACCGCCCATCTGGAAACCCTCAACGAACGGCAGCGGGAAGCGGTCACCCATGGCGTCGGACTGCCTGATAGTTCCGCAGCAGGTCCGCTCCTCATCATCGCAGGTGCTGGTTCCGGCAAGACAAACACGCTCGCCCATCGGGTCGCCCATCTGATCCTCAACGGGGCCGACCCTCGCCGGATCTTGCCGATGACCTTCTCACGTCGCGCAGCCTCCGAAATGGCACGTCGTGTCGATCGCATCTGCCGCCAGGTGCTGGGCGACAATGCACTTGCCGAGGGGCTCGCTTGGTCAGGCACATTTCATGGGATCGGGGCCAGACTGCTGAGGCTTTATGCCGAACAGATTGGCCTTTCCGTCGATTTCACGATCCATGACCGCGAAGACAGTGCCGACCTGATGAACCTTACGCGCCACGAGCTGGGCTTGTCGAAGACCGAGACCCGCTTTCCCACCAAAGGAACCTGCCTTGCGATCTACTCGCGGGTGGTCAATGCCGAAAGCTCGATCGCAGAGGTGCTGAAATCCGCCTATCCCTGGGCGATCAACTGGGAAGAGGAGCTGAAGGCGCTGTTTGCCGCTTATGTGGCCGCTAAACAGGCACAAGGCGTCCTCGACTATGACGACCTCCTTCTCTACTGGGCACAGATGGTCTCGTATCCAGAGCTGGCCGACGATATCGGCGGTCGCTTTGATCATGTGCTGGTCGACGAATACCAGGATACCAACCGGCTGCAGGCCCAGATCCTGATGTCACTCAAACCGGGTGGCCGGGGCCTCACCGTTGTCGGCGATGATGCCCAGTCGATCTATTCATTCCGGGCGGCCACCATCCGAAACATCCTTGACTTCCCCAATGAGTTTTCGCCAAAGCCAGCCGACGTCATCACGCTTGACCGCAATTACCGCTCGACGCAGCCGATCCTCGCTGCCGCCAATGGCGTGATTGGCTTAGCCCGCGAGCGCTACACCAAGAACCTCTGGACCGACCGGCAATCCGAACAAAAGCCGCGTCTGGTGACCGTCAAGGACGAGAACGATCAGGCGGGCTTCATCGTCGAGGAGGTCCTGGCAAATCGTGAGATCGGCATTGCGCTGAAACAGCAGGCGGTTCTCTTCCGAACATCGAGCCATAGCGGTACGCTCGAGGTCGAACTGACGAGACGCAATATCCCCTTCGTCAAGTTCGGTGGCCTGAAGTTTCTCGACAGCGCGCATGTCAAGGATCTGCTCGCCATCATTCGGTTTGCCCAGAACCCGCGTGATCGCGTGGCCGGGTTTCGGGTGCTGCAGATGCTGCCGGGCATCGGTCCGCAGAGAGCGGCGGCAATTCTCGATACGATGACAGCCGATCCCGAGCCTTTGGCTGTCGCTTGCAGAGATCCCGCCACCGTCCAAGACAGGTGATGACTGGGCGCCCTTCGTCACTCTGCTGACCGGTCTTCGCAAACAGGAACATGGCTGGCCTGGTGACATCGAGAAAGCGAGGGTCTGGTATGAATTGCATCTCGACCGGATCCACGAGGATCCCGAGACCCGCAAGGCTGACCTCCTGCAGCTCGAGCAGATCGCATCAGGTTATCCAAGCCGCGAACGCTTCCTGACTGAACTGACGCTCGATCCACCGGATGCAACAAGTGATCAGGCGGGCGTGCCGCTGCTTGACGAGGATTACCTGATCCTCTCGACGATCCATTCGGCCAAGGGCCAGGAATGGCGTGCCGTCTTCATGCTCAATGTCGTTGACGGCTGCATGCCGTCCGACCTCGGAGCCGGCACGACTGACGAGCTCGAAGAGGAGCGGCGACTACTCTATGTCGGAATGACCAGAGCCCGCGACAGCCTGAGCCTGATCACACCGCAACGTTTCTACACCCATGGACAAAACAGCCGCGGCGACCGTCATGTCTATGCCTCGCGGACGCGCTTCATCCCGGCCATGCTCTTGCAGTTTTTCGAGCAGACGATCTGGCCGAAGGTGGAAGCAACGACCACAGGACGAAGCGCCAGCCAGATCAGGATCGACGTCGCCGCCAAGATGCGCGGGATGTGGGGGTAACAGAGACGCTTCCATGAATGGCGGGCGGCCCATTCTCTATGTATCGGAGGGTGTAGATCGCGGGTTCGTGCCTGACAAAGAATACGCTGCGAGGGATGCGGCATGAGGCAGTAAGAACCGCCGGTAATGGCCTGCGCACTTAGATTCTAGCGTCATTTCACAAAGCGAATTCACAGTGCCCGGCTCGCGCTTCCATTGTAAGCTTGATAAGAGTTGCGCGGCGAGATTGCGCCCGGTAGCCGAATTTTGTGTTCTCGGCGTCTGATCATGTTGCTTTTACGAAGATCTTCGTATATTGAGGTCGAGATGGCTTTCAAGGATGTCCGGTATCGCGTCATCAGGGCACTCAAAGACGGTACTTATCAGCATGCGGCTCGCGGGAGCATCGAGGACAAGAATGCCTTGATGACTGGCGATATATCCCCCGAGGACCTGATAAAGATCATCGACAGGTGCAACGGCACGCATCACGAGGGTTCTGAACACCATATGTTCAAGGGTGTTGAAGTGCACATCCTCAAGCGAGATGGCTGGTACATAAAATTCTATTTTATTGAGCCGGACACCGTTTTTATCAGTGTACATCCTTCAAGGTAGGCGAACATGAAAATCTGGTATGCTGGAGATAGGAGCAAGGCGCTCTGCGAAACGTGCCGGAAGGTTGCTACGACAACTTTCGACTATCACGATGTGCCTTTCGAAAGCGGGATCGGCGTAGCGAAGCAGATCATGGCGGCTACTTGCGACGAGTGTGGTACCGTTGTGGCTATCCCTCCGCAGTCGACGCCAGCCATCCGTGTTGCTCGCGAGATCGCCTCTAGACCCCTGGAGGTGGTTATGGCTGCGCCGTTTATGGACATGTTGGACCTAGCGTCCTATCGGATCGATCCTTCTGCTGGCGTGATCCTCCGAAAGTCACTGATCGCGTATTTCGTTCACAGGTCCGTAAACGACGAGTCCCTGGTGGAGAGGCTTCGCAGAAATGCAGAGGTCCATCGCGAAAAGTGGAAGAGCTGGCACGATACCCCATCGAAGCGTCTTTCGATGAAAGTGACCCCGCGCCTTGGCGAAGAGTTTAACAAACTCGTCAAGAAGAGTGCATTGAATAAGACGACTTTGGTCAAGTCCATCGTCATGGATATTGGCTCGGAAATCGTAGAACCTGAAGAGCCGAAGATGATGGCCGAACTGCGCAGGATGGCTGCGGCTCTTGCTGCGTAGGAGCAAGCCGCTGACCGTTCGCTCCTTCGATTGAACTCTCACAAGATTTCAGGGAAGAACCTGGGTCATGTGGAACGTGATATGCATTCAGCCTTGATCTTCCAAATGGCTCAGAGCGCCTCGCAGCTGTGGCGCCCTTTTCTGGCTCCGCCCAAAACCTCAAATCGATCAGAGCAGCCAGAATTCATCCGGCGATCAGCCAGCGGCTGCCTTGCCGTTTTTGACCTCAACCGCTATGCCATAGCTGCACAACGCATTGAGGATTGCATCATGGCCACTGGCACCGTCAAATTTTTCGCCCAGGACAAGGGCTTCGGCTTCATCACCCCCGACAATGGTGGACCGGACGTATTCGTTCACATCTCGGCCGTGGGTGGCGGCTCCCTTTCTGATGGCGAGAAGGTCAGCTTCGACGTCGGCCAGGATCGCAAGACCGGCAAGTCAAAAGCAGAAAACGTAACCGTCGTCCGCTAAGTCAATACGTCGAAAAATGGCGATGCGCGGTTGGATCCAAAACCACAAACGGCGCATCGCATTCGCATAAACCGAACCAGTTTATCTCGTGCGACCTCGCTCGAGATCTTGTGACGTTCCGGCCATCAGGACGCCGTTCACCTCATTTGCAGCGTCGCCGCTTTCCAGATTGATGCCCTTGGCATGCCCCTTCCAGCTATGATCGTCGGAACGGGATGACATTGCTGCCGCGCATGAACGCAGGCGCACCCTCAGCTTCAATGGTCTTGACCGCGACATCGCGCGCCTCAGCGTCGGATTGAAACTGCTCGTCCCAGACGTGGCTGGTGTTTTGCTGATCGATCACTTCCAGCGTCCAGGTCGCGTCATTCTCCATTCGGAAGATGTCGATGGAAAACGGGTAGCCGTCGATAACGACCCTCGTGCTTTTGCCAGACGTCACCAGATTTGGTTTTTCATCCATCATGACGTTCTAAATCCGCTTCCGTATCGCGACTACGAATATGTCCGTGGCGTTGAACCCGTCAAGCAACAGGCTGATGAGATTCCCAAGCCTACTTAGACATGGGTCTCTTGGATTCTGAGATACCGACATACCGGAGCCTCATTCTATGACATGTCGACACTATCGACATATCCTCAGGACATGTCGTCGAATCGAGGATTGAGCGACATGAGATTTCGGAGGGCCAGATAAGCGCCTCCAGTCAGCGCCCAATCCTGGCCGTGTCAACATGACCATGGCCCCGCCTCGCCCTCGCCTCCGTGCACCGCAGTCACCTGCTCAGCTTTCGGTCACTGGCCGACAGGATTTGAGCGCTACCGGCCACCATGTGCCGTCCCTCCTCGCATTTTTATCAAGCCCCGCCTCACCCACAGCCCTCCGCTCAGCTCGGGAGATGAGCGGCTGATCGACAATTGACATCTCGATTTCAAGCTGATTGATATGATGTCAGACCAATTTTTGAGGCTGCCAGTGAAATCCACGCTCACTCCTCTTCCGCCTGCAGACCGTGGCCGCCAGGTGTCAGAGTCACTGGCTGCCTATATCCAGCAGGCTGAACTTGCGGCCGGTGACCGCTTGCCGGCCGAGCGTGAACTGATGGCGGCACTCAGTGTCGGTCGCTCGACGATCCGCGAGGTCATCCGGCAGTTTCAGGCGCTCGGCGTGATGGAAACCCGCAAGGGCAGTGGCACCTATCTCGTAAAGCCGATCACCTCGGCCACGATCCATATGCCGCTCTCGGTCAATATGGGCAGTCTGCGAGACGTCCTCTTGCAGACACTTGAGGTGCGCCGCGGCATCGAATGCGAAGCCTGCATGGCAGCCGCCCGCCGGCGCACCCAGGACGATATCTTGCACATCAGTGCAGCGCTCGAGGAGATGGAGCGTGTGCATCTGCAAAAAGGCACCGCCGGCAAGGAAGATCTGGCCTTTCACCTCGCCATCTACGATGCGACCCATAATCCGCTGTTCAGGCAGTTGCTCGAACAGATGCGCGAAGCCTTCGAGAGTTTCTGGGACACGCCGTTTGACCGCCCGGACTTTGCGCGCCGCTCCTTTCCCTATCACCGCACCCTGTTCAACGCGATCCTCGCTCAGGACACGGAGGCTGCAAGGCGCGAGACCATCAAGATCCTCGACATCGTCGAGGAAGACATCAAGGAAATGTCCAAATGACCATCGGCTCCGATTGGTTTGAACACGCATCCCTTTCCGTCGCCCATGACGAGACAAATGCCTTCGAGGCTGTCGTACCGCCAATCGTCCAGACCTCGCTCTTCACCTTCGAGACCTATGACGAGATGGTTGCCACATACCGTGGCGAGCGCAACCGGCCGGTCTATTCGCGCGGCCTCAATCCGACGGTGCGTCATTTCGAGGAGATGCTGGCAAAGCTTGAGGGCGGCGAAGACGCGCTGGGTTTCGGCAGCGGAATGGCGGCGATCTCAACGACGGTTCTCACCTTCGTCGAACCGGGCGACCGGATCGTGGCTGTCCGCAATCTTTACCCCGATGCCTATCGCCTGTTCGGCACGCTGATGAAGCGGATGAAGGTGGAGGTCACCTATGTCGACGGAAAGGATCTCGAGGCCGTCGACCACGCCTTGAGCGGTGCGCGACTGCTTTATCTGGAAAGCCCGACAAGCTGGATCATGGAAACCCATGACGTGGCAGCGCTTGCAGCACTTGGCCGGAAACACGGGGCGCTCAGCGTCATCGACAACAGCTGGGCAAGCCCGATCTTCCAGCGCCCGCTGGAGCTCGGTGTCGACATCGTCCTGCATTCCGCCTCGAAATATCTGGGCGGCCATAGCGACGTGGTGGCAGGCGTGGTTACCGGGTCAAAGACACTCATCGACCGCATCCGCACCGAAACCCTGCCCTATCTCGGCGGCAAGATGTCCCCCTTCGATGCCTGGCTGCTGATCCGGGGCTTGAGGACCCTGCCGATCCGAATGAAGGCCCATGAAGCATCGGCGCTTGAGATCGCGCGGCGGCTCAAATCCCTCGATATCGTCGAAGAGGTCAATCATCCCGGCCTCGCCAATCAATTGCCGCCTGGCCTCACCGGAACCTCGGGTCTCTTCTCCTTCGTGCTTCGCCAAGGCGTCGACATCAGACGGTTCTGCGATCGCCTGCAGCTTTTCAAGCTTGGCGTGAGCTGGGGTGGCCACGAGAGCCTGGTGGTACCCGGCGAGGTCGTGTTGCAGCAAAAGGCCCAACCGAATTCCGCGCATGCCTTTGGCATGAACCCGCGGTCCGTGCGTCTCCATGTCGGCCTCGAGGGAACCGAGGCTTTGTGGAGAGACCTGGAGGCAGGGATCGCTGCCGCCCAGGAGACATAAGCAAAACCAAGCCCTGTCGAACCAAGCTTAAAATAGCAGAGGAGGAACCTGATAATGAAAGCACTTTTGACAGCAGCCCTGATCAGCACCTTGATGGCGGGAACGGCCCTTGCCGATACCACCTTGAAGCTGGTCGAAGTGATCACCAGCCCTGAGCGCACCGAAACACTGAAATCGATCGTCTCGACATTCGAGGCAGAAAACCCCGGCACCAAGGTCGAGATCATCTCGCTGCCCTGGGGAGAAGCCTTCCAGAAATTCGCGACCATGGTCTCGGCCGGCGAGATCCCCGATGTCATGGAAATGCCCGATACCTGGCTGTCGCTTTATGCCAATAACGGCATTGTCGAGAGCCTCGAGCCCTATCTGAAGGATTGGGACCAGACGGCAGATCTGTCCGATCGGGCGCTCGAACTTGGCCGCGACGTCAAGGACACGGCCTATATGCTGCCCTACGGCTTCTATCTGAGAGCCATGTTCTACAACAAGAAGCTCTTGGAAGAGGCCGGCGTCACAGAACTGCCAAAGACGATGGACGAATTTGCCGAAGCCTCAAAGAAGGTTTCGGCGCTTCCCGGCAAGTATGGCTACTGCCTGCGTGGTGGACCCGGCGGCCTGAACGGCTGGGTGATGTTCGGTGCCTCCATGGCCGGCTCGAACGAGTTCTTCACTGAAGACGGCACCTCCACCTTCAATTCCGAAGGCTGGGTCAAGGGGCTCACCTGGCTCATCGATCTTTATAAGGAAGGCTACGCGCCGAAGGATTCCGTCAACTGGGGCTTCAACGAGATCGTTGCAGGCTTTTACAGTGGCACCTGCGCCTTCCTCGACCAGGATCCGGATGCCCTCATAGCAATTGCCGAGCATATGGGCGAGGACGATTACGGCGTCATGACCATGCCGAAGGGTCCTGACGGCAAGACCTTCCCGACCATTGGCTATGCCGGCTGGTCGATGATGTCGGCAAGCGAGAACAAGGATCTGTCCTGGAAGCTGATTGCCACCCTTCAGGGCAAGGATGGCAATATCGAGTGGAACAAGCGGACCGGCGCGCTGCCGGCACTCAAATCGGCCGAAAGCGATCCTTTCTATGCAAGCCCGCAATTCAAGGGCTGGTTCGAAGAACTGGCTGACAAGGATGCGGTACCGACCGTGATGCCGACGCATCTGGAAGAATTTGCCTTCTTCAAGGATTCGCTGGTCATCAAGACCTCGCAGCAGGCACTGCTTGGCGACATCACGCCTCAGGAGCTCGCCGACCAGTGGGCAGATTACCTGACCAAGGCGCAGCAGAAGCACCTGGCGAAACAGTAAGGCGTCAAAGACCGGGCAGAGCGAGACCTGCTTTGCCCGGTTCCTGAAACAGACACTGAGACAGTCACTTCCACTGACACGTCCAAGCAGATGAAGGCCTGAACAATGACGGCGACCCTTGAGCGGGGCGATCGGCGCACGCTACTCAAGCGCATGGCCGATGCGTCGGAACCTTATCTCTACAGCGCGCCGGCATTGATCCTGATCGTTGCGGTGATGCTCGTGCCTTTGACGCTCGGCATTTCCTATGCGTTTCGCGATATCCAGCTTCTCAACCCGTTTTCTGGCGGATTCATCGGTCTTGATCATTTCAAGGTGCTGAGCCAGGACGCCGACTTCTACCGGGCGCTGAAGAACACGCTCTGGTGGACAGGTGCCTCTGTTGTCTTGCAGTTTACCTTCGGGCTGATCCTCGCACTCTTGCTGGACAAGCCTTTCTATGGCCGCGGCCTTGCCCAGGCGCTGGTCTTCCTTCCCTGGGCGGTGCCAAGCTTTCTTGCCGGCCTCAACTGGGCCTGGCTCTTCAACCCGGTCATCGGCCCACTTCCCCACTGGCTCTTTTCCATGGGCGTCTTGAGCGAACCCAACAACATCCTCTCGGATCCCTCGCTTGCCATGTGGGGGCCGATCATCGCCAATGTCTGGTGGGGCATTCCCTTCTTTGCCATCACACTGCTTGCAGCCCTTCAGGCCATTCCGCGCGATCTATACGAGGCAGCCGCGATCGATGGCGCCGGGCCGTTCCAGCGCTTCTGGTCGATCACCCTGCCCTTTCTCGCCCCGACCATGGCCATCACGATCCTGCTGCGCACCGTCTGGATCTCGAACTTTGCCGATCTGATCATCGTCATGACCAATGGCGGCCCGGCCGACAGGACGCAGATCGTTGCTTCTTACATCTTCACCCAGGCCTTCAGGCGTCTCGACTTCGGCTATGCCTCGGCAATCGCTCTCGTGCTCCTGGTGCTGTTGATGGCCTATTCCATGCTGATCGTGCTGCTCCGGCAGACGCTTTTGAACAAGGACTGAGCCCATGAGGTCGTCCCGCATCGCTCTGACCATCGCCCATCGGCTGGCCATCCTCGCTTATATCGTCGTTGCCCTCTTCCCGCTCTACTGGCTCTTGAAGGTCGCGGTCACGCCGAACAACCTTCTCTACAGCGAGGGTGTGCGGATGTGGCCCTCAGCCACGACGTTTGAGCATTTCCGCTTCGTGATTGCCCACAGTGCCTTTCCGACCTTCTTCAAGAACAGCCTGATCGTTGCCGGCTCGACCGCCCTCGTCGTCACGATCATTGCCTCATTGTCGGGTTACGCGCTGTCACGCTTCAGCTTCAAGGCAAAATACTGGATCGTCGGCCTGATGCTCCTGACCCAGATGTTTCCGCTGGTCATGCTGGTCGCCCCGATCTTCAAGATACTGTCTCCGCTTGGGCTGACCAACAGTCTGACGGGCCTTGTCATTGTCTATTCGGCCTTCAACGTGCCCTTTGCGACCTTCCTGATGCAGTCCTTCTTCGACGGCATTCCGAAAGACCTGGAAGAGGCGGCGATGATCGATGGTGCAACCCAGTTTGTCGCCTTTCGCCAGATCATTCTGCCACTGACACTGCCGGGGATCGCAGCAACGCTCGGCTTCGTCTTTACCGCCGCATGGTCGGAGCTTCTCTTTGCGCTGATGCTGATCTCGGGCAATGACGCAGCGACCTTCCCCGTCGGTCTTTTGTCCTTCGTGTCGAAGTTTTCCGTCAATTTCGGGCAGATGATGGCAGCCGGCGTGCTTGCCCTCATTCCGGCCTGCCTCTTCTTCCTCCTCATCCAGCGCTATCTCGTGCAAGGCCTGACGGCTGGCGCGGTCAAAGGCTGAAAGGACTGTAAAACCATGGCTTCCATCGATGTCCGCGCAGTGACCAAGAGCTACGGCCATTTCCCTGTTCTGCACGGGGTAGACCTCACCATTCAAGACGGCGAGTTCATTGTGCTTGTCGGCCCCTCAGGCTGCGGCAAGTCCACGCTCTTGCGGATGATTGCAGGTTTAGAACAGATCACCTCCGGCGAGGTCGCGATCGAGGGTCGACGGGTCAATGATCTGCCGCCCAAGGATCGCGACATTGCAATGGTCTTCCAGTCCTATGCGCTGTACCCGCACATGTCGGTGGCCGACAATATGAGCTACAGCCTGAGGCTGAGAAAGACCGCCAGGGAGCGGATCACCGAGACCGTTGCCAGCGCCTCTTCAAAGCTTGGCCTCAACACCCTGCTTGAACGCCGACCAAAAGCCTTGTCGGGTGGCCAGCGCCAGCGTGTGGCGATGGGCCGTGCAATCGTTCGCCAGCCCAAAGCATTTCTCTTCGACGAGCCGCTTTCCAATCTTGATGCGCGTCTGCGTGAACAAATGCGTGCCGAAATCAAGAAGCTGCACAAGGAGCTTGGAGCCACATCGATTTATGTCACCCATGACCAGATCGAGGCCATGACGCTTGCCGACCGTATCGTTGCCATGCATGGCGGCGTGGTGCAGCAGGTCGGTCCACCACTCGAGCTCTACGATCGCCCAGCCAATCTCTTCGTTGCCGGGTTCATCGGGTCACCGGGCATGAACTTCCTGGAAGGGCAATATGTCAGCAGGGGTGACAAAGCCGCTGTCCGGTTCAAGGACGGAACGGAAATTGCCGTCAAAGAGCGAGCGTCGTTTGCGCAAGATGAGACGGTGACACTCGGCATTCGCCCCGAGCATGTGGTGATCTCGCCTGAGGGCGCCATCGAGGCCGGTGTGGAGCTTGTCGAGCCGACCGGCTTCGGCATCATCATGCATCTGTCGGTTCATGGGCTGCCATTCAAGCTCTTCACGCTCGACCGCAGCGTCCTTGGCGCGACGGCCAAGGTCCGTGTCGATTTTCCCATCGACCACCTGCATGTCTTCGACCATGAGGGCAAACGTATCAAGGAGCGGCCCGCAACCGATTGATCGGAGAACCGCTTTGCCAAGGGCATGACAGGCAGCTCAACTGCGGGAAAAAGCGCCAGCTCGGAGAAAGACGGCATTAGAACTGCGTCCCGCTTCGTCCGCCTGGCTTCCAGTTGCGGGTGGCTGGCCATCTCAAGACCGGCACCTCGTTTAGACCGTGACCGGTTAGGCGAGGACCTGGCATGCGGTGGAGCGAGCCGACCGATCAAGCCAGCGCAGCACCCGGCATTCGCCATGGCCATCGATATCGAGCCCAAGGCTTGCAAGGTGGCTGGCAATTTCGGTCTGGAGGTGGTCGCGCGGACCATAACGCTCACAGATACCGTTAACCCGCGCTAAAATCTCCTCGGCTTTGTCATCCGGGACATCCAGATCGCCAAAGAAATAGTGGTCTTTACCCGCAGCATAAAGCGTGGCGCCCGTGCTCAGGACCTCTTTGACAAAGAATGGGATTTGATCACTGCGCATCGCAACTCCTTCGGAGAGCAATATGGGCAAGGATCACGTCTTGTCACACTACTAGATTTCAGGGGGCGTTTCTTGCGAACGCTTTCCTGCCGGGCTCGACGGCGAGCACCGCCCATCGAGGGCATTGACTGAAATCTGGCCATCCATTCGTAAGCTCGCACTTCCACGCCGACCTTGAGATCACGCATTGCCTCGCACGCGGCTGCCCCGCGCCGATTGCGCTCGAAACGCAGCGATCCAGACGCTATCTTGCATCAGAATGATTGGCACTCCACTGTGGACATACGCACCATGAGCCTTTCCCAATATACCGACGACGGACTGATCTGCCCACGCAAGTTTGCGGAGACCTTGCGGACGACCAGCGAGGACATTGCCCGGGCGGCAGGCCTTGGCAAGGATGCGGTTCAACGAACGGACAGCATCCGTTCAGACAAGACGCAGCGTCGTCTGCGCGAAATGGCTGAGATCATCAACAATGTCGAACCTCGTTTCGGATCGGCGCTCATGGCCTATGCCTGGTATCGTTCACAACCCCTCCCCGGTTTCTCAGGCCTCACAGCGATGCAGCTTGTCCGAGATGGACGCGCCGACAATGTGCTCGATTACATCGACGCCGTTGATGCCGGCATCCATGCCTAGCGAACAAACGAGTTCGCGCTGTCTCAGCCCGCACATGAACACTCAAGCTTAAATCGCGCCGGTCAACGAGGCTGACTGTCTTTGAATGATCAGAATGTCGATAGAGGGAGTGCAAACAGGTTTTCGTCAAAAGGGAGGACGCGCTCTCCCACATAGATGACGATGACGACGACGGAACGGACCGCGCTTGGGCTCTTGTCTCGAGACCATCCCAGGCGGGGGAAAGTGTCAATAGAAGGGCGGGGAAAGTATCAATAGAACTGCGGGTGAAGTGTCATTAGGAGGGTGGTGGGCGCGCCATCAATTCTGCGAAAAGGCCGATCGCTTTCTAGCGACCCGGCATGCACCCGTTTTTGAAATTGACGAACGCCAAACAGGTCATCGCGCAAACTCGGGCCGTAAAGCCAAGAACCGGTGTCGAAGAACCCCAAAACCTCGGTCGCGGCTGCTTAATTCCCGGGATTGCAATCACCAGTCGTCGGGAAGCGACAGCATGAGCTCTTAGCCTGGTTCCAGCAAGCAAGGGGCAAAGAAAGAACCCCAGTCAGCAAGCTGCCGGCCGCCCTCTCAAAGCGTCTCAACTCCTGGACGCGCATCAGCATCGACAGCCCGAGTGAGAGGCCTGACGCCTTTGCCATCTCGTCCGTCACGACCACACTTCCTTTCAATGGAACATTAGGACGCTAACCAGCGTCTCGTCTCCTGAAAAACGGAGATCTGACATGGAATGGCTGACATCGCTGGCCGGCACCTTCGACATTTTCAGCCATCTTGCCGCCTTAGCGTTTGCCTACGCGCTGGCCTTGCCGATCGCCTGGGACCGGGAACGGCACGAACGCAGCGCAGGACTGAGGACCTTCCCCCTGGTTGCGATCGCGGCCTGTGGCTTCATCCAGGCAACCGAGGGGATCACGCTCGGCAATGCGGAAGCGACAGCGCGCATCGTCGAGGGCTTGATCAACGGGGTCGGCTTCATCGGCGGCGGGGCAATCCTGGTGGGCAAAGCCGGGACCAAGGGCACGGCAACGGCTGCAAGCCTCTGGGCCACCGGCGCGATCGGCACTTCTGTCGGGCTTGGAGCCTATGACACGGCGATAGTTCTATCGATCGTGACTTTTGCCACGCTGCGCATCATGACCAACTTCAAGGTCGAAGAGGCGCTTCGTCATGGAAAGGTAGAAGGTGAACACTGATGACGCTGAGTGAACAGTCCGACGAGATCTCCACCCCAGGAGAAATGCCTTTGCCAGCCGGACACGGCGCTGCCATCACACCCTCGAAATCCTTGATCTGCCGTCTCTTCGTTAGCGCCGGCTAGGGTGACGGCGCCATCTTTGCTGGCTCGTCTGAATAGTCTCAGCCAAGAGCGACGAGCTCGTCGCTCCCGCTTCTCAACCACGTTCGGCGGAAATGACCGAGCAAACACAAACTCACCACTAACATTGTCTCTATAACCGATAGGTGATGAATTGAGCAAAAATCAATATCATCACCGATCAGTGATAGACTGCGTATTCTTGCCGTCGATGACCTTCGTGAACTGGTAAAAAACGCGCGCAAGCAACGCGGCTTGACGCAGTCTCATGCCGCAGGCTTGATTGGCTATGCCCAGAAATGGCTTTCGGATTTTGAACGTGGCAGGGTCAACCCACCCATCGACATGGTGCTGAACATCATAACCGTGCTGGGCATTCGTCTCGAAGCGAACGTAACGGCAGGGTTTAGTGCCCATGCATCAGATGAGGAGCCAAGCCTCTGATGTCAGCCTCCGCTCGACTTTACTGCCTTCATGTCAGCACCCTCAATGTTGCAAGGGACAGCCTGCCAGAAGGGCCGCGATCAGCATCTGACCAGGTGGGAATACCAGTCAGCATAGGGCGTGTTTTTCACGAGATACCGGTTGAAATCCGGTGCCCCGTCGTCCCACCAGACCGGCCCGCGCTCGCCGAGTGCAATCTTGGCGGCATTAACGCGTTGACGCATCTCGCCGACAGCCCGTTCGTCGCGCCCACGCTTTGACAGCGCACGACGCGCTGCCATCAGTTCCTCGATCAGTGCTTCACGGCGGGCAGGCGCAAGTGAGGGATCGCTCTTTCGCCAGAGCCGACCTTTGACCACGAAATATCGCCCGTCCGGCGTCTCCGGATAGACATCTGCCTTTTCCCTCAAGAAAGCGGAGGACCTCTCTTTGCCGGTCATTCCAGTTCGATCCAGACAGGCGCGTGGTCACTGGTCTTTGGCAATGCCCGGACCCAACGATCGACGCCTGCCGCCTTCAGATCCGGCGCGAGCTGAGGGCTCAGCAATAAATGGTCGATCCGCAGGCCAGCGTCCCGTTCGAACGCATTTCTCCAGTATTTCCAGAAGGTGTAGATTCCCTCATCCGGGAACATGCGCCTCACCGCATCCGTCCAGCCCTGATCCAGAAGAGCTGTATAGGCATCTCTCACCTCAGGGCGAAACAGCGCGTCATCCAGCCATCGCTCCGGCTTATAGACATCGAGATCAGCAGGCATGACGTTGAAATCGCCAACCAGCGCCACCGGGATTTCGAGCTCGAGCAATTCTTGCGCATAGATGCGCAACCTTTCGAACCAACGTAGCTTGTAGTCGAATTTTTGACCCGGCACCGGATTGCCGTTGGGAAGATAAAGACAGCCGATGATTACGCCATTGATGGCTGCTTCAATATAGCGGCTTTGCTCGTCATCTGGCTCGCCTGGTAGGATCCTCTTCGTCTCGATTGGATCGGTGTCGCGCGCCAGAATTGCCACGCCATTCCAGCTCTTTTGACCGCGCCATATGGCACCATAGCCTGCCCTTTCGAGTGCCTTCAGCGGGAATCTCTCCCCGGGGGCCTTGAGCTCCTGCAGACAGACAATGTCGGGGGCGGCCTCATCCAGCCACTGCAGCAGGATGGCCAGCCGCCCATTGATGCCGTTGATATTGTAGGTCGCAATTTTCACCGCAGATCATCACTTGGTGCGATGATCACCGCGATCGCCTTCGCCAGGCTTTGCGTCGCTTTTCGCCTCGTGGCGCTTGTCGGCAGACAAGGAGCGGCCAACATCGACGCTCTCCTTGAACTTGCCGTCCTCGTCGCGACGGGCATAGCGCTTGTCCGTGCCCGTATCGATCAATTCGCGCTTGCTCACGGGGTTTCTCCTCTCGACTGTGGTGGATAAACAACGCATGGATCGCAGAAAAGATGCATGTGATCACCGCCTTAGCCGGCTCCACCTGTCAGACGAGCGAGCATCTCGAGCGCCGCCGATCGAAGCAACGCTTGCCAGTCTTTCCCCCCTTGCCAGTGATAGAGTGGAGCGCCCGGTGAACGGGTCGAGACCATTGCAATAATCTCAAAATCTGCTCGGAAACGGGTCGCGCCTTGGCCCGAAAGACAAGGATGCGCATTTGAACTGAACGAGGGCGCTCAACCCTTTCGGGGAGCGCCCTCGTCGACCCGGACGATGTCGCGCGGCGGAGGAGCTGCGCGTTTAGGATCGTCAATCACGGGTGCTGAGACCTAGATGGTGGGTCAGAACCCTCTTCGCAAGTCCTGTCATCATCCTTCTTCGCCCCGATCCCCCCGTTTAAGCTCGAAGAAGTAACAACGGGCATACTTCTCGATGACCATCAGCCCCATGAGCCTGTTCTCGTCCATTTAACGTCGGTGATAACCATTCGAAAGATGGACCGGCGGCAAAACCCTGATATGTTCTTGTTTCGTTTCCTTCACGCTGAATGCGGCTCCCCATGGAATCCAGAACTGCGATCATCCGTAAAATCATCCATGTGGACATGGACGCCTTCTATGCTTCGGTCGAGCAACGCGACAATCCGGCACTTCGTGGCAAACCCTTGGCAGTTGGTGGAGCCGCTGAACGCGGCGTGGTCGCTGCGGCCAGCTATGAGGCCCGGTTGTTTGGGGTTCATTCTGCCATGCCATCGGTCACGGCCGCTCGCAAATGTCCCGAGCTGATATTCGTGAAGCCGCGTTTTGACGTCTATCGCGAGGTCTCTGAAGAGATCCGCCAGATTTTTGCCGAGTACACACCGATAATCGAACCTCTATCGCTCGATGAGGCCTATCTTGATGTGACCGAAAACCTGAAGGACATGCCGATTGCCACCGAGATTGCGCTTCAGATCCGCGCCAGGATCAAGGCGGTGACCGGGCTGAATGCGTCCGCCGGCATCTCCTACAACAAGTTCCTGGCCAAGATGGCCTCCGATCTCAACAAGCCGAACGGCCAGGCCGTCATTACGCCGAGACACGGCCCGACCTTCGTCGAGCATCTCGCGGTCAAGAAATTTCATGGTGTCGGACCCGCCACTGCCGAGAAGATGCGCCGATTGGGAATTGAAACCGGCGCCGATCTGAGAGCAAAATCTCTGGCGTTTCTGAGCGAACACTTCGGCAAGGCCGGCCCCTTCTTTTATGGGATTGCCAGAGGCATTGACGAGCGCCCGGTCAGGCCGGATCGGGAGCGCAAATCGATTGGTGCCGAAGACACCTTCCCCGCCGATATCAGCGCACTTCAGGCAGCATCAGACGAGCTCCGACCACTGGCGCAAAAAGTCTGGACCGCCTGCAGGTCAAAGGGCCTCACCGGCAAGACACTCACGGTGAAGGTCAAATATGCCGATTTCACCCAGGTTACCCGCAGCCGCACGGTGTCCGTCCCATTTGCAGGTGTAAAAGACATGGTGGACCTGGCCCATGTCCTGCTTGCCGGCCTTCATCCGTTCAAACGTCCGGTCCGTCTTTTAGGACTGACGCTGTCGTCACTGGTGGTCGACAAGGAGACCGATCAAATCGACAAACCGCAGCTCGGTCTCGGGTTATGACGGTCAGCAGGCCTCGTAGATTCAAGATCGAGACGGGTGCGTTCCTCGGCCGACACAAGGCCTGAGACAACAGCCGAGCAATCTTTGCCAGGCAAGCATCTCGACCAAGAACGGACGCCCTATGTGGAAGGCAGGAAAGGCCGGAAAGGCAGGACCTCGACTGGCGGTTCGAAGTCCGCAACTGATTTTAGCAATCAGCACACTTCGCGCGGCATGACGTTACGAACCCCTTTCCTTCGGTGGTTATCGGCAAGCTGAAAGAAATCGAGCGTCTCGAACACTGAGTAATCGACATCGGGCCTCATGGGCAGACTTGCAAGCGTCAACGCTGAAACTCCTCTCAGCGCCTTTGCCCCATAGCGTCCATGCTCATCGGTCCCTATCGAATGACCCACTTGGAGCTTGCAATCGCGCATACTGATATCGTGGTCACGAAGCGTGTCTATGCAGCCGGCACGCAGTGAATGAAAGACCTCGCCGCAACCGGCTTCGATCCCTGCTTTTCTGAACAAGCGCTGCATATACTGCGAGGCGCTCTTCGACGGATCGGCGAGGCGCGTCAGATCAGGGAACAGAAACTGATCGCCGCGGCTCAAGGCCCAGTCGATGAAACCAATGCGATGGAAGAACTCATGCAGCACGAAAAAGCTCAAGCTCGCTTTGGTCTTCAGGGGAACCCGACGCGCCCGCCCCTCGATTTCAACGATGCTCGTCGGTTGCGCGACCCAGACATTGTCGAATTTTTCAACGATATCGATCCCTCTGAGATAAATCAGCGCCGAAAGCCGCCGCCCTGTCAGATGCGCGAGTAGCGGCAGCATGGCAGCATCCATGTGGCCAGTCCCAGTGCCGATGCGGAACAGGGTCGTCAGCTGTTTTGCACTGAGTGATCCGGTCTGTCGCGATGGAGCAAGACTTGATGGATAGCGTAAGGACACATCCTGGAAGGGATCCCGATACGAATGGGACGTCATGCCCGATCGCATTGCTGCACGGACGGCGGCCACATAGCCGTCCTTGACTGATTTTTCAGCCAAAGGCCGATAACCAAGCCGCCTTGACTCTTCAAGCACCTGACTGGCAGAGCCTCGGTTTCTAAGGCTCGCTCTGGCTGGCCAGTCGGCCATCAGGAGGATAAAGGCCTGTAGATCGGCGGGCTCGTAACGGTCGACCGGATGGTCGCCGATCAGGTCCAGAAAGACCGAAATTCTCGAACTTGCACTTTGGACGTCCTTCATATTGCCAGGCGTCACCATGGCCCGAAGTCTCAGATAGTCTGAGGCGATCATGCTGAACCTTGGGAGCTTCGACCTCTTGCGCAAGACGGCGCTGCGATCCTGCAGATAGGCCGGAACTGTATCGCCAAGCAGCCCGTCAGGATCCGGCGGCGGCATATAGACACCTTGGCTGAATGCAGCCCCCCTTTTCGTTCCCGGTCGTCGCTCAGCAGACTTGTCTGCAGGGACTGGGGTTGCAGCACCAGTTTGGCAGAGCTTCCCCCGCAGATCTGGCGGGCAAACCTCTGCCAATTTGCTATTGGCCTTTAGCCTGACGCGCTCAGCTGCCTCCATCAAGAACGCGTCAACTGCCAGCTGGGCAGCAAGTTTGATCCTTTCCTCAAGATCAGGCTGCAGCAACGAAAGAGGCTTTTCACATGTGTCGCGCGCAGGAAGCGGTTGGCCAGCCGCGATGAGAGCAAGATCATCCTTCAGGCGATTTTTGATGTCGGCCGCAATAGGCGCACCGGCTTCAATGCCCACTTCAATTGGCTCTGCTTCAGGCCTCGCCGGAGGGTTCGTACCAGTGCGCCAAGCTTGTGAGATCGCGGCACTAAACAGCAGTCGCGCTCTGACGGCCAAGGCGTCAGTCAGCCAACGCGCCTCTGCAAGCCTGCGTGTTCGAAGACTAATCCGGATGAGCGGCCGCTGCGGGTCAAGCGTCGACGGAAGCCTGATCTGAAACATGTAGGATGAGGATGTTTGCGTAAGATAGCGACCGGGACGGTTTGCTGACATCTGGCTCCATCGCTCTGTGGGTTGATTATATATGCGATGCTGCATCATCCATGTGGGGCAAGATTGGTTGGGGTCCCGGCTTGCCGAATGCTCGGCCCATCGAATGCTGGGCTGGTCGACAGCAGAGCCGACGCCAGTATCGGCCTTGAATGGCAAGGCGCATAGATTGGAAATGCGCAGGATTGATAACAGCAACCAATAAGCGCGGAGTTCACCTCAAGGCTTTCTTCCCAAATGCGCGATGCCGTTCAGTGTCTTCAACTGCGGTCTGCAGATCGCAATCTCAGCCTGCCACCTCGACCGGGGGCCTGAGATCTTGCGACGGCGCGGCAACTCGTGAATTGGAATCCAGCTTTTGGCACCATTGTAAACTCAGAGTTTATTTCTGTGTCGAATTATAAAAAACGCCCGGCGTCATAGCCACTACGATCCTGACCGGTTGAGTGGATGGGCGGCAATTCCTCAACAACCGACACCATACAACCCAACTCCATCGACAGAGTCGGAGGTAACAATTTCGGCGTCGGGAAAGTTGTGGCATTTGCTACCTGTTTGCACGGGTTTCACGGATCGAATCCAACGGTGTCGATCTGCGCCTTTCGAGCCTCGTGGCGATCACCACTGCCCTTGATCTTGAGATCGCCCTGGTACCACGCAAGGCACTGCCTGCCGTCAAATCCATCATACGCCAGACAACCAATAGGGCAGCGCGCAAGCCACCTGCGATCGGTAAGGAACTGCAAAAACTCCAAAATGCAATCCGAGCCCTTCAAGTCGATGCGCCGGCATTCCCGGAATTTGATGCGCTGCGCAAAGCAGGAGCCTCCCTCCAGCGACTGCAGATCGATGCGCGTTTCTTGGGGTTAGTCCGCTCTGCGCGCAAAGCAATCGAACGCGCCAATGTGAGCGAGGGATGGAGGGGCATCGCCGACGCGACCAACAGCGTGAAGGCTCTGCGCAACCAGATTGTCAATTTCGGGCAGACAAATCAGCAACCGCAAGCCAATCGTCCGGCCTATTCACTCGATGACGAGGAGGAGGACGAAGTCGCCTGATCCATCAGCACTCGGCGTTCATCGCTGTGGCAAGACAACCGATATGGTCACCTTTACCGGCGCGAAGGACGAGCTTATCGGCGAGCCACAATGCCAGCTGTGATGATTCCGATCGGAAGACCGAGGGCCCGATCGTTCAGGAGACGGCTTGGACGAACTGTCTTCAGAGTTTCAGACCTCTAAGATCAATGGCTGAAGCCCGCAAACTCTCCATTTCCTGTGGTTTATGCGCAGTCATCCACGCTTGCGAGCCCTTATCCCCTATTCTTGCCTGATTTTCTGGGACAGAGCTGGTGAATAGGCACCAATCGAGGAAACTGCCCATGACCACGACAAACGAAATTGCCGACAAGATTGCATCCGAGCACAACCTGACAAAAGCGCAGGCAAAGACCATCGTTGAAAGCGTCTTCAGCCAGATTGCCGAGGCCGCAAAAGCCGGCGCAGAGACTTCGATCCCGTCTTTTGGGAAATTCAAGGTCAAGGAAACACCCGAACGCGAGGGCCGCAACCCGGCGACCGGCGCCACAATCAAGATTGCTGCAGCGAAGAAGCTGGTATTCATGCCCGGCAAAGCGTTGAAAGATGCGCTGAACGCCTGAGACACACCAGGCTGCATGTGGCGCCCACAGGCGTCCATCCTTGGAGGCTGACGACATCCCCGTCAGCCCGACGGGCTAGGGCCTTGCTTGCCCGCAGCCAGTCGTGAGTGTTAATCGGCGCGGAAATTTGACCCCTTATCGGCGTCCGGTGTTTGGCACCCATCTTGGCGATCAGCACCTGGATCGCCCGGCGCTGGCCGGGGTTGCAGAGGGCGAACCAGGTGCGGGTGGTGGGGCTCTTCGGCTTTGGCTTGGAGAGCGGCCTTTGAAGCCGCATGACTCGTTGCTTCTTTAGACGCTCGCACTGTGATGCGTGACATGGACGGTCGCGAAACCCGCGCTCGGCTTTAGGTCACGGATCTTGTGGATTGTTGCAATGTAAGCAAGGTCCTTGTTATAGCGCCAGCGCCCGCTTCAGGTCTTCATGCTCGAAAGCACTGGACATGCGGTTGATCTCCGCCGCTCGAGCGCCGACCATCTCAGCAGTGCTCCGCCATGTCGCGGTAACCGTCGCGATTTCCTTTATAATGGCGCGCGCTTGCGGCAAAGTAAGCGCGAAGTAGGCCGACGCCGCTTCAAGAAGATCGACCGAGCAGGTACCCTCGTCGAGATCGATGTTCGTCGTGAGCACCCGCGACTTCAAATCGGTTGGAACAGGATTAAGGTCGTAAGCCGGCGATAGCGACCATCCTGCCCGTCCCAACCACAGGAAGCCGTGATTACGCAGATGGTCATCGACGTTGGATATCAGGACATTGAAGACTACACGCCGATAGAGAGCATGGGCGTCGATCTTTCCTCTAGCACCGTGCTGTGACAGGGCGTCGACCATCTCCGGGTAGCTTCCGCGCTCGCCATCCTTGGCCCCCATCATCGCCATCGCTGAGAGGAAAGGGATACGGGTTGAGCCATCGCGGTCAAAACGCCGCGAGAGCATCACCGCTTTGCCGGCGACATTGATCAGCTCATGGTCGGGAGTGGCGATACCAGCCTGCCTGGCAAGTCGCAGTGCAATCTCCTCCCAAGTTTCAATGCTATATTCATCCGTCTCCTTCGGAAACTTCGCAATCGACAGGCGACCATATTGGTCAATGACCGATGCCTTCGGACGCGCGCCGCCGAGGGACGAGCCGGGGGCAAAGATAAGCTGCAAATCTTCGTCAGTTTCTTCATCCCGGAGTATCCGCTCGGTGATCCCAAGTAATGCGCCAAGCTCGATTAAGGCGGGAACGCCATGGGGAATGGGCGCCTGAAAAGTCTTCTCGCCGACCCAGCGAAAGCGGAGCGCGCCAAGTCTGGTTTCGTCGGCGACACCAAGCAGATAATCGCTTTCCGTCAAGGTGCGAACAGCACGAGTTTCGCGCTCCGCCAGACGGCGTTCGGCACGCTGCATCAGGCGGCGACCCCATGTATCGGGCGCAGAATCGCCAATAGATCCGAAGGTTGCTAATCCGGATGGAGGCGCGAAGGTACCACGGGTCAGAGCAAGTGCCGGCTCGAGAGAGAAGCGGGCTGGATCCTTAAGCCAGGCATCCTCATATTCGAAGAGGATTGTCTCCGTGCCACGGACGCGATTGCTTCTCGCCAGTCCGATCGGACGGGTGCGGCCGTCCAAGTCGATATGGACCTCAACGTCAGCCATCGCGTGACTGTCCGGACGAGCGTTTAAGATGGATGTGCTTGGGCAGATTAGCACTGGCCAACGCCTGTCCAACGGGATCGTGGCTGATATCCGCGATCTGGCCCAGGCCGTCGAGCAGGCCAAGGGCATGCAGCACGCCGGCATAGATACCGATGCTTACACTTGTGTCGCCGGCTTCCACCCTTTGCAAAGTCGACCGAGAGGTAAAGGCTCGTTCCGCCACGACTGCCATAGGCAGTTTGCGGCGACGACGGGCGTCGTGAATATCCGCCCCGAGCTTCCGCAGCGCGCGGCGCACGGCCAGTGGAGGGGTATGCGGGGTAGGCATCTGATATCTTCCTGCTACTTATTTCAATAATATGTAGCAGGAAGATTACAATTTTTCTAGAGCGACGCGGCCCGTCGGACCTCTTCATGGCCCCCGCACTAAAGATTTGCCGAAATACTCATGCAGCTGCCTGTCTTCACGGCACCGGATAGCCGGGTAGCTCTTTGGAAAAAGCATAGCTTCCCTCAAATCAATTCTCGATTACGCAGATCGCGAACGGATCGCCATCCGTCTATCGCCAAGGCCAACGGTGCCAGGATGAAAAAGACAGGCCCCCTTCATCGCCGAACAGAGACGTGTCCCATCCAGTCCGAGAAGCACCCCACACCCTTGGCTGACGTCGCCGTTTGAACGATGCGGCTCACGCCGCACCCTCTTTGTCTCGATGATGAGAAGCCAGCGCCATCAGCCAGTTGCTGGCCTCAGAGGCTTTCGAAGCTGCGGAGAAGATCGCCTTCTTGTCGGACTTCAGCACGGTCAACCAGTTCTTGATATAGTGGGCATGATCGAGACGCGGCTCAAGCGTGAGGCCCAGATCGCCGCACAGAAAGGCTGCCCCCAGTTCGGCGACGAGTTCTTCCATGGCATAGGCCTCAGTGCCAAATCGGGTGGACAGATCGCGAGAAAGGCGGGTTTTCGCACCTGACCAGTGGGTGAGCTCATGGCAGAGCGTGCTGTAAAAGCCTTCGCCGGCAGTCGTGGTAGCAGTGCCGATGAAGCGGCGGCGCTCCGGTATGCGGATGATGTCAGCTGACGGGACATAGCAGGCTTTGTCGCCCCCTTCCTCGATGACAGCACCTGTTGCTTTCACGAAGGCTTCGGCCTGAGCGATTGGATCAAACAAGGGCTGTTCCGGGATATCGGTTTCGCCAAGAGGGAAGCCATCCACCTGGGCCGCATTGAAGACAAAGCTGGCACGCGCAACCATTCGTTCGGCTTGTTCGGCCTCGCCCGTCTGGTCATTGATCTCTTCGACATCGAAAGTCTTGTAGAAGACGACGAGTGAGGATTTCTCTCGCCTGCGCACCTGGCAACCGGCCTCTTGCCACTGTCGGTATGTGCCCCAGACATTCGAGGGATAGTGAGACGCCTCAGCAGACACCCAGAGGCTCAAGATATTCACGCCGTTATAGGGTTTGCGCGATGCGATATTGATGGGGCGAGCCAAGCTTGCCGCATTGTTGCCGATCCAGGGGAGCTGGAACTCGCCAGCGTTTTCGAGAGCATCGACGATGCGGTTGGTGATTTCCTGATGGACATCGAATTTGGGTGAAGATGATTTGGACATGATCGTCTCCTTGCGCTCTTGAGACCACGACCATCGCGGCCTGATGGCGTCCGGTAAGACAGGCCAAAACAGCCCATGCACCCCGAAGGGGCGGGCGAAGCGAAAAGACGGTTCATACCGTTGCATGGGATGGGAGGGACTGTCAGGAACGCCTCAAAGAAGGCAGCCATGGTCTGGCTCTTAGCGAGACAAACGACCATGTCGCCGATGACCCACGTCGAGGGAGCCGCGGACATTTCATCCTGAAGTCAGACCTGTGCGATCGGAGTTTGTCCATTCTCACTCGGCTCAAGCGCATAAAGCGGCCATGCCGCTCCACCAAACTGACGCCAATCGCAAGATTTGATCTTAAGCGCCGTACCGCATGGCGTGATCATTGTCGCTGATGATGTTTCACGAGAGCACCGCTCCCGAACTCGTTTTCAAAGGCGGGTGCCAAAAAACATGGAGCGGGAACGAGGAAAGCCGTTCTCAGCCGCGGTCAGCATGTTTCTCGCCCGTGCAATGCCCGAAGCGGCGATCCGAGCCTTGGCAAGAGCACCGTTCAAGGAATTTGCAGCAGTGGGGCTGGTACGAGGACCCAGTCTCCTTGAAGACGAAGCTATGAACGCCCATATCGACCTCAGTTGACGCTGGACCAATCCTCCCCGTCCTGCGTCAGCTGTTCCCCTCTGGAGGCTTTGACCTTCACACCTCAAGGGCCGCGGCTTCCGCTGGCCCTTTTCTTTTGAGGCCAGCAAAGCCGCTGTTAACCGCAGTTTGCTCGGATAACCAATCCGGATGCGGGATCTGTCTCGATCGTCACCCGATCCTCGCGGAAGTCTTGTGTCACCATGTCGCCGGGCTCAATCTGACGAACCGTCCGGGCGCCGGTGCGCTGAATTGCGGCCTCGTCTGTCGGCCTCGGCTTGCCCACCAGCCCTTGAGCGGCGTCAGCCTTGCATGACCCTGATGCCGGAGCGGTGACGCTGTCGTCCGCGCTGCATGAGGATAGGGCCAATGCGACACAGGCGAAAGTCATCGGGACGCAGTGGTTGGACAATGGCATTAAGGTTCTCCTGGCTCTGAAAGTCCTACAAGGCGCCCAGAATTGGCTTTTTCGTGTCGCCTCCGTCATGGCGGACGAATTCACCCCTTACTCGACAGGCATAGCTGCGGTTGGCCGCTGCTCTTGCCTTCAGGGAGGAGCGTTTCCGCATCTGAAGACCGTACCGAAGCATAGAACCGGATCTCGCAAGGCCGATGAATTCAGCATGACGCACATGGGAACCCGGCGGGGTCGAGCCTCCTGTTTTCACGCGGGCAGAAGGCGCTACCAATTTGTGAAGGAGCCATCCGTACGCCGCAGATGCGGGGGCTCGGAGTATTCGAACGGCATCTTGGCCAGTTCTGCCTCGTCAACGTCGACACCTAATCCCGGCGCGTCAGGCACGACGTAAAAGGCGCCGTCCATCTGGACTTGCCCCGGAAACAAGGTCGTGTTGTCGAAGCCCCAATGCTGTTCGGCCGGGCTCTGCCGGCACTCGAGCCAGGCAAAGTTTGCCACTGCCGCGGCCAGATGGACGGAAGCGGCGGTACAGATGGGCCCGAGCGGATTGTGGGGCATCAGATCGACATAATGGGCCTCGCACCATCCCGCGACCTTCATGGCTTCGGTAAATCCGCCGACATTGCAGATATCGATCCGGCTGAACTGCAGGATGTCGCGCTCGATATAGGGCATAAACTGCCATTTCGACGAGAACTCCTCGCCGATGGCAAAGGGAATGTCCGTCATCTTGCGCAAGGTTTCATAGGCCGACGGGGTCTCGTCACGAATAGCCTCCTCGATGAAATCAATCGTGCCCTGTGGCATCTTCTGACAAAAGGATGCAGCTTCCGCGACGCTGAGCCTATGGTGATATTCCACACCAAGCGTCATGGCGTGCCAATAGCGCTCACCAAACAGGATATCGCCATAGTTGGACCAGACCCATTCGGACGGCAGCCCGAACGGATTGACACGCAGATCGCCGAGCGTCTTGAAGCCACCGAGAGCCGTCGTCACCAAGGGGACGAGTACAAGTGCTGCCACAAGCGTCAGCGAAACATAGAGATAAAGGCGGGTTGCCACGGTGGCCGGTGGGCCGGATGTCGTTGTGTCAGTCATGGCGCATGAAGACCCGTTTGTAGCCGAAGGCGAGCGTGACGCAGATGACGAACAGCACCCTGCCCTCCCCGCCGGTGAGCGAGCCGCGACCCCGATCTCGGCGACACAACTGGCATAAGCCGAGGGATCAGCTTCCCGAGCCGGGCCCGAAAGAGCGATCACAGCGAACCAATCTCCCAGCCAGCCACATTCTGATCTTTCAGGGGGGCTGTTGAACGGCCGCTCGATCCTTGCAGCCTTTTTCTGCGTTCCAGGACCAGACATTCAACCTGCACCGACCCTGGCGCCCAAGATGGCTGAGGAGCGCCAGACAACTTACCGGGCTGAGAGGCTCTGACAGCGCGCGTCCGTCGATCCGCCTTCTGACCAACTGCGGCGGTTGCGCTTGGTTTGCGAGCACGCAGAGCGGCCCCCTGAAAGGCGGTGAAGACTAAAGCGGGCGCATGCAAGGCCAAGACATGGGGCATCTCGCTGTCGTCGGAACATAATGCCCTTTTCCGAATTAGCGAAACAAAGGAGATCAACGTGCCCTACAAAGCATATCAGCCTGAAGTTCGCACCCCAGACGCGATCATCGTCAAGCTCTATACCTCCGGCGATCAGATCCGTGGTTACGTGCGCAAGATCGTGGATCCTGCGGAAAACGATACGATCTTTCCCGGTGAAGAAATGGAGCCCGAAGCTGCCTTCAAGCTGGCTGCCAGCCATAGCGAGGGGGAAGCGCCAATCTTCATCGAGCTCACAGAAGGGGTTCAATGGGATCCGAAGTGGGGCGATCTGCTTGCCTGATTGACAGATCCAGACCAAACCTCGCAAGACCGACCCAGATCGAAACCGCGCTTGCTGCGCGAGATCCGGGTCAGACAATGAAGAACATCAGAGTCGTCAGCATGGCGACGGGCCAAAGCCCGGGACGCCGGGAATTCTCGTCACGTCAAAGCTGGACAGAGGCAAGCCGCGGAAGCATGAGCGGAGTTGCACAAGGGGTCAGGCGGGATCGATTTCATCCGGAAATGGCGTTGCGTATCAAGGGGCAATGAGTTCCATCAGGCAAGCCGTTGATGCTTCAGCTCCCACCGATCCGGCCGTTCAAACGTCCTTGCAATATCGCTGATGTTATCGGGCGCGGCCACCGGATCACTCTTGCTTCAGGCAATAGCGAGCCCGACCTTCAAGGTCGATGCCGGTCGACTTCTTCAACACCGTCCCTGCCCGGGTCCGTTCCACCCTTCGGCAACGATGACGAGCACATCATTTTCCTTGTTGTTATGTTCACGATCAAAATATGCATTCTTTTTCAGTACAGTGCAATTCTGCGGTAACAAATTTCAGGCGCAAAATAGCGGTTCACGCCGGTCAATCAACGCCAAATTCCCTAGCCCGACGGGGCACCGGCCGCCCGCCCGCAGCAGCCGATGCGGCCAATTTGGTGGTCGTGATACTCCGCCAAACGCGTGCCAATACCTGAGCCATGGCGGTCAATCGCCTCGTTCAAGGGACGCACGGGGATTTCGAGATGCGCAGGGGTCTGCACTGGGATGCCGACGCTCCAGGAGCGCGAGCATCGACTGCGCTTGCTTGTGGGAGACCCTGCCCCGGAGAGCGAGTTCCTGTGCCCTCAAGGTGATCTGCGCTGGCCCTTCGTCCAGTTGCAAAGCACTCGGCACGTGCTGGCCAAGGCGATAAGGAGGGGCTGCCTCATCCTTCGTCCTGCGGCTGAAGCAGTGCATCTGCAATCTGCAAGACGAAGGGTTTCATCCAGACATCCAGCGCAGCTGTGTTCGACCGGAGCTCCAAAGCGACAACATGTCCGCTGCCATTCATGCGCATGGTTTGAATGACCTTCTGCGTCACAACATTGAGGTCCTCATTCCGGTTATGCATCAAATGCAGAGCCTGGATGAGAGGCATGGAAGGTCGGCCCGCCCAAAGCAGGGGCAAGCTTGTGGAGAACTTCTTGAAATCTAGCCTGTAAGTGGTTGACACGTGACCGCCAGTTTGGCCGATGCTGACGTCAATCGTGATAAGGCGAGGACGGGTCCTTGCGTAAACGATCGTTGAAAAAGGCCTGTCAGAGATCAGCCCGAGCGCATGCGCCGCCGTCAGGCCGTCGACCAAAACCCTAAGGCCGTCGCGTCTAGCAATCGCATCGACAAAGGAAAGAATGGGAGGGATGTCCCACTTTCCGGTGATCGGATCCTTTGTGGGCCGGTCGTAAAGGCCGCGCAAAACCCTGCGGATCCTTCCTCGCTGCACCAAGCGTTGCAGCGCTTTTTCCACTGCATATGAGCCGCCGAAATCCAGAAAATCAGTCCGCGACCACACACGACCAGGGCCTGCCTCCTGAATTCGCGTGAGGACATGCTCCGCAACGCCTGCCGTTTCGTCTTGTCGGGGCTTGTAGGTGTTTGGAAGGTCGATCATCCGGGAACTCATGAGACCGGATCGAGGCTAGTCCAATCCGTCAAGCGACACTCGTCTATGGCGAGGCTAGCGATTCTTTGCGCCAAGGCCAAGACGTGAGGGGCATGGCACCATGCTTACGATTAAGGACACGACGAGCCTAAACGTTCATTCAGTGACCGAAACTTGAGATGCGACGCAGGAGCCATTCCAACGTTACATCCACAGCCCTCCCTGACTTGCTCAAACCGATCCGCGTCAACCGACCAGAGGTCGTGTCCCGGGGACTGACGCGCAAGCAAAGCGACCTTTGCCCCTAACCGTCCAGTCGGCTGAACATAGACAACCATCGAATTCGCAAGACGAGGGCTTCAAGATTGATTGTGAACGCGCCGCGCCCGGGCCAGAAACAAAAAAGCCTGCCGCGGGAGGAGGTGCGGCAGGCTTTTCAGAAAAGAACTGAACGGCGACTGGGAGGAGGAGTGTCGCCATTCGTTCAGATGCCCTTTGGGAGGGAGGAGTAGAGCATCTGAAACCCGAAGCTCTGCGGGAGGAGTGCATTGCTTCGATGACGATATCCATACAGGTCGCCTCCCGCTGGCACCATATGCTGCGCCGCAACACAGCCATGCGACCAACGCATAGGATTTCGGAGACAACAGTGCTTGGAGGTTGTCACGCCTTGAAACGATCAATCGCGGTCAGAAACTTCGTGGGCGGATCGGCATCCGGATAACGGTAAATCTCGGTCCTGAGATATGAGAGCTCATCGTCAAGGTTCTGCTCTTCAACCTCGATCCACCAGGACTTCATGCGCCCCTCGCTTCCGTCGGACCATCGATAGCCGCGCGCCTTCAGGTGGTCCTTCAGATCGAAGGGACTGTTTTCCGCAAAAATCCTGACGCGCGAACGCTGGCTTGCAGCGTAAAGCTCCGCGAACGGCGTCGAGCCACCGTCCTCTGGACTGCGGTCGAGCACCTCCAGAAGCGCGAAGCAATCGTCGATGGCACGATGTCCATCATGGAAAAACCCCGCCTGGCCGATCAGGTAGGCAAGCTTAGTGCCTTCGAAGCCACGCGAAGACCAGTTGATTTCGGCGTTGGAGCAGGCCCAGGCCTTGTTGGAGAACAAAGGCGAGAAGGCTTCGCAGAAGGGACGATCGAAACCGGCATTATGCGCGATGATCAAGTCCGCCGGTTCGATGATCGAACGGATCGCGTCGATATCAATTGTGTGCCCTTCGACCATTTCATCGGTGATGCCAGTCAATCGCGTGATCTCTGCGGGAATGAGCGAAGCTGGTTGGCGCAGACCGCCATAAGTGTCGGTGATATCGCCTATGCGTCCGGTCGCATCGAAGGAAAATGCGATCATTCCAAGTTCGATGATTTCGTCCTTGCGGTGATTGAGCCCGGTCGTCTCAGTATCAAGAATGACACCCAATAGCGGGTATTCGGGTTTAAGCGTCTTTGCGATCGGCCGTGCTTCGAGCCTATGCAGGATGCGATAACGCCCGGTTGCAGCAAGGTGGGCGACCATGGCTGTCTCATCCATTGCGGACGGCAAAGACCGGGGCACGGGTTTTGCTGGCAGAGTTCTCGCTGGCAGAGTTCTGGCCGGCATAGCTTGCGTCGGCAAAGATGTGGTCTCGTCTTCAAACATGTCAAACTGGGAGGGCGTCACGAAAATGTCCTGTTGGCCTTTTTTCGTGATCTTACCATGCCGACATCTTTAGTCACCGCTGATCAGTGTGCACTTCAAGAACGGTCCATGCGCCATACCACCTCAAAGCATGAAGCGTATTTTGCCTGCCAACGCAGTGACAACATCGCGCATCTTCCTTGTAGGGTTCACTCCCCTGCCCCTCTCATGCAACGCGGTGTTGGAAGGTGCCAATGCCAGCCGACGGTCCTATTTCATTGAAAGCGCGTGTCGGCGACAAGATGTCCGCCGCCGATGTCAATGAGCGGTACTCGTTTAGGCGCTTCACCGACCTTCCACACCGGGCTCGGAATCTCGCTCGCCAACCGGGGGGCTGCGGGCCTTTCACGGCGCGGGTCTGGAACCGGGACGGCGTCCAGAAGGCGCCTCGTATAGGGATGTTGGGGATTGCCAAACAGCTGTGCGCGCGTTCCCATTTCCACGATCTGGCCAAGATACATCACAGCGACGCGATCAGAGATATTCTCCACCACCGCCATATCGTGACTGATGAAGAGATAGGTCACGCCGCTTTCCTTCTGCAGGTCACGTAAGAGATCAAGCACCTTCGCCTGGATCGACACGTCCAAAGCAGCAACGCTTTCATCGCAAACAATCAGTTTCGGTTTCAGCGCCAAGGCGCGCGCGATGCAGATGCGCTGACGCTGACCACCGGAAAACTGGTGCGGGTAGCGGTTGTAGACGCTCGGCGACATCTCCACGCGCTCCAGCAGTTCGCGCACGCGTGCCTTCTGTTCGGCCGGCGTTCCAATCTTGTGGATGACCAGCGGTTCACGAATGAGCTCGCCGACGGTCATGCGCGCATCAAGCGCTGCCATGGGGTCCTGGAAGACGATCTGCAGATCACGCCGGATCGCCTTGCGGCCGGAAGCCCCAAGTTCCCCCATCGCCTGTCCATTGATCTCGATGCGGCCTTGATGGGGCACCAGTCCGACCAGCGCTTTTGCCATTGTCGACTTCCCGCAGCCGGACTCGCCGACAAGCGACAGGGTTTCGCCGCGGTAAATCTCCAGCGAAACATGCTCGACCGCATGCACGCGCGCCGCCACTCGCCCAAGAAGCCCCGTACGGATCGGGAAATTCACCGAGACATCGTCATAGCGCACGAGCACATCGCGGGTCTCAGGAGCGGGACGCTTAGCCCCGCCGCCGATGCGCGGCACGGCTGCAAGCAAGTCTCGCGTGTAAGGATCCTTAGGCGCATCGAAAAGATCGACCGTGCTTGCGGCCTCGACCATCTTTCCCTTGCGCATGACGATGACGCGGTCTGCCATCTCGGCGACGACGCCCATGTCATGGGTAATCAGGATGACGGCGGTTCCAAGCTCCTTCTGCAGGTCGCGCAGCAGATCGAGAACCTCACGCTGCACCGTGACATCAAGCGCCGTCGTCGGCTCGTCGGCAATGAGAACGGCGGGCCTAAGCGCGATTGCCATGGCAATCATGACGCGCTGGCGCATGCCGCCGGAGAGTTCATGCGGGTATTGTTCGAGCCGCTTCTCGGGCTGGGAGAGACGCACCGCCTTGACCGCTTCGAGGGCCCGCGCTCTCGCCTGCGACACCGTGAGCGGTTCATGCGCGCGGATCGCTTCGACCAATTGGCGGCCTATGCTCATGACCGGGTTGAGCGCAGTCATCGGCTCCTGGAAGATCATGGCGATGCGCGCGCCGCGCATCGCCTGCATGCGTTTCTCCGGCAGGGTGGTGAGTTCCGTCTCGCCGAAACGGATCGAACCGCCTGTTACCCGCACGGCAGGTTCGGGCAGGAGACCCATGCAGGCGAGCGAAGTGATCGACTTGCCCGAACCGCTCTCTCCCGCGATCGCAAGCGTCTCGCCTCGATGAAGATCAAAGCTCAGCCCATCGACCAGCGGCAGAAGCCCCTGGTCCGAGCGGGCAGAGACCTTGAGGTCGCGGACCGACAAGACGACGTCTGCCATTGGCTCGACCACGGGAGAAAGCATGGATGCGGTCATTCGAAGACGGCCCTCGGGAAGTAGAAGCTCACCACGACATTCGGCATGTCGACGATTTCGGAAATCCGAAGGTCGCCGCAGGTCGACACGAGCATATAGGCGTCGACCGGGTCCATCTTCTGCGTCGCGGCGAGAAGATCGACCATGCCGGAAACGGCATCCCGAGCCGCGGCCCAAAGGTCCGGACCGATACCGGTCGTCACCTCATAGCCCTTGGCATCGAGATGGCGCGTGACCGGCCCCGGCGTCGTGAACCGCGGCATCTTCAATGGCTGGTCCTTGATTAGGTCGAGCGTCAAAACGACATCAAAGGGGCTTTCGATGGCCGTGCCGCAAACCTCGCCATCGCCCTGGGCGGCGTGGGTATCGCCAACGGAAAACAGCGCACCTTCGACCTCGACCGGCAGGTAAAGCGTCGTTCCAGCGGAAAGATCGCGGATATCAAGATTGCCGCCGACGCGCCGAGGCGGCACAACCGTATGATGACCCTTTTCGGCAAGCGCATTGCCGATCGTTCCTGCAAAGGGTTTAAGAGGCACGCGCCCGTTCTTGCCGAACAACGCGGGCTCCATGCCCGCCGCATCAAACTTCCAGATATTGAGCGCAGGCACGGTGAACTGGTCGGCCAGCAGGCCGAAGCCCGGGATGTTTGCCGTCCAGCCAAAGCCTGCGCCGTCACGCAGCTGCGGCGTGAAGCTCTCGATCGTCACCTTCAACACATCGCCGGGCTTGGCACCATCAACATAGATTGGCCCCGACACCGGGTTGATCTTGGCAAAATCGAGCGCCTGCACATCCTCGACGGTGGACTGGGGGCCAAGCTGGCCCCCAGAACTGTCGAGGCACTGGAACAGGATCGTCTCGCCCGGTGCAGCATTGAGTGCCGGAGCAAAGGAATTGTCCCAGCCAAAATGGTGCTGATGGGCGTGGATCGTGTGGTTGCAGTGCTTGCACATGGCTTCCATCACTCCTTGATGTAGACGTAGTCGTAGTTGACCGGGATGGACACCGGATCGACGAAAAGGGCGTCGTCGCCACCCATGCGGGCTGACTTCATCGTGTAGCGCTGCTCGTTGAACACCGGCGCCCAAGGCGCGTCTTCCATCACCTTCATGTAGATATCGGACCACTTGGCGAGGCGTTCGTCGACCTTGGCAGGATCGACGATGGAATCGGCGTCTGCGGCCATCTTGTCGAGGTCGGCATTACAATACTTCGACCAGTTCCAGCCACCCTCACCGGCACCGCCGCATCCGAGGATCGGTCCGTAGAAGTTGGCCGGATCCGGGAAATCAGCGATCCAGGCCATGCCGCCCGACCAGATCATCGGGGCATTGCCGGCGCCGCCCGCCTCGATCACATTGGCCTGTGCCAGAGACTTGATCGATGCGTTGATGCCGACAGCCTTGAGGTCCTGCTGGATCGCCTGGGCGATACGCGGGTTTGGATCGGTGTTCATGACGAAGAGTTCGGTCTCGAACCCGTCAGCGTAACCAGCGTCGGCCAGAAGCTTCTTTGCGCCCTCCTGATCGAACTTGTAGCCCTCATAACCCTCGGTGTAGCCAGGCATGGACGGCGGAAGCGGCTGGGTTGCCGGAACGGCGCGGCCGTTGATGACCTGGACGATGCGATCCTTGTTGATCGCCATGTTCACGGCACGGCGCACCTCGACCTTGTCAAACGGCGCCTTGGTGACGTTCATGGTGATATAGCCGGTATGCAACTGGCCGCCTTCGACCACGAGGCTTTTCTGCGCCTCATCCTGCATCACTTCGACGAACTTGGCCGGCGGAATGCCATCACCTGGGATGTCGACTTCACCGTTCTGCGCACGCAGCAAGGCGACGACCGGTTCCTGGCCAACTTCAACCGTGAAGCTGTCGAGATAGGGGACGCCGGAAATCCAATAATCGGCGTTCTTCTCGAAGACGAGGCGCTGGCCGAGCGACCATTCGGTCAGCTTGAACGCACCGGTTCCGACCGGCTTCTTGCCGAAGTCTGCGCCGGCTTCTTCGACCGCTTCCTTGGGCACAACGAAGGAAAAGTTGAGCGCCATCACGTGCAGGAAAGTTGCGTCGGGACGCGAGAGCTTGAAGACGACGGTGCTGGCATCGGGCGCAGACACACCCGAGACGGTCTCGGCCTTGCCCTCGGCGGCCGCGTCATAGCCGTCGATCATCGCAAAGAAACCCTGGCCGGGTGACTGCGTGGCCGGGTTGATCACGCGGTTGATCGAGTAGACGACGTCGTCAGCCACGAGTTCGCGGCCATTGTGGAACTTAACGCCGGGACGCAGCTTGAAGGTATAGGTCAGGCCGTCCTCGGAGATCTCATGGCTCTCGGCAAGACCCGGGCGCAGATTGGTGGTGCCGGGCTCGTAGTCCATGAGGCCGTCGAAGACCGACTTGATCATCGACCAGTTCTGCCAGTCGTAACCGATCGCCGGATCGAGCGTCGCGACGTCGTCCTTGTAGGTCACCACCATATTGCCACCGTGCTTGGGTTCCTGGGCCGTGGCCGGGGCAAAGGCCGGCAGGGCCATGAGGGTTGCGAGCGCAGTTGAAAGGATAAGCTTCTTCATAGGCCTTACTCCTGTGGGTTGACGGTTTCAGCGCAGCTTGATGCGCGGATCGATGAGCGGCGAAATCAGGTCGGCGATCAGATTGCCGATGACGATGCCGCAGGCTGAGACGAGCGTGACGCCCATGATGATCGGAATGTCGACGCGCTGGATTGCCTGCCAGGCGAGCTGACCGATGCCGGGCCAGCCAAAGACACTTTCGACGACGACGATGCCGGACATGAAGAGCCCGATATCGATGCCGATCATTGCAATGATCGGCAGGATGGCATTGGGCAGGGCATGTCCGAGAATGACCTTGCTTCGGCCGAGCCCCTTGGCGCGGGCGGTACGGATGAAGTCGGCCCGCAATACGTCGACCATGGAGGATCGCATGATGCGCGAGTACCAGCCTGAGCCTAGAATACCGAGTGTCACGGCAGGCAAAACGAGATGGGCGAAGGTGCCGTATCCGCCGATCGGAAACCAGCCGAGTTTGACCGCAAAGACGAAGAGCAACAACAGAGCCACAACGAATTGCGGGGCGGAGACCGTGAGGAAGCTGGTCAGCATCAGCCCGTTGTCGATCGCCTTGCCGCGATTGAGCGCAGCCACAATGCCAAGCGGCAGGCCGATCAGGAGTTCGCAACCGATCGCTGCAACGAGCAGGAGCAAGGTTGCCGGCAGACGCGAAAACAGAAGCTCGGCGACTTCGGTCTTCTGCAGATAGGAGCGTCCGAAATCGCCCTGGACGAGATTGAAGAGATAGTTGCCGTACTGGACGAGGAAGGGTTGATCGAGGCCGAGCTGCTGGCGGATGCTTTCGACGGTCGCGGCCGTTGCGGAGCGACCGGCTATCTGGCGGACCGGGTCTGCCGGCAGCACGTAGAGCAGCACGAAGGTGATAAAGGATACGCCGAGCAGAATAAGCGCCGACTGAACAAGACGTCTGAGGATATAGGCAGCCATCAGTCACGCCCCTGCTGTGTCGGATCGAGAATGTCGCGCAAGGCATCGCCGACGAGGTTGAAGGCAAGCGCCAGCAAAAGGATCGCCGCCCCGGGGATGAAGACCAGCCAGGGTGCGGACTGAAAGTAGGTCTGGTTCTCGAAGATGATATTGCCCCAGGACGGGATCGGCGGCTGAACACCAATGCCGAGGAAGGACAAGGTCGCCTCCAGAAGGACCGTGGTCGAGATCCCGAGCGTGCCCCAGACGATCAATGTCGGGATCAGATGTGGCAGGATGTGCTTGAACAGGATGCGGCCATGGCCGGCGCCAAGCGTTTTTTCCGCAGCAATGTAATCGCGCTCGGCGAGCGAAGAGGTCTGCGTGAAGATCACGCGTGCGGTCTGCACCCAGTTTACAAAGGCAATCACCATCGCAACGATCCAGAGAGACGGGGAAAAGATCGCAGCCAGGCAGATCGCCAGGAGCAGCGCCGGAAAGGCCATCATCAGATCGGTGAAGCGCATCAGGACGGCACCGATGATCCCGCGAAAGTAACCCGCGGTCACACCCACCAGCGTGCCGATCAGCAAGGCGGCCCCATTGGCAACCAGCCCGATCACGAGTGAGGTCTGCGCGCCGTAGAGGATGCGCGAGAACAGGTCTCGACCAAGAAGATCCGTCCCGAACCAGAACATCGCGTTCGGCGGCAACGGGGCGCCTTCGATGGTGAGGCCGTCAAAGAACTGCTCGTAAGGATCGTAAGGTGCAAGCCACGGGGCAAAGATCGCACCGCCAACGCAGACAAAGGTGATCAGGAGGCCCAGCAGTGCCAGCTTGCGTTCAGCCAGTTGCCGCCACACGGATGGTCCGCTTTCCGGTACGGCCAAGGGTTCAGGCGGGATCGATGCGTCTGCCATCGTCGGCACCCCTTTCATACGAGTGGTTGGCCACCAGCCGCTCGGCGGCAATTTCTATCGTCACGCGCCATGCCATCGCGGTCTGGCGCAGGAGGTCATAGGCCTCGGCTTCCGTCTTCCCATTCATCACGAAGAGCATGACGGCGCGCACGATTGTCTGACGTGCCGAAAGGCGGTTCTGCAGATCAGAAATGAGGGCGTCGGAGGCCTTGGCCCGATCGAAATTGCTTCGCGCGACGAGGAGAGCCGCATAGACGCCCTTGTCGCTCATCGGCTTCAGGAGCTGGGCGTGCGCGCCCATTTCCATAGCCCAGCGCAGGCGGCCCGGCGCTTCCGATCCAATCAGTGCGATCATCGGCATGGGTGAATGACCAGGCGCCCAGGGGAACTGCTCGTCGTGGCCCATGTCTGCATCGTAGAAGATGAAGTCTGCCTCGATCGTCTCGGGTGGAAGCTCGGGCCAGACCTCGTGGACCTCAAGGCCAATAACCCCGAGTTGGCGGACAAGCCCATTTACGGAAGGGTGAGGTCGGTGCAGGATCCACGCGGTTGCTCCACCGAGATTTTCTGTCCTGATGCGCGTCATGACACCACCTTCAGGTGGGCGCCCGGATGCAGAGGCTGCGACCTCTGCGTGAGGTAGGGATCGGCGCGCATCACAGGCAGTCGCCTGATCTCTTCAAACCGTCCATTTTCCAGACGCGCGATGATTGCCGGCTGGCGCGCATGCAGGTGCACGGGATCAAGCCGCGTTGTGCGCCCTGCCTTGACCGCCGTGTGCAGCAGTTCCGCCAGGGCAAGCTCCTCTGCTTCAGGACGACCATGCAGAAGCAGGGCCAGTTCATGCACGGACTGGCGTGCCATCTCGTAAAACGATCCGCCCCTCCCGCCGTCTGGCTCGAACCAGGGACCTGCCGAGACCAGCCCTTCGGCCGCCTCGCCTGCCGCTTCGATCTCGCATTCGGTGAAGTTGCACGACAGCACGGTCAACCCATCAGCGAAGCCGGCCTCCTGCCTTAACTGGGCGAGCCGCGCCAGAAAGGCGTAAGCGCTGTCGCCAACGAGCGAGTTCAAGATGAAGCTCGGCTTCAATGCTCTGATGTCGCTGATGATATGGTCGAGTTCGGTGTCACCGATCGGAAGGTAGCGATCGCCCAGGACCTGTCCGCCCGCAGCTGCGATCTTCTCTCGGGCTATCTGCGCCATCTCCCAGCCCCAGATGTAATTGGAGCCAACGAGATAAGCGCGTGTACCAAGTGTCGGCAGCGCCCAGTCCAGAAGCGGCAGGAGATGCTGGTTCGGGCAGGCATGCATATAGGCGACCCGCTCGGACGCCTCAAAGCCCTCATAAGGCACTGGGTACCACAAGACACCGTCGAACCGCTCGAGCTCGGGAATGACCTCCTTGCGACTTGCCGATGTGATGCAGCCGAAGATGTGGCGCGCGCCGGAGCCACGCAGGATTTCGCGGCAGAGAGGCGCATAACGGTCAAGCCGTCCGTCAGGGTCGCGCTCGGTGATGCGGAAGGACAGATCGAGCCCCGGATCGGCATTCACCTCCTCGACGCCACGAAACACGCCGTCGCGGCTCGCACGCGACAAGGCGGCATACATGCCGCTGCGTGACAAAAGCACCCCAATGTCTACGATCCGCTTCATTAGAACCCCAATGCAAAAAGCCCCGCCGATGCGCGTCATGGACGCGATCGAAACGGGGCTCAGGTGCCGCTATTTCGTCCAGCTTAGTCTCGCAAGTTCGAGATTGGAAGCATAATTTCGCAATTCGCCCCTAAAACTGCATGAATACATCTCACGGACGCCGCAGCGCGCAACATTTGTGCAGCTGCTGTTTTTTTGCACCTGCCAGTTGCCGAAAATTCGCGCGCATTCAATGTCCGTCAACCAATGTACTGATGGATCATCAAGCGCGACGCTCGTTGGGTCCACTTGGCCCGCCGCGCTCGTAGCGGCGATATAATCGCCCGCCGGATACTGCCCTTCCGCGACATTGGCTAAGCATCGGGGCACCTGAAAGTGGCCAACAACAGCGGTTCCAACAGCAGTTTCATTCCAATGCTCACGCTCGGCATTACCAGCTCCGGAACGACGGCGATTTTGCTGGGCGTCCTGACCCTCTACAATCTGACCCGGGCCCTGACCTGTCCAGATCGCGCCCAGATCTCGTTTGGGGGTTGATTGCGTCGCTGTTCATCGGCAATTTCATCCTGCTCGCCATCAACATTCCCCTCGCTGGTGTCTTCGCCCGCATGTTGTCGGTCCCAGCCCGGGTTCTGGTGTCGTTCATCGTGGTTGTGAGCGCAATCGATGCCTACTCGGGGCAAGTCGACCACATTCGAGCCGATCCTGATGGTGGCGCTTGGAATTGGCGCCTACCAGCTCAGACGTCTAGGGTGTCCCCACGGCGCCCCTGATCCTCGGCTTGGTGCTCGGCAAGATCCTTTAGCAGAGCCTCCGCAGGGCGCTCTCGCTCTCCGCCGGCGAATCAGCGCGGACATTTTTCACGCCGAAACACACTCAAAGAGCCGCATATGACGAGGCGCGTGCACAGCGACGCCCGCGAGATTCTTGCATGTCAGAGCATACTCGTCCGCCGGTTCTCATGCCGCGCGGCCCTGCTTAGCGGCGCCGTGCCGCCTCTCAACCGAAGAACAAAACGTCATTGTGACGACGGGTCACGACGTGGGCTTCTCTGCACACTTTGTGTGCGCACCGTTTGACGAAGCAGCTCGACAAAGGCTTCTCCGGCACTTTGCAAATCTCCGCTATTGTCAACGGACACCACACGCAAATCGGCTGGGAGAGCTTCGGGTGTCCGTCCAAGACGCGCTGCAATTTCCTCTTCAGTCTCGCGACCTCGCACTGCCAAGCGCTTGGCAAGGACGTCTGCTCGCGCCGTCACGTTGACTACCAAAAGCTTGGAAAAGCCCGCACGGAAACCGGCAAGTGCGGAACGCGACCCGTTCACAACCACGGTGCGCCCTTCACCGAGATCGTCATGAACATCAGCTGATATCCCGTATCCGAGGCCATGGGCATGCCAACTTATCGAAAAGGCACCAGACTTGGAGAGTTCTTCGAAGGCCTCCGACTGCTTTATGATCCTCGCCTACGGCATCACTGGATCGGGTAATCACACGCCTGACAAAGCGCAAGTCGTCTCGGCTTTCGAAGTGCATGCGCGCGAATTCAATCAGGCTGTCCTTACCGGACGCTAGGTCCCACAAAGACGACCAGTGTTCCGCTTCCGGTCACCTTCTCGTCCATGGGAGCGTTCTCTGCAGCGTGTGTCATCAGGTGGCCACCCGACGCCCGTCCCGCCAGACAGCGCATATTGCCGGTCCGTCGTGATCACGGCGAATGTGCACCAGGTCCGCCCCATCCCGGTTTTGATCCGGCCGCGGTCGGAGATGCTCACTGTCCGCGCCGTCGGGGCCTGCACCACGGCGATCGCCAGAGGCAAGGAGATTCCGGCGAAAATTCGGTCTACGAGGAAGATGCGGGCGTTGGAGACGATCTGTAGGGACATGGGATCAGCCGTTCTGTTGGTCAGCCTTCAACGGCAGCCAGAAATGGACGTCGATGCTGCTGGCGAACAGGATAGTTCTCTCCGCGTTCTCTGCGATACCAGTCGTCTTCGCCTTGAAAGGATTCGAACCCGCGGCATGTAACTTCAACCCCGTGGAGCCGTCTCCGTCATGACCTTGCAGCTGGAACAGTACACCAAGAGGACCCAGCAACCATATTGCGCCTCTGGGCCTTTGGTGGTAAAAATTGCTACCAGATGCCTTTGGAGGTCGCCTATGCCAAATGTTGAAAAGGTCAGCGTTTCGATGACACCCCAACACGCCGAGTTATTGCGTGACGCTGTGAACAGTGGCGCTTATGCCAGCGGAAGCGAAGTTGTTCGCGAAGCCATGCGCGACTGGTCGGCCAAATGGATCGAAAAGCGCGAAGATATCGCCAAGTTGCGTGCGATGTGGGAAGAAGGCAAGGATAGTGGCCCCGCGGTTGAGGTGGATTTTGATGCAGTGTTGGATGAAGCACGTCAGGAAATAGCGTCTGCAGCTCCCCATGCCCGCTAAGCTCTTTTGGACCCCAAAGGCGCGCGCCGACGTTAAGAGCATCTACATCGAAATGCGGAAAGAGCAGCCGCGCAGCGCGGAGCGGTACTTCGCCAACTTTCGCCGTAAAACTGAATTGCTGATAGAGCACCCGCGCTTGGGCGAGCGTCACCCGGAAGTGTTTCGTACGGCTCGGATGTTGGTCGAAGCGCCCTATGTGATCCTCTACGAGACGAGGCCCGACACCGATGACGGCCTTGTTGATGCCGTCGAGATCGTCCGAGTGGTGGACGGACGGCGTGACCTCTCCAGGCTGTTTAAGACCTGATGGGCTGATGGCAAAGTGCCGGACGCCGTAGCAGGAATTGAAGCTGCGGCGCGCCCATAAGATAAGCTTCGTCAATTACTTAGCTGTTCTGTGCAGCGTATGCAGAATTATGGAACTTTAGCAGCCGGATTGCCCAAAGACATTGTATGGCGTGGCTGTTTACACGTCGCTACATTCAGGCAATAGGGCTCGCCGCTAATAGGTTCGGCCGTGGTGGTGTCTGCCTTTACGAAATGCCGAAACCAGGCATTTATGCTGATCCCCGAGGAGCCGGGTTGGCAGAAAGCGATCCTGATCCGATGCGTCGTTCAGCCATCACGGTCCGATAGTTGGCCAGCACGATGATCGCACCGCCAAGGAAAACCCAAAGGTCAATCGCCTCGCCATAGGCATAAGAGCCGACGACGGCTGCCATCGGCACGCGCAGGAAATCAATCGGCATCGCAACGGACGCATCGAGCCGCTTCAGGGCTTGCGCCTGGCAGTAATGGGCGCAGAGAGCGCCGAGACCGGCAACCACCATCCAGGGAATATCGGCCGCATGCACCGGCCGCCAGTCGGTCAGCGAGGCCACGAGGCCGAGTGGCAGCTGGATGACGATCATCCAGACCACGATCGCAGCCGGTGAGACGTCGCGCGTCAGTCTTTTGACGAAAATCAGAGAGAGCCCGTAACCGGCCGCGGCGATCAGCACGAGACCCGCAGCCAGGTCGACCATCGCGATACCGGGACGGATGATAAGAAGCACGCCGATGAAGCCGCTGATCGTTGCGAAGATCCTTGGCCTCGTCATCTTCTCGCGCAGAAACAAGAAGGCAAACAGGGCAACCCAGATCGGCATGGTGAATTCCAGCGCGAACACGGAAGCGAGCGGCAGCATGACGACGCCGATCGTCCAGAGATACTGGGCCATGAAATGCACGAGGTTGCGTGCAAGATGCAGTTTGAACAGCTTCGCGTGACGCAGTTCCGGCAGCAACATCCGGCCGAAGGCGACGATGACACAAAGGCCGATCAGCGCGCGAAAGAAAAGTACCTGTTCGATCGACAGAGTGCTGGCAAGCTCTCGCGATCCGACGGACATTCCAACGAAGGAGATCATGCCGAGGGCCATCCAGATGAGCCCCTGGATGAAATCGGAATGTTGAAACTGCTTGATGTTCTGCATGTTCAGTTCTTTCAGGTCGGACGCGTGCCCGGATAAGAGCTCGCGCCCGAGAGAGTGGTGGAATGGGGTCAGGCCGCTGAAGGACCCTGATCGTCGAAACCGTCCGAAGCACCGGTCAGCTGACCTTGGCGTCCATCCATGCCGCCCGACACGAGACGCAAGTGCTGTCTCAGCGGGCTCCTGCACGCCTCCTGCCCCATCATCGGCCGTTCCCGCCGCGATGCCTCGGGCTGGTATTCCACGGCTTCCAGCAACATGGTCTCTGCGACACCATTCGTATTTTCAAACGCGATCTCCTGGCCTTCGCGAAGCCCGAGCAGAGCAAGGCCACGCAGTGTCGTGATGGGCAGAAACAGGCCGACCGGGCCGGTTGCCTGGCCGGTTGAGATCACGCGGATGTCGCTTTCACCACCACGGACGCGAAAGCGCACACGGCTGTTCAAGCTGGCGACATCCGCCGGGAGATCGTCGCGGAACACGACGATGGCCTTTTGGATCTTGTGCCGGCAAAGCGCGACCAGCCGATCATTTCGGCTCTGCCAGTTGTCTGCCATGGCCTCGAGTATGGTGAAATCCTTTGTAGTCAGAGTGTAAGTGTCGTTCGACATTTCGCAGTTCTCCATCGCGCTGTCGCCAGCGCGTCCATCGACATGAGCGGGAGATACCCCTGCGCGACCATCGCGCAGGGGAGGCTATCCTGCGATGAGACAACCTCCCCGGATTGCAAGGCGGGAAAATGCGGGCAACATCATGCCGGATCGACCACTTCAGGGGATGCGACCTCTTCGACATGGAGGCGGTGTAAACGCCCGTCCCGTGCCACCCAGTCGATGGACTGACCAGTCGAAAGACCGATCAGGGCCGCGCCGATCGGCGTCAGGATGGAGATCTTGTTCGCCGCGATATCCGCTTCACCCGGAAAGACCAGCGTGACGCTGCGATCTTCCCCGAGATCGCTGGTGAAGCGGATCCAGGATCCCATGCGTGCGACATTGGCGCCGATCTTGGCGTCGTGAACGATACGCGCACGGTCGAGCTCGATGAGAAGCTCCTCGGAAACATCGGGATTCCGGCCGGCATGGGCCTCAGCAAGACGGTAGAGCCTTTCATGATCGGTCCGGGTGAGAATGATTGCCGGCTTGCGCTGCCGTTTCTTTCGAGAGCCATGCTCGGGCCTCCTGTACAAGACGCGCGGTCGCGCATCCGGCGCACCGCTCTGAAACAAAAACTGGGATTGAGTGTCGCTTCGTAGTCCATTGCCCCCTGGCGGGGACCGCTACCCATGCCCCACGACCGTATCGCGACGCGATTGGGCCGGGGGTCAGATGCCTGCGATGAGGCACATCCGTGTGCGGATGTTATGGAAGCGTTCGATCAACATGATCAAAACATGGCCGGCTCGGACACGGAAGTCAAGCAAGGCCGATTCACCCCCAGCAGGCATGACAGCGCGGGCGAGCTGAGGCGAAGAAACGGACCATCTGTGGAGACAAACTCCCCCGCGGAGCATTTTGACTTCTATCAATTGGACACAAGGGCTAGCTTGCCGCGTGGTATGTCGAATCGAGCGGAATTGGCGCGGATCAATGCACCGTCTGCATTGTTTTGGCTGATTGGGTGTGAAATCAGGGGCGAAATGGCCAACACGCAACGAAATGAAAGACGATTGCTCCCCAATTCCTGGGGTTATGTCGTTGCGGTTCTCGCAACGGTCGCGATCGTCGGCGTGCCGCTCTTCCTCATGGGCGGCGCCGCTTCGCAAGCGCTCTCCCTGCTCGTGCCGATCCCGGTTATCGCCACGACGCTAATTGGGGGCGCGGGTCCGGCTTTGCTCGCGGCGGTTTTCGGCCTCGCCCTTTGGCTTGTAAGCACGCATTCATCCGTCTCGGAAATCGTCATTGCTCAAGCAGTCGCACTTGCCGTCCTCGCGGCGTTGATCGTCTGGTTCGCCAAACGAAGAGACGCAGGATCGGGAAACCCTGGCAGAGCTCAAGGAAGCGCTGGATGATCGCGAGGCCCGGATGGGGTCTATCCTAGACACCGTTCTTGATGCCACCATCGTCAGTGACGAAAACGGTATCATCATCTCGTTCAACTCCGCAGCCGTCCGCCAGTTTGGCTATTCGGAAGCCGAAGCCATCGGTCAGAACCTGAAGCTGCTGATGCCTCAGCCCTACCGCGTCGAGCATGATGGTTACATGCGTCGCTACATGGCAACGGGCGAAAAAAGGATCATCGGCGTCGACCGCGTCGTGGTCGGCCAGCGTAAGGATGGGTCTACCTTTCCGATGAAGCTCGCGGTTGGCGAGATCAAACGTGGCGGGAAGCGCTTTTTCACCGGCTTCGTCCGCGACCTCACAGAGCGAGAAGAATCCGCTGCCCGCCTGCAGGAGATCCAGTCCGAGCTCGCAAGGCTCGGCCGATTGAACGAAATGGGAGAGATGGCGTCGACGCTGGCGCACGAGTTGAACCAGCCATTGTCGGCCATCGCCAACTACGTACATGGCTGCGCGCGCCTGCTGCAGAACGCGGTCGGCGATCGCGACATCCAGGTTCGTGACGCATTGCTGGAAGCGGGCGAACAGAGCATTCGCGCCGGGCAGATCATTCGGCACCTGCGCGAGTTCGTCACCAAAGGCGAGACGGAAAAGCGGACGGAGAGCCTGCGTCAACTCGTCGAAGAGGCCGGAGCGCTCGCTCTTGTCGGCTCGCGGGAAAAGGGTGTGCGGACCGTGTTCGATTTCACCTCGGACAACGACCAGGTCTTCGTCGACCGGATCCAGATTCAGCAGGTGCTGACCAACCTCATGCGCAATGCGATCGAGGCGATGAAGCAAACCGAGAAAAAGGAAATCCGGGTCAGCGTCTGTTCCGACAAGATGGGACTTTTGACGGTGACGGTCGAGGATTCCGGTCCCGGAATTGCTCCAGAAGTTGCCCAGGATATCTTCAAGCCGTTCACGACGACAAAGGCAGGAGGCATGGGGATCGGGTTGTCGATTTCCAGGCGCATCGTCGAGGCCCATGGCGGCGAGATGACCGTCTCCAAGAGTGAACTTGGCGGTGCCTCCTTCTGTTTCACCCTTATCCAGCACGACGAGGACCAGAATGCAGCCTGATGACTTCACCGTCCATATCGTTGACGACGAAGAGGCACTTCGCAAATCGCTGGGCTTCATGCTCACGGTGAACGGGTTCGGCGTTAGGCTTCATGTGACCGCAACGGCCTTTTCGGAAATCGCCTCGAGCCTTCGCAACGCCGTACTGGTCACCGATATGCGCATGCCGGACATGAGCGGCCTCGATCTGGTGCGCAAAATCTCGAGCATATCGCCGCAGATACCCTCAATCATCGTCACCGGGCATGGCGATATTCCCATGGCCGTCGAAGCGATGAAGGCGGGTGCCGTGGACTTTATCGAGAAGCCGTTTGAAGAGGCCGTCATCATCGACGCGGTGCGGCGCGCGGCCGAGAGGCTGGCGGACTCGTCGGCGGGTACGCTCAGCGTCGATGACATCCGCTCGCGCATCGGCAGCCTGAGCGAACGAGAGCGACAAATTCTGGCGGCCGTCGTCGCCGGCCAGCCAAACAAGGCCATCGCCTTCAATCTCGACATCAGCCCGCGAACCGTCGAAGTCCATCGCGCAAATGTCATGACGAAGATGAGGGCGCGCAGCCTGCCCGAACTGGTGCGCATGTCACTGACCGTCAGCATCTAGCGGAATCCCCGCGCAATCCGACAATACGCTTGATCCATGACAAGGTGGCGCGTCGGCCAAGATGCGATTTGTAAGCTTGGTGAAAGATCACGACCGAGCTTCTGGGATCCCATTGTCCACGCTGTCCGCAATTGTTGCTGTTGTCAAAGACCCGGCTTTGCTGCGGTCGATCAGCTTTGCGCTCAACACGCATGGCCAGCCGGTGGAACAGTTCAACGACTGGACCATGGCAACGGAGGCGATCAGTCGGGCGGAATGCGTCATCCTCGACACCTGCCTGCCGCCTGCCGATCTGACGGCCGGCCTCAGTCTGGCCGACCGCGGCATAAAGCTCGTCGTCCTGGCGGAGGACGACAAGGACTACGGCGGCGGGAACAGGGAAGACATCTGCGTGCTGTCAAAACCCCTCAACGGGCCTGACATTGCCAACGCTGTATCGACCCTACGTAAGAACCCGTAGTGGAAGAACTCAATAGCGGCGAAGCCCCCGATCCAACATGATCCCTTCAACCAGAGGGAACATGCCGATGCAAACCGCCGCTTCCATCACACTCAATTCGCGTTTTTCCACATCGCCACGTGCACGGTGCCAGGCGCATATCCGGCCGGTAACCTTCCATGCGCCGGATTGCGTGATTTACGCGCAGGGCGAGCGCACGCGATCGCTCTACCAGATCGAATACGGCGCGGTGCGCATCTACCGTCTCCTCGCTGATGGTCGCAGGCAGATCGTCGCCTTTCATCTCGTCGGCGAGACCTTCGGTTTCGAGATCAACGAGACCCACAGTTTCTATGCGGAGGCCATGGTGAACACGGGCCTGACCACGGTCGAACGTGGTGCCGGCGGCCAGCTCAACGATCATTTGGTCGGTGTCGCCCTGAAGTCCATGATCCGTGCTCAGGAGCACCTGCTGGTAGTCGGCCGCCAGAGTGCTCTGGAGAAGATCGCCGTATTCCTGGTGGACCTGGCTGAGCGCCAAGACGGCACTGATTTCATCGATCTGCCGATGAGCCGCATCGACATCGGCGATTACCTGGGCCTGACCATCGAGACCGTTTCGCGCACGATCTCAAAACTCCGCAACATGGGCATCGTCAAGCTTCTCAATGCCCGCAGCATCGAGATCTTAAAACCGGAAAAGCTGCGCATGCTATGCAATTGACGATGAACGTAGACTTTAGCGGCGCCCTGTCGAGCACTTCCCGTCCTTTGATCGGCTGCGCCCGTACTGAAAAACCCCATGTGGTACACAGCCATTGCGATATCACGAAAACTCACTTTGATTGACAGACCCGTGATGTTCCGTACCATCCGCCGTGAGGAAGAGGAGGAGCGACCGTGCATCACAGCACTGAGAACACCACCACACTGCCTGCCTCCGACCGCCGTGCGCGGCGTCGATCCGAGCTAGTGACGTTTTTCATTCTCGCATTTGGCATCTGGCCGATCCTTGCGGTAGCGGCCGTCGGAGGCTTCGGCTTCATGGTCTGGATGTATCAGATCATCGCCGGTCCCCCCGGTCCTCCGGCTTAAGCGAGGAGGCGACAGTGACCTTACTTTCACGGCGAGCCCTCCTTCGAGGGCAAATCAAGCACGAGGCACACACCCTGCCACCAGGCCTCTTACGTCCCTTGGCAGAGATCTGCGAGCAATGCAGGGCATGCGTCAATCACTGTCCGACATCGATCATCTCGATGCAATCCGGCATCCCAACGCTCGATTTTTCCTTCGATGGCTGTAACTTCTGCGGCCGGTGTCGCGAGACCTGTCCGCATGCGGATGTCTTCTTCGATGACGACCTCGCCTTCCCCCACAAGGCACAGGTGCAGTCGCATTGTCTGGCGCTCAACAGTGTCGAGTGTCAGTCATGCCGTGACCATTGTCCAACCGACGCAATCCGGTTTCGTCCACGCGCCGGCGGACCATGGCATCCTTCAGTTGTTGAGGACAACTGCACCGGCTGTGGCCTCTGCATCGGCCACTGTCCGACGAACGCAATTTCCATATCGGTAAGGAGTGGCTCGAATGTCGATGCGCAACCCTGAACGTTACCATGTTTCCAGCGCAGTCGTCCTGACCTCACCGGCAGCCGCAAATGGTGTCATTGCAGCATTATCCGAGATCCCGAACGTCGAAGTGCATGCCGCAGATCGCGGCAAAATCATCATCGTGATTGAAGGCAGGTCCAGCGGGGAGATGGGATCGACACTCGCCGCCATTTCAGGCCTTCCGGATGTCATGGCGGCAAACATGGTTTTCGAGCATGCAGAGAATTTGGAGGAGGGTTTAATCAATGGACACAGACCTGACGCGGCGTAGTCTGCTCAAGGCCCATGCTGCCGCGATTGCGGCAACGACTGCCGGCATCGGCTTGCCGGCCCATGCCCAGACCGTTCCCGGTGGCGTCGAAGCGCTGGAGATCAAATGGTCGAAGGCACCCTGCCGGTTCTGCGGCACTGGCTGTGGCGTCATGGTTGGCGTCAAGGAAGGGCAGGTTGTCGCCACACACGGTGACATGCAGGCTGAAGTGAACCGCGGCCTCAACTGCATCAAGGGCTATTTCCTCTCAAAGATCATGTATGGCGAAGATCGCCTGAGCACACCGCTCCTGCGCAAGCGCAATGGGCAATATGCCAAGGACGGCGAGTTCGAGCCGGTAAGCTGGGACGAAGCTTTCGACATCATGGCCGAGCAGTGCAAGAAGGTTCTGCGGGAAAAAGGACCGACAGCGGTCGGCATGTTCGGCTCCGGCCAGTGGACGATTTTCGAAGGCTATGCCGCAACCAAGCTGATGCGTGCCGGCTTCCGCTCCAACAACCTCGACCCCAATGCCCGCCACTGCATGGCGTCCGCGGCTTACGCCTTCATGCGCACCTTCGGCATGGATGAACCAATGGGCTGCTACGATGACTTCGAGCACGCCGATGCCTTCGTGCTGTGGGGGTCGAACATGGCCGAGATGCACCCGATCCTCTGGACACGCCTTGCAGACCGGCGCCTGGGCCATGAGCATGTCAAAGTCGCAGTGCTCTCGACCTTCACCCATCGCAGCATGGATCTGGCCGACGTTCCGATCATCTTCAAGCCGAGCACCGATCTGGCGATCATGAACTATATCGCCAATCACATCATCTCGACCGGCCGGGTGAACGAGGATTTCGTTCGCGCGCATACGACCTTCATGAAAGGCGTGGACGATATCGGCTATGGTCTGCGCGCCGACGATCCGCTCGAGATGAAGGCGAAGAATGCCGGTGACCCGACCAAGATGGAGCCGATCGATTTCGACAGCTTCAAGGCCTTCGTCGCAGATTACACCTTGGAAAAAGTCGCTGAACTGACGGGATCCGATCCGGGCTTTCTAGAGCAACTCGCCGAGCTCTATGCCAACCCCGACACCAAGGTCATGTCTCTTTGGACCATGGGTTTCAACCAGCACACGCGCGGTGTCTGGGCAAACCACATGATCTACAATCTGCATCTGCTGACGGGGAAGATTTCTGAGCCCGGCAACGGCCCCTTCTCGCTGACTGGCCAACCGTCGGCCTGTGGAACGGCCCGCGAAGTCGGCACCTTCGCGCATCGCCTGCCAGCCGACATGGTGGTGACCAATCCGGAGCACAGGCATCACGCCGAGGAAATCTGGAAGCTCCCTGAAGGTCTACTTCCCGACATACCGGGGTACCACGCCGTCGAACAGGACAGGATGCTGAAGGACGGCAAGCTGAACTTCTACTGGGTCCAGGTCAACAACAACGTCCAGGCGGCTCCCAATACCAGCAACGAGACCTATCTCGGCTACCGAAACCCGGACAGCTTCATTGTCGTCTCCGATGCCTATCCGACAGTGACGGCCATGTCTGCCGACCTCATTCTTCCGGCCGCCATGTGGGTCGAGAAGGAAGGCGCTTACGGCAATGCGGAGCGCCGGACACATGTCTGGCATCAACTGGTCAATGCGCCGGGAGAAGCGCGCTCGGACCTGTGGCAACTGGTTGAGTTTTCCAAACGCTTCACGACAGATGAAGTCTGGACCGAGGAGATCTTGGCGCAGAACCCTGACTACCGCGGCAAGACACTGTTCGAGGTGCTGTTCGCCAATGGCAACGTGGACCGATACCCTCTCTCCGAAGTGGACGCCGACTATGCCAATCGCGAAGCCGAAGCCTTCGGCTTTTATCTCCAGAAGGGCCTCTTCGAGGAATATGCCGAGTTTGGGCGCGGACATGGCCATGATCTGGCGCCCTATGACGTTTATCATCAGGAACGGGGGCTTCGTTGGCCTGTCGTCGATGGCAAGGAAACCAAGTGGCGCTACAGGGAGGGCTACGACCCCTATGTCAAGCCTGGCGAAGGGGTACGTTTCTACGGCAAACCCGACGGACGGGCGGTCATTCTGGCGGTTCCCTATGAACCGCCGGCCGAATCTCCGGACGAGGAATATGATTTCTGGCTAGTAACAGGCCGCGTGCTGGAGCACTGGCATTCCGGCTCGATGACGATGAGAGTAACCGAGCTCTACAAGGCCTTCCCCGGCGCCCGTTGCTTCATGAACGCCGACGACGCACGAAAGCGCGGGATCAATCAGGGGGCAGAGATAACCATCGTCTCGCGTCGCGGCGAGATGCGGACACGCGTCGAGACCCGCGGCCGCAACCGCATGCCACCCGGCGTGATCTTCGTTCCATGGTTCGACGCCAGCCAATTGATCAACAAGGTGACGCTTGACGCCACCGATCCGATCTCCAAACAAACGGATTTCAAAAAATGCGCAGTCAAGATCGTTCCCGTGGCCTGACAAAAGGCCGACTTGATATTGTTGCCCTTTTTGTAGCCTGTCTCATCGGTGGGAGCGTGGTCGCACAATCGGTTCCGCAATTGTCCGGCCCGCCCCAGCAGATGGAAAGCATCCCGGCAAAGCCCCTGCCGAAATGGAATGTCGATGACGTGCGCAAGATGCGCGCCTATCCGGACCAGCCTCCGGTCATTCCGCATTCCATCGAAGGCTACCAGCTGTCGGTCAATACCAACCGATGCCTCTCCTGCCACAAGCGTGAGTTCACGGAAGGGTCCGGGGCACCGATGATCAGCGTCACCCACTACATCACGCGGGAAGGGCAGATGCTGGCAGATGTTTCGCCGAGACGATACTTCTGTACCGCCTGTCACGTACCGCAGGCGGAGATCAATCCGCTGGTCGGCAATACCTTCCGCGACATGAGCGACATGGGGGTCAAGCTGATGGGCGAGGAGCACTAAATGATGCAGTGGCTCCGTAACCTGTTTGCATGGACATGGCGTGTTCTGACAACGCCAGCGGCGACGCTCAGCCTTGCCTTCCTGACGCTCGGCGGCTTTGTCGGCGGCGTGATGTTCTGGGGCGCGTTCAACACGGCGCTTGAACTCACGAATACGGAAGAGTTCTGCGTCAGCTGTCACGAAATGAAGACCAACGTCTACGAGGAAATGACCAGGACCATCCACTTTTCGAACCGCTCGGGTGTCAGGGCGTCGTGCCCTGATTGCCACGTGCCCCATGAATGGACGGACAAGATCGCCCGGAAGATGCAAGCCTCCAAGGAAGTCTGGGGCAAGATCTTTGGGACGATCAATACTCGTCAGAAATTCTTGGATGAGAGACTGCGGCTGGCCCAGCATGAATGGGCGAGACTGAAGGCCAATGACAGTCTCGAGTGCAGGAACTGCCATTCCTCGGTCGCCATGGACCTGTCGAAACAGACGGAGCGTGCAGCGGAGATCCACACTCGTTATCTCCTGAACGGCAAGGCAACGTGCATCGACTGCCACAAGGGCATTGCCCACGAGCTTCCGAACATGCAGGGAATCGATCCCGGCTGGAGGATGCCGGAAGAACTCGAGGGCGAAGAACTTCCCACTGCATCGCCAGTCGACGAGCTACGTAAAGCAATCGACCGCGCTCATAGCGGCCTGCTGGCAGATGGCGGGATCTGATCCCCGTGATCACCGACCTCTGAAGCAGAATACAGACAGTAACGCCGCCAGGGTCAGTTCCCCAGGCGGCGTCAGCCGAGCAACATAAGCGAATGGCAGCTATTACTGGGCCGAAGCGACAGCTGCATCAATCCGTTGGCGCGCCTTCTTCGGCAGCTTGGCTGCGTTGAAGGCGTCAAGATTGGCGGCCGGAGCATCACCAACCAGGATGGCAGCGACCATGCCCATGCCAACATGCGGCGCGCATTTCACGCCATAGAGACCGGGGACGTCAAAGGTCACCTTGATTGTCTCGTTCATCTTGCCCTTGAACTCTGCCGCGCCATCCGGAATCATACCCTGGATGGCTTCGGCATTGTGGCTCTTGTCGGTGGCGACGAAGGTGACGGTGTCGCCGGGAGCAATCTTCAGGCCGGCCGGTTCAAAGACCATGGCGCCCTCGGCGCCCTTGTTCAGCATCTTGACCTCGAAATCGGCAGCGATCGAGAGAGCCGGGGCCGAAAGCAAGAGAACGGCTGCCATGGTTACACTACGCAGTTTCATTTTCATCTCCTTAGACGGAAACACCTCGTTCCGTTGCAAAAGAGATAGGCCAGGATGAACGAGCCTTCTTTGCGCAATATCAACTATGAGAAGGCTTCATCTGGCTAGCGACGTTCGGGGAGAGAATCCGCCAGCGATGCCAATTCGGCCATATCGCGCACAAGGAGTTTCTGCCGACCACCTTCGATCAGGCCCCTGCTCTCCCAGGAACTGAAGATGCGCGAGACCGTATGAATTGTCGTCCCGGTCATCTCGGCAATATCCTGCCTTGAGATCGGAAAGTCGATCCGTATCCCTTTATCCTCTACGCGTCCCGCCTTTTGCGCTAGCCGCAACACAGCATGCGCAACTCTCTTTTCGACTTCTTGCGTGGACATTTCGCGAATCCGGACATGGGCCTCCTCAAGCCGTTGCCCGATCGTCTCCATCGCACTGACAGCGAGCCTTGGATTCCGCTCCACGAACTTTGGCCACATCTCCGTTGGCCAGGACAGAACGATACTTTCGGCAGCAGCAAGGGCTGTTCCCGGATAGTCATGTCGCTGCAGCGCCTTTGCAAAGCCGAAGAGGTCACCGGGATGCACCACGCGCACGATGATCTGTTGACCGGCGCTGGTGACCTGGGTGACCTTGAGCCGGCCATGCAGGAGGAGAAAGAAATAGGTGGCAGGCTGACCCTGCTCGAACACGGACTCGCCGATCGGCAATCGCTTCGTCTGAGCGGGAACCAGCAGCGCGTCCAACTCGTCATCCGTCATCTTGTCGAACAATGACAAGGACTTGATGATCGTCCGATCAAGTTTCAAAATATATCCCTCTCCCGCCACCAGCGTAGGTTATGGGCTCGAAGAGCCCAATATTGGCTGTTGTGGCGAGTGTCCAATGCGAGGGGCAGCCTACCTTACAAGGCACCGATCGAAAAGAGCAAAGGAGCGTACCAGCGCCGATCTTCGACCAGCCGGAAACCGACATGGTCAGGGGGAACGCCGACAGAGCAACCACCGCTTTTCGGGTCGCGGATAAACGAGCTTAAGGGCGATCTATGTTTGCCGGCAGTGATGTAGACGCCGCAGGCTTCGGTGGTGACCTCCTGCCCTTGCTTGACGAGGTCGACACGTCGATTGCAGGTCGTCGTCCACTCCCAGATATTGCCGGCAAAATCGGCAAGGCCATGCTCGTTCTCGCCGAAACTGCCATAGGCAAGCGGTGCCGGTTCCTTGGATCTCTTACGAGCCGCCTCGCGCTCATAGTCGGCAAGCCAACGCAATGCCGGGTTGCGATTGTCCGGGTCGATCCCGAGGGCGTCGTCCGGGAACTTCTGACCAGCGGCAAAGGCCAATTCCACGTCACTTGGCAGTCGCCAGATTCCGCCGCTCTTTTTCGAAAACCACCGGGCAAACATTGTCGCGTCGTCGTGGCTGACGCCGGTTACCGGCATGTCAGAGCGCGATGGAGTGGCCGATTCCCGGGCCGGGCAGGCTCCATCGGCCACGCAGGCATCATAGTCCTTTGTGCTGACCTGATACTTCATGATCGTGAGAGGAGACGTCATCTCATAATCGGCCTTCGGCCCGTCGACGGCGTATCCAGCACGGTAAAATTCGCCCGGCTGACGGTAGGCGAACCGTCCAGCAGCCACCGAAATGGTTTGAGGCGGTGGCAGATCGGCGACACCACTCATCCGCACGATGCCCGATTGAATGACGACGGCGGCGGACAGAGCGCTGATGAGCACAAGCGGCAGCAGCACCGAGCCGACCGAATTGGGCTGCCTTGGAGTGAGAATGGCGCCGGACATGGCGATTTCCAACGAGTTTGAGAGGAAGTCCACGGGGTGCTCATCGAGCACCCCGTGCATGCACAAGGATCAGCTTCCCGGCTTCACCACGGCGGTCATCAGATCGTCGTTCCAGTCGCCGGTGACCTTGAAGTGGGCCGCCGCACCCTTTTCGAAGGCTTCGATCAGGTTGTGGTTGACATAGGCGTAAATGCCGGGCTGCTGGAAGGTGTAGTAGGCAGCACCCGCAGCACCACCCGGGATAAACCAGGTTTCCTGGTCGAGCTCTGGCGGGTTGGCGAACTTGCCGGTTGCCCAGACATAGTCGCCATGGCCACCGATCAGGTGCGGACGGGTGTCACGATTGGCCTGCGAATGCAGGATCAAGACCCGGTCACCGACTTCAGCCGTCATCGCATTGTCGCCTGTCAGCGCTCCGACCGCACCATTGAAGACGATGTGGCTCGGGGTCAGCGTGTTCATCACTTCGAGCACATCCGAATAGGCGTCGCCGGCACTCTCGTACTTCTTGTAATTGCCGTCGGCATCCTTGGGGACATAGAAGTCCTGCTCGCCGACATAATAGGCCTTGTCATAGACGAGGTCGTTGCCCTTGTGGTCTTTCAGGCCCTCGCGCGGCAAGACCGTGATCGCGCCATTCATGCCGGCTGTCACGTGCCAGGGCACCATTCCGGGAGGTGCGCAATGGTAGACAAAAACGCCAGCCTTCGTCGCCTTGAACCGCAAGACGGCCGTCTCGCCCGGATTGACCAAGGTCAGGGCACCGCCGCCAAGCGCACCGGTTGCCGAATGGAAGTCGATATTGTGCTGCAGACTGTTGGTGTCGGGGTTGATCAGGGTCACCTCGACATAGTCACCTTCATGGACGACCATCATCGGGCCGGGAACCGAGCCGTTGAAGGTCATGGCATGGACCTCGGTGCCTGCATCATCGACAATGATTTTCTTCTCTTCGATGGTCAGCGTGAATTCGACGACCTTCGGGCCGCCCTCGGCCTTTTGGCTATGCGCATGGACGAAGGGAGGCGCGACGAGATCGACCTTCACCCGCTCGAGCTTGGCGATGTCACCGGCAACGGCTGCGGCATTGGTATTGATGTCGCCACCTTCGGCGCGTGCCACAGTCCCTGTGAGAACAGGGATAAGTGCAGTTGCAAAGGCAGCTCCGGCAAGCATTGTTCTTCTGGTCAAATTCAGGTTCTGGGTCATGATCTTCTCTCCTTGTCATGCAGTGAGCGTTTCGCCCGAACTGTTGAGACTGTTTTACTTCATGGCACCCATTTTTATTTGTTCTGGAACAAAGAACTCATGAGGGAGAGTGCGTCATTGAGCCGCCGACCAAACAATAGAAATGTCGGCGCCCTTTGATCGAGATCAATTACTTTGCTTGGAAATCATTGCGCGGGAACGATCGAGTATTTTGGAGAGCTGTTTTCATGAAGGATAAGGAACGACTGACGCGTGGCGGGATCCCGCGGGGCCTGGGGCGCGACGGCCTCGTCCTCCTGTCCTATGGGTTCCGGCCTTTTTATCTCGGGGCGTCTCTATGGGCCATCGCGACCATCACAATCTGGATTTGCGCGATGAACGGCTGGCTTGAGGTGGCGCAAGTCTACGGCCAATCCGCCTGGCATGCGCATGAATTGCTGTTCGGCTTCATGCCAGCGGTCCTCGTCGGATATTTGATGACAACAGTTCCAAACTGGACCGGTCGCTTTCCCTGTCCGGTAGTCCGATTGCAGGACTTGTCTTCATCTGGATCGC
>JBJIOA010000003.1:0-190743 GCA_045377275.1 Allorhizobium sp. | reverse complement strand
CTGATGGGCGTCGATATCGAGATATGCCGCACGTTCGAAGACTTGCAGATGGCCAATGAGCTGTCGCAGGAGCCGGTGAAACTCGCGATCTCGAACATCAACCTGCCCGGTGCCGAAAACGGCGAAGCGCTGGAATATCTGATCGACTGCAACATCCCGACCGTGGTTTTCACGGGGACATTCCAGGACGAGATGCGCGAAAAGCTGCTCGCCAAGGACATTGTAGATTATATCCTCAAGGACAATGTCTTTGCCGTCGAAATGCTGGCGGAGTCGGTTTATCGCTTCCTGACCAACCACCGTCACCATGTGCTCATCGTCGATGACAGCCCGACTGCACGTGCGCTCTTGTCGAGCCGCCTGCGTCGCTACAATTTCCGTGTCAGCCTGGCTGAAAGTGGCGCCAAGGCGATCGAAATCCTGAAGGCCAATCCTGATATCGGCCTTGTGGTCACCGATTACAACATGCCCGATATCGACGGTTTCGAACTGACGCGACGCATCCGTTCAGTTCGCGGCTCGCATGAACTGCGAATCATCGGCGTCTCGTCGTCGACCAACCGACTCCTGTCGGCACGCTTCCTGAAGGTTGGCGGAAACGACTTCATGCTGCGTCCGTTCATCGACGAAGAGTTCTACTGCCGCGTGAATCAGAACCTCGACACGCTCGTTCAGATTAAAGCTGCGCAAGCCCGCAAAAAATAGGTGCGACTTATAATTAAGGTCGCTAGTGTTCTGCCGAGGGAGGAGGTCGCTTATTGAGCGACCTCGGGAATTCGGTGGATATTTTATGTATTTTTCTGAGCAGTTTGATACCAAGCCCGCTGTCGCGGGTTCAAAACGCGCGGAGCAGGGCCGAGTCCTGATTATCGAGGATTCCCGCGCAGTCTCGTCTGTCATGCGTCACCGATTGGAAAAAGACTTCTTCTGCCAGGTCACCCAATGCGCCTCGGCAGACGTCTTTCGCAACGTGATGCGCGGAGGTGAGACCTTCGACGTCGCCGTTGTCGATCTCAACCTGCCGGGTGCATCGGACGGCGAAATTCTCGATGCTGTGATCGCCCAAGGAATTCCGGCGGTCGTGTTCACAGCCGACTTTAATCGTGACCTTCGTGATCGTCTGCTGCAAAAGGGCGTGGCGGATTATCACGTCAAGAATAACGAAGGCGCGATCGATCTCGTCGTCTCGTCGGTCCTGCGCCTTCTTGGCAATCGACAGGTCGGCGTACTCGTTGTTGACGACCTGCCTTCGGCCCGGGCGATGCTGGCCGATCTCTTGCGTGTGCAGAAATTCCAGGTCTACGAGGCCGCGACCGGATATCAGGCCATGGAGATCCTCGCGCGTCAGCCGCATATCGAGCTCGTGATCACCGATTACAACATGCCCGACATGGACGGCTATGAACTGACACGTCGGATCCGTCGCGACCACAACAGCGACCGTCTTCGGATTATCGGTATTTCCTCGTCCGCCGACCGCCTGCTGTCGGCAAGCTTCCTCAAGGCCGGGGCGAACGATTTCGTCTATCGCCCCTACGTTATCGAGGAGCTGCAGTGCCGAATCCAACACAATATCGAAACGCTTGCGCAGCTGCGGCAGCTCCGCGTGGCCGCCTTCAGCGACTATCTGACAGGTCTTCCCAATCGCCGCTATTTCTTCGACGAGGGGCCGGCGCAAGTGGCAGGACGGCTTGAGCGGCACGAACCGTGCTGCATCGCCATGCTCGACATTGACAATTTCAAGAAGCTCAACGACACCTATGGTCATGAAATCGGCGACCGGGTTCTGCAGGCTGTCGGCACCAAGCTCGCCCGCCGGCTCGACGGCAGTGGTCACCTCCTGGCCCGGCTCGGCGGCGAGGAGTTTAGCGTCTTGATGTTGGGTCTCGATGTCGAGAAGGGATCGGCGCTCTGCGAGACATTGCGGCGCGAGATCGAAAGCCTGCGGGTGGCGCTCGACGATCAGGACATCAATGTGACCATCTCGATCGGGCTTGCGGAAATCGCAGGACGGGAGAGTTTCAGCAACTATCTCGCAGCGGCCGACCAGTTGCTTTACCTCGCGAAAAGCTACGGCCGGAACCGTGTCTATTCCGAGACCATGCTTTCCTGATTTCAGTGCCATTGTGCTCTGGTCGCGCCGCTGGTGTGTGCCTATATGTGTCCGACCTTCCGCAGCCCGGAGTGTCAAATGGCTCCCATTATTTCCATCAATTCTCTCTCCAAGACCTATTCCAACGGTTTCAAGGCGCTCGATAGCGTCAGCTTCGACATTGAAGAAGGCGAGATCCTCGCGCTTCTCGGTCCCAATGGCGCTGGAAAGACGACGCTGATCTCGATCATCTGCGGCATGACCAATCCCACCGGCGGGCAGGTGACTGTCTCTGGCCATGACGTGGTGAAGGACTTTCGCAAGACCCGGGCCGATATCGGTCTGGTGCCGCAGGAACTGACGACCGACATGTTCGAGACCGTCTTCAATACCGTCAGTTTTTCCCGTGGTCTGCACGGCAAGAAGCCCGATCCCGCCTATATCGAGCAGGTCCTAAAGGATCTCAGCCTTTACGAAAAACGCGACAATGCGCTTCGCGAATTGTCTGGTGGGATGAAACGGCGGGTTCTGATCGCCAAGGCACTGTCACACCAGCCGCGCATACTCTTCCTCGACGAGCCCACCGCCGGCGTCGATGTGGCGCTGCGCAAAGACATGTGGCAGCTCGTCGAGCGCCTGCGCAAGACGGGTGTGACCATCATCCTCACCACCCACTACATTGAGGAGGCGCAAGGGATCGCGGACCGTGTCGGCGTCATCAACCGTGGCAAGCTGCTGCTGGTCGAGGAGAAGAATGCGCTGATGCGCAAGCTCGGGCGCAAGCAGATGACGATCACACTCACCGAACCCATCCAGGCGATACCGGCAGAGCTTGCCGGCTATTCGCTCGCACTGGGCGAAGACGGGCGTGAACTCGTCTATGACTATGAACTCGGAAGCGAAGACGGGGAGATAGCACGGCTTCTGGCTGCGATCGATGCCGCCAACCTGAAATTTGGCGATGTCTCCACACGCCAGACGTCTCTGGAAGACATTTTCGTCTCGCTGATCGGAGAGGCTGCATGAACATCGAAGCGATCAAGTCCATCTATGTTTACGAGATGGCCCGGATGCGCCGCACCCTGTTGCAAAGCGTGATCTCGCCCGTCCTATCGACCGCACTTTACTTCATCGTCTTCGGGGCAGCCGTGGGCTCGCGCATGGAAGAGATCGGCGGCGTCTCCTACGGCGCCTTCATCACGCCCGGCTTGATCATGCTGGCGCTTATCACCCAATGCGTCTCGAATGGTTCGGCGGGCATCTATTTCCCGAAGTTCACCGGCACGATCTATGAAATCCTGTCGGCGCCGGTTGCGATGACGGAAATCCTGATCGGTTATGTCGGCGCTGCCGCTACGAAGGGCATGATGATCGGCCTCATCATACTGGCAACGGCGATGTTCTTCGTCGATCTCGACATCGCCCATCCGCTGCTCATGCTGTTCTTCATGGTGCTCACATCGATCACCTTCAGCCTGGCCGGCTTCATCATCGGGATCCTGGCGAAGAATTTCGAGCAGCTGAGCCTCGTGCCGTCGCTGGTCGTGCCGCCGCTCACCTTCTTGGGCGGAACCTTCTATTCAATCGACATGCTGCCGCCCTTCTGGCAGGCGGTCAGCCATCTCAATCCGGTGCTCTATCTGGTGAGCGGCTTCCGCTGGAGCTTTTTCGAGATTTCGGATGTGCATCCGCTGATCAGCCTCGGCATGATCGGCATCTTCCTTGCCGCCTGCCTCGGTTTCCTCGCCTGGATCTTCAAGACCGGCTATAAGCTTCGGCCCTGACCCGATCCGTCAGTCACGCAGTCTGAGTTCGTCAGTCTGCATCTGCATGGAACTCAGCGTCGCGAGAAAACTCATGCCGAGAAGGCTCTGGTCGAGCAGGCCTTCCTCGAGAACCACGGCATCGATATTTGTTCGGATGATCGGGCCCAGTCGCATTTCTGGAATACGCAAGGGGGCGGCAGACGCCCGGCCGTTGGCGGTAAGTACTGTGCGGGTGAAGCTGAGTTCGCCGGGATCGATACCCATTCGCATCGCATCTTCGTAACGCAGGGCGACCGAACTCGCGCCGGTGTCGATCAGCACGGGCACGGCGACGGCACCAATCTCGACCGTGGTCTCGAAATGCCCACCGAGCGCCTTGTGCAGGATCACTTCAGCGGAGCCATCCTCCGTGGTGACGGTGACGGCCCGTCCCGGCATCAGGCCCGCGAGAACGCGCTCGCCAACGCTGCGGAAATCGCCGCGATAGAGGTAACCGGTGACGAGCACGAGAGCGATCAGCACCCAGATTGCCATCTGGCGAAGGCTCTGGCCCAGATTGCGCCGGCCAACCAGAATGCCGGCCGAGATCATCAGGAGGATTGGGAGCGCCACGACCAGGCGGCCGAAGGCTTCGTTATCCAGGCCGAAGCTCTGGCCGCTATCGTGGTTCATCACGAGAATGACGAGGCCTATTGCGAGGATGGCGATGCCGATAACAAACCGCATCAGCCGCCCTCGCGCTCACGCACCATACGGGTGCGGCGTGTCTCGCGGCGGGGTTTGCGCTCGACATTCTGAAGCCGCGCCGGCAGTTCAGCCATGATGGTGCGGCGCTCAAGGCTGCTGTAGCTCGTCCACAAGCCAATCTCTTCGAGTGTGCGGCCGCATCCGAAGCAATAGCCGGTCTTGTCATCGATCGAACAGACGAGAATGCAGGGAGATTCCATCGCGAGCCCTTTGGTTTCGCTCCTATATCGGTTGCTCAGAGAATGATGGCAAGGGTGATGAGGAAGGCGATCTCGCAGAGTTGTTCACTGGCGCCGATCGTGTCGCCGGTCTGCCCCCGATGCGCTTGCGGCAATGTCGGGTGAACGCAGCCACCGTGCCTACCGCGATCAAGCTCGCTGCGAACCACGCGTGGAATGGGAGCGCGAATAGGCCGATGCCGGCGGTCAGCATACTGCCGAGAATGAGTGCGATGCGCGTCGCCTCCGGATCAGGTGCTCCGGCCGATCCAGCCACACCGTCAGGCCTCGCCGAGGGCAGGTCGGACCAGTGCCAGACCATCAGGCATCGGCCGAGGATCGCCGTCGCCAGCCAGGCAAGGGCCATGGCGAGCGGTGGCAGAGTTTCGATCAGGATTGCGAGCGCCGCGACACGGAGCGCGACCGACAGGATCAGCGCCAGCGCGCCATAGGTGCCGATGCGGCTGTCCTTCATGATCGCGAGGACCTTTTCGCGGCTGCGACCGCCGCCCAATCCGTCCGCCGTGTCTGACAGGCCGTCCTCGTGCAAGGCGCCGGTCAGCATGATCTGTAGCCCGACACCCAGAAGCGCCACAAGGACTGGCGCGGCGCCGGAGGCCCCCAGGACTGCCATCATCGAGGCGGTGGGCAGCGCAATGATCAGGCCAGCCAGCGGGAATCCGGCGACCGTGCGGCTGAGGCTTCCGTCATGGCCTGCAAAGAAGCGATCCGGGACCGGCAGACGGCTCAGGAAGGAAATGGCACGCGCCGTTTCCGTGACGAGGTTCTCGACGACCTGCATGGGGCCTTTCCGTCTTGTGCTCGACCGGATGCGTCGCTTTTTTGAGTTGAGCAGCGCGGGTCCGGTCTCTATGAGAGAGGCCACAAAGCCTGATTTGCTGGAAGAATACAAGGAAGCCCGACCCATGAGCGTTACCGGCCTGCCATTCGACGATTTCCGCACGCTCTTGCGTGACCTGCCGGGGCCCAGCACTGCGGCGCTCGTGGCAGCGCGCGAACGTGACAAGCAGCTCACCAAGCCGCCGGGCGCGCTTGGACGGCTCGAAGAGATTGCCATGTGGCTTGCGGCCTGGAGTGGTCGCGCGCCTGCGGTTAATCGTCCGCTGGTCGCGATCTTCGCCGGCAATCATGGTGTCACCAAGCATGGCATCACGCCGTTCCCGTCATCGGTCACGCAGCAGATGGTCGAGAATTTTGCAGCCGGTGGGGCTGCCATCAACCAGATTTGCGTGACGCATGATCTCGGCCTGAAGATCTTCGACCTCGCACTCGATTACCCGACCGGTGACATCACCTGTGAAGCCGCCCTGTCGGAGCGCGACTGCGCTGCAACCATGGCCTTCGGCATGGAGGCGATTGCCGGCGGAACCGATCTACTTTGCATCGGCGAAATGGGTATCGGCAACACGACGATCGCGGCTGCGATCAACCTCGCGCTCTATGGCGGCGAGGCGGAGGACTGGGTCGGTCCGGGCACTGGCTCGGAAGGCGACGTGCTGGCGCGCAAGGTGGCCGCCGTCAAACAGGCGGTCGAGTTCCACCGGGAGCATCTGTCTGATCCGCTCGAAGTGCTGCGTCGTCTCGGCGGTCGTGAAATCGCGGCGATGGCCGGTGCTATCCTGGCTGCCCGCATGGAGAAGATCCCGGTCCTGATCGACGGCTATGTGGCAACGGCTGCCGCCGCGATCCTGAAGGCTGCCAATCCTTCCGCGCTCGATCACTGCCTGATCGGCCATGTCTCCGGTGAGCCGGGACATCTCCGCGCGATCGAACGGCTCAGCAAGACGCCGCTTCTGGCACTTGGCATGCGACTGGGTGAGGGGACCGGTGCGGCACTTGCGGCCGGCATCGTCAAGGCTGCGGCGGCCTGTCATTCCGGCATGGCAACTTTCGAACAGGCTGGGGTAACCAACAAGTCGCATGAGTGATCGCACATCAAAGCCCGGCGATGCGGAGCCGCTCGCCTCGACCGTCATCAGGAAGAAGACCGGCATTGCGCATCTCTTTGCCGCCGCTCAGTATTCGGCTCAAGGATTTCGGCGTCTTATCCAGGAATCTGCCTTTCGGCATGAACTCCTGGGTTTCGTCGGCGGGCTGGTCGTGTTTGGTCTGGTCGGTGCGAGCCTCTTCGAATTCCTCGGCTTCATCGTTTTGATGATGCTGATGTTTTCGGTGGAGGCGCTCAATACGGCGATCGAGGAACTGGTTGACCGCATTTCGCCGGAAATCTCGACGGTTGGGCGCAATGCCAAGGATCTCGGATCCTTCGCCGTGTTCTGCCTGATCGTGGCAAATGGCGCTTTTGCTGCTTACGTCGTGATCAGCCGGCTATTCCTTGCCTGATCAGGCGAACTGCCGACGGCGGGGCTCGACGGCTTTGACTTCCGATACGGCAGGCAAGCTTTCGAGCACGCGGCTCGACGGCAGAATGGCGATGACTTCTGTGCCTTCCCTGAGCTTCGACCTCAGCTTGAATTCGCCGCCATGCTTGGCGAGGATCGCCTGGACGATCGGAAGGCCAAGTCCCGTGCCCTGTTCGGCACTCTTGATCGCAATCGAGCCCTGACCGAAGGCGGAGAGGACCACGGGGATTTCGTTTTCCGGAATGCCCGGGCCATTGTCGCGGATCGAGATGTATTGTCCGCCGCCGGCGGTCCAGCCGGCCTTGACCATGATCTCGCCGCCCTGAGGCGTGAACTTCACTGCATTGGACAAGAGGTTTAGGATCACCTGGCGCAACGCCTTTTCGTCCGCCCAGAGCGACGGCAGCTCTCTCTCGAACTGCTGGTCGATGCGGATATTCTTCGATTTGGCGCGCAGCTGGATCATGCCGATGCAGTCTTCGGCGACCTCCAGAAGGGACACACTTTCTTCACTCAACTCGTATTTCCCGGCCTCGATCCGCGACAGGTCGAGGATCTCGTTGATGAGTTCGAGCAGATGGCTTCCGGAGCGGTGGATGTCTCCAGCATATTCCTTGTAGAGCGGATTGTTCAGAGGCCCGAGCACTTCCGTTGCCATGACTTCGGAAAATCCGAGGATGGCGTTGAGCGGCGTGCGAAGCTCGTGGGACATGGAGGCGAGGAAGCGCGACTTAGCCATATTGGCCTCTTCGGCCCGACGCCTTGCCTCATCGGACAGGGACTTGGCGACTTCCAGTTCCGCGATCAGGTCGTCCTTTTCCGTCTGGAAGGACAGGAGCTTGAGATTGGCCTGATGCAGTCGGTTGGTGATGTAGATGAAGAAGATCAGCGCAGTGGTGAAGACCGCCGTCAGGCCGATATCGAGGATGTTGCGGCCGGAGATCGATACGGCCGTGAGTGCAATCACCGTGGGCAGGAAACCAAAGAGCACAGCCTGGCGCAACAGCATGCTTGCCATCGCCGTGATGGAGAGCGCCACCAGGAGCACCGCGCCCTTGTAGAAGGTAAAGGCGGTCGGATTGCAGCTCGCGCAGTCCTGGAGCACGAAGATCGCCCAGGACAGTCCCATGGCGGCCTGCGCGGCCAGCAGGATGCGACGCCATTTGATCTGGTTCTCGGGCGTGATTTCGGTCTTCGAAGCGCGCTTGACGATCAGGATGCCGATCGCATGCATGGTCAACGCAAACAGGGCCCAGATGAGAAAATGCGGCTGTGCGGTGAAATAGGCGCCGGAAGCGGCGATCAAAAGGATCGCGATCGGGATGACGGCCGCGCCCTGCAGGCAGGCGCCGACATGCATGGCGAGGATCTCTGCATCGAAGGCGGGGGAGGTGCCGGGGCCAGTCTGGAGACGTTCGCGGGTGGTGCGGACAGCACGCGTCGTTGCCCTGTTGCGATTGTGTCGCGTCAGGTCCAGAACATTCTTGTCCGCCGATGTGTCTACGCCGTTACTCATTGCGTTGCAGTCTTCCGCGCCTGAGTGAACCCTAGCGGCGAAATCTTAAGAAGATCCTGTCTTGGAAGGTTTTGTTTGCCATGTGTGAAAAGGATCTGTTGTTGAAGTGGGTGGAAATGTGACGAAGACACGTCCGGCGCCTGCGCGATCTGGTGTTGGGGCTCGCGATCCTTGCGCTGTCATTGCTTCTTGTCGCCAAGCTCGAAGAATGAACAGGCGCGCAGGTTCTCCGGTTCGTTCTCGGTGATCGATGGCGATACGCTCAGCGCGGACGGCGAACGGCTGCGGATCGAGGGCATCGATGCACCTGAGCTTGCTCAGGTTTGTAAGGCGGCGGATGGGTCGCCCTATGCTTGTGGCGAGGAGGCGCGCAGTGCCCTGGCAGCGCTCGTGTTCGGGCGTGACTTCGAATGCAGCGGCACGGGCCGTGATCGATACGGCCGGCTGCTTGTGGTCTGCAAACGTGGGCTCGACGATCTCGGCGATCTGCTGGTGAAGGCCGGTTCTGTCGTTGCCGATGGTCGTTACCTTGCAAGCGAGGCCAAAGCCCGGCTGGCGGGCGAGGGGATCTGGCGCGGCGAATTCGAGCGCCCAGCCGACTGGCGGCGCCGACAGCAGATCGAGGAGGCGGAACTCACCGGTTGGGTCGAGGCGTTACTGCCGCGATGGCTGACGCATTGGTTTGAGGACGAAGCAGACAATGGCCGCTGACAATCCTTCGCCGCCGAGCATGCCCCGCGGTGACTTGCCGCCGACGATCGACGCGTTGTCGAGCGCGATTGCGCGTTGTCGCCTCTGTCGCGATTGTCCGGCCGGTGGGCCCGAGCGGCGGATGCCGCATGAGCCTCGACCGGTCGCCTGGCTTTCCTCGACGGCACGGGTGCTGATTGCCGGGCAGGCGCCGGGGCTTCGGGTGCATGAAACGGGTATTCCGTTCAACGACGCCTCAGGCGACCGCCTGCGAGACTGGCTGGGCGTCGATCGCGACACCTTCTACGACCGCAGCAAACTGGCGATCGCACCGATGGGCTTCTGCTTTCCCGGTTATGACGAAAACGGACACGACCTGCCGCCCCGACGGGAATGCGCGCCGCATTGGCGGCAGACGGTGATGGATGCCATGCCTCAGGTCGAACTCATCCTCGCAATCGGGCAATATGCGCAGGCCTGGCATCTTGGACGCTTGCGCCGCAAGACCATGACCGAGACGGTTACGCACTGGCGAGACTTCCTTCTCGCCAATCGCGAGGGGCCGCGTGTCCTGCCGCTTCCCCATCCGAGCTGGCGCAATACCGCCTGGCTGAGACGGCACCCCTGGTTCGAGGCTGAGGTGCTGCCCGTTCTGCGACGAAGGTTTCCTTGTTGATAGCTTGAAATGATTTTCCATAATTTTTATGAAATCGGCTATATCAAGAAAAATCAGTTTTACAGGGTTTTTCATGGACCGCCTCGATCGCAAAATTCTCCGCATTCTCCAGGAAGATTCCACGCTTGCCGTTGCCGATCTCGCCAAGAAGGTCGGGCTGTCCACAACGCCTTGCTGGCGGCGCATCCAGAAGATGGAAGAGGACGGTGTCATCCGTCGGCGCGTCGCATTGCTCGATCCGGCCAAGGTAAACACCAAGGTGACGGTCTTTGTCTCGATCCGCACATCCAGCCACTCGATCGAATGGCTGAAGCGCTTCTCCGAGGTCGTGTCCGAGTTTCCGGAGGTGGTCGAGTTCTACCGCATGAGCGGTGATGTGGACTACCTGCTGCGTGTCGTCGTGCCGGACATCGCGGCCTATGATGCCTTCTACAAGCGGATGATCGCCAAGATCGAGATCCGTGACGTGTCTTCTGCCTTCGCAATGGAGCAGATCAAGTACACGACCGAGCTGCCGCTCGATTACATGATGATCGACAATCACAAGGCCGGCGAAGAATAGACCGCGCCGGTATCACTTGAGCTTCGCGATCCGCTTGGGGTCGCGCAGTTCCCGCAAGGCATCCTTGCCGATCCAGCGGGCTGTTGGATCGCTCTCTCCCGCCAGTCTTTCCGCCAGAAGAACCGCAGCTGCGTGGCAGGCGTGGCTGCGCTTGCCCGTGTTGCGCAGGGCCCAGTTCACAGCCTTCTTGGCGAAGTTGCGGGGATCGGTGGCATGTCGCTCAATCAATGGCAGCCATCCGAGGAATGTCGCGTCCGCCTCATTCCGGTTATGAACCGTCGCGCCTGCGATCATGGCAAAGGCGGCTCGGCGGACCAACTCCCGGTCATCTGCCGCGAAGTCGTCCACCAGTGCGCGCCAGCAGGGCGTCTCGGTCAGCAGATCGGCCGCCGCATCGACGATTTCCCACGAGTTGAAATCGGCGGCGAGCCGCCGGATGTCGTCCGTTGACAGGAGTGTTGGAACGAAAGTCCAGATCGCCAACAGGCGCGCTTCGCGTATGCCTGATGCCCAGAGCTCTTCGGCGCGCCCCTGGTTCGGGCCGATCACCTTGGCAATCTGCCTCAGGGCAGGATTGCCGATGCCAAGGGCACTCTCGGTCACGATCCCATAGCGAGCCATGCCGGCAATGGTCTCCTCCGACCGCATCGAGCGCAGAGATGCGATGATCTCGGCTGCGGTGGAGGAGGGGCCGATCATTTTGTTTCCAGCCGGGCCAGCAGGGACGAGGTGTCCCAACGGTTGCCGCCGAGTTTCTGCACCTCGCCGTAGAACTGATCGACGAGCGCCGTGACCGGCAGGTTCGCGCCGTTGCGGCGCGCTTCCGAGAGGACGATATCCAGATCCTTGCGCATCCAGTCGACGGCAAAGCCGAAGTCGTATTTGCCCTGGTTCATGGTCTTGTGACGGTTCTCCATCTGCCAGGAGCCAGCCGCTCCCTTGGAGATGACCTCGATCACCTTCTCGATGTCGAGGCCGGCCTTCTTGCCGAAATGCACGCCTTCGGCCAAGCCCTGCACGAGGCCTGCAATGCAGATCTGGTTGACCATCTTGGTCAACTGACCGGCGCCGACTGGGCCCATCAGGCCGACCATGCGGGCAAAGGAGTCAATCACGGGTTTTGCGCGTTCGAAGGTGTCCGGTTCGCCGCCGCACATCACGGTGAGCACGCCGTTCTCAGCGCCTGCCTGGCCGCCAGAAACCGGGGCATCGATAAAGCCGCAACCCTTGGCTGCAGTAGCTTCGGCAAGTTCGCGTGCGACCTCGGCGGACGCCGTGGTATTGTCGATCAGGATCGCTCCCGGCTTCATGGCAGCAATCACGCCGTTCTCACCCGTCGTGACGGAACGCAGGTCGTCGTCATTGCCGACGCAAGTGAAAACGAAATCTGCGCCCTCTGCAGCCTCTGCCGGAGTCAAACCATGGCTGCCGCCGAACTTCGCCACCCAGGCCTCGGCCTTTCCCGTCGTGCGGTTATAGACCCTCACTTCGTGGCCACCCTTGACCTTGAGGTGACCTGCCATGGGAAAACCCATAACGCCCAAACCGATGAATGCGACCTTAGCCATTTCGTCTCTCCTGCCTTGCGGTGTGAGACATGCATAGTCGAAGCTCTTTGGCCTTGAAAGGCCTCCAATTGTTATTGCGCAGTGTCGGGGACAGCCGCTTTCCCACGGATCTCATCGTCCGGTGTCAGTACCAGGCTCATCTTTCCGAGACGGGACGAAATCTCGTTCCACAACCGCCGCAGGCGGTGCACGTGCAGGTCATCACCGATCCAGTCCATCAGATGCTCGATCGCGCGCGAGGACATCTCCGGAGTTTCACTGATGGTCGTCAGTGCCCAGATGCTGAAGTCCCGCGCATCGACTTCCTTGATCTGCCCATCGTCACCCGGAATCAGGAATTTTGCCGTACTTGTCTCCTGAACGTGCTTCATCGGCCCTGTCGGTGCCAGAAGAACTGCCGCATAAATGCGGTCAAAGGCATCGATCGCCTTCCTGTCACTGTCCGTGTCGCTATCACGGTTCTGTTTCAAGGCCCGTTCCAGATCGAAGATCGTGCGGACGTTGAACTGGCGCAGCAGGAGGAAACGATCGAGGCCGACGACGCAGCACAATTGCGCCTGAGCGATCCAGTCGACCGTCTGGTAGATGCCAAAGGGTGTTTCGATATGCAGCATGAGCGGGTTGTAGGTCGCGAGCGACTGCACATCGGAGATGCCGCATTCCTCCAGCCGGAAACGTGTGAAGAAATCAATGCCGTCTATGGCATCGAGCGGTACGACCCGTGTCCAATCGATGAAGCGGTTGTCTGATTGCTTGATCCAGTTGATCTGGCTTCCCACCTTGACAAGAATGAACTGGAGCACGCTGCCGGGCAGCAGGCCGAAGGCCAGGGCGAGGAGGATCCATAGGGCTGACAGCTCCGCGACGGGCGTGGTTCTCTCGAAGCTGAGCACCTCCTGGACCGCACTGAGGTCCGGCAAGGCTCGATAGAGTGCCGCCGAGGCCATAACCGATATCACGATCATCGCGGCCTGCCGGATCATCGTGTAACCGTTCAGATCGAAAACTGCGAGTGACTGGACGAGATAGCGCAGAGATGAAAGGTAGGCGCCGACAAATGTGATCGCTGCGACGGTCAGGACGTTTTCGGCAAGCTGCCTCAGGTCCGCCTCCGCGGTGTCTACCGCAAATCTCATGCCTCCGACGGTCAGGAGGTTGAAGGTTGGAATGCTCGGGCAGTCCCCGGTCGGTGCAAGACATCCAAAGCCTGAGAGGGTGAGCGTGAACCCGGCAAAGACGACCAGCGAATAGGGAAGGGCCGCGAAGAGCAGTCTCATGTCACCGCGATTGAGGAAGAACCGTGTCTGTCTGATCGTTTCATTGATCTCGGTGACGATGTCTTCCGGAGACCGCCCTGTCTGGTGCAGGCTTGCGTCACCCTTCTCGCCATTGCCTCGCACATCGGCGGAGTATTTGGTCCTGACAAATTCGAAGGAGGGGCTGGTGTCCTCCTCAGCTTGATCGACGACCGGAAAGGTTTTGACATAGTCGCGGATGAGGCGCAGCCGCCTCAGTCTGATCTCATATCGCCCGAAGATGAGGGCGAATACGGTTATCAGAGAGATTACGAACGCTATGGTAAGCGTCCAGATGGCGGCCCCGCTCCCGCCAAGCGCAGTGGCAACTTCTGTTTGCATGGCTTCCCCCTTTTTGTCAGGGGAAGCCTAGAGATCGAACGCTTCTTGGCTACTAATCTGATGCAGCCCTGGGTAGAAAATACATCCTCAGGTTTAGCTATTGACTTTTTTCGCCACGACGAGATGCCCCGGTGAAGGCTCACCGTCCTGCATGCGCACGTTGATGTCGGTGATTTCGACCACTTCGAAGCCTGTCGCGGCCAGCCGTTCGCGCACATATGTCTCGGCATGGACGAAGCGCTGGTGCGGACCGACCATAAAAGGCCGTCCACCCATGACGTCTTCCGGTCTGGTTTCGGACGAGAAGACGAAGATCCCGCCTTCGCTCATGTTCTCGGCCGCGCCAAAGAAGAGTGGTTCCAGCGCGCCGAGATAGGGTAGCACGTCGGTTGCGGTCACGAGGTCGAAGGGTTCGTCGTCGTTATCTTCGAGGAAGTCTTCCAGTTCGGCCACATAAAGGGTCTCGTAGAGATCCTTTTCATGGGCGATCTCGACCATCTTTTCCGAAATGTCGATGCCGGTCATATCGTCCACCACGTCGCGCAGCGCGCCACCGGTAAGGCCGGTGCCGCAGCCAAGGTCGAGCAGACGGTTGAACGGGCCGAGACCGAGCGCTTGCAGACGTTGGCGGACCATCATCGGCACGGTGTAGCCGAGCTGTTCGACGAGAATGTCCTCGAAGGCATCGGCGTGCTGGTCGAAGAGCGTCTCGACATAGGCGTCGGGCGCTTTTGGCGGGGCTTCACCGCGGCCGAGTGCTGCAATGCGAACTGATGCGCCGCCGTGGTCATCGGGGTCGATTGCCAGCACTTCCTCATAGGCCTTCACGGCTGCGTCTATGTCGCCTGCCTTTTCGAGGGTGAGTGCACGGTTATAGGCTTCCGCCAGGGCTTCTTCGTCGATCTTGGCCATGTGAGGCTCCTGTTTTCTTGGCCGCTCATCGGGCCTTGGCCGGTCGTCTAGCGGGTCAGGCTGGGCTTGGCAATGAAAAGGGAACACAGCGAGGGCTCTTGGTGTTTCCTGATCAGGGAGCTCAGCATGGAACAAACTTCTGAGAACAAGTCCGGCATCCTGCCGCTGGAGAGCGCAGAGCCAGCGCGTCTGGCGCCGGCCCTGCCGGCCAGTTCGGCCGAGAAGGCCAACATGATCATTCACTATTATCGTGGTGAGATCGGTCGGATGACGAGTTGGCGCGACCGGATAGACCGGACGACAAACTGGTCGATGACGGTGGTGGCGGGCCTGTTGTCCGTTTCACTGTCGACGCCGTCGTCTCACCATGGCGTGGTGTTGTTCGCCATGCTTCTGGTTTCGGTGTTCCTTTTTATCGAAGCGCGCCGTTATCGCTTCTTCGATGTCTACCGGGCCCGGGTCCGCCAGCTCGAGCGGCACTATTTCTCCCAGGCGCTCTGCCCTCAGGCCGAATTGAAACCCGATTGGGCGGAGGCGATCGCTGCCAGCCTTCGGAGGCCGGTCTTCCTCATGGTGTACCGCGAAGCACTTTTTCGTCGTATCCGGCGCAACTACATCTGGATGTATCTTATCCTGCTCCTCGCCTGGGCGCTGAAGATCTCCAGCCCGAAGCTACAGCAGAACGAGGCGCCGGCCGAATTTGTCAGCAGCCTGTCCCAAATCGTCCAGAACGCGCATCTTGGGCCGCTTGATGGTGGTATCGTATTGTCGCTGGTGGGCGCGTTCTACATCGCGCTGCTCTTCGCCGTCATCCATCGCAAGCCGAAGGACGGGGAAATCGCGCATGGCGAGGTGCATGTCTGAACTCAATGGAGGATGAACTCGCCCTTCAGTGAGCGCCATTCGCTGGCCGCGATCATCTTCTTGTGAACATAGGTCACCGAATGGATGGGGCCCTCGATCTTGTCCTGCCAGAAGCGGAGGAAACCCCTCATCTCGGGGAAGTCCGGAGCCAGATCATACTGCTGCCAGATATAGGATTGCAGCAGTGAAGGATGATCCGGCAGGCGGTAGAGGATCTGGGCGGTTGTCAGCCCGTAACCCTTCAGCATCAGTTCCATTTCGCTGTTCATGTGCCGACGTTTCCCGTGTTCTCGTGGAAGACGGATCGACGCGGGCGGTGTCATCGCTTCCGCGACCGACCGGGGCCGCGACCGACGCGGGCCCTGACATGATGGAAACATCCGTTAGTGAAGGAATTGCTAATAAAGACAGGCGGCGGCCCCAGACGGGGTCGCCAACCCTTGGTCAGCGTTTCAGGTGACGTGTCAGGCGTGCCTCGATCGCACCCCATGTATGACGCAGCGCCTCGACGATGGCGAGATAGAAGATCGCCGCCCAGAGATAGGTCTGGTAATCGAAGGTGCGCGAGAAGGCGTAGCGGGTCTGGCCCATGAGATCGAGAACGGTGACGACTGCGACGACGGCCGAGCCCTTGATCATGAAGATGATCTCGTTGCCATAGGGGCGAAGCGCGACGATCAGGGCCTGCGGCAGGATGATCTTCCAGAAGGTAATGGAGGTCGGGAGGCCAAGCGACTTGGCACCTTCCGTCTGACCACGCGGGACGCTTTCGATTGCACCGCGCAGGATTTCCGCCTGATAGGCCGCCGTGTTCAGCGTCATGGCAAACAGCGCGCAATACCAGGCCTCGCGGAAGAACCACCAGAGGCCGATCGCCTCGATCTGCGGGCGGAAGGAGCCGAGGCCGTAGTAGATGAGGAAGATCTGCAGCAGCATCGGTGTGCTGCGGAAGACGTAGACATAGGCATAGGCAACCGTGTTCAGGATCGGGTTTTTCGCCATGCGGGCGAAGGTAACGGGAACGGAAAGGATCGCACCGAGTGAAATCGACCCGAATGTCAGCATCAGTGTGGTGGCAAGACCGTCCAGGTACCGCCAGCCATAACGCTCGATCTTGGCCGGGTCCCAGCTCGATGCGAGGTACCAGACGAGAGCGAGCCCGAGTACGATCCAAAGCGTGAGGATTCCATAGCCCGCGACGCGGGCCAGGTTGATCCGGCTTGCATTCGTCGGCGGCGCCGGGCGGGCGGGGATCATCTCCAGTGCATGGGTCATCGGCTTGCCTCCGCGCGGTTCGCCCAGCGTGCGATGGCGTTGAGGCCGATCGAGGAGACGGTGGCAAGCACGAGATAGAGAAGGCAGGCGATCCCGTAGAACATGAACGCTTCCTTGGTCACGCGCGCCGCGACACCAGTCTGCCGCACGATGTCGGCAAGGCCGATGACCGAGACCAGAGCCGTGTCCTTGAGGAGCACCAGCCAGAGATTGCTGAGGCCCGGAAGCGCGATGCGGATCAATTGGGGCACGATGATCAGCCACATCGTCTTGCGCTTCGACAGGCCGACTGCGCTGCCAGCCTCGTATTGACCACGTGGGATGGCCTGGAACGCCGACAGCAGAACTTCCGAGGCATAGGACGAAAAGACGACGGAGAGAGCGATCATGCCGGCCACGAAGGCGTTGATCTCGACGCGTTGGTCGATACCGAGCCAGGAGAGGACGGACTGGACGAGTATCTGGAAGCCGAAATAGACGATGAACAGCGTCAGGAGTTCCGGCAGCCCGCGAAAGATGGTCGTGTAGACGCCGGTTGCAGCCCGAAGGCTCCATTCGCCGGACTGGCGCGCCAGAGCAATCAGGAAGCCGAGAGCAAGACCCACGGGCAGGGTGGCGAGTGCAAGCGAGATCGTCACCTTGACGCCGAAGGCGATCTCGTCGCCCCAGCCGGTGTCGCCGCAGCTGACAAGCGTATCTGTCGCCAACAGCCGGAAGAGCCCGACGGGACCACAGAGCGGATCAAACGTGTAACTGATCCAGCCCCAGATCGAGCCGAGCGCGGAAGACAATCCGCCCATGCCATTCCCCCTTGGCGGTTTTTCCCGCCTTTTTTCAAATCGTTGCAGTTCAAATGCAAAATGGCGGAAGTGTTCGACTTCCGCCACTTGGTTTCATCTGTTTATCCCGGGATCACTCGCCGTAAACGTCGAAATCGAAGTACTTTTTGTTGATTTCTTCGTATTTGCCATTGGCGCGGATGCCGGCAATCGCTGCGGTGAACTTGTCAGCCAGCTCGGTTTCGCCCTTGCGAACGGCGATGCCAGCGCCTTCGCCATTGATTTCGACATCAACCGGCAGCGGCGTCAGGATCTTGCAGCAAGCACCGGCTTCGGTCTTCAGCCATTCCGAGAGCACGACGATATCGTCAACCACGGCGTCAACGCGGCCGCCTTCGAGGTCGAGCTTGTATTCGTCAGCGGTCGGGTAGAGCTTCAGCTCGCTGTCCGCCATGTGCTTTTCCGCATAGTTGGCGTGTGTGGTCGAAGACTGGGCGCCGATCGTCTTGCCAGCAAGGCCGGCCACGTCGGTGACAGCAGAGTCCTTCGGCACGGCAACGGCCGGCGGAGTGTTGTAGTACTTCTTGGAGAAGTCGACCTTCTCCAGACGTTCAGGGGTGATCGACATGGATGCGATGATGGCGTCGAACTTCTTGGCCTGAAGGGCCGGAATGATGCCGTCCCAATCCTGGGTGACGAATTCGCAGGTGACCTTCATCTCATCGCAAAGCGCCTTGGCGATGTCGATGTCGAAACCAGACAGCGAGCCGTCGGCTTCAAGGTTGTTGAAGGGCGGATAGGCGCCTTCGGTGCCGATGATCAGCTTTTCCTGCGCCATGGCCGAACCGGCAAAGAGCGACAGGGCAGCGATCGATGCTGCGGCCAGAAAACGTGTCGGAATACGCATGAGATCCTCTCTGTTGGGTGGACGCCGTTTGTTCTTGTGAGGCGGCTGTCCGTGATCGTGTGGCATGGTCGACCACACTTGGGCCCAATATTCGTCTGGTTTCCCAGCCGAAATCAACAACAAACCGCGTGAGCGACAAATTTTGCCCCCTTAAATCCTCCAGGGGCCAAAGAGGACATTTTTTTGTTCCACCCGGTGTTGTCTGGTGGAGCAAAAGCCGCTCCAACTCGTTCAGCCACGGTTAATTATGCGAAATCTAGTTTGGCCGCAGCTTCGGTTCGCAAAATCGAGCACGCATTCAACAGCACGGACCCGGATGACACTGTCGCCGGCCTGTGCGTAGGGAAGGAAACGCAAGGTATGTTCAAGAAGAGATTGCTCAACACGGTGGCAATCCCGGTCCTCTCTGTCGCGGTACTGGCAAAGCCTGTCTCTGCGTCTGTCACCGGACATCCAGAACGCCAGACGCAGACGCGTCAGGCGGAAGAACAGCTGATCCAGCTGGCCCAGGCCGTCACCTGCACCGATGGCTCGGAAGCCCCTGACGCCGAGACGTGCGCTGCCCGCGATGCTCAGGCGGCGGCTGAGGAAGAAGCACGCCGCCAGGCCGAAGCAGAGGCTCAGGCTGCCGCTGAGGCGGAGGCGCAGCGTCAGGCAGAAGCAGAAGCGCAGGCTGCTGCTGAAGCAGAAGCTCAGCGCCAGGCCGAAGCAGAGGCTCAAGCTGCCGCTGAGGCGGAGGCGCAGCGTCAGGCACAAGCAGAAGCGCAGGCCGCTGCGGAAGCAGAAGCCCAGCGCCAGGCCGAAGCGGAGGCACAGGCTGCCGCCGAGGCGGAGGCGCAGCGTCAGGCCGAAGCTGAAGCTCAGGCCGCCGCTGAGGCAGAGGCGCAGCGTCAGGCTGAGGCAGAGGCTCAGGCCGCAGCCGATGCGGAAGCCCAGCGTCAGGCTGAAGCGGAAGCTCAGGCCGCGGCTGACGCAGAGGCACAGCGTCAGGCCGAAGCCGAAGCCCAGGCAGCCGCAGAGGCCGAAGCCCAGCAGCAGGCTGAACAAGCGCAGCCTGTCGAGGAACCGCCGGTCGTGACCTGTGCGGATGGTTCGCAGGCAGCCTCGGAAGCTGAATGCCCGGTTCCCGCAAGGGAGCCGACCGAGGAGCAGCAGCCCGTTGAAGAACAGCCAGCCGACGAGCAGCAGCCGACCGAGGAAGAAGCGGCTCCCCAGCAGACCGACGAGCAGGCACCTGCCGCTGATGAAGAGCTGCGTCCCGGTCAGGACGCTGCAGGCGAACAGCCGGCGACCGAAGGCGAAGTGCCTGCCGATCAGGCTGAGCAGCCGGCCGACCAGCAGCCCGCCGAAGAGCAGGCAACCGGTGAGGAAGTGCCCGCCGAAGCCCAGCCGGAAGGTGAGCAGGTGCTCGTTCCTGCCGTAGAACCGCCGGCCGATCAGCCGGTGCAGGAGATCACCGACACCCGCACGACCGAAGAGAAGGAAGCCATCGCCGAGGATCCGTCCCAGACGTCCGAGACGGTCGTTCTGCCTGTCGAAAACGGTGCCGCAGTCCTCGACAGCGACAAGGATGCCGACAATACGGGTGGCGAGGGCGCGCGTCAGCAACGCAATGAATTGCGTGCCCAGGAAGACGTCGCTCCACCGCCGGAAACCGATGCCGATGCGCAAGCCGAATCGGTCGCCGTCGACCCGCAGACATTGCAAGCCACGATCAGCGAGCAGGGCACGACGCTTGACGCTGCGCCCACGTTCGATGTGCCGACCACGGTCACCAACGTGACAAACAGCAACGTGACGAACAATGTGACCAACAATGTTACGAACAACAACGTCACCAACAACACGATCATCCAGAACAACGTGGTCAATCAGGTCACGGAAATCCGGGTCGTCGAGCAGGTCGATAACCGCACTGTCATCAACGTCGGCAACCAGATCGTTGTCCGTGGTGATGACCGTCAGCGTCTACGCTACGATGCAGAACAGACTTATTACGAGCAACTGCCGCGCGGTCGCACGCGCGAGACCATCGAGCGTGCTGATGGCAGCAAGCTAGTGACAGTCTACAACCGCTACGGTGACATCATCATCCGCTCGCGTATCTCGCCGCGCGGCCGCGAATATGTCCTGATCTATTCGCCAGAGGCCGATAGCGAACGTCCTCGCGTCTTCGTGGATGTGGGTCTGTCGCTACCGCCGATGCGCCTGACCATCCCGGTCGACGATTACATCGTCAGCACGACGCGTTCGCCGGATCGTGACTACTACGACTTCCTCGCCCGCCCGCCGGTCGAGCGTGTCGAGCGCGTCTATTCGATCGACGAAGTCAAGTCGTCGGCACGTATCCGCGACAAGGTCCGTCGTATCGACCTCGATACGATAACCTTCCCGTCGGGTTCTGCCGAGGTGCCGCTGGAACAGGCTCGTACCCTGCGTCGCGTTGCTCAGGCGATGGAGCAGCTGCTCGAAAAGGATCCGGGTGAAGTCTTCCTGATCGAAGGCCATACGGACGCCGTCGGTTCGGATCGTTCGAACCTGATCCTTTCGGACAAGCGTGCGGAAACCGTCGCCAACCTGCTCACCGAGGTCTACGGCATCCCACCGGAGAACATGTCGGTACAGGGTTACGGCGAGCGCTTCCTGAAGATCCGCACGGAAGCCGCCGAACAGCAGAACCGTCGCGTGGCCATTCGCCGCGTCACAACGCTGGTTCGCCCCGCGAACGTGTCGAGCAACAACTGATCGACCACGCTCACGAATAAAAGCAGGCCGCCGGAGCGATCCGGCGGCCTTTTCTTTTGGGGAGATGTCAGGTGCGGGGTGGGAGCTCCGTGACCGCGGCGATGAAGTCCGCAATCGCTATGGTGTCATCGAGGTCGAAGACCGGAAGATCGGTGTCCTCGACCCGGTGATCGGCCGCGATTGCGCGGATGTACGGATCGGATGGCGCCAAGGGTTCGCGATTGGCGGATGCTTCCCGCCGCGCTTCGATCTTCGGCACGGGCTCGCGCTTGTAGCCCTCGATCAGCACGAGGTCGCAGGGGCCGATGCGGGCCAGGATTTCCGCGAAGCTTGGTTCGGGAGCGCCGCGCAGTTCATGCATGATGGCATAACGGGTCCCGGAGACGATGACGACCTCATGGGCGCCGGCCTCTCGGTGCCGGTAGCTGTCGGCGCCGACCTTGTCGATGTCGAAGTCATGATGGGCATGTTTGATGGTCGAGATCTTGTAGCCGCGCCGAGTGAATTCCTCGACCAGCCGCACGGCAAGCCCGGTTTTTCCGGAGTTTTTCCAGCCGGCAATGCCGAAGATGCGCGGGGCGTTCGTCATTCTGCACCCTGTTCGATGATGGCCTCGGCGACTGCGAGGTCGTCGGGCGTATTGATGTTGAAGAAGGGATCGACAGGACCGAATGGTCCTGCGAAGGGTGCGAAATCCACGGTCTCGTTTGGGTGGCGCGCGACGAAGTCGAAGACGCGGCGGTGGTCCGGGTCATCAAGCCAATGTTCGAGATCCTCTGCCAAAGCGACCGGCCAGAGCGCCGTGATCGGATGGGTGCGGCCGTTGCTGGCTGCCAGCACGATCGCTTCGCTTCTCGCGACCTCTGCCAGACGCATCACCAGATCGCTGGGCAGGAAGGGCGTGTCGCAGGGGGTGGTCAGGAGATGCGTCGGTCCATTAGGCAATTCGGTAAATCGCTTCATGCCTGCCAGCACTCCAGCGAGAGGACCGGGCCGGTCGGGACGCGTGTCCAGGATCAGCGGGAGATGCGCTGCGAGTGGGTGTCCTTCAGAAGCGTTTAGGTAGACTGCGGACGCCTGCGGCTGCAACCGTTCGGCCACCCTCAGGGCAAGCGGCGTTGTGCCCAGGATCAGTTCCGCCTTGTCTGCGCCCATTCGGCGTGACAGGCCGCCAGCGAGAATGACGGCGGGAGGTAGGGCCTCGTGCTTCATGGGATCACCGCTCTTCGCCCGGGGCAAAGCGCAGGAAAACCACTGCGACGAGGGCGAGAAGGCAGCAGGCGAGCATGACGAGCAGCAAGGGCATGGCGCCACTCTCGACCGAAAGGATGTGGGAGGCGAGCCACGAGACGAAGGCGCCGCCGCCCATGGTGATAGCGCCACCGAGCCCGGAAGCCGAACCCGCGAGTTCCGGCCGGACGCTGACAATACCGGCATTGGTGCTCGGCAGGGAAAGGCCATTGCCGAAGCCGACGACGACCTGAGGGGCGAAAAATGCCAGATAGGAGACATAGCCCTGGGCAAGCAAGATGATCGGAATGGCGGCGCCGACCAGGGCGACCACGCCACCGACCAGCATCATCATGTCGATACCGGCACGGCGGGCGAAACGACCGGACAGATAGTTGCCGGCAATATAACCGGCTGCGATGAACATGAATTGCAGGCCGAGCATGCTGGGCGTCAGGCCCATCAGTGTGCCGCCGACGAAGGGCGCACCGCCGAGAAAGGCGAAGAAGGCGCCAGACGTGAAGGTGCCGGCCATGGTGTAGCCCCAGAAGCGGGGGGACGCGAGAAGCCGCGGCCAGGCCCGGAACTGCTCGGAAAAACTGCCACTCTTCTGGCGGTTGGTCTCGCCTAGATCGCGGTAAACAAGCAACAGGACGGCCAGTGCGGCAATCAGGATGGCGGCGAAGTTCGAACGCCAGCCGAAATTGTCGCTGAGCACCCCGCCGAGCGTCGGGCCGATCATCGGGATGAGCGTCATGCCCATGGTGACATAACCGATCATCGATGCGGCTTCGTCCATCGGGACCATGTCGCGGATGATGGCGCGGGAGAGAACGAGGCCGGCCACCACGGCCGTCTGGATCATTCGGGCAAATGTCAGAACTTCGATCGAGCTTGCCATCAGGCAGACCAGCGAGGAGACGATGAGGATCAGCAGTGCGCCGATCATCACCGGCCGCCGGCCGTAGCGATCGGATAAAGGGCCGATGACCAGCTGCACCAGAGCGGTCATCGCAATATAGCCTGAGACCAAGACCTGAACCCGATCGTAGTCGACGCGCAAGTCGAGCGCCATGGCCGGCAGAGCCGGCAGAAAGATGTTCATCGTCAACGCCGATAGTCCGGCAATCGCCACGAGACTGACGATATGCGGGGCCGTGGTCCTGTCGAGAAAGCGAGACTGCTGTTGCACGCTCAAATGTCCTTGCACTGCAAACGTGATCAGCCCGGGGAGGCCGGATCGGCGCGGCGGGCGAGTGCAGCCTTCCGCTTGCTCTCGCGATAGAATGTGTAGAGGCCAGAGCCGATGACAATGGCTGCGCCGACGACCATCCAGATATCAGGCACTTCGCCGAAGAAGAGCATGCCGAGCAGAACCGCCCAGAGCAGGCTGGTGTAGCGGAAGGGTGCAATGAAGGAGATTTCGCCGGTGCGCATGGCCATGATGATCGCCTGATAACCTGCAAACAGGAAGATCGAGGCAAAGGCGAGCTTGCCGAGCGCGCTGCCGGACATGGGTTGCCAGCCGCCAAAGACGGGAATGAGCAGCAGGCCGGCAAAGGAAATCGAGGCTGCGGTGAAAAGGGTGACCGAAAGCGACGAGATGCTCGGATCGATCCGGCGTGTGACGAGATCCCGCCCGGCCGCCGTAATGACGCAGAAGACGATGTAGAGCGAGGCTAGCGTGAAGCCCTCCGGGCCGGGCTGGATGATCACAAGCACGCCGATGAATCCAAGGCCGATTGCTGTCCATCGACGCCAGCCGACGGGCTCCTTGTAGAAGAGGGCTGCGCCGAGTGTGACCGCCAGCGGCAGGGACTGCAGGATCGCCGAAGCATTGGCGAGCGGCACCTGGCCGAGCGCTGCGAGGAAGGCGACGGCAGCAACAGTCTCAAAGGCTATGCGCAGCAGGATCAGGGGCTGCAGGATGTTTCTGATGTGGTCGAGCGCGCCCATGCGACGCGCAACGACGTAGACCAGAACGGCGGTAAAGGCGCCGCGCACGAACATGATCTGCGCCACGGTCAGTTCCGCGGTAACCGATTTCGTCAGAGCGTCGTTGAAGGTGAAGCCCGCCATCGAGATCGCCATGAGAAGGGCGCCTCGGGTGTTCTCGGATAATGCCATGCTCGATTCCCGTGCGTACCCGCCGGTTCTAGACCAAGCAGCACGCGCGAGAAACCAGAATCCCGCTCTCGATCGCCTGAAACGATGCTGCAGTGCCAAAAACGCGGTGCCGGGTTAACCTTTGCTCAAGCTCCCGAAGACAAGCTCGCCGATGGAACTGCATGAGGCGGCTCCCTTCCTTCGATCCTGCGCGATGAGCTCGCGGGATTTCGGCCTTTCCGAGGGTCTCATGAGTTTTATCGATCGCCTCCTGCAAAGTCGCAGGATCGTCACCAAAGTCTTGCTTTTTGTTGTTCCTCTCGTTCTGCTCATGGCCGGCGTCGGCCTCCTGGGCTATTGGACTGCCACCACCCTTAACGGCCATATGACCGTCACGCGCGCCACGATCGGCAATATCAGCGACCTGGAGAAGCTGCAGCAGGGCCTGCAGGAGTTCAGCCTTGATCCGACAGAGGAGAGCAGGACAGCTCTTCTTTCTGCCATTGACGGCCAGGACAGGGGGCTCGGCGTTCTGAACGGCGTGCTCGCCAAGCAGGCTCAGACGGCCGATCTTTCGGCGCTGACGCAGTTGCCGGCGCAGATGCGGGTTCAGACGTCGACGCTCTGGGACAACAAGACCGCGCGAGAACAACTGGACGCCGGCTTGAATGAAGCCGTTGCAGCCTTACAGACGGAGCGCCAGCAGATCGTCAAGCAGGTCGATTTCGTCCGCAACGATCTCGCCGGCAAGGAGCGCTTCGCCAAGGAGTTGCTGTTCGACGCCTCTGCCTTCAAGACGCTGCTTGACCGTCTCGGCAAATTGCGTGTCGGCGTGCAGATGGCTTTCACTCCCGAGGAGCAGCTGGACGAAGCGAAACTTTATCTCGCACCGATGCAGAAGGATCTGGCCAAGGCCAACGAGATCGCGTCCGAGAAAGGCAAGGTTCTGGTCGGCGAAGTCGGTACTGCGATCGGCAAGATCGAAACGATCCTAGGTCAAACGACCCCTGTTGATGCCAGAGCCCGGGAACTCGGCCTTGTGCTTTCCGAACTCGTCGAGATCGAGCAGAAAATCACGTTGCAGGCCGCGAAGAACAGCGATGTCGCCGCCGACCGTTTTGTTAGCCTAGACAGACTGGTCGCCGAGCAGAAGGAGCTGATGGCCCTCGTCGATACCGCCGCACTCGGAGTGGCGACCATCGAGTTGCGGGTGCAGCAAATGCTGGGTTCGCTCGACGACGAGCGCCGCGACGTTGTCATCCGCGAGATGGAGGCACTTCAGACGGTGGCCGCTCGCATCTCCGAACTCGGTGCCAAGAATAGTGCGCTCCGAGACTTCCCGCAGAAGATTGCGCCTCATCTGCTCTCGATCACCCAAAAGTCGCAGGCGATGCTCGACGCAGGACGGAGCTGGCAAAACGAACGGCTGGCCGCCAATGCGGCCGTTTCTGCCGCCATGGAGTCGCTGCGCAATTTCGTATCCCAAGCCCAGGAAATCGGCCGTGAGGACAGCGAACGATCGGCGACGATCTCGGTCATCACCATGGTTGTCGGAACGCTGCTCGCGATCATCGGCGGTCTGATGCTGGTCGAGACACTGCGTGCACCTCTCAAACGGATCACCGGCGTGATGTCGCGACTGGCGAGCGGCGACTTGTCCGTCCCGATCGAGGGCCGCAATCGCGGCGACGAAATCGGTGATATGGTGAGGTCGGTTACTGTCTTCCGCGATGCGGCGCTCGAAAATCGGCGCCTAGAAGAAGAAGCGGAAGCTGCTCGCGCTCGCTCTGAACAGGAAAGCGCGCAGCGTGCCCAGGACCGGGCTCGTGTCGAGGCCGACCAGCGGTCTGCGCTCGAAGCTTTGTCCTCGGTGCTTGAGGCACTTGCCAACGGCCAGCTCAACGTCTCCATGCGTGACGATCTGCCGGCCGACTTCGTTGCCATGGCCTCGACATACAATCAGGCGGTGGAAGCCCTGCGGGCGACCCTCGAAGAGGTTCGTGCGGCAAGCGTCGACATCAATGCCGGCACCGAGAACCTTGCAGTTTCCGCCGATGATCTTGCACGCCGGACCGAACAGCAGGCGGCGGCGCTTGAGGAGAGCGTTCGGGCGCTCTCGCACTTGAGCGACGTCGTTCGCTCGACCGCTGACGGGGCAGGGCGTACCGCCCAGTCCGTGCAGTCGGCCCGCGATCACGCCCGCCAGTCTGGCGTGGTGGTCAAAAAGGCGGTGGAGGCCATGGCTGAAATCAGCCGTTCCTCTGAGAAGATCTCGACCATCATCGGCGTTATCGACGAGATCGCGTTCCAGACGAATCTGCTTGCACTGAATGCGGGTGTCGAAGCGGCTCGAGCCGGCGAGGCTGGTCGTGGCTTTGCCGTCGTTGCCCAGGAGGTGCGTGATCTTGCGCAGCGCTGCGCCAATGCGGCGAAGGAGATCAAGACGCTGATCTCGGTCAGCGGCAATCAGGTCAAATCTGGTGTCGAACTGGTCGAAAATACAGGCGTCGCGCTGCAATCGATCATCGATCAGGTCGAAGAAGTGCAGTCGCTGGTCGAGCGCATTTCGGCTGCAACCCGCGAGCAGTCGACCGGCATCAGTGAGGTAACGTCTGCCGTGCGTGATGTCGAACTGATCACGCAGCAGAATGCCGCCATGGTCGAGGAAAACAATGCCGAGATCCAGGGCCTGCGTCAGCGCGTCGATATCCTGATGCACAAGATCTCGCGCTTCCGCACCGACACCGAGCGCAATGCGCCACAGGCCTATCGCCGATCGGCGTAAGTTTGAAGGAGAAGCCGGCGGCGCTCAGCCGCCGGTGACGCTCATATGACGGGCCACCGCTGGCTTGCGGTGGTTACGATCGATGATGAAATCGTGGCCCTTCGGCTTGCGCGAAATCGCTTCATCAATCGCGGCTGAGAGATAGGCGTCGTTATCAGAGGCGCGCAGTGCTGTACGCAGGTCTGCGGCATCGTCCTGACCCAGGCACATGTAGAGGGTACCGGTGCAGGTGAGGCGAACGCGGTTGCAGCTTTCGCAGAAATTGTGGGTAAGCGGCGTGATGAAGCCGAGACGTCCGCCGGTTTCCTTCACCTCGACATAACGGGCTGGGCCGCCGGTGCGGTAGGGAATTTCGTCGAGAGTAAACTGCTCTTCGAGCCTCTGACGCACAAGCGAGAGCGGCAGATATTGGTCGGTGCGATCTTCGCCGGTCTCGCCCATGGGCATGGTCTCGATCAGTGTCAGATCCATGCCTTCGCCATGGGCGAAGCGCAGCAGTTCCGGGATTTCGTGTTCATTGAAATCCTTCAGCGCGACGGCATTGAGCTTGATGCCGATGCCGGCAGCCTGGGCGGCACGGATGCCTTCAAGCACCTTGTCGAGTTCACCCCAGCGGGTGATTTCCTTGAATTTTGCAGCGTCAAGCGTGTCGATGGACACGTTGATGCGGCGAACGCCGCAATCGGCAAGCTCTGCGGCATGGCGGGCGAGCTGCGAGCCGTTGGTGGTGAGGGTCAGTTCGTCCAGACCGCTGCCGAGATGGCGGGAGAGGCCGCGTACGAGATGCATGATGTTCTTGCGCACCAGCGGTTCGCCCCCCGTCAGGCGCAGCTTGCGCACGCCCTTGGCGATGAAGGCGGAACAGAGCCGGTCGAGCTCCTCCAGTGTCAGAAGATCCTTCTTCGGCAGGAAGGTCATGTTTTCCGCCATGCAATAGGTGCAGCGGAAATCGCATCGATCCGTTACGGAGACGCGCAGGTAGGTGACCGCGCGCCCGAAGGGGTCGATCATCGGGCTTGCTCGATCGACAAGCGGTTCTGCATGGCGCCAATCGGCGGGGCTATGATCCAAAAAACTCTCCAGGGTGTTTGGGCCAATGTGGTGCCAAGCCTAGCAGGCGTCAAGTTGACACCGCCCTGTGTGATCAATTCGGATTGCAAACGGCGCGGGTTCGACCTAGGTCTGCGCCAACCGCCTGGAACACTGCGAGGACTGCATGACCGAGATCTGGCCGACCGAACTGAAGGTGTCCAAGGACAGGCGCCTTCTGACCGTGAGCTTCAATGACGGGGTGGTCGCCGCTCTTCCTGCCGAGATGCTGCGCGTGCTCTCTCCCTCGGCCGAAGTGCAGGGCCACGGACCTGGCCAGAAGGTCACGGTGCCGGGCAAGCGCAATGTCGGGATCCGCCAGATGGTGCCAACCGGCAATTATGCCGTCCGTATCGCCTTTGACGACGGCCATGATACCGGCATCTTCACCTGGAACTACCTGCGCGAACTCGGCGAGACCGGCGACGAAAAGTTCGCGGCTTACGAACAGGAACTGGCGGAGAAGAAACTCAGCCGCGATCCTCGCTGAGGTCAGGATCGACGAGCCCGTCTGAGGAAAGCATACGCTGGATCAAGAGGTCCATCGTCTCGGCGAGGTGTTGGCACTCGTCGAGCGGTGTTGCAGAGAGCGTCCGCTCGATGAGCTCCGTCTGGATCTGCATCGCCTTCTCGCTCAGGCACCGGCCCTCTTCCGTCAGGAAAAGTCTGAGCACTCGCTTGTCCCGCTGGTCGGCCCTGCGCTCGAGAAGCCCGCGCTTTTCCATCTGCGGCAGCAGCATGCTCATGTTGGAACGACCGACAAGCAGCTTGCGGGCGAGTTCCTGCTGGGAAATCCCCTCGAACCGATAGAGATTGACCAGAATATCCAAGTGCGGCGGCTTGATGTCGAGTGGTGCCAGCGCGCGTGCGAGCGCCTGCTGCATGAGCTGGCAGGCGCGCGCCACCGATATCCAACTGCGAAAACGAGGATGGTCCCAGGGGAAGGCTTGCTTTTCGTTCATTCTTGTACTTTATTGTTCAGCATTGAACATTATGATGGGATTCCGACTATGCCATCCTTTCCTCTCAAGGTCACCCGCCTGGCTTTCGCGCAGCTGGAGAAGGTTTCGCCGACCGTTGCAGGCCGGATTGCCTTCGAGCTCTTCTGTCGAACCCCGAGCCGCCGCCCGAAAGGCGACAAGGCCAAAAAGGTCTTCATCGTCGGGCGCAGTCGATTGAGGCAGGCTTCGACCGTCCGGCTGGCGCTGACGCGCGGCATGGCGGCCGCCCATCACCTAAGCTCGGGGCCGGAAATCGGCAATGGGGCACGGTTTCTCGTTGTTCACGGATGGGGCTCGCGTGCGGAATATCTCTCCGAGATGGCGCTCGGGTTGCGCCAGACGGGTGCCGACGTGGTCGTTCTCGATCTGCCAGGGCACGGTGCTTCCAGCGGCCGGCGGCTCGACCTCAAGATTGCGGCCGAAGCCATCGTTGCTGCCGAGCGCCATTTCGGCCGATTCGACGGTGTTGTCGGCCATTCCTTCGGTGGCGCTGCCGTCATGATGGCGGCGGGGCGGGTCTTTCCGGACCTGCAGCCGTTGAATGCGCCCCGGATCGCGCTAATTGGCTCGCCCTCCAGCATGGGCGAGGTGTTCAACGGCTTCGCCTCCATGGTGGGTCTCGGGCGTGGCAGCGTCGGCGCGATGCGCAATCGGGCCATGGATCTTGTCGGAGCGCAGGTCGAAGACCTGGATGGCGTCACAGTGGCGCGGCGTATCGACCGGCCGCTGCTCGTCGTGCATGCCGAGGACGACAAGGAGGTCAATGTAGGCCATGCGCAGCGCTATATCGGCGTTTCGCCGCATGTACGCCATCTCTGGGCGAATGGACACGGACACCGCAGGATCGTCAGCGCGCCGGAGGTGATCTCTGCTGTCGCCTCTTTCCTGGCTGGCGCCGAGGGTGTGTCGAGGGCCGGGAACCGCATGGTGTCATAGTGCCGTCACGGCTCTTGCCTAACCCGGAGCTGCCGCTAGGCTTGGGGGAGTGAGGAGTCAGCATGACAGTGATAACGACGATCGAGGATCTGAAGGCCATCTACGGCGAGGCAGGCGAGGCATCGACCGCCAAGGTCACCGCATTCCTGACGCCCGCCTACAGGAGCATGATCGAGCGCTCGCCCTTCGTGGCGCTGGCGACCGTTGGTCCGGAGGGCCTTGATTGCTCGCCCCGCGGTGATCGCGGCGCGGTGGTCCGCATTGAAGACGACCGGACGCTCGCGCTTCCGGACTGGCGCGGGAATAATCGCGTGGACTCGCTTCTGAACATCGTGCGCGACCCGCGCGTGGCGCTGATGTTTCTCATTCCAGGCTCTAACAGTGTCATGCGGATCAACGGCCGAGCGGTGGTTTCGGTCGCGCCCGAACTTCTGGAAAGCTTCGAGATGGATGGACGCCATCCGCGAAGCGTCGTCGTGGTGACGATCGAGGAGGCATACTTCCAGTGTGCGCGGGCCGTGATGCGGGCGGAGCTGTGGAATGTCGAAAGGCAGGTCGCTTCGAACGACCTGCCGACGCCCGGCGACATGCTGAAGGCTGCAAAGCAGGACTTCGACCGCGAAACCTATGATCGCGAATGGCCGGAGCGTGCGGCAAAAACGATGTGGTGATCTCCGGAAGGGATCACCGCTTGTAAATCAGCCAGCTCTTGGTGGAGTCCTTTTTCATGCCGTCTTCATAGGGCTTGGTCCGGTTCCTGCCGGCATTCTTGGCGCAGTAGAGAGCAATGTCGGACTTGGCGTAGAGTTCGCCCGCATCTTCCGAATCGGCAGCCATGGCGAAGCCCAGCGAGATGGTGATCGGGCCGTAATTGATACCGGTCTTGGAATTCTTGAACGGCGTCGTTTCCAGAGCGATGCGGATGCGCTCGCAGGTCTGGAAGATTTCCTCTGCCGTATTGCCCTCGACGATGATGGCAAACTCTTCGCCGCCGGTGCGGGCCACGAAGCAGTCCTTCCGGACGTTGCTGCGGATGACGGTGGCGACGGTCGCGAGGATCTTGTCGCCGACCGGATGGCCGTAGGCGTCGTTGATCTTTTTGAAATTGTCGATATCGGCGAGCACGAGCCCCGCCAGCGGTCTGGCATCGCTCGAGTAGACGGCGGCAAGCTTTTCGTCGAAGGCACGACGATTGGCAATGCGCGTCAGGGAATCGGTGTTCGCAATCCGCTTGTATTCATCGAGTTCGCGACGGACTTCGTCCATCTCCTTCGACCGTTCGGACATCTGCACGACGGTCTGTTCTCCGTGCGCCATGGTCGAGCCAGTAGCTTCCGTCAGGATATTGATGGCGCTGCGCAGGATGTCGGCGCTGTTCGTGCTCTTCGAATTGATCCGGTTATATGTTTCGCCGAGGAGCCGGTTGTAACTTTGCAGTGATGTCTGTTCCTGCTGCAGAAGGCGCAACAGGCCATCCAGCTCGCCGATCAGCTTCGAATGAGCGTTCTCGATGGCGCGGCCCTGATGGTTGCCGAAATACTGCTCTCCGAGCGCGTCAAGCTCGTCCTGCGTGGCGCGACTACCGAGTGCTGCCAGCTCGCGGGTGAGAGATGGATTGGAGCCGATATAGGCCTCATAGAACAGTTCGTAATTGCGCGGGATCGGGGCGACGCCCATCGAGCGCATTGCATATGTGATCTGTGCCGCAACGTCAGGTATCTGAGTCTTTGGCGGTGTTGCCGTGCTCATTCGGCCAACTCCAATGGTCGTCACTTGAGACATTCAAGGGTCCAAAGATTCAATTAGCGGCAAATGATTGGAAAATGTTTAATCTTGTGGCCACGAGATGTGATGGGCGCAAAATGAGCATTCAGCGTTCACTTGCGCAACCTCTTGTAAAACAAAGGGTAATTTACCGTTGCGGAGGTTCCCCTCCGCAACGTGCGAGCATATTTTTGGACTGGTTTCAGCCGAGATTGAATTCCTGGAAAAAATCATTGCCCTTGTCGTCGGTGACGATGAAGGCCGGGAAGTCTTCGACTTCGATCTTCCAGACGGCTTCCATGCCGAGTTCAGGATACTCCAGGACCTCGACTTTCTTGATGCAGTCCTGAGCGAGACGGGCGGCCGGGCCGCCGATCGAACCCAGATAGAAGCCGCCATGGGTCTTGCAGGCTTCGCGGACGGCGCGCGAGCGGTTGCCCTTGGCCAGCATGACCATCGAGCCGCCGAATGACTGGAACTGGTCGACATAACTGTCCATGCGGCCAGCGGTCGTCGGTCCAAAGGAGCCGGAGGCGTAGCCGGTCGGCGTCTTGGCCGGGCCGGCATAGTAGACCGGATGGTTCTTCATGTAATCCGGCATGCCTTCGCCCTTTTCCAGGCGGTCACGGATCTTCGAATGGGCGAGGTCGCGGGCAACGATGATCGTGCCGGTCAGCGACAGGCGGGTCTTGACCGGATGTTTGGTAAGTTCGGCCAGAATGCCGCTCATCGGCTGATTGAGGTTGATCTTGACGACCGAGGACGACAGTGCGCTATCGTCGATATCAGGCATATATTTCGATGGATCGGTCTCAAGCTGCTCGATGTAGATGCCGTCCCTGGTGATCTTGCCCTTGGCCTGGCGGTCGGCGGAACAGCTTACACCGAGGCCGATCGGCAGCGAGGCGCCGTGGCGGGGCAGGCGGATCACCCGCACGTCATGACAGAAATACTTGCCGCCGAACTGTGCGCCGACACCCATCGACTGGGTGAGCTTGTGGATTTCCTTTTCCATTTCCAGATCGCGGAAGGCATGACCGGACTCGGAGCCTTCGGTCGGAAGGTCATCGAGATAGCGCGCCGAGGCGAGCTTCACGGTCTTTAGCGTCATCTCGGCGGAGAGCCCGCCGATGACAATCGCCAGATGGTAGGGGGGACAGGCTGCCGTACCGAGCGTCAGGATCTTCTCCTTGAGGAAGTCGATCATCCGGTCATGGGTCAGAAGCGAGGGTGTTCCCTGATAGAGGAAAGTCTTGTTTGCCGAGCCGCCGCCTTTCGCCATAAACAAGAACTTGTAGGCGTCCTCTCCCTCTTCATAGAGGTCGATCTGGGCTGGCAGGTTGGTTTTGGTGTTCTTTTCCTCGAACATCTTGATCGGGGCGAGCTGAGAGTAGCGCAGATTGCGGCGCTCATAGGCATCACGCACGCCTTCCGCCAATGCGGAATAGTCTTGGCCGTCAGTCCAGACGCGACGGCCCTTCTTGCCCATGACGATCGCAGTGCCCGTGTCCTGGCACATCGGCAGGATGCCGCCGGCGGCGATATTGGCATTCTTCAGGAGGTCGAAGGCGACAAAGCGATCATTGTCGGTTGCCTCGGGATCTTCGAGGATCGAGGCAAGCTGCTTCAGGTGGCCGGGACGTAGCAGATGGTTGATATCCGAGAGCGCCGTCTCGGCGAGGAGGCGCAAGCCCTCTGGCTCCACCGTTAGGATCTCTTGACCCTTGAAAGTTTCGACCGACACGAAGTCGGACGTGATCTTGCGGTAGGGGGTCGTGTCTTCGCCAATTGGGAACAGATCGTCTGCCATCACAGAACCTTTCGTGGCATCAGCTTGGAATTTTCGGTGGTTTAAGCGTTAGCCCTTAAGATTTCAATGCGCCGAAAGCCGAAGGCTCAAGCGTTGACAGGGTGGTGGCGTATCTGAAAAACCTCGGCCCGGACACGTGTTGCGTGCGTTGGATTCGGAGGTGCATCATGAGCTTGAATGTGACGAAGGGAACGAACTGGCGCCGATCGATCGTCGTCAAGATTTTTCTAGTCTGCTTCGTCTGCATCCATATCCCGCTGATCGCCTTGCTGCTCAACTTCGGTACGGGAGCCAGTTCGAACCCGCTGTCCGTCGGTCTTGTCGTCCTGGTGGCAACGCTGATCGGTACAGTCGCCTGTCTTGCGACGATGTGGTGGCTGACGCTGCCGCTGCGGAACCTCGCAAAGGCCATCAGCCAGTACCGTGCCGGGGGCGCCTTCAGCGAGGACCAATTGAGCAAATACGGCGAAGACGAAATTGCGGTGGTTACGCGCGCCGTCTGCGGGATGGTCGGGGAGATTTCGGCACTTGCGGAACGCGTGAACGGAGAGCCGGGACTTGATCCGCTGACCGGTCTCTTGAATGCCAGCGCCGTCTATGGCGTGGCGCTGCCGCGTCTTCCGGCACAAGCCGAGGGCGGCATCGACATCTATGTCGCCGTTTTCGAGTTGGAAACGATCGAGGCCGTAAGTGCGCGGCATGGCCGCGAGGTGGCCGATATGGTGCTCGTTGCCGTCGGAGATCTGGTGCGCCTACACTTCGCGCCTCGACAGATTGCAGCACGCATGTCGGGAACGACCTTCATGCTGCTTTTTGCCGATGATCCGATCGCCGTCATCCACTCCTGCTGTGACGCCATCCGAAAAAACGTGGAGCAACTCGAGATCGGCCCCCTTGCGGCTGGCAGCCTTCGGCTGACCTTCGGTCTTGCTCCGCGTCGGACCGACGAAGCGATGGCCGACCTGCTGCACAGGGCCGACATGGCGCTTTTCAGGGCCAAGGATACGCTTCGCACCGGGTTGGAAGCGCTGAAGCCATGAGGGCGAGGGGCTCGCACCCCTCGCGTCGTGCAAGGCGGACGACAGGCGTCACTGCGGTCCGATCATCAGCTCCGGGCGAACATACTGGTCGAATTCCTCATCGGTCAGATAGCCGCCACCAACAGCCTCCTGACGCAGGGTGGTGCCGTTCTTGTGGGCGGTCTTGGCGATCTTGGCGCAAAGGTCGTAGCCGAGCTTGCCATTGAGTGCCGTTACCAGCATCAGCGAATTCTCGACGCCCTTGCGGATGTTGTCTTCGCGGGCCTCTATGCCGACGACACAATTGTCGGTGAAGGAGACGGCCGCATCGCCCAGGAGCTGGACCGATTGCAAGAAATTGTAGGCCATCATCGGATTGTAGACATTGAGCTCGAAATGGCCCTGGCTGCCGGCAAAGGTGATGGCGGCCTGGTTGCCGAAGATATGCGCGCAGACCTGGGTGAGAGCCTCCGACTGGGTTGGATTGACTTTACCAGGCATGATCGATGAGCCGGGCTCGTTTTCCGGCAGTGCCAATTCGCCAAGGCCGGCACGGGGACCGGACCCCAAGAAGCGGATGTCATTGGCGATCTTGAAGAGGGCAGTTGCGGCTGCATTAATGGCGCCATGGGCGAAGACCATGGCGTCATGGGCGGCCAGCGCCTCGAACTTGTTCGGCGCGGTGATGAAGGGCAAGCCGGTGATCTTGGCGATTTCCTCGGCTACCTTCTCGGCAAAGCCAACCGGGGCATTGAGGCCCGTGCCCACGGCCGTGCCGCCCTGGGCGAGTTCGTAGAGGCCGGGCAGGGTGATTTCGATGCGCTTAATCGATGAGGCGACCTGGGCGGCATAACCGCCGAACTCCTGACCGAGCGTTAGCGGCGTCGCATCCTGCGTGTGCGTACGTCCGATCTTGATGATGTGCGCAAAGGTTTTTGCCTTGGCATCGAGCGCGGCATGAAGGTGCTTGAGCGCCGGCAGCAGGTGGTGGACGACATGCTCTGCTGCCGCGATATGCATGGCCGTCGGATAGGTGTCGTTCGACGACTGGCTCATGTTGACGTGGTCGTTAGGATGAACAGGCTTTTTCGAGCCCATCTCGCCACCCAGCATCTCGATGGCGCGGTTCGAGATCACCTCATTGGCATTCATGTTTGATTGCGTGCCGGAGCCTGTCTGCCATACCACAAGGGGAAAGTGATCGTTGAGCTTGCCGTCGATCACCTCCTGGGCCGCAGTGACGATCGCTTCGCCGAGTACCGGGTCGAGTTTACCGAGCGCCATGTTGGCGCGTGCTGCCGCTTGTTTGACGATCCCCAGCGCTCGCACGATCGGCAGCGGCTGCTTCTCCCAGCCGATTTTGAAATTGCCGAGCGACCGCTCGGCCTGTGCGCCCCAATAGCGGTCGGAGGCGACCTCGATCGGGCCGAAAGTGTCGGTTTCTGTGCGATGGGCCATGGGTTTTCCTGCCTTTGAGGTGGTGGGGCTGGCTGCTAGGGAGCTGTGCTTCGCATTTAGGGAGCGAGGCCTTCGATACAAGCCGATGAGCATAAGTCGATGAATTTTGTCAAGTATGTGCCCGCCTGCTTGCGTGCGCTTTGGATGGGGTACCTGTGGCCTTTCCGGCACGTCTCACGACTATTTGTCCGCCGGATGCAAGTGGTCGACCTGCTGCCCTGTGCAGGATTTGTTAACGTCAATCAAAATTTAACGAATATTTCCATTTAGTTTGCGCTGAGGCGATGGCGGAGACCGCCTGTCGGGTCACGCAAAGTTGAGGCCGACGGGTGAGCCCGCATGACATTGTCCAACTTTTCAATGAAATGCCGATCAGCTAGTGATCCGCGCATGACCAAAGTGCTTCGAGTCCGTTTGTGACTCGTGCCGGGAAATGGAACAGAGAATGACGAGAAACAGGAAATTCGTAGTCACCGCACTTCTTGCTGCGACGACTGCGGTCGGAACTCTTCCGGGCGATGCTGCCGCCACCACGCTTCTCGATCTTCTCCGGGGTGGGCCCGGACGCCAGGCAAAGCAGCAGGCCGCTCCGGCTTCGCTCGAAAGCCAGGCTCAGGGCGGTCTCGAAATGGGCGATCCTGAGCCGCTGCCGAAGATCACCGGACCGCGTTACTATACCTACAAGCCCGAGGGGCAGCGGGCCGTCAAGATCAAGCTGCCGGTCGCGGAAGCGGAGGCAGGATCGACCGAGGGCGCCTCCGCAGAAGTGCTTGGTGCCCGCCGTTTTCTGTCCGACGTTTCCGTCCGTACGACGGATGAAGTCGCCAAGATCGTCGAGACCTATTACGGCAATCCCAACAAGCCGCTGATCTGGACCAATGAAGACGGTATTTCCGAGCGCGGCCACGCCATGATGTCGGCACTTGCAAGCGCCGACACTGTCGGTTTGTCGCCGGACGATTACCTTGTGGTGATGCCGACCGAGACCGCCGATCCGACGGATCCGGAAAAACGCCAGCGCGAACTGATGGCCTTCGAGGTCGCTCTGTCGGCCAAGGTCCTCACCTATGTTCAGGACACCACGCGCGGCCGGATCGATCCGAACAAGATCTCCGGCTATTATGATTTCAAGCGCAAGAGCGTGAACATCGCGCCCGTTCTAGACCTGCTCCGCATGAGCCCTGACGTCGCGGCCTATCTGCGCAACCGCCACCCGAAAAGCCCGCAATTCGTGGCACTGCGCGATGAACTCGCACGGCTGAAGGCTGAGGATGCTGAGGCCGAGACACAGACCATCACCATTGCGCCCGGCACGCTTCTGAAGCCTGGCCAGAGCAAGCCGGAGACGGCGCAGGTCATCGGCGCCCTGAAGCAGGTTGCCTCCGAGGCGGTGCTCACGCAGCACGCGGCAACGCTGACCGCCTATACCGGCACACCGGAATATACCCCCGAACTCGTTGCCCTGGTCGAGCAATTCCAGGAAGAGAAAGGCTTGAAACCGGATGGCGTCGTTGGTCCTGCAACGATCCGGGCAATGACCGGTCATACCAATGCAGAGAAGATCGCCAAGCTGCAGGTCGCCATGGAGGCGATCCGTTGGCTTCCGGCCGATCTCGGTTCGCGTCACGTCTTCATCAACGCGCCGGCCTTTGAGGCGTCCTACATCAATGATGGCAAGGAACAGCTGTCGATGCGCGTGGTCGTTGGTTCGAAGGCGAACCAGACCTATTTCTTCCAGGATCAGATCCAGACCGTCGAGTTCAACCCCTACTGGGGCGTGCCGAAGTCGATCATCGTGAACGAGATGTTGCCGAAGCTCAGGGCCGATCCGTCCTATCTCGATCGTCTCGGATATGAAGTGTCCTATGGTGGGCGGAAGGTTGCCTCGAGCCAGGTCAACTGGAACGTGACCCATGCCGTTGATGTTCGTCAGCCGCCTGGCGGCGACAATGCGCTGGGCGAACTCAAGATCCTGTTCCCGAACGAGCATGCGATCTACATGCATGACACACCGTCGAAGAGTTACTTCAACCGTGACATGCGCGCGCTGAGCCATGGTTGCGTGCGTCTCTCCGAGCCGCGGGTCATGGCGGCAGCGGTCATGGGCACGACTGTCGAGGAGATTGGTAAGCAGATCGCATCGGGACAGAACCGCGCCGTGCAGGTGCCGGAGAAGATCCCGGTCTATGTCGCCTACTTCACGGCCTGGCCGAACAAGGATGGCGTGATCGAATACTTCGATGACGTTTACAGTCGCGACGACTTTACGGCTAAGGCGTTCAAGGCGACGACCGATGCGCGCGCGCCGCGCGTCTAAATCTTCGATCAGATTTTAGGACCACGGATGGCGGACCCTCGGTCCGCCATTTGCATTTTGGCCGTGTCAGCCGACCAGCTGTTCGACGAGCTCGACCGTCAGTTCGTCGAAATGGCCGATGACGCGCGAGGCGCCAAGTTCTTCCACCGGTACGTCGGAGTAGCCGAAGGGCACCGCGATCGAGGGGATGTTGCCATCGCGGGCGGCCCGGATGTCGTTGATGCTGTCACCGATCATCAGGACCTTGCCTGCCTGACCACCGGCGCGCTCGACGGTGGCAAGGATATGCGCTGGATCGGGTTTGCGGAAGGCGAAGGTGTCGCCGCCGGCAATCGCTGCGAAATAGCCGGTCAATTGCAGACGCTCGAGGAGCGGCAGGGCCAGTCGCTCCATCTTGTTCGTGCAGACAGCAAGAATGTATCCCGCAGCCTGCAGGCGCTCGAGCGCTTCAATCAATCCGGGATAGGGATGGCTTTTGCCCGGCATGCCGGCTTCATAGTGGGTGATGAAACGGTCGAGCAGGGCAGGGATCTCATCTTCTGCAATCGGCGCAGCGCGCAGGGCAAAGGCGCGCTGTATCATCACGCGCGCGCCCTGGCCGACCAGATGCGTCAGGTCTTCGTAGCTCACAGGCGCCAGATCGCGCGACGCGATCGTGTGGTTGAGACTTTCCACGAGATCGGGTGCTGTGTCGATCAGCGTGCCGTCGAGGTCGAAAACGATGGTCGTGGTGGTCAAGTCGGCTCTCCCGAGGCAGTTCCAAGGTCTGGTCGGGTTATGGGAAATCCTCTGAAAAGGCAACGTCGCATGGCGATGCAGGGCTTTCACTCGGTCGAGGAGGCGTGTAAACAGCTTTCAACGAAACGGACGGGAGCTTTCGGCGCATGGACGCCCGCGAAATGAAGATCAAGGCCGCAGCCGCGGCGCTGGAGCATGTTGAAGACGGCATGCGTCTTGGGATCGGAACCGGTTCAACGGCTGAAGAATTTGTTCGGCTACTGGCTGAGAAGGTAGTCGGCGGACTAAAGGTGCAGGGTGTCCCGACCTCCGAGCGTACGGCGCGGCTCTGCGTCGAACTTGGCGTTCCCTTGAAGTCGCTCGATGAACTGCCCGAACTCGATCTGACCATCGATGGCGCTGATGAAATCGATCCGCAGTTCCGTTTGATCAAGGGTGGTGGCGGTGCGCTGCTGCGTGAAAAGATCGTCGCTGCGGCCTCGACACGAATGATCGTGATTGCTGACGAAACCAAGCTGGTCGATACGCTCGGGGCATTCCCGCTGCCTATCGAGATCAACTCATTCGGCCAGGCGTCGACCGTGTTGGCCATCGAACGTCTGGCGTCCGAACTGGGGCTTTCCGGATCGATGAAGCTGAGGACCCGGTCGGATGAAAGCCTGTATATGACGGACGGCGGTCACCTCATTCTGGACGCATCTTTTGGCCGCATTCCTGATGCAGACGCACTGGCAAGCCGGCTCAATCAAATCCCCGGCGTGGTGGAACACGGCCTTTTCATAAACCTGGCATCGCTTGCAATCATCGCCGGACCGGCAGGTGCGCGAGTGCTGGAGCCGAAGAACTAACAGGAGCATAGAATTTCATGATCAGCTTTACGCGTATGGGCCGCTTCGCCTCGATCGCCGTCATTGCCGGTAGCGTCATGCTGAGTGCGGTCTCCGCCAAGGCCCAGGATGTTCCAGCAGAGCATCTGCAGGCTGCACGCGAAGCGATCAGCGCACTCGGCGTGACCGATCGTTTCGATGCCATCCTGCCGAACATTGTCGACCGGCTGACCGCTCAGCTCATTCAGGCCTATCCGAACCTGCAGGACGTCATCTCGGCCAAGGTCGAAGAGGAAGCCCTGAAGCTTGCCGCGCGCCGTGCCGATCTGGAGCGTGAAGCAGCCGTTGTGTACGCCAAGGCCTTTACCGCTGCGGAGCTAAACGAGATCTCCGCTTTTTACGGCAGCGAAACTGGCAAGAAGCTTCTCAAGGATGGTCCGATCGCCACTCGCGAACTGCTGAAGGCCGCGGATATCTGGACCGCCGGTATTGCACGCGATCTGGAACAGCAGGCGAACGAGTTGCTGCTTGCCGAGGTCCAAGCCGAACAGCCGGCCGCCGAAGCAGCGCAGCCCTAAGTCGATCAACGTCGGTTTTTTAAGCCCGGGCAAACACCCGGGCTTTTCTTTTTGTGCTCCCGCCTCCTATATCAGGCGCAGTTGCAAGCAGAGCCCGAACGGGCAGGAGATCTCCCCATGAGCCAATTCGACTATGACCTCTTCGTCATCGGTGGTGGCTCCGGCGGGGTCCGCAGTGCGCGGGTCGCGGCATCCCTCGGCAAGAAGGTGGCCATCGCAGAAGAGTATCGCTTTGGTGGGACCTGCGTCATCCGGGGATGCGTGCCGAAGAAGCTGTTCGTCTATGCGTCGCAGTTCCACGAACATTTCGAAGATGCTGCCGGCTACGGCTGGACAGTCGGAGAAAGCCGGTTTGACTGGCCGTCGCTGATTGCGGCCAAGGATAGGGAGATTGACCGCCTCGAAGGCCTCTATCGCAAGGGGCTGGAGACTGCGGGCGTCGAGATCCTGGAGACGCGTGCCGAATTGACCGGACCGAACAGTGTTCGCCTGGTGAAGTCCGGCAAGGAAGTCACCGCCGAGCGCATCGTTGTGGCCGTCGGCGGTGCCGCCAATCCCCATGCCGCACTGCCCGGTCATGAACTGTGCATCTCCTCCAACGAGGCGTTCCATCTCGAAACGTTGCCGCGTTCGATCCTGATTGCCGGCGGTGGCTATATCGCCGTGGAGTTCGCCAACATCTTCCACGGGCTTGGCGTCGAGACGACGCTTATCTATCGGGGCACCGAAATTCTCAGCCGCTTCGACCAGGACATGCGGCGTGGTCTGCATGAGGCGATGGTTGCCAAAGGTATCCGCATCATCTGCCAGGATCATATCCAGAAGGTGTCGAAGTCTGCGGCCGGCAATCTCGAGGTCGAGACGATCAACAATGGTCGGCTTGTCGTCGAGCAGGTGATGCTGGCGCTCGGCCGCGACCCGAACACGACAGGACTTGGGCTTGAGGCAGCAGGCGTCGAGACCAACGAGCGCGGCGCGATCGTGGTCGATGCATACTCCCGTACCAATGTGCCGAGCATCTTCGCGCTCGGCGACGTCACGGACCGTGTCCAACTGACCCCCGTCGCGATCCACGAGGCAATGTGCTTCATCGAGACCGAGTACAAGAACAACCCGACGTCCCCGGACCATGACCTGATCGCCACGGCTGTCTTTTCGCAGCCTGAAATCGGCACGGTTGGCCTTTCCGAAGATGCAGCGGCGAAAAAGTTCGAGGAGATCGAGGTCTATCGCGCGCAGTTCCGACCGATGAAGGCGACATCTCTCGGGTCGCGCCGAGAAGATGATCATGAAGCTGATCGTCAACGCGGCCGATCGCAAGGTGGTCGGCGCTCACATTCTTGGACACGACGCGGGCGAGATGGCGCAGCTTCTCGGTATCACGCTGAAGGCTGGCTGCACCAAGGACGACTTCGACCGGACGATGGCGGTTCATCCCACGGCAGCGGAAGAACTTGTGACGATGTACAAGCCGAGCTATCGGATCAGGAACGGCGAACGGGTCTGATCCGTCGTTTCTTCCTATGATGAACGGAGGCAGCGCGGGCCACGACAAGGCCCGCCTGCGGCACTCAGAATTTCGAGATGAGGTCTAGGCCCAGAACGGGCGCTGACAGGGCGGCCAGGGTCAGGAGAGAGAGCAGGACAATCCGGAGCCTGCGAGTCTTTCGGGTTTGTATGCCAGTCCAATCATACGCCATCACACGATCCTCATGATCAACGCGGGAAGCCGAAACTTCCCGAACACCACGCTACGCCCCCGGGTGGCCGGGGTAGAGGTCGAGGCTTGCGTGAAGCTTGCCTCCGACCGGATTCATGAACGAACACAGTGCCTTCAGACGTTACATGCTGACATCAATGATTTGCTTTGCAAGGACATGCTGATGCGCCGGCCGGATCGCCCCTGTGAATCATGTGGGTAACGATGATGCACCGCAACAGTTGCTCATTGCTTCAACCAGTCGATCGCCGGTTGCCACAGGGTCTCCTTGAAGGCCGATCGGAAGAAGCCAAGGTGTCCGACGCTGCCGCCGGCGTCCTCCGGCGACATCCAGCGGATCTCCGTCGGCGCACGGCTGTAGTATTTGAGCAGCGCATGCTGTGCTTTCGGTGTGCCCGAGGGGTCGTCCGTCAGGCCAATCGCTAGGATCGGGGTCTCGACTTCCGCAAAGCGGCGGGCGGCATCCATGGTCGGGTCGGCGAAAAAATATTCGGGATGTCGGCCCCAGCGCGCCCATTCCCGGAAGATGGTACCGGGCAGGGTCTGACCAAGGCCGATCTGGCCTGGGACCTTGCCGAGCAGCGTTGCCAGAGGAACGCCGACGAGGTTCATCTGGCTGAAGACACGAAAGCGCGGCTTCGTGTTGCCCCAATAGCCCGTCATCGTTGCCACCATCAGATAGCGCGAGAAGCGCTTCGAGCGTCCGCCAAGGGCCAGCACCTGTCCGCCGAAGGATTGGCCGATGCCAACGACCGGGTGATCTGGCGCTTCCAATTCAAGCCGATGCAGAGCGGCGGGCATGTCGAAATGCGCCCAGTCGCGCATCAGCAACGGACGTCTCCAGTGGCGCGGCGCCTGCGAAGCGGCAACACCCCGGTAGTCATAGGTCAGCGCCGCTCTGAAGCCGTGCTGGGTCACGAGGTGCTCGGCAAAGCGGGCATAGAAACCGCGCGGTACCGCGGCTGCCGACGAAATCAGGGCCAGCGGACCATCACCATCGCCGCGCATCAATGTGCCGTGCAGGGGAAAATGATCCGTCGTTTCGAACTGGATCTCGGATTTTTCCATGGCGTACTGCGTCATGCCGAACCTCCCGTTCCGGATGCCAGCCAGGATCTTACGTTTACGTTCATGTCAGATCAAGCATTGCACGGATCTCTAACTGGTGAGGGGACTTGCTGGTCGTGTGGACGGTGTTAGCGCGTTGCGTCCCACCCTTCGAAAGTCCCTAAACTACGGCTTTGCAAGCGGTGATTAACCGTTTATAAGCCCCCAACCGATGCGGCCGGGAGGTTGCCGCAGTTAGTTTCAGACAGGTGACGACCATGGCGCAGAATTGGACCCCGAGCAGCTGGAGACAGAAGCCCATCAAGCAGGTTCCGGCCTATCCGGACCTCGATGCATTGAAGGCTGCCGAGCAGCAGCTCTCGACCTATCCGCCGCTGGTCTTTGCGGGCGAAGCCCGTCGCCTGAAGAAGTCACTTGCGCAGGTCGCCGAAGGCGAGGCGTTCCTGCTGCAGGGTGGCGACTGCGCCGAGAGCTTTGCCGAACATGGCGCCGACAATATCCGCGACTTCTTCCGCGCCTTCCTGCAGATGGCCGTTGTCCTGACCTTCGGTGCGCAGCTGCCGGTGGTCAAGGTTGGCCGTATCGCCGGCCAGTTCGCCAAGCCGCGCTCGTCCGACATGGAAAAGATCGGCGACGTCGAGCTGCCGAGCTACCGTGGCGATATCATCAACGGCATCGAATTCACCGAGGACGCGCGCATTCCGAGCCCGGAACGCCAGCTGATGGCCTATCGCCAGTCCGCGGCGACGCTCAACCTGCTGCGCGCATTCGCCATGGGTGGTTACGCCAACCTCGAGAACGTGCATCAATGGATGCTGGGCTTTGTCAAGGACAGCCCGCAGGCCGAGCGCTACCGGAAGCTCGCCGACCGCATTTCCGAAACCATGGATTTCATGAAGGCCGTCGGCATCACCTCGGAAAACAATCCGAGCCTGCGCGAGACCGATTTCTTCACCAGCCACGAAGCGCTGCTTCTCGGCTATGAAGAGGCGCTGACGCGTGTCGAATTCCACCTCGGGTGATTGGTATGCCACATCCGGCCACATGATCTGGATCGGCGACCGTACCCGCCAGGCCGACCATGCGCATCTGGAATACTGCCGTGGCATCAAGAACCCGATCGGCTTGAAGTGCGGCCCGTCGCTGCAGGCGGATGATCTTTTGAACCTGATCGACATCCTGAACCCGCAGAACGAAGCCGGTCGCCTGACGCTGATCTGCCGCTTCGGTCACGACAAGGTTGCTGAGCACCTGCCGCGCCTCGTGCGTGCTGTCGAGCGCGAAGGCCGCAAGGTCGTCTGGTCCTGTGATCCGATGCATGGCAACACGATCACGCTCAACAACTACAAGACCCGTCCGTTCGAGCGGATCCTGTCGGAAGTCGAGAGCTTCTTCCAAATTCACCGTGCGGAAGGCTCGCATCCGGGCGGTATTCATATTGAAATGACCGGCAAGGACGTGACAGAATGCACCGGTGGTGCGCGTGCGGTTACCGGCAACGATCTCGCCGACCGTTACCACACCCATTGCGACCCCCGCCTCAATGCCGACCAGGCGCTGGAACTCGCATTCCTGCTCGCTGAGCGCATGAAGAGCGGCCGCGACGAAAAGCGGATGATGGTTGCGAACGGCTGAAACATAGGTTCAGCTTTCCGAGTTTGACGACCGGGCGGGCTTCCATGAAGCTCGCCCGGTTCTCGTTTCGGAGGTGGACATCATGCAACAAAAGACGGGGCGCTGCCTATGCGGCGCAGTCACCATAACGGTTCGTGGCAAACTCGGCCCGGTCAGCTATTGTCACTGCTCGCAATGCCGAAGACAGACCGGGCTATACTACGCAACGACCGATGCCGTAATCACAGATGTCGAGATCACGGGGCGCGATAGCATCGGGACCTTTCGTGCAAGCGCCGACGCGGAGCGTGCCTTCTGCCGCCAGTGCGGCTCGGCGCTCTACTGGAAGGGTGATGGAGAGGGCAGGATTTCGCTCATGGCCGGCCTTTTCCCGAACCCGACGGAGTTCGAAGGCGGCTACCACATCTTCTGCGCCGACAAGGGCGACTTCTACGAGATTGCTGACGGACTGCCGCAATATGCCGCCACCCGCAGTTGACCATGTCAGGCGGCAGCGGAGTCGGCGTCTGCTGTCTTGATCCCGAGTTCCGCCAGGGCTTGGTGGTAGGATAGATCGACGGCGGCGAATTTGGCAGACTGCCAGCCAAAATAGTCCTCGACGAAGCGGCTGCTGAGCATCAGGTCGCCCCGGCGTCGTGGTTGCTCCCAGTGCAACAGGTTTTCCGTCTCCGCCTTCTTGAACATGCGTTTCAGGTTTGTCGTGGAAACCTGATAAGTTTCGCTGAGGTCTGTCAGGCTGACAGGGCCGCAGGAATGCACGGCCGCCGAGCGGTCCACGTGATCCAGTCGAGAAATCAGATCGTGCAGGATGATGCCGCCGAGATCCGACCACAGGAAATGGCCGATGGTGTCGGGCGGATCGCGCCAAATCGGATCGCCGACCATAAGGTCAGCGCCGAGCGGTTGGGCGATCAGGAAGATCCGCTCTTCAGCAAGCGAAGTCATTTCCCGGTTTCCGCCATCGAGCCGGTCGAGGCAGGCGAGGTGCCCGTTGAACCAGCTTCTCAGGCCGTTCAGGCTGAGTTCGGTGGGTTCCAGAACCCGCACGCGCTTGTCTGGCACTTCGGGCACGTCCCGCAAAAACTTGTAGGCCACAAGTTCGGCGAGATAGCCGGTGGCGGTGTTACGGCTGGCAGCGCCAAGCCGCATGACCGTTTCGACGAAACGGGTGGCTGTCAGACCAGACAGCGGATCATCAGGGGTGCGCCGCAGTGCCAGGGCAAAGACCGATTGGGTCATGAGCCATTTGCGATGTGATGCCTTTAGGCGCGACATGCGCGGTGTGCGCATATGGATGCCAATGAGGTGCTGGGCAATCTGCTTTTCGATGGCCGGGTAAAACGGATGTGCAAATATTTCGGCGCGCGTCAAAAACGGCATGGCAATGGCTCGTCTCTAAACTTTGAGTGCCAACAGGGTGGCCGGCTGCAAGCGCAGTCGGGCCATGACAGTGGTCGCAATACTGTCAAGAACTCTGATTTGTCGAACAAAAAAAGTCTATGGCCGAAATTGTGGGGCGCTGCAATAGCAGCGCCCGGTCAAAATCTCTTTATGGATAATTGTGATCGCAAGTAACGGCCGGCTCAACTGCTGGGCTGAAGTCTACCCGATTGTTCCGGGAAGAAGCGATCCATACCGTAGCCTTCGCCGAACATTACGTCGTGCTGTAGCAGGCGGTAGTCGCGGATAAGCGGATCGATCCGTCCGGACAGCGCCCAATCCGCCTGAGCCTTGTTGTTGCGGCCGATCAACTGGTGGCGGTCAATGACCGCGTAACGTTCGGCTACACGACCGAGCATGCCGGTGTAATAGGGATGCCTGTAACCTGCCATACGCACAATATAATAGGGCAGCTGCGAGGGGCTGACTGAGCCGATATCCTTCTGGACGCCACGCTTCGACGACCAGACGACCAGCGGCGTTTCATGCTCGCGCTTCATCGTCTCGACCGAGGCCTTGCGGGTTGCCACCACATTCGCCATGTAGCCGCTCTCTGTATAGACCTCGTTCAGTGGCGGTAGATGGTCGCCGAAGAGCACGATGATCGTTTCGCGGCGCCGCTTCTTGGCCCAGTCCATCAGATCCTTGAGGCTCTGGTCGGCTTCCTTCACCCCTTGCGTATAGGTCTCCAGTGCGCTGACGCTGCGATCGGACAGGGTGGGGGCATCAACGCCGATGGTGTTCTTCACATAGCGGTTGCGCTCGTAGGGTCCGTGGCCCTGCAGCGTAACGGCGAAGAAGAAGAAGGGCTCGTCCGTGTTGTCGGCCTCCTTGATGATGTAGCGGGTGAGCGCGTCGTCGGAAGCAAAGATGCCGCGCTTGTCCATGGCCGGCATGGTCTCTTCCGAATGAAACTGCCGGAAACCGAGCGACTGGTAGACGTTGTTGCGGTTCCAGAACCAGCCCTGGAAGGGATGGAAAGCCTTCGTCACATAACCCTTGGATTCAAAGAAGGTCGCAAGCGAGGGGACCGGACGCCGAATATACTGCTGATAGGGGATGCTGCCATAGGGCAGGAAGGCGTTCGAAAAGCCGGTCAGGGCCTCGAATTCGACATTGGCGGTCATGCCGCCGAATTCCGGCGAGAACACGTGGCCGGACTGGCTCGCCCGGATGGTCGGCATCGGATCCGCCGAATAGCGGATGCTGCTCATGCGGGTTGGATCCCAGAGGGACTCGCTCATGACGACGATCACATCGGCCTGGCGCCCAGAGAAGAAGGACGCCGGCAGTAGATCGGTCTGCATGTCGGTGATGGCGACCTGGCTGTAGCCGTCAGGTGCCGTGACATTGGCCATCGGTACATTGAAGGCGAAGGCGAGAAGGAAGCCGTTATGGCGATAGTTTTCCTTCTGATCCCACATCATCGGCACGATGTTGAGACGATCCCGGACGGCGGAAAACGCCATGGGGTCCATCAGCGAGGCGAAACCAGCGAGCAGCGGAATTGCAAACACAGCGCGAATGCCGCGACCTGTCAGGTTGAGGCGCGGGAAGACCTTCCGGCTCTTCCAGATGAGCGCAACAAAGGCGGCAACGGCAACAAGGCTGCCAATTGCGAGCAAGACTGCCTTCATCGGTTCTGCGGCGACCATCGCCGGCAGGAGCTGCAAGATCTGGCGACCAAAGAGAAGGTCGCTGGGGAAGAGCGGATCCGAAAGGAAAAGCTGTTTCTGGCCGGAGAAAAACGCTGGCAGAAGCGCAAGCGGTCCAATGAGAAGTGTCGACTGATAAGCCTTGCCAATCATGGCATCTGCGAAGGCGAGTATCAGGAATACTATACCGACCGCCACCAGACCCGGACGGCTCGACGCCGTCATGTATTCAACCACATCGACCATGGTGCCTCGCGCCAGGATCTCGCTCAGCAAGACAATGGCGACAGCGATCAGTGCTGTATTAATCAGCTGGATTGCGAGCTGGACGATTGCAGAGCTGCCGTATTCGCGTTCGCGCACTGCGCCAAAGGCGCTCACAAGTGTTGCGACTCGCGATTTCGGGCTCGTTTGGACCACGTCTAACTCCAGATCATGGGAGGCTGTCATCAAAGGTTCGCATAGGTGTCACATAACCGTCATGAATGCTACATGAACCATGACATATGAGCTTAAGTTCCCGGTGTTTTCAGCGGTTTGGTTAGTGTCGGGCTCGCCTGCGGTCCGCCTTCGCAAGAAGCGGCGTTGCGATCCGTGCGACGAGCCGCTAAATCGGTGTCATGAACGAAACAAAGAAGATCTCCGACGTCCTGCGTATAGCGGTGGCACAGTTGAACCCTGTCGTCGGCGATGTCGTCGGCAATCTGGCCAAGGCGCGCGCAGCGCGTGCGGATGCGGCCGGGCAGGGGGCTGACCTGGTCCTGCTGACGGAGCTCTTCATATCCGGCTATCCGCCCGAAGATCTCGTCCTGAAGCCGTCATTCCTGAAAGCCTGCCTGCAGGCTGTCGAGGCGCTTGCAGCTGATACGGCCGATGGCGGACCGGGCGTTATCGTCGGCTTTCCGCGCCAGGGCGAGAAAGGCCGGTACAATTCCGTCGCGATCCTCGATGGTGGCAAGATCCTCGCCTTCCGCGACAAGATCGATCTACCGAATTATGGCGAATTCGACGAGAAGCGCGTCTTCGTCGAAGGCGAAATGCCGGGGCCCGTGAATTTCCGCGGTGTGCGCATCGGTGTGCCGATCTGCGAGGAGATCTGGAACGATCTCGGCGTCTGCGAGACGCTTGCCGAAACGGGTGCCGAAATCCTCCTCGTGCCCAATGGGTCTCCCTATTATCGCGGTAAGGTGGATGTTCGCCATCAGGTGGCTCTACGCCAGGTGATTGAAACCGGACTGCCGCTGGTCTTCGCCAATCAGCTTGGTGGTCAGGACGAATTGGTCTTCGACGGCGCAAGCTTCGCCTTCAACGGTGACAAATCGCTCGCCTTCCAGATGAGCCAGTTCGAAGAGACGCTGTCGGTCACGACCTGGAAGCGGACCGCCGATGGCTGGCGTTGCGATCAGGGGCCGATGTCTCGGATCCCGGAAAAGGAAGAGGCCGACTACCGCGCCTGCGTGCTCGGCTTCCGTGATTACGTCAACAAGAACGGTTTCAAGAGCGTCGTCCTTGGCCTCTCCGGCGGGATCAACTCGGCCATTTGCGCGGCGATCGCTGTCGATGCGCTCGGCGAGGAGCGGGTGCGCACGATCATGCTGCCTTACCGCTACACCTCGCAGGAAAGCTTTGCCGACGCTGAGGCCTGCGCCAAAGCGCTCGGCTGCCACTATGATATCGTGCCGATCCAGGAACCGGTCGAAGGTTTTCTCTCATCGCTATCCGACATGTTCGAGGGGACCGAGAGCGGCATCACCGAAGAGAACCTGCAGAGCCGGACGCGCGGCACGATCCTGATGGCGATCTCCAACAAGTTTGGCTCCATGGTGGTGACCACCGGCAACAAGTCCGAGATGTCGGTGGGTTATGCCACGCTCTACGGCGACATGAACGGCGGCTTCAACCCGATCAAGGACCTCTACAAAATGCAGGTCTATGGGCTTTCGGCCTGGCGCAACGAAAACGTACCGTCCGGTGCGCTCGGTCCGTCCGGCGAGGTGATCCCGGCCAATATCCTGTCAAAGGCGCCGTCGGCGGAGCTTCGTCCAAATCAGACCGACCAGGACTCGCTGCCGCCCTATCCGGTGCTTGATGACATTCTCGAATGCCTTGTCGAAAAGGAGATGGGCGTTGATGAGATCGTCGCGCGTGGCCATGACATCGCGACCGTCCACCGGGTCGAGCATTTGCTCTATCTTGCCGAATACAAGCGCCGGCAGTCGGCGCCGGGCGTGAAGATCACCAAGAAGAACTTCGGACGTGATCGCCGCTATCCGATCACGAACCGTTTCCGGGATCGCTGAGCGTGTCCATAGAAGATAACGATGCCCGGGCTGCTTTGCCTGATTTCACGGCGGAGGAGCGCAGCTATATCTTTGCTGTCGGAGCGCATGACAATCAGGATAGCGGTGTTTACCGGACGCTCTCAAGCGCAGCCTACTTCCTGCCGTCGATGGCAATCGGTTGTTACGGTCTGTGGGACGGGAGCTTCAAGATGCTCGGCATCGGGTTCCTCACGCTGAACGTCAGCCTGATCTGGGGTTTCTACACCGAATGGCGCAGTGCTCATGTTGAGCAGACGGGCCGGGCGATTTTCGCCAAACTGCGCAAGGCGATGGAACATCGCTCAGGTGCTGACTGATTTTTCCAAGGAGACCAAGATGCGCAGTTCGGTCGAGATCTACGATATGGCGACCCGAGAATGCGAGGTCGTCTGGCAGACGGATGACCTCGTCGAGGCGCCCAACTGGTCGCGGGACGGAGAGTTTCTGGTCATCAATGGCGACGGTCTGCTCTATGCCCTGCCGCTCGACGAAGACGATCCCGAACCGGAGTTGATCGACACGGGTTTTGCCGTGCGTCTCAACAATGATCACGGGATCTCGCCTGATGGCGCCTCGATCGCCTTTTCCGACCATACGCTCTTCGGCAAGTCTTGCATCTATCTGCTGGGTGACGGCGACGACGAGCCGCGCCAGGTCACTGACAAAATGCCGTCCTACTGGCACGGTTGGTCGCCGGACGGTCAGCAGCTCGCTTACTGTGGCGAGCGCAACGGCGCCTTCGATATCTATACCATCTCGACCAAGGGCGGGGCCGAGCGGCGGCTGACGAACGGCGAAGGGCACAATGATGGCCCTGATTACTCGTCTGATGGTCAGTGGATCTATTTCAACTCCAGCCGTACCGGGACCATGCAGATCTGGCGGATGCGCCTCGATGGCAGCGACCTGCAGCAACTGACCTCAGACGGTTATGGTGACTGGTTCCCGCATCCTTCGCCGGATGGGAAGAAGATACTCTTCCTCTCCTACGATGCCGATGTCGAAGGCCATCCGCGCGACAAGCAGGTGCGGCTACGGCTGATGGACGCCGATGGTGGAAACGTCGAAACGCTCATCGAGTTCTTCGGCGGTCAGGGCTCGATCAATGTGCCGAACTGGGCGCCCGACGGATCGGCTTTCGCCTTTGTTCGCTACTTCCCGGTCGAGGCTTGAGCCTGTCGCATTCCACTCTGTCCTGCGGCTGGTTCTTGCGCTATTGATCTTGCGTCAGGTGCTTGCCGTTAGGTGAGAGAATCGGGAAGCCGGCGAGATTCCGGCACGTGCCCAACGCTGTGAGGCGGACATGATGCGCAAGGGGAAACCCGACCACTGGAGCAATCCGGGAAGGCGCGCATCCTGGATGATGCCCAGTCAGAAGACCGGCCTGGCGAGATAGACCTTTCCCGCGTGGACGGCGGGTGGTTGCGCATTGTGGGGATTACGATGCACGACAGACCGAACGAGTTCCTCGTCCGGACGGCGCCCTTTGCCGACCAGGACAAACAGGCCGTCTACCGGGCCATTCACACGCGACGCGACGTCCGCGACCAGTTTCGCTCTGATCCGCTGCCGGACGACCTGGTACGTCGGCTGCTTGAGGCGGCCCACGCCGCCCCCTCCGTGGGCTTCATGCAGCCCTGGAGTTTTCTGCTGATCCGCTCGGCCCAACAGCGCGAGGCCATCTGGCAGGCGTTTCTGCGGGCGAACGGGGAGGCAGAGGTCATGTTTCCTGCCGAACAACGCGACGCTTATCGATCGCTTAAACTGGAAGGCATCCGCAAGGCGCCGCTCAATATCTGCGTCACCTGTGATCCCGATCGTGCAGGACCCGTCGTGCTCGGACGCACCCATGATGTCAGGATGGACGCCTTCTCGACTGTCTGCGCCATTCAGAATCTTTGGCTCGCAGCACGCGCGGAAGGGGTCGGGCTCGGTTGGGTCAGCATCTTCCACGAGGCCGAGGTGAAGGCGCTCCTTGGCATCCCGGAGCGGATCCAGATCATCGGCTATCTTTGCCTTGGCTATGTCGACGAACTCTATGCGACGCCGGAGCTCGAGGTGAAGGGATGGCGCAAGCGATTGCCGCTCGACGATTTGATCTTCGAGGAAAGCTGGGGCCAGATGCCCGAAGGTACCGTCACTCCTGTAGAGGCTGAGGACCAGGAGATGCCGGGTTCCTGAGATCGATCGTGCCCTTGTCGGAGGGAAGGAAGGCCGGGCCGACGCGCCGCACGTTGAGGCTCGCCTCATCCAGAGCGCGTTCCGTGGCAGGCGTTGCGGCGGCTGCCTGTTGTTTTCTGGGAGCTATTTCGACGACGGAGGACTGGTAGTCTGGCATGGCAGCGCGCGGCGTCATGCGTTGGTAGTATTGCTGCAGGTTGCAGGCACAGGCGGGTTCCGCGTCGATGCGCCGGTTGCGATAAAGAAATGCGTTTGGCAGGTCGCGATAGGGGCGGCCGCTGACTGCCGAGATCATATCCACGGTCTCGCTGCGTTCCGGCGCGTGGAAATAGAGTTCCGTCTCCGTGCCCGGACACATCTGCTGGCATTGCGCCGCATCGCGGGCGAAGTTCATTGCCGAGGTCTGTGATGAGATCGGGAAGAAACCGCCATCACAGGTTCGGACACATAGGGTGCGGACATTGCCGCTAGGCATCATGCTCATCGGCGGGGGCGATGCGGAATAGGCTGCCTCTCCTGCGCGGTCCGGTCGATAGGCTTCTGCCAGCGTGTCGAGATAAGGAATACGTTCGGCCTCCTGCGGATAAGCCGCTTGATCCGGTCCGCAGCCATTCGCCTCAAGTGCTGTGACCAGGGCTGCTCGCGCATCTTCTGCGCGGTTCTCGCGGAGATCGGCAAGCCTTGCTGACAGGATGTCGCGATTGGCCTCCATGCGGGAGATTGCCGACGCCAGATCGCTACAGTCGTTGCCGCCATCCGGGCGGATCTGGACGATGGAAGAGGTCAGGCAGCGCAGCCGCCGCTGATCCTGGCGCGCCTTGCGCAGTTCTAGGTTCTGCTGGGCTATCGCACTGGCATAACTGTTGATTTCGGGAGACTGTCCGCCCTGTTCGACCAGAACCAGCCTGTCGCGCAGTCGCTCGCAGAGCGCCGAGGCCTCAGCCCCGTTCGGCAGCGCGCTGCCGAGGGCGATCAGCAAGGCAATGGAACTGACTATCCTGCTCGGCACATCCGGATCCCAGTTGTCGTTTGCAGGGCGGAGGGCGACCCTTGCAACATCAGGATAGCCGAGTGCCGGCCAAATGAAAATGACGGATGCCGTGGCGGCGGCTCGAGCGGCCATCCGCCACGTCTCTCGTCAGGCGGCCTGTGCTGCCGTCAGGGTCATCGGCTCTTCAAGCACGCTGCCGTCAATGGCTGCCACGGCCTTCATCCGCTCGAGCAGATCCTGCGACACCTCCCAGGAGACCGCGACCGCCTGGACCACGCCGATCCGCTGGGGTTCACCGATCCGGATGCCCGGGCAGCCCATGCGCTTGAACATGCGCTCCAGGAAGACGTCGGTGACGGTGACGATGTGGCTGAGACCGGATGCGAGGCCCAGTTCGCCCACGCCACACATCAGTTCGGCTGCCGCGATCGTCACCTGGTTGCTCGCCCGGTCCTGGGAAATCTCCGGATCGATACAGAAGCGACTGGATTCCCAGACTGCGGCGCTGCGGATTTGTGGTCCATCACCGAGAAGGACGGGAAAGGTGTCGTCGAGCATGTTGGGGCCGAGCGTTGGCAGGAGGCGCAATGACCCACGCAGTCTTCCCTCGTCGCCATAGGAGAGGACATAGAGAGGGTTGGCTCGGTCGTAGTCGTCGATCTCCCAGGCGTCACGCACCTGGACTTCCCAGCCCAACAGGTCATGGAATACCCGCTTTCGCAGCCTGTGCATGGCGTCGATATCGGCGGGAAACTGAGTGCGACGCGTGCCGTTGATGATCCTGATCATGCTTTGCTCCTTCTTGCAGAACGGAACAGGCAGCATGCGTTGCAGGGGGACGCGCTAAAACTGGCGGTGGCGCCAGCTTCCTAGAATACAATCTATGATATCGTGATGCGGTTTGCCCTAATCACGGGAATTTGGCTCCACGAGCCGCGGGATCAGGCCACGCCAGACGGCTTCCGCGACAGCTTGTGCATTGTTGACGACGTCGAGTTTCTCGCGCGCATTGGCCATGAAATGGCGGATAGTGCGCTCGGAAATGCCGAGAATGACGGCCGTTTCCCAATAGCTCTTGCCAGCGGCGATCCAGGCCAGCGTTTCCCGTTCGCGGCGGGTGAGAGGACGGGCGCGAGCCGCTTCCAATTGTGCATCGGTGGACGCTCTGGCCAGGCGCGCGTTGAGCAGGGTGCCGAGGCTCAGCATGTCGCGGTCATGGGCGCGGCGCCAGGCGGACAGAGCCTCAGGGGTTGAGGTGAACTCGACCAACAGGCAGCTTTGGCGTCCCGGCAGCGGATAGCCGATGATCCTTTGGTCGCGATTTACGCTTCGCTGCCATGACATAAGCTCGATGGGTTCGAGCCCGGCAAGCAGGCTGGCGACTTGTTGAAAAGCCGCTCTGCGGTTGAGCAAGCGCGCCAGGTGATGCGGGTTTCGTCGGTAACTATCTGAGATGTTGTGAGGCCGCACGCGTGCGCTTGCGATCATTCCATTGAGATAGGTGATCCGTCCCGTCAGGTAAGCGCTCTGAAGCCTCGACAGGAAGTCTCCGGGATCAGGCGTCTCCTGCCGATCCAGCCACTCTAGGAGATCGAAATACGCGTCTGAAAGCCCCATCAACAATACCCAGCATTTCAAGGGGCGCAGTGTCGGGGCTACAGCTTTGGCTTGTCCAGATGGCAAATTTCGCGAAAGCGAGCGGCAAATCGCTTGCCGCTCGCAAAAGCTTCGTCAGACTGCCGGCTGGGAGGCTTCCACGACGGCAAGCGCCGCCATGTTGACGACCCCGCGCGAGGTGACCGAGGTCGACAGCACGTGCGCGGGCAGGGCGGCACCGAGCAGGATCGGGCCGACATGCAGCGCGTCCATCATCATGCGGACAATGCCGAGCGAGATGTTTGCGGCATCGAGGTTCGGGAAGACGAGCAGGTTTGCTTCGCCGGTCAGTGTGCTGTCCGGCATGGCGCGCTTGCGCAGAACTTCCGACAGTGCCGAACCGCCCTGCATCTCGCCGTCGACTTCGAGGTCCGGTGCGGCAGCACGGATAATCTCCAGCGCCCGGCGCATCTTCGAGGCGCTCGTTGACGGCCGTGACCCGAAGTTCGAATGCGACAGGAGGGCGGCCTTGGGTGCAATGCCGAAGCGACGGATTTCCTGGGCCGCCAGCATCGTCATTTCGGCGATCTCTTCGGCACTCGGGTCGTCGGTGACGAAGGTGTCGGTGAAGAAGATCGCGCCACGCTGCGAGATCAGCAGGCTCAGGCCCGAATAGTCGCGCACGCCGGCGCGTTTTCCGATGATCTGGCGAACGTCGCGCACGTGGCGGTCGAAACGGCCTTCAACGCCGCAGATCAGCGCATCGGCATCACCGCGCTTCACGGCCAAGGCACCGATCACGGTCGTGTTGGTGCGCACGATCGTGCGAGCCGCTTCCGGGTTGATGCCGGCGCGGCCGACCAGGGCGAAGTAGTCATCGACATAGTCGCGGTAGCGCGGATCGTCTTCCGGGTTGACCAGTTGGAAATCGGTGCCCGGGCGGATGCGCAGGCCATAGCGCTTCAGGCGCGTCTCGATGATCTGAGGGCGGCCGATCAGGATCGGTTCCCCGATGCCGTCTTCGAGCAGCACCTGGGCGGCACGCAGCACGCGCTCGTCTTCACCTTCCGAGAAGATCACACGCTTCTTGGTCGCCGTTTTCGCGGCCGCGAAGATCGGCTTCATCACGAAGCCGGAGCGGAAGACGAAGCGATTCAACTGGTCGAGGTAAGTGTCGAAATCGGCGATGGGGCGGCGGGCGACGCCGCTGTCGGCTGCAGCCTTGGCGACAGCCGGGGCGATGCGCAGGATGAGGCGTGGATCGAAAGGCGAGGGGATCAGGTAGTCGGGGCCAAAGGTCGGCGTTTCGCCGGTATAGGCCTTGGCAGCGACTTCCGAGACTTCCTCGCGGGCGAGCGCTGCAATTGCGCGCACTGCCGCCATTTTCATTTCTTCGTTGATTGTGGTTGCGCCGCAGTCGAGCGCGCCACGGAAGATGTAGGGGAAGCAGAGGACGTTGTTGACCTGGTTCGGGAAGTCGGAGCGTCCGGTGCAGATCATCGCGTCCGGACGGGCAGCGCGCGCCTCTTCTGGCATGATTTCAGGCTTCGGATTCGCCAGTGCCATGATCAGCGGCTTTGGCGCCATGCGGGCGAGCAGCTCCGGCTTCAGGACGCCGGCGGCCGAGAGGCCGAGGAAGACGTCGGCATCGTCGATGCTTTCGGAGAGCGCTCGCTTGTCGGTTTCCTGGGCGTAGACTTCCTTCCAGGGATCCATCAGCTCGTTGCGGCCCTTGTAGACGAGGCCCTCGATGTCGTGCACCCAGATGTTCTCGCGCTTGGCGCCGAGAATGACGAGCAGGTTGAGACAGGCTAGAGCTGCGGCACCAGCGCCGGAGGCGACGATCTTCACGTCCTCGATCTGCTTGCCGGCGAGTTCGAGGCCATTCAGAATGGCGGCGGCGACAATGATCGCCGTGCCGTGCTGGTCGTCGTGGAAGACCGGGATATTCATCTTCTCGCGAAGCTGATCCTCGACCTGGAAGCATTCAGGCGCCTTGATGTCTTCAAGGTTGATGCCGCCGAAGGTCGGCTCCAGTGCAGAGATGGTCGAAACCATCTGGTCAACGCCGGGGGCATCGATCTCGATGTCGAAAACGTCGATACCGGCGAATTTCTTGAAGAGGACGGCCTTGCCTTCCATGACGGGCTTGGAGGCGAGCGGTCCGATATTGCCGAGGCCGAGCACGGCCGTGCCGTTGGAGATGACGGCGACGAGGTTGGAGCGTGCCGTGTAGTCGTCGGCGGCTGCCGGATCGTCCTTGATGGCGAGACAGGGGGCGGCGACGCCGGGCGAATAGGCAAGCGCCAGATCGCGCTGGTTGCCGAGCGGCTTGGTGGCCTGAATCTCCAGTTTCCCGGGACGGGGATAGCGGTGATAGAAAAGCGCCTGTTCGTCGAGATCAGCGGTCGGGTTTGCAACTTGCGGCTTGTTCTTGTCCTGAGAAGTCATCGGTTCACCGGCAATTCCTGTCTTCACTTACTCCTTGTCGTCATACACGAATTGGCCGCGAGTGGTAGACTTTAGTTCCGTGATCCCCTGTCCGCGCGGAATGCATGGGCGAACCGGCGATCCACCGCAAATCTTCCGATGTCATCTTCCTGAAACACGAGTCTGATTTAGCGCTCATCAGACAGCGAAGAGGACCGTGCCGTGAAAGACGTCAGCGAAACACGCCATTTCAGGACCCTGTTCATCTCGGACGTCCACCTCGGATCGAAAGCCGCCAAGACCGACTTTCTCCTGGATTTCCTGCGTACGCACGAGGCCGACACCATCGTCCTGGTCGGCGATATCGTTGATGGCTGGCGACTGAAGCGCAGCTGGTACTGGCCGCAGTCCTGCAATGACGTCGTGCAGAAATTGTTGCGCAAGGCGCGCAAGGGCACGCGTATCATTTATATCCCCGGCAATCACGATGAATTCATGCGCGACTTCCCGGGCATTCACTTTGGCGGCATCGAAGTGGCCCAGCGCATTGTGCACGAAATGGCCGATGGCAAGAAGTATCTGGTTCTGCACGGCGACGAGTTCGACGTCGTCGTTCGCAACGCCCGCCTGCTCGCCTATCTCGGGGACTGGGCCTATGACACGGCGATTGCCATAAACATCATGTTGGCGGCCGTCCGCCGTCGTCTCGGCATGCCCTACTGGTCTTTTTCGGCCTGGGCCAAGCTGCAGGTGAAGCATGCGGTAAACTTCATCGGCGAATTCCAGCGGGTGGTGGCTGACGAGGCGCGCCGCGCCGAGGTCGACGGTGTGATCTGCGGCCACATCCATCACGCTGTCATGGAAGACATCGACGGGATCCACTACGTCAACACCGGTGACTGGGTCGAGAGCTGCACGGCGATTGCCGAGCACCCGGATGGCCGACTGGAACTGATCTCGTGGAGCGATAAGGTCAGCGAGGCATCGGCCGGCAAGCGGGCGAGCAAGCTGGTACCGATTCTGTTGCCGAAGCCCCTTTCGGAGCCGTCCCAGGACGACGGCGTGCGCGCCGCCTGACGCGCTCGCTGTTGCAAAGCGGTCATGACTGCGTGCAATCGGGCGGGAAAACGAAATTAACATTTTGCAAAGGATTTCATCGCGGGCATCGATGGTTATAGTGTGCAGCCATCTGTCACGTGATTTGCGGATCCGGATCATCCCGGCGCGAATTTGGAAGTAGTCGCCACTTTGAGTCCGGTTGAGCCCGAAAACGCCCGTATTGAGATCGAGGATCAGCCGGACGGCAACGCTCGGCTGATCCGACTTGTCGGTCGCTGGAAGAACAACAGCCTGAGTGCGATGATCAAATCGGCCGGGCCGCTGGTGGAATCCAGCGCGACAGGCCGCGAGACTGTAGATCTCGGCGCAGTCTCCGAAATGGATACGGCCGGAGCCTGGCTGATTAGGCGTTTCGTGACGGAACGGCGCGCTCGTGGCGGCACGGTCGAGATTGTCGGCGGCACCGCTGGCATGCGCGAGCTGATCGAGGCGCTGCCCGAAACGGTGACTGCTCCGGAAAAGCCGGTCGATCACCGCACCCGTTTCCAGCGCATTTTCGAACCTGTCGGGAAAGTCACACTCAACCTTTGGGGCGATCTGATCGCTATGATGTTCGTCCTCGGATCTGCGGTCCGCGGCGCGCAGACGAAGGCTGGACGCGGTTCCGGGGTTTCTCCGGCGTCCGTGGTCAACCAGCTTGACCACATGGGGGTGAGGGCGGTGCCTATCATTGTCCTCATGTCGTTCCTGATCGGCGCGATCATTGCCCAGCAGGGCGCGTTCCAGTTGCGCTATTTCGGAGCGGAAGTTTTCGTCGTCGATCTCGTCGGCATCCTGCAGCTGCGCGAGATCGGCGTGCTGCTTACCGCGATCATGATCGCGGGTCGTTCGGGCAGCGCCATCACAGCTGAAATTGGTTCGATGAAGATGCGTGAGGAGATCGATGCCCTGAAGGTCATCGGCCTCAATCCGATTGGGGTGTTGGTCTTCCCGCGTCTTGTCGCCCTGACGATTGCCTTGCCGCTGCTGACGATCGTCGCCAACTTCTCGGCGCTCTACGGTGCAGCGGTTGTGGTCTGGGCCTATTCCGGCATCACATTCGATGTCTTCGTCACCCGCCTGCACGAGGCGGTCGACTATTCGACGCTTGCGACCGGCATGATCAAGGCGCCGTTCATGGCGCTGATCATCGGCATCATCGCGGCTGTCGAAGGCATGAAGGTGGGCGGCAGCGCCGAATCTCTGGGTCGGCATGTGACAGCCTCCGTGGTCAAATCGATCTTCGTCGTCATTCTCGTGGACGGGCTGTTTGCCATGTTCTACGCCGCGATTGATTTTTGAGGGAGGGCCGGATGAACACCAGACCTTCTCACGATCGCGAGGTCATCCTGTCGGTGAAAGACCTGACGGTCGGCTTTGGCGAGAAGATCGTTCTCGACAAGCTGAACCTCGACATCTACCGCGGCGAGATCCTCGGCTTCGTCGGAGCATCCGGCGCGGGTAAGTCCGTTCTGATGCGCACTGTGTTGCGCCTCCTGCCGCGTCGTTCGGGCAAGATCGAGATCCTCGGCGCGGATTACGATGCCGTCGATGACCTGCAGCGCATGACACTCGACACACGGCTGGGGGTTCTTTTCCAGCACGGCGCCCTATTTTCCTCACTCACCGTGAAGGAAAACATCCAGTTGCCGATGCGTGAATATCTTGATCTGCCGCAGTGGTTGATGGATGAGCTTGCCTATCTCAAGATCGAGCTGGTCGGTCTCCATCCCGATGCTGCGGACAAATACCCATCCGAACTCTCGGGCGGCATGATCAAGCGCGCGGCACTTGCGCGTGCGCTGGCGCTCGATCCCGATCTCGTCTTTCTCGACGAGCCAACCTCCGGTCTCGACCCGATCGGGGCCGCGGAATTCGATGAACTGATCGCACAACTGCGCGATACGCTTGGATTGACCGTCTATATGGTGACCCACGATCTCGACAGCCTGTTCTCCGTCTGCGACCGTATTGCGGTGCTCGGGCAGAAGAAGGTTCTGGTCGAGGGGACGCTGGACGATATGCTCGCCTTCGATGATGCGTGGGTGCAATCCTATTTCCGGGGCAAGCGTGCCCGTTCCATTCCCCGGTCGGAGCAATCCGCCGGGCATCCGGTAGAGTGAGCCATGGAAACCAAAGCCAATTACGCGATCGTCGGTTTTTTCACGATGCTGGTCATCGGGGCCGCCTTCGGGTTTGTCTATTGGATGGCGGAATATGGAAGAGGCGGAGAGATGGCGCCGCTTGCGATCCGCATCCCGGGCTCGGCCAACGGTCTGAGCATCGGCTCGCCCGTGCGCTTCAACGGCATCTCCGTCGGTTCGGTGCGCAATCTCTACATCGACAACGAGGATCCGAACTTCTCCGTCGCCTTCACCGAGGTGCGGGCTGATGCACCCGTCACGTCGGGCACGAAGGCCGTTCTGGAAATTCAGGGTTTGACAGGCGCGGCTTATGTCGAGCTTTCCGGCGGCGGCCCGGGCTCCGGCGACGCAATCCTGCAGCGCGCGCTCGATACAGGTGAGCCAGCCATTCTGATCGCCGACCAGTCAAGCGTGACCAATCTGCTCTCGACGGCAGACCGCATCTTGCAGCGCGCGGATGGCGCAGTCGCCGAGTTGCAGGGGTTCATCGAGGATGCGCGGGGGCCACTGACCAACACTGTCCGCAACGCTGAGACCTTTTCGAAATCGCTCGCAGACAATGCCCAGGGTATCGATGAATTCTTGAAGAGCGTCAGCGCTCTTTCGGATTCCGTCTCGGGCCTGTCCGGCCGCCTTGATTTAACACTGTCGGCGGCCGAAGAGCTGTTTAGAGCGCTTAACTCCGACAAGATCGACCAGATCCTGACCAATACCGAAGAGGCAACCGCGAGCTTCGCGCAGGCCTCGAAGAGCATTGGGCCTGCGATCGACAGCTTCCGCGACACGGCAACCACTTTCCAGCGTTTCGGCAACAATGCTGATCAGACGCTTGAAAAGGTTTCCAGGTTGATCGATGCAGTCGACAGCCAGAAGATCGGCCGCGTGGTGGATGATGTCTCAGTCGCGACCGCCGACGCGCGTCAGGCGATTGCTGGCTTCCGGGACCTGTCGGACAGCATTACCGGCCGCAAGGATGATATCGACCGGGCGATCGACGACTTCACCCAGCTTGCCAACCGTCTGAACACCTCGTCCCAGCAGGTCGACGGGATCCTTAGGAAGGTTGATGCGTTCCTTGGCTCGGGTGATGCGAATTCTCTCAGCGTGGAGGCTCGGAAAACGCTTGAAGCCATCCGCATGACAGCCGAGAACCTCAACGCCCAGATCGGACCCATTGCGGCCAACCTGCAGCGCTTCTCGGCGACGGGTCTGCGCGATATCCAGACGCTGGTGAACGATACACGAAACACCGTTCGCGGGCTGAACGACGCAATCACAAACTTCGACCAAGACCCGCAGCGCCTGCTCTTCGGCGGCGATACGGTGAAGGAATTCGACGGACGGACGCGCCGATGAGGATGATCTCCGGAAAGGACTATGTAATGCAAAGGTTCGGAGCCCGGGGTTCTGCCGCCGTCCGCTTTCGCCGTGTGATTTCAACTTCGGTTCTCGTGCCGATGCTCGGGCTCGGGCTTGTCGCCTGCGGCTCCAATGCCGTCAACGACACCTTCGATCTCACTGCGTCGGTGAGCGAGGTCGCCACGACCGCAAGCGCCCGCAACAGGCAATTGCTTGTCGCCGACCCATCGGCGCTCAAGGCGCTCGACAGCGAGCAAATCCTGGTGCGCGTATCCGGTGCCGAAATCCGTTATCTGTCTCAGTCGCAGTGGAGCGACCGATTGACCCGTGTCGTGCAGTCCAAGCTCGTCGAGGCGTTCGAGAATACCGGACGGCTTGCCGGCGTCGGCAAACCCGGCCAGGGCCTTGCCATCGACTTCCAGCTGATCACCGATGTTCGGTCCTTCGAGATCTCGGCGGAAGGCGGCGACCGTGGCGTCGTCGAGATTTCGGCCAAGCTGCTCAATGATCGCAATGGTACGGTGAAGGCCCAGCGGGTTTTCCGCGCCGAGGTGCCGTCTACCGGCTCTGACAACGCAGCTTATGTTGCAGCACTCGACCGGGCTTTCGCCCGCGTGACGGCCGACATCGTCACCTGGACGTTGCAATCGATCTGACTCACGGCAGTTCCCATTCCGTCGAACAAGAGAAAACCCCGGATCAAGCAAATGATCCGGGGTTTTCTGTTTCTTAGGTCGGAGCCGGATGACCGGCTCCTGGATCGATGGCTTATCAGCTGAAACGGCCTGCCGCATGGGCGAGCATGGTGTAGACCTTGCCCGTGTCCGAGGTCAGGTAGGACTGGGTGATCGACTTGTCCCGATCGGTGCGGGCAACGTCAGAAAGCAGCTTTTCGAAATCGGCGATGTAGCGATCCACGGCGACCCGGAATTCCGGCTCGCGGTCATACTTGCGCTTGATCTCGTCGAAGGTCTGCTGGCCCTTCAGCGTGTAGAGGCGACGGGTGAAGATGTCTCGCTCGCCGCGCTGGTAGCGGCGCCACAGGTCGACCGAGGCATCGTGGTCGATGGCACGGGCGATGTCGACCGAGAGCGAGTTCAGCGATTCGACCATGTGACGCGGATTGCGGGTGTCACCCTGGCGCGCCGGCTGGCTTTCGGCGACCGGGCGCTGCGGGGCAGGGGCCGGGCGGGTCGGAGCAGCGTCCTGCGGCTCCTCACGCGAGGCACCGCGCAGCAGGTCGCTGATCCATCCGCCGCCTTCGGCGCGTGTCGTGGGCGTGCTCTGCTGGCCATAGGCTTCGCTTGCGCCGAGGCTGCCGCGCAGGCCGAGCGGCTCGGTCTGGCGCACCGGCGGCTGTGGCTGCGGCGCGGGTGCAGCAGCCGGTTGGCGGCGTACCGGTTCCGGCTGGGCTTCGGCCAGACGGCGTGCAACCGGCTCGGAGATTTCCAGCGTCTGGCTGGTCCGGCCAACAAGCTGCGAGATGTCCTGCAGGGCCTTGATCTGCTCGGCCACGGCACGACGCATCTGGGCTGCACTTTCCTTGGCTTCTTCGGGCAGGTCGAAGGCGCCGCGCTTCAGTTCGTTGCGCGTCAGGTCGAGTTCCTTGCGGATATCGACGGCCGAGCGGCGGATCTCGTCGGTGGCGCCTGTGAAGCGGGCAACGGCCTCGCTGACGGCTTCCTGCATGGCCTGGCGCAGGGCAGCGGCTGCCCCTTCCGACTTGCGACCGGCTTCGCCGAGCAGGTGGTCGATATCGTTCAGCGAGACTGCCAGTCCGCCACGCAGGCGGTTTGCCAGTTCGCCCGAACGCTTTTCGGCCTCGGACAACGTCTTGTCGATGGAAACCTGCGCTTCCTGTTCGGCAGACAGCAGAGCATTACGCATGTTCGCGGCAGTGATCTGCGCTTTCTTCTCGGTCTCGCCGAGCATCTGTCCGACGTCGGAGAACGAGGCCTGGACGCTGTCGCGCATGGTAGCAGCCGTCGACTGAGCGCGCTTTTCGGTCTCGCCGAGGATCTGGCCGATATCGGAGAAGGAGGCCTGGACGCTCTGGCGCAGGTTGCCAGCCATCTGGCCGGAACGCTGCTCTGCGCGATCGAAAGCGGTCTCGACCATCGTGCCGAGGGTCTGCATTGTCGTTTCGATTTCTTCCGAGCGCTTGACGAGGCCGATCGAGAGATCGCGGAGAGCCTGCTGGCGTTCTTCGAGCGTGCCCACGAGGTTCGACTGGGCGGCCGACAGGAGTTCGGAGGCCTTGCCAAGTACCTGGGTGTGGTCGCCGAAGCGGCTGACGATCGACGATACCTGCTGCAGTGTCTCGCCGGAAACGGCGGTAAGACGGCCGAGCTTGTCGTCGAGCAGGCGGTTGGAGGTCGACAGCATGTCGGTCGCCTGGTTCGCCGTTTCGCTGAAGCGGTTGGCCGTGGCGCCGAGGCGGCTGTCGAGCGAGCCGATGCTCTGGACAGCCTGATCGATCATCGTGGAGAGCCCAGCATTGCTGTCGCCGAGGCGTTCGATGAGCTGCGAGGCACTGGCAACCAGGTTCTGTTCGGCAGAGCCGAGGGTTGCCACAGCGCGGTCGGTGCGCTGGCTGATCGCATCGACGAGGGCTGCGTTCTCGGCGCGCAGGCGCTCCGCGCTCTGTTCGGCTGCAGCCGCGATCTGCTCGGCGGCTGCACGACCGGTCTCGGCATAGGAGGCGACCACAGGAGCTGCCTTCTCGTCGATGAGGCGTGACAGTTCGGCGGAGCGCGTCGAGAGCATCGAGTTCAGCTCGCGGGTGCGGTCATCGAGCACCGAGCGGATCGAATTGCCGCGGGCTTCCAGCGCCTTCTCCACCGCGTTCATGGTGGTGGCGAGCTCCTGGGTATTGCCTGAAATCGCGTCGCGGATGGAGTTTCCGCGAGCCTCAAGTGCCTTCTCTGCCTCGTTCATGGCAGCGGCGAGTTCCTGCGTGTTGCCGGAAATTGCTTCACGGATTGCGGCTGCGCGTTGCTCCAGCGTGGTGCTCACTTCGCCGAGAGTGCCCGAAAGGTTGGCCACCTGGGCGCTGACGAGCGCTTCTGCCTGGTTCACCTTGTTGCTGATGACATCGCCGGCCTGGGAGAAGGTTTCGGCGATCGTCGCAGCCTGTCCGGCGAGGCGGTTCTGGGTGTCGGTGATGCGACGCGCCAGGTCCTCCGAGCGCTCCTCGACCGTGCGGTTCAGTTCGGCGCTGCGCTCGCCGATCTGCTCGGCAAACTGCGAGGTGGTGGCCGCCAGGCGATCGACCGAACGCTGAGCCTCGGCATCGAGGTCACGGGCAGCGTCGGTGACGGCGCTGCGCAGTGCGGTTGCAAGACCGGCTGCCTTGCCTTCGATGGTGCGATTGACGTTTTCGAGGCCGATGTTGAGAGCGCGGTCCATGGTCGCCAGGCGCTCTTCGATGACCGGCGTGCGGCTGTCGAAGGTTTCGGCGACACGGGTGGTGCCTTCATCGAGAACCTGAGCCACGCGCATGCTGGCTTCTGCGCCAACACGTTCGATCGTCGCGACCTTGTCGTCGAGGCGGGCAGCGAACTTTTCGCCGGCATCGTTGACGCGGGCATCGACGCCATCAAGGCCATTGCGCAGACGGTCTTCCAGTGTGCCGAGGCTCTGTTCGATGCGGGTGCTGGTTTCGTCGAGGCGGCTGGTCATGCCGGAGACGGACTGTTCGACCGTGCCAGAGAAGCCCTGCGCCGAACGGGTGATGTCGTCGGCGGCGTCGCGGATCTGTTCCGTCAAGGCGCCGGCGGTGCCACGCAGGCGCTCGTCCAGGGCACGGCTCGATTCGTCGATCGCCTTGCGCAGGCTTTCCTCGTGATCCTCAAGGCTCATTTCGAGCATGCCGGCGCTCGCGGCGACGGAGGCGCCGATCGATGTCGCATGTTCGCCGAGGCTCAAATCGAGCGCATCGCGCGCCTCGCCAATGGCTGCCGTGATTGCCTGTGTCCGGTCGTCGAGGGTGGCGCGGATCCGGTCATGGGTGTTGACTAGACGGTCGTCGATCGCGTTGACGCCCTGGTCGATCGTCTGGGCGATGCGGTCGGTGTTTTCGCCAAGCGTCGTTGCGAGTGCGCCGGTTGCGGCATCCAGACTGGAGCGCAGGTAGGCGCCGGTCTCGGCGATACGGCCGTCGATGTCGTTGACGCCGGACTTCAGCGTTTCAGCGATCTGGCTCGCATTGTCGGCAACGGTGTTTGATATATTGCTCGAAGCGGTCGTGAGCAGGGTGTCCAGCTGCTGCTGGCTCGCACCCAGTCGGGTTTCGAGCTCGGAGATGCCGTTGGTGACGGTTTCCGCGATACGGCCGGAACCTTCGCCGAGGCTGCGCTCGATGTCGCCGGTGGCATCTTCGAGCGTCGAAGTGAGGTAGGAGGTGTGGCTGGCAAGCGAAAGCTCCAGACGTTCCTGGTTTTCGCCATAGGCACTGCGGATCGCCTCGGCCTTCTCGGTGAAGGCTGCATCGATGCGACGGTCGGCATCGGCGACGGTGTCGATGATGGCGGAGGCGCGCTGCGTCAGCGTCTCGTCGATCCGGCGCTGGCTGTCGTTCAGTGTCTCGGAGAGATCCTGGGTACGGGCGGTCAGCGTCAGGTCGAGTTCGAGGCTCTTGGTGTTGAGAGCGTCGATCAACTGCTCACTCTGACCTTCGACCAGGCTCGCAATGCCACGCGCCTTGGTGTCGAGGGTCTCGGCGAAACGATCCTGATTGGTTTCAAGCGCATTGACGATATGCTCGGCTCGGGTCGAGAGCGTTTGCTCGAAGCGCGACTGGTTGTCGGTGAGCGCGTTGTAAAGTGAGCCACTGCGCTCTTCCATGACCTGGTCGATCCGCTTCTGGGCGTTTTCCAGGCTCTCGGTCAGAGCCGCCGCGCGTGCCGACATCGCTTCCGCGATTTCCTGGGCGCGGTCGGACATGGAGCTGTCAAGCATTTCCTGGCTGGTGCTCAGCGTCATCGCGAGCGCGAGCGACTGGTCCGTCAGCGTCGAGCCAAGGCGCTCGATGCTCGTGCTCAGGATGCCGCTGATCGAGTCCGTTCCGCCGTTCACCGTCTCATTGATGCGGGCAAGGCTTTCCATCAGCTTGGAATCGAGCGATCCCGAGCGCTGGTCGAAGGCGCTGGCGAACTCGGCAACCCGCTGGTCGAAGGTTGCGTTGATCTGGCCAATGGTGGTCTGGAAGCGATCCTCGAACAGGCCCGAACGCAGGTCGAGATCGACAATCGCATCGTCGGCGCTTGCCTGCAGGCTCTGGCGGAAGCTGCGGCCACGCTCGTCGAGCGAGCTGTTGAGGCGTCCGAGCACGTCTTCGAGCGACGACGTGATTGCGCTTTCGCTGCCCTTCAGGGTTTCGGCGATGTCACGGGTGCGCTCGACCAGCGTCTCGTTCAGCTGGCGGGCGCGCTCGTTGAGGGCCGCGTTCAACTTCTCCGTGTTGGCGTCAAGCGTTGAAGCTCGGGTCGCGAATTCACCGAGAAGTTCGCGACCGCGTTCGCTGAGGGTTGACGACAGCGACTTGAGCTGGGTGTCGAACTCGCTGGACAGAGACATGCCGGACGCGGCCAGCGTCTGGACCATGTTCTCGGTCTTGTGCGCGAGCAGGGAACCGAGTGCGGTCACGGCCGCATCGGACTTCTCCATGATCGTTGCCGCGCGCATGTCGATCATCGAAGCAAAAGCCTCGCCCGATGTCTGCAGGCGGACAGAAATCTCTTCGGTCGCGAGTGACAGCTCTTCCTTGAGTTGCTCATGGGCGCCGACGATCGAGGAGCGGATGCGCTCGGCGTGGTTGACGATCGCGTCGCGCTCGGCGCCGAGTTCGTGAACCAGTCCGCGGACGCGTAGTTCGTTGTCGGTGTAACTGCGTTCGAGCGCTGTCACCTCGGAATGAACAAGCGTTTCAAGCTCCGTGGCGCGCGCAATGGTGCGTTCGATGCCTTCGTTCATCGCAGAGACTTCGCGACGGACGGCCTGGCCGACGGTCATGATGCGTTCGGAAGCGATCGTTTCGGGTTCGGCAAGGCGAAGCGCCACTTCCGCCATCGAGCGGGCCGCATTGCGCAGGTCATGGGCGCGGGCCATCATGATCGCGAAAGCGAAAAACAGCATGATCGGCAGGAAGGTGCCGACGACGATGGCGACGACGCCCGGCATGGCAACGATGTCGGCGATCGATTCAGCCTGCCAGATCGCTCCACCGTAAAGAAGTTGGGTAAGGCCGAGGGCGCCGAGAACCCAGAGTGCCGAAACGACGGCGGCATTGCGCAGAGCAGAGGTCAACGACGCACCGTCCAGCGACTTCAGAATGGCTGATGGTGTGCGGCGAGAGCCATCATTGGCCGGTGCGAAGGCGGGCGCCTTGGGGGCCGGTTCGGGATTAAGTTCGCCGGCGCGGGCCGATCGCCGCTCGATCGTCTTCTTTGCGGCGGAACGAGGGATACTATCGGACACATTTGCCTCCGGGGCACGTGCTTGAGACCGAGCCTTGGTTGGCGCGGCGGCTTCCTCACCGTCGAAATCGATGCTCAGGGCCGCCTCGAGAGCCTGGAACGCGTTCTCGTCAATCGAGTCGGTCTTCTTGTTCGCCATAGGGTTACGCCTCGTTACCGCTTACTCTCGGGAGGACGGATTGAAGCGGCGATGCCGCTCATCGCCATGCCGTATCCGGACCTCACCGTTTACCTGAAACTCCGCCTGCCGCCACGCCAGACGAAATTCCTTCTTTTACAGTGCGGCCACTGACAGCCGGCGTTCCCGCCGGAAGTTCTAGCACCGACTGGCTTGCGGGCAAAGTTCACGCACTTTTGCCCAATCAACCGTATCGTACTGACACATTTGGTCATCCGATACAATTAACGCGCTTTCGGGGTGCCTGCTGCTGCAGCTCTTGTTAACAGTATTTCAATCAAGGTTGCGGCTGAAAAGCCAGTCTGCGTCGGGGTTTAGTTTCCGTTAACCATACCTCAAGCTTTTTGCCGCCATCGCCCGCATTTTTAACGCGATGCCCATGGGGCGGCCGCAAACTGGCGGCAGCAAAGAGCAAGAAATCAGGATCAAGGGCATGGCAGCAGCAGTCAACATTGCATTCGAGGCTCCGGACAATCTGCATGGCCTCACTCCGGCGCAACAGCGTCCGATCGACCTCGTGCATCTGGCAACCCAGACGAAGGGGGACAAGGCGGTGGAGAGCGAGATCCTGCAAATCTTCGCGCGTCAGGCTCGCGGTTGCCTCGTGGCGCTTTCCAGTGGTCGCAGCAAGGTCGAGGTCAAGGCCGCCGCCAATCGGCTGCGCAACGCTGCCATGGCCGTTGGCGCGCTGCGGGTTGCGTCTGCAGCAGATCTCGTCGAGACCAAGGGCGCGAATGCGGATGCTCTGGCATCCGTCGCAGCCGCCGTGCTCGAAGCAGAGCACTTCATTTTGAAGCTGGCCCGCTGAGCACGAAACCATAACGACGCGAAGCGATCCTATGTTCGCTTCGCCGTGAGTTGACTGACTTTCCGATTTGGGAGATGACTTCGCCGGTTTTCACAAGGCGAAGTCTGGACAGGAACTCATGGCAAACATCAGCATCATCGCATTCGACGGCACACGTTTCGACATCGCGGCAGCCGACGGCTCCACGGTCATGGAAAACGCCGTCCGGAACTCGGTCCCCGGGATCGATGCCGAATGTGGCGGTGCCTGCGCCTGTGCCACCTGTCATGTCTATGTCGATGATGCATGGTCCGAAAAAGTCGGCCAGCCGTCGGCTATGGAAGAGGACATGCTGGACTTCGCCGTCGACGTTCGCCCGACCTCGCGGCTTTCCTGTCAGATCAAGGTGACGGCGGCCCTCGAAGGGCTGGTCGTCCATGTGCCTGAGCGCCAGGGCTAAGCACGCCTGTCAGCGCTACCCGTGCCAAAAAAGCCCCGCTTTCGTGAAAACGAAAGCGGGGCGAGGGGGCGCATCGCCAAACAGGCGAGGGAGGAAGCACCTGTGGCACCAGGACGCGCCGGGAGAACGGGGAAATCGGTTACGCTCATGCAACGTATTCGATGACACTTATATTTCAGATTTGTATCAAGGGCCACGCCCAGAAATCGCCGGTTATTCACAGGCCATGACGCAAGCTTCGGTCAAGCCGAAGCGTCGCAGCAACACTTCCCCTCGGAATTCAGGGGTAATTTCTACTGATTTTCCCGGGATTCGCGGCGGTAGCGCAGGATCCGCTGCATGCGATCCTGAAAATTCTTCGCCTCTACACGATCGAATCGCATCTGCGCCGTGTCATGGGCTGCTGTCACTTCGTCGGTGACGACCGCGACCCGATCCTGCAGGATCTCGCAATTGCGCTCCGGCCGCAGCTTCATCAGCCTCTGTTCGAGCAGTTTTGCATGCTGGCGCGCGATTTCGGCATGACGCTCTTCATGACGCTTGATGTCGGCCGACAGGGCGTCCCACAAGAGCGCCATCTCGGTTGATGCGCGTTTGCGGTTCTTCCACCGCGGCAAGATGAGCTTTGTTTCGACGGTGACACGCACGTCGTCGATCGCGCAACGGGTTCCGCGGCGCGTGTAGGTCAGGTCGCCGCCGAAGCGGATCTGGGTGGCGCCAGGATGGCGACTGCCGCTTGACTGGGTGAAGGGCCCCTTGCGCGACAGTTCTGCATCGAGTTCGGCTGCCGTGCGGCCGCCGATCTGAAAATAGGTGATGGACTTCTGGACGACGACGTCCGCGCTGGCTGAGAGCGGCAAGGATATGCCGGTCAGGACCGCCATGATCACGGCAGCCCGAAGACGGCGGGAGTGCTTCATTCTTTTTTCCGCAATGTTGTATTCGCCGCGCCCTTGGGGCATAGCCAACCCGGTCTGCACTATTGCAGCTTCATGCTTTTCCGTCGAGGGGTCCGAAGGTCTGGTGGCCAGAGTTGAGCATACAATTTGGCGTGTAGGACAGGGGCGCACGCTCGACCTTGCCGAGCGCGGCGCGATCATGGCCATCGTCAATGTGACGCCGGATTCCTTTTCCGACGGCGGTCTGCACAACACCGTCGATGCGGCCGTCCGGCACGCGCTGGCTTGCGTCGATGAGGGTGCCCGGATCCTCGACATCGGAGGGGAATCGACGCGCCCGGGTGCGGCCGAAGTCAGCGTCGAAGAGGAAATCGCCCGGGTCGTCCCGGTGATCGCAGCACTCCGTGAGCAGACCGACGCGCTCATTTCCATCGATACCTATCGAGCGGCCACCGCCAGAGCGGCGGTCGAGGCCGGCGCGCATATCATCAACGACGTGCATGGCTTGCAGCGGGAGCCCGACATCGCGAAGGTCGCGGCAGAGTATGGCTCCGGGCTTTGCATTATGCATACCGGCCGCGGTCGCGAGAAGCTGACTGATCCAATCGCCGATCAGCGGCATTTTCTCGCGCACTCGCTTGCGATTGCCGAGCGGGCTGGCGTGATGCGCGAAACAATCGTGCTCGATCCGGGTTTCGGTTTCGCCAAGGAAAGCCCGGAGGAAAACATGGAGCTCATCGCGCGCTTCGAGGAATTGCACGACTTCGGTTTGCCGCTGTTGGCTGGCACGTCGCGCAAACGTTTTCTCGGCGCGTTGACCGGCCGTGATGCCGCCGACCGGGATATCGCAACTGCGGCGACGACTGTAGCGCTCCGATTGAAGGGCGCCTCCGTTTTCCGGGTGCACAATGTCGCGATCAACCGGGATGCTCTGATCATGGCCGATGCTATGCTCGCGACCGAGCGGCGGATCGCTGCAAGGAAGGATCAGACTGTATGAGCGGTGTTTTCACCATCACCCTGAAGAATTGTGCCTTCTTCGCCCATCATGGCGTTTTTCCGGAGGAGGCGGTGCTCGGACAGCGTTTCTTCGTAGATGCAGAGTTCGACGTCGACGCGATTGCTGCTGCAGAGACCGATACGCTCGATGGAACGGTGCATTATGGTATCGCCTTCGAGGTGATCCGCGACATCGTCACCGGCAGCCGACGGCAGTTGATCGAGGCGCTGGCGCTGGCCATTGCGCGCGGGCTGCTCGACCGTTTCCCCGAAATGCTGCGCTGCCGGATCACGGTGCGCAAGCCGAGTGCGCCGATCGCCGGCATCCTCGACCATGTGCAGGTGAGCATTGAGCAATTCAGAAATTAAGCGCTGGCAGGCCGCCACACTTGGGCTCGGCGGCAATGTCGGTGATCCCGTCACAGCGATGGCCGAAGCGCTGCGCCGTCTCGACCAGCGGTCGGATTGCCGCGTGGTCTCCGTGTCGCGTCTCTATCGTACGCCGCCTTGGGGCAAGACGGATCAGGCCGATTTCTACAATGCCTGCGCGGCGGTCGAGACGCTTCTCGAGCCTCAGGAACTGCTGGCTGCCTGTCTGGAGATCGAGCGGACGATGAAGCGTGTGCGCGTCGAGCGCTGGGGGCCGCGGACCATCGACATCGACATCCTGACCTTCGGTGATCGGGTCATTGATGCGGAGCATCTGAAGATTCCTCATCCGCGGATGACGGAGCGCGCCTTTGTACTGATGCCGCTTGCCGATATCGATGCGCAGCTTCACGTGAAGGGGCGGGCGGTCGCTGACTGGCTCGCGGAAGTCGATCGTACCGGCATTGCCGTCGCAAACGAAAACCGCGCCTGGTGGCGCGGTTGAACTTCTAGTCGAAGGATAACGGGCGGATCAGTCGTTCTCGGCCATGGCGGTTGCCTGGCGGTTCAACTTGAGGCCGATCACAGGAATCATCCGGTCTTCGACCTTCACCGAAATGGTGATGTTCATCGCATCGCCCTCTTCGAGGCGCGCGACCATGGCGCCGTTCAGCTTGGCGCGATTGATGCCCATGACCGCACGGTTGCCGGTGACCTGACCTGAGACGATATCAAGGCCCTTGCCGTCTGCGCCATCGAGGAACTGGCCCTTGTAGCTGCCGCCGGCCTGGGAAATCACCGCTGACATCGGCTGGCTGAACATACCAACGCGGCAGGTGCCGTCGAGCTTCAGGCCCGTTTCCTTGCCCTCGGCCGGCAGGCCGATGAGATTGCAGGTGAACTTGGTACCCTTGTATTTGCCGGCAACGATCTCGCCCGGGCCCTTCCAGGATCCAGCGACGGATTCGAAGAAGCGCTTGTCGCGCGATGCAGCATCAGCGACCGTGACCGGCATCAGCGCGGCAACGGCAAGGATCGCGGCGCAACGGCCGAATGTCGAGGAGCGAGAGAACATCGATTTGCCTTGGTACGAGAAACCAGAAACCCCGCAAAGACCCTAGCGGAAAAATGGTTAATGCATCCTTGCAAATACTCTCAAATCGAGAGCTCGACAATCGGCAAATCACACTGGATTCCCGGGTGTGGCCCGTCTGCCTCACCCGGTCTTTGTTCCATCCTTGCCCGTCATCGACGGCGTTAGGTCACCAATGAAGTCGCCGATGCCGGGGCGCTTGGCTGCGCGAAACGGCAAGGGTCGGCAGAGATCCATGGCGGCGATGCCGATTCTGGCAGTCATCAGGCCGTTAATTACCCCTTCACCCAAGCGGGTCGACAGGCGCGCCGCGAGGCCATGACCCAGCACTTGCTGGGCAAGGCCATCACCGACTGCGATGGATCCTGTCACCGCTAGATGGGCGAAGACGTCGCGGAGCAGCCGCAGCATGCCGAGCGAGCCGGGGCGGCCGCCGTAGAGATCCGCCATGCCGCGGACGAGGCGCACCACCTCGAATAGGACGTAGGCGAGGTCGACCACGGCGCGGGGGCTGACGGCCGTGACCACCGAAACCCGCTTGGCCGAATTCAAGATCAGGGCACGCGCCTTGGCATCGAGCGGCGACAGCAATTCCCGTTCGGCAAGCTCGATCAGCTGCGGTGCATCGATGATATCGTCTTCGACAGCCGCGAGCGTCTTCTGGCCGCGCGCAGTCTCGGCACGATGCGCAACGAGCGCGGTCAATTTCTTCACGACCGTGGCCGCCTGCTTCCGCTTGCCGCTCTCGGCCGCTGCTTCCGCTTCAACCTTCATGTCTTGAACGGTATCGAGGCGCCAGAGCCCGACGAGCTCGCGCCCGACCGCGACCATCAGCGCCAGAAGCCCGATGACCAGTGCGCCAATGGCGAGGTAGCCGAGCCAGTCGGCTCGAGCGAAGAGATCCGTGATCAGGCGGTCGACCCAAAGGCCAAAGGCGAGCGACAGGAGGAGCCCGAAGGCACCGGTCGCAAGCTTGGCGAAGGAGAAACGTCTGCGGCGCGGTTCAGCGACGGGCACTTCGGGCAGGGCCTCTGTTGCTGCGATGAAGGGATCCTCGTCGTCAGGCACGATGACCACGTCGCCGGCAAAGCTCCGTGGCGCGCGATTTTTAGCTGCAAGGGTGCGCGGCGCCTCTGGCTCGACGGTGAAGGCTGCCGGCCGCCTCTGGGGATCAGAGTGGGATGACGGAGATGGGCCGGTCGGAGGCACGGTCGGTTTCTTCATGCGAGACGGTCTCCGAGCAGGAATTGCAGCGCCCGGTCGAGGCGGATATGCGGCACGGACAAAGTGATGCCCTGCTTCTCGTCGAGTTCCGGTGGCCTGAAGCGCACGATGCTGAGATCGGGCAGGGCGGCGGAGGCATCGTTTTCATCGACCGAGCGGAAATAGGCTTCCGGATCGCGCGGCAGGTCGCCGGGGAAGACTGCCGTCTTTCGCTTCCCGTCGAAGAGTTCGTCGCCGATGCGCTCACCGGCCATCGGAGTTCCGACGATAACCGGCAGATCGTGGCCGTCCTGCTTCACATTGGCTTCGCGGGTCGCTCGCACGGAGGCCAGCGCCATGACCTCGATGCCGGCACCGCTCATGCCGATCGTCTTTATGGCGCGGTTGACGAGGCGTCGGGTGAGGATCTCCAGCCTGTCATGGCTTTCGTGGTGCAGATGGTCCGCCTTGGTGGCGGCAACCAGCACCCGGTCGATCCGGCGGCGCACGAGGGCCGTCAGCACATTGGTGGAGCCGGCACGGAAGCAGGCGAGCACGTCGCCGAGCGCCCGTTCGAGATCCTGGACCGCTTCGGGGCCGCGGTTGATTGCCTGGAGCGCATCGACGAGCACGATCTGGCGGTCGAGCCGAGCGAAGTGTTCGCGGAAAAAGGGTTTGACTACGACGGACTTGTAGGCCTCGAAGCGGCGCTCCATCATCGCCCGCAGCGACCCCTTGGGCGCGCGGCCTTCTGGCAGGATGGGAAGAGGAGCAAAGGTCAGGGCCGGCGAGCCATCAAGATCGCCCGGCATCAGGAAACGACCGGGCGGAAGCGTGGACAGGGATCGCTCATCCGACTTGCAGAGCCGCAGATAGGTCGTGAAGGCTTCGGCGAGGCGCTTTGCCGTCATCTCGTCGGCCGGACTATCGGGATCCACCGCCGCTGCGAGCGTCAGCCATTCCCGCGCCAGTTCTGCGCGAACGCCCGAGCCCGCAAGGTTCACGGTATTTTCGGAGAAGGTCCGATAGTCTTGGCCCAGCAAGGGCAGGTCGAGAAGCCATTCGCCGGGATAGTCGACGATGTCGATCGACAGCTTTCCCGAGGACAGCATTCGGTTCCAGGTGCTGGCGCTCTTATATTCGATCGTCAGCCGCAATTCCGAGATCGCACGGGTCGAGTCCGGCCACACCCGCTCCTCGACAAGCGCTCGGATGTGATCCTCGTATTGAAAGCGCGGCACGGCATCATCGGGTTGCTCCTGAAGTGTTGCACCGGCCATGCGTCCGGAACGGAGCGGTTCGAACAGCGGCAGGCGACCGCCATGTAGGAGATTGTGCACCAGCGATGAGATGAAGACCGTCTTGCCCGCCCTGGACAATCCGGTCACACCGAGCCGGATTGTCGGATTGACCAAATGGGCGGCGCGGTCGGCGAGATTGTCGAATGCGATCGCAGCTTCGTCGGTCAGGCTGGTGAGGGAAGGGGGCAAGGCATCGTCCTGCAGAGACTGTGGCGGGTCTGGCTCGTCGGCGGCACGCGGCCGTCAACGCCATTTCTCTACATATAGGCGGGGCGTGCAGCGCAAAAAAGAGGCGGTCCTACGCGTCTTGGCTGATCTCGTCAGCCGACAAGAAAGTCCCGAAGCGCATAGGCTTCCTCACTGACGGCGTCGATCACCGCGAGGCCGGAGGTTGGATAGCCTTCTGGCACGGTCCGCGCCATGACGTCGTTTCCGCACAGCCGTGCAAAGACTTCCTCGATGGCAGGGTTGTGACCGACGAGCATCAGGGCCTCGACGCCGCGGCTCGAACCGACGATTTCCAGATAGGCCTCGGCGGGTGCATTGTAGAGTGCGTCGACATATCGGAACTCGACGAGGCCTGAGAAGACCCGGTTGATCGCCTCTGCCGTCTGTCGGCAACGCTTGGCCGTCGAGCATACCACCAGATCGGGGCGATACCCCCTGTCGGCAGCTGTTTCTGCCAGGATCTCCGCCTCGGCGAAGCCGGCATCCGAAAGTTTGCGGTCGAAATCGCGACCGCCTGGTTCGGCCCAACCGGATTTCGCGTGACGCAGCAGATAGATGCGCTGGGGAAGCTGAATGGAGGGCGTCATCCTGAAGGTGTCCACATGCGATGGGGCTTAAGAATTGACCTACCGGTTCTTAGGGCTCGCCGTCAACTATGCCGCATCGAGGCCAGCATCAACCTATCGCGGTGGAAGCGTATGTATCGGTCGACTGGGTGGAAGAAATTTATGCTTAAAAAATAGAAGTTTAGATGAAAAATGTAACAGATTTAAAAATGGCTTCGAAACAGTCAGAAGGCTTGAACCGGTTGCCTTGAAAGGATATACACCCGCCCATTGAGATGTTCTTCAGGAGAATCGCGTTGAGTGAGAAGATCAATCTTAGCAATTATGTGCTCTCGGAGGACGAAGAGTTCATGAACGCCAATCAGCGGGCCTATTTCAGGGCTAAGCTGATCGCCTGGAAAAACGACATCCTGCGCGAAGCGCGCGAGACGCTCGACCACCTGGCTGAAGAGAGCGCCAATCATCCTGATCTTGCAGACCGGGCTTCCTCAGAAACCGACAGAGCCATCGAACTGCGAGCCCGTGATCGTCAGCGCAAGCTGATTTCGAAGATTGACGCGGCGCTGCAGCGTATTGATGACGGGACTTACGGCTATTGCGAAGAGACCGGTGAACCTATCGGCCTGAAGCGTCTGGATGCCCGTCCTATTGCAACGCTGTCGATCGAGGCGCAGGAACGGCACGAGCGCCGCGAAAAGGTGTACCGCGACGAGTGAGGTCGAAGCCTCGGTTAAACTGTCGGAACGAATTTAGACCCGCCATTGGCGGGTCTTTTCGAATTCTGCGGCATGTTTTGATGCCGGAGCCACAACCCGTCACGGATTGCGGCTAGCGGACATTTCGCCAAAGATCCGGGCAATCTCGTTCTGTAGATTGGGCTCGGGAGCCGGCTGTGTGGTGTTGGATGTTGCGGTCGTTGCGCGATGTGTTTCCGGCAAGATGGCGGCAATCGGTGGACGCGGTCTGTCAGCGCGGGTTTCCGGCAGGATCTGCGGAGTCTCGAGGCACAGGCTGCGGTGCCGGGTCCGTGGCCAGATGCAGAGCCATCTCTTCTTCGAGGACACGTTCGAAATCGCTGATATCGCGCACTTCGGGTTCGCTCGACTTAGCGGCGGGCTGGCCTTCAACCTGCGGGTCGATATGTTGCGGTTCCACGAGACGCGCGCTGCCGGGCGTTTGTGCCGGCACGAGCACCCGTTGACGTGCCGCTTCTAGCAAATCTTCTGCGGCGGGCGTAGCGATGACGCTTGGCGCTGCGACCGGAGGTTCGACCTTGATGTCTTCGACCTTGGGGGCATCAAGGTCGTTCCGCATGACTGGTTCGACCGGCTCAACCCTGAAAGCCTCGATTGGCGGTGTGCCGCTCGTTCTGGCCTCGGCGAGACCTTCCACGCGGTCTATCACCGGCTCATTGTGGCGCGAGACCGGTTCGACGTCGACCGGGGCGATCGCGGTAGGCGCTGATGCGACCATCATCGGCTCAAGATTTGCGGTTGGTTGGACGGGTGACTGCTCGGCGGGCGGCACAGGGCGCGCGGCTGTCTCTACAGCGGGCGCCTGGACCCGAACCGGAGATGCCGTTTCCGGGCGTGCAGTCATGGTCGCTGCTGCCACGGGGGCCGCTGAGGCGGTCGCAACTGCTGCCACCGGCGCGGCTGTCACCACGTTTTCGAGATCAGGTTCCGGGCCACGCATCGGTGCGGCTTGCTGACGACGCGGCTCGGCGATTGGCGCATTAGTGGGCTGAGGATCTACCGCAGGTGAAACGGCTGCTGGCCGCGGCGTTTCCGCGGCCATCGAGCGTCTGGCCGGCGCTTCCGCTGCGACATTGGCCACAATGGCAGGGGAAGCCACTGTGGGGGATGCGATTGCCGGTGAGGCAGGTTCGGTGGCGGCAAGGGCCGGCCGAACAGTCGTTTCGGCCAGATCCTGTTGCTCCGCCAAAGCCTGGGGCTGGATCGGCCTTGCGCTAAGATAGGGGCGCTCATCGCCGATTCCGCTTTCGATCACGATGTCGGTCGGGCCGCCGATCATGACCAGATGCTCGACATTGTCGCGGCGCACCAGCACGATTCGGCGACGGGTATCGACGGCAGCAGCATCCAGCACCTGCAGACGTGGCTGGCGGTTGCGGCCGCCGCGCACGAAGGGCGAGGGTGCCCGATTGCGCAGGACCCAGAGCACGATGAAAAGGCAAAGCAGGGCAAGGCTGACCCCGAGTGCGGCCACGAGAAAACGATTGCCATAGGCCGAGATCAGGTCATCCAGCATGTGCGTGCTCCTTTTGACAGGCTTTCTGGCAGAAGACGGCCCCTTCCGCAATCTTGCGCGCGACTGCCCCTCGTCACCTCGGGCCGGAATGGCAGAGAAGATCGGCCAGGATTGCGGCATTCCTGTGGGGGAGCGGCAGGCCGGAGCCTTATGGCCCTTTCTTTGCTTTTTGCAGTTACGGCAAATTGATAAACAGGTGGAAGCGCCGATTCTCGCTAGGTCGGATCTTCCGTGCGCTTAGGCAAGAGGCATCAATGACACGAAAGCAGTATGATCAAGATGGAGACGGCCCGCTGGTCGATCGCCGTAATGGCGTCGGCATGGCGTTGCGCATCCTGCTGCTGGCCCTTGCCCTGATCGCCGCATCCGCCGCCTTCATCTTTTTCCGCGACCAGCTCGACAACCAGGTCGTGCTCGGTGTTCTCGGTATCCTGGCGATGATGGGGATCTTCTTCATCGTCTCGGCAGTGATCGGTTTCATCGAAGTGATGCCGCAGTCGAACAGCGACACGCTGGCCCGCCGTTTCCTGTCTAGCCAGCCCGATGGCACGCTGATCACAGACAGCGAAGGCCGCATCGTCTTCGCCAATGTCGCCTACGGCACGATGACGGGCGCGCGCAAGGCAACCGAGGTTCAGACGCTCGAAGCACTGCTCTCGCGCTACCGTGAATCGAGTGAGGCGCTTTATCGTTTGACCAATGGTCTGCGGGAAGGTCGCGACAGTTACGAGGAATTCCGGCTGCTGAAGCCGCTCGGCAATCAGACGGGCAACGGCTCGGGTGCCCATTGGTACCGGCTGAAGGCGCGGTTGTTGCCCGGCGAGGGACGCGGCAAGCCGCTGCATGTCTGGCAGATCTCGGACATCACCGCCGAGCGTGACGATCAGGAGCGCTTCTTCAAAGAATTGCAGCACGCGATCGACTATCTCGATCATGCGCCAGCCGGTTTCTTCTCCGCCGGCCGCAAGGGCGAGATCTACTATCTGAACGCGACGCTCGCCGAATGGCTGGGTGTTGATCTCACCCAGTTCAATCCGGGCTCGATGACGATCTCGGATCTCGTGGCTGGGGAAGGCATGGCGCTGATCGATTCGGTGCAGGCCGAACCGGGCCAGGCCCGCACGGAGACCCTTGACCTCGATCTCAGGCGCGTGAACGGGCAGAGCCTGCCCGTACGCCTCGTGCACCGCGTCCGGGCCGCCCGCGATGGTGCGCCGGGTGAGAGCCGTTCGATCGTACTCGCGCGGACCCAGAGCGAAAACGGCGACCAGTCCGATTCGGTCGCCTCGATGCGGTTTACCCGCTTCTTCAACAATACGCCCATGGCGATTGCTTCCGTTGACGGCGAAGGCCGGATCCTCAGGACCAACGCCCCGTTCATGAAGCTCTTTGCCGACATTATCTCGCGCGACGAGATTGAGCGGCACGGGCTGATCGAGGTGGTGCTGCATGAAAGCGAACGGGAGGGCTTCAGGGACGCGCTCGCCGCCGCCATGGACCGCCAGGTGGATATTGCGCCGATCGACAGCCGTCATCCGACGAATGACGTCAGGCATTTCCGCTTCTACGTGAACGCCGTCATCGACCAGAGCGACGAGGCGCCGGAAGAGGCGGCGATCGTCTATGCCGTCGATGTGACCGACCAAAAGGCGCTCGAGGCGCAGATGGCGCAGACGCAAAAGATGAATGCGGTGGGGACGCTCGCCGGCGGCATCGCGCACGACTTCAACAACGTGCTGACGGCGATCCTTCTGTCTTCCGATCACCTGCTACTGCAGGCGCGCCCGTCGGATGCGAGTTTTGCCGATCTCATGGAGATCAAGCGCAACGCCAATCGTGCCGCCGTGCTGGTGCGGCAGTTGCTCGCCTTCTCACGCAAGCAGACGATGCGCCCGAGCGTCTTGAACCTCACCGACGTGATCGGCGACCTCCGGATGCTGGTCGATCGGTTGATCTCGGGGACCAACGTCAAGCTCAAGGTCGAGTATGGTCGCGATCTGTGGCCGGTGAAAACAGACCTGTCGCAATTCGAGCAGGTTCTCATCAACCTCTGCGTCAATGCACGCGATGCGATGTCTGATGGTGGTGCGATCACGGTGTCGACCCACAACATCACCGCCGAGCAGGCCGAAGGGTTTGGTTATCGCGGTCTGCCGTCGGAAGACATGGTACTCGTCGAGGTGGCCGATACCGGCACCGGTATTGCGCCTGATATCATGGACAAGATCTTCGAGCCCTTCTTCACCACAAAGGAAGTCGGCAAGGGGACGGGCCTCGGGCTTGCCATGGTTTACGGCATCGTCAAGCAGTCCGGCGGCTATATCTATCCCGAGTCCGAGGTGGGCAAGGGGACGACCTTCCGCATCTTCCTGCCGCGCCACGTGCCGGAGGTTCAGCCGGTGGCCGAAGGGCAGGCGGTCGGCGCGACCGTCAATGGTGACACCATCACGGTCGCCCCGCCTCAAGGGGCTGCCGAGGCCCAGGAGACGCCGGATCTCACCGGCAAGTCTGCTGTCGTTCTTCTCGTCGAAGACGAGGAAGCGGTGCGGCGTGGCGGCAAACGCATGTTGGAGACACGCGGCTATACTGTCCACGAGGCTGGGTCCGGTGTCGAGGCGCTCGACATCATGGAAGAGCTTGAGGGCGAGGTGGATATCGTGGTGTCCGACGTCGTCATGCCGGAGATGGACGGCCCCACCCTGCTGACCGAGCTGCGCAAGAAGTATCCGGATCTGAAGTTCATTTTCGTCTCGGGTTATGCCGAGGATGCCTTTGCCCGTAATCTGCCGGCGGACGCCAAGTTCGGCTTCCTGCCGAAACCCTTCTCGCTGAAGCAGCTGGCTGTCGCCGTGCGTGAGATGCTGGACGGGCAGGGCTGACCACAATTTTGAAACGTCTGAAACGAAAGACCCCGCCGGATTGCTCCGGCAGGGTCTTTCGTTTTTGTGATGCGCTTGTCGCTCAGCCGTTCATGGCAACGGCAATTTCAGCTGCCAGGCGCGCATTGTTCTCGACGAGCGCGATGTTTGTCTTCAGCGAGCGGCCACCGGTCAGGTGGAAGATGTTGTCGAGCAGGTACGGTGTCACTGCCTTGCCGGCGATCTTGTCGCGTTCGGCATTGGCAAGCGCCCGGCTGATATAGATTTCCATCTCTTCGCGCGGAATCTCGTCGGCTTCCGGAACCGGGTTGGCAATCAGCATGCCGCCATCGATGCCGAGCTGGTCGCGCATCTTCTGGAAATTGGCGATCGCGGCCGGGCTCTGCAGGTTGAGCAGGCTCTTCAGGCCAGAGCTGCGCGACCAGAAGGCGGGGAAATCTTCGCTGTCATAGGTGACAACCGGAACGCCGCGTGTTTCCAGTACTTCCAAGGTCTTCGGGATGTCGAGGATCGCCTTCGGACCGGCCGAAACCACGATCACTGCCGTGCGCGCCAGTTCTTCGAGATCGGCCGAGATGTCGAAGCTTTCCTCGGCACCGCGATGCACGCCGCCGATGCCGCCGGTCGCAAAGACATGGATGCCGGCGCGGTAGGCGGCGATCATCGTGGCCGCGACAGTCGTCGCACCATTGCGGCGCTCGGCGATCGCAAAGGCAAGATCGGCGCGCGAGAAGCTTCATCACATGCTCCATCTGCGCCAGCGCCTCGAGCTCTGCCGGCTCCAGACCGATATGCAGCACGCCTTTGATCACGGCGATGGTCGCAGGCACGGCGCCCTGCTGGCGCACAATGTCTTCGACGCTGCGGGCCATCTGCAGATTGCCCGGATAAGGCATGCCATGGGTGATGATCGTTGATTCAAGTGCGACGATCGGTGCGCCGCGCTGCTTGGCGGCGCTGACTTCGCTCGAATAGGTGATGGGCAGAAGGGGCGATATGGAACGGGTCATGGGGGGATCTTCCGTTAGAAATTCAGGGTCTCATGACAGGAAACGGGCCGGCGCGACAAGAGCCATCTGACGTGCAAGCTTTTCCGGGGAGAGATTTTCATCGGTCGCATTGGGACAGGCGAGCGTGATCGCGGCACTTGCCGTGCCATGGCGGAGCGCTTCGTCCAGTTTCGCGCCAGACAGGCGGGCATGCAGGAAGCCGGCGGCGAAGGCATCGCCGGCCCCGGTGACATCGGCGATCTGCTCGAGCGGCTTCGGCTCGATCACGGCCACGCTGCTCTCATCGAAGACGACGGTTAGGCCGCTGCCGCTTGTGACGCTGCCGCCGCGCAAGCCCTTGGCGCGCAACAGGTCGGGCCAGTCTTCCGGCTGTTCGGGGCGCTGGCCGGCAATCGCTTCGGCCTCCGCGCCATTCATGAAAAGATGGGTGAGAAAGGGCAGGGCGCGCGCGAATTTCACTACCTTGGCCGGCGAGATTGCGATGGCCGACAGCCCCTTGCCGGCCGCATGGCAGGTCGCTGCCAGAACGGTCAATGTGTCCGCCGGCAGGTTGGCGTCGGCCAGAACGTGATGCGTCTCCGTCAGGCTATCGCGCATCGACTGCGCCCGCATCCGCCGCGCCGAAAACGCGTCGTAAAGCGCCATGTCGGCAAGGGCGATGACCAGATTGCCGTCGCGCTCCAGGATGGCCGTGTAGCTCGGGGTCGCGCGATCGAGGAACATCACGGGCCGGTCGTCGAGACCAGCGCGTTCGGCGGCATCCGCCACCATCTGGCCTGCCGCATCGCCGCCGCGCGGCGCAATTAGGCGGACCGAGCGGCCCAGGCGGGAGAGATTGCAGGCCGCGTTGAAGACGCCGCCGCCCACCTCCTCGAACCATTGACCGGGATTGCTGGCACCCGGCCTTGTGTCGCCGAATATGCGGCCGCGCCGGTCGATGTGAGCCCCCCGATCGCCAGGATTTCGATCGTCATGGGCATGCCTCCAGCATTGGCGAAACACGAATCGAACCGGCGCTTGCCAGGTTCTGCCTAGGAACGGCGCCCTTCACAGACGTGCTCCCACTGCGGTGCGGAACATCGTTCGAACACGCGCTCGAAAACGATTGGAATTCAACCGCTTCGCCTGCTCTTGCAAAATGAGAACAAAAAGAGTACATATTCCCCATCGGCGGCTTCATTGCCTATGCGGCCTCAATAACCTAAAGGTGGATCAAATGGCACAGAATTCTTTGCGGCTTGTAGAGGACAAATCGGTGGATAAAAGCAAGGCATTGGAAGCGGCGCTCTCGCAGATCGAACGGTCGTTCGGCAAGGGCTCGATCATGAAACTCGGCGCGAACGAGAGCGTGGTCGAAGTCGAGACGGTCTCGACGGGGTCGCTCAGCCTCGACATTGCACTCGGCATTGGCGGCCTGCCGAAGGGGCGCATCATTGAGATTTACGGGCCTGAAAGCTCGGGTAAGACGACGCTTGCGCTGCAAACCATTGCCGAAGCGCAGAAGAAGGGCGGCATTTGCGCCTTCGTCGACGCCGAACATGCGCTCGATCCTGTCTATGCCCGCAAGCTCGGCGTCGATCTGCAGAACCTTCTGATCTCGCAGCCGGATACCGGCGAGCAGGCGCTCGAAATCACCGACACGCTGGTGCGCTCGGGCGCGATCGACGTGCTCGTCGTCGACTCGGTTGCTGCGCTCACCCCGCGCGCCGAAATCGAAGGCGAAATGGGCGACAGCCTGCCGGGCATGCAGGCCCGCCTGATGAGCCAGGCGCTGCGCAAGCTTACCGCCTCGATCTCCAAGTCGAAGACGATGGTGATCTTCATCAACCAGATCCGCATGAAGATCGGCGTCATGTTCGGCTCGCCGGAAACAACGACCGGCGGCAACGCGCTGAAGTTCTACGCCTCCGTGCGTCTCGACATCCGCCGCATCGGTGCTGTCAAGGATCGCGAAGAGGTCGTCGGTAACCAGACCCGCGTCAAGGTCGTCAAGAACAAGATGGCTCCGCCCTTCAAGCAGGTCGAATTCGACATCATGTATGGCGAAGGCGTCTCGAAGACCGGTGAACTCGTCGATCTCGGCGTCAAGGCCGGCATCGTCGAGAAGTCCGGGGCCTGGTTCTCCTACAACAGCCAGCGTCTCGGCCAGGGGCGTGAGAACGCCAAGCTCTTCCTGCGCGACAATCCTGCCGTGTCTCAGGAGATCGAGATGGCGCTGCGGCAGAATGCCGGTCTTATCGCCGAGAAGTTCCTGCGAGAATGGCGGGCCCGACGCTGAATGACGGTGATGGTGCCGACGACGCGTAGAACTGCCGTCCATCTTCGACTGATGTTCCGCCGGCTCGCGTTTCCGATCGAGACGCGGCCGGTTTTCGACGTCTTCGGCTGCTGGACAGGGATGAAGCCGGGCGATAAAAGCCATTGATTTTGCAAATTGGCCGGCTTCCCGGCCTGAATGAAGGGCGTGACATGAGCGGTGTAAACGACATCCGGTCGACTTTTCTCGATTACTTCAAGACGAACGGTCACGAGGTCGTTTCCTCCAGCCCGCTGGTGCCGCGCAACGACCCGACGCTGATGTTCACCAATGCCGGCATGGTGCAGTTCAAGAACGTATTTCACGGGTCTCGAACAGCGGCCGTATACGACGGCTGCGACGGCGCAGAAATGCGTGCGCGCCGGCGGCAAGCACAACGACCTCGACAATGTCGGCTATACCGCCCGCCACCACACCTTCTTTGAAATGCTCGGCAATTTCTCCTTCGGCGACTACTTCAAGGAGCGCGCCATCGAGCTTGCCTGGAACCTGATCACCAAGGAATTCGGCATCGACCGAAACCGCCTGCTGGTCACCGTCTATCACACGGACGACGAGGCCCACGGCCTGTGGAAGAAGATAGCCGGCCTCTCCGACGACAAGATCATCCGCATCCCGACCAGCGACAATTTCTGGGCGATGGGTGATACCGGCCCCTGCGGTCCATGCTCGGAAATCTTCTACGATCATGGCGACCACATCTGGGGCGGCCCCCCGGGCTCGCCGGAAGAAGACGGCGACCGGTTCATCGAAATCTGGAACCTCGTCTTCATGCAGTATGAGCAGGTGACGAAGGAAGAGCGTATCGACCTGCCACGTCCCTCGATTGATACCGGCATGGGTCTCGAGCGTATCGCTGCCCTCCTGCAGGGCAAGCACGACAATTATGACATCGACCTGTTCCGCGCGTTGATCGACGCCTCTGTCGATCTGACCGGTGTCAAGGCCGAGGGCGAGCGTCGCGCCAGCCACCGCGTCATCGCCGACCATCTGCGTTCGGCAGCTTTCCTGATCGCAGACGGTGTGCTTCCGTCGAATGAAGGCCGTGGCTATGTGCTTCGCCGCATCATGCGCCGCGCCATGCGTCACGCGCAGCTGCTCGGTGCGAAAGATCCGGTCATCTACAAGCTGCTGCCGGTTCTCGTGCAGCAGATGGGGCGCGCCTATCCGGAACTCGTCCGCGCTGAGTCCCTGATTTCAGAGACGCTGAAGCTCGAGGAAACCCGCTTCCGCAAGACGCTGGAGCGTGGGCTTACGCTGCTGTCCGACGCGACGGCTACCCTGGACAAGGGCGACAGCCTCGATGGCGAGACCGCCTTCAAGCTCTATGATACCTATGGCTTCCCGCTCGATCTGACCCAGGACGCATTGCGCGGCCGTGGTATTGGCGTTGATCTCACTGGCTTCAACGATGCCATGCAGCGCCAGAAGGCCGAAGCCCGTGCGAGCTGGGCGGGCTCCGGCGACAAGGCGCAGGAAACTGTCTGGTTCGAGCTCAAGGAAAAGTTCGGCGCCACCGAATTCCTTGGCTACAGCTCTGAGACCGCCGAAGGCCAGGTTCTGGCCGTGGTCAAGGATGGCAAGGTCATCGAGCAGGCAAGTGCCGGTGAAGAGGTGCAGATCGTCGTCAACCAGACGCCGTTCTACGGGGAATCTGGTGGTCAGATGGGCGACACCGGCGAGATCGTCGGCGAAGGATTTTCGCTTGCCGTGAACGACACCCAGAAGAAGGGCGAGGGCGTTTTCGTGCATGTCGCGACCGTCCAGAACGGCGTGGTCAAGGCCGGCGGCGCCGTACAGCTGAATGTCGATCATGCCCGCCGCTCGCGGCTGCGCTCGAACCATTCGGCCACCCATCTGCTGCACGAAGCCCTGCGCGAAGTGCTCGGCACGCATGTCGCCCAGAAGGGTTCACTCGTTGCACCCGAGCGTCTGCGTTTCGACATCTCCCACCCGAAGCCGATCTCGGTCGATGAGCTTAAGGTCGTCGAAGAGATGGCAAACGAGATCATCATCCAGAACGCACCAGTGACCACCCGTCTGATGGCCGTCGATGATGCGATTGCCGAGGGTGCCATGGCGCTGTTCGGTGAGAAGTACGGTGACGAGGTGCGCGTCGTGTCCATGGGTACGGCACTGCGTGGCGAAAAGGCCGGCAAATCCTATTCGACCGAGCTTTGCGGCGGTACGCATGTGTCCGCGACTGGCGATATCGGGCTGGTTCGTCTGGTCGGCGAAAGCGCCGTGGGTGCCGGTGTGCGCCGCATCGAAGCGCTGACGGGGAGGCGGCGCGCGCCTATCTCGCCGAACAGGACGATCGCGTGAAGACGCTCGCTTCGACGCTCAAGGTGCAGCCGACCGACCTCGTCGCCCGTGTCGAGGCTCTGGTCGACGAACGCCGCAAGCTCGAGAAGGAACTTGCGGATGCCAAGCGCAAGCTTGCCATGGGTGGCGGCGCATCGGGCGGTGCCGAGGCGCCGAAGCAGGTGAACGGCGTCAACTTCATCGGCCGCGTGCTGGCCGGCATTGATGCCAAGGACCTCAAGGGCATGGCGGATGAGGCGAAGGCCGATCTTAGCACCGCCGTCGTCGTGCTGATCGCGGTTGCCGACGATGGCAAGGCGAGCGCCGTGGTTTCCGTCACGCCTGACCTGACCGACCGCTTCAGCGCCGTCGATCTGGTGCGCGTGGCCTCTGCTGCGCTCGGCGGCAAGGGCGGCGGCGGGCGTCCTGACATGGCCCAGGCTGGGGGTCCAGATGGCGCCCAGGCTGATGCTGCAATTGCAGCAGTGGAGGCAGCGCTCGCCTGAGCAGAGTGCATGTGATTGATAATAGAGGCCGGGCGTTGCCCGGCCTTTTCTGTTTCAGATTATCGGGATTTACCAATCGTTTTTGGGCTTTCTTCAGTCTTGTCTGCTACGCCTCAATTCTCTTTGAGGTTTTCGACTTGGCCTACGTTTTCCACATTCCGACACTCACCGTTTGCCTGGCGGGAACGTTGATCCTTCTATCTGGCTTTCTGACCCTGCTTTGGACGCATGAGCGGGACAACCGTGCCCTTGGCTTGTGGTCACTGGGTTTTTCTGCCGGTGCGCTTGGTATGGTACTGGTCAGTCTTCGTGACATCGTCCCGCCGCTTCTCGCGCTCGGTTTCGGCAATGGGCTTGGTATCTCCAGTCTTGGCCTGATCTGGCTCGGCTGCCTTGCTTTTGAGGGCGAGAGGCAAAACGGAGCGGGCTTCGTTGCTGTGGCCGGCGGTGTAGTCTGGCTGTCCCTTTTTGCCATACCGACATTTGCTGCCGACTTAGGCGCACGCATTGTCGTCGCCTCCTTTCTCTATGCCGGATATTCATTTCTGTTCATGCCTGTGCTTTTGCGGGGGCAGCGTCGCGAACCTCTTCCCGCCCGAATGCTCGCGCTTATTGCCTTTGGATCGCATGGTGCCGCCTACCTCATCCGCCTGCCGATGCAGTTCGTCGAGCCGGTTCAGCTTGTCGGTGGTCATGCACCGCTTTGGTACGGGGCTATGACATTTGGCTTCTTCCTTCAGGGGTTGGGGGCTGCATTGGCAATTTTTGCCATGGTGCATGAACGGGCCACGCGACGATACAAGATCGCTTCCGAAACCGATGCGCTGACGCTCTTGCGCAACAGGCCGGCTTTCATCGACGCCATCGCTCGTTCGCGTGCCGGCGTCGGTGGGGCTGCACCCGGGGCCGTACTCGCGCTTGTCGATGCCGATCACTTCAAGCAGGTCAACGATAGTTTCGGCCATGCCGCCGGCGACAGCGTTTTGGTGGAACTTGGCCGCCTGTTGAATCGGGAGGTGCCCGAGGCCGCCATCGTTGGGCGTCTGGGTGGCGAAGAGTTCGGTGTCTATCTGCCGGCGAGTGTTATGCTGCGCCAGCCCGATCTGCTGGATGATCTGCGCAAAAGAGTCAGTACGTTGGTCGTCAATCACGAGGATCGGCTGCCGCCGATTACCGTCAGCATCGGTGCGGCTTCGCTGCCCTCCGGTACGCTTGATTTCCCCCGTGCGCTCGCGCGCGCCGACAAGGCGCTCTATGCGTCGAAGAAAGCCGGGCGCAACCGGGTGACCTGGGGCGGTTGGGATCATACGCCTGAGGATCTCAACCCCGGCTGCGGCATGGAGGCTCCGTCTGTATTGGCATCTCCCGCTTCGAGATCCGCAGCCTGAGCTGTTCAAACGTGAGAGTACGCCTCGCCGCGGGCGATCGCTTCACGCGCCTCGGCAAGTGATCTTACGAAGCGGACGCCCGTTTCCGGCACTTCCTGATGATGCAGCATCGTCTTCAATTCGTTGCGCTCCGTGATGACATAGACCTCGACGCCGTGACGAATTGCCTTGCGGATGACGCTCGCCAGAAGGTTGACGCCTGAGGTGTCGACGAAGCGGATCCCGGTACAATCGAGGACGAGGTTGCGATGGTCGTCGCCGATGCGGTCGAGCACGGCGCCGGCCGCTGCAACGGCGCCGAAGAAGAAGGCGCCGTCCAGGCGATAGGTAATCGTCGCCGTGTCCGTTGCGTCCAGCGGCTTTTCCGGCCCTTCGCTGGTCACGCGTATGTTCTTCGACATGTGGTGGATGAATTGCAGTGCGGCCAGCGAAAAGCCGACCACGATGCCTTCGGTCAGGTCGCGGAAAACGACGAGCAGGAAGGTGACGGCGAGGATCAGCGCCTCCCCACGGGAGGAGCGGACGAGGGCGACAATCGCCGACTTCTCCACCATGTTCCACGACACGACCGCGAGCACGCCCGCAAGTGCCGCCAGTGGGATGTAGGCAGCAAGCGGGGCGGCGACCAGCATGAAGACGAGCAGGAAGGCCGCATGCAGCATGCCGGAGACGGGGCTCGTGGCGCCAGCTCGCACATTGGTTGCGGTGCGTGCGATCGTACCAGTCACGCAAATGCCGCCGAAAAGGGCCGAGCCGATATTGGCGACGCCCTGAGCGAGCAATTCCGTATTCGATCGATGGCGCCGTCCGGTCATGCCGTCCGCAACGACGGCGGAAAGAAGCGATTTCGATTGCGCCGAGGAGCGCAAAGGCTATGGCATCGGGGAGAACGGCGATCGCGAGCTCGGGCGTGATGGTTGGCAGGGACGGCAAAGGCAGACCGGAAGGAATACCGCCGAACTTCGAGCCGATCGTGGCGACCGGCAACTGCAATAAAGCAGCGGTGAGCGAAGCTGCGATCACCGCAATCAGCAGACCCGGCCATGTCGGCCGCAGCCGGCGCAGGACGAGGATGATGGCGATGGTGAGTGTCGCGATTGCTGCGGCGGAGGGTGAAAACGCCGGCAGGGCGGCGACGATCGCTCCGAGTTTGTCCGCAAGGGGGCCGGGTTCGCCACCCGGAAATGTCAGGCCCAGCAGTTCGCCGATCTGGCTGGCAAAGATGATCACCGCAATGCCGGCCGTGAAGCCGACGGTCACCGGATAGGGGATGAACTTGATGTAGTCGCCGAGCCTGAGCAGGCCACAGGCGATCAGCATCAGTCCGGCCATGGCGGTTGCGAGCAGCAGGCCGTCGATGCCATGTGTTGCGACGGTGGTACTCACCAGAACGATGAAAGCGCCGGCCGGTCCGCCGATCTGGTGGCGGCTGCCGCCCAGAAGCGAGACCAGGAAGCCACCGATGATCGCGGTATAGAGCCCGCGGTCAGGCGTCACGCCGGAGGCGATGGCGATGGCCATGGACAGCGGCAGGGCAACGATGGCTACGGTCAAGCCCGCCAGTGCATCAGCCTTGAAACGTCCAAAGCCGTAGCCTTCGCGAAAAACGCTGACTGTTTTGGGCAGAATGGCATCGGTCATGGTGGTTGCGCTTACAGGGTGAAGGCGTGGCCGGCCCCTCCGCCACACTTTTCATGTCATTGGACGCTGAGTCCCGGCTTTTGACAACATGGCCAAAGGGATAGTGCCGGCGCGCTGCACCCGCGGCAGCCATGTAACGCTCACAGGCAGCTGCAATCGAACCGGTCCTGTTCGGCGCCGCGAATCTTGCCTATGGTGATAATCGATGAAGACCGAGACCACATATCCCACCCTGATCGTTTATCCGCGCCGGGGCCTGGCCGTCCTCTGGGCTGCGACATCGGCAATCGTCTTGTCCGTGGCTTTCGGCGGGCTTCTTGCCAGCCTGCTTGGCGGTGGCTGGGCCAGTCCCATGACGCTGCTCTATCTTGCTCTCCTTACCCTTGCCCTGTTCGGTCTTCGCAAGGGCTGGCAAGGGATCGCGGCGGCCATGCGGCCGCTCGTCGAACTCAACAACGAGGAGCTGATCGACTATCGCAGCGATCGGCGGATCGCCTGGGCGTCCATGGTCGAACTGGCGCAGCGGCGCGTCGATGGGCTTTGGGTGATCGATATCGACCATATTGACGAGGATGACCCCGACCGTCTGGAGACCTATGCACTTCCACTTTCGGGCTATCACATGACCGGCCGGCGGCTCGGCGCGGAAATCCGCAAGCGCTTTGCCGAAGTCGATCAGGGCGAGGATCTTCCGGATGAAGAATTGGAAAACCCGGCCACGTTGCCGTGACCGGGTTCTGAATGTTCAAACCTCGGCTGCCGTTCAGGCGGCCATGGCCTTCTTCAGGTTCTCGTCGACCTTGTCGAGGAAGGCGGTCGTCGAAAGCCACGGCTGATCCGGGCCGATGAGGAGCGCCAGGTCCTTGGTCATGAAGCCTGCTTCAACCGTGTCGATGCAGACCTTTTCCAGCGTCGTGGCGAAGTTGGCCAGTTCAGCATTGTCGTCGAGCTTGGCGCGGTGGGCGAGGCCACGCGTCCAGGCGAAGATCGATGCGATCGAGTTGGTCGAGGTTTCCTGACCCTTCTGGTGCTGGCGGTAGTGGCGGGTAACCGTACCGTGCGCAGCTTCGGCTTCAACCGTGCGGCCATCGGGCGACAGCAGAACCGAGGTCATCAGACCGAGCGAGCCGAAGCCCTGCGCAACCGTATCCGACTGCACGTCGCCGTCGTAGTTTTTGCAGGCCCAGACATAGCCGCCGGACCACTTGAGAGCCGAGGCGACCATGTCGTCGATCAGGCGGTGTTCGTAGACGATGCCGATTTCCTCGAACTTCGCCTTGAACTCGGCCTGGTAGACTTCTTCGAAGATATCCTTGAAGCGGCCGTCATAGGCCTTGAGGATGGTGTTCTTCGTCGACAGGTAGACAGGCCACTTGCGCATCAGGCCGTACATCATCGATGCGCGGGCGAATTCGCGGATCGATTCGTCGAGGTTGTACATGGCGAGAGCCACGCCGGCGCCCGGGGCGTTGTAGACTTCCTTCTCGATCACTTCGCCGTCTTCACCGACGAACTTGATGGTCAGCTTGCCCTTGCCGGGGAACTTGAAGTCGGTTGCTTTGTACTGGTCACCGAAAGCGTGACGGCCAACAACGATCGGCTTGGTCCAGCCGGGAACGAGGCGCGGCACGTTCTTGCAGATGATCGGTTCGCGGAAGATGACGCCGCCGAGGATGTTGCGGATCGTGCCGTTCGGGCTCTTCCACATTTCCTTGAGGTTGAATTCCTTCACGCGGGCTTCGTCCGGGGTGATGGTCGCGCACTTGATGCCGACGCCGTGCTTCTTGATGGCGTGGGCGGCGTCGATGGTCACCTGGTCATTGGTGGCGTCGCGGTTCTCGACGGACAGGTCGTAATATTCGATGTCGAGATCCAGGTAGGGGAGGATCAGCTTGTCCTTGATGAACTGCCAGATGATGCGGGTCATCTCGTCGCCGTCGAGATCGACGACCGGGTTGGCTACCTTGATCTTGGTCATGAATATCCTCACGAGTTTTTGCCTGACGCGCAGGCGCGGGGAGGGCGCTCTGCCGATGGCCTGCCTATAACATTCTCTCGTTACAAGGCAAACAGCAGAGGCCGTCTTGAAGGAAAAACTCGCTCAGACTTTCGGCGAGCGCTTTCGCCCCAAACTTGGTCCGGATGGCATGGCCGCTTTCAGCTAGAACGGCGGCAGAGAGAGCCTCGGGAGAGTTTTCATGAAGAGCACCTGGATCGCATTGCTGCTGACGCTGTCGTCGGGCGCTGCCATGGCGGCAGATGTCACCGCGCCTGTCCGCGAAGTCGTGGAGGCGACCGCCCGCAATTGGGCCGAGGGCTCCACCGGGCAGCAAGAGGAGGTCTTCTCAACGGATCGCCTGTCTCGCCTGTTCAGCACGGACTTCGCTTCCGCCTTCGAAGCGGCTTCGAAGAACCCGCCTTACGATATTCCCGAAGGCGAGACGACAGGCTTTCCTTTCGATTACGATCCGATCGCGCAGGGACAGGATGGTTGCCCCTTTGAAGACATCAGGATCGAGGATGACGGCGACGGGCAGGTGACCGCCCTTTTCGACAACCGCTCCTGTTTCGGGGGCGCCGAAGCGCCCGATACCGTCCTGATCTTCCATGTTGTCGAGGAGGGTGGTCGCCCTGTAATCGACGATATCTATCCCGTCGAGGATGGGCAGTCCGGCAGTTCGATCAAGCAGGACCTGAAACGGCAGGGTGGGCTGTGAACCGCGTCCGCTCCCTCGGCATCACGACCGTTGTCGCAATGGTCACATTCTGCCCGGCAACAGCCATTCGGGCAGCCGATCCGCTCGAACCGGTGCGGATCGTGATGAGCGTCGCCGGATGGAAAGACAAAGATGCGCCGAAGGTTGAGGCGTCCGACTATTTCGATGATCGCCTGCTTGGCACGATCTACAGCGCCAGCTTAGCCGACATCTATCGTCTCGCCGAGAAGACGGACGCTTTGCAGGACGGCAGTGGCTACATGCTTGGATATGACGTGGTTATCGGCGGGCAGGACAGTTGTGAATTGAAGGATATGCGCCTCGAGGCTCGGCCGGAGAAGGATGGCGTCACACCCGTAAACGTCTATTTCGATGCCATCTCCTGCTTCGGCCTTTCACCGGATCTCTCGCAGCCGCAGACGGTCTTCCATGTCATCGTGGAAGACGGTCGTCCTGTGATCGACAATCTGTGGAGCGAGGACTACCGCGAGGGTGCACTCGAAAGCTCGGTCAAGGCGCAGTTCGCTGCCTTGACCAAGGCCTATCTCGATTTCCGGCTGACCGGATCCTGGCCCAAAGAGTAAGCGCTCCTCTTTGCCTGACGGTCATTTTGTGCCAAGGGGTGCGCAAAATCTCTCTGAAGGAAACGCAATGGCAGGGACGAACAGCGAGCGCGTCATGCTGGCCGAAGGGCCGGCCATCATTCTGGTGGAGCCGCAGCTCGGCGAAAACATCGGCATGGTTGCGCGCGCCATGGCCAATTTCGGCCTCGTGGAACTGCGTCTCGTCAACCCCCGCGACGGCTGGCCGTCCGACAAGGCCCGTGCTGCCGCCTCCAAGGCCGATCATGTCATCGACGGCACCGTCGTTTATGACACGCTTGAGGAGGCTATCGCCGACCTCAACTTCGTCTATGCGACGACCGCGCGCTCCCGCGACGGATTCAAGCCTGTCCGCTCGCCGGTGACGGCGGCGGAGGCGCTCCGAGCCAAGTTCCGCACCGGTGAAAAGACCGGCATCCTCTTCGGCCGGGAAAAATCCGGCCTGTCGAACGAGGAAGTGGCGCTCGCCGACGAGATTGTCACCTTCCCGGTCAATCCTGCCTTTGCCTCGCTGAACATCGCCCAGGCCGTTCTGCTCATGTCCTATGAGTGGATGAAATCCGGCATGGAGGATGTGCATGGTGTGCCCTTCGACGCGCCGGATCAGCCGGCCGCGACCAAGGAGCAGGTGATCGGCCTCTTCGAACATCTGGAAGAAGCGCTCAATGCGCGCAACTACTTCCATCCGCCCCACAAAAAGGCCAGGATGATCGAGAACCTGCGAGCCGTGTTTAGCAGACGTGCTTTCACCGGGCCGGAGATCCATGTGGTCCGTGGTGTGATCAGTTCGCTCGACCGTTTTGCACGCCCGGGCCAGAGACCGCCCGCGGGAAAGAGCGAGAGCGAGGCTGAGGCTCAGCATGACGACGACCGGGATGCCTGACCTCAAGCCGATCCTCGTCTTCGATTCCGGGATCGGCGGCCTCACGGTGTTGCGCGAGGCGCGGCTCTTGATGCCGGAACGCGGCTTCATCTATATCGCCGACGATGCCGGCTTTCCCTATGGCGGCTGGGAAGAAGAGCCTCTCAAGACACGCATCGCCCGTCTCTTCGAAGAGCTGTTCGACCGCTACGATCCAGACGCCGTGATCGTCGCCTGCAACACGGCCTTCACGCTTGCCGGCGCCGATCTCAGGCATCGCTTTCCAGACATGCGCTTCATCGGCACGGTCCCGGCGATCAAGCCGGCCGCGGAACGTACGCGCTCCGGGCTGGTATCGGTTTTGGCAACACCCGGCACCGTCAAGCGGGCCTATACCCGCGATCTGATCCAGTCCTTTGCCTCGCAATGCCATGTGCGCCTCGTCGGCTCCGAAAATCTCGCGCGTATGGCGGAAGCGTATATCCGCGGCGAAACCCTGGATGACACGGCCGTTCTTGCTGAAATTGCGCCGTGTTTTGTCGACAAGGACGGTGTGCGGACCGATATCGTCGTGCTTGCCTGCACCCATTATCCCTTTCTCGCCAATGTCTTTCGCAGGCTTGCCCCCTGGCCGGTTGATTGGCTCGATCCGGCCGAGGCGATCGCGCGTCAGGCGCGCCGCCTGGTGCCGCTGGTCGAGGGCGCCGAGCATCCCGATAATTTCGACTTTGCGGTCTTTACCTCCGGCAGCCAGGATTTCTCCACCCGGCGTCTGATGCAGGGCATGGGGTTGGCCGTGAAGCCGGTCGATGTGCCATTTTTCCGCTGATCTCCCTTTGGGACCTGAGGGTCGCCATGTTACCTATGACACGTTGCCGGACGCTCAGCCGGTGTAGAGGAGCCTAGCCCCTTACTTGTTTACCGAAATTGCGATTGTTCTTTTCCTCACCGTGCTCAACGGCGTTCTTGCCATGTCGGAGCTTGCGGTTGTTTCCGCCCGTCCTGCGCGCCTCAAGGTGCTTGCAGAACAGGGCAGCCGGGGAGCCGAAACGGCGCTCAAGTTACAGAGTGACCCCGGTCGTTTTCTGTCCACTGTCCAGATCGGCATCACGCTTGTCGGCGTGCTTTCCGGCGCTTTCTCCGGCGCCACCCTCGGAGCGCGCCTTTCCGGCTGGCTGCAGCTGCAGGGATTGTCGGTTGCTGCATCCGATGCACTCGGCGTCGGCACAGTTGTCGTTCTTATAACCTATCTATCGCTGATCGTCGGCGAACTGGTGCCGAAACAGGTCGCGCTGCGAAATGCCGAAGGTGTTGCTGCCCGCGTCGCCATTCCGATGTCTTTCCTTTCGCGGGTTGCTGCGCCGCTCGTCTGGCTGCTTGATGGCTCGGGAAAGCTGGTGCTTTCCCTTCTCGGACAGAGCGGTGCTGGAGGCGGCAAGGTGACGGATGAGGAAATCCGCACGGTGCTTGCCGAGGCCCATAGCGCGGGCGTGATCGAAACCAGCGAATCCGCCATGCTCTCCGGAGTCATGCGGCTCGCCGATCGGCAGGCGCGTGGTCTGATGACGCCGCGTCGTGACGTCCAGATCCTCGACATTGAGGACACGGTGGAGGAAGTCCGCCAGAAGCTGCGCGACATCCCCCATTCGCGCATCCCTGTGCGCAGTGGCGATTCCGACGAGATTGTCGGCGTGCTCTTCACCAAGAAACTCTATGAGCAGATTGCCGAGGGTGGCACGCTTAATCTCGCCGACCTCATCAGCGAGGTGCCCGTCGTCTCGGACCTCGCCAAGGCGACCGACATCATCGAATCCCTGCGCCGCACCTCCTTGCATATGGTGCTCGTCTACGACGAATACGGCCACTTCGAGGGCATCATCACCTCCGGTGACATTCTCGAAGCCATCACCGGCGCCTTCAGTCAGGACGAGACGGAAGAGCAGGCGATGGTGAAACGCGAGGATGGCTCCTACCTCGTGGCTGGTTGGACGCCTGTCGACGAGTTCATCGACATTATCCGGGTGCCGATCGATCCGGATCCGGACTACACGACCGTTGCCGGCTTCGTGCTGGATGAATTGAAGCGGATCCCCGAACTCGGCGAGAGTTTCGTCAAAGGCGACTGGCGCTTCGAAGTGGTGGACCTCGATGGCCGCCGCATCGACAAGCTTATCGTTTCCCGCGCCGTCGAGGCTTAAGGGCGAAAGACGCCCTGCGACAATTTGTTGCATAAGTGCAACGGCGCGCCGTAAGTTCTGCAATCTCGAATTGCATGCTTGCGGCGCCCTTTTTGTCGTGGCATGTTCCCTTCATCCGCAACACGAACAACAGGAGGCGACAGATGACTCATTTTTTCATGCGCATGCGCCTCTCTGGCGGATCGGTGCCATCGGCTTTCGTGGGATTTTCCGCGACCTGCCGCTCCACCCGATGACTGTCTGATCAGTCATTTTCCCTGCCTTTTCGGCGTTTTCCACCATCTGACGTGACTTGCCGCCTGCGCGTATGAATGCGTTCGCGTGCCTGCATCACGTCGCTTTTCATCATCGAAAGGACCTGGGCGCATTCGCGTTTCCAGGACGGACGAGTCATGCACAAAAATCAATCTATAGTTGAACTTCCGCTGGCCGAGCGGATGGACGAACTTCTTCGAGCGTTTCGGCTCCTGGCGGTTGCTGGCCGCTCTGGTCAGGGCGAACTGGAGACGGCGGCAGATCCGCAATCTGGCGTCTCATCTGTCTCCCCAGCTGCGACGCGACATCGGGCTTCCGGAAGAGGAGGTCATCTATCCTCGTCGCCTGACGGCACTGGATATGTCCTTGTGGCACATCCGGAAGTGAACGCGGATGGCGCGCGCGGAAAAAGTGGCACGGCACGGATATTTCGACAGGAAGCAGACCACTCGAAGCGGTGGTCTGCTTCCCATCTCGTATGGGCTGGAGGACATTTGGGCTTCGCTTGATTCTTCCCCTCCATCCCCCGGATCGTTCATGTCTCCCAAGCTCACCATCATGGCAGCCTTCTTTCTGCAGCCGATCGCTTTCGGCAGCTGGTTGCCGCAGATCCCTGGCGTTCAGGAGCGGCTGTCGCTCGGTCCGGCCGAACTCGCCATGGCATTGCTCGGTTTGCCAACCGGCATCCTGCTGATGCTGCCCTTTGCCGGACAGCTTGTCGGCCGGATCGGCAGTCGGAACACCCTGATCTTCGGTTTTCCGGTCTTTCTGGCGCTCGTGCCGCTGCCTGTGGCTGCGCCCGGTCTCATCTCCTTGTTCTTTCTGCTCGTGCTTCTCGGGATCGGCCTCGCGACGATCGAACTCGGGCTCAATGTCCAGGCGGACGTGATCGAGAAGCGCGGCACCTCATCGATCATGAACCGTTGCCACGGTTTCTGGAGCCTCGGCATCATGACGGGCAGCCTTATCGGTGCCGGCTTTCTTGTTCTTGACACATCTCCCTTTGTCGCGATCGGTCTGCTGTCGCTCGTTCTGGTCCCGGTCTCGGTGGTGGTTTGTCGGGCGCTTCCTGTCCACGAGGCTCCCGTGACCGAAGCACAGCCTCGCTCGTCGTGGCGGCGCCCAAGCCCCGGTATTCTCGGCATCAGCCTCTTCGTCTTCGGGATCACGATGACGGAAGGCGCGGTCGCCGACTGGTCCGCCGTCTATCTGAAGGACGTGTTCGCGACGTCGGGCATGGCAACCGGCATGGGTTATGTCGTCTTCGCCATGATGGTTTCGCTCGGGCGATTTGTCGGTGATGCGGCAAAGGAGCGGTTCGGGTCGGTCATGCTTGCCCGGCTTTGCCTCGTCTTTGCCCTTTCAGGTATGGTTGTCGTGGTTTTCGCGCCGGTCACGCCGCTTGTTTATCTGGGGCTCGCCTGCGTCGGGCTCGGCGTGTCCGTTGGATTTCCGCTTGCGGTCACGGCGGCTGCAGATCTCGGCGACCGTCCGGCGGCGGAGAATGTTGCGATCTTGAGCTTCATTGCGCTTCTCGGCTTCCTGGTCGGGCCGCCGATGATCGGTTTCGTCGCCGAGGTGCTCGATCTTCGCAGCGGGCTTGCCACGCTTCTGCCGTCCCTGTTACTCAGCATGCTGCTCGCCGGTCTTCTGCGTCGGCGTCAGCGAGCCTGAGAGCCGCACTTCCCTGTGGGTTTCGCTTATGCGGCACACACGGGGGCGCCCAAGTCTGTTAGGGACTTGAGATCAACACATGATTTGAGGATGCCGCCATTGAAGGTCGGAATTGATATGGGAACGGTGCAGGGGGGACAGCCTGCCAAGCTCGATATCGAGGAGCTTCTCGCCACGCGCCTGTTGGTGCAGGGCAATTCGGGCTCGGGCAAGTCGCATTTGCTTCGCCGTCTCTTGGAGCAGTCGGCGCAATGGGTGCAGCAGGTCATCATCGACCCCGAGGGTGATTTCGTCACGCTTTCCGACAAGTATGGCCATGTGGTCGTCGACGGCGAGCGGACTGAAGCCGAACTTGCCGGTATCGCCGATCGTATCCGCCGCCACCGGGTTTCCTGTGTGCTGACGCTGGAAGGCCTCGACGTCGAGCAGCAGATGCGTGCTGCCGGTGCCTTCCTCAACGGTCTCTTCGATGCCGACCGCGAATTCTGGTATCCGGTGCTTGTTGTCGTCGACGAAGCGCAGATGTTTGCGCCGGCCGTCGGCGGTGACGTCTCGGAAGACGCGCGCAAGATGTCGCTTGGCGCCATGACCAACCTGATGTGCCGTGGCCGTAAGCGTGGACTGGCCGGCGTGATCGCGACGCAGCGTTTGGCAAAGCTTGCGAAGAACGTCGCGGCCGAAGCCTCCAACTTCCTGATGGGCCGTACCTTCCTCGACATCGACATGGCGCGTGCCGCCGACCTGCTCGGCATGGACCGTCGCCAGGCGGAGATGTTCCGCGATCTGCAGCGCGGCAATTTCGTGGCACTCGGCCCTGCAATGTCGCGTCGTCCGCTGCCGATCGTCATTGGGGCGGTTGAAACTTCGGCGCGTTCGTCGTCGCCCATGCTGATGCCGCTGCCGGATGCGCTGCCAGATGTCGAAGACCTGATCTTCACGCCTGACCCGGAAGAGTTCACACGGCCGATCGTCCGCCGCGCTCCACCGGCACCCCGTCCGACGACGGATATCCTGGCCGAACTCTCCCGCTCGACGCCGGCTTCACTGGCGCCCTCCTCGAGTGAGGCGCCCAGCCGTGGCGCTGAAATGTCAGCCGAGGAGCGTGAGGACCGGCTGTCCGCAGTGCTTGGCGAAATCCTCGGCGATCCGCAGGCGGCCTATCGGACCGACAGCGTGCTTTACCAGGAGTTTTTGGTGCGCGCCCGCATGCGCCGTGTCTCCGGTCCGCCAATGCCGATGGGTGAGTTTCGTCGCCGAGTGGCGATCGCCCGTGCGGGTGTCGACGAGGAGACGGGTGCAAGCGAGGGCTGGCAGACGGCGCTGTCGCTGTCCGTGCGGGTTTCCGACGATTTGCAGGGCGTGTTCTTGCTGCTCGCCAAGGCCGCCCTCCGCAACGAGGAATGCCCGTCCGATCAGCGGATCGCGCGAGCCTATGGCACCCATTCGGCCCGTCGCGCCCGACGTCTTCTCGGCTATTTCGAGGAACAAGGGCTGGTCGTCGTGCACACCGACTTTTCCGGCAAGCGCATCGTTGCCTTCCCGGATCTCGAAGCCGAAACGCAGCCCGGCGATCCAAACCAGGTGGATGCCGAAGAGCAGACGCCATCTGCTGCCGAGTAAGGATTTTCGCCTCCGTTAAGGGGCAGCCTACGCCGCCCGCTCTTCCCATACCCGAACGAGAGCGACAATCGTCTCCACGGCCTTTTCCATGTCCTGGACGCTTACCCATTCGAGCGGCGAGTGATAGGCATGGCCACCGGTATAGATGTTGGGGCAGGGCAGGCCCATGAAGGAAAGCCGCGAGCCGTCGGTGCCGCCGCGAATGCTGTGGCGGACGGGTTCCAATCCGACGCGGCGCACGGCTTCCTCAAGGTTCTCCATGATCTCCGGATGGCGATCGAGGACTTCCTTCATGTTGCGGTACTGGTGTTTGACCGTGAGGGTGTGGCTCGAGCCCGGATAGTTCGCCATGACCTCCTGGGTGATCTGTCGCAGCAGGTCTTCTTTCTCCTTGAGACCCGTTTCGGTGAAGTCTCTGACGATCAGTTGCAGCCTGGCGCTTTCCATGCTGCCCGAGATGTCGACCGGGTGGATGAAGCCCTGGCGTCCGTCGGTGGTCTCCGGTGCGATGTCGCGGGGCAGGCGGGTGACAATGTCGCTTGCGGCCTTGATCGCGTTCTCCATCTTGCCCTTGGCATAGCCTGGATGCATGGCGACGCCGGTGATCTCGATCACCACACCATCGGCGGAAAAGGTCTCGTTTTCGATCTCGCCGACGGTCGAGCCGTCGAGCGTATAGGCGAAGCGGGCGCCGAGCTTTTCAAGATCCACCTTGTCGGCGCCGCGACCGATTTCCTCGTCCGTCGTGAAGAGGATCTTGATCGTGCCGTGCTTGATGTCAGGGTTCGCCATCAGATGGACGGCGGCCGTCATGATCTCGGCCACACCCGCCTTGTCGTCCGCGCCGAGCAGGGTCGTACCGTCCGTCGTGACGATATCGTTGCCGATCTGGTTCTTCAGCTGCGGATGGGAGGCGACACGGATCACCTGGCTGGTGTCGCCGCTCAGCGTGATGTCGCCGCCCTGATAATTGCGCACCAGCTGCGGCTTGACGTTCGTGCCGGTGAAGTCGGGCGCGGTGTCCATGTGGCTGCAGAAGCAGATGACCGGCACGTCCTTGTCAGTGTTGGGCGGGATCGTCGCATAGACGTTGCCGTGTTCGTCGAGATGGGCGTCGGTAAGGCCAAGCGCCAGAAGTTCTGCCACCAGCAGGCGTCCGAGATCCTTCTGCTTCTCCGTCGAAGGCTGGCTCTGCGAGGCTGGATCAGACTGGGTGTCAATGACGACATAGCGGAGGAAGCGGTCGAGAACGGTGTCGGTCATGGCAATGGCTTTCTCGGGGGGGGCTTTCTTGGGCTTCCTGCCGTCACTGGCTGACTTTGGTGCCGAAATGACGGTCGAACAGCGTGATCATTTCCTGTGTGCGGGCATTGGCGCTGTCTGCCCCCAGGACCACCCCAATCAGGCGGCGGTCACCCTGGCTCGCCGAGGTCACGATGTTGTAGCCCGAGGCATTGGTGAAGCCGGTCTTGATCCCTTCGGCGCCCGGATACTGAACCAGGAAGGCGTTGTGACCACGAAATTTCATGCTGCGGAAGGTCATGCCGCGCGAGGCGAACAGCTTGTACTCTTCGGGGAAGTCCCGCAGCAGCGCCAGCCCCAAACGCGCCATGTCGGTCGCCGTCGTCACCTGGCGGGGATCGGGAAGGCCCGAGGGATTGGTAAAGACCGTGCTGGTCATTCCCAGTTCGCGGGCTTTCAACGTCATCATCTGGCCAAAGGCTTCCTCCGAGCCCGCCAGTTCCTCGGCGACTGCGGTTGCCGCGTCATTCGTCGAAAGCACGACCATGCCCATAACGGCTTCGGTCACGCTGATCGTATTGCCGGCGCCGACCGCGAACTTGTAAGGCTCCTTGTCATTGGCGTTCTGAGAGATCACCAGCCGTTGGTCCCAACTGAACCGACCTGAATGCAGCGCCTCGAAGGTGAGATAGAGCGTCATCATCTTCGTCAGCGATGCTGGGTAGAGAACCATGTCGGGGTTCTTGGCCTCGAGGACTGCGCCAGTGCCGGCGTCGATCACGATATGGGCATGACCGGGCTTCTGGATTTCGGCCGCTGCCGGCGCAAACATCGAGAGGGTTACAGCGAGGGCGAGCAGGATACGGCGGGACAGGTCTGTCATCATAGAAGGAGAGACTTCTTTCATGGAGGATGGTATGGGGGATAGCGAACTTATGCCCGTCTGTCAGCCTTTGCAGGCGTTATCGCCTGGTTTTCCGCCAGAGAATGGCGGATACTCAAGTCACTCTTTCGTCACACACGTCCCTCATGACGTGTTGACTTTTCTCACACACCCCACTAATGACGCCCCAACGCCGGGCCACAAAGCCCGGTGTTTGTTTTGACATGTCCCGTGGTTTTCTCCGTTCGCTGACGTGAGAATCCTGTCGGAGCCTCGGAAACGGGGGCTCAGAGGAGGGCGTGTTTCCTTAAGCGGCTTTGTAACAAACCGCTGTAACCTGTTGAGAGGAAATACGGATGAGCAAGCGCGCATCTTCCAAGTACAAAATTGACCGCCGTATGGGCGAAAACATCTGGGGCCGCCCGAAGTCCCCGGTGAACCGCCGCGAATACGGCCCAGGCCAGCACGGCCAGCGCCGCAAGGGCAAGCTTTCCGACTTCGGCGTGCAGCTGCGCGCCAAGCAGAAGCTCAAGGGCTACTACGGCGATATCCGCGAAAAGCAGTTCCGCGCCACCTACGACGAAGCCAACCGTCGCAAGGGTGACACCGGCGAAAACCTGATCGGCCTGCTCGAGTCGCGTCTGGACGCGATCGTCTATCGCGCCAAGTTCGTACCGACGGTCTTTGCTGCCCGCCAGTTCGTCAATCACGGCCACGTCACCGTCAACGGCGTTCGCGTCAACATCGGTTCGTACCGCTGCAAGGCCGGCGACGTCATCGAAGTTCGCCAGAAGTCGAAGCAGATGGTCACGGTTCTGGAATCCGTATCGCTCGCTGAGCGTGACGTTCCTGACTACATCGAAGTCGACCACAACAAGATGGTTGCCACCTACGTTCGCGTCCCGACGCTGGCTGACGTTCCTTACGCGGTCATCATGGAACCGAACCTGGTCGTCGAATTCTACTCGCGTTAATTGCTTGCGAGACGGATTTGTGGAAAGCCGCCCTTCGGGGCGGCTTTTTCTGTTTGCAGTGCAGCGTTCACCGGGAAAGATGACGGGGCACGAAAGCGGGTAAGGGAAACGACATGGATCTGCAGCTGATCGCCGACGAGATTGTCAGCGCACTCGAACCACGCCTGGGCGAAGGCAAGGTGGCCGACTACATTCCGGAACTCGCACGTGTCGATCCGAAGCAGTTCGGCATCGCGATCACCACCGTGGACGGACAGACCTTCAAGGCCGGCAATGCCGATACGGCCTTTTCGATCCAGAGCATTTCCAAGGTCTTCATGCTGACGCTGGCACTCGGCAAGGCCGGCGAATCGATTTGGAAGCGGGTGGGCCGCGAGCCTTCCGGCTCGTCCTTCAATTCGATCGTCCAGCTCGAACACGAGCATGGCATCCCGCGCAATCCCTTTATCAATGCCGGTGCGATCGTCGTCACCGATATGGTGCTTGCGGGCCATGCGCCACGCGAGGCCATCGGCGAATATCTGCGCTTCATGCGCTATCTCGCCGATGACGAGAGCCTGTCGATCGACGAGAAGGTGGCGCAGTCCGAGCAGCGCACCGGTTACCGGAATTTTGCGCTGGCGAATTTCATGCGCGGCTTCGGCAATCTGCAGCATCCGGTTGAGCATACGCTCGGGGTTTACTTCCACCAATGCGCGCTGGCGCTCTCCTGCGTCCAGCTTTCCCATGCCGGCCTGTTTCTTGCCAACAGGGGCACCAATCCGCTGACAGGCTTCTCCGTCGTCTCGCCAAAGCGCGCGCGCCGCATCAACGCGCTGATGCTGATGTGCGGCCATTACGACGGCTCGGGCGATTTCGCCTATCATGTCGGTTTGCCGGGCAAATCGGGCGTTGGTGGCGGCATTCTCGCGGTCGCTCCGGGCAAGGCGTCGATCGCGGTCTGGTCGCCCGGGCTTAACAAGGTCGGCAATTCGGCGCTCGGCTCGGCGGCGCTCGAAATGCTCGCCAGCCGCACGGGCTGGTCCGTCTTCGGGACTTGATCTTGCTGGACGCAAAGGGCATTGGAAAGCCGATTAGCCGTCAAGGCCGGAGCCGAAGATGAACCTCGTCAATACAATCGACAGCCAGAATGCCGACGCGCTCGACGGCGAGGACGCGCTCGACCTGTCGCCCGTGCATCCGGTGTTTGCCAAGGCGCCGCGTTCGGTCTCGTTCAACAAGCTTCGCAAGCGTCTCATCCGCCAGGTGCGTCAGGCCATTTCCGACTTCGACATGTTGAAGGGCCAGCAGCGCTGGCTGGTTGGTCTGTCCGGCGGCAAGGACAGCTATGGCCTGCTGGCCATCCTCCTCGACCTGCAATGGCGTGGGCTCTTGCCTGTGGAGCTGGTCGCCTGCAATCTCGATCAGGGGCAGCCGAACTTTCCGAAGCACGTCCTGCCGGAATACCTTGCTTCGATCGGGGTGAAACATCGGATCGAGTATCGGGACACCTATTCCATCGTGAAGGAAAAGGTACCGAGCGGCGGCACATACTGTTCGCTCTGTTCTCGGCTGAGACGCGGCAATCTCTACCGGATCGCCCGCGAAGAGGGCTGCGATGCGCTGGTGCTCGGCCATCACCGTGAGGACATTCTCGAAACCTTCTTCATGAACTTCTTCCATGGCGGTCGCCTCTCGGCCATGCCCGCCAAGCTGTTGAACGACGAGAAGGATCTCTTCGTCCTGCGTCCGCTGGCTTACGCGGCGGAAGAGGACATGGCGCGTTTCGCGCAGGCCATGGAATTCCCGATCATCCCTTGCGACCTCTGCGGCTCGCAGGATGGACTGCAGCGCAATGCCATGAAGGAGATGCTCGCGGGGATCGAGGCGAAGATGCCCGGTCGCAAGGATGCGATGCTGCGCGCGCTTGCGCATGTGGATCCGTCTCATCTCCTCGATCCGAAGCTCTTCGATTTCGCCGGGCTGATGGCCACCAGGGGCGAATGAAGCCCGGTTCGCCCGGTTTCTCGCAGGCTTGCTTGTAAAGACACAGGAAAATTGCTGCATTGCGCCAAGATCGGGCCGCGAGGCTGGACTGTGCGATAGGCTTCTTGCACATTGCGCTCGGATTAGAGCTCCTGCAGGTCGATTTGCCGGGCTCCGTGAATTGTGTGGGAGTAGGAATGTCTGAGGTCGCTCAGCCTTCGGTATCGAGGCGTGCCGTCTTTCTCGTCGGAGGATATGAACGCAACGATGCTGCCGGCTTTTTTCGGCGAATCGGCCGTGAAATGGAGCGCTTCTGCAAGTGCTGGTCGGTCGAGGCGACACTAGGGGTACCGGTCGAGGCAGCGGACGCTTCCGCGACGACGGCGGTCGCCGACTATCGAGGTCCCGACGGCGTCTGCCGATCCGAGATTACCTTTTTGAGCTTCGACGATATCGTCAAGCATGACGGTGCCAGACCGTTCGTCTCGCGCCTTCTTGCGTATCTCATTGCCTTTTTCGACTACGTCGTCTCCGGCACGATGTTCCGCTTCTTTACCACCAATTGGCGCTTCGCACTCTATTTCCTCTATCCCTTCGTCATGCTGGGGCTGTTCGTCTGGTTTGGCACGATTGCCTATCGTCTCGTGGACTGGATTGGACTTCCCGGTGGCCCGCTTCTGCCGGGACTTGCCGGGCTTGCTGTCACCTACGCTTTCGGTCGTTCTGTCGGCCGACGCTATTTCGTTTTCCACCTCATGGATCTCTGGTCGTTCAGCCGCGAGCATCTCCATTGCCGGCGCCCGGTCATGGATGAGCGGATCGAGGCCTGGGCTGCGTTTATTTCGCAGCGCATGGCGCAATCGGCCCATGACGAAGTCCTGCTTGTCGGCCATTCGACAGGGGGCGCGCTGATCCTCGACGTGGCTCACCAACTGGCCGAGAGGCTGGTGGGTGAGGGCAGGCCCGTCGACTTCCAGGTGGTCACGGTCGGCTCGACATCGCTGAAAGTTGCTCTGCATCCGGCAGCATCTCGGGCACGATCGCGCCTGGAGGCGCTTGCTCGTCATCCCGGCATTCGCTGGACCGAGTTCCAGTCGCTGACTGACATTATCAACTTCTACAAGTGCGACCCTTACGCCCGTGCTGGGCTTGCCCATCAGCGCAGCGACGCGTTTCCGCGGCAGTTTCAGGTCCGTATCCGTGACATGCTGGAAAGGCAGACCTACGGGCGGATAAAGAAGAACTTCTTCCGCGTTCACTATCAGTTTATCTCGGCCAATAGCCGCCGGTATTTCTATGATTTCTTCATGATCTGCTGTGGCACCCGGCCAATCGAAGTCGTAAGAGGCGACAGGCTGCCGCTATCGGCAGAGGCAGGCAAGACCGCAGAGGCGACTTCATGATCCGCATTTCTTTCATCCTCTGGGCCCTGATGCTGGTGACCTGGTGCGGCATGCGTTATCCGGCCATGCGCCGCGCGCGGCGGCAGAAGACGGCGGTCGACAAGCGCACGCCGCTCGATATTTCGCTGCTCGTGCTGTGCACATTTGGCCTGGTCGTGATGCCGGTTCTCTGGCGGCTGGATGTCCTTGGAGGTCTGGCCGATCGCGGGCAGGGCATTGTGACCCTCGTCCTCGGGACGCTCTCCGGGATCGCCTTTCTCTGGCTCTTCCGCCGCAGCCACAAGGATCTTGGCAAGAATTGGTCGGTGACGCTGGAAGTGCGCGAAGGACATCAGCTGGTCACCGGCGGGGTCTACGCCTATGTGCGTCACCCAATGTATGCCTCCTTCCTGCTTTGGGGTGTCACCCAGGCCCTGCTCATCCCGAACTGGATTGCTGGCCTTGCTGGGTTGGTCGCCGTCCTTGCCCTTTACGCTGTGCGTCAGTCACGCGAGGAGGCAATGATGCGGGAGACCTTCGGTGCCGAATACGACACCTATTGCGCCCGCACCAAGCGGCTGGTTCCTGGCATATTCTGAGCGCATCAGCGCCGACGTAGCGCCTGCTTGATTTCCTTGATCGAACGCTCGTGCAGCTTCGGGTTCTTGTCGATGTTGAAATGGCCGATGCCGCTGATTGCCGTTTCGCCTTGGCGCAGGTTGATGTTGGCGAGTTCGCCCTTGAAGCCGGGCGCCGGCAGGACGGGCGACCAGAGGTTCTCACCGCCCGTGTAGAAGTTCAGCGTCTTCTTGACGTTGACGGGCACTGGGCCCTTGCCGGTCGGATCGAAGCTCAGGATCAGAGCGACAGGGATCTTCATCGGTTGCAGGGCACTTGCGACCGAGAATGTCATGTCGGCGCCCAACGAATGTCCGACGAGTATGATCGGACGCGCGTCCTTCGATGCGCGGTAGCGATCGGCGATCCTACGGGCAAAGGTCTGGGCATTGGGAAGCGACATCACCTGCGCATCCACCCCATCCGCCTTCAGCTGCTGCCCCAGGGTATTCAGACCCGTCGAGAAGATGTCGGCAAAGCCGCGAAACAGGTAGACCTGGCCATTCGGCGGCTGCGGCTTTCGGGGCTTTGCCGCTTCGGCGGGCAGGACGGAGGCTGCTAGAAAAAGGGATGCCTGGGAGAGGAGGGCGCGCCTGGAAATCATGTGGGGAGGACATCCTCGAAAATGGAGTAGTTTCGGATTCATGCATGATTTGTCGAGCCTGACAACCGACTCGCCATGCCAATGCCCTGTACTTCGCCCTTGTCGACAGGCTAGAACGGGCGCATCCCGAACGGCGCCCGTTCTCGCGCCTCTTCCCGGAACAGAAAGGCCTCTCATGACCGCGACCATCGATATCGCCGCCCTTGCCAATCTCCTGCAGGAGGCTGCCGTCGAAGAGATCCTGCCGCGCTTTCGCAATCTCGGTGATGGTGATGTCAGGATGAAGACCGAGGCGATCGACCTCGTGACGGAAGCAGATGAGGCCGCTGAGCGCGTCATTCGCAAGGGGATCGAGGCGCTGATGCCCGATGCCCTGTTCGTTGGTGAGGAGTTGGTCGCAGCCGATCCGGCGCTGCTCGATCGTCTTGAGGGTGCCGAACTTGCCGTCGTCGTCGATCCGATCGACGGTACCTTCAACTTCGCATCGGGGCTCACGCTGTTCGGCATGATCCTCGCGGTAGTGTCCAAGGGCGAAACCATTGGCGGCGTCATCTACGACCCGATCGGCAATGACTGGGCGCTGGTGGAGAAGGGCTCGGGTGCATGGATCTACCGGCCGGATGGCAGCCAGGAGCAAATGCAGGTGCGGCCGAGCGGCCCGCTCGAACAGATGATCGGGATCGCCAATACCGGTTTCTTCGACATCGAGACCCGCAGAAAGATCCTCTCGAACCTGGCCGAGGTCCGCCTCTTCACCAGCTATCGCTGTGCTGCCCATGAGTACCGGTTGCTCGGCCAGGGACATATGGATTTTGCGATGTACAACAAGCTGATGCCTTGGGATCACTTGGCTGGTGCGCTGATGATGCAGGAGGCGGGCGCCCATGTCGCGCGCTTCGACGGTTCACCCTATCTGCCGCATCACACCTCTGGTGGGCTGCTGGTGGCCTCCGACGTCGACGCCTGGCAGGAATTGCGGGAACGCATCTTCACCGTAGACTGATCAGCAAAAAGGCCCGGCGGAGACCGGGCCTTTCGCCTTTCAGAGGAGTGCTGCGGATCACACCGGCTTGTTATGAGCCTGAAACAGTCGGCCCCTCTCGCCGATCAGAACGAAGATCAGACCGATCACCGAGACCACGAAGAAGCCTGCGACCATCGGCAGCGCAGTGCCATCAAAGGCCTGACCAATGGTCGCGCCGATGATCGAGCCGCCGATCGTGCCCATGAAGCCGAGAACCGAAGACGCCGTGCCTGCCACATGGCCAAGGGGCTCCATAGCCAGCGAGTTGAAGTTCGAACCGATCCAGCCGAACTGGAACATCGCAAGCGAGAAGAAGGCGATGAACAGGAAGAAGGGCATAGGTTGCGGCCCGAGCACCTGCACCACCAACCAGATCAGGTTGATCGCGATGAAGCCGAGCAGCGAGCCATGCGAGAGTTTGCGCATCCCGAAGCGGCCGACCAGCTTGGCATTGACGAAAGACGACAGTGCCATGAACAGGGCAACTGCCGCAAAGGCGACCGGGAACCAGACGCCCAGACCATAAATGCCAACATAGACCTGCTGGGCGGAATTGATGAATCCGAACAGGGCGCCGAAGATGAAGGTACTGGCGATGGTGTAGCACAGGGCCACACGGTCGGTGAGGACGATCCGGAACCCGTCGAAGATCACCTTCACGGTGAAGGGGCGGACATCCGCAGGTGCGAGCGTTTCCGGCAGGCGGACATACATCCACACGCCGACGATCACCGCGATCACCGCCATGAAGACGAAGATCCAGTGCCAGTCGCCGAAGAGCATGATCACCTGACCGGTGCCGGGCGCGACGACTGGAATAACCATGAACACCATCATGATGAGCGACATGACTTCCGCCATCTGGCGGCCACCGAAGACGTCACGGACGATCGAGACCGTGATGACGCGGGTTGCAGCCGAGCCGATACCTTGGATGAAGCGCAGCAGGAGCAGCGATTCGAAGGAGGGCACGAAGACGACCGCGAGCGAGGACACGACATAGATGGCGAGACCGAAGATCATCGGAATGCGCCGCCCAAAGCGGTCGGCGATCGGACCGTAGAAAAGCTGGGCAAAGCCGAAGCCGATCAGATAGGCGGAAACGACATACTGGCGATGGTTTTCGTTCTCGACATTCAGTGCCGCACCAATTTCCTGGAGACCCGGCAGCATGATGTCGATGGCAAGCGCGTTGAGCGCCATGAGGAATGCCATAAGCGCGATGAATTCGGCACGTCCCATTCCCCCAAGCGTCTTGGGAGAGGACTGTAATGAATCTGACATGAATTATGACCTTAGAACGGCATGAAGGCGTTGCTTGGGACAACGCCTTCATCGCCTGGAGATTTTTTGAAGCCTTGCGGCTGATGTTGTCAGGCAGCGCCGCGGACGGCGATGCCCTGATCTTCGAAATGCTTCTGGAGTTCGCCCGCCTGGAACATCTCGCGGACGATGTCACAACCGCCGACAAACTCGCCCTTGATGTAGAGCTGCGGGATTGTCGGCCAGTTGGAGTACTGCTTGATTCCTTCGCGGATTTCCATGTCGGCAAGCACGTTCACGCCCTTGTAGTCCACGCCGAGGTAGTCGAGGATCTGCACCACCTGACCGGAGAAACCACACTGCGGAAACTGCGGGCTGCCCTTCATGAACAGGACGACATCGTTGGTCTTGACTTCGTTGTCGATGAATTCGTGGGCGCTCATGGCATTCTTCCTTTTCACATGCCGTTCAAGGCGGCAGCTTCGATCTGCCGTAGAAATAGCAACACGGCTTTGCTTTTGCCAGTGGCGACTTTGTGACAGCACCGGAATTAACGGCTGCGCTGGCGGCTTCGCTTGGCGGCGGTGCGGCGACGGCTCACTTGTTTGCGGGCAGGGGCTTTGACGCGCTTTGTCGTCTTGCGCACGTAACGTCCTGTCGTCGCCGAGCGGGCCTGACGCTTGCGCCTGCGCGTGGTGCCCTTGCGGGTCGACTTCTTCAGGATTTCCTTCAGGACGCCCTCTACGACGTCCTTGACGATGTTGCCGATCAGATCTGCCACTTTTGCACCCCCCAAATGTCCCCATGTTCAGAGGTTTTTGTTCCCCCTGCTCTTTAAATCAGCGCAATTCTCGTCTAGCAAGCGCCACCTGCGGCGGCGAGCCGTCTATAAAGTGACCTTCTCAATGATCCAAAGCCGCATCGTGCTGCATTTTCCGGGCTTCGAACCGCTCGACGCAGAAGCCCATCGTCAGCGCTACAAGCGTTCGGCAGCGCAAGCCTCTGATGTCTGGAAGGCGCGGTTTGAGGTCGGTGACCTCTTGGTTGACGGGCAGGGTGCGCATTTCGCGGTGAATGCCCATGGGGACAGTTATGCGGTCCGGTCGCAGATCCATGTCTTCGACCATAATGCCCTGATTTCGGCCATGCGGGCAGAGCCGCTCTGGATGCAGATTGCGAAAGGCTTCAAGGCGGGCTTTGACGTGGTGCGGCAGGGCGGTGCCTGGCGCTATTTCCGCAACGCCTGGCGCTTTGGCCTGTTCTTTCTTTTCCCCTTCCTGTTCGTGGCTGCGGGTCTGGCACTTGCGGTGAACATCGCGGCCCTTCCCTCCACCTTCGAGCTCTCCACCATATGGCTCCTGTTGGCACTGCCTGCCGGCTATCTCGTATTCCGCCACGGTGTGATCCCGTTTTCGGACCGGTACCACGTACTGCATCTGCTCGCTGATTGGCGCTTAGCTGTGGCGGTCGCCGAAAACCGGCGAGAGGTGGATGCCTTCATCGAACGGGCAGCAGACGAGGCGGCTTCTGCCTTGGAAGGGCCAGCCGACGAAATTCTCGTCACCTCCCACAGCATGGGTGCGAACTTCGCGATCTCCGTCATTGCGCGACTTCTCCAAAAGTCACCGGACGCGCTCCAAGGGCGACGGCTCGTCTTCGTGACACTTGGTGGAGCTGCCCTGCAATGCAGCCTATTGTCGTCGGCATCCCTGCTCAGACAGCGGATCGGCGCGCTCGCGCGTCAGCCATCTGTCGACTGGTTTGATATCCAGTGCCTGACGGACCCGATCCATCTCTACAAATGCCACACCGTCGCGTTGTCGGGCCACGCAGACGCGCCGCAACCGAAGCTCGTCTTCATCCGCTTCAAGCATGCACTGTCTGCTGAGCGCTATCAGAAGAACCGCCGTGATTTCTTGAGAATGCATCGGCAATATGTGCTGGGACCAGATCAGCCGAGCGGTTTCGACTTCACGCTGATGACGGCAGGCCCATTACCGGCGCGTTCGTTCGAAGCGCTGGAATCGGCTAGGCCGCCGAAACTCGAAGCCCTCTCGACATAAAAAAGACCTGCCACGGTTAGGGCAGGCCTTTGGCAAAGGCTCGATCTGGTAAGCTCAAATCAATCAGGGATGCTCGTCTGCAATGCCAGAGCATGCAGAACGCCGCCCATATTGCCCTTCAAGGCGTCATAGACCATCTGGTGTTGTTGGACGCGGCTCTTGCCCCGAAAGGCTTCGGCGACAACCTCGGCGGCGTAGTGATCGCCGTCTCCGGCGAGATCGCGGATGACGACCTTCGCTCCCGGAATGCCGGCCTTGATCATGTCTTCGATGTCGCCTGGTTTCATCGGCATGTAATGGATCCCTCATGCAAATCAGCAATATGAGGACTATCGTGCATTCGCCGGGGCGTTTCAATGGGGCAGGCAACGCCTACCCCATGCTCCACAGGCATGTGATCGAATGGGTCAGGCGATCTCGCCGTCCATGAGGGCCGGGAACCAGGCCTCGTGGGCCTTCTTCAGGTCCTCGACCGCAACCGGCTTCGCATTACCAAGCACGACGTTCGAGCCGCCAGTGCGGCCGATCCACGGGCAGAAGACGCCAGCGGCTTCGGCACGGACCTGCACTTGGTCGACATCGGCTTCCTTGACGGTCAGCACGTAGCGACCCTGGTCTTCGCCATAGAAGACGGCAATCGGGTTCGCATCGTTCAAGGCGTTGATATGCGCGCCGATCCCGGAAGCCATGGCCATTTCGGCAACGGCAAGTGCCAGACCACCCGACGAGCAGTCGTGAACGGCGGTCGCGAAGCCGTCCTGAATCAGGCCGCGGACGAAGTCGCCGACCTTCTTCTCGTGGGCCAGATCGACATGCGGCGCCGGACCATCGGTGCGGCCGTGGATATCGCGCAGATAGACGGACTGACCAAGATGCGTGCCCCAGCCGGAGGGCGCACCGGCCAGCAGGATGGCTTCGCCCTGGGCCGCGAAGCGGATGCGGGCCATCTTCTTCCAGTCCTTCATCAGGCCGACGCCGGCGATCGTCGGGGTCGGCAGGATGCCCTGACCATTGGTCTCGTTGTAGAGTGAGACGTTGCCGGAGACGATCGGGAAGTCGAGGGCCTTGCAGGCCTCGCCGATGCCTTTGATGGCAAAGACGAATTGGCCCATGATCTCGGGGCGCTCGGGATTGCCGAAGTTCAGGTTGTCGGTTGCTGCCAGCGGAAGCGCGCCGGTCGCGGTGATGTTGCGCCAGCATTCAGCAACCGCCTGCTTGCCGCCTTCAAACGGGTCGGCCTCGACGTAACGCGGGGTCACGTCAGACGAGAAGGCGAGTGCCTTGGAGGCATGGCCTTCGACGCGGATGACGCCGGCATCGCCGCCCGGCAGCTGCAGCGAATTGCCCTGGATCAGCGTGTCATATTGCTCGTAAACCCAGCGGCGCGAGGAGTTGTTCGCCGAGCCCACGAGCTTCAGCAGCGCGTCTGCGACGTCGCCGGCCGGAATGTCGTTCTCGGCGAGCGGGGCAGGGGTCTTCGGCTCGATCCAGGGACGGTCGTATTCCGGGGCTTCGTCGCCGAGTTCCTTGATCGGCAGGTTGGCAACTTCCTCCCCCTGGTGGATGACACGGAAGCGCAGGTCGTCCGTGGTGTAGCCGACGATCGCGAAGTCGAGGCCCCACTTGACGAAGATCGCCTTGGCAACCTCTTCCTTGGAGGGCTCAAGCACCATGAGCATCCGCTCCTGGCTTTCCGACAGCATCATTTCGTAAGCCGTCATGCGCTCTTCGCGCACCGGCACCTTGTCGAGATGCAGCTCGATGCCGAGGTCGCCCTTGGCGCCCATTTCGACGGCCGAGCAGGTGAGGCCAGCGGCACCCATGTCCTGGATGGCGATGACGGCGCCGGTCTTCATCAGTTCGAGGCAGGCTTCGAGCAGGCACTTCTCCGTAAAGGGGTCGCCAACCTGCACGGTGGGACGCTTCTCTTCGATCGACTCGTCGAATTCGGCCGATGCCATGGTCGCACCACCGACGCCATCGCGACCGGTCTTGGCACCGAGATAGACGACCGGCAAGCCGACGCCCTTGGCTTCCGAAAGGAAGATGCCATCCGCCTTGGCAAGGCCAGCCGCAAAGGCGTTGACCAGAATGTTGCCGTTGTAGCGTGCGTCGAACTCGACTTCACCACCGACCGTGGGAACACCGAAGGAATTGCCGTAGCCGCCGACACCGGCAACGACGCCGGCTACCAGATGCTTGGTCTTTGGATGGTCAGGCGCGCCGAAGCGCAGGGCGTTCATGGCGGCGACTGGACGGGCGCCCATGGTGAAGACGTCGCGTAGGATACCGCCGACGCCGGTTGCCGCACCCTGATAGGGTTCGATGTAGGACGGGTGATTGTGGCTTTCCATTTTGAAGACCACGACATCGCCGTCGTCGATGTCGACGACACCGGCGTTTTCACCCGGGCCCTGGATAACGCGCGGGCCCTTGGTCGGCAGCGTCTTCAGCCACTTTTTCGAAGACTTGTAGGAGCAGTGCTCGTTCCACATCGCCGAGAAGATCCCGAGCTCGGTGAAGGTCGGCTCGCGTCCGATCAGGTTCAGGATGCGATCGTATTCGTCCGGCTTCAGGCCGTGGCTTGCGATCAATTCTGCGGTGATGGGACGGGAGTTGGAAACGGTCATCTGGCTCTCAGGGCAATGGGAGATCGGTGGGAGATCGGTTTCGAGGCAGGCTATAACCCAAGCCCGCGCCCGGCGCACTTGAAAAATGCGGACGATCAAGCCTTTCCCGCGGCTTTCCTGGACGTGACGCGGTGCCTCCGCGTGACAGTCAGACGATAGCGCTTGTGCCGAGCGGCGACTGATCGAGGATGCGGCGGACCGTCTTCAGGCCTTCGATGGAAATCGAGCGGTCGCGACCTTCGCTGAAGCCGACGCGAACATGATGATAGACCCGCGACGAACGGGCGGGCTTGAACTCGTCCTCGTCGTCGATCAGCACATCGGCGTCCAGTACCGCCTGTTTGAATGTGCCGGACATCCAGGGCTCGGGAAGCTTCAGCCAGAAGAAGGGCAGGCGCGGATGGGAGCGGAAATCCTTGCCGGCAAAAAGCTCGCGGACGACCGATTCGCGCGCCCCGATTTCCGTCAGAACCTTGCTCCTGATCTCGCCGGCAGCCCCCGACAGCACCAGCCGGGCGGAGAGTTCGGCGAGAAGGAAGGGCAAGCCACCGCTCACCATCTTCTGGGTGACGCGCACGCGCTGGCTCATATGGGGCGGGCAGGCGACCCAGCCGCCGCGCACGCCGGCCGCCACGCATTTCGACAAGCCGTTCAGCAGGAATGTCCGGTCAGGTGCCAGTTCCGCCAGGAGCGGGATCTCGTCTGCGATCATGCCGCCATAGAGATAATCTTCGATCAGCCAGACATTGTACTTGCGGGCGATGGCGACGATATCCTTGCGGCGGGACAGCGGCAGGCAGGCGAGCGTCGGGTTCTGACCGGAGGACATGATGAAGGCTGCCTTGGGGTGTTCGCGGGCGCAGACGCGTTCAAAATCCTCGGGAAGAATGCCGTCCTGATCCGAATCCACCAGCGCGATCTGGCGTCCCATCAGGTTGGCGCTGCGCGACACCTGCGAATAGGTCAGGTGCTCGCAGACGATCCGGTCGCCGGCACCGCTGACCGCAGCGACAACGGCGTTGATACCGGCATGCACGCCAAGCTGCGGTAGGATCTGTTCGGCCTCCGGCTGCCAGCTACCCGAAGCGAGCCAGAGCCTTCCTGCCTCCAGCCAATCGGGAGAGAGCGTGCGGGTGTAGCTCGAGATCTCGCCCGGATGAGCCGTTGCAATCTCCGCCATGATCCGACCGACCGTCTCGGCCTGACCGATATCGATCGCAGCCGTCGTGTCGAAGCGCAGCTTGCCCGGCGGCGGAACCATCGCCCGGGTGCCCCCATAATTGATCGTCACGGGATCGCGGGCCGGAAGTTCGTTACCGTCACTCGCCTGAACGTAAGTGCCGCGGCCAACCTCGCCGGTCACCAGTCCGCGCTCTCTCAATAGAGCATAGGCGCGAGATATTGTCCCTATTGTCACTCCCACGTCATAGGCAAGATCGCGCTGTGGCGGAAGCTTTGCTCCATGGGGCAGGGCGCCTGATTTGATAGCGCTTTCTGCGTCATCCGCAATGCGAATGTAAAGCGGACCGGTGCCAGTGTCGAGTGAAGGGAGCCAATTTGTCATGATGACAATTCTATAGATTGTCACCGTAATGGAGTCAATTCATAGAGCGCTACACGAATGGATAAATCAGGAATAGTTGCCATGGTGACAATCGATACAATCGTGACCGGTCAGCCCGTCGAGGCTGTTGTGCCCGTGCAAGCCGGCGGGGTGTTCTCGCTGGATCGCGTTAGAAAACGACTTTCCCTCTGGTGGCGTCGGCGCAGGACGCGCGCTCATCTCTTAGATCTGACGGAGCAGCAGTTGTGGGATGTCGGTCTGACGCCTGAGATGGCAGAGCGGGAAATCAGGAAGTCGAAGCTGCTTTTGCTGGATCGGCCTTTTCAGCCGCCGCTCTGATCAGCAGTCATTCCGGCCATTGGCCCAGCGAACGACGTCCTGGCGGATGCGCGGTGCGATGTCCTCGTTGAGAAGAGGGCCGAATGCGTCGAGGCGCGGGGGCTTCCCCTCCGCCTGGACCACCAAAACGGGGCGATCGTCGCGCGACCCCTTGCGAACCAGGAGGATCCGTGGTCGGCCGGAGAAGGAGCTGAGTTCAGGCGACAACTGGTAGGTCTTGAATGCGGCGTCGCCCGACTTGAACCAGCAGCGGTTCGCGGCGACTGCAACCTTTTCCATGATGTCCAGGGCTGACTGACCGCTTACCGGTGGGCGCGGTGCCTCTGGCTTGCAGGCGGAGAGGCCGGCTGCTGCGACGAGAATGACGGAGAAGGCGAGGCGGCGCATGGGCGATCTTTCGGCTGATGGCCGCCTTCCATTAAATGTCCGTGGTTAAGCGAAGCTTACCTCAGGCCGCGATGACGTCCAGCGCCGAGGCGAAGATGCCGCGGCCGTCGTTGCCGCCGTGGGCGGCTTCGATCAGGTTTTCCGGATGCGGCATCATGCCGAGTACGTTGCCCTTCGTGTTGATCACGCCGGCAATGTCGTTCATCGAGCCATTCGGATTGGTGCCGTCGGCATAGCGGAACACCACCTGGCCATTGCCTTCGATTGTCTTCAGCGTCTCGGCGTCGGCGAAATAGTTGCCGTCGTGGTGAGCGACCGGGCAGCGGATGATCTGCCCCTTGGCATAGGCGCGGGTAAAGTCGGTATCGGCGTTGACGACCTCGAGCTTGATTTCCTTGCAGACGAATTTCAGCGAGGTATTGCGCATCAGGGCGCCTGGCAGCATCCCGGCTTCGACGAGGATCTGGAAGCCGTTGCACACGCCGATGACCTTGACGCCCTTTTCGGCCTTTTCCTTGATCGCCTGCATGACCGGCATGCGGGCTGCGATCGCGCCGCAGCGCAGGTAGTCGCCATAGGAGAAGCCGCCGGGGATCACGATCAGGTCGACATCCGGGATCTCGGTCTCCGTCTGCCAGATCGTCACCGGCGCATGGCCGGAGATCTTGGTGAGCGCCGCGATCATGTCGCGGTCACGGTTGAGGCCTGGGAGCTGGACGACGGCTGATTTCATGGCTGTGGCTCAAACCTTATCTGGGCTTCCTGGAACTCGCGCAGTTCCAGGCGATTTTCGATCCGATCGAGACGCGTCTCCTGGCGAGCAAGCGTCGTGTGGATGTTGTGGATGTCCTGATGCACGGAAACAAGTGCACCCCGTATCGCATTCATCTCGGCGCGCAACTCCCGCTGCCCCAGCTTTATGTCCGCAACATCGGCATGAATCCGCTTCAGAAGCTTGAACATCAATTCGCTGGTGACGTCAGCCATCGCGCATCTCCTACAACCCTCAGGCGATGGAGATAGTATAGTTCTCGATGACCGTGTTGGCGAGGAGCTTCTCGCACATCGCCTTCAGGTCGCTTTCAGCCTTGGCCTTGTCTTCGCCGGCGAGCTCGAGATCGAAAACCTTGCCCTGGCGGACCTGGCCGACGCCGTCGAAGCCAAGTGCGCCGAGGGCGCCTTCGATGGCCTTGCCCTGAGGGTCAAGAACGCCGTTCTTCAGGGTGACGGTGACGCGTGCCTTGATCACTGATTTCTTCTCCAAAGCTTACTTGACGAGAACCGGGCCAGTGCCGCGCACCGGTTCGTTTTCATTCATGATGCCGAGACGACGGGCGACTTCCTGATAGGCCTCAAGCAGTCCGCCCAGATCCTGGCGGAAGCGGTCCTTGTCGAGCTTCTCGCGGGTCTCGATATCCCAGAGGCGGCAGCTGTCCGGAGAGATCTCATCGGCCAGGATGATGCGCATCATGTCGCCCTCGTAGAGGCGGCCGCATTCGATCTTGAAGTCGACGAGCTGGATGCCGATGCCGAGGAAGAGACCGGAGAGGAAGTCGTTGACGCGGATGGCAAGCGCCATGATATCGTCGAGTTCGGCGGGGTTGGCCCAGCCGAAGGCGGTAATGTGCTCTTCGGAGACCATGGGGTCACCGAGTGCATCGGACTTGTAATAGAATTCGATGATCGAGCGCGGCAAAACGATGCCTTCCTCGATGCCGAGGCGGGTCGAGAGAGAGCCTGCGGCGACATTGCGCACGACGATCTCGAGCGGAATGATCTCGACTTCCTTGATCAACTGCTCGCGCATGTTCATGCGGCGGATGAAGTGTGTGGGAATGCCGATCTTGTTCAGATGCGTGAAGACGTATTCGGAGATGCGGTTGTTCAGAACGCCTTTTCCGTCGATGACTTCATGCTTCTTCTTGTTGAATGCCGTTGCATCATCCTTGAAGAACTGGATCAGCGTACCGGGCTCGGGACCTTCATAGAGGATCTTTGCCTTGCCCTCGTAAACGCGGCGGCGACGGTTCATGAGTGGTTTTCTCTATTGTTGGCATCCCGGCGCGCCTGGCGCGGATGCAGTGGATCGGTCTTTGAAGCGGTCCCTTAACGGAAAACCTCGGTTTTCACAATGCGCAGATCACCCCTTCCTGGCAAAACGTCGCGCTACCAACGACTCATCCGGACTCGCGGAAGTTTGCATTGCACTTTGTACTCCCTTTTGATTAATGGGGAAACGAAACCGCACGATGGCGGCACAAAATGGGAGATCGATATGAGCGGCATCAGTGATCGCGAAAAGGCCTTCGAAAACAAGTTCGCACACGACCAGGAGCTTCGCTTCAAGGCGGAAGCCCGCCGCAACAAGCTGGTGGGTCTTTGGGCCGCCGGCCTGCTCGGCAAGGCTGACCCGGACGCCTATGCCAAGGAAGTCGTCGCTGCCGATTTCGAAGAAGCCGGTGACGAGGACGTGATCCGCAAGGTCATGGGCGATCTGACGGCTGGTGGCGTTTCGATCACCGATGAAGAGCTGCGTGCCAAGATGATCGAGTTCCTCGGCCAGGCCATCGAGCAGGTGCAGAACTCCTGATCGAATGGTCAGTGACTTCAGTTGCAATCCGTCCGGGCTCAGGCCCGGGCGGATTTTTTGTTTCTGAGGTGTTCGGAAACGTCACTGAAGCCGGCCGGGCGGGCAAGGCCGTAACCCTGCAGGACGTCGCAGCCGAGCCGGGCGAGAATGCGGGCATGCTCTTCCGTCTCCACGCCCTCGGCCGTCACCTTGATCCCGAGCGAGCGCGCGATCTGGATGATCGACTTGACGAGGATGCGCTGCTCTTGACTGCGTGGAATGTCTTCGATCAGTTGCCTGTCGATCTTCAGGGTGGTCGGCTTGAGGTTCAAAAGTCCGACGATCGAAGCATGGCCGGTGCCGAAATCGTCGATCTCGATATCGATCGCCAGGCGTCGTAGCATGTCGAGATTGCTCATGACGGCAGAATCCTGACGGTCGAGAAAGACGCTTTCCAGAAGTTCGAATGACACGGTGCCCGGCTTGATGTCGAGATCGGCGAGACCGCGCGCCAGGTCGGGGTCCGTAAGCCGGCGGGCCGAGACGTTTACGGAGATTTTCGGCGGCGCAATGCCTTCCTCGCGCCAGACGTCCAGGTCGCGAAGCGCCTTTTCAAGTATCAGGCCATCGATCTGGGCCAAAACACCATACTCTTCGGCAATCGGAAGGAATTTGTCGGGCCCCAGGATGCCGCGCGTCGGGTGGCGCCAGCGTGCGAGGCATTCGGCCCCGGCAATGGCCCTTGTGCGTGCATCGAACTGCAGCTGGTAGTGCGGGAATATCTCGTCGTTCTCCAGGGCGCGCAGAAGTTCGCTGGACAGGCGGTTGGTATCGGCAAGTAAGGTCCGGCTTGCCTGCTTGTAGAATTCGTAGCGGTTGCGACCGAGATTTTTTGCCTTGTAGAGGGCGATATCGGCATTCTGCAGCAATTGCTTCGGATCGATATCGCGCGCCAGCGTATGCGCGATGCCGATGCTTGCCCCGAACCGGCATTCCTGGCCGTTGTAGAAAGCTGGCTGTCTCATCTGGTCGATGATGCGGCTGGCGATGGCCGAGAGGGTGGCGGTTGCGCCGTCGTGGTCGAGGAGGACGACGAACTCGTCTCCACCGATTCGCGCGGCAAAGTCGGTGATCCTGATGTTTTCGCGCAGGATGCGGGCCGCCAGCATCAGCATGGCATCTCCAGCGCCGTGGCCGTGTGTGTCGTTGATCTGCTTGAAACGATCGAGGTCGATGTGCAGGATCGCGATGCCGGATCCGAGCGTGCCCTTGCCGGCACGCCATTCCTCCAGCTTCTCCTCCAGGTAGCGCCGGTTCGGCAAACCCGTGAGGTAGTCGTGCAGGGCCGACTGCTCGGCCTCCAGTCTTGTCCGCTCGAGCTCCGCATTGCGTGCTTCGGCCAACATCTTTTGCTGCTCGAGTTCCTGTCTGAGACGCTGATCCTCGGTCACGTCCCAGTTCACGCCGATCATCTTCAGCCGGCCGTCGTGGTCCATGAAGGGGAGGCTGTTGGAGCGAATGTAACGCGTACTGCCGTCCCGGGCGATGATCCGGTAATTGTCGGTGAAGGGCTTCAGTTCGGCGATCTTCGTCGCAACATAAGCCAAGGTCCGAGCCCGGTCTTCCGGGTGAAGCTTGCTCTCCCAGAAGCCACCTATCTGCACTTCGCTGTCGGTTTCGACCTCGAAGATGCGGCGCATGCCCTCGTCCCATTCACTGGTGCCGGCCTCGAAATCCGTTTCGAAGATGCCGATCCCCGAAATGTCGATTGCAAGCTTCAGGCGGCGGGAGAGGCCCTCCAACCATTCCTCCTGCTGCTTGCGGGCGCTGATGTCGGTGTCGGTGCCGATGATGCGTGCGGGCTTGCCGTTTTCGTCACGTTCCACGCAGGCGCCTCGGCACTCGATCCAGACATAGTGGCCGTCCCGATGGAGCTCTCGGTACTGGAACACGCTGTAGTCGGGATCGCCTGCGTTTTGTCGTTCGATGCAATGGACCACTCGCTCGCGATCCTGTGGATGTACAAGCTCCAGCCAGTCTTCCATCGTGGGTGGAAAAGGATCGTCCGGCCCCAGTCCCCGGATCTGCCGCCAGATGCTGGAATAGTAGAAGTCGCCCGTGCTGCGTTGATCCCAAACGCCGGAAGTCGAGCCGACAAGCGCGTGGTTCCAGCGGCTTTCGCGCTCCTGCACCTCTTGCAGCTGCCGGCGGAGCTCCGTTACCTCGGTCATCTGGAGCAGCACGGAACCATGCGTGAAGTCCATGGCTGTTTGGCCAGCCAATGTGACGATGAAATGCCGCGCGTTGGCGCCCTTGCTCGAAATTTCCAGTGTCGACGCATCCCCGTCCATCCGCCGGCTTAGGGCAAGCAGCAATTTGGCTGCGTCGGCAGCCTGAAGGTGTCTGGCGAGATTGTCGCCCGGCGCAATGGGCTCGCCGAGGGCCGCGCAAAGAGCCTTGTTCATCGTCCGGATAATGCCGTCGGGATCGAGCAAAGCGGCCGGCCAGGGCAGGCAAGCGATGTCGATCCCACTCGCGCCGGGAGTTGATGCAGAGGCCGCGTGTGGACGCAAAATCAAGCTCCTCGCTTCACATGATTGCAAGGAGTCTATGAGTACCCGCTTAAGAAGGGCTTAAACCGGTCCTAAAGATGCCGGGATTAACGCGACGTTCGCAAATCCTTGGATGGGACGCTTGCTGTCGAGGTCAGGGCTGCAGACGGCCGATAAACTGCGCAAAGACCATGGTGCCTTCCGGCCAGGGTCCGTGTCCGGATTCCGCGTTGATGTGGCCCGATTCGCCAGCATCGATCAGAAACGAGCCCCAGGCATTCGCGATGTCCTCTGCATGAGAATATTCGCCGAAGGGATCATTCCGACTTGCAATCATGATCGATGGAAAGGGCAGCGTCACGCGCGGATATGGCCCGAATGTCATCAGATGCTTTGGACGAATATCCGGGTTGGCCACATCAGGCGGGGCTACCAGAAAGGCACCGGCGACCTTCTTCTTCATCTCTGGGATCGCATGCACGATCGCAGGGATGCCGAGCGAATGCCCGACGAGCACCACCGGTTTGGTCGCCGCGTTGACCTCTTCGGCTACGCGGGCGACCCAGTCGTCGCGGACGGGCTTCGACCATTCCGCCTGTTCCACGCGCCGCGCCGTCGATAGCTTCGCCTCCCAGCGAGTTTGCCAGTGGTCGGGGCCTGAATTGGTGTAGCCGGGAACGATCAGGATTTCTGCATCTGAAACTTTCATGGCCCCTATCTGCTGTCCCGCATGGTCCTCGTCAAGATTGGGGCAGCCTGCAGGGTCGTAAAAAAAATAATATGCAACACATACTAGTTCGGCTTTGGCGTCGATGTTACGATCGCGTCGTGCCCGGATCAGGAGGAGATCGATCAGGGCTGTTATCGGGAGGAACTTCATGAAGCACGTCCATTTGACGGCGGCGGTACTGCTGCTGCTCGGCCTTGATCCGTCCGCCGCGAAGGCGGCCATCGCTTGCGCCGACCTCGCCAAGTCGGAGAACCAACCATCCGACATCACAATTACCGAGGCTGTTGAAGCGCCTCCGAGCGGGGAGGTTTCCGTCGCACATTGCCTTGTCAGAGGTAAGACCCCCGACAGGCAGGGGATCGACGGCAAGACCTATGCGATCCGCTTCGAGTTGCGGCTGCCGGTCGAATGGAACGAGCGTTTCGTTCACCAGTTCAATGGCGGCAATGACGGTGCGGTCGTCCCGGCGCTTGGTCCGGTTCTCGGGGGTCGCAAGAGTGACACGGCATTGGCGCGCGGTTATGCCGTCGTATCGAGCGATGCCGGCCACGACGGCAATGCCAATTCAGACCGAGGGCTGGCTGGCGGTGCGGCCTTCGGCTTTGATCCACAGGCGCGCCGTGACTATGGCTACGGCGCCGTTGCGACCCTGCAGCCGCTCGCCGAACAGATCGTCGAGACGCATTACGGCAAGCCGATCGCCTATCGTTATGGGATTGGCAGCTCCAATGGCGGCCGGCACGGCATGATGGCGGCGGAGCGTATGCCCGAGGTTTTCGACGGATTGCTGGTCGGCTATCCCGGTTTCAATCTGCCGAAGGCGGCGATCCAGCATGCGCTCGATATCCAGGCCTGGTCGAAGGTCGATGCCGACATTGCAAAGGCGTTCAGTCGGGATGACCTGAAGCTGGTGGCGGATGGGGTGCTGGCCGCCTGCGACAGTCTCGACGGTGTCTCGGATGGCATCGTTGCGGATGCCGACGCTTGCGAAACGACTTTCAAGATCGAGACCCTCGCCTGCGCGAGTGGTACAAATGTTGGCTGCCTTCGTCCAGAGCAGGTCGAGGCGCTCCAGACATCCGTCGCCGGGCCTAGGGATGCAGAGGGCAGGGCGCTCTATACGCACTGGATCTTCGATACCGGCATAGCCTCGTCGAACTGGCGCACCTGGAAGCTCGAAAGTCCGATCGAACCCTGGGGTAACAGGCCGATCATTGGCGTCATGGGGGCAGCCTCCCTGGCTCAGATCTTTACGACACCGCCAACGGAAGTGGGCGGCACGCCCGACGAGCTGATCGCCTTCCTGCGCGACTTCGACGTTGCACGCGACGGTGCCAGGATCGCGGCCGCCGACGAGACCTTTACCGAGTCGGCCATGGACTTCATGGTGCCGCCCGGTGCCGATGATCCCCGGCTCGATGCCTTCCGGGAGGCGGGCAACAAGATGCTCGTCTTCCACGGAAATTCGGATCCGGTCTTCTCTGTTGTCGACACGGTTGACTGGTACAAGAAGCTCGATGCCAACCATGATGGCAAGGCGTCGGATTTCGTGCAGCTCTACCGCATCCCCGGAATGCCGCATGGGGCCAATGGTCCGAGCTTCAACGACTTCGATTTCTTCACGCCGCTGGTCGACTGGGTCGAGAAGGGTATTGCCCCTGCTGGGGTCGCGGCAGGGATCACGGAAGACAATGCGGAAGCATCCTCGCTTAAGGGAACGCGCTTTCTCTATTGCCCCTATCCGGCCGTGACGCGTGCGGGCGCCGATCCGGCCGCCGAAGGCGAGGATCGATATACCTGCCGTTGACCGTCCGGCCCTGGCAGTCATCACTGCCAACTGCCAGGGCTCTCACAGCTTCGTGCGTAACTTGCGCACGACATGGCAAGTGTTAGCTGATACACTAATTAGCTCAGGATAAAGCTGGCCGTATTCGCATTGGAAGATTCGGCGGCCCTGCATACGGCGCGACGTCGCGACCGATCCGGCCCGACACTGCGCGCGCATTTCACTTTGCAGCTTACAGACCCTGTTGCTCGAGGAGGAAGTGAGAATGTCGACATTTCATGTGATGACCGGTGCTACCGGCACGATTGTCAGGCCTACGGTACAGCAGATCGCCGTATCCGACGTCTTTGCGGCACTGCGTGAAGGTTATGAGGATTTTCGCGAAAAGCCTTCCCACTATGCCTTTGTGGCGCTCATCTATCCGATTGCCGGCGCGATCATGATCGGCTGGAGTTCCGGCGTTGAGCTTCTGCCGATGGTTTATCCGCTGCTGGCCGGCTTTGCGCTTGTCGGTCCGCTTCTGGCGCTCGGGCTCATGGAAATCAGCCGTCGTCGTGAACTCGGCCAGCCTGCCGACTGGTCCGACGTGCTCAGCCTCTTCAAGTCGCCATCATTGCCTGCGCTCTTGATGATGAGCCTTTATTTGCTCACCCTCTTCATGGTGTGGCTTGTGGTGTCGCGCGGGCTCTATCTCTCGCTGATCGGTGACTATCCGTCGCCTGGCCTCTTTGCCTTTGCGAGCGGAATTCTCGACCATCCGAATGCACTTGCCTTCCTGTTCTGGAGCAATGGCTTCGGCTTCGTTCTCGCACTGATCGCGCTCGTGATCAGCATCATCGCCTTTCCGATGTTGCTCGACCGCGATTGCGGCGCTGCCTCGGCGGTTTCGACTTCGGTGAGGGCAAGCCTTGCCAATCCGGTGCCGGTCGCCGTCTGGGGCTTGATGGTTGCCGCGCTGCTCGCGATCGGGATGGCGACGCTGATGGTCGGGCTGGTGGTCATTGTGCCGGTGCTCGGCCATGCGACCTGGCACTTCTATCGCCGGCTGGTTGTCTAGTTCTGGTGGCCGTCAGGCGGCGCTGAAGACGTAGGCGACTAATGCCAGCACCGACAAGACGAGGGGCAGCATTCGTGCGCCTCTCGTTTTCGCGCCGATGGCCATCAGGGCCGAGGCCCCCAGCGCTGTTGTCAGCAGCAAATTTCGGACGAGTGCGCGGTTCCCATCCGTCTCGATCATCGAGGGATCGATGCCCGGGTCAAGTTCGGCCATCCAGTTGTAACCGCTGCCATGCAGGATCAAGAGGCTGAAGATGGCCAGAGCAGCGATCGCTGACAGCAGGAGGCGTGACAGGCGCGCCATGCTTCACTTCTCCCCAATCAAAACGGGCGCGAATGTCTTCGCGCCCGTCTCGTTATGTCCCATGTCCGTTCGCCGGGTATCAGCCGAAGACCCGCTTGAAGATCGTGTCGACATGCTTGGTATGGTAACCGAGGTCGAACTTTTCGCGGATGTCTTCTTCCGAAAGGGCGGCGCGAACCTCTTCGTCGCCGAGTAGCTCTTCCAGGAAGTCGGCGCCTTTTTCCCAGACCTTCATCGCGTTGCGCTGGACGAGGCGATAGCTGTCCTCGCGCGAGACGCCGGCTTGCGTGAGCGCCAGCAGAACGCGCTGGCTCATCACCAGGCCCTTGAACTTGTTCATGTTCTTCAACATGTTCTCAGGGTAGATGACGAGCTTTTCGATGACGCCGGCCAGACGATTGAGTGCGAAATCAAGGGTGATCGTGGTGTCCGGGCCGATGGCGCGCTCGACGCTCGAATGGCTGATGTCACGCTCGTGCCACAGCGCCACGTTCTCCATGGCCGGAACGACCGACATGCGCACGAGGCGGGCAAGACCCGTCAGGTTTTCCGTGAGAACCGGATTGCGCTTGTGCGGCATGGCCGACGAGCCCTTCTGGCCCGGCGAGAAGAATTCTTCGGCTTCCAGAACTTCTGTACGCTGCATGTGGCGGATTTCGATCGCGACGTTCTCGATCGAGGACGCGATGACGCCGAGGGTGGCGAAAAACATCGCATGACGGTCGCGCGGGATGACCTGGGTCGAGATCGGCTCCGGTGCAAGACCGAGCTTTGCGCAGACGTGCTCTTCCACGCGCGGGTCGATATTGGCAAACGTGCCGACAGCGCCGGAGATCGCGCCGGTTGCGACTTCCGCACGGGCATTGACGAGGCGGTCGCGGTTGCGGGCCATTTCGGCATAGAAGCGGGCAAAGGTCAGGCCCATGGTCGTCGGCTCGGCATGGATGCCATGGCTGCGACCGATACGAACAGTGTCCTTGTGTTCAAAGGCGCGGGCCTTGAGGGCTGCCAGGACCCGGTCCATGTCGGCGATAAGGATGTCGGCCGCGCGGACCAACTGGATATTGAGCGTCGTGTCGAGCACGTCCGACGAGGTCATGCCCTGGTGGACGAAGCGCGAGTCAGGTCCGATGAATTCGGCGAGATGCGTCAGGAAGGCGATGACGTCATGCTTGGTGACGGCCTCGATCTCGTCGATGCGGGCGACGTCGAATTCGGCGGGACCGCCCTTTTCCCAGATGGTGCGGGCGGATTCCTTCGGGATCACGCCGAGATCGGCGAGCGCGTCGCAGGCATGGGCCTCGATCTCGAACCAGATGCGGAACTTGGTTTCGGGGGACCAGATGGCGACCATTTCCGGCCGGGAGTAACGCGGGATCATCGGGCTCGTCTTTCGTTGGACATGGGAAAATGCTGGCTCCCCTTAGCAAAGTGGGGCGGCAAGCTCAACGGCTGCGGCGGGCCATCACCACGCTCAGCACCAGAAGCATGGCCAATCCGGCCGGCAGAAGGTGACGCAGCCCAAGCACGGCAAACTGGTAGAGGGCAGACGCGGTGGTGAAAATCTGCTGATAGGCCCAGATGCGCGAGGGAAATGGCGCGTGCCAATGGGCATAGAAGGTTCGATATTGCAGAGCGTAGATCCCGGCGATTGCCCCTACGGTGACAATGCCGAGCAGCAAGAGCCATGCTGCAAGAGCGGTCTCAGGCCCGCCGCGTTTTCTGACCCAGTGGATCAGGGGCAGGGCGGCGAGCCAGCCGATCATGCCGCCTGACGCGTAGATCGCGGTCAAAGCCAGGTCATGGCTGCTCGTGGCGCGTCCGAAGAGATGAACGGATAGCTGAAAGCTTGTCGCCATCGCCAGCCCCCAGGCAAGCGAACCGCCCATCCACAACAGGAGCGACGGCAGGGGGCTAAGCGGCATCAGGGCTTCACCGGAACGGCGAGCCAACGCAAATTGTTGCCCTCGAAGCCGAGGGTGGCCATCTGAACCATGATCATGTGCGGACCGTTCGAGCGATAGCCCGGGGTCACGACACCGCCGACGGCGTAAGCGCTCGGGCAATTGCGGCTTTTCGGAATGGACTTGTCGCGGTAGACCTCGCGCCGGGCTTCGGGTTTCGCATCATCGGCGATCGAAAGCGCGAAGCCACGCACATTGACGTTCAGGTTGACGCAGAGGTCCTCACCCTTGGCCTCGAAATCTTCGATGCTTACGCGGTACACCCCTTCCGACACGTAGAAGCTCGGAACAGCCTGATAGCGTAGTTCATCGACCTTGCCCGCGAGCTCGCCGATCGGTGCCATGGCCACCAGATATCCAGGATCGTCGCCGATCTTGCGTTCATCGAGGATGGCCTTTGCCTGTTTCAGGCTCTCCCGTCGCGCTTCGCCGATGGATGCCTCTTCCCGGCTGATCAGAACGCTGACCGGGGTGCCAGGCACATACTGGTCCGTTTTTGTGTCGATCACTTGGATTTCGGCATAGGCGAAACCGGAGCCATCCTGTTCGCCGAACTGCTCGAAGGCGAAGAACTTGCCATCAGGCGAAAAACCCAGGGGACGCATCTCCGCCACGTCTCCGGCTGAGGCCGCAGAGGCCGTCAGAAAAGCGAGCGCGATGGCGGATAGCTGCAGTCTCAAGCCCGACCTCCCTCGGCTGCTTTTCGCAGAGTGTCGACCGTCTTGCGGTAGTCGTCAACGCCCTTGCCCTTGAAGATCGCCGAGCCGGCAACCAGCGCATTGGCGCCGGCCTTGGCGATTTCGGCGGCATTGTCGGCGGTGACGCCGCCGTCGACTTCCAGATCGATCGGGCGGTTGCCGATCAGGGCCTTCGCCTTGGCGATCTTGTCGGTCATCGCGGGGATATACTTCTGGCCGCCGAAGCCCGGGTTGACGCTCATGATCAGGATCAGGTCGAGATCATCCATCACATGCTCGAGGATAGAAAGCGGCGTTGCCGGATTGAGCGAAACGCCGGCCTTCTTGCCGAGCGCCCGGATGGTCTGCAGCGAGCGGTGCAGGTGCGGGCCGGCTTCCGCATGCACCGTGATGATGTCGCAGCCGGCATCGGCGAAGGCGGCGAGATAGGGATCGGCCGGCGCGATCATCAGGTGGCAGTCGAAGACGGCCTTGGTCCAGGGGCGCAGCGCCTTGATGATGGCAGGGCCGAAGGAGATGTTCGGGACGAAATGCCCGTCCATCACGTCGAGGTGTACCCATTCGGCGCCAGCGTCGACGACGTCGCGGACTTCCTCGCCGAGGCGGGAGAAGTCGGCAGCCAGAATGGAAGGCGAGATCAGGAGAGGGCGGGTCATCGGAAGCTCCTCGCGGGCCAGGGATCGATCGATGCCGTCGCGGACGAGAGGCGCGGGCACCAGCTGTTGATGGCGGTCCGCATAGCATCGGCGCCGTTGAGCGGCAACCATGCCTTCGGATGAGATGCCTGTCATCGGCATGGCTGGCCTTGACGATTGCCGCCCGGCGCTTCATGCCTCGGCAAAAGCATAGCCATCCGGGAGGACAACATGGCCAAGTTCGCAATCATCACCGGCGGAAGCTCCGGTATCGGCCGTCATCTGGTCTCCGCCTTCGTGCGCGAAGGCTATGACGTCGCCTTTACCCATCTTGGTCAGTCGGATGCGGCAGCCGACGTCGAGAAGGATGTGGCTGCGCTTGGTGGTCGGGCGATCGGTCGGGAATGCGAGGTGGCCAACAGCGCCGCCATCGAGACGTTTTTGGACGACGTCATCGCCTGGGCCGGTCAGGTGCCGGATGTTCTCGTCAACAATGCCGGCATCCAGACCTGGGCCTCGATGCTCGAACTTTCCGAAGAGCGCTGGGATGCCGTCATCAGCACCAACCTCAAGGGCACCTTCCTCAACAGCCAGCGTGTGGCGCGCCGCATGGTGGAGGCGGGCAAGGGTGGCTCGATCATCAATCTCGGCTCCGGCTGCAACAAGCATGCCTTCCCGAAATTGGTGGATTACACCGCGTCCAAGGGGGGTATCGAACAGCTAACCAAGGTTTCGGCTGTCGAGCTTGGGCCGCATCAGATCCGCGTCAACTGCGTGGCCCCTGGTGCGATCGAAACGGCACGCACTCAGGCCGAAGCGCCCGATTATGCCAAGACCTGGGGCGATGTCACACCTCTGCGTCGTGTCGGTACGCCCGAGGATATCGCAGGGCCGATCCTCTTCCTTGCCGGTCCGCAATCGGCGTTTGTCACCGGTCAGACCATCTGGGTGGATGGCGGCGTGTTCAGCCAGGCCTTCTGGCCCTACCGGGACTGACCTCGATTACTGCGATGGTTCGGAAACGGGCACGAAGGCGTTGTCCTGCCATTGCAGCAAGCGATAGGGGTTCTCGGTCAGCTCGTGATCCTCACCGAAGGTGATTGGACCGATCGCCGTCTCGAAGGTCGTGCCGATCAGGGCATCCGTGACGGGTGTGCCCATGGCGGACGAGATGCCCCAGGAATCCGCGAGCATGGTCACGGCCGCATGGGCCTGCAAAACATAGCCCTCCGGTACGACGCCTGCGGCCTCGAATTTACTGGTCACCGTCGGAGCCGTTGGCCCCTGCGGTGTCTCCACGAGACCGACCGCGAGCACGCCATTTTCCAGAGGGACCGGTTCGTCGGCCGCGCGCATGGCTTCGCCGCCGAGCAGCGTCAGCGACAGGCCTTCAGCCTTGGCGTCACGGGCAATGATCGAGACGTCGTTGCGATCGCCACCGACGAAGACGTGCGTGACGCCGGCCGTCTTCAGACGACGGACAAGCGACAGTTGCTGTTCCTGGCCGGGACGGAATGTGTCGATGAAGGCCGGCTTCAGGCCACGTTCCTCAAGGCTGATGCGGATTGCCTCGGTGAGTTCACGTCCTCGGATCGTACCGTCTTCCAGCAGAGCAACCGGTTCGGCTGGCCAATCGCGCAGGATAACTTCGGACAGTTTGGCGGATTCCTGATCGCCATTCGGTGCAAGGCGGAAAAGCGGCCATCTGGCCTTTACCGCATCCTCCATCAACCCTTTCCAGCGGACCGACAGTGTCAGTGCGGGAAGGTTGGCGTCTGCCAAAACGGGCAGGCCTTCCTTCAGTGTTTCGCTGCAGAGAAAGCCGACCGCTGCTGTCGCTCCGGCCGCCGTGATCGCTTCGGCCACCGCCTGGCCGCTGCCGTCTGTGCAGGGTTCATCGATCTCGACGAGGCTTATCGACAGGCCCTCGGCGGCGAGCGTCGCGCCCTTTCGCACCTGATCGCCGAGCACGGCGAAGCTACCGGTCTTGGGGGCGACCACGGCAAGTTTCAGCTCCGCTGCCGATGCTCCAGGTATGCCCGGCAGCAGGAGCAGCGGAAGCGAAAGCCAGGTTGTGAGCAAGCGCGATTGGGTCATGTCGCGATCCTAGCCGAAACCGCAGGCAATTGGAAATGCTGGCTTTCCGCCTGCCAGAATGGCGCGTCATCGAAATCGTGATGGCATTGTGGAAAAGGTAAGGGCTGCGGCCCATATTCCGATATCGACGGGGGAACATACCGAGGGGAGTTTCGAGTTTGAGCATGCAAGTTCTGGATCCGGTCGCCTATCGCGAGGCCATGAGCCGTTATGCGGGGCATGTGCAGATCGTGACGACGGAGCATCAGGGCATCCGGCGCGGGGTCACCATCACCGCCGCCTGCTCGGTGTCAGACAGCCCGCCCATGGTGCTTGCCTGCCTCAACAACAGCAATCCAAGCAATGCCGTGCTTTTCGAGAGTGGGCATTTCGCCTTGAATACGCTGGGCGCCCATCACCAGGATCTGGCGAATGCCTTCGCGGGTTTCGGCAAACTTTCGGCCGAAGACCGTTTCGCCCAGGCCGAATGGCAGGTGATGAAGACAGGCTCGCCGGTGCTTGTCGATGCGATCGTCGCCTTCGACTGCGTCGTGACTGACCGCAAGGTGACGAATACCCATACGGTGCTCTTCGGCGAGGTGAAGGCGGTGCATTTCGGTGAGCGTGAGCCGTCTCTCATCTATCTGGACCGGGGCTATCACACGCTATAGACTTCCCCCGAACATGGGAGGAGACATGGCAGAGACCTCGGGAAAGGCGCTGCCGGAGACGATCGATGGCATCATCGATCTGCTTTCGGCTGAGGATTATCTGGCCGGCAGGCCGCTGGCGACGGTGCTTTTTCTGGCGCTCAGGATGAAGCGGCCACTTTTCCTCGAAGGGGAAGCCGGTGTCGGCAAAACCGAGGTCGCCAAGGTGCTCGCCAAGGCGCTCGACCGCCCGCTGATCCGCCTGCAGTGTTATGAAGGCCTCGATGTGGCCTCTGCCGTCTACGAGTGGAACTATCCGGCACAGATGCTGGAGATCCGCATGGCCGAAGCCTCCGGCGTCTCGGATCGAACCCGGCTCGAGGGCGACATTTTTTCCGAGCGCTATCTGATCCGCCGTCCGGTTCTGCAGGCGCTGCAAGGCGAACCGGGACGCGCGCCGGTATTCCTGATCGACGAACTCGACCGCACGGACGAGGCCTTCGAGGCCTTCCTGCTCGAAGTGCTCTCGGATTTTCAGGTGACGATCCCCGAATTCGGCACGGTGAAGGCCGCCGAGCCGCCGATCGTCATCGTCACGTCGAACCGCACCCGCGAGGTGCATGATGCGCTGAAACGCCGTTGCCTCTATCACTGGGTGGACTATCCGGCCGCTGCCGACGAACTGGCGATTATCAGACGCAAGGTGAAGGGCTGCAACGAACAGCTTTCCCGGCAAATCGTCGCCTATGTCCAGAAACTCAGGACCATCGACCTCTTCAAAAACCCCGGCATTGCCGAGACCATCGACTGGGCGACGGCTCTCACCGAGCTCGACCGTCTGGCGCTCGATCCCGAGACCATCGCCGACACGCTGGGCACGCTCCTGAAATACCAGGAGGATATCGCCCGCATCCAGGGCAGCGAAGGCGAAAAGCTGCTCTCGGAGGTCAAGGCCGAGCTCCTGGAAAAGGTCGGCTGAGATGGAAAGCTTCGGGCCGCATCCCGCCAGTGGACGCGACGGGATCGTCGTGCCGCCGCCGGTCAAGGGCGATGGGCGGCTCGCCGACAATATCGTGCATTTCGCCAGGGTCCTGCGAAAGGCTGGCCTCAAGCCCGGACCCGGTGCCGTCATTGATGCCATCGAGGCGGTCGACGCAATCGGTATCGGTTCGCGCATCGAGTTTCACGCTGCTCTCTCGGCGATCTTCGTCAAGCGACACGAGGATCAGCCCGTTTTCGATGAAGCCTTTTCGATCTTCTGGCGCTCGCGCGATCTCGTCGGCAAGATGATTGCCTTGATGTCGCCGGTGGCGGCGATCGGGGAGCGGCATAAGCCGAAGGCTGGCGGTGCGCGTGTCAGCGATGCGCTCTTTGCCGACAGAAAACGCGAGCCGAAGCCACGCGACGAGCCGGATGTCGAGGTCGATGCCCGACTCACGGTTTCGGGCCAGGAGGTCTTTCGCCGGCTTGATTTCGGGCAGATGACGGCAAGCGAATTGAAGGAGGCGCGGCGCGCGATCGAACGGCTTGCCATGCCGCTCGATCTCGTTCAGACGCGCCGATACAGGGCTTCACCCAAGGGGCGTCTCATCGATCCGCGCGCCAGCATGCGTCAGTCGCTGCGAACCGGTGGCGACCTGATGCTGCCTAAGTTTCGCGAGCGTCGACAACAGCCGCCACCGCTCGTCGTCCTCGCCGATATCTCTGGCTCGATGAGTCAGTATACGCGCATCTTCCTGCATTTCCTGCATGTGCTAACCGAACGTCGCCGCCGGGTGCATACCTTCCTCTTCGGTACGCGGCTCACGAATGTTACGCGGCAACTCCGTCACCGCGATCCGGACGAGGCGATCGCGCAATGCACGGACGCCGTTGCCGACTGGTCGGGGGGGACACGGATCGGCGAGACGCTCAAGCTCTTCAACCGCCATTGGGGACGGCGCGTGCTGGGGCAGGGTGCCGTCGTGCTCCTGATTACCGACGGATTGGAGCGGGATGAGGTCGAAATGCTTGCCCGCGAGACCGACCGGCTGCATCGTTCGTGTAGGCGCCTCGTCTGGCTCAATCCCCTGCTACGCTTTGCCGGTTTCGAGGCGCGTGCGCGAGGGGTGCGGGCCATGCTGCCACATGTGGACGAGTTGCGCTCGGTCCATAATCTGGAAGCTTTATCGGATCTCGTGCAATCTTTATCCGGTGCGCCGGATCACTATTGCGATCCCCGGCGTTATCTCGCTTCAGACAGGAGCCAGCCATGACCACCGATGCCACTTTGCGCGATCCGCTCGACATTGCCGAAAGCTGGTTCGCCGAGGGGCGATCTGTCGCGATCGCGACCGTGATCGAAACCTGGGGATCGGCGCCGCGCCCGGTCGGCAGCCATCTTGTCATTGACGGCGAGGGAAATTTCGAGGGCTCGGTTTCCGGTGGCTGCGTCGAGGGCGCTGTGATTGCCGAGGCGCTCGACGTCATCAAGGCCGGTACGGCGAAAATGCTCGAATTCGGTGTGGCCGACGAAACCGCCTGGCGGGTCGGCCTCTCCTGCGGTGGCCGCATCCGCGTGCAGGTCGAGAGGCTCGGCTGATGGAGATTTCAACGCTTGCGGCTCTGAATGCCGCGAAACGTGGTCGTCTCGGGGCCGTGCTGGTGAGTGACCTGACTGCCGGCATTTCGCGTCTGGTGACTGAGGATCAGGTTGCTGCGGATCCACTCGGCGAAGAAATACGCGCGCGGCTTCTCTCTGGCAAATCGGGCATCGTTGATATCGGGGGCAAGGGCCTGTTTCTCAACGTCCATTTGCCACCGCCGCGGATTGTGGTGATCGGCGCCGTGCACATCAGTCAGGCGCTGGCGCCCATGGCAGCACTATCCGGCTTTGCGGTGACCATCATCGACCCGCGCACGGCCTTTGCAACGCCCGAGCGCTTCGCCGGCATCGATCTGCGCGCAGACTGGCCGGACGAAGTTTTCGCTACCCAGCCGCTCGACCGCTACAGCGCCATGGTAGCCGTTACCCATGATCCGAAAATCGATGATCACGGCCTGATTGCAGCCCTTCAGGCCGGCTGTTTCTATGTCGGTGCGCTTGGCTCGCGCAAGACGCATGCGAAGCGGATCGAGCGGCTGACCGCCGCCGGTATCGACCCCGAGACCATCTCGCGCATTCACGCCCCGATCGGCCTCGATATCGGCGCTGCCACACCGGCCGAAATCGCGGTCGCAATCCTCGCCGATGTCATCCAGTCGCTGCGCCGGCGCAGTGTCGGGGCTCTCTCCGGCGCCCGAGAGGACAGATCGTGAAGTTTGGGCCAATCCCGACATCGGAAGCTCGTGATGCGATCCTCGCCCATTCCCAGCCACTCGCCTCCGGCAAGCTGTCCAAGGGACACCGGCTTCAGGCAGACGATCTTGCCCGCTTGCAGGCAGAGGAGGTGACCACCGTCATCGTCTGCCGGCTGGAACCAGGTGACCTGATGGAAGATGAAGCGGCCGATCGGTTGAGCGCCGTGATTGATCTTTGTGGGCTCACGCGGAGTCCGGCCTCGACCGGGCGGGTCAATTTCTATGCTTCGGCGAATGGTCTCTTTCGTGCGAGCAAGACCTTGGTCGACCGCTTCAACGCCGTCGATCCCGCGATCACGCTTGCCTGTCTCGCCGATCGGCGGGATGTACGGGCCGGCGATCTCGTCGCGACCGTGAAGATCATCCCGCTTGCCGTGGCCGGTGCATGTGTCGCGGAGGCTGCCGTCATTCTGCAGGAGGGGATCGCCTTCGAGGTGGCGCCCTATCGTCGCCACCGGGTGCATCTCGTCGCAACCCAACTGCGGTCCCTGAAACCGTCCGTCATGGACAAGACGGCCCGCGTGCTCGAAGCCCGACTTCTACCCTCGGGGAGCCGGCTCGCATCGGAACAGCGCGTCCCGCATCGGGCCGAGACGGTGGCGGATGCCATTAGTGCGTCGCTTAAAAACCGAACCACCGAAGACGGTCCGTCGCTCATCATCGTTTTCGGGGCGTCAGCCGTTGCCGATGCCGATGATGTAATACCCTCGGCCATCCGGCTTGCCGGCGGCGTGGTCGATCAGGTCGGGTTGCCCGTTGACCCGGGCAATTTGCTGGTTCTCGGTCATGTAGGCGATGTCCCCGTCATTGGTGCGCCCGGCTGTGCACGCTCGCCGAAGGAAAACGGATTCGACTGGGTCCTGAACGGCATTCTCGCCGGACATCCGCCCGATCGCGTCGAGATGACCGGCTGGGGTGTCGGTGGCCTGCTGATGGAAATCCCGAGCCGTCCATTGCCGCGTGAAGCGACGCGTGCAAGTCTATCCGAGCATGATCTGGGGGCCGTCCTGCTAGCGGCCGGGCGTGCCAGCCGCATGGGCAAGGCAGGCCACAAACTGCTCGCCGAATTCGAGGGTGTTCCGCTGGTGCGCCGTGTTGCCGAGCGGGCGCTCGATGCGCTGCCAGGACCGGTGGTGGTGGTGACGGGACATCAGGCTGCGGAGGTTTCCGAGGCGCTGGCGCACCTGCCGCTGATCCTTGTCGACAATCCCGACTTTGCGACCGGCATGGCGAGTTCGCTCAAGACGGGTCTATCTGCGCCGGAGTTTGCGGAAGTCGCTGGTGTCATGGTGCTGCTAGCGGATATGCCAGCCTTGCGGTCCGAGGACCTCCAGCGACTGAGTTCTGCCTTCCTGGAGGCGCAGGGCCGTGCCATCGTGCGAGCGGTCGCAAACGGAAAGCGCGGCAACCCGGTCATTCTGCCGCGTGCGACCTTTGCCGACTTGATGCTGCTGGAGGGGGATGTGGGCGCCAGACAGGTGATCGAGACCTGCGGCCTGCCGATCATCGATGTAGAGCTTGGCGCAGCTGCGTATATAGACGTTGATACGCCGGAGGCGGTTCAGGCGGCCGGCGGGATCTTGAAGGGCTGACCATGGATAATGCAGCAATCGAGGAGATGTTTGAGGCGGTCGGACCGGTGACGATCCGCCGGATGTTCGGCGGCAAAGGCATTTACGCGCGGGGCATCATCTTTGCGCTCGAACTGCGCGGCGAGCTGATGCTGAAGGGCGACGAGGAGAGTGCGCCCCTGCTCGAAGGGGCTGGAGCCAAACGCTGGCGATATGAGAGTAAGGGAGGCAAGCCCGTCGCCATGCCCTATTGGACAATCCCCGACGAAGCGCTCGACGACCCGGATATCATGGCGAAATGGGCGCGGATCGCGCTCGATGCCGCGATGCGGGTTACCGAGCGTGAGGCCGCTCAGCGCAGATAGGCCAGAACCGTCTGGGTGAAGACGGAAAGCGGCTGCGGCAGGGCATCCAGATCAAACCAGCCGATTTCCGAAAGCTTGTCCGGTTCGGTCAGTTGCGGATCGCCGGTCGTGTCGTCGGTGACGTAGAGCAGCGAAATCCAGTGCTGGCGGTCCGCCTCGATCAACTGTTCGGTCAGGCCGAGGTAGCGGATTGGGCCGATCGAGAGCCCCGTTTCTTCCTCGGCCTCACGGCGGGCGGCGATTTCGGCCCGCTCCATATGGTCGACCTTGCCGCCAACGATGTTCCAGTGGCCAGCTTCCGGTGCCTTCATGCGCCTGCACAAAAGCAGTTTGCCATCCCGAAGGATGGCAAGACCAACCCCGAGACCGGGGAAATCGATACCGGGCTGCCCCATTGGGATCAAGCCTTGGCGGCAGCGACGATCAGCATGAAGGCCGGGATGTCGTCGCCGAAACCGACAGGCGTCGGGCCGTCGTCATGGTCGTGATGACGGTTGCGGCGGCGATCGCGGTTGTCGTCGTTGGCAGGATAGGGGTTATTGCGGTTGTTGCGCGGGTTCTGGTTGCGGCGGTTATCCGCCCTGCGCTCCGTTGCTACCGCTTCCACTTTGACCGCTTCCATCACCTGTTGTTCCTCTGCCGGTTTGACTGGTTCGATGCGAGCCTCGGAAGACTTTGCATACTCGCTGCGCGTATCGGATTTATGACCGCTGCGCCGCTCGCGACCCTTGTCGCGGCCGCGTTTTCCACGGCTTTCGTCATGGCTTTCCGTCGGCGCCGGAAGGGCCGACAGGTCGCCATCAAGCCATTCGATCTTCTGGTCGATCAGCTTTTCGATGGCATCGAGAAACTTGGTGTCGCTGCGCGTCACCAAAGTGAAGGCCGCGCCTGAGCGACCGGCACGGCCGGTACGTCCGATGCGGTGAACATAGTCTTCGGCGTGAATCGGAACGTCGAAGTTGAAGACGTGGCTGACATCGGGGATGTCGAGGCCGCGGGCTGCGACGTCGGAGGCGACGAGCAGCGTGATGGCATTCGTCTTGAAATTCGCCAGCATGGTCGTGCGCGAGCGCTGGTCCATGTCACCATGCAGCGCGCCAACGGAAAAGCCGTGACGGTCGAGCGAGCGGAAGAGATCGGCGACATCCTTCTTGCGGTTGCAGAAGATGATCGCGTTTTTCAGATCGTCCTGAGCGCGGATCAGATCGCGCAGCGTCGAGCGCTTTTCGTAATCCTTGTTATTGCAGGCGACGAGACGCTGGGTCACCGTCTTTGCCGTCGATGACGGCGGGGCGACTTCGATGCGCTCTGGGTTCTGGAGGAACTGGTCGGCCAGCTTCTGGATTTCCGGCGGCATCGTCGCCGAGAAGAACAGCGTCTGGCGGGTGAAGGGGATCATCTTCGCGATCCGCTCGATGTCCGGGATGAAGCCCATGTCGAGCATGCGGTCGGCTTCGTCGATGACGAAAACTTCGACGCCGGTCATCAGCAGCTTGCCGCGCTCGCAATGGTCGAGCAGGCGACCGGGCGTGCAGATCAGGACGTCTGCACCACGCTCAAGCTTGCGGTCTTGCTCTTCGAAGGACACGCCGCCGATAAGAAGCGCCACGTTCAGCTTGTGATTCTTGCCGTACTTCTCAAAGTTCTCGGCGACCTGGGCTGCGAGTTCGCGTGTTGGCTCGAGAATCAGAGTGCGCGGCATGCGGGCGCGTGCACGGCCCTTTTCCAAGAGCGTCAGCATCGGGAGAACGAAGGATGCGGTCTTGCCGGTGCCTGTCTGGGCGATGCCGAGAATGTCCCGCCGTTGCAGAGCCGGCGGAATTGCGCCTGCCTGGATCGGGGTCGGAATGGTGTAGCCGGCATCGGTGACGGCAGAAAGGACTTTTTGGCTCAGGCCAAGGTCAGCAAAAGTGGTCAAAGGGAAGTAGTTTCCGTTCCTGTTCTCGCGAACATCGCTCAAGAGCCCGTAAGATCGGGCGACAATGGTTGCGGCGAATAGAAGGAAACTGCCGTAAAGTCAAGGAAACGGGCGGATTTACCCCTACAAAGGCTTAATGATCACGATTAATTGGCTTGCAACGTCGTGGTGATCCGCAAACCGACGCCTTGTCGGCAAAAGAGCTGCAGCGAATCGTCACTTGATCAGCGGTGTCAGCTTCATTCCGGCATTCAGAAAGCGCATGGGATCGACAGGGGTGCCGTTGCGCCGGATCTCGTAGTGGAGATGGGGGCCGGTCGAGCGTCCAGTCGAGCCTGCAAGGCCAAGAATTTGCCCGGTTTCTACGGTGTCGCCCTCGCTCACAAGGATGCGAGACATATGGCCGTAGCGGGTGGTGAGGCCGAGGCCGTGATCGATCTCGACCATCTTGCCATAGCCGCCCGAAAAGCTTGCTGTGACAACCTTGCCGACGCCGGTGGAGCGGATTTCCGCGCCCGTCGGCGCGCGGAAATCGATGCCGGCATGCATGGCTAGACCACCAAAGAACGGGTCAGGACGGTTGCCGAATCGGCTGGTGATTTCCCGGCCTGGTGCGGGATTGGCGAAAGGCAGGCGCTTGGCCGTGTCGCGGACCGTTTCCAGCCGCGTGAGTGCGACATCCAGCGCATTCAGCGAGGCGTTGAAGTCGCTGTCTGACTGCGGTGCCATATATGGACCGCCCACGGCGTCGGCGACTGGCCGCGCCGCCTGTTCGTCGATCGGTACACCCTGACGCCTGAGGATCGCGGCTATCTCGTCGGCGGTCTGTGAGGCGCCGCTGGCCAGTTTCTCGATGCGTTGCAGCTGTTCGGCCTCGATCTCCTTCAGCGACAGCGTCATATTTGAAAAGAGGCGGTCGGCGCGGTCGGCGACATTTTCGTCCGTCATTGGTACGTAACCAAGCGCAAGCGCCCGCCTATGCGGGGGCGTTGCTCTAGGTTCTGGTGCTGTTTCTCCGAGCAGGGCGGCGAAGGCTTGTGTTCCCGACGAGAGAGAAGCCTGATCCTTGCCGTCGACCGCTGGCTTTTCGGCGGGCAATGGGCCATCAGTGGGCAAGGCGTCTGGCGCGCCATCCGTTTGCAGAAGGGCGTCTATCCGGCCATGGCGCGAGGTCAGTGCCATCTGCTGTTCTAGGAGTTTTTCGACCTTTTCCTCGACCACCTGCTGATCGAGCAATTGACGCGAGGTGACACGGTCCACCTGCGCGCGAAGCGCTGCGATCCGGTCTTCATATTCATGCTGCATGCGCGCCTGGCGCGCCATGGTGGCGCCTATCAGGTTGTCGCGCAGGACGAGGTAGGTCGTGGCTCCGAGGTAGCCGATCGCCATGGTGCCGAGGAAGCAAACTGTGAGCGCCACCATCCAGGGACGGATCGTCATGTGTCGTATGCGGTCGCCGCTCGCCAATATGACGATATGCTGTTCCCTGCGCTTTCCGAAGACCTGGCTGTTCGAACCCGTCGTCACGCTGACCCCCATTTCATGCCGGGCAGGCCGCCGTCACGCGTCTGCCCGTTGCGGCGAGTCGCCTGTCCGATCCGCCGTTAGCAATTACGCATAATTAGGGTTAATGAAGCGTTAGGCACTTGGAATTGCGTATCAAACGGACGAGTTGTTCTTGGCGGAAAGCGACCGGTAGAAGGATGGTGTCAGGCCAGCTTCGGCCCGCGCTACATCGTTAAAGGGCGCCTTTAACTGGCCACGGAAATTGGCGCGCACCAGTTCTTGAAAGGCTCTGGCAGGATCGCGTTTCTCGCGGGCGCAGAGGAAGCGGAACCATTTCGCACCGACGGCCACATGGCCTTTTTCATCTTCGTAGATGACCTTCAGCACATCGGCGCTTTCGGTGTCGCCCGTTTCGCGCATCTTGTCCTGCAGCGACGGCGTCACGTCGAGCCCCCGGGCTTCGAGGATGAGCGGTACCACGGCAAGGCGCGCCGTCAAATTGTTCTTCGTCGAGTGAGCCGCCTGCCAGAGCCCGTCATGGGCGGGCATGTCGCCGTAATCGGCGCCCAGTTCCCGCATGCGGTCACGGACCAGGCGGAAATGCTTGGCTTCCTCGTAGGCGACCTTCATCCACCCGTCGAAGAAGGAATGTGGCACCGGTTCGGTGGCGAAGCGGGCGACGATGTCGAGGGCGAGATCGACCGCATTGAGCTCGATATGGGCGAGGGCATGAAGCAGGGCGATGCGGCCGGGCAGGGTGTGCAGCGAGCGCTTTCCAACGGCTTTGGGCGGCACGAGCTCCGGTTTTGCCGGGCGGCCCGGACGATCGGGAAGCGGCGGATCGAGCGGCGAGCGCAGCGACAGGCAGCGCTCATGCCAGCGGATCGCCGCAGTCTGGGCGAGCGCCGTCTTCTCGTCGAGGTCGGCGCTCAGGATGGCAAGGGTGGCAGCGCCGCGAAGGGAGTGAAAAGCCGTCTCGGGCTGCATTGTCTCCAGCATGTCAGAGGGCCTGTGTCGCCTTCAACACGGCCTCGGCGTGGCCGGGGACCTTCACCTTGCGCCAGACTTCGGCCACCTTGCCGGACTTGTCGATCAGGAAGGTGGAGCGTTCGACACCCATATAGGTCTTGCCGTACATGCTCTTTTCTTTCCAGACGCCATAGGCTTCCAGTGCTTTGTGCTCCTCGTCAGCGGCCAGCACCACCGAAAGGTTGTGCTTGGCGGCAAACTTGTCGTGGCTCTTCACCGAATCAGGCGACACGCCGATGACGGTTGCGCCGAGCTTCGCGAATTCCTCTGTCAGGCTTGAGAAGTCTACGGCTTCGGTCGTGCAGCCGCTCGTGTCGTCCTTGGGGTAGAAATAGAGAATCACCGGCTTTCCGGCGAAATCGGAAAGCGAAACGGTGCCGCCGCCATTGCGGGGCAGAGAGAAATCGGGGGCCATGTCCCCGGCAGCCAAATCCGTCATGGGATAACCTTTCTTTTGCCCGTTTTGTGGGTGATCGTGGGCGACTTCGATATATAGTCCGCTCCGCAGTCGTCCAGAGCGACTTGTTAGCGGCATCGATCGACGGAGACAATCACCAGGACATGTCGGAGATCCGGGGCGAAAAGCTACGGTTTCGCAAGCGGGACATTGTGCCGCTGCATGCTCTTCCGTCTGCCCAGGCCGAGGATCCCCTCATCGTGCATTGTCCGCCGCCGAAGCGATCGCTGTTTCGGCGCGTGCTGCGGGTGCTTGCCGGCTTCGCGGGGCTCTGGGTCGTCGTGTTCTTTGCGGTCTATGCTGTGGTCGAAAGCGGCACCCTCGATGCCGCCCTTGCACAACGGGCGCAGGCCGTCCTCAACAATGCGCTCGGGCCGCAGTTCACCGCCAAAATCGGTGGTACGGAAGTGCGGTTCTCCAATGGAATGGAATTGTCGGTCGAGGCCCGGGACGTCACGTTGCACGAACAGGCGGGCGGCGAGCGGGTCGCCCTGACGAATTCGGTCCGATTCATCCTCGAGCCATTGGCGCTTCTCGGCGGCCGGTTCTCCATCCGTGAGATCGTCAGCGAGGGCATCGATCTCGATGCCACGGTACTGCCGAAGGGCGAGCCCGTCGACATCTCGGATTGGCGGATCGATCATGTTCCGGCCCGGTTGGCAGACGCCTTTGGTGAACTGGACCGGCTGCAGGGCTTCATCGCCCGCGGCGGTCTCGACCGCATGCGCCTTGCCGGACTGGAGATCGCCTCCACGAGTGCCAGCGGTCGGCCGATGACGCTTGCGATCGATGACATCGTGCTGGAGCGGGGCGATGACGGTTCGCTTTCGATCTTCGGGGCGGTTGCAGTCAATGGTCAGCAAACAGAACTGACGGCGCTGACGACGAATGTCGACGGCCGTGCTGAATCGCTGACGATGCGGGTTGCCGATGTGCGGGTAACCCCGTTCCTGCTGCGGCGTTCCAGCACGGGTGAGGCGCGCCAGGGGATCGATGGCTCGGCCGAATTGTTGCTGAACGCTCGGCGCGAGGCACCAGGACGGGATGCCAGCGTCTCGCTCGGCATCAACATGCAGAAAGCCGGCTTCTACTCCGACGGTCAACGCCAGGAGATCACCGATGCCCGTCTCAAGCTCTCCTACGATTTTGCCAAGGACACGATCGAGCTTGCCAATTCGACCGCCCGCTTCGATGAAACCATTTTTCCGCTGTCCGGCGGCCTCATCGATCTCGACCGGTTGCCGGAAGGCAGCAGTTTCGGCAAGGGTTTCGGCATCGATCTCGTGGTCACCGACGGCAAAGCGAATGTGCCGAGCGCTGGCGAAACTCCGTTCCCCTTCTTCCTGAAGGGCTATGGCCGCTACCTTGTAGAGGAAAACCGCCTGCAACTCGACACGCTCGACGTGTCGACACCGGCTGGAAACATGCGCGGCAAGCTGCAGGTCGGCTTTGGCGGAACAGGCCCGGAGATCCGGTTCAACGCCGTGGTCGAAAACATGCGCACCACGGTGGTCAAGCAGCTGTGGCCATACTGGATTGCTTCCAAGCCGCGTCAATGGGTTCTCGAAAATCTCTATGGCGGGATCATTCCCCAGGGAACGATCGATGTGTTCATTCCGCAGAACCGTTTGTCGATCGACCCGAAACCGGTCCGGCTTGATGCCGATGAACTGAAGATCGGGTTTGATCTGGAAGATGCACGCCTGAACCTGACCGGCGAACTGCCCCCGCTGCGCGACGTCTATGGTCGGTTCGACATGGTCGGCGAGCGGGTCGACGTCGCAATTCGCTCGGCTGGGTCCTTCTTCCCGTCAGGGCGGATGGTCAAGCTGGAGAGCGGTCGTCTGGTTCTGCAGGACGCCTATGAGAAACCTCTGATGGCGGATATCGATCTCGATATCGCAGGCGCCGCGGATGCGGTGGCCGAACTCGTTTCCTTCAAGCCGATTGAGGCGCTGAAGGTCGTCGATTTTCAGCCGTCGGACTTTTCGGGCAAGGTTCGCGGCCAGGCGAAGATCCGTCTTGGTCTTGTTCCTGACCAGTCGCCGCCTGAGCCGAACTGGACGGCGGAAGTCGCGCTCGACGATGTGGACGTGGCCAAACCCTTCGACGGGCGCCAGATCGCTGATGTCACCGGATCCTTGTCGGTCGATCGTGACAAGGCGAAACTCGATGCCTCTGCGAGAATCGACGATGTCCCGATGGACGTGAACCTCACCGAACCGGTGCGTCGCGGCGAGGGTGCCGTCGCCCGCGAACAGGTAGTCACCGCGACACTTGATAATGCGGCGCGCGAAAAGTTGGCGCCCGGTCTCGGCGAGATCGTCAATGGCTCAGTCAAGCTAGAGCTACGCCGGCTCAACGAAACAACACAGGCGGTGTCGGTTGATCTCCGATCCGCGACGCTGACCATTCCCTGGGTGGGTTGGTCTAAGGGGCAAGGCATCGGTGCGACCGCGAAGTTCGAGCTGACCAAAGATGGCAAGCTCTCGCGGATCAACAAGTTCGTGCTGGACGGGGAGGGCTTCGGCGCGTCCGGCGACATGAGCATTGATGATACCGGGCTTGTTGCGGCCAGTCTATCGCGCGTCCGGCTGTCGCCGGAAGACGAGTTGGCGCTCACCGTCCGTCTCAACAAGGGCGTCTATTCGGTTGTGGCCAATGGCCGCGCGCTTGACGCACGCTCGCTGATCTCCACCCTGCAGCGGCCGTCCACTGACGGCGACTCCAAGGCCTCACGGACTTCTCTCCGGATCGAAGGGCGTTTCGACCGCGTGGTCGGGTTCGGTGGCGAGCAGTTGTCTGGGGTTTCTGTTATCTATGCAGCGAGCAGGGGCCGCATCAATGCCGTGGATTTTTCCGGCGTTACGGGCAGCGGTCAGGCACTAGTTGCCAAACTGCGTCAGCCCGACGGATTGCGGGAACTCGCTGTCACCACCAGCGATGCCGGTGCGGTCCTGCGCTTTCTCGATACTTACAAACGCCTGGGCGGCGGCCTCGCGAATTTGCGTCTTACGGAAACGCGCGACGGTGCCTGGAGCGGGAATCTTGATCTGCGCAACTTCCGGGTCGAAAACGAAGAACGGCTTCAGACGATCGTCTCCGCACCGACCGGTGCAGACGGACGCAGTCTCAACAATGCCGTGCGTAGCGATATCGACGTGAGATCTGCCCGTTTCCAGCGTGCTTTTGCCCGGCTATCTCTGGTCGGTAGCACACTCAGCGTCGAAAACGGCATCGTCCGCGGCGAGCAGGTGGGCGCCACCTTCCAAGGGATCGTACGGGATCAGTCCGGACGCATCGACCTGACCGGCACTTTCATGCCGGCGTATGGGCTCAATCGACTGTTCGCTGAACTGCCGGTGATCGGCGCCATCCTCGGCAATGGGCGCGACCGCGGCTTGCTCGGTATCACCTTCAAGCTGACCGGGCCGACGATGAAGCCCAATCTGGTGATCAATCCCCTGTCGATCATCGCGCCGGGTGTTTTCCGCCAGATCTTCGAGTTCCGCTAAACGGGTTGAGTCTCAATCGCGTTCGAGCATTACGACCGGCAGGGCAAGACGTCGCGCTGCAAGGATCTTGGCATATCCGGCTGGCCCCCCGGAATTACGACAGACCAGATGCGTGACGCCGTATGCGGTGAAGAGGTCTGCCTCGCGCTCGGGGTCGCTTGCCGGTTTGCCAAGGACGAGGGCGTAATTCGCGAAGGTGAGCGGCTGCTCCGGTGCATCGACCATGCGGATCACGAAGCGGCAGTCCTCGCGTCCGACGAAAGCGTCGAGATATTGCCGTCCAAGGGCCAGAAAGACCGTAGCGCTCGATGGCAGCGCCTCGGCCGCCGCCTGAAGCGTGGATACGCTCCTCCAGCGGTCCCCAGGCTGTTTCTGCCAGCGCGGGCGCATTCGTTGTTCGAGCGGGACGCCTGAGATTGCGGCCGCCTTTATCGCATTTTCGCTGATCCGCCGCGCGAATGGATGGGTGGCGTCGATCATGCGGTCGAAGCCCTCCGACTTCAAATAGACCGCCAGTCCTTCCGCCCCTCCGAAGCCTCCGATCCGCACAACGCCCGCAGGCAGGATCGGGTCAACCGTTCGGCCCGCCAGCGAGGTGGTGACATCATGGCCTTCGGCCACGAGCCTTTCCGCCAGAAGACGGGCCTCGGCCGTGCCGCCGAGGATCAGGACTTTCTGCGGTGCATGCTCTGAGTCAGGCCGCATGGGCGATGATCGCTCCCTTGCGATCGGTGACGATGATATCAACCACAACGCCATTGTCGCGCAGCACGCCCTCGGCCACGCGTTTTGCCGCCTGGGCAACAGCTGGGGCGATTGCGATCCCCTCTTTCGTCATGAGCTCAAGCACTTCGAGTGCAGTGTTCGCGTTTTCGACGGCTCGGCGGGCAGTGTCGGAGAGAACATTGGTACAAGGCATTGAAAGAAAGAAGTGATTGTCGATCTGGCTGCGCGAGGAATGAAGGTCGAGGGCGCCCTGGGCCAGCTTCGTCATCTTGGCGAAACCGCCGGCGATCGTCAGCCTTGGGACAGGGTGGGCACGCAGGTATTTCAGCAATCCGCCGGCGAAATCGCCCATGTCGATCAGGGCGCCGTCCGGCAGGTCGTGAAAGATCTGGGCGGCTTTTTCCGATGTCGAACCGGTCGCGCCGAGCAGATGGGTCAGGCCTTCGGCGCGAGCGACGTCGATCCCCCGGTGGATCGAATGGATCCAGGCGGCGCAGGAGAAGGGATGCACGATCCCCGTCGTTCCGAGAATGGAGATCCCTCCGAGTATGCCGAGGCGAGGGTTCCAGGTGCTTTCAGCGATCTGCGCGCCGCCGGGAACGGAGATCTTCACCTCTAGATCCGGTGCGATCTCATGCGCGGCAGCGATTGCTTCGATCTCCGCCGTCATCATGGCGCGGGGTACCGGATTGATCGCCGCCTCTCCGACGGCAATCGGCAGGCCTGCTTTGGTGACTGTGCCGACCCCGTCGCCGGCCACAAAGCGGATGCCGCTTCCGGGGGGTAGGCGCGTCACTGTCGCGATTACGGTAGCACCATGGGTCACATCCGGATCATCACCGGCATCCTTGACGATGCCCGCATAGGCGCTTTCGCCTTCGAAACCCTCGCGGGCGAGCGCGAAGGCCGGCATTTCGCCTTTCGGCAGTGTGATCGATACGGGGTCGGGAAAGCTGCGCGTCAGGAGGGCCGTGAAGGCGGCCTTGGTCGCAGCCGTCGCGCAGGCGCCCGTCGTCCAACCATTGCGCAAGGAGGCGCCTTCCGGCTTTTCAAGCCGGTTGCCCTCGGTCGCATTGCTGGCAGCCTGTTTCTCGACTTCACTCATGGCTCGCTTATAGGCGAGCCGGGGGGCTTGAGGAAGGCATATGGCCGAAGGTTTGGGGCGGAAAGAGCCATGGCGGAATTGCATTTTTGGCGCACGAGGCCTAGACCATGACCATGAGTGACACGACGCGTCTAGCCCTGCCCACGAGCCTGCCGGCCATCGAGCCCGGTCACGTGTGGCTGGCCGGCGCCGGCCCCGGCGATCCGGGCCTCTTGACGCTGCTCGCGGCCAAGGCGCTGTCGGAGGCTGATGTTATCGTGCACGACGCTCTGGTGAACGACGACTGCCTGAAACTCGCGCGCAGTGGTGCCATTCTCGAATATGCCGGCAAACGCGGCGGCAAGCCCTCGGCCAAGCAGCGCGATATCTCATTGCGCCTTGTCGAACTCGCAAAGGCCGGCCACCGTGTGCTGAGGCTGAAAGGCGGCGATCCCTTCGTTTTCGGGCGTGGCGGCGAAGAGGCGCTGACGCTTATCGAATATGGTGTACCCTTCCGCATCGTTCCGGGCATCACGGCCGGGATCGGTGGCCTTGCCTATGCCGGGATCCCGGTCACTCACCGCGAAGTCAACCATGCCGTGACCTTCCTGACCGGACACGATTCCTCCGGCGTTGTCCCCGATCGAATTGACTGGGCCGCCATTGGTCGCGGCTCGCCCGTGATTGTCATGTATATGGCGATGAAACACATGGGGCAGATCGCGGCCAATCTGATGGCCGCCGGGCGCCGGGCAGACGAGGCCGTGGCCTTCGTTTGCAATGCCGCGACCCCGGAGCAGACCGTTCTCGAAACCACGCTCGGACGTGCCGAAGCGGACATGCTTGCAGCCGGGATCGAACCGCCGGCGATCGTTGTCATCGGCGAGGTCGTCCGTCTCCGGCCATCGCTCGACTGGCTGGGCGCCCTTTCTGGCCGCACACTTCTGCCCGACCCCTTCGCCGTGGAGCGGAAAGACACGGCATGAGCGGTGTGCTGATCGCCGCCCCGGCCTCCGGTTCGGGCAAGACAGTGGTGACGCTCGGCCTGATGCGGGCCTTGAGGCGTCGCGGTGTTTCGGTTGCGCCCGGCAAGGCCGGCCCCGATTACATCGATTCCGCCTTTCATACCGCGGCCAGTGGCTCTGCCTGCTTCAACTTCGATCCCTGGGCCATGCGTCCGTCTTTTCTCCGCGCACAGGCCAGCACGACATCTCCCGACGCCTTGCTGGTCATAGAGGCGATGATGGGGTTGTTCGATGGTGCCGCCGACGGCCGGGGCAGTGCCGGGGATCTTGCAAGCCTCTTGTCGCTGCCGGTCGTACTGGTGGTCGATTGCGCGCGTACATCACAATCCGTCGCGGCTATTGCGACGGGCTTTGCCCGTTTTCGCGCTGACGTGCGGATCGCCGGAGTCATCCTCAACCGCGTCGGCAGCGATCGTCACGAGGCCATGTTGCGCGCCGCAATGAACAAGACCGAGGTGCCGGTTCTTGGCTGCCTCATGAGCGACCCTCAGCTTTCCTTGCCCGAGCGGCATCTCGGCCTTGTGCAGGCCGGTGAACATGCGGCTCTCGAAAGCTTCATAGAGCGGGCGGCCGATGCCATCGATGCGGGCGTCGATCTTGACGTGCTGCATGCGGTCGCTCACGCCGCGCCTCGCGGAGAAAGCGCGCCGGTGCAAGGCATCGCCCCGCTCGGTCAGCATATCGCCGTTGCCCGCGATCTCGCGTTTGCCTTTTCCTATCCGCATCTCTTGGACGGCTGGCGGAGCCAAGGTGCGACACTCTCCTTCTTTTCGCCGCTCGCGAACGAGGGTCCATCGTCAGATGCCGATGCGATCTACCTTCCGGGCGGATATCCCGAATTACATGCCGGGAGATTGGTCACTGCTGACGGCTTCCGTTCGTCAATGATGGCAGCGGCGGACCGGGGAGTGCGGATCTATGGGGAATGCGGCGGCTATATGGTCCTCGGCGAGGGGCTCATTGATGCAGACGGCCATCGTCACGCCATGCTTGGGCTGTTGCCGCTGGTGACGAGCTACGCGACACGCAAACGGCATCTCGGTTATCGGCGGCTGAGATCGCTCGTTTCTGATCTGTTTGCGGGCAGCTATACCGGCCACGAATTTCACTATTCCACAATAGTTTCGGAAGGCGCGGCGGACCGCTTGTTCGAGGCCGAGGATGCCTTGGGCGATCCGCTCGGTGCCGTCGGGATGAGACGTGGGTCCGTAGCCGGGTCATACATGCACCTCATTGATGTCGCGGGCGAGGGCGCATGAGCGGGCCGATCCAGCATGGTGGCGGTCTCGCCGCTGCTTCAGCCCTTTACGGCGGGCGTATCGAAGACTGGCTCGACCTGTCGACCGGCATCAATCCCTGTCCGCCTGATCTTCCAGAGATCCCGATGCGGGCCTGGCATCGCTTGCCCGACCAGGAGCGGGAGATGGCAGCGAGAGTGGCCGCCCAGCGCTTCTACCGCTCGGGCCATCGCTTGCCACTTCCGGTGCCGGGAACGCAGTCGGTCATCCAGTTGTTGCCGCGCTTGGTGTCGTCAGGCGCCCGGGTTGCCGTGATGTCGCCGACCTATGGCGAATATATGCACGCCTTCACGCTCGCCGGTCTTGCCGTGGATACCATCAGCGATCTCAATGAGATCAGCACGGAGCATCGCCTCGTCGTGGTGGTCAATCCGAACAATCCGGACGGACGGCTCCACACAACGACCGAGCTTCGATCGCTGGCCGGTGATCTCGCAGATCGGGGCGGGATGCTTGTGGTCGACGAGGCCTTCGGTGACATGCTGCCCGACCAGAGCCTTGCGGGCGATGACAGTGCGAACCTAATTGTCTTCCGTTCCTTTGGCAAATTCTTCGGTCTTGCCGGTATCCGCCTCGGATTCGTCATCGCTTCCGATGAGCGCACAGCGCAATTTTCGGAATGGCTCGGCCCTTGGGCCGTCTCCGGTCCGGCGCTTGTGCTTGCCGAGCATTTGATGTCGTCCGATACCAGCCATATTGTCCAGCGCATCCAAAGCCGCGCGCGTGCGCTCCGAGAGGTGCTGTCCGAAACTGGCCTCAAGGTCCGAGGCGGCACCGATCTCTTCCAACTGGTCGAGGACGTGGGCGTTACTAACTTGCACCGACATCTCTGCAGCCGCCAGATCCTGACGCGCAGGTTCGACTATCGGTCGGACTGGCTTCGTTTCGGCCTTGCGCCGGATGAGGCGGGTGATGCGCGCCTGCGCGAGGCGCTCGCAACATTCCGGAGTGCGGGAGTATGAACCATCTTCTGCTGCTTTTCGCAGCCATCGTTCTCGACCGGATCGTCGGCGACCCCCCATGGCTCTGGCAACGCGTGCCGCATCCGGTGGTGATCTTCGGCAAGGCGATCGACCTCTTCGAGAAGCGCCTGAACAGGACAAGTTTCACTGCCGAGGGGCGGCGGCTAAATGGTGTTTTCACGATCCTTGTGCTGCTCGCCGGCTCGGCGGTCGTCGGCATGCTGCTATCTGCCCTGTTCCGCCATCTCGGCCCTGTCGGTATTATTCTCGAAGTGATCGTCGTTGCGGTTTTCCTCGCCCAGAAGAGCCTTGGCGACCATGTTCAGGCAGTGGCCGACGGTCTCTTGCGTGATGGTCTCGAGGGAGGTCGTCAAGCGGTTGCGATGATCGTCGGGCGCGATCCGAAGACGCTGGACCAGGCCGGCGTTTCGCGCGCGGCGATCGAAAGCCTGTCTGAAAACTTTGCCGATGGCGTCGTTGCACCGGTCTTCTGGTACGCGGTTGCCGGCCTACCCGGCATCCTTGCCTACAAGATGCTGAACACGGCTGATTCGATGATCGGCCACAAGAACGAGCGCTTCCTGCAATTCGGCTGGGCCTCCGCCAGGCTCGACGATCTCGCGAACTGGCCGGCCGCGCGGCTCTCCGCCGTTTTCATCGCCCTGGCTGCATTCTTGAAACGCGGGGCAGGGACCGGCCGCCGCTCGTTGTCTGCGGCCCTGCGCGATAGCGGATTGCATCGCTCGCCGAATTCCGGCTGGCCCGAGGCGGCGATGGCGGGAGCCCTCGATCTGCAGCTTGCCGGTCCGCGCTTTTATGGTGGTACCAGGGTGAGCGAGCCGATGATGCATGCATCCGGCCGCAGCGATGCCGGGCCAGCAGATATCCTCAACGGAATCGGCGTTTTCTACGCGGCCTGCAACGTCATGGCAGCGTTAATCTCCGTGATCTGGATGGTTGTGACGATCATCTGATCATTGTCGGACAGCCAAGATACGGTCCGAGCCGGCCATGGCTTTGGACCAACAAGCCAGCGACGAATCAGTCGATCCCTGCCGCGTCCTGCAATCGGTCGAGCTTGGGCACGATGACGTGGCGGTTGTTCTCGATGACGATGATGCCGTCCTTGCGCAGTTTGGTCATCTGGCGACTGACGGTTTCGATGGTCAGGCCAAGGAAGTCGGCGATGTCGGCACGCGACAGCGGCAGATCGAAGGTCTGGGTGCCCTCGCTTTCGGGATCAATGTGAGTCGCGATCAAATAGAGGAAGCTCGCCACTTTTTCCTGGGCTGTCTTGCGACCCAGGGTCAACATCCAGTCGCGGGCCTCGTCCAGTTCCTTCAACGACTGGGCATGCAGCTTGCGCTCCATGTCGGGCACTTCGCCAACCATGCGGTCCACGATGTTACGCGGGAAGGTGCAGATTTCCGTATCCGTTGCGGCTTCCGCCGTGATCGTGCTTTCGCCGAGGAAGGGGCGGCCTAGGAAGTCGGGCGCAAACTGCAGGCCGACGATTTGCTGGCGCCCATCGGCCATCATCTTCGACAGCTTGATCACACCCTTCAGGATGTTGCTGTAGCTGCCGACCTGTTCGCCTTGGCCGATTACCTCGTTGCCGCTGTCAATGCGGCGGCGGATCGAATGCTTGTTGAGTTCGGTCAGCTGGGCAGAGGTGAGCACGGAGCAAAGTCCGCCGTGGCGCGCCTCACAGGATCGACACACGGCAGGAGCCTCACATTCCGGAAAATGTTTTCTGAAAGTGTCCATGGTCGTGCCATCCCGTATGACCGGCTCCGGACGCCGTGCGTCACATGCGGTCAGTGCCCAATTCAGGCTTCTGAGTTTCAATAAACTCTACGTGAGAAATGTATCAGCAAATTGATCGATGTCAAAGGCCGGCACGATAGCCGGCGCTATCTTTGGTCGTAGCTCGACACATCTCAAGGCAGCGCTAAACCATGCAAAATTCCCTTCTGGCCAAGTATTCCGGCGCTGTGCCTCGTTACACCAGCTATCCCACTGCGCCACATTTTCACGAAGGCATCGACTGCGGCAAATATGCGCAGTGGCTGACAGCCATCACTGGACGAGAACGGATCTCGCTCTACATCCACGTCCCCTATTGTGACCGCCTCTGTTGGTTCTGTGCTTGCCACACCAAGCATACGTTGAAATACGAACCCATCTCGATCTATCTGGAATCGTTGAAGAAGGAGATTGCGGCCGTCGGCGCGTTGGTCAGCCGCGACGCTGCCGTGACGGCGGTTCATTTCGGTGGGGGCTCTCCCACGATGGTCCGGCCAGACGATATGATCGACTTGATGGCAGCACTGCGTTCGGCCTTCACCTTTGCCGAGGATGTCGAGATCAGCGTCGAGATGGATCCGAACGACCTCGACGAGCCGCGCTATGATGCGCTCGCCGCCATCGGTATGACGCGCGCCAGCCTTGGTGTCCAGGACTTCCACCCTGAGGTGCAGAAGGCGATCAACCGTATCCAGACGTTCGAACACACGAAGTCGGTGGTTGAGGCCGTCCGGGCGCGGGGCGTGCATTCCGTTAATTGCGATATCCTCTATGGTCTTCCGTACCAGACGGAGGCAACGGTGGCTGAGACGGTGAAGGACATCCTGTCTCTCGCACCCGATCGCATCGCGCTTTTCGGTTATGCGCATGTGCCATGGATGAAGAAGCATCAGACAATGATCAAGGACGAGGTTCTGCCCGGGCTCGAAGAGCGTTTCGCGCAGATGAACCTTGCCGCCTCGATGCTGGTGGCCGCCGGTTACGAGCCTATCGGCATCGACCATTTTGCGCTGCCCTCCGACCGGATGGCGATTGCGGCGCGGGAAGGGCGGCTGCGCCGGAACTTCCAGGGCTATACCGATGATGCAGCCGAAGCGCTGATCGGGCTCGGTGCCTCCTCGATCGGGCAGCTGCCGCAGGGTTACGTTCAGAACATGCCGGCGACAGGAGAATATCAGCGTATGGCCGACGCCGGCGGGCTGGCAGCCGTGCGCGGTATCGAGGTCGCCGAAGACGACAGGCTGCGGCGTCGCGTGATCGAGGAAATTATGTGCCGCTTTGCAATCTCGTTCTCCGACCTGCGGCAGGAGTTCGGCGCTGCGGTCGATACGATCGCCGCAGAGGCGAAGAGCTTTACTCTGTCCAACCAGGACCGGATCTGCCTCATCGAGGGGGATCGTTTCGTCATCACGGATGCCGGCAGGCCCTTCGCGCGGACGATTGCGGCCGTCTTCGACAGCTATCTCGCCAATGGCAAGGGACGCCATTCGATTGCTGTTTAAGCAACACTTCGGTTCCAAATTTCGCTGCCGCAAAAAACCACCATTGGCATTTGACCGTGTTTTCCTTATGTGGAACCCAGAATTTAAGACACATGAGGTACTGGCGTGACCGCTACATTCGACAAAGTTGCCGACATCATTGCTGAGACCAGCGAAATCGACCGCGAGACGATTACGCCGGAAAGCCACACCATTGATGACCTCGGCATCGACAGCTTGGACTTCCTCGACATCGTCTTTGCGATCGACAAGGAATTCGGCATCAAGATCCCGCTCGAGCAGTGGACGCAGGAAGTCAACGAAGGCAAGGTCTCGACCGAAGAATACTTCGTTCTGAAGAACCTTTGCGCCAAGATCGACGAACTTCGCGCCGCCAAGGGCTAACTCGCCCGCAAAGGAGCGGACATCGTCATGCTGCTTGAATATTTCCAGATGATTGACAAGGTCGAGAGCGTTGATCTCGGCCTTGGTCGTTTGAAGGCGACATCGACCGTGCCAATGGAAAGCCCTGTTTTCGAAGGGCATTTTCCGGGTATGCCGCTTGTGCCCGGCGTTCTCTTGATCGAGACCATGGCGCAGGCCTCCGGCATGCTTTTGCTTGCCGTCAAGGACTTCGAGGCCATGCCCTTCCTGATGTCGGTCGATGGCGCCAAGATGCGCACCTTCGTCGAGCCCGGCGCCGTCCTCGATATCGAGGCGGAACTCGAGCATGACGGATCGGGCTTTGCCGTTACCAAGGCGAAGATCACAAGCGGTGGCAAGAAGGTCTGCGACGCGCAGCTGAAGCTGCGCACCATGCCGTTCTCCGAGGTGCCGCTGGCGCCGATCGTGCGCAAACGCGCCGAAGAAGTCGGTCTGATGTCCGCAATGGCGGCCCAAGGCTGAGACGCTTTCGGCCGCAAGGGCGCAATTCCTATTGACCTTGGGGCCTTATTCGGGAAAACCCGCATTTTACGCCGGTGAGCCTGCCGGCGAGAGGATTGCATATGGTCAAACAACCGAATGATGTGGTGATCACCGGCGTCGGGATCGTCACCTGCCACGGCACCGGCAAGGATGCGCATCTCGCGCTGCTTTCCGCAAAGTCCGCCCCGGAACCGGTGCTCGAGACCGAAAAGTTCGCGCCCTATGTGGTGCACAAGCTGCCCGAGATCGATTGGTCGCAGCAGATCGCCAAGCGCGGCGACCAGCGCCAGATGGAAAACTGGCAGCGCCTCGGCGTCTTTGCCGCGGGGCTCGCGCTCGACGATGCCGGCATGAAGGATGATGCAGACGCTTGCGGCACCATGGACCTGATCGTCGCGGCAGGCGGTGGCGAGCGTGACATTGCCGTGGACAGCCTGATTGTCGATGAGGCTTTGCAGCGCAATGACCGCGAAAAATTTCTGATCGAGAAGCTGAAGACCGAGCTTCGCCCGACGCTCTTCCTGGCGCAGCTCTCCAACCTCCTCGCTGGCAATATCTCGATCGTGCACAAGGTCACCGGTTCCTCGCGCACCTTCATGGGCGAAGAAGCGGCCGGCATTTCGGCCATCGCTACCGCCTTTGCCCGGATCAAGGCCGGCCAATCCACCCACACGCTTGTCGGTGGTGCCTTTGTCTCCGAGCGCCCCGATATCTTGCTGTTGGTCGAAGGCATCCGCGCCCATCAAACCGGGCCCTGGCAGCCGCTGTGGTCGCGCGATGGTTCCTCGGGCGGCGGCATGATCCTCGGCACGGTCGGCGCCTTCCTGGTGCTGGAATCGCGTGAACACGCCGAGGCGCGTGGCGCGCATATCTATGCCGTGCTCGACGCTGTCGAAGGTGATCGCGGCAATCGCGATGAGGGCAAGCTTGAGGCTCGTCTCAGCGGCATGGTGCCGGAGGCGGCCGCTTTGTCTGCAGCTGACACCATCATCTTCTCCGGCGCGTCCGGCCTCGCCGACCTTACGCAACGGGAGAAGGCTCACCTTACGGAACGTTTCGACGACATGCCAGTGCGTGGCTATGCCGGTTCGATCGGCCACTCGGTCGAGGCGCAGTTCCCGGCGGGTCTGGCGCTTGCCGCGCTTGCCATCGATTCCGGCGCGACGGTGCCGGCTTTCGATGCCGCGAGCGAGGCCGCTCAGGCTGGCCCGGCCAAACATGCCATCATCTCCACCGTCGGCTATGTGCGAGGCGAAGGCCTTGCCGTGCTCTCGGCGAATGCGTGAGGAGGATAGATCCATGACCGACAGCCGTTTCAAGGATCATCTCGGCCGCCCGATCATCGCCGTCACCGGCATGGGCGTCATCACCTCGCTCGGCCAGGGGCTTTCCGACAACTGGTCGAAGCTGACGTCGGGTAAATCCGGCATCCACTACATCAAGCGCTTCGACACAGAGGGCATGTCGACCCGGATCGGTGGCACCGTCGATTTCATCGCCGTGCCTGCCAACAACGCCGTCGAACGCTCCTACGCGCTGGCTCGCGAAACGACCATCGAGGCGCTCGCGCAGGCCGGCATCAATGGCGACTTCAACGGCCCGCTGTTTCTCGCTGCCCCGCCCGTCGAGCCGGAATGGCATGACCGTTTTGCGCTGGCGGAACGGGCTCCGGCCTCGACCCAGCCGGGCGATGCCTATGACCAATTCCTGGCTGCGATGCGCGAAAAGCCGGATCCGGTCTTCCTCGAAGCCGTACAGTTCGGCTCGATCTCCGAGCGTCTGTCCGACAAGTTCGGCACGCGCGGTCTGCCCGTGACGCTGTCGACGGCTTGCGCCTCCGGTGCGACCGCGATCCAGCTTGGCGTCGAGGCGATCCGCCAAGGTCGCACCGAGCGGGCGCTGACGGTTGCGACCGACGGCTCGATCAGCCCGGAAGCGGTGATCCGCTTCTCGTTGCTCTCGGCACTCTCGACCCAGAACGATCCGCCGGAAAAGGCATCGAAGCCCTTCAGCAAGGAACGCGATGGTTTCGTCATCGCCGAAGGTGCGGCGACCCTTGTGCTTGAATCGCTCGAAGCAGCGGTTGCCCGTGGCGCCAAGGTGCTCGGCATCATCAAGGGCTGCGGCGAAAAGGCCGACCATTTCCACCGGACGCGCTCTTCGCCGGATGGCGGTCCTGCGATCGCAACCATCAAGGCAGCGCTCGCGGATGCTGGTCTCTCCGAAGAGGCCATCGGCTATATCAATGCCCATGGCACTTCGACGCCCGAAAACGACAAGATGGAATATGGCGCCATGCTGTCGGTCTTCGGCGACCGGTTGAAGGATGCCATTCCGTGCTCGTCGAACAAGTCGATGATTGGCCATACGCTGACGGCCGCTGGCGCCGTCGAGGCTGTGTTCTCGATCCAGACCATGTTGACCGGCACTGTGCCCCCGACCATCAACTACACGAACCCCGATCCCTCGATCGTGCTCGACGTGGTGCCGAATGCTAAGCGGGAAGCCTCGGTTTCGGCTGTGCTCTCGAACTCCTTCGGTTTTGGTGGTCAAAACGCCAGCCTTGTCATGACGCGGGAACCGGTCTAAGGCCTGCGCCAACATTTTGGACGTTATCCTCGGCTTTCGGCCGGGGATCCACGCACCTCGCAAGAACAACGAAGGTCGGCAGATGCCAGGGAGGACCCCTGGTGTGACGATGAGAGCGTGACGACGCCTCATTCGCATCCGCCCCATAGGCCCTGAAGGAAACATGTCATGCGCGCATTGCAACTCGTCGAAGACCGCAAGCTTGAAATCGTCGATCTGCCGGAGCCGGAGGCACCCGGTCCTGGCGAGGTTACGCTGCGCGTCAAGGCGGTTGCTCTTAATCACATCGACGTCTGGGGCTGGCGCGGCATGGCATTCGCCAAGCGTAAGATGCCGCTCGTCATCGGTGCGGAAGCCTCCGGCGTCGTCGAGGCGATCGGTCCGGGCGTCGGCAATATCCTTCCGGGTCAATTGGCTGCCGTTTATGGCGCGCGCACCTGCGGTCTCTGCAAGCCCTGCCGCGAAGGTCGCGACAATCTCTGCGAAAACGTCTCGGGCGTGCATGGCTTCCATCTCGACGGCTTTGCCCAGGAAAAGATCAACCTGCCGGCCCGCCTGCTGGTTCCGGCACCTCCGGGCGTCAATGCGGTTGCTGCGGCTCTCGCCCCCGTCACCTTCGGCACGGTCGAACACATGCTCTTCGACAATGCCAAGCTCCAGCCGGGTGAAACGATCCTCATCCATGCTGGCGGTTCCGGTATCGGCACGGCTGCCATCCAGCTCGCCAAGAAAATCGGCTGCACCGTCATCACCACCGTCGGTTCCGACGACAAGATCGAACCGGCCAAGGCACTCGGCGCCGATCACGTCATCAACTATCGCACCGACCGCTTCGAAGGCATGGTCCGCAAGATCACCAAGAAGAAGGGCGTCGACGTCGTCTTCGAACATGTCGGCAAGGACACGTTTGCCGCCTCGATGTTCTGCCTGAAGCGCGGCGGTCGCCTCGTCACCTGCGGCTCGACCTCTGGCGTTTCGACCGAAGTCAACCTGATGATGCTTTTCCAGCAGCAACTCAAGCTCTTCGGCTCCTTTGGCTGCCGCATGGAAAACATGGCGGATGCCATGCAGAAAATGGCGCGCGGCCTCGTGCATCCCGTCATCGACACACAAGTGTCCTTCGACGATATCGACAAGGCCCTCGCCCGCATGGAAGGCCGCCAGGTCTTCGGCAAGATCATCCTGAAGATGGACTGACCGCGTGCGGATGCTCGTCACCCGCATCGTTCTGGCGCTGCGCAAGTTTTATCAGTGGTCCGTCGCTCAAGCGGCCTTTGGCTTCTTGACGGCGCTGAAGATCCTGCCGGCGGATGCTGCGATCAACTTTGCCGATCGGTTGATGCGCTGGGTCGGGCCAAAGACGAAGCGCCACCGGCTGATGCAGGTGAACCTGCGCAATGCGTTTCCAGAGAAGTCGGATGCTGAACGCGAGGAGATCGCGCTGGCGAGCTGGGGCCACATGGGTCGGCTTGCCGCCGAGTATGTCTTCCTCGACCGTCTGTTCGACTTCGATCCGGAGAAACCGGGCGAGGGCAGGGTGGAGGTGTCTGGTGTCGAGCAGTTCCTCGACTTGCGCGACAATCCGCGCCCCTTCATCGTCTTTACCGGCCATACGGCGAATTTCGAGCTGTTGCCGGTCGCGGGTGCCGCCTTCGGACTTTACGTTACCGTACTCTTCCGTCCGCCAAACAACCCTTATATCGCCGAGAAGGTCTTCGAATTCCGCCGCAAGCGCATGGGCAAGCTCGTTCCGTCGCATGCGGGGTCGTCGTTCGCCTTGGCCCGGCAGCTGGAGCAGGGCGGCGGCGTCGGCGTGCTCGTCGACCAGAAGTTCTGGAAGGGCGTCGAGACCCAGTTCTTCGGCCAGCCGGTGAAGACCAATCCGCTACTCGCCAAGTTGACGCGCCAGTTCGACTGCGAAGTCTACCCAGCACGCTGCGTCCGCCTGCCTGGCAACCGTTTCCGTCTGGAGATCGAGCCCCGAATCGATATTCCCCGCAATGACAGGGGCCAGGTGGACGTGAATGCTACGGCCCAGCTGCTCAACGACAAGGTCGAGGCGTGGGTGAGGGAGTATCCCGAACAGTGGCTCTGGTATCATGATCGCTGGGCGATCAAGGACAAGATCTGACCGCTTAAACTGCCGCTACTCTGTGCGATCAAATGCGGTTCTGGTCCAACGGTGCCCCCGTTGGTGCTCCTTCTCACATCCATTCGTTTCACCTGATACTTCGGATATTTTTTGGGCTGCGATGCGCGTGAGTGCCCGTAGCGATTGAAGGTGACGCAACCTCATGTTACGGACGCCGAAAGTGGTGTGACGTAATCCTTTCCCTTGTCACACCCGAGGGATGAGGTTGCTGATGTCTTTTGGCGAATTCCGCGATTCGAATCTTCGCGCGATGTTCGAGGCGGTTTCGTTGAAGAACCTTCAATTGCAGCAGGCCATCCGCAATGGTGACGATCATCTTGTCCGGATGCTGGATCGGGAAATCGATCCGATGATCGCAACGCTGATCAGCTACCGCGCCACTGATCTCGACGATGTCTATCTGCAAATGCGTCTTCTAACGAAGCTGCTGCGGGAGGACGCCGATGACGGCTCATGCGTGCTGCGCCACGCCTCTATGCTGTCCTTGCTCATCGAACGCTATTTTGGTCCGAAACGCAGTGAGGAGAGCCCCGCACCACGTGCTTTCGACACGCGCCAGCCGCGTGATGGTGACGATGAGCAGCTGAACGAGGCGATCCTCAATAATCTGCCTGAACGTGTGGCCGTGGTTACGCGGGACTGTCGCTATCTCTTCGCCAACACGGCCATGGCTAGAATGCTCGGCATGCGCCAGATCGAACTGATTGGGCGCAGCGTCTTTGATCTTGGCCTTGCGGCCGGCGGTCACGACTGGCTTCAGGATGCGCTCGATTCGGCTTTCGCAGGACGTTCGGGATCCTTTGTCGCCCGGATGTCGGCCGCAACCGTCACCGGCGACATGCCCGCTCGCTTCAGCCCGTTTAGGGCTGCAGACGGCACTATCAGCGGGGCCATTCTGACGCTCGGCGAATGCGAGCCGGTCTATGGTGGCGTGGCCGCCTGATCAAGGTCGAGCCGCGTATTGTCGATCGGACGGCAGGCTCTGGCCGCCGCGCTTCTCTCAATCCGTGACGCCTTGAAGTAGATGCTCACGCTCGAAGGCGATGTGGCGTCTGATTCCTTCGAAGAAGCCGCGCAACATGTAGCCGACGGCCTCCATGTTCACCTGATCTCCGGATCCCAGCTTCAGCAACGCATCCGTCAGTTCCTCGGCGAAGCACTCGTCCTCGCAATGTTCAAATTTCAGACGTTCCAGTGTCGGTCCCAAGGCGTCCGTCGCATCGGGGCTCGACCGTAACTGCGGAAACAGCACCGTCTCCTCGTAGTGATGAATGCCCCTGATGAGCGGGCCCAGCGCCTTGGCCGCATAGATGCATTTCTGCCGGTTGATGCTTGCCGGCAAAGAGTCGGCGATCTCTTCCAATTCCCGGCAAAGCGCGAGTTGTTCGGTGTGAGCGCGGTAGAGCCAGGCGAGGTCGCGTTTGCCTGCGTCGAGCAGGCGGTTGCCCGTCCACGTGTCGCTCGCGGTTCGCTTGCTGTTTTCGATATTCGTCAGCATGTCCGTTTTCTCCAACGGGGCTTTTCGCCGCGCGTAACCCCAGTGCTCCAAGACACGCATGAGCGGGCCTTGGCCCAAGCGATGTGCCGGCCTTGGTGTCCGAAGGTCGCAAACCCGATTGCAGCTTCAAGCCTCGCGAATTTTAGAGAGCCTTGCATTGACTTGGATCAAGGTGGCTGGGCGGCCCCAATGCGATTGGTGCATTTGACGCGGGAGGAATCTCCTGAGGGCGACGCCCCCGCGATGAGATCAGCAAGCGTTGGGGGATTCCAACAATGAACTATACGTTAGAGACACTGGTGATGGCGGTACTCGCCTTCGCCGCGCTGCTCGGGGTGGCTTTCGCCCATGACAGCCTCTTCGCGGCCCATATGTGGGTCGCATTTTTCGTGCTCGCGGGGGGCACGATCATCATGCTGCGCCGGATGCAGTTTGCACCGACCACGGCATCCTCCTCCTCTTCCGGCCAATCCAAGACAAGCCAGTCGGAGTATTTCGACGACGTGGTGCGTTACGGCGTCATCGCCACCGTCTTCTGGGGCGTCGTCGGCTTCCTGGTCGGCGTGGTCGTCGCACTGCAGATGGCCTATCCCCAACTCTATATCGAGCCCTGGTTCACCTTCGGCCGCTTGCGTCCCCTCCACACCTCCGCCGTTATCTTTGCCTTCGGTGGTAATGCGCTGATCGCCACATCCTTCTATGTGGTGCAGCGGACATCGCGTGCCCGCTTGTTCGGCGGCAATCTTGGCTGGTTCGTGTTCTGGGGATACCAGTTCTTCATCGTCATGGCGGCCACCGGCTATCTGCTGGGTATCACCCAGGGTCGCGAATATGCCGAACCGGAATGGTATGTGGACATCTGGCTGACCGTGGTCTGGGTCGCCTATCTGATCACTTTCATGGGCACGATCCTGAACCGCAAGGAGCCGCATATCTATGTGGCGAACTGGTTCTACCTGTCCTTCATCGTCACCATTGCGATGCTGCATATCGTCAACAACCTGGCGATGCCCGTGTCCTTTCTTGGCGTGAAGAGCTACTCGGCCTTCTCGGGCGTACAGGATGCGCTGACCCAGTGGTGGTATGGCCATAACGCCGTCGGCTTCTTCCTGACGGCCGGCTTCCTCGGCATGATGTATTATTTCGTGCCCAAGCAGGCTGGTCGCCCCGTCTATTCCTACCGCCTGTCGATCATCCACTTCTGGGCCCTGATCTTCATGTATATCTGGGCAGGTCCTCACCACCTGCATTATACGGCTCTGCCCGACTGGGCACAGACGCTGGGCATGGTCTTCTCGATCATGCTGTGGATGCCCTCCTGGGGCGGCATGATCAATGGTCTGATGACGCTGTCCGGCGCCTGGGACAAGATCCGCACCGATCCGATCATTCGCATGATGGTGATAGCCATCGCCTTCTACGGCATGTCGACCTTCGAAGGCCCGATGATGTCGATCAAGGCCGTCAACTCGCTCAGCCACTATACTGAATGGACCATCGGTCACGTTCACTCGGGCGCTCTCGGCTGGGTCGGCATGATCTCCTTCGGCGCCATCTATTACCTGACGCCCAAGCTGTGGAACCGCAACCGCCTCTACTCGATGCGCATGGTCAACTGGCACTTCTGGCTCGCAACGCTCGGCATCGTGGTCTACGCCGCCGTGCTCTGGGTCGCTGGCATCCAGCAGGGTCTGATGTGGCGCGAATACGACGATCAGGGCTTCCTGGTCTACTCCTTCGCCGAATCGGTTGCTGCCATGCATCCCTACTACGTTCTGCGGACACTCGGCGGTGTCATGTATCTCCTGGGTGGCATCATCATGGCCTACAACATCGCCATGACCATTCTCGGCTACGAGCGCCAGGAAGCACCGATTGCTGGAACGGTCGTGCCGGCTGCCGCGCAGCCTGCTGAATAAGAAGGAAGGCTCACATGTCCATTCTTGATAAACACGCAATCCTCGAGAAGAACGCGAGCCTTCTCTTCCTCGGTTCGCTTGTGGTCGTGACCATCGGCGGTATCGTTGAAATCGCGCCGCTCTTCTATCTCGAGAACACGATCGAAAAGGTGGAGGGCATGCGGCCCTACTCGCCGCTCGAACTCGCCGGCCGCAACATCTACATCCGTGAAGGCTGCTATGTCTGTCACAGTCAGATGATCCGGCCGTTCAAGGACGAGGTCGAGCGCTATGGGCACTACAGCCTCGCAGCGGAATCGATGTACGACCATCCGTTCCAATGGGGATCGAAGCGAACCGGGCCCGACCTCGCGCGCGTCGGTGACCGCTACTCGAACGAGTGGCACGTCCAGCATCTCGTCAATCCGCGCGATGTCGTGCCGGAATCGATCATGCCGGGCTACGCCTTCCTCAAGGAAACGCCGCTCAAGATCACCAGCATCGGCATGATGCTGGAGGCCAACCGAACCGTCACCGTTCCCTATACGGACGAGATGATTGCCGAGGCCGAGGCGGATCTTGCAGCCCAGGCCGATCCGAACGCCGATACGACAGGTCTCATGGAACGCTATCCGAAGGCCAAGGTCGGTGATTTCGATGGCGATCCTGCCAAGCTGACAGAGATGGACGCGCTCGTCGCCTATCTGCAGATGCTCGGCACGCTTGTCGACTTCTCGACCTATGACGACGCAAGCGGCTACCGCTGAGGAGGACATCATGGAAACCTATACCGCCATGCGCCAATTCGCCGACAGCTGGGCTCTGCTTGCCATGACCCTGTTCTTCGTCGGCGTCGTCCTCTTCACATTCCGCCCGGGCGGCAAGAAGCCTGCCGACGACGCGGCCCGCATCCCTCTCAAGGAGGATTGAACAATGGCAGACAAGAAACACATCGACGAGATCAGCGGCGTCGAGACCACCGGCCATGAGTGGGACGGCATTCGCGAGCTGAACAATCCGATGCCGCGCTGGTGGGTCTATACCTTCTACGCGACCATCGTCTGGGCGATCGGCTACACGATCATGTATCCGGCCTGGCCGCTGCTGACCGACAACACCAAGGGTCTGCTCGGCTATTCGAGCCGTGCAGAAGTTGTCGAGGAACTGGCGGCGGCGAAAACCTCCCAGGCGGTCTATCTCGACCGGATTGCGACTCTGCCGCTTGAAGAGATCGTCGCGGACAAGGAACTGACCCAGTTTGCCGTTGCCGGCGGTGCAGCCGCCTTCAAGGTCAACTGCTCGCCTTGCCATGGTTCGGGTGCTGCCGGTGGCGCCGGTTATCCGAACCTCAACGACGACGACTGGCTTTGGGGCGGTGATCTCGAAGCGATCCACACGTCGATCGCCCACGGTATTCGTTACGACCAGGATCCCGATACCCGGTTTTCCGAAATGCCGGCCTATGGCGACATACTCGACGGTGATCAGATCAAGCAGGTGGCGGCTTATGTCGTCAGCCTGACCGGTACGCCTCTCGATGCATCGATGGTGGAGCCCGGCCAGCAGATCTTCGCCGAGAACTGCGCCTCCTGCCATGGCGAAGATGCCAAGGGTGGGCGTGATTTTGGGGCACCGAACCTTGCTGACGCGATCTGGCTCAAGGTCGATGGCGAAGCGCAAATCGCGGCCCAGATCCGTCAGCCGCGTCATGGCGCCATGCCCGGCTGGGCTCAGCGTCTGGGTGATACCACTGTCAAGCAGTTGACCGTCTACGTGCATCAACTCGGCGGCGGCGAATAATCAATCAGTCCTCCCGGAACTTGGGCCGCATCCCGTGATGCGGCCCTTATTTATTTTACATCACGAAAACCGTATGTATTGCGACGCTTCGCCGCTGCTTGACTTAAGTCAAGGCGTGCTTGCCTTCGAGATGGGACAAGGCGAGCATCAGAAGAAGGTTCTCGTCCATGAACATACATGCCGATCAAACCCATAGCGCCGACGCGCCCGAGGTCGAGAGGCTCGATGCCGAAGCCGTGATGTCGGCCAAGGTCCGCCAGCCGCTTTACGAATCCCGCAAGAAGATTTTCCCGAAGCGCGCCGAAGGCAGCTTCCGCCGCTTCAAGTGGATCGTCATGGCGATCACGCTTGGCATTTACTACCTGACGCCCTGGTTGCGCTGGGATCGCGGTGAATTCGCACCCGATCAGGCCGTGCTGATCGATATTGCCCATCGCCGTTTCTATTTCTTCTTCATCGAGATCTGGCCGCAGGAGTTCTTTTTTGTCGCGGGGCTGCTGGTCATGGCGGGCTTCGGTCTTTTCCTAATTACCTCAGCGGTGGGGCGTGCATGGTGCGGCTACACCTGTCCGCAGACTGTCTGGGTCGACCTCTTCCTCGTCGTCGAACGCTTCATCGAAGGTGATCGCAACGCCCGGATCAAACTCGAGGCCGCCCCCTGGTCGTTCGACAAGATCTGGAAGCGGGTCACCAAACACGCCATCTGGATCCTGATCGGTGTTTTGACCGGAGGTGCCTGGATATTCTATTTCGCTGATGCGCCATCGCTGGCCATGGATTTCCTGACCGGCAACGCCGCTCCAATCGCTTACATGACCGTCGCCATCCTGACCGCCACAACCTATGTCTTCGGCGGCCTGATGCGTGAGCAGGTCTGCATCTACATGTGCCCGTGGCCGCGCATCCAGGCTGCCATGCTCGACGAGAATTCGCTTGTCGTGACCTATAACGACTGGCGTGGCGAGCCGCGCACCCGGCATGCGAAGAAGGCGATCGCCGCTGGCGAGTCGGTTGGCGACTGCGTCGACTGCAATGCCTGTGTTGCCGTCTGTCCCATGGGCATCGATATCCGGGATGGTCAACAGCTCGAATGCATCACCTGTGCGCTTTGCATTGATGCCTGTGATGGCGTCATGGACAAGATCGGCAAGCCGCGCGGTCTGATCGCCTATGCCACGCTGGACGAGTATCAGTCGAACATGGCGCTTGCCACCAGTGGCGGCACCTGTTCGATCGATCCGGCCAGGGTCCGTAATGCCGATGGAAGCTTCTCCGACAAGATTCGTCATTTCGACTGGCGCGTGATCTTCCGTCCCCGCACGCTGCTTTACATGGGCGTCTGGACGGCCGTCGGTGTCGCCATGCTGATTGCGCTGCTCGGTCGGGACCGGCTGGAGGTTAACGTCCTGCATGACCGCAATCCACAATTCGTACTCGAATCGGACGGGTCTATCCGTAACGGCTACACCGTACGCATTCTCAACATGATTGCCGTGCCGCGCGACATCGAAGTGTCGATCGATGGACTGCCGGACGCGACGATGAAGATAAACGGCATCAACCAGCCGCCGTCGCGTGCCTTCGTTGTTTCGGTCGAGCCGGACGAGGCCACGACACTCAAGGTCTTCGTTACACTTGCCGGTGACCAGGTCACCGATGCCAACCAGGATTTCCAGTTCATCGCCAAAGATACCGGCAGCGACGAGCGGGACGTCTATGATGCAGTATTCATGGGTCCGGGAGCCAGGAAATGAGCACTTTCGCCAAGAAACCCTTCACCTTTACTGGCTGGCACATGCTGGCGATCATGCTGGCTTTCTTCGGCACGATCATCACGGTCAACTTCACCATGGCCTATCTCGCCACATCGACGTGGAGCGGTCTGGTGGTGAAGAACACCTATGTCGCGAGCCAACAGTTCAACGGCAAGACTGCCGCGATCCGCGAGATGCTGGCAACCGGCATTGCGGGAGAACTCTCCGTCGATGCCAAGGGCATGCGCTACCGCCTGACATTGCCTGAAAACACCCCGGTCGTTGCCGATTCGGTCACCGCCCACTTCAAGCGTCCGGTCGGCACTGCCCAGGATTTCGAACTGCAACTGACGCCGGCCGGTGACGGCCTCTACCTGGCCGAGATGGATGTGCTTGCGGGCAGCTGGATCGTCGAGATGCAGGCAATCAAAGACGGTAAAATGATCATGCATGAGGCGAAGCGGATTACCGTTTCGGGAGAATGACGATGAGTTGCTGCGCGGCAGGGACCGAAGGGGCATTGGACATGGAGCGGGCAGGGGTCTCCCTGCCGTCGGCTGAAGAGCTCAAACTCTCAAGCCGCGCCGTGGGACCGGGCCTCTGGCAGGTCGATATGAGTGTGCCCGCAGTTCATTGCGGCACCTGTATCTCGACAGTCGAGGGTGTGCTCAAAGCCTTGCCGGAAGTCGAGCGGGCCCGCGTCAACCTCTCGACCAAGCGCGTTTCCGTCGTCTGGAAAGAGGCGGTTAACGGGGTCGAGACTGATCCGGTGAATCTGGCGCGTGCAATCGCCACAACAGGCTATTCCGCCCATCTCTTCACAGCTGCGGAAGAAGCCTCCGACGCCTTGCGCAATCAGCTGGTCCGCGCGGTTGCCGTGTCGGGCTTCGCTGCCACGAATATCATGCTTCTGTCCGTGTCGGTCTGGTCGGGTGCAGATGCCTCGACACGCGATCTCTTCCACTGGATATCGGCGATGATCGCGGCCCCTGCGCTGATCTATGCCGGCCGCTTCTTCTACGAATCGGCGTGGAATGCCTTGAAGCACGGGCGCACCAATATGGATGTGCCGATCGCCATCGGCATCACGCTCTCCTATTTCGCTTCGTTGTGGGAGACCATCCATCACGGCGAACACGCCTATTTCGATGCGACGGCCTCGCTGCTCTTCTTCCTTTTGATCGGTCGTACGCTCGATCACATCATGCGTGACCGCGCGCGCTCCGCGATCAGCGGTCTTGCCCGCCTCAATCCGCGTGGTGCCATGGTGCTTTGCGACGATGGCTCGCGGGAGTATCGCGCGGTCGATGAAATCCGCGTCGGCGATCAGGTGTCCATCGCTGCCGGCGACCGGATCCCGGTCGACGGTGTCGTCGTCTCCGGCGAAAGCGATCTCGACATGTCGATCGTTAACGGCGAAAGCGCACCTGTTTCGGTCCTTCCGGGCTCCGACGTCCAGGCAGGTACACTCAGCCTCACCGGCTCGTTGACAGTCAAGGCGACAGCCACGGCGCAGAACTCGTTCCTCTCGGAGATCATCCATCTGATGGAAGCGGCCGAAGGGGGCAGGGCACGCTACCGTCGCATTGCGGACCGGGCGGCTCAGTATTATTCGCCGGTCGTGCACCTGCTCGCCATCATCGCCTTCATGGGCTGGGGGCTTTATGACGGCGACTGGAAACACGCGATGATGGTCGCGATCGCGGTCCTCATCATCACCTGCCCCTGCGCCCTCGGTCTCGCAGTCCCGGTCGTGCAGGTCGTCGCTGCCGGACGCCTGTTCAAGGCCGGCGTGATGGTCAAGGACGGTTCCGCCATGGAGCGGCTTGCCGAAATCGAGGCCGTCGCCTTCGACAAGACCGGTACGCTGACACTGGGGCGACCGAAGCTGGTGGACGTTGCCAAGATCGAGCCGGTGGCCTTCGCCGCTGCGGCCGGCCTTGCCGCTCACTCCCGTCATCCGCTGTCGCGGGCGCTTTGGTCCGCCTATGGGGGGCAGCCGCGCGGCTTCGACGCCGTTCGCGAAGTGCCGGGCGCTGGCGTTGAGGCGGAGACGGTAGAGGGTGTCTGGCGTCTCGGCAATCGGCGCTTTGCCTGTGGGACCACGTTGATCGATGTCAGTGACAAGCCCTATTCCGAAGTTGTCCTCTCTCTCGACGGCATCGAGCGCGCCACCTTCCTGTTCGAAGATATGCTTCGGCCGCGGGCCCGAGCCTCGATCGAGACGTTGAAGAATGATGGTCTCGAACTCGGCATCCTCTCGGGCGATCGTGCGCCTGTTGTGGCCAAGCTTGCCGCCGATCTCGGGATCACCAACTGGCGCGCTGGCCTCACACCCCGGGACAAGGCCGAAGCCTGCGCCGAGGCGTCCGCCCGGGGGCAGCTCGTGCTGATGGTTGGTGACGGCATCAACGATGCTCCAGCGCTCTCGGCGGCGCATGTCTCTATGGCGCCGGCGACGGCCGCAGATGTCGGGCGCCAGGCCGCCGATTTCGTCTTCATGCGCGACGGCCTGGAAGCAGTGCCCTTCGCGATTGAGGCCTCGCGCCGGGCCGGCCGCCTCATCCGCGAGAACTTCGCCCTTGCAATTGGCTACAATGTGATTGCCGTGCCGATCGCGTTGCTCGGCTATGCCACGCCGCTGATCGCTGCGGTCGCCATGTCCACCTCGTCGATCATCGTGGTTGCCAATGCGCTCCGGCTCAACCGGCTTTCGCTGGATGAGCGGACACTGACCGAGCGTCCAGCCACCGGTCTCTCGACGGTCGCCTCAGACAATGCGAGGATTGCCGCATGAACATGCTGATCTACCTCATCCCGATCGCGCTCTTTCTCGGCGGGCTTGGTCTCTTCGCTTTCCTCTGGTCGCTGAAGAGCGGACAGTACGAAGACCTCGACGGAGCGGCCTGGCGCGTGATCTCCGAGAAGGATGACCAGCCGGGCGCTTGATACAGCGTTTACCGAATGGTCAAGATTCTGTCTTGCCGCATGCCTTCGCGAATGCGAGAAAGCCCGCATCCATGAAATTGCATGCGGAGGCTTCATCGTGCAGCAAGCGGAAATCGGACTGATCGGTCTCGGAGTCATGGGCTCCAATCTGGCGCTCAACATTGCCGAAAAGGGCAATCGCATCGCGGTCTTCAACCGGACGCCCGCGCGCACGGATGAATTCCTCGGCGAGGCCGGCGATCTGGCCGGCCAGATCATCGGTTGCCATACGATCGAAGAGTTTGTTGCCGCCATCCGTCCGCCGCGCCCGATCATCATCATGATCAAGGCCGGCGAGGCCGTCGATCAGCAGATGGCAGCCCTTCTGCCGCATCTCGCCAAAAACGACATCATGATTGATGCCGGCAATGCCAATTTCCGCGACACGGTTGCACGCTTCGAAAAGCTCGCCGGAACCGACGTGACCTTTATCGGCATGGGTGTGTCCGGTGGTGAGGAAGGCGCCCGTCATGGACCTTCCATCATGGTCGGTGGCACGGAAGAGAGCTGGAAGCGCGTCGAGCCGGTGCTGACCTCGATAGCCGCCAAGTTCAACGACGAGCCCTGCGTTGCCTGGCTCGGGACCGATGGCGCGGGCCATTTCGTCAAGACGATCCACAACGGCATCGAATATGCCGACATGCAGATGATCGCCGAGATCTACGGTATCCTGCGCGACGGTCTCAATATGTCGGCCGCCGAAATCGGCGAGATCTTCGGTCAGTGGAACAAGGGCCGCCTCAACTCCTATCTGATCGAGATCACCGAGAAGGTTCTCAAGGCCACCGATCCGGAAACCGGCACGCCGATGGTTGACGTGATCGTCGATTCCGCTGGCCAAAAGGGCACTGGCAAATGGTCGGCCATCGAGGCGCAGAACCTGGCCGTGGCCGCATCAGGGATCGAAGCCGCGGTTGCCGGTCGCGTGCTTTCGTCGCTGCGCGAGGAGCGCATCGCTGCCGAGAAGATCTTCGGCCTGCCAGCACTTGCGGATGCGCCCAAGGACAAGGCCGCCTTCATCGCCGATCTTGAGAATGCGCTGCTCGCTGCCAAGATTGCAGCCTATGCGCAGGGCTTTGCCGTGATGTCCTCGGCTTCGGAAGAGTTCAACTGGTCGCTGCCCATGCCGACGATCGCCAAGATCTGGCGCGCCGGCTGCATCATCCGCTCGCAGTTCCTTGACGAGATCACCTCGGCCTTCACTAGGGATCCTGATGTGGCGAACCTCGTCGTAACGCCCGCTTTTGCGGCGATGGTCAAGGAAACCGACGGTGCGCTGCGCCGCATCGTTGCCCATGCCGCGCTTTCGGGGCTTCCGGTCCCGGCGCTTGCCTCGGCTCTCTCCTACTTCGACACCTATCGTCGCGGTCGGGGGACGGCAAACCTCATCCAGGCGCAGCGCGATTTCTTCGGCGCGCATGGTTTCGATCGTCTCGACGGCAAGGACATCCATCACGGCCCCTGGGCCGGCCAGTTCTGAGCGATCCCGCAACGTCTCGCAGTTCGAGGCCCGATATCCCGCGATGTCGGGCCTCTTTTTCATTGGAGGCAGACCATGACAGACAGGCTTACGCTTCTCGGCACCAAAGGCGGTCCCGCGATCCGTCCCGGCGGGCCCAATCCGACATCGATGCTGCTTGAAATGTCCGGCCGCCGGATCGTCATCGATTGCGGGCTTGGTGTTTCGAGGGGACTGGTCGAGACGGGCATGTCGCTCAAGGAACTCGATCTCATCTTCATTACCCATCTGCATTCCGACCATGTGCTCGAGCTGGGGCCGCTCATCCACACGGCCTGGACAACGGGGCTCGATCACGTCGTCACCGTCTACGGTCCTGAAGGCACACGCGCCGTCTGGGCGGGCTTCCTCGCCTCGCTCGCCTACGACATTGAAACACGGATCGCGGACGAGGGGCGCCCGAATCTCGCGGGCCTGGTCGAAATTGTCGAATATGGACCGGGCGAGATCTTCCGGGAGGCGGATCTGGTCGTTGAGGCCTTGCGTGTCGACCATCCTCCGGTGACGGACTGTTTTGCGCTGAAGATCTCCGGTTCGGATAAAACGCTCGTCTTTTCCGCCGATACCGCGCCGTTCCCGCCGCTTGCCGACTTTGCCCGCGGAGCTGACATTCTCGTGCATGAGGCGATGCTGCCGGAGGGGCTGGACAGTATTGTCAGGCGAACCGGAAACGGTACCCGTCTGCGCGAGCATCTCGTCGCCTCGCACAGTTTCGCCGCGGATGCGGCTCAGATTGCGATGCAGGCTGTCGTCGGCATGCTCGTCCTCAACCATCTCATTCCGGCCGATGATCCCGCCTTTACCGCGGACGACTGGCGGGCGGCCATCGCCCCACATTGGAGTGGACCGCTGGTGATTGGTCGCGATGGCCTCGCGATTGCCTTGTGAATGACGGCGACTGCACGTCGATTTCGCTAAATTCCTATGCTTTCGTTTACCTTCGAGTTAACGCCTGTCGCCTAGCGTGCCGGTGCGGTTAACGATTCCGCGCGTATTTCAGGCTGTTGATGATGGTATCCGTTAATTTATCCACACTGGCGATCGGCGCATTTGCAATTCTGGCGGTTTTTGCCGTGTTCTACACGCGGCATTGGCGCGATGAGCCGAATCGAAACGAATTCTTGCTGTTTGCGGCGGCTTCTGGGCTCGCTGCGCTCGGCGCATTGCTTTCGGCTTTCTCGGACGGTGGCTATGGGCTTGTCACGGTTGGTCTCGCCCAGACGTTCGTGCTTTCGGGCGCAGCACTTGCCTGGCAGGGCATGCGGGCTTTCGATCACCGGGCGCTTGATCTGAAGCTTGCTGCCGTTGGACCACTCGGCTTTTTCCTGCTCGCGGCCTCTGCCCCCCTTCTCCAGGATGACGTGACGGCCCGTTTCCTGGTCGCCGCCGTTATCGGCGCAATCTATACCGGGCTCGCGGCCTGGGAGTTGAAAGCATCTGAAGTCGAGGAGCAGCTTTCCAACCGCCCCTTTGCCTATCTCTGGTTTGCGGCTTTGGCTGTGGTTCTGCTGATCGCGGCTCTCGTGGCCTATATCTTGCCGCTCAGAGCCTCTGAGGTTGTCGGCTCCGGGCCTCTCTGGCTGACCATCGTCGCGTTCGCGGCTTTCTTGCATGCCGTGATCGCGCCGCTCTCGATCCTGCTTCTGGTCCGCGACCGCCTGCTGGTGGAACACCGCTGGTCGGCTGCGACCGACAGCCTGACCGGTCTTGCCAATCGCTTTACCTTTCTCGACATGCTGCAGACGCTCTCAACCAAGGTTCGCGGGGAGGGGGCCTTCCTTTACGTCGACGTCGACCACGTGAAGCGAATCAACGACCAATACGGGCATTCCGGCGGTGACAAGGTCTTGAAGACTTGTGCCGAACTCATCCTGCGCGAATTGCCCGAGCACGCCCTGCTTGGCCGTCTGGCAGGCGCCGAGTTTGCCGCCTATGTGCCCTTCTGCAAGGTTGAGGAGGCCGAGAAGCTCGGTCATGTCATCCATGACAGTGTGGAACAGCAGATGTTCTTCCTCGGTGGCGAACTCGTTCCGGTGACGGTGAGCGTTGGCGTCGCCCATGGCGCAATGCAGGTGACTGCGGACGAGCTCTTGAAACGGGCAGACGCTGCACTGCATTCCGCCAAGGTCAACGGCCGAAATTCCGTGGTGGTCTGGGACGGCGGCCAGCGCCCGTCCTACGCCTGACCGAACTCAACGCGCAACACCGGTTGTTCTGGTCTGCCGTCTCTATGACTGCTCCCAGCGCGGCTCGCTGATGCTCTGCAATAGCCCCGGGTCGACGCCGTCGATCCGGGCGATCACCGCCTTGGCGAGCTCTCGACCCGATTGGCGAACATCCTCATAGACGGCGATGATGTCGGGGCGGATCCAGTTGAGGATCGGCGTTCCTTGTTTGGCCACCAGGTCGATCTCGACACCGACCCGCTTACCTGCTGCTTCGATGCCGGCATTGGCGGCAATGGCGGCGCTACCAGAGGAGGATATCAAGCCGTCTGGCGCATCCGGTCCTCGCATCAGATCCTCCACTGCCGTTCGGATTTGTCCGAGAGAGGCGTCGATATTGATGTGGAGCGGTACTTCTTCCGCGCCGAAGGCCTTCAAGCCGCGCATGAAGCCGTCGAAGGTGTGCTTGTAATAGGTCAGTTTACTCGGCGGTGGCAGTATCGCGATGCGTTTGCGGCTGCGTTTCACCAGCCGTTCGACCGCCTGGTAAGCGAAGGTCTCGTTGTCGAAGTCGTGATAGGGATGCTCGATGCCCATAGCTGTGCGTCCATGGGTCACGAAGGGCATGTTCTGCTCGGTGAGCAGCCGCACCCGGGCGTCATCCGGCTCGGTGCGTGAAATGATGACGCCATCGGCAGACCCGGTCTCGAGGATATAGCGCACTGGCAGCATCGGATCCTTGGTATGCGCATGCGGCGTCACCACGATATGGTAGGGCGTGCCGGCCAACACCTCCGATATGCCGACGACCATCTGATTGGAAAATCCGAGGATTTCCTCGTCGATACCGAGGACCAGCGCGATGACGTTGGTCTTGCCTGTTCTGAGGCGAACACCTGCGCGGTTCGGCTGATAGCCGAGTTGCCGAGCGACCATACGCACCCGTTCCTTGGTCTCGGCACCGATATCAGGCGCATCTTTCAAGGCGCGCGACACCGTGGTGATGCCGAGGCCTGTCATGAAGGCGATTGTCTTGAGCGTTGGCCGCTCCTTCGTCGCCACTGGGCGGTCGATGAGGCCGCTCCCCTGCTGATCTGTCATGTCGTCCCCGCCACTCGCACAAGCCACGCTTATAGTTGGCTTTTTCCTGCCTGCAAACCTGGAGACCGGCACCTCCTCCCGGTGCGGTGAAGGAAAAATCTGTAACGATACAGTTCATTTGTCGAGCCCTTTTCCATGCTGCGTTGCGAAGTGATGCAATCATAGCGGGAGGTTGTGCTTTATCCCGTGTTGTCCTTGGTGCTGGACAGTGGTGAGACGGCCATGCAGCAAATTATGCCAGGTTTTGCCGCAATACATTGAACCTGAAACGATACTTTTGATGCTGCTGTGCAATATCCATCTCACTCAAAGCGTTTCGGGTACGGAGCACCCATTGCACGTCTAACCTGAAATTGGGCTGTAATGGAAAATTTACAATCCGAAAGGTTGCGCTCCAAAAATCTTTGACATAAGTTTTTCCGGCAACGTTTCAGTGAGGGAGGAGACTCATGAATTTTCGTAGCTTTGCGGCAGCTTTGGCCGCTACTGTTGTCATGCCGTTTGCGGCAGCGCAGGCCACCGATCTCGAAGTAACCCATTGGTGGACGTCCGGCGGTGAAGCCGCAGCCGTCGCCGAGCTCGCCAAGGCATTCGATGCTACCGGCAACAAATGGGTCGATGGCGCCATCGCCGGTTCCGGCGGTACCGCACGCCCCATCATGATCAGCCGCATCACTGGCGGTGACCCGATGGGCGCCACGCAGTTCAACCACGGCCGTCAGGCCGAGGAACTGGCCGAAGCCGGGCTGATGAAAGATCTGACGGCTGTTGCCGAAAAGGAAGGCTGGAAGGACATCATCAAGCCGGCAAGCCTGCTTGAGAGCTGCACGATCGACGGCAAAATCTATTGCGCCCCGGTCAACATCCACTCCTGGCAGTGGCTGTGGCTGTCCAACGCTGCCTTCGAGCAGGCCGGCGTTGCCGTACCGAAGAACTGGGACGAATTCGTCGCAGCTGCCCCCGCGCTTGAAGCCAAGGGCATAATTCCGCTTGCCGTCGGTGGGCAGCCCTGGCAGTCGGCCGGTGCGTTCGACGTGCTAATGGTCGCCATCGCCGGCAAGGAAACCTTCGAGAAAGTGTTCAAGGACAAGGATGCGGACGTCGCAGCCGGCCCCGAGATCGCCAAGGTCTTCAAGGCCGCCGACGATGCCCGCCGCATGTCCAAGGGCTCCAACGTTCAGGACTGGAACCAGGCCACCAATCTGGTCATCACCGGCAAGGCCGGCGGTCAGATCATGGGCGACTGGGCGCAGGGTGAGTTCGCGCTCGCCGGTCAGGTCGCGGGCCAGGACTATACCTGCCTTCCGGGCCTCGGCGTGAACGAGATCATCTCGACCGGTGGTGACGCATTCTACTTCCCCGTTATCAACGATGAAGCCAAGTCTGCGGCGCAGGACGTTCTTGCAGCCACCCTGGTCGCGCCTGAAACACAGGTCGCTTTCAACCTGAAAAAAGGTTCGCTGCCGGTTCGCGGTGACGTCGATCTGGCCGCAGCCAACGACTGCATGAAGAAGGGGCTCGACATTCTCGCCAAGGGCAATGTCATTCAGGGCACCGACCAGCTGCTTTCGGCCGACAGCCAGAAGCAGAAGGAAGACCTCTTCTCCGAGTTCTTCGCCAATCCGTCCATGACCGTCGAAGATGCGCAGAAGCGCTTCGCCGACATCATCGCTTCCGCTGACTAATCGCGGGTGACCTGTCCAGCCAGGGGTGACCCTGGCTGGACATAGGCCATTTTTGACCCGGGGTAGGGCGTCATGCCCGCGTGCCGGCTGCGTGCGGGAAGCGTGTGCGTTTCAGCGTGACGGCCTTGGTGCGAGCACCCGTGTCCAGGACGAGGAGGAGTGACCCATGGCGAGCCCGTCGGATGCTGGTCGACCCAACAAGCTGTTTCGCAATCTGAACGCCAAGATCGCGTCCATTCCCATGGTGCTGACTGCGATGGTCATCTTCCTTGGAGGGACCATCTGGACGATCGTTTATTCCTTCACCAATTCGCGGCTTCTGCCGCGCGCCAATTTCATTGGCTTCGAGCAGTATGAACGTCTGTGGGATGCGCCGCGATGGATCATTTCGATCCAGAATCTGGCGATCTACGGCATACTCTCGCTGATCTTCTCGATCGTGATCGGGTTTGTGCTGGCAGCGCTAATGGATCAGAAGATCCGTTTCGAGAACGCGTTCCGCACGATCTTTCTCTATCCCTTCGCGCTGTCCTTCATCGTCACCGGCCTCGTCTGGCAATGGATCCTCAACCCGGATTTCGGGGTGCAGTCGATCGTACGGTCGTTGGGCTGGGAGACCTTCACCTTCAACCCGCTCTACAATTCGGAGATCGTGATTTACGGCATCCTGATTGCCGGTCTCTGGCAGGGAACGGGTCTGGTGATGTGCCTGTTGCTTGCTGGTCTGCGTGGCATTGACGAGGACATCTGGAAGGCCTCGCGCGTCGACGGCATTCCCATGTGGAAGACCTATGTCTTCATCATCATTCCGATGATGCGCCCCGTCTTCATCACCACGCTGGTCATCATCACCTCCGGCATCGTCCGCCTCTACGACCTCGTCGTGGCCCAGACCAGCGGCGGCCCCGGTATCGCCTCCGAAGTCCCGGCAAAATACGTCTACGACTACATGTTCCAGGCGCAGAACCTCGGTCAGGGCTTTGCCGCCTCGACCATGATGCTGCTGACGGTCGCTATCGTCATCATTCCCTGGGCCTATCTCGAATTCGGAGGAAAAAAGCGTGGCTAATCCCGGTTCTCTCAACGCTACCGCCGCCGGTTTTGATGCGGTGTCCGGTCAGGTTGGCTCCGACCATGTCGGCTCGGGCCCGCGAGGCGCCAAGCCGAAGCGCACCTTCTCGGGTCGCAACATCATGCTCTACGGGTCGCTGATCTTCTTTGCGATCTACTATCTCATCCCGCTCTACGTGATGATCGTGACGTCGTTGAAGGGCATGCCGGAGATCCGTCTCGGCAATATCTTCTCGCCGCCGATGGAGATCACCTTCGAGCCCTGGGTCAAGGCCTGGGCGACCGCCTGCACCGGCCTGAATTGCGACGGTCTTTCGCGTGGGTTCTGGAATTCCGTCCGGATCACCGTGCCGTCGACGCTGATCTCGATTCTGATCGCGTCGGTCAATGGTTATGCGCTCGCCAACTGGCGCTTCAAGGGGGCGGAACTGTTTTTCACCATCCTGATCATCGGCGCTTTCATTCCCTATCAGGTGATGATCTACCCGATCGTCATCGTGCTCAGAGAAATGGGCATCTATGGCACACTGACGGGTCTTGTGCTCGTGCACACCATCTTCGGCATGCCGATCCTCACGCTGCTCTTCCGCAACTACTTCACCTCGCTGCCGGAAGAGCTGTTCAAGGCCGCCCGCATTGATGGGGCAGGGTTCTGGCAGATCTATTTGAGGATCATGCTGCCTATGTCGCTGCCGATCTTCGTCGTCGCCATGATCCTGCAGATCACCGGCATCTGGAACGACTTCCTGTTCGGCGTCGTATTCACCCGACCGGAATACTACCCGATGACGGTTCAGCTCAACAACATCGTCAATTCGGTCCAGGGCGTGAAGGAGTACAACGTCAATATGGCCGCAACACTTCTGACCGGCGCCGTGCCGCTCATCGTCTACTTCATTTCCGGACGTCTCTTCGTCCGGGGCATCGCCGCCGGCGCAGTCAAGGGTTAAGCTCATGTCGCATAGTGTATCGATCAAGGACCTCTCGTTGAGCTTCGGCGCCGTCAAGGTGCTGCAGAACCTCAATCTCGACATCGTCGACGGCGAGTTCATCGTTCTCCTGGGCTCATCCGGCTGCGGCAAGTCCACTTTGCTCAACTGCATCGCCGGCCTTCTGGAACCGACCGACGGGCAGATCTTCATCAAGGGCAAAAACGTCACCTGGGAAGAGCCCAAGGACCGCGGGATCGGCATGGTGTTCCAGTCCTATGCGCTCTATCCGCAGATGTCGGTGAAGAAGAACCTCTCCTTCGGCCTGCAGGTTGCCAAGATGCCGAAGGACGAAATTGAGAAGCGCGTTCAGCGCGCCGCCGATATTCTGCAGATCGGCCCGCTGCTCGATCGCAAGCCCTCGGCGCTGTCCGGAGGTCAGCGTCAGCGCGTGGCGATCGGGCGTGCGCTGGTGCGCGACGTCGATGTCTTTCTCTTCGACGAGCCGCTGTCGAACCTCGACGCCAAGCTGCGCTCTGAGCTGCGCGTCGAGATCAAGCGCCTGCACCAGAACCTCAAGAACACGATGATCTACGTCACCCATGACCAGATCGAGGCCCTGACGCTCGCAGACCGTATCGCGATCATGAAAAGCGGCGAGATCCAGCAGCTCGCCGATCCGAACACGATCTACAACCAGCCGAGAAACCTCTTCGTTGCAGGCTTCATCGGCTCGCCGTCGATGAACTTCCTGAATGGCGATCTCGTCAACGAAGGTGGTGAGGTGTTCTTCCGCACCCATGACGTTCTCTTCTCGATGAAGGGATATCGCTCGGCGGAGCCTCTGACCGGTGGGCGCAAGGTCGTGCTGGGTGTGCGTCCGGAGCATATCAAGGTCGATGAAGAGGCTGGTATCGGCGAGTTGCACGAGGCGATCGTCGACATCGAGGAGCCGATGGGTGCCGACAACCTGCTCTGGCTGAAACATGCCGGCCACACCATGTCGGTCCGCATCGGCGGCACCCGTCGTTATGCGCCGGGCGCCAAGGTTCGCCTTGGCTTCGACATGGCAGTTGCCTCGCTTTTCGATGCGCAGACCGAAGAGCGCATCTGACACGTTCCCCCCTGCGTCCCGGGCTGTGACCGGGGCGCCTTTTTCTTCCGCAGGACTGTTGTCATGACCCAGAATGCCCACAACGGCGCCATCGATCTTCACGGCGAATGGCAGCTTGCCTCCGTCGATGGGGACCACCAAGCAGCGATCACGCTGCCCGGCGACGTGCATTCGGCGCTCCATGCCGCGGGCCTGATCCCCGATCCCTATTTCGGCCGCAACGAAGAGGCCGTGCAATGGGTTGCCGAGCGCGACTGGGTCATCGAGCGTCAGGTCGTCGTGCCCGACATTTCCGGCAGCTGGTATCTCGACATCGACTATCTCGATACGGTCGCCGTTGTCTTCGTCAATGATGTGCCGGTGCTATCCGCCGACAACTGCTTCCGCCGCTATCGCCCGGATATCAGTCATGCGCTGCAGCCGGGCGAGAACACCGTTCGCATCGTCTTTCATTCGAGCATCACGGCTGGCGCCGAACGCCAGGCCCGCCAGCCCTTCTATATCCCGTATTCGACTGCCAATTCCCCGATCCCGAACGGCAACATGCTGCGCAAGCCGCAATGCCATTTCGGCTGGGACTGGAACATCGCGATCGCCCCCCTTGGTGTCTATGGCACGCTGTCGCTGAAAAAGCTCGATCCGGCGCGTCTGGAGCACGTGGAGACCGAGCAGGTCCATCACGCCGATGGTCGCGTCGAGCTCAAGGTTACCGCTACCATCCACTCCGTTGAGCCTGCGGTCGTGCCCGTGCATTTCGACCTTGATGGTGAGCGCGTTCGCCTCGATGTCGGCATTGCCGCCGGCGAGACGAAGGTGGTGCATGTTTTCGAGATCGAGAACCCGCGCCTCTGGTGGCCGGCCGGTTCTGGCGAGCAGGCGCTTTATGCGCTCACCGTCGACCTTCCCACGGAAGCCTTCACTCGCCAGATCGGGTTGCGCACGGTCGAACTTCTAACGGATCCGGACGAGGCCGGCAGCCGCTTCGCGCTGAAGGTCAACGGCCGCGAAATCTTCTGCCGCGGCGCCAACTGGATCCCCGCGGATGCGCTGTTCTCGCGTTCATCCGAGGAGAAGACGACGGATCTCCTGAATTCCGCCGTTGACGCCCATATGAACATGATCCGCATCTGGGGTGGCGGTTTCTATGAAGCCGACTGGTTCTACGATCTCTGCGACCGGCTCGGCCTGATGGTCTGGCAGGACTTCATGTTTGCCTGCAATCTCTACCCTTGCACCGAAGACTTCCTCGACAACGTCGCGCATGAAGTCGAATACCAGGTCAAACGCTTGTCGAGCCATGCCTCCATCGTCATCTGGTGCGGCGACAACGAACTCGTCGGCGCGCTTACCTGGTTCCCGGAATCCCGCAATAACCGCGACCGCTATCTCGTCGCCTATGACCGCCTCAATCGCGTGATCGAGCAGGGCGTCAAGAAGTCTTATCCCCAAGGCATCTGGTGGCCGTCGAGCCCGGCGTCCGGCTATCTCGATTATGGCGATGCCTGGCATGCCGATGGTTCCGGCGACATGCATTACTGGTCCGTCTGGCACCAGAACAAGAGTTTCGATAATTACCGAACTGTAAAACCGCGCTTCTGCTCGGAATTCGGTTTCCAGTCCTATACCTCGCTGCCGGTCATCGAGAGCTTCGCCGACAAGGCGGACATGAACATTGCCTCGCCGGTCATCGAGCTGCACCAGAAGAATGCCGGTGGCAATGAGCGGATAGCGGGTACGATGTTCCGTTATTTCCGCTTCCCTAAGGATTTCGCCAATTTCGTTTATTTAAGCCAGATCCAGCAGGGGCTCGCCATCAAGACGGCGGTCGAATACTGGCGGTCGCTAAAGCCCCACTGCATGGGCACGATCTATTGGCAGCTCAACGACACCTGGCCCGTCGCTTCCTGGTCCAGTCTCGATTATGGCGGCAGCTGGAAGGCCATGCATTACATGGTGCGCCGCTTCTTCCAGCCGGTGACCGTCGCCGCTATCCCCTCGGAAGATGGCAGCAGCATTGCGCTCTCCATGGTCAACGACACGCTCGACACCGTCACCATCGACGCCAATCTCTTCGTGCTGACGCTGTCGGGGGATCGCATTCCGCTGAAAAGCGTGCAAGGGGATTGCGGCCCGGATGCCGCCGATGTTCTGGTGACGCTCGATGCCAGCGAGATCCCGGCAGACGGTCTGCTCGCCTGGAGCTTCATCGCCTCCAACGGCATGAGCGGGGAGGGACATTTCTCGAACGGCACCTACAAGGCGCTGGATCTTGCGCCAGCTGGCCTTGAGACCACGGTTACGCCCACGAATGAGGGCACGTTTGAGGTGACCGTCACCGCAAAGGGTCTGGCACTCTTCGTCATGCTCGAGAGCGCAACCCCCGGCCGCTATTCGGACAACGCCTTCGATCTCTCGGCCGGCGAGAGCCGCCGCATCATCTTCACGCCGGAGACGGCTCTGCCCGCAGGCGAGCTGCCGGACTTTCGCATCTACGATCTCTATACCTGCCAGTCGGTGGACTGACAGGCGAGATAATCAAGACCCTGGGCGCCCGATCCAGGGAAAACGAGGAGGAATACCCCATGACCACGCTCGGCTTCCAGCTCTACAGCGCCCGTAATTTCCAGCCCTTCAGTGGCATCTATCCGAAGCTTCAGGCTGCCGGCTACGGTGAAGTCGAGGGTTATGGCGCGCTCTACGCCTCGCTTGCCGATGGCGAACTCGATGCCTTCCGCAAGGAACTCGACGATAATGGCCTGACCATGCCGACCGCCCATTTCGGCCTCGACATGATCGAGAATGATCCGGCCCGTGTCATCAAGATCGCAAAAACGCTCGGCATTGAAGCCGTCTACTGCCCCTATCTGATGCCCCAGCAGCGCCCGACCGATGCCGGCAGCTGGTTCGCCTTCGGCCAGCGCCTTCAGGCTGCCGGCAAGCCGCTGCGCGATGCCGGTCTGGTCTTCGGTTGGCACAATCACGACTTCGAATTTGCGGCGCTCCCGGATGGCTCGACCCCGCAGGAGCAGATCTTCGCCGGTGGCCCCGAGCTCGACTGGGAAGCTGACATCGCCTGGGTCATCCGCGGCAAGGCCGATCCCTTCGCCTGGATCGAAAGCTACGGCAAGCGGATCAGCGCGGTGCATGTGAAGGACATCGCGCCGGCGGGCGAGAATACGGACGAAGACGGCTGGGCCGATGTCGGCCATGGCACCGTCGACTGGAAGGGCCTGATCGCTGCGCTGAAGAGCACTCGAGTTCAAGCACTTCGTCGTCGAGCACGACAATCCCAAGGATATCGACCGGCTGATCACCCGCTCGATCGCCTCCTTCAAGACCTACTGAACCACTCGCAGCAAGCAGGACATTTCCATGGCACGCGAACTCGGCGTCGGCATCATCGGATGCGGCAATATCTCCACCACCTACTTCTCGCTGGCGCCGCTGTTTCGCGGCCTGAAGGTCGTCGCCTGCGCGGACATCAATCCGGCTGCGGCGGAGGCCCGGGCCGCCGAATATGGCGTGAAGGCCCAGACCATCGATGAACTTCTCGCAAACCCAGAGGTCGACATCGTCGTCAACCTGACGATCCCGGATGCCCATTACCCGGTCTCCAAGCGCATTCTCGAGGCCGGTAAACATGTCTATTCGGAAAAGCCGCTGGTGCTCTCGCTCGAACAGGGTGAAGACCTGCGCGCCATTGCCAAGGCCAAGGGCCTGTCGGTCGGCTGCGCGCCCGACACCTTCCTCGGCGGGGCGCATCAGCTGGCGCGCGCCTATATCGACAAGGGCGGCATCGGCCGCGTCACGTCGGGCACCTGCCATGTGATGAGCCCGGGCATGGAGATGTGGCATCCGAACCCGGACTTTTTCTTCCTGCCCGGCGGCGGCCCGGTCCTCGACCTCGGCCCTTACTACATCGCCAACCTGATCAACCTGATCGGTCCGGTAAAGCGTGTCGCGGCTCTCACCTCGATGGCCAACGAGACCCGCACAATCACCAGCCAGCCGCGCAACGGCGAGGTGATCCCGGTGAAGACCCCCACCAATATCCATGCGCTTCTGGAATTCCAGAACGGCGCGACGATCACGCTGTCCGCCAGCTGGGATGTCTGGAGCCACCGCCATGCGAATATGGAGCTCTACGGCACCGATGGTTCGCTCATGTGCCTGACCCAAACTTCTTCGGCGGCGTGGTGGAGGCCTCCGGTCGCAACAAGGACATCCAGCCGCTCGAAGCCTGGGATCATCCCTTCGGTCGCAACAACCAGGAAAGCCCACAAGGTCCGCGCGCAAACTACCGCACGGCAGGTCTGGCTGATATGGCTGTCGCGATCCTCGAAGGCCGCGATGCCCGCTGCTCGCTCGACCGCACTCTGCACGGCGTCGATGTCATGGTGTCGATCCTGAAGTCCGGCGAGACGGGCGAATTCGTGACATTGTCGACAACCTGCACTCAGCCGGCAGCTCTGGGTATCGACGAAGCGCAGGCTCTGCTTAGATAATGTTCGTGTCTTAGCCCCTCATCCGGCTGCCGCCACCTTCTCCCCGCAAGCGGGGAGAAGGCCGGTGTAGCCGGCGTCTTGCTCCTTCTCCCCGCTTGCGGGGAGAAGGTCCCGGCAGGGGATGAGGGGCAAGTATGAAGCGTCTGCATCCGGGAGAGAACCATCCATGACCTATACCCCCGCCGAAAACCGCTATGAGCGGATGACCTACAATCGCTGCGGCAAGAGCGGGCTGAAGCTGCCGGCTATTTCGCTCGGCCTCTGGCACAATTTCGGCCAGGACACGCCGCATGCCACGAAGCGGGCGATCTGCCAGAAGGCCTTTGACCTCGGCATCACCCATTTCGACCTCGCCAACAATTACGGCCCGCCGGCCGGCTCGGCCGAGGAAGCCTTCGGCGAGATCCTCAAGACCGATTTCCGCGGCTACCGCGACGAACTGGTCATCTCTTCCAAGGCCGGCTACAACATGTGGCCAGGTCCTTACGGCGAATGGGGCAGCCGCAAATATCTGATCGCCTCCTGCGACCAGAGCCTGAAGCGTATGGGCCTCGACTATGTCGACATCTTCTATTCGCACCGCTTCGATCCGGATACGCCGCTCGAGGAAACCTGCGGCGCGCTTGATCACATCGTGCGCTCGGGCAGGGCGCAATATGTCGGCATCTCCTCCTACAATTCAAAGCGCACCCGCGAAGCCTATGAGATCCTCAAGAGCCTCGGCACGCCTCTTCTCATCCACCAGCCCAGCTACTCGATGATCAATCGCTGGATTGAGGAAGACGGGCTGATCGATACGCTGGAAGATCTCGGCGTCGGCTCGATCGTCTTCTCGCCGCTCGCGCAGGGCATGCTGACGTCGAAGTACCTGAACGGTATCCCTGAGGGCACGCGCGCGAGCCAAGACAAGTCGCTCGATCCGGGCTTCCTCAACGAGCGCAACCTTGAAAACATCCGGGGCTTGAACCGCATCGCCGAAAAGCGCGGCCAGACGCTGGCGCAGATGGCGCTGTCCTGGGTGCTGCGCGGCGGCCACATCACCACGGCGCTGATCGGTGCGTCGAAGCCGAGCCAGGTTGAGGACTGCGTCAAGGCAATCGAGACTCCGGACTTTACGGCAGAAGAACTCGCCGAGATCGACGTCTTCGCCAAGGATGCCGACATCAACATCTGGGCGGCCTCTGCCGAGCGCAAGGGCCCGCCGCGGAAGAAGAAGTAAAGACGAAGACCCTCCCCTTGAGGGGGAGGGTCGGAGCGAAGCTCCGGGGTGGGGTGATGTGCAGGAGTCCGGCCTCATTTGCCAAACTCCAAACTCGCGGATATCACCCCCACCCGCCGCTTGGCGGCGACCTTCCCCCTTAAGGGGGGTGGTGGGCACAGCGGCCAGAGAGGGATCTTCTCCCTTGAGGGGCAGAACGGGATTTCAGCAGCTTAGCGTCAGCTAAGTGCTAGAAATCCCAAGAGAGGGGTTTGTCAGTCAGGCAGCCCCTCTCCTGAAAAAATCTAGGGCTTGAGCCTTCGGCTAAGACCCTGATTTTTCTTCCTCTCCCGCAGGGGGAGAGGTAAGTGCGGAGGAGGAAACACGCCATGATCATCAACCCCATCCTGCCGGGCTTCAATCCGGACCCGTCGATCTGCCGCGTGGGCGACGACTACTACATCGCCACCTCCACCTTCGAATGGTTCCCTGGCGTCCAGATCCACCATTCGCGCGACCTTGCGAACTGGCAGCTCGTCTGCCGCCCGCTCAATCGAGCAAGCCAGCTCGACATGCGTGGCAATCCGGATAGCTGCGGCGTCTGGGCGCCGTGCCTCTCCTATGCCGGCGGGCTCTTCTGGCTCGTCTATACCGACGTCAAGCGCTTCGAAGGCTCGTTCAAGGACGCCCACAATTACATCGTCACGGCCCCCTCCATCGAAGGCCCCTGGTCCGATCCGATCTATGTCAATTCCTCCGGCTTCGACCCCTCGCTCTTCCATGACGATGACGGCCGCAAGTGGTTCTTAAACATGCAGTGGAACCATCGCCCGGAGGCGCGCAACACCATCGGCCATGCCAAGTTCGACGGCATCCTGCTGCAGGAATGGGATCCGAAGACGCAAAAGCTCACCGGCCCGATCAGAAACATCTTCGAGGGCAGCAGCCAAGGCCTCGTCGAAGGTCCGCATCTCTTCAAGCGCAACGGCTGGTACTATCTGACCACAGCTGAGGGCGGCACCGGCTATGACCATGTCGTGACCATGGCGCGTTCCCGCTCGATCGATGGCCCCTATGAGATGCATCCCGATACGCATCTCATCACCTCGAAGGATGCCCCGGACGCCGTTTTGCAACGCGCCGGCCATGGCCAATATGTCGAAACGCCGGATGCCCAATTCTACCACACCCACCTCTGCGGTCGCCCCATGGCGCCCAAGCGTCGCTGCACGCTGGGCCGCGAAACGGCCTTACAGAAATGCGTCTGGAAGGAAGACGGCTGGCTCTATCTAGAGCAAGGCGGCGTCGTGCCCGCAGTCGAGGTACCGGCACCTCATGGTGCCGCCAAACGAGAGGAGCCGGTCGAGATCGTCAGGACCTTCGATAGCCCCGACTTGCCATCGGAATTCCAGTGGCTGCGCACGCCGCAGCCCGAGCGCCTGTTCAGTTTGACCGAGCGGGCAGGGCGCTTGCGCCTCTTCGGCCGTGAAAGCATCGGCTCCTGGTTCGAACAGTCGCTCATCGCCCGCCGCCAGGAGCATCACCGCTTCCGCGCCGAAACCAGTCTCGAATTTACGCCCGACACTTACCAACAGGTCGCCGGCCTGACGCATTACTACAACCGCTACAAGTTCCACGCACTCGGCATCTCCACCGACGAAAAACTCGGCCGCTCGCTGATCATCCTGTCCTGCCCGGGTGACTACCCCTCCGGCAATCTCACTTTCCCTGTTGGTATGGGCCAATCGATCCCCGAGGGTGCCATTGATCTCGCCATGGAGATCACCGACAACGACTTGCAATTCTCTTGGCGTGTCGCGGGCGAAGGCGCGTGGCAACCCATCGGCCCCGTCCTCGACGCCGGCGTCGTCTCCGACGAGGGCGGCTTTGGCGAACACGGCTCTTTTACAGGCGCCTTTGCGGGGATGTTCTGCTTCGACATCACGGGACGCGGCAGGCCAGCGGATTTCGAGCGGTTCGTCTATCGGCGGGGGTGAATTGCCGCTCAGCGGCCCCGATGCGTCATCCTCGGGCTGCGTGCCGAGGATCTACTGGCGTCTCGGGTAAATCAACGGCGGTGGATGCTCGGGACAAGCCCGAGCATAACGATCAGGCTCTTGGCCACTAGATGCCGAAAAGGATCCCCAATCCAATTCTGAGTAGCGACACCGGATTACTCAAGCCCAGCATGAAGCATGCCGCTATGGTCACGATACCCCATAGCAACCAGTAAATGCGGTGGCGTCCTGTCCGATAACCGAGAACACAAACCAGCAGATTCGATGCCACCAGCAATGCGAGAACCCAATTAGACCTTGTGCCGACTATCGCCAGCCCTTGGGAAAGGGCGGCGATGGTCACCGCCGAATAAAGTAATCGCTGCGTTTCGTTCATTGCAATGGTCCACCGTGTATCTCGGTTCAACCCCGCAATGTTTACTCACCCCAACCTTTCCGCATGCCACTTCAGATGATCCTCCATGAAGGTCGAGATGAAGTAGTAGGAATGGTCGTAGCGCTCATGCATGCGCAGCGTCATGCCGATATTCGTGCCCTTGACCGCCTCTTCGAATTTCCAGGGCGCGAGGCCCGTCTCGAGGAAACTGTCAGCCTTGCCCTGGTCGATCAGAAACTCTGGGAAGCGGGCGCCGTCTTCCACCAGCGCGCAGGCGTCGTATTGGCGCCACTTGGCACGATCAGCGCCGAGATACTTTTCAAACGCATCCTGCGTCCAGTCGGCGGTCAGCGGATTGACGATCGGGGCAAAGGCCGAGCAGCTTTTGAAGCGCTCAGGGTTCTTCAGCGCAATCGTCATCGCGCCATGGCCGCCCATGGAATGGCCGAAAATGCCCTGGCGGCCCATGTCGGCGCGGAACTGTTCGGCGATCAGGCTGGGGAGTTCTTCTGTGATGTAGGAATACATTTGGTAATGCTCGGCCCAGGGCTTTTCCGTGGCATTCAAATACATGCCCGCACCCTTGCCCATCTTCCAGTTGGTGAGTTCGTCGGCCACGTCATTGCCGCGCGGGCTCGTATCTGGGCAGACGACGATTAGGCCCAACTCGGCGGCCATACGGCGATACTCGCCCTTTTCCATCACATTTGCATGGGTGCAGGTCAGGCCGGAGAGATACCAGAGCACGGGCCGCTTCTCATTGATTGCCTGGGGCGGCACGAAAACCGCAAAGGTCATCTCAGTGCCGGTCGCTTCCGACTGGTGTGAAAAGACGCCCTGCATGCCGCCGAAGGCGGTGTTCTGGGAGAGGATATTCATGGAGATCTGTCCTTGTTTCGTGCCCAATGGGTTTATTTCTTCACTCGACGACACAGCCGGTCGAGCGTTTCCAGAAAGGCCGAGCGGTCGCGCGGTGAAAAGGCGGCGTTATAGCCCTTGCTTTCGCCGGTCTCGCGGAGATGTGCCCCAAGGTCGCGCAAGGCGGTCGCCATGCCGATATTGGCCGTGTCGAAGATCCGGCCTGTCGGCCCGGTGACCAGGGCACCCGCAGCCACGCATCGACCGGCCAGCGGCACATCGGCGGTCACAACGATGTCACCTTCGCCACAGCGCTCGGCAATCCAGTCATCCGCTGCATCGAAGGCACCTGACACGATGACATTCTTCACCATCGGATCGCGCGATGGGCGAAGACCGGAATTCGCGACAAAGGTGACGGGGAGGTCATGCCGCTCGGCCACTTTCAGGATCTCCGGCTTCACCGGACAGGCATCGGCATCAACATAGATTTCAGGCATTGGTTATCCCTTCCGCAGCATATCCACATGCGGAATCCCATCCTCCAGATACTCCTCGGAGATCATCGCAAACCCCAGCGATCCATAGAACTTCTGCAGATGGCTCTGCGCCGAAATCTCGATCGGTTCGCCCGGATAACGTCTCTCGATCTCGGCAATCGCCTCGCGCATCAGCGCGTCCCCCAGCCGCTTGCCGCGATGATCAGGCGAGACCGCAACCCGTCCGATGCGGGGATGATGCTCAGCTGTCGGACGCCAGAGCCTTGCGCAGGCGAGCAGGTCCTCGCCATCGAGCAGCCGCAGATGCAAGCAGTCGATATCGTTGCCGTCGAGCTCCGGATAAGGGCAATGCTGCTCGACGACGAAGACGTCGACGCGCAGCTTCAGCATGGAATAGAGATCAACGGCGGAGAACGCATCGAGCCTCCGCACGTCGACTGTATAAGCCGCAGACATCAATAGACCACGACGCCGCGGATGCGCCAAAGATGCTGGCGTCAAGTTTCAAGTGTGGCAAGCTCAAGCCATGCTGAACGCCGCAAGCCGCGCAGACATCAACACGCTACAACGCCTTCTTGAAAGGGGCTGCTCAGCGGATGTGTGCGACTACGATAAGCGTAC
>JBJIOA010000002.1:0-513235 GCA_045377275.1 Allorhizobium sp. | reverse complement strand
GATCTTGTCTGAACCAGTCCGGCGGGCCCTGCGGCGCCGCCCTCTCGTTCGGTGAAGCGGCTTATACGGCCACTCCCTCAAACCGTCAACAGCCGGATTTCACAAAAGTGCAAAAAATCGACATGTAACTGATTCTGTTGCGTTTATTTCGATAGCCTTGAATTGTTGGTGGCAAGTGACACCATTTCATCATCGATGGCACAGGTATCTGGAGGGCCTTGGGTGCTGTTCAACCCCACTCCATGCGTTTGCAAGCCGGACTTGCCTTGCTAGTGTCCGGCATCCCCATCCCGGAGTTCCCTTCGCATGCTTATCCTTGATCAGAACCAGACCAGCCATTGCCTCGAATGGAGCGCGCTCATCGACGCGCTCGATGCCATGTTCCAGGGGGACTGCGTCATGCCGGTTCGTCACCATCATACGGTCGATGTGCCGGGAGAGACCGATGCGACGCTGCTCCTGATGCCGGCCTGGCAACCTGGACATTATATAGGCGTGAAACTGGTTTCGGTTTTCCCGGACAATCATCTGCGCTCCCTGCCTGCGATCCATGGCAGTTACCTCTTATCCTCCGGGCGTACCGGCGAACTGCTTGCGGTGATCGATGGCGGCGAACTCACAGCGCGGCGCACAGCAGCTGCCTCGGCGCTCGCGGCACGCCATCTGGCGCGCGAAGATGCGTCCCGTCTGCTCGTGGTTGGAACAGGTCGGCTCAGCGTCAATCTCATTGAAGCGCATAGCCGCGTGCGGCCCATTCAGGCGGTGTCGGTCTGGGGGCGAGATCGGAACAAAGCAGAGCGCGCGGCGGATGAGGCGCGGGCGCTCGGCTTTGCCGTCGAGGTTGCCGTGGATCTGGAAAGCGCTGCCCGTCAGGCCGACATCATCTCCTGTGCGACCCTGTCGCGCGCGCCTTTGATCCGGGGAGAGTGGTTGAAGCCTGGCAGCCATCTCGACCTGATCGGCGCCTTTACCAAGGATATGCGCGAGAGCGATGACGAGGCCGTTCGCCGGGCCCGCGTTTTCGTCGATACACGCGCCGGTGCCTTTGCCGAAGCCGGCGATATCCTGCAGGCGATCGCTTCCGGCGCCATCGCAAAAGATCATGTGCAGGGGGAACTGGCAGAACTGGTCAAGGGTCATGGTGGGCGCCGGAGTGCCGAGGACATCACCTTGTTCAAATCCGTGGGCGCAGCGCTCGAGGATCTTGCCGGCGCGATCCTCGCTTACGAGACCGCCAGGCAGGACAGTGCAGCGTCGTGAGACCTTCGCTTCCGCTTCTGCCGATCAGCGATCGTCTCGATCAGCTCGGTACGGCTCTCGAAAAGGGCAATCGCGCCGTGCTGTCGGCGCCCCCCGGCGCCGGCAAGACGACGATCGTTCCCTTGCATCTGCTCGACCAGCCCTGGCGCGGCGACGGCCGGATCATCCTGCTGGAGCCTCGGCGACTTGCCGCACGGGCGGCCGCGTCGCGTATGGCCGGACTGCTCGGCGAAAGCGTCGGCGAGACCGTGGGATACAGGATGCGGCTAGACAACCGGATCAGTGGCCGGACGCGCATCGAGGTGGTGACCGAAGGCGTCTTCGTGCGCATGATCCTCGACGACCCGGAATTGACCGGTGTGGCCGCCGTCCTGTTCGACGAGTTCCACGAACGGTCGCTGGACGCCGATCTCGGGCTGGCGCTGGCGCTCGACGCCCAATCGGCGTTGCGCCCGGATCTGCGGATCGTCGTGATGTCGGCAACACTGGATATCGAGCGGATCGGGCAGTTGCTTGAAGATCCACCTGTTATCATCAGTGAGGGGCGAAGCTTTTCGGTCGAGATCCGCCACCGCGACCGCTCGGGCGACGAGCGCATTGAAGATGCGGTCACCGCGACCATTCTGAAGACACTCTCGGAAGAGGCGGGATCGATCCTCGCCTTTCTGCCGGGGCAGGCGGAGATCCGGCGCACCGCCGAGCGACTCGAAGGCCGGATCGGGCCGGATGTAACCATCACACCGCTTTACGGTGTGCTGAGCCAGGCGGATCAGGACGCGGCGATCCGTCCGGCAGCATCGGGAAAACGCAAGGTCGTGCTGTCGACCTCGATCGCGGAGACCTCGATCACCATCGACGGTGTGCGGGTGGTCATCGACAGCGGGTTGCAGCGGCTTCCCGTGTTTGAAGCATCAACAGGGATCACGCGTCTCGAAACGGTCCGGGTGTCCCGGGCTTCCGCCGACCAGCGGGCCGGGCGCGCGGGGCGAACGGAACCGGGGATTGCGATCCGGCTCTGGCATGCCGGACAAACAGCGGCCCTTCCCGCCTTCACGCCACCGGAAATCCTGTCGAGTGACCTTTCCGGTCTTGCGCTGGACCTTGCCCATTGGGGCGTTGCGGATCCCGGCCAGCTCCTGCTCCTCGACATGCCACCGGAGGCCGCCCTCAAGGAGGCACGCCAATTGCTGATCGGTCTCGGGGCGCTCGACGACAAGCTGCAGTTGACCGACAAAGGTCGACGCATGCGGGATTTTGGACTGCCACCCCGGCTGTCTGCGATGGTGCTCGGCGCGTCCGAGCACGGCGACGCCCGGGCCGCCGCAGAGCTGGCGGTTCTCCTTACCGAACAGGGACTGGGTGGCAATGATCTCGACCTCGATGAGCGGCTGAGGCAGTTCCGCAGGGATCGCGGCGAGCGGGCCCGCAATGCCCGTAGTCTTGCGCAACGGTTATCGTCCGGTCTTAACAGTCGTGCTGACGGCGATGCCGGGCCCGTCACCGCCGGTTCGCTGCTCATCCATGCCTTCCCGGACAGGATCGCGCGCCAAAGGGGTGGGCGCGGCCGGTTCGTAATGGCCAATGGCCGGGGAGCAGAGATCCCCGCATCGGAACGCCTGGCGGGTGCCGAGCTGCTTGTCATCGCCGATCTAACCGGCAAGGCGGCGCAGGGGCGGGTGCTGGCAGCGGCGGAGACCTCACGCGGCGACATCGAGACACTTCTCCCTAAGGTCATCGCGACATCCGAGGAGAGCGGCTTCGATGCGACGAGCCGCCAAGTGCGGGCGAGACGAGTGACGCGACTGGGCGCGATCATCTTCGACGAGCAACCCCTGCCGAAGCCCACGGGCGAGGATGCCGCCAGAGCACTTACCGAGGGAGTGCGCCTTCTTGGTATTGCCGCCCTGCCCTTTTCCAAGGCGGCAGCCCAGTTGCGACAGAGGCTCGGTTTTCTTCACCGCAGTCTCGGCGAGCCATGGCCCGATATCAGCGATGACGGCCTGATCGCGAGACTGGACGACTGGTTCGTGCCGTTTCAGTCCGGCGTGACGAGCTTCCAGGAGATCAGCGCTTCCAGCCTGCACGACGGGCTCATGGCCTTGGTCCCCGGAGGATCGCAGCGGGAACTCGATCGACTCGTTCCGACGCATTTCACCGCGCCAACCGGACAATCCCATCCGATCCGCTACGAGGGCGATGAGCCCGTCTTGCAAATTCGCGTGCAAGAGCTTTTCGGGTTGAAGAGCCACCCCACGATCGGCGGCGGCAAATTGCCACTGCTTCTGGAGTTGACCTCCCCCGCCCATCGACCCATTCAGACAACACGGGATCTTCCGGGCTTCTGGACCGGATCGTGGAAGGATGTGCGCGCCGACATGCGTGGCCGCTATCCAAAGCATCCGTGGCCAGAAGACCCGGCTGCAGCAGCCCCGACGACACGAGTGAAACCCCGCGGAACCTGATGGCGCGGCAGAACAGGGAAGAGTGATGACCATGGATCTGGCAGCCAAATTCGGTCCGAGCAGCCGGCGCCTGCGTCTCGAAACCCTGGTGAAGCTCCGCTGGGTTGCCGTGGCGGGGCAATTGCTGACCATTCTCGTCGTGTCGCTCTGGTTCGAGTTTCCTCTGCCGCTCATGACATGCCTTGGGCTGATCGCCGCACTGGCTGCGGCCAACTCTCTCATGTCCGTGGCCTTCCCGCCCACCTACCGGCTGGAACCGGCGGCGGCTTTCGCGGTGCTCGCGCTCGATCTCTTCCAGATGGGAGCCCTGCTCTTCATCACTGGCGGGCTCAACAATCCGTTCGCGCCACTGATCTGCATCCCCGTCATCATCTCCTTCGCATCTCAGCCGAGCCGGCATTCGATCGCACTGTTCGTGACGGCGCTCGCCTTCATCACCCTGCTTGCCTTCACGCCCTATCCACTGCCCTGGTTCGAGGGTCGAACGCTCGAAGTGCACCCGCTTCTGCAGCTCGGCATGTGGAGCTCGATCGTCTCGATGACGGCATTTGCCGCCTTTTATGCCTATCGCGTCTCCCAGGAGGCGACCCTGCTTGCGGACGCCCTGACTGCGACCGAACTGATCCTGCAAAGGGAAAAACACCTGCATCAGCTTGATGGTCTGGCGGCAGCGGCAGCGCATGAGCTCGGCACACCGCTCGCGACCATCAGCGTGGTGGCCAAGGAGATGGAGCGCGATCTTGGTCAGGACGAGCGGTATCGGGAGGATGTGCAGCTCCTGCGGAGCCAGAGCGAGCGCTGCCGCGACATTCTGCGCCGACTGACGTCGCTTGCCACAGAAGGCGAAGCCCATATGCGGGAGCTTCCGCTCTCCTCGATGATTGAGGAGGTCATCGCACCTCATCGGGAATTCGGGGTGAAGGTCGAACTGATCGAGCTGTCCGAGCGGGCACTCGAACCGGTCGGCACCCGCAATCCAGCCATTCTCTATGGGCTCGGCAACCTGCTCGAGAATGCGGTCGACTATGCCCGATCCAAGGTCATGGTCAGCGTGGAGCATACGGCCGCGGACGTCACCGTCACGATCGAGGACGACGGGGCCGGTTTCTCCGCAGGGGTCTTGCAAAGAATTGGCGAGCCCTATGTTACCAGTAGACAGAATGAAACGCGCGCCGGAGGACTCGGCCTTGGGCTGTTCATCGCAAAGACGCTGCTCGAGCGGTCTGGCGCCAGCCTTCGCTTCGAAAATCGCAGCCCGGAAGGGTCCGGGGCGCGCGTCATCGTGATCTGGCCCCGCGAATACATGGAATTGGACACGTCGTTATGACTTTACCTCTAGGGTCTTGGCACGCATAAGGTCGGCAGCGAAGTTTTTGGAACAGTCGCAGGAACGAGAAGATGGCAGACGCAGCATCACAGGTCGAAAAACCAGCCGCCGGCACGCAAACAGCGGGCAGTCACGATCTCGGCCCTGACCCGTCACTGCTTATCGTCGATGACGATGCGCCGTTTCTGCGTCGCCTGGCGCGCGCCATGGAAAGCCGCGGTTTTACGGTGGAGCTTGCCGGCTCGGTCGCCGAGGGCATCGCGAAAGTGAAGGAAGCGGCACCTGCCTATGCCGTGGTCGATCTGCGGTTGGGTGACGGAACGGGGCTCGACGTTATCGAGGCGATCCGGGAGCGCCGTTCCGACACACGGATTATCGTGCTCACCGGTTACGGCAATATCGCCACTGCCGTTACCGCGGTCAAACTCGGGGCGCTCGATTATCTGGCGAAGCCCGCAGACGCCGACGATGTCTATCTGGCACTGACCCAACGTCCGGGCGAGAAGGCCGAGATCCCCGAAAACCCGATGTCGGCCGACCGGATCCGCTGGGAGCATATCCAGCGCGTGTATGAGAGCTGCGAGAGAAATGTCTCCGAGACAGCCCGTCGTCTCAATATGCATCGCCGGACACTGCAGCGCATTCTCGCCAAACGCGCACCGAAGTAATCACACAGACTTGAGCTGGGCTGCCCATTCCGCAGCCATGAGCCTTTGAGCAGCGGCCCGCGAGAAATCGAGCGTCACAGACTTCCGTGTCGCAGGCGGCAGCCGGTGCTCCGGTGCGTCTCGCAGCATGTGGCCAGAATACCCATCCGACAGAAAGAGACCACAGTCCTCCGGAAAGATCTCGAGAGGCACACCGGCGTGGGTGGCAAAAAACAATCGGTCGCAATAGCGACGATAATCCGGCCATTTCCGATCGACGCGGAAATCCTCGATCGAGGATTTGATCTCGATAATCCAGATCTCGCCCTTGTCCGAGAGGGCGATGAGGTCCGCACGACGTCCATTGGAAAGCGTCAGTTCCGGCAGGATGGCAAAACGCATCTCCGCCAGGAGGATCTGAACACCACGGCGAATCATCATGGCGCGATCGGACTGACGTCCGTCGATTAAGGGATTGTTCACCGTAATGGAGACTAAGGTCATGGATAACTCCACTCCGCGTGCCAAGGTCTGTTGCAAAAAAGCAATGCGGAGTCATTTTGCACCGCCGAACACAGTCGGCTGTAGTACGGCACTTGCGTTGCCGAGATTAATTCAAAATAAACCATAATCAAAGATGGTCACAAGGCCGTCTCTCAGCCATCACCCACGAGCTTTATCATGCGCTTCCGCAATATCTTGACCGCGCTTGGCCTGGTTATGTCCCTAGGCCTCGCGGGCTGCACAACGACAACCGGCGACAAGGCCGAAACGGCCGAAACCACCAAGGTCGAGATCTTCAGCGACTCCTATGGTTCGGTGACAGATGCCGGTTACGCCCTGCCTGCCATTCCGATTCAGAAGGTCGACAAGAAGTTTCACCGACAAATTGTCGATTATGCGACCACGGAAAAGCCCGGCACGGTCGTGGTGAATACGCGTGAGCGCTTCCTCTATTATGTCCTCCCGCGCGGAAAGGCCGTTCGTTACGGTATCGGCGTCGGCAAGCAGGGTTTTGCTTGGCAGGGCGAGGCCTACATCGCCTGGAAGCAGGCATGGCCGACCTGGCATCCGCCGAAGGAAATGGCGGAACGGAAGCCTGAGGTTGCCAAGTATGTCGAAAAGGGCATGGAACCTGGCCTGCGCAACCCGCTCGGTGCACGCGCCATGTATCTCTTCAACGAGAAGGGACAGGATACGCTGTTCCGCCTGCACGGCACGCCGGAATGGGCATCGATCGGAACGGCTGCCTCGTCGGGCTGCATCCGCATGATGAACCAGGACGTGATCGACCTCTACAATCGCGTCAAGCCGGGCCGCAACTCGAAGGTTGTTGTCCTGCAGTAAGCTGCGCCCGAAACAGAATACAAATGCCCCGCCGGATCGCTCCGGCGGGGCTTTTCGTTTCCATCAATGCTGGGCGGTTACGCCGCAGACTTGGCCTTGAGTTCGATACGGCGACGGTGAAGGACCGGCTCGGTATAGCCATTCGGCTGCTCCCTGCCCTTCAGGACCAAATCTAGGGCGGCCTGGAAAGCGACTGAGCCGTCGTAATCCCTAGCCATTGGGAGATAGAGCGGGTCGGAAGCATTCTGTCCGTCGACGACCACCGCCATGCGCTTCAAGGTTTCGACGACCTGTTCTTCCGTCACCACACCGTGATGCAGCCAGTTTGCCATGTGCTGGGCGGAGATGCGGAGCGTGGCGCGATCCTCCATCAGTCCGACATTGTTAATGTCCGGCACCTTGGAGCAGCCGACGCCCTGGTCGATCCAGCGGACGACATAGCCGAGAATGCCCTGGGCATTGTTGTCGAGTTCGCGCTGGATTTCCTCTGGCGTCCAGTTCGGACGCGTTGCGACCGGAACGGAGAGGATATCGGCCAGTTTCGCGCGCGGCCGGGACTTCAAGCTGTTCTGGACATCCGCGACATTGACGCTGTGGTAATGGGTGGCATGCAGCGTGGCTGCCGTCGGCGACGGAACCCAAGCGGTGTTAGCGCCAGCCTTGGGATGGGCAATCTTCTGCTCCAGCATGGCCGCCATCAGATCGGGCATGGCCCACATGCCCTTGCCGATCTGGGCATGGCGGGACAGGCCGCATTCAAGGCCGATATCGACGTTCCAGTTTTCATAAGCCGCGATCCAAGCGGCCTGCTTCATGTCGCCCTTGCGGATCATTGGGCCGGCTTCCATCGAGGTGTGGATCTCGTCGCCGGTGCGATCAAGGAAGCCAGTGTTGATAAAGACAACCCGTTCGCGGGCGGCGCGAATGCACTCCTTGAGATTGACCGTCGTGCGGCGCTCCTCGTCCATGATGCCCATCTTGATCGTGTTGGGCGCCATGCCGACCAGTTCTTCGACGCGCGAGAAGATCTCGCAGGCGAAGGCGACTTCTTCGGGGCCATGCATCTTGGGCTTCACAACGTACATCGAGCCGGCGCGGGAGTTCTTGCGGCGGCCATTCGGACCGATGTCATGCAGTGCGATCAGAGCAGTGAAGGCCGCGTCCATGATGCCTTCCGGCACCTCATGTCCGTCCTTGTCGGTGATCGCGGGATTGGTCATGAGGTGACCAACATTGCGGATGAGCATCAAGGAGCGGCCCGGCAGCGTCACCGCACCACCGTCAACGCCCGTGAGCTCAAGGTCTCCGCTCAGAGCACGCGTAAACGTCCTGCCACCCTTGGAGACTTCTTCCGTCAGGTCGCCCTTCATCAGACCGAGCCAGTTGGAGTAGACAGTGATCTTGTCCTCGGCATCGACGGCCGCGACCGAATCCTCGCAGTCCATGATGGTGGTGAGCGCCGATTCGAGCCCGACATCGGCAATGCCGGCCGGATCGTCCTTGCCGATCAGGCTGTCCGGATCGACGAAGACGAGGGTGTGCAGGCCGTTGGTACGGAAGTACAGGCGGTATGCCTTTTCGCTCTCGCGCTTGAAGCCGACATATTGGTCGGGACTGGAAAGACCGGTCCGGCCGCTGGCGGTCTCGACGGAGAGCGCGCCGTTTTCAAAGTCGAAACCCGTGACATCGGCCCAGCTGCCGCCGGCGAGCGGCAGGCTCCGGTCAAGGAAGGACTTCGCCCAGGACACCACCTTGGTACCGCGAACCGGATTGTAGCCCTTACCCTTCTCCGCGCCATCGGCCTCAGGAATCGCGTCGGTGCCATAAAGCGCATCGTAAAGAGAACCCCAGCGGGCATTGGCGGCATTCAACGCATAGCGCGCGTTCATGACGGGAACGACGAGCTGCGGGCCGGCGATCGACGAAATCTCCGGATCAACATTTGCCGTCTCGATCTTGAAGTCGGGACCTTCCGGCAGGAGGTAACCGATGTCGCGGAGGAAGCTCTCATAAGCGCCGAGATCGGAGGGTGCGCCGTTCTCGCGATACCAGGCATCGATCTGGGCCTGCAGATCATCTCGCTTCGCAAGCAAGGCGCGGTTTTTCGGTGCCAGGTCGTGAACGATCCGGGAAAAGCCGGCGAAGAAGGCATCAGCTTCGACATGGGTTCCCGGGATCGCCTGGGTCACGATGAAATCGTAGAGGCGCTTGTCGATCGAAAGGCCGTGGGCTTCAACTGATGTCATGACGTCATTCCTCGTGCTGGACTGGCTATTGGCACACAGCATGGCTGAAACCGATTAGCAGTCAATCTGTCATAAATACAAAATATTGTTTCCAAAATCGAAAGTCAGCCGCGTGCCGTCCTGGGGCGACCCGAGGCGGTTGCGGTGATCCGGGCTTCCACGAGCTTGCGGCGTCCCTCGATCTCGGGCGCGTCAAGTTCTTCCCGGATGAACACCACCACATCGAGGGCACCGCTGGCTTCGGCACGTGAGCAGGCGAGTTCGGTTGCCCTTGTCCTCGCCCTTTCCAAAGAAACTGCTTCATCCGTCAGCCGCTCGCTGTCGCCGCTACCGGTGATGATGAAAAGCCCTTCTTCGGGTGAACCAATGGTGACCGTCACACTGCTGCGCACCTGCCCGACCACCGCACCCACGGCGTTGGCGACATCGGCATCATCGGGAACTGCAAAATCCGACGCCAGCATCTCGGCGATCGCGGGGTGATAGACACCGGCCGAGGCACCGAGGCCGATCAAGGGCCGGTCGAGCGAGAGGTTGAAGCGAGCGATTCCCGCCTCTCGCTTGAGGGCGCGGTCGATCAGCACCGACTTCGCAGGCTCGACGTCGGCAAGGCCATCTTCGGCAAGCGATGCGGAGAGAATGACTTCGGCCGACTGGCGCGTCAGGCGATCAACGATCCGTTGGGCAAGCAGCTCAGGCGATGACGCGATCGGCTGACCGGAACCATCCTTCTGACGGGTCGCAAGAGAAATGCCGAGTTCAGCGGCTCTGCGATCCCACTGGCCTTGGCGACCCAGAACATGCATGGCATCGGAGGGGGTCAGACCACAGAATATGGACGAGCCCCCGCGCTACGAGACGGTCGAGCGTCGCCTTCTGCTGGGTGAAGGTGATGATCTGGTCGAGGGCGAGCGGCACGCTGCCGATCCTCTCAAAAAGTGCGGCCTCCTGCGGCTGTAGGCCGGCTGCGAGGTGATCGGGAACGCCGGTGCGAACAGCGAATCGTCCGTCATGACGCCCGAGATGCGGCGCGCGCAACTGACGCTCGAGAACATCGGTAATCACCGTCCCATGCAAGGCGGCTGCAAGGCTCAAGGGCACGAGGCGGCGCGGGCCGAGGTCGATCTTCGCCGCGAGGCCGCGATCGTCGAAGCGGACTTCCGAATCGCCTCCGAGGCCAAAGGTGCGCATGGCCACTGCTTCCACCATCGTTCGGTAACCGCCGACGACGGCGCCATCCTGATCAAGTCGCGGCTGGCCGGCTTCCATGACGGCAACGTCCGTGGTCGTGCCGCCGATATCGGAAACAACGGCATCATCGAGGCCGGTCAGGTGGCGTGCGCCGACGAGGCTTGCGGCTGGGCCGGAGAGAATGGTCTCGATTGGCCGCAGGCGGGCTTCGGCTGCCGAGATCAACGCCCCGTCACCACGAACGACCATCAGCGGTGCCTGGATCCCACGCTCGACGAGGTAGCGCTCGGCTGAGCCGATCAGGCGGTCGATCATCGATACTAGACGGGCATTGAGAAGGGTTGTCAGTGCCCGTCTTGGCCCGCCGAGCTTGGAGGAAAGCTCGTGGCTGCAGGTGACGGGCAGGCCCGAATGCCGGCGAATGATCTCGCGCGCCCGCTGCTCATGCGCCGGATTGCGGACAGCGAAATAGCCAGCGATGGCGAAGGATGAAACATTGGCCGAAAGCTCGGGCAGTGCCGCTTCCAATGCCGCCGAGTCAAAAGGCGTCTCGTTGCCATGGACATCGTGTCCACCGGCGATGAAAAGGACGGGATCATTGCCAAGTGCTTCGGCCAGGCCATCGCGTTTTAGATCGTCTGGCCCGAACCCGATCATGATGAGACCGGCGCGGCCGCCCTGCCCTTCCACGAGGGCATTGGTGGCGAGCGTCGTCGACAGCGAGACGAGGCCGATCGCCGTGGGATCGATCGCTGATTCGGCGAGCACACTTTCGAGCGCACCGGAGATGCCGATCGACAGGTCGTGACGGGTGGTAAGCGACTTCGCCTTGGCGACAATCCCATGCGTCTCGCTGTAGATCACAGCATCCGTATAGGTGCCGCCGGTATCGATACCCAGCATGTAATCGGATGTCACGCAGTCTTCCCCATTTTCCCCGCCACTACGGCGACGCATCCCTTATGGCACAGGGTTTGACGCCATTTCCAGCGAGGGAGCGGCACGATCGCGCCGCTTTACGGCTTGCGCGGCGTGATGCGCATCGGCAGACCGCCTGCGGGCTGGGTGGTGAGCTTCTGGACCGGCCAGGGTTTCGTCTCCGGCGTCGCTGCGAAACGATATCGCTGCATTAGTACAGCGAGCGCGATGACGGCTTCCTGCAACGCAAAGGTGGCGCCGATGCAGACGCGCGGACCGGCGCCAAATGGCAGATACTGAAAGCGACCGATTTTCTCCCGCTCGCCCGGCAGAAAGCGGGAGGGGTCAAAGATCCGTGGCTTGTCCCAGTAAAGCTCGTGGCGATGCAGCGTCCAGGGCATGACGAGGACGGTAGTGCCCTTCGCAATCTCGACGGTCTCACCACTGGGCGCGGTGTAACGATCGTCGGCGATCGCATCGCGGTTGATGGAGGGCGCCGGCGGATAAAGCCGCATCGCCTCTTCGAAGGCGGCTCGCACATGCGGCATCTTGTCGAGCCACTCGACAGGATCGGCGCCAGACTCGATGACCTCATCGATTTCGCGCTCCATGGCGTCGCGGACATCCGGACAATGGGCCACGCAATACAGCGTCCAGGCCAGAGCACGCGCCGTGGTCTCGTGCCCTGCACCGATAAAGGTCAGGATATTATCCTCGATCTCCTCGGAGGTCAGACCGTCAGGTCCTTCCAGTTCGAGAAGCAATGTCAGGAAATCGTCGGGTGCGTTCTCCCGATCCGTCTTGATGATGGCCCGGCGGTGATCCATGGTCCGGCGCACGAGTTCGCGGAACTTGCGTAGGACACCGAGACCCCTAATGCGGGTCAGGCGCGGGATCCATCTGGGAGCCTTCAACAAGTCCAGTGGATCGATCCGTCCCATGTTGTGCAGGAGATCGTCGACATCCTTGGCGAAATCGCCATGCTCGGAGACGATGCCGCCCGAGAAGAGCGTTTCAGAGAGGATCGCATAAGTGAGTTCGGTCATGTCGACGGCGACATCGCGGACAACGCCTTCGGCACCGGCTTCGTAGCGATCGAGAAAAAGTTCGCTCTGCTCACGCATCTGTCGCGCAAACCCGCGCGCGTGGCGAGGAGTGAAGACCGGCGCCATGGCCTTCCGCGACCGTTTCCAAACCGGACCTTCGGCCGTCAGAAGTCCATCACGCAGGATGGGCCGCAGCACGAGCTGACGTATCTCCGACATCTCGTAATTCGACGCATTGTCAACGAGAACGTGGCGGATGAGACCGGGATCATTGGCGATGATCGTTGTCTGGCCGAAAAAGCGCGTGACAATCCAAGGCCAGGTGTAGGAGGGCTGTCCCCGACAGCTCGAGCGGGTTCTTCAGGACAGTGCGAATGATCTCCAGCCGGCTGGGCGGGACCGTCCGCGGCACGGGTGCCGGCGGCTCGAAGGTCGATTTGCGCAGACTGGCGTCCATGTGTTGCTCCCTCGAAGGGTTGGAGCCCCCTCAATGAGTTAGAGCAGCGCTTCCAACTCGTCCAGCCGATCGTTGATCAGCCAGCCGTAATAGTTCTCTTCCGGCCAATTCGCCGCACCGCTGGCACGCTTTGCTGCCAAAGCACGCGCCCGCTGCTGCGAGCCGCCAATGTTGAAAAGCGTCGCCGTAACACCCGGGTTCCCGGAAATATCGACATCGGCAATCTGGCGGTAATCGTCGATTGACTTGCGGATGACCGCTGCCATGTAGGCAAGCGAGATGTCGGGATCCATGATCGCCTTGTAGACGCCCGCCGCATCATTCTCGTCCAGCTTCGGATAGCCGGACTTCTCGTGCACGAGGTCCGACAGCATCAGGGCGGTCAGAGGATTGATCTGCCCCAGCCCAAAGGTCTGGCCAGCATAGAAAGGCTGGAAGAACACGGCGCTGAAGCGATTGTTCGGATAAGACTTACCGCCGACGGATTTGCCGCGGAAGCGGTCCTGCCAGACATCTTCGCGGCAGGTCCAGAGACGGTAGCTGTCCGAATAGCCATTACATTCGGCAAATTCCGGCCGGCTGACAAATTCGCCTATGCTCTCGTCCTTGTAGCCGAAACGGAAGCTGTTGCCGGCGTAGGAGGCAGCCTTCACATAATAGCTCTGGAGGCTGTCATAGGCGTCGACATTGTAGGTGTGTTCGCCGACGATCGCACCCACCATATGGATGGGCGCAATGCCATAGGCGGCTGCCGTCTTCTTGATCTTGCCGACCAGCTTCGAGTCCGTCTTCAGGAGATCGCGGACCTTTTCATATTTCAGATCGAAGCTGGTCTTACCCGCCTTGGTACGCCGCACGGAGGCGCCGGGGATGGCCGGCTGTTCGGCATTGCGATTTCCTGCTGGGACCTTGTCGTCAGCAAGTGACACCGCAGGAACAAGCCCGGCGAGCGCAATGGCGACGATGAGATTTCTGGCAATAGTAAGCACGATGCGCGGCCTCTGGACATTTGTCCTCGAACGGGTTGCCGGCGCATTCGCGGGCAGCGTCCGACTGCGGCCCTCCTTACATAAGAGGCACCTGTATTGTCGATATGGGCCGCTTTCACTTTCCCGGCACGCCGGGGGCGAAAGCGACCCATAGATGCACAAAGATCACAGGATGTAGCGGCTAAGGTCCGTGTTGGCGGCGAGATCACCAACGTGCTCCTGGACATAGGTCGAATTGATCATGACTTCCGAGCCACCCCGGTCCGGCGCATGGAAGGAGATCTCGTCGAGCACCCGTTCCATCACCGTCTGCAGACGACGGGCACCGATGTTTTCGACCGTTTCGTTAAGCTGCACCGCGACATCGGCGAGCGCATCGATTGCATCCTCGGTGAAGTCGAGGTTGAGCTCCTCGGTTGCCATGAGCGCCTTGTACTGGCGGATGAGGCTCGCTTCCGTTTCCGTCAGGATGCGGCGGAAATCTTCCTTGGTCAGCGGCTTCAGCTCGACCCGGATCGGCAGGCGGCCCTGAAGTTCCGGCAGGAGGTCCGAGGGCTTGGAGACGTGGAAGGCGCCAGACGCGATGAAGAGGATATGGTCGGTCTTCACCGGACCATATTTGGTCGCAACCGTCGTGCCTTCGACGAGCGGAAGCAAGTCGCGCTGCACGCCTTCGCGGGAGACGCCGGCGCCCATTGCGCCTTCACGGGCAGCGATCTTGTCGATCTCGTCAAGGAATACGATGCCGTCATTCTCGACCGAGCGAAGCGCCTCACGCTGGATGACCTCATTGTCGATCAGCTTGTCTGATTCGTCACGGATGAGGTCGGCATAGGAGGCCTTGACGGTGGTCCGGACCTTCTTGGTACGGTTACCCATGGCCTTGCCGAACATTTCCGACAGGTTGAGAATACCGATATTGGCACCGGGCATGCCGGGGACTTCGAAGCTGGGCGCGCCGGAGCCGCTGTCGGCGACCTCGATATCGATTTCCTTGTCATCGAGTTCGCCGTTGCGGAGCTTCTTGCGGAAGCTATCCCGTGTAGCCGGAGATGCGGTGGCACCGACCAGGGCATCCAGCACACGCTCTTCAGCCAGCTGATGGGCCTTGGCCTGCACTTCCAGACGCTTCTTGTCGCGGATGAGTGCGATGCCGATCTCGACGAGATCCCGGATGATCTGCTCGACATCGCGGCCGACATAACCGACTTCGGTGAATTTGGTCGCCTCGACCTTGATGAAGGGGGCGCCAGCGAGCTTGGCCAGACGGCGGGAGATTTCCGTTTTGCCCACGCCGGTCGGTCCGATCATCAGGATGTTCTTCGGCATGACCTCGTCGCGCAGATCTTCCGAGAGCTGCTGGCGGCGCCAGCGGTTCCGCAGCGCGATCGCGACCGCGCGCTTGGCGTCATGCTGGCCGATGATATGGCGGTCGAGCTCGGAAACGATCTCGCGCGGAGAAAAATTGGTCATTCAGCTTGCTCCTCACGATGCCGCGAAGCCGCGCATCGTTTCTTGGTGTGGACTTCGGTCGGCAGCCGTCAGTCGGCGTCGAGGGTTTCGACCACCATGTTGTTGTTGGTGTAGACGCAGATTTCGCCGGCGATCGTCAAAGCGCGTCGGGCGATGTCCTCGGCCGAGCGATCGGTATCCATGAGTGCGCGCCCAGCTGCATAGGCAAAGTTGCCGCCAGAGCCGATTGCGATCGTGCCGTGTTCAGGCTCCAACACGTCGCCATTGCCGGTGATCGCCAGCGTGATCGACTTGTCGGCCACCAGCATCATGGCTTCGAGATTGCGCAGATACTTGTCGGTGCGCCAGTCCTTGGCGAGCTCAACGGCAGCGCGCATAAGCTGGCCGGGATATTGCTCGAGCTTCTTTTCGAGTCGATCGAGCAGGGTGAAGGCATCCGCAGTCGCGCCGGCAAAACCTGCGATCACATCGCCGCCCTTGCCGATGCGACGGACCTTGCGAGCATTGCCCTTCATCACGGTCTGGCCGAGGCTGACCTGTCCGTCACCGGCCATCACCACCTTGCCGTCCTTGCGTACGGTAATAATCGTTGTCATCAATCACCTGTCACCCGCCTTATGCGGGCCTTGTGGAACGGGCTGTCAGGCCCGGTTTGTCGGTTCCTATGTAAGTGGGCTTTCAACGATTGCAATCTGCGGCAAAAGCTCCAGCGCCGCCTTGCGGCAGCGCAATGTAACTTCTGGATATTTCACCGCCCTGCTGTTATGGGAGGGCCGAGATCCTCATGGAGCAGCCAGATGGCAGAGCGTAAAGGCGAAGTTTCCCGCAAAACCAACGAAACCTCGGTCTCGGTTTCCGTCCATATCGACGGCACCGGCACGGGCAAGATTTCGACGGGCGTGGGCTTCTTCGATCACATGCTCGACCAGCTCTGCCGCCATTCGCTGATCGACATGGATATCGACGTGAAGGGCGACCTGCATATCGACGATCACCACACTGTCGAGGACACGGGCATTGCGCTCGGTCAGGCGATTTCCAAGGCGCTTGGCGATCGCAAGGGCATCACGCGCTATGCGTCGATCGATCTTGCCATGGACGAGACGATGACCAAGGCGGCAATCGATGTCTCCGGCCGACCCTTCCTGGTCTGGAACGTCAATTTTAGCGCGCCGAAGATCGGCACTTTCGACACCGAACTGGTGCGCGAATTCTTCCAGGCTCTCGCCCAGAACGCCGGGATCACGCTGCATGTGCTGAACCATTACGGCGCGAACAACCACCATATCGCCGAGACCTGCTTCAAGGCAGTCGCGCGCGCGCTTCGGACGGCAACCGAAGTCGATCCGCGGCAGGCAAACCGTATCCCCTCCACCAAGGGCACCCTGGTTTAAGGGGCATCTTTCCCCCACGGGGGAAACTGCCACCTTGCTCCGGTTCAGACGTTGAAGTCGAACCGTAGAGCAGAAAGGACTGGAAGACATGCGTGTAGCTATCATCGACTACGGCTCGGGCAATCTGCGCTCGGCCACCAAGGCCTTTGAACGGGCCGCCCGCGAGGCCGGCCTTAACGCCGAAATCGAACTCACCGACAAGGCAGACCGGGTCGCCACCGCCGACCGAATCGTGCTTCCGGGTGTCGGGGCCTATGCCGACTGCCGCAAGGGGCTCGATGCCGTTCCCGGCATGCATGACGCGATCACGGAAGTGGTTGAGACCAAGGGGCGTCCCTTCTTCGGCATCTGCGTCGGCATGCAGCTCATGTCGTCGCGCGGTCTTGAGAAGACCGTGACCGATGGCTTCGGCTGGATCGAAGGCGATGTCGTCGAAATGACGCCGTCCGATCCATCCCTCAAGATCCCGCAGATCGGCTGGAACACGCTCACACTCAACCGTCCACATCCCTTGTTTGACGGCATTCCGACAGGGCCAAACGGGCTGCACGCCTATTTCGTGCACTCCTATCACCTTGCTGCGCGCAAGCCCGAAGACGTGATTGCGACGACCGAGTATGGTGGCGCAATGACCGCGTTTGTCGGGCGCGACAACATGGTGGGTGCGCAATTCCATCCCGAGAAGAGCCAGGCACTCGGCCTGAAGCTCATCGCCAATTTCCTGACCTGGACGCCCTGAAGGGCACGGATAGCCTCATGATCCTTTTTCCCGCCATCGACCTCAAGGACGGCCAGTGCGTTCGCCTCAAGCTGGGCGATATGGAGCAGGCGACCGTCTACAATCCGGATCCCGCCGCGCAGGCGCGCGCCTTCGAAGACCAGGGCTTCGAATGGCTGCATGTCGTCGACTTGAACGGCGCCTTTGCCGGTGAAAGCGTCAATGGCGCTGCCGTCGATGCGATCCTGAAAGCGACGAAGAACCCGGTGCAGCTCGGCGGCGGCATTCGGACGCTCGACCATATCGAGAGCTGGCTGTCGCGTGGACTATCGCGCGTGATCCTCGGCACGGTCGCCGTGCGTGATCCGGCGCTGGTCATCGAAGCCTGCAAGCGCTTCCCCGGCAAGGTTGCCGTTGGGATCGACGCCAAGGGCGGCAAGGTTGCCGTCGAGGGCTGGGCGGAAGCCTCCGAACTCGGCGTGATCGAACTCGCCCAGCGTTTCGAAGGCGCTGGAGTCGCTGCGATCATCTATACCGACATCGACCGCGACGGGATCCTGACCGGCATCAACTGGGCCTCGACGCTTGAACTGGCCCAAGCCGTTTCGATCCCAGTGATTGCGTCCGGCGGCCTCGCCTCGATCGAGGACATCAAGCGTATGCTGGAACCGGATGCTGGGAAGCTCGAAGGTGCGATATCTGGGCGCGCGCTCTATGATGGGCGCATCGACCCTGCGGAAGCGCTCGCGCTGATCAAGGCTGCGAGAGGCTGAGGACAAGACCATGACACTCAAGGCCCGCGTGATCCCCTGCCTCGACGTTAAGGACGGCCGCGTCGTCAAGGGCGTCAACTTCGTCGATCTGATCGATGCCGGTGACCCGGTCGAGGCTGCCAAGGCTTACGACGCCGCCGGCGCCGATGAACTCTGCTTTCTCGACATCACCGCATCTTCGGACAACCGCGACACGATCTTCGACGTTGTCGCCCAGACTGCCGACCATTGCTTCATGCCGCTGACGGTCGGGGGTGGTGTTCGCGCCGTCGCCGATATTCGCAAGCTCCTGCTGTGCGGTGCCGACAAGGTGTCGATCAATTCGGCAGCGGTGAAGAACCCCGATTTCGTCGCAGAAGCCGCCGACAAATTCGGCAACCAGTGCATCGTCGTGTCGATCGATGCGAAGAAGGTTTCCACTGCCGGCGAAGCTGATCGCTGGGAGATCTTCACCCATGGTGGCCGTCAGCCTACTGGCATCGATGCCGTGGAGTTTGCGGTGAAGATGGTCGAGCGCGGGGCCGGCGAACTTCTGGTCACCTCCATGGACCGCGACGGCACAAAAAGCGGCTATGACATCGGCCTGACCCGCACGATCGCGGACAGCGTCCGCGTGCCGGTCATTGCTTCGGGTGGCGTCGGCAACCTCGATGATCTGGTCGCAGGTATTCGCGATGGCCATGCGACGGCGGTCCTCGCCGCCTCGATCTTCCACTTCGGCACCTATTCGATCGCAGAGGCCAAGGCCCACATGGCTGCAGCCGGCATCGCCATGCGTCTCGACTGACGCGGAAGGATACCTGATGAGCAGTTTCACCCTCGCCGATCTGGAAGCCATTGTTGCCAGCCGCGCTCAGGCGGATCCAAGCCACTCCTGGACGGCGAAACTCGTCGCAGGCGGCCAGGGCAAGGCGGCCAAGAAGCTGGGCGAAGAGGCGATCGAGGCCGTGATGGCTGCGGTGAAGGACGATCGCGAGAACCTCGTCTACGAGAGCGCCGATCTGCTCTATCATCTGATGGTCGTATTGAAAATTGCGGACATCCCGTTACAAGCAGTGATGCAGGAACTCGAGCGCCGGACTGCTCAGACAGGCCTGAGCGAAAAGGCCAGTCGGCAGGATCCATGACGATAGCTATGCGGGACTCCGAAACGCCAGACGTCCTCGACCATTTCCAGGCGAACGGCTATTCCCCCTATCACTTCTTCGATTCCGAGGAATGGGCGCATTTCCGCGCCGATACGCCGCTGACGCTGACAGCCGACGAAGTTCACCGGCTGCGCTCGATCGATGACCCCATCGATCTGGATGAAGTCAGGCGGATCTATCTTTCGCTGTCACGCCTTCTCTCCTCACATGTGGAATCATCACAGCTTCTGTTCGAGCAGCGCAACCGCTTTCTCAGCCTGTCGGATGTCTTCAAGACGCCGTTCGTCATCGGCATTGCCGGGTCTGTCGCGGTTGGAAAATCCACGACAGCGCGTGTTCTGAAGGAACTGCTTGCACGCTGGCCGTCGAGCCCCAAGGTCGACCTCGTCACCACCGACGGTTTTCTCTATCCTAACGCCCATCTGGTGAAGAATGGGATCCTCAACCGCAAGGGCTTTCCCGAAAGCTACGACGTTGGTGCGCTTCTGCGCTTCCTGTCGGCGATCAAGGCGGGACTGCCGAACGTCAAGGCACCCTGCTATTCGCACCTGACCTATGACGTGCTGCCGAACGAGCACCGGGTCATCGACCGTCCGGATATCCTTATCTTCGAGGGTATCAACGTCCTGCAGTCACGCAATCTGCCGGCAGACGGCAAGATCGTGCCGATGGTCTCGGATTTCTTCGATTTCTCGATTTATATCGACGCGGACGAGAATGCGACCCACCGCTGGTATGTCGAGCGTTTCATGAAACTGCGGCAGACCGCGTTCCGCGATCCGAACTCCTACTTCCATCGCTATGCGACCATCAGCGAGGATGAGGCCAAGGAAATCGCGGAGGGGCTCTGGACGAACATCAACCTGAAGAACCTCAGGGAAAACATCCTGCCGACCCGGCCACGCGCCGATCTGATCCTGCGCAAGGGTGATAATCACCTCGTCGAGACGGTCGCGCTCAGAAAACTGTAGGCGATCGATCGCCGGCTATGGATTGACCCGGCGCAGGGTCAGGTTGATGCGTCCGCCCGACTTCAGCAGTGTCGAGGTCGCGGGATAGATCCGGTCGACGCCGTGGAAACAGAGGCGTCCCTCCCCGCCGAGCAAGAAGACATCGCCGCTTTCCAGCTTCAGCGATTTGGTGCGATCAGTTCGGGCCAGTCCCCCGATGCGAAACAGGCAGGTATTGCCCAGGGATATTGAGAGCACCGGTGCCGCGAATTCCATTTCGTCGCGGTCCTGATGCAGGCCCATCTTGGCATCGTCAGCATAAAAATTGACGAGGCAGGCCTCGGGGTCTTTCGGATAGCCCGAAAGCTCGCGCCAGAGATCGAGCAAAATCCCAGGAATCTCGGGCCAGGGCTTGCCCGTCATCGGATGGGTCGGCTGATAGCGATAGCCGCGCTCCTTGTCCGTCACCCAGCCGAGCGGTCCACAATTCGTCATCCGGACAGACATCGGGCGACCGGAGCCCGGCATGACCGGTACGTAGAGCGGCGCCTCGGTGACGACACCGCGGATGATCTCGACGAGGTTTTCCTGCTCTTCACGCCCCAGCCGGCCCGGCAGGTAACGAAGACCGGATGAGAGGCCGATCTCGGCTTTCGGACCAGTCATTCTCAATCTCCCAGCGGCTTGCTGCGCATCTTCTTCACATCCGAGCGGCCGGATTTCTCCTTGAGACGCCGTTCCACTGAACCTCTGGTCGGCTTTGTCTTCTTGCGCGGCGGCGGTGGCGGCTTGGCGGCTTCGAGGAGCAATTCCTTCAGCCGTTCGCGCGCATCTTCGCGGTTGCGATCCTGGCTGCGGAAGCGGCTCGCCTCGATCATCAGCACGCCTTCCTTCGACAGGCGCTTGCCGGCGAGTTTCGCCGCGTTCTGTTTCACGCGATCGTTCAGCGAGGGCGATCCGAGCAGGTTGAAGAAGAGCTGAACGGCGGTCGAGACCTTATTGACGTTCTGGCCACCCGGGCCGCCGGCCAGCACGAATTGCTCCGTCAATTCCCAGCCGGCTATCGTGATGCGGTTGTTGATCTCGAGTGGTTCGCTTGCCATGTCATCGGTCTCTTTGTCAGGTCTCCATATCGGCCGTGACCAGGGCAAAGGCAAGCCGGAAGCAGAAAAGGCCCGGCAGCAAAGCTACCGGGCCTCTTTCTTCTCAGGAATTCAGTCGTTCATTCCGCAGCCAGGCGAATTCCCGGGGCCGCATCTCGAACCTTGCCGTCGACATGGGCTTCGAACTTGGCGAAGTTGTCGATGAACATGCCGACCAGCTTCTTGGCCTGTGCGTCGTAGGCCGCACCATCGGCCCAGGTCGAACGCGGCTCGAGGATCTTCGTGTCGACACCAGCGACGGCGACCGGAACGGCGAAGCCGAAGTTCGCATCCGTGCGCATCTCGACCTTCTTCAGCTCGCCGGTCAGAGCGGCCGTCAACAGAGCGCGGGTCGCCTTGATCGGCATGCGATTGCCGATGCCATAGGCTCCGCCGGTCCAGCCGGTGTTGACCAGCCAACAATCGACCTGGTGGCGGGCGATCAGATCACGCAGCAGGTTGCCGTATTCGGTCGGATGGCGCGGCATGAAGGGGGCGCCGAAGCATGTCGAGAAGGTCGCTTCCGGCTCGGTCACGCCCTTTTCAGTACCGGCTACCTTGGCAGTATAGCCGGACAGGAAGTGGTACATGGCCTGTTCCGGCGTGAGCTTCGCGATCGGCGGCAGAACGCCGAAGGCATCCGCCGTCAACATGATGATCGTCTTCGGATGTGGTGCGATTCCGGTTTCCGACGCATTCGGGATGAAATGCAGCGGATAGGCGCAACGGGTGTTTTCCGTCAGCGAGCCATCGTTGAAGTCGGGCAAGCGGTTCTCGTCGAGCACGACGTTTTCCAGTACGGTGCCGAAACGCTTCGTGGTCGCGTAGATTTCCGGCTCGGCTTCGGCCGAGAGACGGATGGTCTTGGCGTAGCAGCCACCTTCGAAGTTGAAGATGCCGTTCTCGCCCCAGCCATGCTCGTCGTCACCGACCAGCGTGCGCTTGGGGTCCGCCGAGAGCGTGGTCTTCCCGGTGCCGGACAGGCCGAAGAAGACAGCCGCATCGCCATCGGGGCCGACATTTGCCGAGCAATGCATCGGCATGACGCCCTTCGACGGTAGCAGGTAGTTGAGGACGGTGAAGACCGACTTCTTCATTTCACCGGCATAGGATGTGCCGCCGATGAGGACAATGCCATTGGTCAGGTCGCAGGCAATGACGGTTTCGGTGCGGCAGCCATGGCGGGCCGGATCGGCGCGGAAGCTCGGCAGATCGATGATCGTCAGCTTCGGCAGGAATCCTTCCAAGGCGTCACGCTCGGGGCGAATCAGCAGATTGCGGATGAAGAGCGAGTGCCAAGCGAATTCGGTCACGACCCGCGTTGGCAAGGCGTTATCCGCGTCGGCGCCGCCGATCAGGTCCTGAACGAAAAGATCGCGGCCTGCGGCATGGGCCAGCATGTCCTGGTGAAGCACGGCAAAATGCTCCGGGGACATCGGCTTGTTGTTGTCCCACCAGATCTGGTCGTCCGTCTTGTCGTCGCAGACAACGAACTTGTCCTTGGCAGAACGGCCGGTGTGCTGACCGGTCAGCGCGCGAAGTGCACCATCTGCGGTCAGCTCCGCCTCGCCGCGACGGATCGCCTCTTCATAAAGAGCCGCTTCCAGGAAGTTGTAGCGAACGCTGGCAGCCTTCCCCAAGCCGATTTCCGAGATCCCCGCAGCCGGGTTCCTCACGCCGAATTCCTCCATGGTCCGCTTTCCTCTCATCGGCCAGAACTTTGAATGAGCGAAACCTAAACGGCAGAGCAACGAAATGCAAGGCAGCAACTCGAAAAATATAATGATATCAATTATTTAATCGATTTAAAACAGAAAACACTCTTTTTAAATCGTTTAGTTCCGCTTCCATTCCGCTATCATCGGAGGCCGTGAAGGACGGAAAAAGACGGATGAACCATAATCCGCTGTCCCTGCCCCTTTCCCTCTGCCACAATTTGTTCCACCTTTATCCCCATATCGCACTGCCATGGAACCAGAGCTGGGCTGGACAGACCAGGAGCAGCGCAACGATGACGGAGACGTACCCTATGCAGACGATCGCCCTCGTGGATGACGACCGCAATATTCTGACTTCGGTTTCGATCGCTCTCGAAGCGGAAGGTTATAAGGTCGAAACCTATACCGATGGCGCCTCGGCTCTCGATGGTCTTCTGGCCCGACCGCCGCAGCTCGCCATCTTCGATATCAAGATGCCGCGCATGGATGGCATGGAGCTGCTGCGTCGCCTGCGCCAGAAGTCCGATATCCCGGTGATCTTCCTGACCTCCAAGGACGAGGAAATCGACGAGCTCTTCGGCTTGAAAATGGGCGCCGATGATTTCATCACCAAGCCCTTTTCGCAGCGGCTGCTCGTAGAGCGAGTCAAGGCGATCCTGCGACGGTCTGCAAGCCGCGAGAGCTTTGCGGCGGGTAATGGCCCTGCAAAAGGCAGCCCCGAGCAACAGGCCCGCACGCTGGAGCGCGGACAGCTGGTGATGGACCAGGAACGTCACACCTGCACCTGGAAGGGTGATCCGGTGACGCTGACCGTAACCGAATTCCTCATCCTGCAGTCGCTGGCGCAGCGCCCCGGCGTGGTCAAGAGTCGCGACGCCCTGATGGACGCGGCCTATGACGAGCAGGTCTATGTTGATGACCGCACGATCGACAGCCACATCAAGCGGCTGCGCAAGAAGTTCAAGATGGTCGATACCGACTTCGACATGATTGAAACACTTTACGGTGTCGGCTACCGCTTCCGCGAAGCAGCGTAAGATCCCGTCGTAGCCGCCCTGGCGGCTGACGAGACGGGCGAAAGGCAAAGGTTTGACCCAGCAGGTTGACGAGGGACATCTGGAGGAGACGGATTCCGGCTCCGAGCAGCGTCGGCTGTTCAGCCATCCCTTCACGCTCATCCGCCGGATCTTCGGCCATGCGCTGTTTTCCAGCCTGACGCGCCGAATTGTCTTCTTCAACCTCGCGGCGCTCATCGTGCTCGTCGGCGGCATCATGTATCTCAACCAGTTCCGCGAGGGACTGATCGATGCGCGCGTCGAAAGCCTTCTCACCCAAGGCGAGATCATCGCGGCGGCTGTCTCGGCATCCGCCTCCGTCGACACCAACTCGATCACGATCGATCCGGAGAAACTGCTCGAACTGCAGGCCGGACAAAGCATCACGCCGGTGCCAAACGACGAGGATCTGGAGTTTCCGATCAATCCCGAGCGCGTGGCACCTGTGCTTCGGCGACTGATCTCCCCGACGCGCATCCGCGCTCGCCTCTTCGATGCCGATGCCAACCTGCTGCTTGATTCGCGGCATCTCTATTCGCGCGGCCAAGTGCTGCGCTTCGACCTGCCGCCCGTCGACAATGATTCCACCAGCTTTACCGACTGGATCACCCGCCTCTTCAACACGATCCTGCAGCCCGGCAACCTGCCGGTCTATCGGGAAGCGCCTGGCGGTGACGGCTCAATCTATCCGGAGGTCATGAACGCGCTGACCGGGGTTCGCGGCGCGGTTGTCCGCGTGACCGACCAGGGAGAACTGATCGTCTCTGTCGCAGTGCCGGTACAGCGCTCGCGTGCCGTTCTCGGTGTGCTCCTGCTATCTACCCAAGCCGGCGATATCGACAAGATCGTCCATGCGGAACGCCTCGCCATCCTGCGGGTGTTCGGGGTAGCGACCCTCGTCAACATCATCGTTTCGCTGCTCTTGTCTTCGACCATCGCAAACCCGCTGCGTCGCCTCTCGGCTGCTGCCATCCGTGTTCGCCGTGGGGCCAAGGAGCGTGAGGAAATCCCCGACTTCTCCATCCGACAGGACGAGATTGGCAACCTTTCCATCGCGCTTCGCGAAATGACCACAGCACTCTACGACCGCATCGATGCGATTGAGAGTTTTGCTGCCGACGTCAGCCACGAACTGAAGAACCCGCTGACCTCGCTGCGTTCGGCCGTCGAAACACTGCCACTTGCCAAGACAGACCAGTCCCGGCAGAGGCTGATGGATATCATCCAGCACGATGTCCGCCGTCTCGACCGCCTGATCAGCGACATCTCGGACGCGTCGCGCCTCGACGCGGAACTGGCGCGCTCGGATGCAAAGCCCGTCGATCTTGAGATCCTTGTGTCCAGCCTCGTCGACATCTCCAGGGAAATCCGCAGCGGCAAGAAGGCCGTTCAAATCGACTATGTGATCGATCAGAAACCCGGATCGAACCAGCATTTCGTCGTCCACGGGCACGACCTGCGTCTCGGGCAGATCGTTACCAATCTGATCGAGAATGCACGGTCCTTCGTGCCCGAAGACAGCGGCCGGATCCTCGTCAAGCTGTCGCGCAATCGCACGCGCTGCCAGATCCAGGTGGAGGACAATGGGCCCGGCATTCAGGCCGAGGACATCGACCGCATCTTTGAGCGCTTCTATACCGACCGACCCGAAGGCGAGAGCTTTGGCCAGAATTCCGGTCTTGGGCTATCGATCAGCCGACAGATCGCCGAGGCTCATGGCGGCACCTTGCGGGCCGAAAACGTCATGGACCCGGCGTCAGGCCGCATCACCGGCGCCCGCTTCGTCCTGTCCCTGCCCGTAGAAACTGCGGCATGATGGGCGAGACCCACAACATTCATGCGACGGCGATCAGCGTCGATGGTGTCGGCTTGGCATTTGTCGGGCCATCGGGTAGCGGCAAGTCGAGCCTTGCTTTCGATTGCCTTGCAGAAGCAAGGCTCGCCAATATCCCGGCTGCGCTGATCTCGGATGACCGGGTCATCATATCGCTTGAGAACTGTCAGGTCTTTGCCTCGTGCCCCGAACCGATCCGCGGTCTGATCGAACTCCGATACAGTGGTATCGTCTCCATCGATCATGTGGAACGCGCTGAATTGAGCTATATTGTGATGTTGGCCGGCGCGGACGAAGGACATCGGTTGCCGCCAGATGACGAGCAAGCCGAGCTTGTCGCGGGGCATAGCCTTCCGGTCGTGCGCGTGCCGATGTGGAGCCGTTTTCCGCTCAGCCTGATTCTGGCGCGGATTCGAAGCCTTGAAGCGAACCGGTAATTTACACGCTGATTTGGCTTGCACTTCCCGTTTTGATCGACAAGATGGCGTCCTACTGATGGACGAAACGCCAATCTTGAGCTATTTGGCCAGAGTTGCGCTAAGGGGCAGTAGAGAATGATCGGACTTGTGCTTGTCACCCATGGCAAGCTGGCTGAAGAGTTTCACCACGCGGTGGAACACGTCGTAGGCCCACAAAAATGCATCGAGACCGTCTCGATCGGCCCCGAAGATGACATGGATCAGCGTCGTCAGGACATTCTTGATGCCGTGTCACGTGCAGACGATGGCCATGGCGTTATCATTCTGACCGACATGTTCGGTGGTACACCCTCAAACCTCGCGATCTCCGTGATGAACACCGGCCGCATTGAGGTGATCGCCGGAGTTAATCTACCGATGTTGATCAAGCTTGCCGGCGTTCGGGACGACAACGACATGGATCGCGCCCTCGTCGAGGCCTCCGAGGCTGGGCGCAAGTACATCAATGTTGCAAGCCGCGTCTTGAGTGGCAAATGACTGCGATGGCTGACCCGATCTCCCGCGATCTTCTGATCATCAACAAGCGTGGCCTCCACGCGCGCGCATCAGCCAAATTCGTGCAGACTGTCAGCGGCTTCGACGCCAGCGTCAGCGTCTCCAAGGACGGAACGACTGTCGGCGGCACCTCGATCATGGGTTTGATGATGCTGGCGGCAAGCCCGGGCTGCTCGATCTGCGTCTCGGCATCCGGCAATCAGGCCGAAGACGTCATGAACGCACTCGCCGCTCTGGTCGCGGACCGCTTTGGTGAAGAGATGTAAAGCATCGCGACATAAAGACATAAAGACTTCTTTATGTCAGATTGCCTTTGCCGCCATTCCCTGCTAGAAGATCGCCAGCCCTGCAGCCTTGACTGCGGGAGAGCCAGTTAATCCATCCGCCATGAGATGCGGATCGGGTCGGATCCAGCCGGAGAATCCCATGAGCAAACATGACTATGTGATCGCTGATATCGGTCTTGCCGATTTCGGCCGCAAGGAAATCAGCATCGCTGAAACCGAGATGCCGGGCCTGATGGCCTGCCGCGAAGAATTCGGCGCGAGCCAGCCGCTGAAGGGTGCGCGGATCACCGGTTCGCTGCATATGACGATCCAGACTGCCGTTCTGATCGAAACGCTCGTCGCGCTCGGTGCCGATGTCCGCTGGGCATCCTGCAACATCTTCTCCACCCAGGACCACGCTGCCGCTGCCATCGCTGCTGCCGGCATCCCGGTCTTTGCGATCAAGGGCGAGTCGCTCACCGATTACTGGGAATACACCGACAAGATCTTCCAGTGGACCGACGGCGGCTTCTCCAACATGATCCTCGACGATGGCGGCGATGCCACCATGTACATCCTGCTCGGCGCCCGCGCTGAAGCCGGCGAAGACGTTCTTTCCAATCCACAGTCGGAAGAAGAAGAGATCCTCGTCGCGCAGATCAAGAAGCGCCTCGCCGCTTCGCCGGGCTGGTTCACCAAGCAGCGCGATGCGATCAAGGGCGTCACCGAAGAAACCACCACCGGCGTGCATCGCCTTTATGAACTCGCCAAGAAGGGCCTCCTGCCCTTCCCGGCGATCAACGTCAACGACTCCGTTACCAAGTCGAAGTTCGACAACAAGTATGGCTGTAAGGAATCGCTGGTCGACGGCATTCGCCGCGGTACCGACGTGATGATGGCCGGCAAGGTCGCCGTCGTCTGCGGCTATGGCGATGTCGGCAAGGGTTCGGCTGCCTCGTTGCGTGGCGCTGGCGCCCGCGTCAAAGTCACGGAAGTCGATCCGATCTGCGCCCTGCAGGCTGCCATGGACGGCTTCGAAGTGGTCACGCTGGAAGATGTCGTTTCTTCGGCCGATATCTTCATCACCACGACCGGCAACAAGGACGTCATCCGCATCGAGCATATGCGCGAGATGAAGGACATGGCGATCGTCGGCAATATCGGCCACTTCGACAACGAGATTCAGGTCGCTTCTCTGAAAAACCTGCGCTGGACGAACATCAAGCCGCAGGTCGACATGATCGAGTTCCCGAAGGGCAACCGCATGATCCTCTTGTCTGAGGGTCGCCTGCTGAACCTCGGCAACGCCACGGGTCACCCGTCCTTCGTGATGTCGGCCTCGTTCACCAACCAGGTTCTCGGCCAGATCGAACTCTTCGCCAAGACTGACGAGTACAAGCCGGGCGTCTACGTCCTGCCGAAGCACCTCGATGAAAAGGTCGCTCGCCTGCACCTCGAAAAGCTCGGCGTGAAGCTAACAACGCTTTCTGACGAACAGGCCTCCTATATCGGAGTCACGCCGCAGGGTCCGTTCAAGTCGGAACACTACCGCTATTAAAATATAGCTGGATAATATCTACATCTAGTGGGCGGCGCCTTGACAAAGGCGCCGCCTTCTTTAGGCGCCGGCCTTCCCGACCCATTCCATCGGCGGTATTGTTTTAGGACTTGATTCGTGGACTGCACGAGCGGTCCGCGAATACGGATGTCTTGTCGACGATGCGGCACATAATGAGACGGAGACAGACCGAGAATGTCGGTAGATCAACGCGCCCCGCGTCAGCGGGATACGGTCATGACGGCCGGTTTTTCGAGCCTCTGGCGGCCAGTTTCTGAGAAAAAACACGGGATGCTGCGCAAGCTGTCCCACCGTCCCGCCTTGTCCGTGACGAGGCGCGTTCTGTCTTGCGGCAGTGCGCTTGCCAGCCTTTTGGTTCCGGGCCTTGCCCATGCGCAGTCAACCAATGCATTGCGCGGTTTCGACAGTGTCGATGTCGCCGGATATGCGGTGCTTCTTGGTTCGGTTTCAGCCGCCCTGATCTTTGCGGCCGTTCTCCTGCGTCAGCGCAACAAACTGGATGTCGAAGTGCGCGAACTGCGCTCCGCCTATTCGGACAGCCAGCAGAAGATCTCTCGCTATCAGACCCTGATTGCCGACAAGAACCGCCGCACAGTGATCTGGGAGGGCCATAACGGCAAAGCTGAACTGCTCGGACAGCTTCCGGCAGAGACCGGTGCTCCGCAGCAGGATCCGGACTTTCTGGCCTTCGGACGCTGGCTGAAGCCTCATTCCGCGAGTGAAGTGGAACGCGCAATTGAGGCGCTCCGGCTCAACGCCAAGTCTTTTGATCTGGTGGTCGAGACCCAGCGCGGCGAAGTACTCGAGGTTCAGGGCAATCTCTACGGTGGCCGCGCCTTTGCGCATTTCTTGGCGCTGGACAATCTGCGTGCAGAACTTGCCGAACTGAAGATCGAGCGCAACCGGTTACGAAGCTCGATCGCGACCTTTGAATCGCTGCTCGATTCGATCGAACAGCCGGTTTGGCAGCGGGATGGCGACGGGCGTCTCGTGTGGGTGAACCAGGCCTATAGCGATGCGGTCGAAATCCCCATCACCACAACAGGCTGTCCAGGAAGGACGCGAGATCCTGGGCACACTGACGCGTGAGAAGATCAAGGCTTCCGCAACGCCGGAATCACCGTTCCACGATACCGTTTCGACCGCCGTCCGCGGCGCACGCACCTTCTTCGACGTCGTCGATGTCCGCGGGCCCGGTGGCTCCTGCGGCATGGCAATCGACGTCTCCTCTTCCGAGACACTCAGGGAGGAACTTGCGAGAACACTCAAGAGCCACGCCGATACGCTCGATCATCTAGCGACCCCGGTTGCGATCTTCGACGCCGATCGTCGCCTACAGTTCTACAATCAGGCCTTCCTCCAGCTCTGGGGTCTCGAGACCAAGTTCCTTGAGAGCCGCCCGGATCATGCCGAACTGCTCGACCGCTTGCGCGCCGCTCACAAGCTGCCGGAGCAGCTGAGCTGGAAAGCCTGGAAGGATAATTGCCTTTCTGTCTACCGAGCGCTCGAAACCCAGACCGACCTCTGGCATCTGCCCAACGGCCAGACGCTGCGCGTGATCGCCTCGGCTCACCCGCAAGGCGGCGCGACCTGGGTCTTTGAAAACCTGACCGAACAATTCAATCTAGAAACACGCTACAATACGCTGGTCCAGGTGCAGGGCGAAACCATCGACCATCTGTCGGAGGGTGTTGCCGTTTTCGGGCCCGATGGCCGGATTCAGCTCTCCAACCCCGCCTTCCGGGCGCTCTGGGGCATCACTGAGACCCAGGCAGCTGTCGGCACGCATATCCGCCTCCTCGAGGCCGCCTGTGCGCCGTCCTATGACAAGCCGGATGGCTGGAAGTCCTTTGGCAAGATGATCACCAGCTTCGAGGACGAACGTCCTTCCAGCCAGGGGACCCTCGAGCTCTATTCTGGCCTGGTCCTCGACTATGCCGTGACGCCGCTGCCCAACGCGCAGACCATGCTGACTTTCGTCAACATGACGGACAGCGTCCGAGCGGAACGGGCTCTCAAGGAGAAGAACGAAGCGCTGCGAAAGGCCGACGAGCTGAAGAACGATTTCGTCCAGCACGTCTCCTATGAACTGCGCTCGCCGCTGACCAATATCATCGGCTTCACCGACCTTTTGAAGACACCGACGATCGGTCCGCTGAACGAACGGCAGGCCGAATATATCGATCACATCTCGACGTCGTCGTCCGTCCTCCTGACCATCGTTAACGACATCCTCGACCTCGCGACCGTCGATGCGGGGATCATGCAGCTCGACTACTCCGAGATCGATTTGAGCGACCTGCTCGACGATGTCTCGATGCAGATGACCGATCGCCTTCAGGAGAGCAGCGTGACGTTGGAGATTGCTGCCCCTGCCCTGCTCGGTCACCTGATTGCAGACCGGCAGCGGCTGAAGCAGATCCTCATCAAGATCCTGACCAATGCCGTGAATTTCGCACCCGAAGGGACTGTCGTCTCGATGAAGTGCTGGCGCGAGACGAACGACTTCGTGTTCTCGGTGAGCGACAGCGGCTGCGGCATGAGCCCAGACCTCGTCTCCTCGGCCTTTGATCGTTTCTCGACAAGTGCCAAGGGCGGGAAGCGCAGCGGGCCCGGCCTTGGGCTCTCGATCGTCCAGAGCTTCGTCAACCTGCACAAGGGTGAGGTGAAGATCGAGAGTGAACAAGGACGGGGGACCACGGTTCACTGCCGCATTCCCAACGCCAGTCTGCCGCAGATGATCGCCGCCGCCGAATGAGCGCCGAGCCCGCCCCGCTTGCCATCCACCTTGCCGACGACGTTGCCACGGCGCGTTTCGGCGAGGATTTGCTCCTCGCTCTTCAGGTCGGCGACTGCGTTGCACTTGAGGGGGATCTGGGCGCCGGCAAGTCGACGCTAAGCCGAGCGCTCATCCGAGCTTTGGCTGATGAACCTGATCTGGAAGTTCCAAGCCCGACCTTCACGCTGGTCCAGACCTACGACCTCACGATCCCCGTTGCGCATTTCGACCTTTATCGGCTTTCCGATGAAAGCGAGCTCGATGAACTGGGTCTTGAGGAGGCGCTTGCTGACGGTATCTGCCTGATCGAATGGCCTGTTAAAGCCGGCCGGGCATTGCCCAAGGACCGGATCGACATCCATTTCGCCTTCGCTGCCGATGGCGGACGGACTGTTACTCTCCATGCGCCCGGAGCGAAGCTGGCGCGGCTGCGGCGCATCACCGAGATCCGCCGCTTTCTCGACAGCCATGGACATCAGGGTGCCCGCAGACGCCATCTGACGGGTGACGCTTCGAACAGAGCCTATGAACATGTGTATCCGGCAGATGGAAGCGCCCGGCTGGTCCTGATGGACGCGCCGAAGCGGCCGAATGGCCCGCCGATCCGCGACGGTAAGCCCTATTCGCAGCTCGTGCATCTGGCCGAGGATGTGCGTCCCTTCGTGGCCATCGGACAGGCGCTGCGCCAACGCGGCTTTGCCGCTCCTGAAGTCCTGGCACAGGATCTCGACGCCGGTCTGCTGCTGCTCGAAGATCTCGGTGAAGACGGCGTTCTCGACGCAGAGGCAAAGCCGATCGCCGATCGCTACCGTGCGAGTGTTGCCTGCCTCGCCGCCATTCATGATGCGCCTTTCGATCGGGAGATCGTTATTGCCGGTGGGCATAAACACGTCATACCCGATTTCGATCGTGCGGCGATGAAGTTCGAGGTGGAGTTGCTGCTCGACTGGCATCTGCCCTGGAAACGCAAGGGGCAACAGGCGACAGCGGAAGAGCGGGCAAGCTATCTCGCCATCTGGGATCAGCTGATCGACGAACTGGCCGGCGCCGATACATCCATCGTCATGCGTGACTTTCATTCGCCCAACATTATCTGGCGCGATGGTCGCGAAGGTCATGACCGGGTCGGCCTGATCGATTTCCAGGATGCGATGATCGGCCCCTCGGCCTATGATCTCGTGTCACTGGTCCAGGATGCCCGGGTGACCATCGAGCGGCCGCTGATGAATCAGCTGATGGCCGACTATCTTTCGGCACGCGCCAGAAAAGCGGATTTCAACGAGGCTGCCTTCCTGAAGAGCTGGGCGATCATGTCGGCGCAGCGAGCCTGCAAGCTGAACGGGCTCTGGGTGCGGCTGAAGGAGCGGGATGGAAAGCCGGGCTATATGCGCCACCTGCCTCGCACTCTCTGGCACTTGAGCGTTGCTTTCGAACATCCTGTTCTCGCCCCCTTGCGGAACTGGTGCATAGAGGCTGGAATCCAGCTTCCCGAATCACCGGCCTGAGCAAATGATTATCAAGCAAGCCATGGTGCTCGCGGCCGGACTCGGTACGCGGATGCGCCCCATTACAGAGACGATGCCGAAACCACTGGTTCAGATCGGCGGCAAGCCGATGATCGACTATGTGCTCGACGCACTGGTGGCGGCTGGCGTCGAAACGGTCGCCGTCAATGTGCATCACCATGCGGACCAGATGGAGGCTCATCTGGCCAAGGAGCAGCGGGTGGAGATCCGAATTTCCGACGAACGGGATCAGTTGATGGATTCGGGCGGTGGTCTCGCAAAGGGTCTCAAGCTGCTCGATCCGGATCAACCGGCGCTCGTCATGAATGCCGATCTCTTCTGGGTCGGAGAACGGGATGATGAGCCGAGCAATCTTGTCCGGCTGGCGCAGCAGTTCGATCCTTCCCGGATGGACATCGCGATGCTCTGCGTCGAGCAGGAACGGACCACGGGCCATAACGGCAAGAACGATTTCTCGATGGCGGATGACGGTCGGCTGACCCGCTATGTCTCCGGCGCATCAAACCCGGTCGTCTATGCCGGGGCCTTAGCGCTGATGCCGCATCTCTTCAACGACGCGCCGGATGGCCCATTCAACCTCAACATCTATTTCGATCGTGCGATTGCCGCAGGCCGGCTGTTCGGCACCGGCCTCCATGGTCAATGGCTGACGGTCGGGACGCCTGACGCGATCGCGCCTGCCGAAGCCGTTGTGGCCCGATACGGCGGGGGCCGTTGACATGGCCAGCAAGGCGCCGCGTCTGCTGACGATCCCTCCGGGCCGGCCCTTTCTGAGGACGCTGACGGAAGCGCTGCTCGACGGTCGCCTGACCGATGGTTTTCGCTACGATCCCTCCGATCCGCTTTCGCTGGCAGGGGTCACTCTGCTTGTTCCGACCCGACGCGCAGCCCGCGTGTTGCGCTCGGAATTCGTCGATCTGCTCGGCGGACGCGCCGCGATTCTTCCCGATATTCGCACGCTTGGCGAGACGGATGACGACAGCGGCTTTTTCGATCTCGATGCGCCGCAACTGATGGATCTCGCTCCGCCGGTAAGCGGGACTGTCATGCTTCTGGAACTGGCGCGCCTGATCCTGGCCTGGCGCAACCAGTTGCCGGAGATCGTCCGGTCGATCCATTCGGATACGCCGCTCGTTGCTCCCGCAAGCCCCGCCGACGCCGTCTGGTTGGCCCGAGCGCTGGTCGAGCTGATCGAAGCGGCGGAAACCGAAGGCTGCGACTGGAAGAATCTCGAAAATCTGCAATCGGCGGATTTCGGCTCGTGGTGGCAGCTGACGCTCGAATTCCTGTCGATCGCGACGCAGTTCTGGCCGGCGCGGCTGCAGGAACTGGTGCGGTCGTCGCCGGCACGCCATCGCGATGCGGTGCTCCGGGCCGAGGCCGAGCGCTTCCGCAGGCAAGGTGCTTCCGGTCCCGTTATCGTTGCGGGCTCCACCGGCTCGATCCCGGCAGCGGCCGAACTGATTGCCGCGATTGCCGAGCTCGATAAGGGTGTCGTGGTACTGCCCGGGCTCGATCTCGACATGCCAGACGAGGACTGGGCGAAGCTCAACGACCGCGATATCTCCGTAACACGGCCAAGCCCTGCCGTGCGCGGGCATCCGCAATATGGCCTTGCCCATCTCTTGCGGCATATGAAACTCGAGCGCGCCGATGTCCGGGTGCTCGAAACCTCCGATCCGGCGCTTCAGGACCGGGCCGAGTTTCTGTCGCGCGCCATGGCACCCGCCGAGGCGACCGATACCTGGAAGGCCTGGCGGCTTGAGATCGACGACTCACGCGTGCTTGCGGCATTTCGCGATGTCGCACTGATCGAGACGGCCAATGAGCGCGAAGAAGCAACGGCAATTGCGATTGCGCTGCGGCTGGGGCTCGAAGAGGTTTCCGACAATCCCGAAAGCCGGGTGGCGCTGATCACGCCCGATCGCGCGCTGGCGCGACGTGTGATGTCCGAACTCGCGCGGTTCGGGATCGAGGCGGATGATTCCGCGGGTACGCCGATGACCGGGACCCAGGCTGCGATGCTGACCCAAGTGGTGGCCGAGGCCTGCCTGCGTCCGGGTGATCCGGTGGCCATCGTCTCCCTGATCAAGCATCCTCTGGCACGGTTCGGTTTCACGGCCGAGAATATGCGCAAGGCTGCCGACGCGCTGGAACGCATCGCGCTGCGTGGAGGCCTGAAGAGCCTCGACCTCGCCGAGATGGAACCACTTTTTGCCGAAGGGCTCGAGGCGCATCTGGCCGACCGCCACAAACCGCAATGGCGCATCTCGATTGCGGCTGAAGAAATCGAGCTTGCTCGTCTGCTGGCGAGCCGGGTCACCTCAGCGGTCGAACCGCTCGTCTCGTCGGTCATCCGGTCGACCGACGGACGCGTGCTGTCGCAGAGATTGACCGTCAGCGATTGGGCAGAGCGGACGGGCCGCGTGCTGGAAGCCGTCACAGTCGACGAGCGCGGTGATCTTGCAGGGCTCTGGGGCGATGCAGCGGGTGAGGCTCTGGCGCGGCTTCTCGCCGAGGTTCTGGAGACGGACGGGCAGATCGAGGCCGACGGTCCGCAATGGGTCGATATCCTGACGGCGCTGATGGCCGGCCAGGCGGTCAAGCCGCGGGCCATGCGGCATCCGCGCGTTTTCATCTTCGGTACGCTCGAAGCACGCCTGCAGAACGTCGACATGATGGTGATCGGGGGCATGAACGAGGGGAGCTGGCCGAGCCAGACCAAGAACAATCCCTTCCTCTCGCGCGTCATGAAGACGGAAGTCGGGCTTGAGCCGCCGGAACGGCAGATCGGCCAGGTGGCGCATGACTTCCAGATGGCCTGTGGCACGCGGAAGCTGATCTTTTCGCGCTCGCTTCGCCAGGGGTCTGCACCAACCGTTGCTTCGCGCTGGCTCCAACGTCTGATAGCTCTTGGTGGGCCCATGCTTGAAGACGAAATGCGAAAGCGCGGCCAGATCTACCGGCGCTATGCCGACCTGATCGACCAGGGCGAAAACCAGGCTCCGGCGCAGCGCCCCGCGCCACGACCGCGCGCCGAGCTACAACCTAGGGCCTTCAGCTTTTCCGAGGTCGGTCGCTTCCGGCGGGACCCCTATTCCATCTATGCGCGGCGAATCCTGCGTCTCGACCCCGTCGATCCCTTCAACCAGGATCCAGGGGCGGCGGAACGCGGGACGCTCTATCACCGCATCGTTGAGCGTTTTGTCCGCGAGGATCATGACCCGGCCCGGCTGGACGCGCTCGATATCCTGCACCGGATCACCGACGAGGAGTTTCTCAAAGAGGCTCTGCCGCTCCATATCGACATCGTCTGGCGGCAGCGCTTCTACAGTGTCGCCTCGGCCTTTCTCAGCTGGGAGCGACAGCAGAGACCGGAAGTGAAGCGATCACTGACGGAAGTGCGGGGCAATGTGCTGCTGCGCCCGGTTGATATCACCATCAGCGGGATTGCCGACCGGATCGACATCCGGGGCGGCGGCTTTGCCGACATCATCGACTACAAGACGGGGCTCAATCCGAGCGCCAACCAGGCGCGCAGCCTGCTCGACCCGCAATTGGCGCTGGAAGCTGCAGCCCTTCTCCAAGGCGCCTTCAAGCAGGCCGGAGACGTCAAACCGCTCAACCTTGTTTATGTCCGTCTGCGGCCCGGCGACCGGTTCTCGGCGGATCAGGTGAACAACGAGATGGCGACGCGGGGCGACAACAAGAAGTCTGCGCTTGAGCTTGCCACTCAATCGGTCGACGAACTTGGGCGCTTCGTCCAGGCCCTGCAGAGCGGCGAGCGCGGTTATGTCTCCCGTCTCATCCCGGCCGAACAGAACGCCTATGGCGGCGAATACGACCATCTGGCGCGTGTCGCAGAATGGTCGACGGCGGAAGCCGAGGAAGGAGCCGGCGATGAGTGATCAGCGCTTTGCCCTCGACGAGCTGCCGACCGGCAGCGATCCCACCGTCTGGCTCGGCTGGACGACGCTTGCCCAGTCGCGCGCTTCGCATCCCGGCCAGTCGGCCTGGGTGTCGGCCAATGCCGGCTCCGGCAAGACGCATGTGCTGACGCAGCGGGTCATCCGGCTGCTGCTCGCTGGCGCCCGCCCCTCGTCCATTCTCTGCCTGACCTATACCAAGGCTGCGGCGTCTGAAATGTCGAACCGCGTCTTCGAAAGGCTGGCGGAATGGGCGACGCTGGATGACCGAGAACTGGCCAAGCGGATTGCGGCGATCGAACAGAAGGAGCCGGATCGCGCGACACTTGCGGCTGCACGGCGGCTCTTTGCCAAGGCACTGGAAACACCGGGTGGCCTGAAGATCCAGACGATCCACGCCTTTTGCGAAGCGTTGCTGCACCAGTTTCCGCTGGAAGCGAATGTCGCCGGGCATTTCAACGTGCTCGACGATCGCGCCGCAGTCACCGTTCTTGCAGAAGCGCGGCGATCGCTGCTGACGGCCAAGTCGACGGAGAATGATGCAGCACTCGCCGAAGCCTTCTCGCAGGTCTTGAGCATTGCCGATGAAAGCGGGCTCGAAGGCCTGATCGCCGATACCGTGGCCAACCGCCATGCTGTCAGAGACTTCCGGCAGCGGGCGGAACGGACGGGTGGGCTTGATGCGACCCTGCGGAAGGGCTTGGGCATCGGTCCCCTGGAGAGCGAGATCAGCCGCGCCGAGGATTACTGGCCGCTTACCGGACTGTCAGGTGGCAATTTCAGCCGCTACATCCAGCTTGCGCTGGAAAAGGGCGGCGAGAAAGTGCGGGCCGTTGCGGAAGTGCTGGAACGGACGCTGGTGGAATCTGATCCGTTGGAGCGGGCGAAGCTTCTGGATCAGGCTTTCCTGACGGCGCAGGAGGCACCGAAGGCCGACAGCTCGCTGATTGCGGCCGCCATGACCAAGGTCGCGCCGGATCTGAAGGACGCCGTGATTGCAGCCCGCGACCACGTGGTCGCCAAGCGGGACCGGCTGCGGATCTTCCGCATGTATGAGGCTACGCGATCGGCGCTGACGCTCGCCGTGCGTCTCGACACCGACTACGAGGAACTGAAAAAGCGGCGCTCGCAGCTCGATTTCGAGGATCTCATTGTGCGCACCGCGCGGCTTCTGACGCGGGACGATGTCGGTGCCTGGGTACACTACAAGCTCGACCAGGGCATCGATCATATCCTCGTCGACGAAGCGCAGGACACGAGCCCGGTGCAGTGGGATGTCATCCGGTCGCTGCGCGAGGACTTTTTTACGGGTCTCAGCGCCCGGCCCGGGATCCGCACCTTCTTTGCTGTGGGGGACGAGAAGCAGTCGATCTATTCCTTCCAGGGCGCACGTCCGGAGCAGTTCTCGCAGGAAGCCCGCCAGACGGAACGCGCGGTGACCGAAAGCGGGCAGAATTTCAACACGGTGCGTCTGCCGCTCTCCTTCCGCTCGACGCAATCGGTGCTCGCGGCCGTCGACCAGGTCTTCAGCCTGCCGGAAAACAGCCGGGGCCTCAGCGCCGGTGGGGACCCAGTCATCCACCAGTCGAGCCGCATCGGGCACCCGGGAACGGTCGACGTCTGGGACATGATCGCTGCCGAAAAGCAGGAGAAGGACGAAGACTGGACCGCCCCCTTCGACGCGACGCCGGAAAGTGCGCCCTCCGCCATTCTGGCAAGGCGCGTCGCGCACCAGATCAGCCAGTTGGTCGGGCGCGAAACGATCATCGAGAAGGGCAACAAGCGGTTGATCCGCCCGGGCGACGTTCTCGTGCTCGTGCGCAAGCGCGACGGTTTCGTCAATGCGCTGACTCGCGCCCTGAAACGCCCTTACAACATTCCGGTCGCCGGTGCAGACCGCCTGAAGCTGACAAGCCATATCGCCGTGCAGGACATGCTGGCGCTCGGGCGTTTCCTGCTGCTGCCGGGTGATGATCTGTCGCTGGCTTCGCTTCTAAAGAGCCCCCTCTTCAACCACAGCGAAGACGATTTGATGCAGCTTGCTGCCGAGCGACCGGAAGTGCAGAGCCTCTGGGCGAGACTGACAGAGCAGGCTGAGACGGATACGGCGTGGAAGAAGACATGCGACCGGCTCAACCTGTTTCTCGACCAGGCGCGAGAGCACTCGGTCCATGATTTCTACGCCCGGGTGCTGAGCGTCCATGGAGGCCGGCGAGCCTATCTCGGGCGCCTCGGCTCTGAGGTCAGCGACATCATCGACGAGTTCCTGACCTTTGCCCTCTCCTTCGAGACCAGCGGAATGCCAGGGCTGCAATCCTTCGTTTCGACGCTCGAGATGGAGGCGCCGGAGGTCAAGCGCGAGCAGGACAAGGAGCGTAACGAAGTCCGGATCATGACGGTGCATGCCTCGAAGGGACTCGAAGCGCCGATCGTGTTCCTGATCGATGGCGGCTCCAAGCCCTTCAATTCTAACCACGTGGCGAAGCTCAGGATCATCGAGACGACCGAAGGCCTGCCCTTCCCGATCTGGGTCCCGTCGAAGTCGCTCGGCAATTCGATCTCCGCTGCCGACATGGATAGGCGCAAGGATCAGGCCGAGGAGGAATATCGCCGGCTGCTCTATGTCGCGATGACCCGCGCTGCCGACCGCCTGATCGTGGGCGGCTATCGCGGCGTGCAGGACACGGGCGAGATCTGGCACAAGATGATCGCGCGGGCTCTCAGCGCCGACGAAATCCGCTGCAAGCCCGTCGAATTTTTCGGGCCCGATGGCAGCTGGAATGGTCTGCGCTGGTCTCTCGGTGAGGCACATGATGACCTGCCCGTGACGGAAGAGCGCGCTGAGGCTGAGGAGAGCCATAGCCTGCCCCCGACGCTCTGGAAGCCTCTGCCGCCGCCAGTCAGCCTGCCGAGACCGCTCAGCCCATCGGGTGCCGGTAGCATTACCGTGGACGAAGACGAGGATGCGCTGACGGCCTCTGCGCTGTTTTCGACGACGGAGAAAGTGGATCTCGCCCTCCAGCGTGGGCGGCTCATCCATCGCATGCTGCAGAACCTGCCAGGTTTTCCGGAAGGTGAGCGCCGTGAGGCAGCCGAGCGCTATGCGGAACGTGCGGCCCGGTTCTGGCCGGCTGAGCAGCGCCCGCGACTGGTCTCTACCGTCATGGCCGTGCTGGAGGACGAGGCGCTTCACCCGCTGTTCGCTGCCGGCAGTCGCGCCGAAGTCTCGGTCATGGGGACCATGCGGCTCAAGGGCGAGTTGCGTGCGGTCTCAGGCCGGATCGACCGCATGGCCGTGCTTGGCGACAGGGTAATCATCGCCGACTACAAGACCAACCGGAATCCACCATTGGAGGCCGCGCAAGCCCCCATGTCGCACCGGGTGCAGCTCGCCATCTACCGCGAGATCCTGCAGCCGCTCTACCCCGGCAAACAGATCGAATGCTGGTTGATCTACACCGAAAACGGCAGCCTCATGTCACTCGATGACAGCCTTCTTAAGCGGTCCCTTGCCGACCTCGAAACATCGTGAGATACCGCATATTGAAATCGCTGCCGTGCGGCATCACATATCTAGTCAATTCCGTATCTATGAAGGGAGAGCCCGATGGCTACCGTTAAAGTCGACAAGTCCAATTTCCAGGCCGAGGTGCTCAACGCTTCCGAACCGGTTGTCGTGGATTTCTGGGCCGAATGGTGCGGCCCGTGCAAGATGATTGCACCGAGCCTCGAAGAAATCTCCAATGAGCTCGCCGGCAAGGTGAAGATCGCCAAGCTCAACATCGATGAAAATCCGGAACTGGCTGCCCAGTTCGGCGTTCGCTCGATCCCGACGCTGGCCGTCTTCAAGGGTGGCGAAGTCGCCGACATCAAGGTGGGTGCGGCCCCGAAGACCGCGCTGTCCAGCTGGATCGCCGGCGCGGCATAACCCTCGCGTTATTGATGGATAAAGAAAAAGCCCGGTTTTTCCGGGCTTTTTTCATTTTGGGATGGTGCCGTTCTCGGCGAGCACATTGCCCGCAAGATAAAGCGAGCCGCCGATCATGATGCGCGGCGGGTTGCCGCCTTCGCTGCGTTCGCGGATCGCGTCGAGCGCCTGGGCAAGCGACTCCATCGGAAGGGCCTTCAAACCAGCCTCCGCCGCCGACTGCGCAAGTGCCACCGGGTCGAGGCCAACGTCAGAGCCTGTGATCGGGACGGTGTAGACGTTATGGGCGATGTCGACGAAGGCGCGGAAGAAACCAATCGGATCCTTCGTGTTGATCATGCCGATGACCAGATGCAGCGGGCGTGCCTGGCGTTCTTCCATGGCGGCCATGGCTTCGGCGATCACCTCGCCGGCACCTGGATTATGCCCGCCATCGAGCCAGATTTCGGCACCGGCGGGCGCACGCTCCACCAACCGACCTTCGGTCAGCCTTTGCAGACGGCCCGGCCATTCGACCGACAGCATGGCCTTTTCTGCGATCTCTTCCGTCACCGTATAGCCGGCTGCCTTCACGGCGCGGATGGCGGTTGCGGCATTGCCGATCTGGTGACGTCCCGGCAGGCGCGGCAGCGGCAGGTCCATCAGGCCGAATTCGTCCTGGTAGACGAGCCGCCCAAATTCCTCATAGGCGAGGAAATCCTGGGCGAATACGGTCAGCGGACAGCCGAGGCGCTCGGCCGTGCTGACCAGTACATCCTTGGCGCCGTCGAACTCCTGATGGCCGATCACCACGGGCACGCCGCGCTTCATGATTCCGGCCTTTTCGGCGGCAATCAGTTCGACGCGATCGCCGAGATAGGCCTGATGATCGAGCGAGATCGGCTGAATGATGCAGACAGCCGGCTTTTCGACGACATTGGTGGCGTCGAAGCGGCCGCCAAGACCGACCTCCAGCACGACGACGTCGGCAGGCTGCTCGGAAAAGAGAATGAATGTCACCGCCGTCAGGATCTCGAAGACGGTGATCGGTTTGCCGCCGTTTGCCTCGGCAACGCGGCGCAGAGCATCGGCAAACAGTTCATCATCGACGATCTGACCGGGGCCACCCTTGACGCCGATGCGATAGCGCTCATGCCAGCGCACCAGATGCGGTGAGGTGTGGACGTGGACGGACAGACCCTGGGCCTCCAGAAGCGCCCGGCAAAAAGCCGAGGCCGACCCCTTGCCGTTTGTGCCGGCCACATGAATGACCGGCGGCAGCTTCAGATGCGGGTTGCCCAGAACCTCGAGGAGGCGGCGGATACGGTCGAGCGAAAGATCATATCCCTTGGGGTGCAGCCCCATGAGTTTTTCGATCTCGACATCGGCCTGACTGACGATGGGGGCTGTCATCACATTCGTTCCGCGAGCGCGGCCTCACAGAAAACGCGGCTCAGGCCGAGGCCTTCTCGACCGGCTCCGCCACTTTCGCAGGGACAGCGGTGTCGTTCGCAGGGCGCTTGGTCATGATCTTCAGGACGCGTGCGAGCGTGTCCGAAATGTCATGACGCTTGACGACCATGTCCACCATGCCGTGTTCCAGGAGGTATTCAGAGGTCTGGAAGCCTTCCGGCAGCTTCTCGCGGATCGTTTGTTCGATCACGCGCTTGCCGGCAAAGCAGATCTCGGCACCCGGCTCTGCAATGTGGAGATCGCCCAGCATGGCGTAAGAGGCCGTGACGCCGCCCGTGGTCGGGTTGGTGAGGACGACGATATAGGGCTGGCCGGCTTCCTTCAGCATGTCGACGGCGACCGTCGTGCGCGGCAGCTGCATCAGGGAGAGAATCCCCTCTTGCATGCGGGCGCCACCCGAAGCCGGGAACATGACGAGGGGGCACTTTTCCTTGATGGCGCGCTCGAAAGCCTTCACGATGGCTTCACCAGCGGCAATGCCAAGCGAACCACCCATGAAGTTGAACTCGTGGACAACGGCGACGAGCTTCAGCCCCTGCACTGTGCCGACGCCGGCAACGATCGTGTCTTCCTGATCCGTCTTCACGCGGCTGTCGCGAAGACGGTCGGTGTATTTCTTGGAATCGCGGAATTTCAAAGGATCCTGTGCGACCTTCGGCTGCGGCAGCGCCTCGAACTGGCCACCGTCGAAGAGATCAGTCAGGCGGGCCTTGGCCGGCATCTTCATGTGGTAGCCCGAGGCCGGGATCACCCACTTGTTCTCTTCCAGGTCCTTATGGAAGACCATCTCGCCCGTTTCCGGGCACTTGATCCAGAGGTTTTCCGGAACTTCGCGGCGACCCAGCATCGAGTTGATGCGCGGGCGCACATAGTTGGTGATCCAGTTCACGCGGCTTACTCCTGATGTTTAAAGCCCATATGGGGTGCTTATTCGGCAGCAGCAAGGCGTGCAGACCGCACGCCGCTTGCCAGTCCGCGCACCAGCGTGGCGACGGCCTGAACCGTATCCGCCGTCGCCTTATCATCGGCTGTGAGATTGGTGGCAACCTGATTGACGATCGCGGTCCCGACCACAACGCCATCGGCATTGGCGCCGATCAGACGCGCATGTTCGGCGGTCTTGACGCCGAAGCCGACGCAGATCGGCAGGTCCGTATGCGCCTTGATGCGCTGGACGGCACCGGCAACGCGAGAGGGATCAGGCAGTGACGAACCGGTGATCCCGTTCATCGAAACGTAGTAGACGAAGCCCGAGGTGTTCTTGAGAACAGTCGGCAGACGCTTGTCGTCGGTCGTCGGGGTTGCCAGACGGATGAAGTTGATATCGCGGCTGCGGGCGGGAATGCAGAGTTCGTCATCCATTTCCGGCGGCAGGTCGACGACGATCAAACCGTCGATGCCGGCTGCGAGTGCATCGTCAAGGAAACGCTCGACGCCGTAAACGTAGATCGGGTTGTAGTAACCCATCATGACGATCGGCGTTTCGTTGTCCGTCTTGCGGAATTCCCGGGCCAGATCGAGCGTGCGAACGAGGGTCTGACCGGCCTTCAGGGCCCGCTGGCCGGCAAGCTGGATTGCCGGGCCGTCGGCCATCGGATCCGAGAAGGGCATGCCGAGCTCGATGACGTCGGCGCCGGCTTCCGGCAGTGCCTTCATGATCTCAAGCGACGTGTCGTAGTCCGGATCGCCACCCATGAAATAGGTGACGAGAGCCGGGCGGCCTTCTGCCTTCAAGGCAGCGAAACGTTGGTCCATACGCGCAGTCATGATCAGAGCCCCATACCGAGAATCTTGCCGACAGTGAAGATGTCCTTGTCGCCGCGGCCGCAGAGGTTCATCACGATGATCTGGTCCTTGTCCATGCCAGGCGCACGCTTGATGACTTCGGCGAGCGCGTGGCTCGGCTCGAGCGCCGGGATGATGCCTTCGGTGCGTGTCAGCAGCTGGAAGGCTTCAAGCGCCTCATCGTCCTTGATCGGGACATATTCGACACGGCCCATGTCCTTTAGCCAGGAGTGCTCCGGACCAATGCCGGGATAGTCGAGGCCGGCGGAGATCGAGTGACCTTCCTTGATCTGGCCGTCGCCATCCTGCAGCAGATAGGTGCGGTTGCCATGCAGGACGCCTGGCGTGCCTGCGGTCAGCGAGGCGCAATGCTCTTCACCTTCGAGACCCTTGCCACCGGCTTCGACGCCAACGATCCGGACGCTCTCGTCATCCAGGAAGGGATGGAAGAGACCAATCGCGTTCGAACCGCCACCGACGGCAGCAATCAGCATGTCCGGCAGACGGCCTTCGGCGGCCAGCATCTGCTCGCGGGTCTCGCGGCCGATAACCGACTGGAACTCGCGGACCATTTCCGGATAGGGATGCGGGCCGGCGGCAGTGCCGATCATGTAATAGGTGTCGTCGACATTGGTGACCCAGTCGCGCAGCGCCTCGTTCATGGCATCTTTCAGCGTGCCATGGCCGGCGGTGACCGGCTTCACTTCGGCACCGAGGAGCTTCATGCGGAAAACGTTCGGCGCCTGGCGCTCGACGTCGGTTGCACCCATGTAAACGACGCAAGGGATGCCGAAGCGGGCCGCAACCGTGGCAGAGGCCACACCATGCTGGCCGGCGCCGGTTTCAGCGATGATCCGGGTCTTGCCCATGCGCTTGGCGAGCAGGATCTGGCCAAGGCAGTTGTTGATCTTGTGCGAACCAGTGTGGTTCAGCTCGTCGCGCTTGAAGTAGATCTTCGCGCCGCCGAGTTCTTCCGTCAGGCGCTCGGCGAAGTAGAGCGGGCTCGGACGACCGGTGTAATGAGTGTTGAGATGCGCCAGCTCCGCCTGAAATTCCGGATCTGTCTTTGCCTTTTCCCATTCTGCCTGCAGGTCGAGGATCAGCGGCATGAGTGTCTCGGCTACGAAGCGGCCACCGAAGATGCCGAAACGGCCGTCTTCATCCGGACCTTCACGGAAGGAATTGGGTTTCGGTGACTGGTTCACTTGACACTCCCTGAAACCGGCTGTGCACGACTTGCCTCGGCAACGGCCGCAAAAAACTCATCCATAAGCTGCAGATCCTTGACGCCCGGCGCAGATTCCACGCCGGAGGATACGTCGATCGCCCGCGCTCCGGTCTCCCGCAGGGCCTCTGCGATATTGGCCTTGTTCAGGCCTCCGGAAAGCATGTAATCGACGCTGTCGTCAAGCGAACGCAAGAGACGCCAATCGAAGGTGACGCCATTGCCTCCGGGCAAATCGGAGCCTACAGGCGGTTTGGCATCGAAGAGAAAACGATCGGCAATTCCGATATAGGGCTCGATACGCTTCAGGTCATCGGCATCACGAATGGAAAATGCCTTCATGATCGGAAGGCCGGTCACGGCCTTGACCGTCAGCAAGCGTTCCGGGCTCTCATGGCCATGAAACTGCAGAATGTCAGGCCGCATCAAGGCTATGATCTCGTCGAGATCGTCATTGTCGGCGTCAACCGTCACCGCGACGCTCTTTACACGGCCGCGAACGCGATCGGCGAGCGTGCCGGCAATGTCGGGTTCAATGTTGCGCGGGCTCTTTTCGAAGAAGATGAAGCCAATATGGCTCGCGCCGCGGTCAGCCGCACGATCGACCGCCTCCGGCGTCTTCAGTCCGCAGATCTTGATATCGGGTCTCATGGCAGCGAAGTCGCACGAATTCAAAAAAGAGTTCGAGCCAATTTGCGACAAAGGCTGAAAGGTCGCGGGTTGCTCAGTCGAAGTCGATGGCATGCAGCGCCGAACCGTGGCGCTTTAGCCAGGCCTTGGCCTCATCCATCTCCGGGCAGAGCTTGCGGCAGAGTGCCCAGAAGGCCGGACCATGGTTCATCTCGCGCAGATGCGCGACCTCATGGGCTGCGAGATAGTCGATCACGAGTGGCGGGGCCATGACGATCCGCCAAGAAAAGCTGAGCTTGCCATCCCAGGAACAGGATCCCCAGCGGCTGCGGGTATCCTTCAAGGTCATGCTCCTCACCGGCTTCCCGACCATCTTGGCATGAAGCGTCACAAGTTGCTCCAGATCGCGACGCGCTTCCTTCTTCAGGAAGTCGGCAACGCGCCGGGGCAGATGATCCTCAAGCCCGCTGACGCTCAGGATGTGGCCGATCTCGCTGTCGATCGACTGGGTCAGCCCGCGAAGCTGTCCCGTATGAACGATGCGGTGCAGAACGCCACGAAGGAGGATTTCCCCGCCATCCTCAATCGCGCTGGCCGTTTTCTGGCGCTTAAGCTTGGTGCTGAGCCAGCCTTGGTGGCGATCGAGAAAGTCCTCAATGTCCTGTTCGCGTAGCCCCGGGGGAATGGTCATCTTCAAAGCGCGACCGCCGGGCTCAATTCTGAGCGTGATCCGGGTCGCTCGGCTGTTCTTTCTGATGGTCAGCGGGATAGACCTGCCGTCGACGGCAATCGCCCGCTCCAGCTGGATCGGCGGGCCTCTCAGCGGTGTCAGCTTTTTTAGCAGGGGAAACATGCGTGTGTTCTAGCCGATTCGGGAGGTCTTCTTGCAACAAAAAAGGCCGGCGCACGAGCGCCGACCCGGTTGCGACAGGATGGCTCGACCGGTCAGTTGCCGGTGAAGCCCTGGGTCGGACCGGGTTGGTCCGCGGTCTTTACCTGCTGGCGATCACGCATGAAGCGGTCGAACTCTTCCTGATCCTTCGCCCGACGCAGTTCGCGGGCGTAATTGTCGAATTCCGAGCGCATCTCATCTAGGCGACGGCGTTCTGCGTCCAGGCGTTCAAGTTCTGCCTTGCGCCAATCGTCAAAGGCAACATTGCCGGTCGGGCTTGCAGCAGTATAGCTGTTCGTGCGGCACCAGGCGAAAGCGCTATCCGCTTTCTGATTGGCTTCACGCTTGAAGTTCTGAAACTTCTCGCCGAACAGGATGTAGGCAAGCATGGCCAGACCAAGCGGCCAGAAGACCATGAAGCCGAGCACCATCAAGGCGACGGTTGCCGGAGTCCAATCCGGCCGAAGCAGTGCTGACTGGTTCATCATCGATAACCTCGTTTTGCGCGGACAGCGGAATGCCGTCCGATGGTTTCGATGTGGGAAATGCCGCCCTGCCCTTCAAGAAAGAAGCGGACCCAATCGGAGAACCGACTGAATCCGCTGCTTAAATTCGGAATGACGAAAGTGTCAGAGAGCCTTGCCGCCCTTGATGACACGCTTGACCGGGGTCGTGGTCTTGGTCTTCTTGCCGTGTGTGCGAGCGAATTCGACAATGCGCGGTGCGATTTCGCGACGGAAACGCGAGCCATTGAAGACACCGTAGTGGCCCACATCTGGCTGCATGTAGTGCAGGCGCATATCGTCAGGGATGTTGGTGCAGATGGTCTGCGCCGCTTTCGTCTGACCGAGACCAGAGATGTCGTCGTTTTCGCCTTCGACCGTCAAAAGCGCCACGTTGCGGATCGCTGTCGTATCGACGCGCTTGTTGCGATGCATCATCTCGCCCTTGGGCAGGGAGTGCTTGATGAACACCGTCTCGACGGTCTGGAGATAGAATTCTGCGGTCAGGTCCATGACCGCAAGATATTCGTCGTAGAAGTCGCGGTGCTTCTCGGCAGAGTCCCCGTCATTCTTGACGAGGTGCATGTAGAAGTCCTTGTGCGCGATCATATGCCGATCAAGATTCATCGACATGAAGCCCGAGAGCTGCAGGAAACCCGGATAAACTTGTCGCATGAAACCGGGCTGCGGCCACGGAACCTGCATGATGACGTTGTCGCGAAACCATTCCAACGGTTTCTCTTGAGCCAGCTGATTGACGGCCGTCGGGTTGATGCGGGTGTCGATGGGGCCACCCATGAGTGTCATCGAGGACGGTGCGCAGACGTCCCCCTCACCTTCCATAACGGCGACAGCGGCCAGCACCGGAACGGAGGGCTGACAGACTGCAACCACATGGGTATCAGGACCCAGGTGATGAAGGATGTCGATGACATAGTCGATATAGTCGTCGAGATCGAAATCGCCTTCGGTCACCGGCACCATACGGGCATCGATCCAGTCGGTGATGTAGAGGTCCGCATTCGGAAGCAGCGCTTCGACCGTCCCGCGCAGCAAGGTCGCGTAGTGGCCCGACATGGGTGCAACGATCAGGATGCGGGGACCTTTTTCGACGCCGGCCGGAAGATGGCGCTTGAAATGGATGAGGTCGCAGAAAGGTTTGCGCCAAACGATTTCTTCCTCAACCGTGACACTTTCATCCCCGATCCGGGTTGTCGGCAGACCGAAGGCGGGCTTGCCGTAGCGGCGCGTCACACGTTCGAAGACTTCAAAGCCCGCTGAGAATGAACGCCCGACGACCGTATGGGACCAAGGGTTGAGCGGGTTTCTCCATGCCAGGTTCATTGCGTCCGCTGTTGCCCGGAATGGCGCCATGAATGCATGGTTCAGTTCATAGAGCTGATAGAACATGGGTTCTGTACCTTTGTATCGGACCAGGTTGGCCCGCGTTCATTCGCTACACTAACAGACTTTGTGCATTGCAAAAGCCCGGATTGTCCCTCCTTTCGCAGCACAAAAGTCTCGTGACTTTGGATGATGTTCGAAAAGCCTTAAAGTTCCTCCCCCCGACCTGGAGTTAATCAACGATCACAGTGTTCACCCGAATTTGCAGGCCGGACCCTTTCCGAGGCTTGCGAATTGATGTTTGTTCCACCGGTCATCCCAAGACATGTGTGAAGGAACACCATGACAAGCAGCAATCACCGCCAGTCCGAATACAATGTCGATCCAATATTCCTCGACCGATGGTCGCCGCGTGCCTTTGACGGAAGCACGATGCCGAAGGAAGATCTCCTGACCATCCTCGACGCCGCCCATTGGGCGCCTTCAGCGTTCAACTATCAGCCCTGGCGTTTCATCTACGCCCTGAAGGGCACCCCTGAGTTCGACAAGTTTCTGAATATCCTAATTGAATTCAATCAGGGTTGGGCCAAGAATGCCGGTGCCCTCGTCTTCATCTTTTCCGACACGCTAAGCCGGCCGGCTGATGGATCGGAGCCGAAGTCCTATCGCAGCCATAGTTTCGACGCCGGTGCGGCCTGGGGACTGCTTTCGCTTCAGGCAATCAAGTCCGGCTATTTCGCGCATGCGATGACCGGCTTCGACTTCGATCGTGCCTTCTCCGAACTGGGCGCCCCCGATGGTTTCCACATCAATGCAGCCGTCGCTATCGGCAAGCTAGGTGAAAAGGAAGCCCTGCCAGAAGGTCTGCGTTCGAAGGAAACGCCGAATGGTCGCAAGGCTCTGGCCGAAGTGGCATTTGAGGGGCATTTCTGAGCGCCCATATTCATGGTTTCACGTGAATCACGTTAACCATCCGCTCAATTAAACCTGTTGATCAAGAAAAAGGGCCGTCCCTTGGGAGCGGCCCTTTTGCGTTGTGCTTTGACGACCTCAGATATCGAGGTTCGCGACGCTCAGCGCATTGTCCTGGATGAACTCGCGGCGCGGCTCGACCTCGTCGCCCATCAGGCGCGAGAACAGGCCATCGGCATCCGTCGCATCGTTGACGCGGACCTGAAGCAGCGAGCGTACGTTCGGATCGAGCGTGGTCTCCCAGAGCTGCTCGGCATTCATTTCACCGAGACCCTTGTACCGCTGCATGGACAGACCCTTGCGGCCGGTTGCGAAAATGGAATCCAGAAGGGCGCGCGGCCCCGACATCTCGCTACGGCCATCCTTCCGGGTAAGAACCGGCGGTTCGGAATAGATTTCGCGCAGACGAGCCGACATCTGGTCCATATGGCGAGCATCCGCCGAACCGATCAGGGCGACATCGACGGAAGCCACCTCCTTGACGCCGCGGACCATACGCTCGAAGCGGAGGCCGCCTTCGTCGGTGACGAAACCGTGCCAGCCGCGTTCGGTGTCTTCGGCGATCATGTCTAGGCGGCTCGCGACGAGCGCTGCCGTTGCTTCTGCCTGCTGGCGGTTTCCGGTGAGTTCCGGGTTGAGCGCACCGGCAATTGCTGCCTGCTCGATGACATTGCGGTTGTAGCGGGAATGCAGACCATCGATCAGCGAACGCACACGCAGGGCATCCTGGATCACGTCGCGCAAATCCTGTCCGGCGCGGACTTCGCCATTGGCGAGCGTGAGCGTCGCCTCTTCGAGACCCATGGTGATCAAATAATCTTCCAGCGCCTTCTCGTCCTTCAGGTACTGAACGGACTTGCCGCGCGCGACCTTATAGAGCGGCGGCTGCGCGATGTAGAGATGGCCGCGCTCAATGAGCTCCGGCATCTGACGGAAGAAGAATGTCAGCAGAAGTGTTCTAATGTGTGCACCGTCGACGTCAGCATCGGTCATGATGATGATCTTGTGGTAGCGCAGCTTGTCGGCGTTGAATTCGTCCTTGCCGATCGAGGTGCCGAGCGCCGTGATCAGCGTGCCGATCTCCTGGCTCGACAGCATCTTGTCGAAACGGGCGCGCTCGACGTTGAGGATCTTGCCTCGCAGCGGCAGGATCGCCTGATTTTCGCGCGAGCGGCCCTGTTTGGCCGAGCCACCTGCAGAGTCACCCTCGACCAGGAAGAGTTCGGACTTCGCCGGGTCACGCTCCGAGCAGTCGGCGAGCTTGCCTGGCAGCGAGGCGATGTCGAGGGCACCCTTGCGCCGGGTCAGTTCACGCGCCTTGCGGGCGGCTTCGCGGGCAACGGCTGCTTCGACGACCTTGCCGACCAGTATCTTGGCTTCAGTTGGATGCTCCTCGAACCAGGTGCTGAGCGCTTCGTTGACAAGGTTTTCAACGACTGGGCGAACTTCCGAGGACACAAGCTTGTCCTTGGTCTGGGAGGAAAACTTCGGATCCGGCACTTTTACTGAAAGGACAGCCGAGAGGCCTTCGCGGCAGTCTTCCCCCTGGAGCGTCACCTTTTCTTTCTTGGTGATGCCGGAGCTGTCGGCATAGGAGGTAACCTGGCGGGTCAGCGCGGCGCGGAAGCCGGCCATATGCGTGCCGCCATCGCGCTGTGGAATGTTATTTGTGAAGCAGAGTACGTTTTCGTGGTAGCTGTCGTTCCACCACATGGCGACTTCGACCGTGATACCGTCCTTCTCGCCCTTGATGGCCACCGGCTTTTCAACCAGCGGCTTCTTGGAGCGATCAAGGTAGCGAACGAAGGCTTCAAGACCGCCGTCGTATATCATTTCTTCCTGACGGATGTCGGACTTTCGCTTGTCGGTCAGGAGGATGCGGACGCCGGAATTGAGGAACGCGAGTTCGCGCAGGCGATGCTCGAGCGTTCCGTAATCGAAATCCACCTTGGTGAAGGTTTCGGTGCTTGGCAGGAAGGTGACTTCCGTGCCTGACCGTCCCTCATACTCTCCGATCACCTTCAGCGGACCGTCGGCCACGCCGTGGGTGAAGCTGATTTCATGCAGCTTGCCATTACGCCGGATACGCAGGTTGAGCTTCACCGAAAGTGCGTTGACGACGGAGACGCCGACTCCGTGCAGACCACCGGAAACCTTATAGGAGTTCTGGTCGAACTTGCCGCCTGCATGCAGCTGGGTCATGATGACCTCGGCGGCAGAAACGCCTTCGCCGGTGTGAATGTCCGTCGGAATGCCACGACCGTTGTCTGTCACTGTAACCGAGCCATCGGCATTCAGCGTGACGGTGACAATGTCCGCATGACCGGCCAGCGCTTCGTCGATGGCGTTATCGACGACTTCGTAGACCATGTGATGGAGGCCGGAGCCGTCGTCGGTATCACCGATATACATGCCGGGGCGCTTGCGGACGGCGTCCAGTCCCTTCAGAACCTTGATCGAATCCGCGCCATATTCGGCCGGTTCACCATTTTCCGCGATCGGCAAGTCGGTCATTCAGCAATCTTTCCAGTCAATTCTCAAAGGCCCGGCTGATTCGAATCAGCAGCTTCAAGTGGCCCGACTATAGGGGTTTTGGCCTGAGTTCCAAAGGCGAGGGCGTCGTTTCTCGTGGATAGATTGGGCTTTTCAACCCCTTCAAGGCCGTTTTTTGGCGCTATCCAGAATATCCTGCATTTCTCGTATCACATCGGGAGAGAGCTGGCGAATCAGCTTCGCCAAATCATTGGCGAAGGCCGTATATTCCGGCTTCATGCCTGAGGTGTCGACCACCACTCGGGGATCAGAACGGCCAGCCGTCGAGAAGAGTTCTTCGGCCTCGTCCCAGATAATATTGAAGTAGCCTGCGACACGCTGGAGAAAGTCGAAATTGGGCAGACCGCGCCGGCCGTGTTCCAGTGCCGAGAGATAGGCGGGCGAAACCCCGATCGCTGCCGCCATCTCCTTCTGAGAGACGCCCTTGCGTTCCCGCAACTGCCGTAACGCGTCACCGAAAGGCGTCATCAGCGCTCCTGTCCGCGGCGGGAGAGCCGCACATAGAGAGCACCCTCTCCGCCATGCTGACGTGCGGCAGGCTCGTAGGAGGAAATCAGGAAACGGAATTCCGGCAGGGAAAACCAAAGCGGCACCGCGCGCTTCAAGGCGCCTTCACTGCCAAGGGAGCTTCCCTTGCCGGTAATGACGAGAACATGGCGCAAACCCCGGTCATGCGCCCGGATGAGGAAATCAAGCAGCATTCCATGCGCTTCACTCTGGATCAGTCCATGCAGATCGATCCGCGCCTCAAGCGCCAGATGCCCGCGAGAGAGCTTGCGCTTGACCGGTTTTTCCAGGGGATGGTGGAGCCGGGCTGCGGACTTACGCTCGGCATCTGTGCTTGCGCTCGACGGGGAGACTGCAGCCCGATTGAGCGCAGGCACAATCTTTTCGTCGACCGGCGTCTCGAACTGCTCCTCAAAGCTCAGCAGATCTTCCATACGGCCGGGCATCGGGCGGGTCGAACGCGCGACCTTGCCCCAGAGGATGCGATCTTCCGGATTGAGCTTTGGTCCACCCGACACTCAGACAAACCTCTCTGCCGCCTGCTTCGGGATCAGTATATAGAAGTCGGCCGCGTTGCGCACGGCCCCTGCCAACTCACCAGCCTCATCTCCAGAACCCGTAAAGATATCGCCGCGTGCAGGTCCGACGATCGCAGACCCGGTATCGAGCGCAAGCATGGTCCGGGCGAAATCGCGTCCGCCATCCATATGGGTCAATCCCTTCGCATGGATGAAGAACGGAAATCCGAAAGTATGGATCTGTCGATCAACCGCGAGAGATCGGCCCGCAATCAGCGGTACCTTGGCGGCCGCAATCGGACCACGGGTGAGATCGTCAACCTTCGCCTCCCGGAAGAAGATGTAGGATCGGTTGTGCCAGAGGACCTCGTCGACGCGATCGGGATGGGCAGCAAGCCAGGCCCGGATCGATTGCATTGAGATATACGCCTCTGGGATCTCACCCTTGTCGATCAGCAGACGACCTATGCCGGAAAAGGGATGACCGGCCTTTGCCGCATAGGTTATCCGCCGCAGGCGCCCATCGGGATATCGTAATCGTGCAGCACCCTGGACATGGGCGAAGAAGACATCGACCTTCGAGCGGGCCCAGGCGATTTCAAGGCCCCTGCCCTCAAGCCAGCCTGCATCGATGTCCCGACGATCCGGATAGGGTTTGAGGCCATTTTCGGTTCGAAGGGCAAAGGCATAACCGGCCTCAAGCTCGGCTGGTCGGTTGGCATCATCCACGTCCACCAGATCCAGGGGGCGACGATAGAAGGGATGGCAATACTCTTCGCCAGGCCGATCGCTGACCGCGACTTCAGGCTCGTAGAATGCCGTGACCAGACCTGCGTTTTGGCCGCTGGGTTCGACCAGGAAGGGTCGCGTATGCCGTTCGAAGAAAAGCCGCGCCTGAGCTGCGTTGTCCGGACCATGCGCCGATGCAGCGTCCAGCAGAGGCACCAGATCATCGGCGGTCAGTCCCAAGGCGCCGGGCTTATATGGTTTGACCGACTGCAGGTGTCTCCTACAGTCGGTCAAGGCAGGCCAAAGGGATGAAGGATCGTCGGATGCCCAACCGGGCAGATCATCGAAGGACAGTGGACTCAGACGACAGGCGCTGAGATTGCTCATTGTTCTGCTTCGGTCGCGATCAGCTTCCAGTTCGGATCGCGCGAGCGCACATCGCGGGCGAAGGTCCATACGTCGTTCACCTCGGACACCGCGTCGGCATCGCCATCAATGATGGCTCCCGCCTTGTCGTAGGTGGCCGTGATCAACTGGCTGACGATGCGAACGGTCACCTGCTCCTCGTTCTCACGAGCAGTTGCCTGAATGATGTCCGCCTTCTCGATGCCGACAAAAGTCGACTTCACAATCTCGCCGCGGCTTTCGCGGTCGGCGATTGCGCTTTCGAAACCGTCAAAAACGTCGCGGGACAGAAGACCTTTCAAGGCCTTCCTGTCGCCGTCGGCGTAAGCCATGACGATCATCTCGTAGGCGATCTTCGCACCGTTCAGGAATTCCTTCGGGTTGAAGCTCGGATCATGGCGCAGAAGTTCGCGCAGCTGATCGTTCAGGGCTGTGCCGGCAGGTGCGTAGGCGTCCACGGCCATATAGCGGTCTTCAGCGTTGCCTTCCTCGCGGCGCGGAAGGGTGACAACCTTGCCATCGTCTCTCGCTGCCCCCTTGGCCAGATCGCGCTGTGCGAACGGATCGAACGGCGGCTTTTCATGACCCGTGCGTCGTCCAAGCACGCTGCGGAGCTGAAAGAAAATCAGAACCGCCGCCACCAGGAAGAACAATGTTACGAAATCGCTAGACCCCATGAATACCGCCAGGCTTGATTGAATTTGATTTTTCCTTCTCCCATATAGTCCGCAGCGCCGCATCATTCAAATGGCGCAGCGCATTCTTTGCATCGAGTAAGCGCCGACTCTTGCGATATCCGGATCACAAAGGCGTTTGGAGCAGCCCATGCGCCTTCCCTTGGTGCTTTTTCTCATCGCACCCCTCGTTGAAATCGCCAGCTTTATCGTGGTTGGGCAAGCCATCGGTGTCTTGCCGACCCTGGGACTGATCATTCTCGCAGCTTTCGCAGGCGTCATACTGCTCCGTTATCAAGGGGCGGGTATCCTGCGCCGCCTGCAGAGCGAGGCGCAGCGCGGCCTCGATCCTGGGCGGGAACTGGTTCATGGTGCCCTTCTGGTGGTGGCCGCCTTTCTTCTCATCGTTCCCGGCTTCTTTGGCGATATCATCGGAATCCTGCTCTTCCTGCCTTTCGTTCGGGATCTCGCTTGGCGCCTGATCAAGCCGCGGCTGGTTGTCCGCAGCAGTTTTTCCGAGGCCGGTTTCCGGACGAGCCGCCCGAAAGACGAGAATGTGGTCGATCTCAGCGACGACGAGTATCAGCGAGAACCCGACCCGAACTCGCCCTGGCGCGATCCGCGGATCGGTCGCGAGTGACGTCCTGCTGCGCCCCGCCCGCAGGGTTGTAAGCGCAAGTTTCAAATGTTAGATGGCCTTAGCAATTCATCTTCAAGGAAACGCCCCATGGCCGACAACGATCAGGGAACGGCTTCTCCGTCCCTCAATATCCTCGCCCAGTACATCAAGGATTTTTCGTTTGAAAATCCAGGTGCACCCCGCTCGCTTCAAGCGCGCGACAAGGCGCCGGCCATCAACGTCAATGTCAATGCAAACCCGCTTTCCGACAACGACTTCGACGTCGTTCTGGCGCTGAATGCGGAAGCCAAGGATGGCGACAAGGTCGTGTTCGTTACCGAACTGATCTATGGCGGCGTTTTCCGCATTTCGGGCTTCCCGCAGGAACACATGCTGCCGGTTCTCTTCATCGAGTGCCCGCGCCTGCTCTTCCCGTTCGCCCGCCAGATCATCGCCGACGCGACCCGCAACGGTGGCTTCCCGCCGCTGATGATCGATCCGATCGACTTCGCCCAGATGTTCGCGCAGCGTGTTGCCGAGGAACAGTCCCGCGCGAAGACTTAGTCTGTGCCGAACTGAGGCCGCATTCACTGTTTGCCGAAGCAAAGGGCCCTTCTGGGCCCTTTTTTCATGCGTCGTATTTTGACCAGATGGCTTTGCCGCCAAGGCGCCCGACGAGTTTGGCATGCCCCTCCACCTCCGCTGCGGAGATCCGGGGCGCGAGAGCACGGGGACGGTCGTAGCTGATCTCGATCACCTCTTCAACTTCGCTGGTCTGGCTCCGCCGCGTGTCGATGGTCGTCAGACCCAGCGCGGCCTGGCGCCCACCCAGCATCTCAATATAGACTTCGGCCAGGAGTTCGGAGTCGAGCAGAGCGCCGTGCTTCGTACGGTGCGAGTTGTCGATGCCGTATCGACGGCATAGGGCGTCCAGCGAGTTCGGGCCCATCGGATGTTTCCGACGTGCGAGCGCTAGCGTGTCGATCACCATGTCGGAGGGAACCGGCGCGAGGCTCAGCCGCTCGAACTCGGCATTGATGAACCCCATGTCGAATGAGGCGTTGTGAGCGATCCACTTCGCCCCTTCGAAGAACCCTTGTAAGTCGGAGACGATCTCCGCGAAGACCGGCTTGTCTTTCAGAAATTCGTCGGTGATGCCGTGGACCGCCAATGCATCGGGATGGACCTTGCGGTCGCCGGGATTGATATAGACATGAAATGTGCGACCGGTGGGAAAGTGGTTGAGCAATTCGATGCCACCGATTTCGATCACCCGGTCAGCCTTGTTGTCGAGCCCGGTCGTTTCCGTATCGAAGATGATCTCACGCATTATCCGTCCGTTCCGCCTGTTCGCGTAGTTCTGTCACGATCGTTTTGACCTGCGCCCGCGCGCTGTCAATCCCGTGACCTGTGTCGATAATGTAATCGGCCCGGGCGCGCTTTTGTGCGTCCGGAACCTGCCTCGACAGAATCAGCTGAAATTTCTCTTCCGTCATTCCCGGCCGAGCCAGCACTCTTTCTCTTTGCAGCTCAGGTTCGCAACTGACGACGACGATCCGGTCCACACGCTTTTCGCCACCCGTCTCGAACAGCAAGGGGATATCGAGAAGGACGAGGGCATGGCCGAGTGCGCTTTGCTGGTCAAGGAAAGCGCGTTCCTTGTCGCGCACGAGGGGATGAACGATGGCCTCTAGCTGCTTAAACTTAGCCGGATTCTTTGCCAGATTCTCAGACAGCCTCGCACGATCGACAATGCCGTTGACGATAGCGTCGGGAAAGAGGCGTGCGATGGGTGCCACGGCTTCCAACCGATACAGTTCGTGAACCACGCGATCCGCGTCATTGACGGGCACACCCTCGTCGGCAAAGAGCGCGGCAGTCGTGGACTTGCCCATGCCGATCGAGCCTGTGAGCCCCACAATGATCATGCATGCGCCTCGATGTCGTCGAGCACGAGCTGGCGTAACGTGGCGGTAACTTCGGGCTTTTGACCGAACCATCGTTCAAACCCCGGCACAGCCTGATGCAGAAGCATGCCGAGACCATCGACCGTTGGCAGACCGATCTGCTCTGCCTGCTGGATGAACGGCGTCTTCAGGGGAACATAGACGATATCGGTGACAACGGCATCTTCCCTCATCCTGTCGAAGGGAAGAACGGGCGCTGCCGTTCCATCCATTCCGAGGGATGACGTGTTCACGAAGAGCCCGGCGCCCTCCAGGAGGGAATTAAGGGCGTCCATCCCGTGAGCTTGGAGCGGTGCCCCGAAGCGGTCTGCGAGTTCCTGCGCACGCTCGACGGTTCGGTTGACCACGTGAACTTCGGGTATGCCACGATCACGAAGAGCCTGCAGAATGGCGCGGCTGGCGCCCCCTGCTCCCAAGACCACAGCGCGTTCGACCTTGTCCCATTCGGGATGCTGTGCATCGAGATTTGCAACAAAGCCGATGCCGTCTGTATTGGTCGCATGCAGAAGCCCGTCTTCCCGCCAGAGGGTATTGGCCGCTCCGAGCTCTTCAGCGAGTGGGTCTATCCGATCGGCGAGCTTGCTCGCAGCTTCCTTGTGCGGGATCGTGATATTGCCACCACGATAGGGACCATCCGCCGCTTTCAGACGAAGCATGAAGTCGGCAAAGTCCTCCGGTGCCACAGCGATCTTCTCATAGCGACCGGGCAGACCGTAGGTTTCGAGCCAGTGGCCATGGATCATCGGCGAGCGGGAATGTTTGATCGGGTAGCCGGCGACAAATGCACGGGGCAAGAATGTTTCACGTGAATCACGCATGGTTAATCTCATGCTCACGAAGAGCTCCAAGGAGTGGCAGAAGCGGTAGACCAAGAATGGTGAAATAGTCACCGGCAATCGCGTCGAAGAGTTGAATGCCCTCCCCTTCGAGCTGATAGCAGCCGACACTGGACAGGATCGAATTGCCATTCCGTTCGATATAGCCGTTCAGGAACTCATCCGAGAACTCGCGAACCTGCATGCAGGCCTTTGTCACCTCGCTCCAGAGCAGCTCGCCATTTCGAACCAGACAAACTGCGCTATTCAGGAAGTGTGCCTTCCCCCGCAGGCTGATCAGGGTGCGGCGGGCTTCCTCAAGGGAAGCTGCCTTGTGAAAGATCCGGTTGCTGAGCGACATGGTCTGATCGCAGCCGATGACAAACGCACCTGGCGAGCGTTCCGACACATCCAACGCCTTGGCGAGCGCCAGGTGTCTTGCAACCGATACGGGGTCTCGACCAGCAAGCGGCAGATTATCCTCGATCGCTCGTTCGTCCACAGTGGCTGGGATCGCTATAAAGTCGAGGCCGGCATTTTTCAGAAGCATCTGGCGCGCCGTGCTGCCGGACGCGAGAATCAAGGGTGAACCCATGCTGAGACCTTCGTGATGTCGATGTCCCTGGATTAACGCGGCTTGGGACGCAGAGCAACAATCGCCGCTGCCGTCTCCTCGATCGAGCGGCGCGTCACGTCGATCAGAGGCCAGTTGTTGCGTGCACACAGCGAACGCGCGTATTTCAGCTCTTCCGTGATTGATGCACGGTCAACATATTCGCTTCGGTCATAGCCGGTCGTCGCGCCGAGGACCCGGTTCTCGCGAACCTGGGAAATCCGGTCTGACGTGGCGATCAGGCCAACGATCAGAGGCCGTGTTGCTTTCAGCAATCCTTCGGGCAGCGGAACTCCCGGCACAATCGGTAGGTTCGCGGTCTTGATGCCGCGGTTGGCGAGATAGATGCTCGTCGGGGTCTTGGAGGTGCGGCTGATACCGATGATCACGACATCGGCCTGATCATAATCCTCCGGCGCCTGGCCATCGTCATGGTCCATGGTGAAATTCAATGCTTCGATGCGCGCGAAATATTCGGCGTTCAGAACGTGTTGGGCACCGACGCGACCGCGCGACGGCGCACCCAAATAATCCTGGAACTTCTCGATGATCGGGGCCAGCACGTTGACGCAGGGCAAGCCGAGTTCATGACAGCCTGTTTCGACAAGTGCTGCGAGATCCTGGTCGACGATCGTATAGAGAACGATGCCCGGTTCGCGGTCGAGTGCATCGATCAGCGCCTTGATCTGCTTCTTGCTGCGGATCAGGGGATAGACATGTTCGATGGCATTGGAACCACGAAATTGCGCCGCTGCTGCTCGCCCCGCCGAGATCAAAGTCTCCCCGGTTGAGTCAGAAATCAGATGGAGATGAAAGAAGTTTTTGCGGTTCTCCACGTTCTTCACCGCACCCTGTTGATAGCTTGGGATAAACAGAGGCCGCGGCGAGCGGGACGGACGAGGGGCGGGAAAAGTGCAGTTTTATCCACAGTTGGTCACCGTGAGGCTTCGGATTCCGGGGGGGTGTGAATTGCGGTGATGATAGAAGATCGTCCCTCGCATTTCGACTCTTCCTCCCTCGTTAACGCAGTTTTTGTCCGGATCGCAAATCCATGGAATCGCGGGTTAATTCGCAGTTATCCCCACTATCCCAAAGACCGAATGTCAGGAGCGTCCTCGCCACTCGACTGATATCGCAGATCGGGAACAAGCTGTGATCCCAGATTAATCCTTGATAGTCAGAGACTCTTAGAAATAGAAGAAGATTCAATATCTCTTTTCTTTTTTGAAAGGGCTTGAGCCTTGAGCACGCCGAACCGAAAAGTCCTCGACGTTCTGAATGGGAAAACGGTCACGCCGCCACCCATCTGGCTCATGAGACAGGCAGGCCGTTATCTCCCGGAATATCGGGAAACCCGAAAGAAGGCCGGGAGCTTTCTTGATCTCTGTTATTCGCCTGAGTATGCGACGGAGGTGACCCTTCAGCCGATACGGCGTTATGGCTTCGACGCCGCCATTCTGTTTTCGGATATCCTGGTCATCCCGGATGCGCTTCATCGCAACGTGACCTTCACCGAAGGCCATGGTCCGCAAATGGACCCCATCGACACGGACGGCATACTGGTCCTTTCGCAGGAAGGTGTCCTGGATCACCTCAAGCCGGTCATGGAGACGGTTTCACGGCTGCGTGGTGCACTGCCCAGCGAAACGACCCTGCTCGGCTTCTGTGGCGCTCCCTGGACCGTGGCGACCTACATGATCGCTGGTCATGGCACGCCAGACCAGGCGCCTGCCCGTCTCTTCGCCTATCGCCATCCAGAGGTCTTTGCACGCCTGCTCGATTTTCTCGCCGATGTCTCGGCCGACTACCTTGTCGCGCAGATTGATGCGGGTGCGGATGCGGTGCAGATCTTCGATTCCTGGGCCGGCGTTCTCGGCGAGGCAGAATTCGAAGCTTTCGCCGTTCGGCCGGTTCGTCGCATCATCGACTCGGTCAAGTCGCGTCGCCCTCAGGCGAAGGTGATTGCCTTTGCCAAGGGCGCGGGGATCTTGCTGAAGAATTATCGCCAGGACACAAATGCCGACGCCATCGGTCTCGATTGGTCGGTTCCCTTGAGCTTCGCTGTAGAGTTGCAGAAGGATGGCCCTGTTCAAGGCAATCTGGATCCGATGCGTGTCGTGGCTGGTGGCCCAGCGCTCAAGGACGGGATCGATGCGATTCTGCAGGCACTCGGTCATGGACCGCTGATCTTCAATCTTGGCCATGGGATTACGCCGCAGGCTGATCCGGAGCACGTAACCGAGCTCGTGGCTCAGGTGCGGAGTTTCGGCTGACCATGGAAAAGCAAATCGACGACAAGCCCGGGAGGCGGGCAGCGCGCAAGGCCGCGTCGGCTCTCGTCTTCTTCGGCATCGTCGGCGCCGGCATCATGCTGGCTGGACCAGATCAGGCTTATCCCTGGATCAAGGCGCTGCATGTGATTGCCATCATCTCCTGGATGGCGGGCATGCTCTACCTGCCGCGACTGTTCATCTACCATTCGGACTGCGATCCATCGTCTCAGCAGGCAAAGACGTTTTCTGTGATGGAAAGCAGGCTGATGACAGTGATCATGACGCCGGCGATGCTCGTGTCCTGGCTTCTGGGACTGTATCTGGCCTGGCAGGTCTTCGGTTTCCAAGGTGGCTGGCTGCATGCGAAGATCGCAGCTGTTGTCGCGCTGTCTGGCGTTCACGGTTATTTTGCCAAGGCGGTCAAATCATTCGGGCGCGGTGAGTACGTGGGCACCCCGCGTTACTGGCGCATGATGAACGAGGCGCCTACTCTGCTCATGATTCTGATTGTGGTCCTTGCGGTCGTGAAGCCCTTCTGATCGCGGCGTGATCACGCTTTATTTTCGGTGTTGCCGGCTTTTCGCTTGCGGTCGAATCCGCGAGTCGCTATTTTCGCACTACTTCCTCCTTTGGCTTGCGTACTATTCAGTCATTTGCGGCTCTCGCGATCGTACCGAATTCTTCCAGCTCGCCGTTCCCCTTGAAAATTCTATCTGACGTGGTCCCTCTTCATGGCTGAAATGAAGCTACAAGAACTCAAAAGCAAATCGCCGACCGATCTCCTGACCTTTGCTGAATCGCTCGAAGTTGAAAATGCGAGCACGATGCGCAAGCAGGAGCTGATGTTCGCGATCTTGAAGATGCTGGCGAGCCAGGATGTGGAGATCATCGGCGAAGGTGTGGTCGAAGTCCTCCAGGATGGCTTCGGTTTTCTGCGTTCTGCTAATGCGAACTATCTTCCCGGACCCGACGATATCTACATTTCGCCTTCGCAGATCCGCCGTTTTTCGTTGAAGACCGGTGACACCGTCGAAGGTCCGATCCGGGGACCGAAGGAAGGCGAGCGCTATTTCGCCCTGCTGAAGGTCAACACGATCAATTTCGAGGATCCTGAGAAGATCCGCCACAAGGTGCATTTCGACAACCTGACGCCGCTCTATCCCAATGAGCGCTTCAAGATGGAGCTTGATGTTCCAACGTCAAAGGATCTGTCCGCCCGCGTCATCGATCTCGTCGCACCGCTTGGCAAGGGCCAGCGTGGCCTGATCGTTGCGCCGCCGCGAACCGGTAAAACCGTTATTCTGCAGAATATCGCGCATTCGATCACGGCAAATCATCCGGAATGTTATCTGATCGTCCTTCTGATCGACGAACGTCCGGAAGAAGTGACCGACATGCAGCGTTCGGTCCGCGGTGAAGTCGTTTCTTCCACGTTCGACGAACCCGCGGTTCGTCACGTGCAGGTGGCCGAAATGGTCATCGAAAAGGCCAAGCGTCTTGTCGAACACGGGCGAGACGTCGTCATTCTGCTCGATTCCATCACGCGCCTCGGCCGTGCTTACAACACCGTCGTCCCGTCCTCGGGCAAGGTCTTGACCGGTGGTGTCGATGCCAATGCATTGCAGCGTCCGAAGCGCTTCTTCGGTGCTGCCCGTAACATCGAAGAAGGCGGTTCGCTGACGATCATCGCAACGGCGCTGATCGATACCGGCAGCCGCATGGACGAAGTCATCTTCGAAGAGTTCAAGGGCACCGGCAACTCGGAAATCGTTCTCGATCGCAAGGTCGCGGATAAGCGTATCTTCCCGGCCATGGACATTCTCAAGTCCGGTACGCGTAAGGAAGATCTGCTGGTCCCGCGCCAGGACCTCCAGAAGATTTTCGTTCTGCGCCGTATTCTTGCGCCGATGGGCACGACCGACGCCATAGAATTCCTCATCGACAAACTCAAGCAGACGAAGAACAACGGCGACTTCTTCGACTCGATGAACACCTGATGAGGTGCCGGCCCCGGCCGGCAGTCTCAGGCTTCGCCTGTGAGTGATCTCGTGACCGCTCGTTCCGATACGATTTGTGCCCTTGCGTCCGGCGGTTTACCCGCCGGCGTTGCTGTTATCAGGATCAGCGGCCCGATCAGCTTCGAGGCTGTCGGCCATATGGTCGGCTTATTGCCTGAGCCGCGCCTTGCTGGCTTGCGGACAATCAAAACGTTGGACGGCGAGTTTCTTGATCGGGGTCTCGTTCTCGTTTTCCCAGCCCCCAATTCATTTACCGGCGAAGACTGTGTTGAACTGCACCTGCACGGGGGACGAGCCGTGGTAAACGCGGCACTCCGATCATTAGCCGGATTCAACGGTGTACGATTGGCCGAGGCCGGAGAATTCTCCCGGCGCGCTTTCGAAAACGGCAAGATGGATCTGGTCGAAGTTGAAGGTCTGGCGGATCTTCTCAGCGCCGAAACTGAAATGCAGAGAAGACTTGCGGGCGAACAGGCCAATGGTCATCTGTCCGCTGTCTACGATGAATGGCGTGAGAAACTTGTTTTCGTACGCTCCATGCTCGAAGCAGAACTGGACTTCAGCGATGAGGGTGACATTCCAGGTGCGGTCTCCGATCGCATCTGGGCTGATGTTGCTGAACTCAAGTTACAGGTGGAGCAGGCAATCGGGAATCTCCGCGCTGGAGAAATTATCCGTGACGGTTTCAAGGTTGCCCTTGCTGGTCTACCGAACGCGGGCAAGTCCAGCTTGATGAATGCGCTGGCGCAACGCGATGTCGCTATTGTGACGCCCATAGCTGGTACGACACGAGACGTCGTTCGCTGCGAACTCGATATCGAGGGCTACAAGTTTGAACTCTCGGATACGGCTGGTCTGAGAGACACAGATGATCTTGTTGAACAGGAAGGGATCCGTCGCGCCTTCAGGACGATCAATGATGCCGACTTGGTTCTCCATCTCGTCGACTTAACCGAGCACTCTGAAGCGCAGCCGATAGCTTTCGAGCGCCCGGTACTGCATATCGGCACCAAAAGCGACCTTGTTACAGACTCATCCGTGCTGACGGCTTGCGATCTGCCGATCTCTGCGACTTCTGGAGAGGGACTCGAGTTGCTGAGAGAGCGCATGCTTGATGCGGTGCGTAGCCATACGCAGGTGGAGAGCCTTGCAATTCCCAGCCGTTTGAGGCATGCAGAGCGCCTTCGCTCGGCGTCTGAACATCTAGCGTCAGCGCTTGAGGGCAATTTGGTACCTCTAGAGATTCGAGCCGAAGAACTGCGATTGGCATCCGTCGAGCTGGCGAGAGTGACCGGTCGAATCGACACCGAAACGCTTTTGGGTAAAATCTTCTCCGAATTCTGTGTCGGGAAGTGATTCACGTGAAACAGGCTGTACCGCGATCATGTCTGAGAGACATTTCGATGTAATTGTTGTTGGTGGCGGTCATGCCGGTACCGAAGCAGCCGCAGCGGCTGCACGAATGGGTGCAAAAACCGCGCTCGTGACCCACAAGGCTGAAACAATCGGGGTCATGTCCTGCAATCCGGCGATTGGCGGCTTGGGAAAAGGGCATCTTGTCCGTGAGATCGATGCGCTTGACGGCATCATGGGTCGCGCGGCGGACGAAGGCGGCATTCAGTTTCGTATGCTGAACCGAAAGAAAGGTCCGGCTGTTTGGGGGCCGCGCACCCAGGCGGATCGAAAGCTCTATCGACTGGCTGTTCAGCGTCTGCTCGCGGAGATTCCGAATCTCGACATCATCGACGGCGGCGTGGTCGGATTTGTTCGTGACTCTACCGAAATAAATGGTGTGATTCTTGGTGACGGGCTGGAGCTCCGTGCTGCTGCAGTCGTCTTGACAACCGGTACTTTTCTCAACGGCCTGATCCACATCGGTGACAAAAAGATAGCTGCTGGCCGTGCCGGCGAGGCCCCTGCCCTGGGTGTTAGTGATGACCTGGCGGCGTTGGGCCTGAAGCTTGGTCGCCTCAAGACCGGGACCCCCGCGCGGCTCGATCGCAAAACAATCCGCTGGGACGAGCTTGAAGTTCAGGAAGCGGATGAGAATCCGATCCCATTCTCATTCATGACGGAAGCGGTCACGACGCCACAGATCGCTTGCGGCATCACGCGAACGACGACTGAAACCCATAGGATCATCCGAGAGAACATTCACCGCTCGGCCATGTATTCCGGCCAGATCGAAGGTGTCGGTCCGCGGTATTGTCCGTCCATTGAGGACAAGATCAATCGCTTCGGCGATCGCGATGGTCATCAGATCTTTCTGGAGCCGGAAGGATTGGATGACGACACCATCTATCCAAACGGGATCTCGACCTCGCTGCCGGAAGATGTGCAGGAGCTTTTCATACGGTCGATCCCGGGCCTCGAGAATGTCCGAATCCTCCAGCCCGGTTATGCCATCGAGTATGACTATGTTGATCCACAGCAGCTCGATCTATCGCTGGCTGTTAAAGGTGTGAAGGGTTTGTACCTCGCTGGTCAGATCAATGGCACCACTGGCTATGAAGAAGCCGGGGCGCAAGGGTTGCTGGCAGGGATCAATGCAGCCCGGCTTGCAGCCGGTCAAAGTGGTTTCTCCTTCAGCCGTACGGATTCCTATATCGGCGTGATGATCGATGATCTGACATCGCGCGGGGTAGCAGAGCCCTATCGTATGTTTACCTCTCGGGCCGAGTATCGCCTGTCGCTGAGGGCTGACAATGCCGACATGCGGCTCACGCCCTATGGCATTGAGCTAGGTTGCGTGTCTTCTGAACGGTCCAGAAAGTTCGAGACCTATCGCGCGCAGCGTGAAGGACTATACGAGCAGCTTGGTGCGCTTACCGCCTCGCCCAATGAGATGGCTATTGCCGGAGTGGCGATCAACCAGGACGGCCGTCGTCGTTCCGCTCGAGAGATCCTATCCTATCCGGACATAAGCTGGGATCAGGTTGTTCAAGTCTGGCCTGAATTAAAGTCCACGGATGCGAAGATCGCAACCGCGGTCGAGATCGACTGCCTGTACCATGTCTATCTTGAGAGACAGTCGGCGGATATCGAGGGCTTACGGGCTGAAGAAGAGCGGGTGATCCCGGATGATTTCGACTATTCAGTGCTATCTGGTCTCTCGAATGAGCTGAAGGCCAAGTTGATTGCCAGAAGGCCTCGTAATGTTGCGCAGGCAAGTCGGCTGGAAGGGATGACCCCAGCGGCGGTCGCTTTGCTTGTCGCGCACCTGCGTAAAACCCAAGTCAATAAATTGGCATCTTGATATGCAAAGAACGAAAAGCGCTCCGTATGGAATCGATGTTTCACGTGAAACGCAGGAGCGCCTTGATCGCTTTGCCAATCTGTTTTTGAAATGGGCAGCTCGAATCAACCTCATAGCGCCTTCAACCGTAGAACAGCTATGGACAAGGCATATTTCGGACTCGTTGCAACTCCGAAACATTGTACCCACTCCTGGCCAATGGATCGATCTCGGAAGTGGCGGGGGATTTCCTGGGATTATCACGGCAATTACGCTGGCGGAAAGCCAAGCTGGCTCAGTCGATCTCGTTGAAAGCAACAATAAGAAGTGTGGCTTCCTGCGGACGGCGATTTTGGAGACAGGCGCTCGGGCGTCCGTCCACCCGCTCCGGATCGAGGATGCCGCTTCGAAGCTTCCCGCGCCCGACTTCATATCCGCGCGCGCACTTGCCGAACTTGATTTGCTGTTCGCCTATGCCCATCCCTGGGCACTTGCCAATCCAAATCTCAAGTTGATCTTCCATAAAGGTCGGGATTACCAGTCCGAGATCGATAAAGCGCGTGGTCGCTGGGACTTCGATCTGGTAAAACATCAAAGCGTTGTCGAGGCAGATTCCGTGATCTTGGAGATCACCTCTCTGACGCGCAGGGTTTAACGGTTCGGGTGCCAAATGAGTCTCGAGAAAAACCGCATCATCACAATCGCCAACCAAAAGGGTGGCGTGGGCAAGACTACGACAGCGATCAACCTGGCTACCGCCCTAGCGGCAATCGGAGAGCGCGTGCTCATTGTCGACCTGGACCCACAGGGAAATGCCAGTACCGGCCTTGGTATCGACCGACGTGACCGGCGTTTGTCTTCCTACGATGTGCTGATCGGGACCCATTCGGTCAGCGAAGCGGTACTCGAAACGGCTGTGCCGAACCTCTCGATCGTCCCATCAACGATGGACCTGCTCGGTTTCGAAATGGAAATCTCGCAGCAGGCAGATCGGGTCTTTCGTCTGAGAAGAGCCCTCAACCAGGATGATGCACGCGCTTACAGCTATGTGCTGCTCGACTGCCCGCCCTCGTTCAACCTTTTGACGATGAATGCGATGGCGGCGGCGCATTCGGTTCTGGTGCCTTTGCAGTGCGAATTCTTTGCGCTCGAAGGTCTCAGCCAGCTGCTCGATACCATCAACCAAGTGCGTCAGACGGTGAATCCGACCCTCGATATCCAGGGGATCGTCCTGACGATGTTCGATTCCCGCAATAATCTCGCGCAACAGGTGGTGAGCGATGTGCGGGAGCATCTCGGCGAAAAGGTTTACGCGACGCTAATTCCCAGAAACGTGCGGGTCTCCGAGGCGCCATCGTATGGTAAGCCGGCTATCCTTTATGATCTCAAATGCGCCGGCAGCCAGGCCTATCTGCAGTTGGCATCGGAAGTCATTCAGCGCGAACGGCAGCGCAAAGCGGCCTAATCTTCGTACAAAGGTGTGAGTATGAGCGAAGACGTATCGAAACGGCGCCTCGGGCGTGGACTTGCAGCGTTGATCGGCGAGATGGATCAGCCAGTTCCCGTTGGCGAGACGCGCCAGACCGTTAGCGCGGACCGGACCGTTCCGATCGAATTCGTGGCCCGTAGCCCCAAGAACCCTCGCCGGTATTTCGACGAGGCCGAACTTCAGGATCTGGCAGGATCTATTCGCCAGCACGGGATTGTTCAACCTGTCGTCGTACGGACCATGAGCGGTGATCGTTTCGAGATTATCGCGGGCGAACGTCGCTGGCGCGCGGCGCAACTGGCCGGTCTGGTTGAGATCCCCGTCATCGTTCGCGATGTCGATGATCGAACCGCACTTGAGCTTGCCATCGTCGAAAACGTCCAGCGTGCCGATCTCAATCCGCTCGAAGAAGCGCTCGGTTACGAGCAGCTGATAGCAGAGCATGGCTATACCCAGAACGATCTCGGTGAGATCATCGGCAAGAGCCGCAGCCATGTTGCCAACAGCCTTCGACTGTTGAAGCTCCCCGATCCGGTCCGTGACATGCTCGCCGACGGCAGCCTCTCGGCAGGTCATGCGCGCGCGCTTGTGTCGACGCCGGATCCCGTCGTTCTTGCCAAGACGATCGCCCAGAAGGGGCTTTCCGTCCGTGATGCCGAGAAGCTGGCGCAGAACCATATCAAGGCACAGCAGTCCCCTGCGCCCGCGGATGCGCGTGAATCCAAGGATTCCGATACTATTGCCCTGGAGCGCAGCCTTTCGGATCGCCTCGGACTGTCCGTGTCGATCAACCACAAGGGCGGCGGCGGTCAGTTGAAGATCAATTATAAGTCGCTTGATCAGCTGGAAGAGATCTGCCGCCTGCTCGAGGCACGCTGATCAGCCGCGGCGATTTCTTCGGGCGGACTGAAGCGTTGTCGCAAGAAGCGTCTGGATTGCCAGATTGTCTTCAAGTTGCGCATTCTGCCGGCTTTGAAGGATCGCGGCGTTCAGTCTCCCGCCTTCTCGCGCCAGATCCGAACTATTCCAGTTCCGTAACGCTTTCTCGATTATCGGTTTGCGCTTGAAGTGAATTCCCCGCCCATGCGTCTGCATGACTTGAGACGCCTGTTGCTGGCGCTCTTCCATCTCTAGGCGCATCGTCTCTAGCAGCTGCATTTGTTTCATTGTGCTCTGGAGGACCAGGAAGACAGCGGTCTTGGAGGCAATAACCTTCTGGACCGCATGGAGGAATCCATCGGGATCGCCTGACAAAACCGCATCGACCACCTCGTCGGTCGATACGGCACTCGCATCGCCAACGATCTCGAGCACATAGTTTTCGTCTATCAACTCGTCCTTCATGCAATAGAGGACCAGTTTCTGGATTTCATTGCGGGACGCAATGCGATCGCCACCGATCGATTCCAGCAGAAGTTCGCGTGCTGCCGGCGTAATGCGCAAATTGGCAGCCGCCAGTTCCGCGTCGATCAGGCTATTCAGCGCCCTTGCGTCATCCTGATAGCAGGCGATGCAGGCGATGCTACGCTCACCCTCAGCGACCTTGCGCAGTGGTGAACCCTTCTTGAGGTCACCAGCTTCAATCAGAAGATAGCTGCCCGCGGGTGGATGTCCTGCGAGATGCGCCAAACCGTCGACCAACTGTTTCTCGTTGGCGGCGCCTCGGACCCAAATCAGCTTCTCACCGCCGAACAGCCCGAAGGCGTTGACCTCGTCGATGAGGCGACCCGGATCGGATTGGATGTCGGAGGCATCCAGACGGATCAGTGCAAAGCCGTCATTGAGATCGACACCGGTGGTCCTGGCAACCTGGGAAGCGCGCTCTGCAACGAGACCACGATCAGGTCCGTAGATAACGAACATCCGATAGTGCCTGGCCGATTTGGCCAGGAACCCTTCGAATTCATGCGATTTGACCTCAACCATGGCCGCAGATCAGCGACCGAGAGCCATGGCAAGATCGGCATAGATGATTTCAGCAAGCTCGCGGGCGGCCCGTGTCTCGGCGTCACGCACGGCACGGAGCTTTGCGAACTCCTGGCGCGGATAATCGAAGAGAGCGACACCCGAACGACGGCCTGTCTTCACAACGGTGTCGTCCGATATCCGCTTCAGCGTGTATGTGCCCATGACGACGGCTCGACCCGAGTTTGCGGTATCGGAGGTTTCATCGAGAAGAATACCCTCGACACCACCGCTGACAGTCAGGTCGACCCGATATTCCGGGGTCTTCGTTTCGTCACCGCCGCTGGTCAAGAAGATCAATCGGTTGCGCGTCTCGAGGCCGATGCGGCTGGTCGCTTCGGAATAGGCGATCGCAGCCAATGCGCCGCGGGTTTCGCCATTGGTGTCCTGATAGAGCGGACGAGCCTGGCAGCCCGCCATCAGCAGAGCCGCGCCGATCAGAACTGAGCGCCGAAGCAGCTTGGAAGGCTTGAATTCAGAGGACAATGTTCACGATCCTTAGCGGGACAACGATAATCTTCTTCGGGGCCTGGCCATTGAGAACGGCCTTGACGGCGTCGAGCGCCAGAACGGCTTCCTGGACGCCATTCTGGTCTGCGTCGCGCGCGATTGTCAATTCGGCACGCTTCTTACCGTTGATCTGCACCGGCAGAGTGATCTCATTCTCTGCGACCAGCGCCTCGTCGAACTGCGGCCAGTCGGTCTTGGCGATCAGGCCATCGTTTCCGAGAACTGACCAGCATTCCTCGGCGAGATGCGGAGTCATCGGTGCGATCAGATGTACCAGGATCTCCGCCGCGTTGCGGGCAGCAGCGACATAAGCCGCATCTCCCTGCCCAGCCGCAACATTCGTCAGCGGAGCGGCCAGTGCATTGACCAGCTCGTAGATGCGCGCAATTGCCTTGTTGAAGGCCAGCTTGTCGAGGTCACCCTGGACAGCCTTCAAGGTCTTGTGCGCCGCTTGCGAAATTACCAGTCCTTCGCCGTCCTTAGCCGGATTCGAAGGGACGGACCTCAGCCGCTCGGCAGCTTCCGAGACGAGACGCCAAACGCGCTGGACGAAACGGTGGGCGCCTTCGACGCCCGATTCGGACCAGATGACGTCACGATCCGGCGGTGAGTCCGAGAGCACGAAGAAGCGTGCAGTATCCGCGCCGTAGGAGCCGATGATGTCATCGGGATCCACGACGTTCTTCTTCGACTTCGACATCTTTTCGATCGAGCCGATCCTGGCTTCCTGGCCATTGCTGAGCAGGAATGCGCGACGCGCACCATCGGTCTCTTCGATACGCAGGTCTGCCGGGGCTACCCATTCGCGCTGCAAGCCCTCGCCGATGCTGTAGGTCTCATGCACGACCATGCCTTGGGTGAAGAGGCCCTTGAAGGGTTCCTTCAGATCGAGATGACCGGTTTCGCGCATGGCGCGGGTGAAGAAGCGCGAATAAAGCAGGTGCAGGATCGCGTGCTCAATGCCGCCGATATACTGGTCGACCGGCAGCCAGCGGTTGGCAACGGCGGGATCTGTCGGATTGTCTTCCCAGGGTGCCGTGAAGCGCGCGAAATACCAGCTCGAGTCGACGAAGGTGTCCATCGTATCGGTCTCGCGACGGGCATCCTTGCCACAGCAGGGGCAGGCGACATGGCGCCAGCTGGGATGACGGTCGAGCGGATTGCCCGGCTTGTCGAAGCTGACATCGTCGGGAAGCTTGACCGGAAGGTCCTTCTTCGGGACGGGTACGACGCCGCAGTCGTCGCAATGGATGACCGGGATCGGGCAGCCCCAATAGCGCTGACGGGAAATGCCCCAGTCACGCAGGCGGAAATTCACCTTGCGTTCGCCCTGCGGAGCGCCGTTAAGCTGCTGAGACGACAAACGGTTTGCCACTTCCTCGAAGGCCTCCGTTGTCGAGAGCCCATCCAGGAAGCGCGAATTGATCATCACGCCATCATCGGTGAAGGCGGTGTCGCCGATTGCAAAGCTCGCGGCATCACCATCCCTCGGCATGACGACCGGGACGACGGGCAGGTCATACCTGCGGGCGAAATCCAAGTCGCGCTGGTCGCCCGAGGGGCAGCCGAAGATCGCGCCCGTGCCGTAGTCCATCAGCACAAAGTTCGCGACATAGACCGGCAGCTCCCAGCTTGGATCGAGTGGGTGTTTCACACGGATGCCGGTGTCGATACCCTTCTTCTCTGCCGTCTCCAGCGCTGCGAGCGATGTACCGGCATGGCGGCATTCCTGGCAGAAGGCGTCGACGGCTGCGTCGCGCGCGGCGGCCTCCTTGGCCAAGGGGTGATCAGCGGCAATCGCCAGGAAAGAGGCGCCAAAGAGGGTGTCGGGCCGGGTCGTGTAAACGGTCACTTCGCTGGCTTCGCTGCCGGAGGCGACTTCCCAACGGATGGCCATGCCTTCCGAGCGGCCAATCCAGTTCTTCTGCATCAACCGGACCTTTTCCGGCCAGTTATCGAGTTCGTCGAGCGCGTCGAGGAGGTCCTGGCTGAAGTCGGTAATCTTGAAGAACCACTGGGTCAGTTCCCGCTGTTCGACCAGCGCGCCGGAGCGCCATCCACGGCCATCAATGACCTGCTCGTTGGCGAGCACGGTCATGTCTTCCGGGTCCCAGTTGACCTTGGAGTTCTTGCGATAGACCAGGCCCTTTTCCAGGAAGTCCAGGAAGAGGTGCTGCTGGCGATGGTAGTAGTCGACGTCACAGGTCGCGAATTCGCGCGACCAGTCGAGCGATAGGCCCATGGACTTTAGCTGACCGCGCATGGTCGCGATGTTCTCATAGGTCCAGGCCTTGGGGTGAACTTTGTTCTTCATCGCGGCATTCTCGGCCGGCATACCAAAGGCATCCCAGCCCATCGGATGCAGCACGTTGTAGCCCCGTGCGCGTTTGTAGCGCGCAACGACATCGCCCATCGCATAGTTGCGGACATGGCCCATATGGATGCGTCCCGAGGGATAGGGGAACATCTCAAGCACGTAGTATTTCTCGCGCGGGTCGGCGTTGTCGGTCTCGAAGACCTTGTCTTCGGACCATTTCGCCTGCCAACGGGGCTCGGCGTCGCGCGGATTGTAACGTTCGGTAGCCATGGATCGCATTTCCGGGAATAGCATCAAAAAGAGAGGGCCGACCTTCATCATGAAACCGGCCAAGCGTCAAGTTTTTGAGGCATTCGCAAGGCCTTTCCCGCCAAGCGCTTGCCATGGCCGCAGCCTGCCATTAACCCCTTGCCGAAAGATCTGAACACACCAGATATCGGGCAGATGAAAACGAGGGTTGGGCATGTCGGTTGAAGAGCGGCTCCAGGACGTCCTGGGCAAAATCACGAAGGCTGCACAGGAAGCCGGTCGTGAGCCGGATTCTATTTCACTCGTCGCGGTTTCCAAGACCTTCGATGCCGAGCATATCCGCCCGACGATCGCTAAGGGGCAGAGGGTGTTCGGCGAGAACCGTGTCCAGGAAGCACAAGGCAAATGGCCTGATCTGAAGGCGGAAACCCCTGATCTCGAACTGCATCTGATCGGCCCGCTTCAATCGAACAAGGCAGCCGATGCCGTCGCCCTGTTCGATGTCATCGAGACAGTTGATCGCGAGAAGATCGCCCGAGCGCTCGCAGAGGAGACAAAGCGGCAGGGCCGGTCGATCCGCTTTTACATCCAGGTCAATACCGGTCTCGAGCCGCAGAAGGCAGGGATTGCGCCCGATGACGTCGGGTCCTTCGTCACGCTCTGCCGCGATGAACTTGCGATGCAGGTCGAGGGCCTCATGTGCATCCCTCCGGTCGATGAGAACCCGGGGCCACATTTTGCCCTGCTTGCCAAACTCGCAGAGGAAAGTGGCCTTTCGAAGTTGTCGATGGGCATGTCCGGCGATTTCGAGACCGCGATCGGCTTCGGAGCGACGAGCGTCAGAGTCGGATCAGCAATTTTTGGCACACGTTAATTTGCCTTAGACCTTCGGCATAGCGCTTTGGTCTCTCTTTCCTCCTTCCTTCGTCGATCCTAAAATGACGGTAAAGGCGAAAGCCTAAAGCGTTGTCATGGGAGGATCGACATGCGCGAGAGCTATCAGGACATCTACGATTCCTGGAAGGCAGACCCGGACGGCTTCTGGGCCACGGCTGCGGAGGAGATTCATTGGTTCAAAGCGCCAGAGGCGGTCTTCGACCCCTCACAAGGCACCTATGGTCGCTGGTTTGCGGGCGGCGAGACGAACACCTGCTACAACTGCATCGACCGTCATGTCGAAGCCGGGCGTGGTGCTGATACGGCCGTCATCTACGACAGTCCGATGACCGGTCAGACGGCCCGCTACAGCTATGACCAGGTCCTGACGGAAGTCAGCGCGATCGCGGCCGTCTTGCGCAATCACGGCGTCGCCAAGGGCGATAGGGTCATCATCTACATGCCGATGATCCCGGAAGCCGTCTTCTCGATGCTTGCCTGCGCACGCATCGGTGCCGTGCATTCCGTGGTCTTCGGGGGCTTCGCCGCGCATGAACTGGCAACCCGCATCGACGATTCCGGTGCGAAGGTTGTTATCGGCGCCAGCTGTGGCCTCGAGCCGGGCCGTATCGTTCCCTACAAGCCGTTGCTCGATCAGGCGATCGACATGGCGAAGGTGAAGCCCGATTACTGCCTGATCCTTCAGCGCGACCAGTATCATGCGCCGCTGCGTTACGAGCATGGCGATGTCGATCTGGCCCAGGCTATCGAACAGGAAAAGATCAACGGTTCGTCTGTCGATTGCGTGCCGGTGGCCGCGACGGACCCGCTTTACGTTCTCTATACATCGGGAACGACCGGTCAGCCCAAGGGCGTCGTCCGCGACAATGGCGGTCACATGGTTGCTCTCAACTGGACCATGAAGAACATCTATGGCGTGAAGCCTGGAGAAGTCTTCTGGGCCGCCTCTGACATCGGATGGGTCGTCGGCCATTCCTACATTGTCTACGGGCCGCTATTGGCCGGCAACGCGACGGTAATCTTCGAGGGCAAACCCGTGGGTACGCCGGATGCCGGCACTTTCTGGCGGGTGGTCAGCGATCACGACGTGAAGGCGCTGTTCACCGCACCGACGGCCTTCCGTGCGATCCGTCGTGACGATCCGGAGGGCGAACATGTCGCGCGCTATGACATATCCGGTCTTCGTGCCTTGTTCCTGGCCGGCGAACGCGCCGACCCGGAGACGCTGAAATGGGCGGAGCGGATCCTGAAGATCCCTGTCATCGATCACTGGTGGCAGACGGAGACGGGCTGGGCGATTGCCGCCAATCCCGCAGGCCTCGGGCTGCTTCCTGTGAAACATGGCTCACCGACCAAGGCCATGCCGGGCTATGCGCTCGAAGTGCTTGATGATGCAGGACATCCGGTCGCCCCTGGCACGCTCGGCAACATCGTCGCGAAGCTTCCCCTGCCCCCGGGTTGTCTGGTGACCTTCTGGAATGCCGACGAGCGTTTTCGCACCTCTTGTCTCGAAGAGTTTCCCGGCTACTACAAGACGGCGGATGCCGGCATCATTGATGAAGACGGCTATGTCTTCGTCATGGCGCGGACCGACGACATCATCAATTGCGCCGGTCACCGTCTCTCGACCGGTGCCATGGAAGAGGTCTGCGCCATGCATCCCGATGTGGCGGAATGTGCGGTCATCGGGATTGCCGATGAGTTGAAGGGACAGATCCCCTGCGGCTTCCTCATCCTAAAAAAGAACGTGCATCGCGACCATGCAGTGATTGCCAAGGAAGTCGTTCAGTTGGTGCGCGATGAAATCGGGCCCGTGGCAGCCTTCAAGATGGTGCTCATGGTTGATCGCTTGCCGAAGACGCGGTCGGGCAAGATCTTGCGTGGCACGATGCAGAAGATCGCCGACGGTTTGCCCTGGAAGATGCCCGCGACGATCGACGACCCTGCAATCCTCGATGAAATCACTGCGGTGTTGCAGGCACACGGTCAGGTCCCGGCATCCGGCAAGGCCGTGGCAAGCGCCTGAGATTTCAGTCGGACAAGAAAAACCCCGGCCGCCTTGGGCTGCCGGGGTCCATCGCTTGTAAAGATCTCTGATCAGTACTGGTCGTCTTCGTCGTCATTCTTGCGGTCGGACTTGAGCGACTGCAGCTTGGCGAAGACGGCGTTGGCGTCGATTTCCTTCTCTTCTTCGCGCTCATAGCCGAAGCCGAGATTTTCAGTCTCGCTAGCAGACTGGAGCGTCGCGCCGAGTTCGGCAGCGGTCGGTAGCGGACGACCCTTCGATGCCTTCTCGACTTCGAGGTCGAGGTCGATCTGGCTGCAGAGGCCGAGTGTGACCGGATCCATCGGCGCGAGGTTGGCGGAGTTCCAGTGCGTGCGCTCGCGGATCTGCTCGATCGTCGACTTTGTGGTGCCGACGAGACGCGAAATCTGGGCGTCCTTCAGTTCCGGATGGTTGCGAACCAGCCAGAGGATGGCGTTCGGGCGATCCTGGCGCTTCGAAACAGGCGTATAGCGCGGGCCACGACGCTTGGAATCGGGTACGCGAACCTTGGGTTCGGAGATCTTCAGCTTGTAGTTCACGTCTTTTTCAGCGCGCGCGATTTCGTCGCGCGAGAGCTGGCCGGTCGCAATCGGGTCGAGACCCTTGATGCCCTGGGCCGCTTCGCCGTCTGCAATCGCCTTCACCTCAAGCGGGTGCAGCTTGCAGAACTGCGCGATCTGGTCGAATGACAGCGCGGTATTGTCGACGAGCCATACAGCGGTCGCCTTCGGCATGAGCAGTGTCTGGGCCATGGATACAATCCTTCTGAGGGTCCGCGCCGGTTGTCGCGGGCCGTGGGTTTAAACCACTATTTCCGGGAATTCGGCGTCCTTATAGCGATTATGTAACGAAATTGCAATTCGCGAAGTCGCGAATGACCTTTGTCTAATTGCTGGCCATGTTGCACCTGCTATGTATGTCGGCGATAGGCCGGGGAGGACGGTCCTGGTCGCCAGTTGTGGCCCGTCAACATGAGGAGGAATTCATGTCAGCCAAAACCTATCCGGTGCTGAAATCGGCAAAAGTTCGCGCTCTGATCGATGAAGACAAGTACCAGAAATGGTATCAGGAGAGCATCGAGGACCCCGAGAAGTTCTGGGGCAAACACGGCAAGCGGATCGACTGGTTCAAGCCGTATACGAAGGTCAAGAACACGTCCTTCAAGGGCAAGGTTCCCGTGAAGTGGTTCGAAGACGGCCTCACCAACGTCTCCTATAACTGCATCGACCGCCACCTGAAGACGCATGGCGAGCAGACCGCCATCATCTGGGAAGGCGACAACCCCTATATCGACAAGAAGATCACCTACAACGAGCTCTACGAGCAAGTTTGCCGCATGGCGAACGTCTTGAAGAAGCACGGCGTCAAGAAGGGTGACCGCGTCACCATCTACATGCCGATGATTCCGGAAGCGGCCTATGCCATGCTCGCCTGCGCCCGTATCGGTGCCATCCATTCGGTCGTCTTCGGCGGGTTCTCGCCGGAAGCGCTGGCAGGCCGTATCGTCGACTGCGAATCAACCTTCGTGATCACCTGCGATGAAGGCGTTCGCGGCGGCAAGCCGGTACCGCTCAAGGAAAACACCGACATCGCGATCGACATCGCCGCGAAGCAGTATGTCATCGTCAACAAGGTTCTCGTCGTGCGCCGCACCGGCGGCAAGATCGGCTGGGCGCCGGGCCGCGACATCTGGCATCACCAGGAAGTGCACACGGTCAAGGCAGACTGCCCGCCGGTGAAGATGAAGGCAGAAGATCCGCTGTTCATCCTCTACACCTCCGGTTCGACGGGCAAGCCGAAGGGCGTGATGCACACGACGGGCGGTTACCTCGTCTATGCCTCGATGACGCATGAATACGTGTTCGATTATCACGATGGCGACGTCTACTGGTGCACGGCCGATGTCGGCTGGGTCACTGGTCACTCCTACATCGTCTACGGGCCGCTTGCGAACTGTGCCACAACACTGATGTTCGAGGGCATTCCGACCTTCCCGGACCAGGGCCGCTTCTGGGAAGTGATCGAGAAGCACAAGGTCAACATCTTCTACACCGCACCGACCGCCATCCGCTCGCTGATGGGTGCGGGTGACGATTTCGTCAAGCGTTCGGATCGCTCGTCGCTGCGCCTTCTCGGCTCGGTCGGTGAACCGATCAATCCGGAAGCCTGGGAGTGGTATTACAACGTCGTCGGCGAGCAGAAGTCTCCTGTTGTCGATACCTGGTGGCAGACCGAAACTGGCGGGATCATGATCACGCCGCTGCCGGGGGCCACCGCATTGAAGCCGGGTTCGGCGACCATGCCATTCTTCGGGATCAAGCCCGAGCTTGTCGACAATGAAGGCAATGTGCTGGAGGGTGCGACCGACGGCAATCTCTGCATCACCGACAGCTGGCCAGGACAGGCACGCTCTGTCTATGGCGACCACGACCGTTATGTGCAGACCTACTTCTCCACCTACAAGGGCAAGTACTTCACGGGTGACGGCTGCCGCCGGGACGAAGACGGCTATTATTGGATCACGGGCCGCGTCGATGACGTCCTGAACGTATCCGGTCACCGCCTGGGAACGGCGGAAGTCGAGTCGGCGCTGGTCTCGCACCACCTCGTTTCCGAAGCGGCCGTTGTCGGCTACCCGCACAACATCAAGGGCCAGGGCATCTATTGCTATGTCACCCTGATGTCGGGTCACGAGGGCAATGATGCGCTCCGAGCCGATCTGGTGAAGCATGTGCGGACGGAAATCGGGCCGATCGCGACGCCGGACAAGATCCAGTTCGCACCCGGCCTGCCGAAGACGCGCTCGGGCAAGATCATGCGCCGCATCCTGCGCAAGATCGCCGAGGATGATTTCGGCGCGCTCGGCGACACCTCGACGCTGGCCGATCCAGCTGTCGTCGATGATCTGATCGCCAATCGACAGAACAAGAGCGCCTGACAAAAAAGACCATCGGGAGCTTCCTCAAGCTCCCGGTGGTCTCAACATCCGATCACTCGGCGGATTTCATTGACCTGCTCCACTGACGAGCAGACGTTCTCACAGGGTATACCGTCGTTATCGCCATCGGCGCGGCGATATCCGTTGCACCACAGGATGACAGCTTCCTCGCAACTTGAGACCTGCTTGCAGGATCGCGCTGCCAATTCAATTGCGCTTGTCTGTGCATGCGCGACGGATCCTGCCTGCGCCAAAAGAAGCAAAACCAGAAAAAAGCGGATCTGAACAACGAAGCCTGACGAATCGACATGTGTTGCATCAAGCAGCAACTGGCGGCAGCTGTCTACAAATCCCCTACAATCCGCGGGGGCAAACTCTCTTGGCCTTTTGCTTTCCCGCATATGGTTCGGCCAGACCCGTCGCCAGAAGTCGGTCCGCCGGGCGACTGCCGTCTGCGAGAGTAAGATCTGCAACGACGCGTCCGAAATACTTGTCGCCAGAGATTGCGGTTAGTTGAACCGTCACACGGCCATTTACCAGGCTTGTCAGTTCGCCTTTCGCCTTGAGCGCCGCTTCGCGAAAAGCGGGGCATTTCGACTTCAGCTCAGGCGCATCGATGCCGCGTAGGCGCACATAGGTGCTGACCTTGTGATCTGGCCAAGGCATGGCCTCGACGAGAACCGTGTCGCCATCGATGACCTTGATCACTTCGGCCACGACTGGCCCCTCGATCTGGCGGCTCGCTGCGCTTAACGGCGCTGCGGACATCAGCATCAGGAAGATTGTCATAGATGGGAGCGTTGATCGGAACATGATAGGAACATATTCCGATATCTGGCGCAATTCAATGGGTAATAATTCCTCAGAAGTCGATTGCGCGACCCTTGATTTCCCAATCGCCAAAACGGGCGGGATCAGCGCCGCCTCGGCCTCCGATTTCAGGTGGCATCTGTTGCGCTGCTTCGCGCTGGCGCCTTTCCTCTGCTTCGGCCAGTGCCCGCTTCGCGGCCGGGCTCAATTCACGCGGCTGATCCACGTCGACTTCGGCGTCACGATCTTCTGACATCACATCGTCCTTTGCTGAGACGGCATTTCATGCGCAAACATTGAAATTGGGTTGCGCACTTTTTAAATCAACAGACGAAAACGGCAAGAACGTTGCCATCCGCTGCTTTTAGAGGACCACGACATGAATACCATGCGGACTGCCATGCTGCTCGCCTTCATGACTGCCCTCTTCATGGGCGTTGGCTTCCTGATCGGTGGCAGGGGCGGCATGATGATTGCCTTCATCATCGCCGCGGGCATGAATTTCTTTTCCTATTGGAATTCCGACAAGATGGTGCTTCGGGCCTATCGGGCTCAGGAGGTCAATGAGCGCACGGCGCCGGAATTCTACGTGATGGTGCGGGATCTGGCCCGCAATGCCGGTCTGCCCATGCCGAAGGTCTATGTCTTCGACAACCCGCAGCCGAATGCCTTTGCGACCGGTCGCAATCCGCAGAACGCTGCCGTTGCTGCGTCGACGGGACTGCTGCAGCGGCTCAGCCCGGAAGAGGTCGCAGGCGTCATGGCGCATGAACTTGCCCATATCGAGAACCGCGACACATTGACGATGACGATCACGGCAACGCTTGCCGGTGCGATCTCGATGCTGTCGAATTTCGCCTTCCTGTTTTCCAGCGGGCGTGACGATCGCAACAATCCGCTCGGCTTCGTCGGTGTCCTTATCGCCATGATCGTTGCTCCCCTGGCTGCCATGCTGGTCCAGATGGCCATCAGTCGGACGCGCGAATATGCGGCCGACCGCCGCGGGGCGGAAATCTGCGGGCAGCCGCGCTGGCTCGCATCGGCCCTGCAGAAGATCGCCGGCGACGCCTCTCACATCGAAAACGTGGACGCAGAGCGCAATCCGGCAACCGCCCATATGTTCATCATCAATCCCTTGAACGGTCAGCGGATGGACAATCTCTTTTCGACCCATCCCAACACACGCAATCGTATCGAGGCGCTGCTGGCCATGAGCGATATCCGGCCGGGGGGATCGACGCCGCCGGAGGCCCCTGTTAAGGCATCGCGCACAGCGCGTTCTGTTCCGACCACCGGTTGGGGACGCGGCAAAGCCGAACCACCCAAGGGACCATGGTCTTGAACGACACATCGACGGGCAAACTGAAAAGCAAGCACAACGGCAGCAGGAAGCATGGAGAGCGAGCCTCTCGGCAGCCCTTGAAGCCGGGGCTGGAAGCCCGAATTGCCGCAAGCCGAATTCTGGCAGCGGTGATCGATCGGAAGACGTCGCTCGACGGCATGCTGGATTCAGAGCATGGCAATCCCGCATTCCTGCCCCTTAACGATGCCGATCGCAGCCTCGTGAAGGCGATCCTTCAGAGCGCTCTGCGCCATCTGCCGCGGATTGAGGCGATTATCGGAGAATTGCTCGACACGCCGCTGCCGGACGGTGCCCGCTCCCTGCATCACCTTCTGCTCGTGGCGGCGGCGCAGATGCTCTATCTCGACGTGCCCGATCATTCGGCCGTTGACCTTGCCGTGGAGCAGGCCAATGGCGATCCCAGGAGCCGTCGTTTCTCCAAGCTGGTAAATGCCATCCTGCGCCGCATCGGGCGTGAGAAGGCAGAGCTTCTTGCTGCCGTGGATGATCTTCCCTGCATGCCGGATTGGTTCATGGCACGCCTGACTGCAGTCTATGGCGAGCAACAAGCGCTTGCCATCGCTGCATCCCAGCTGGAGCCCCCGACGATCGATTTGACGGTGAAGTCGGATGCGGCCGGCTGGGCGACGCGGCTTGGCGGAGAGGTTTTGCCGACAGGCAGTGTGCGTCTCGAGCGGTTTCGTGGGTCTGTGACCGCGCTTGAAGGTTTCGATGAAGGTGCGTGGTGGGTTCAGGATGCCGCAGCCGCGATCCCGGCAAAGTTGTTCGGTGATCTCACGGGAAAACGGGTTGCCGATCTTTGCGCTGCACCCGGCGGCAAGACGGCACAGTTGGTGCTGGCCGGCGGTGATGTCCTGGCGGTCGAGCAATCGAAGTCTCGTCTGAAGCGTCTGGAGTCCAATCTCCAGCGCCTCGGACTTTCAGTCGAAATTTGCTGTGCGAACCTGCTCGACCTTGATGAGACAGAGGCGTTCGATGCGATCCTGCTCGATACACCCTGTTCATCGACCGGTACGACACGTCGCCACCCGGATGTTCTCTGGACAAAGAATGCGGCCGATATCGCCAAGCTTGCCGAACTGCAGGAGAAGTTGCTGCGCCATGCCGTGACACTCTTGAAACCGGGTGGCCGTCTGGTCTTCTCCAACTGCTCCATCGATCCTTCCGAAGGCGAGGAGGTTGTTGCCCGGGTGTTGGCGGAGATCCCTGACCTGCGTCTGCAGCCAATCGATGCGGCGGACTGGCCGGGGCTGGAAGCAGCAATCACCGACAAGGGTGAATTCAGGACCACGCCCGACATGCTTCGAGAAATTGGCGGGCTTGACGGCTTCTACGCCGCGGTCATTGCTAAAATTTAACTAATATCTCAATAAATCTGTTGGGAAGTCTGCGTGAACGTGGACCGTCGCTCCGCATGGCCGGGGCGCGGCTATATGACTTGTCATTTCGTGCCCACGTCAGGAGCCCGAAGGCCTTATCCCTTCGAACTCCTTGGGTTCGGACAACCGGAATGGCTGGATCATCATGATCTGGTGACAGGAACCATTATGCGAATCAATGATCGCGCCCGACTGATTTCGCTCCACGTCGCCGAATCCTGGCGCCGCATGCGGCAGGCGGCTGCCATCGTGACGCCTTCGGCTGTGCAGCGAGGGACTTTCCGCCTGAACCGAGTCGTCGTGGCGCCGACCGATCTCAGGGCGATCGACTCGTTTGTGGCCGAAGAGATCGCCAACGGACGATTTCCACTTGCAGGCCGTGTTCTCGATACCGAGGGCCATTCTCCCTTCGAACTCGAGCTGCCGTCCGTCCAGTTTGCACGCCGCCTGCATGGCTTCGGCTGGCTGCGCCACATCCGCGCCGACAAGACGGCAGCCGCCTGCGAAAATGCGCGATGGATCACGGACCAGTGGATCACCCTTCATGGCGGCCGTAGCAAGGGCGTTGCCTGGGACAGTGAGGTCGTTTCCCGGCGGATCATCAGCTGGCTTTCGCATTCGCCGATCGTGCTTCACGAAGCCGATGCTGGCTTTTACCGTCGGTTCACGTCCTCGCTTGGGCAGCAGGTGCGCCACCTTCAGCGCCGTGCCGATTCGATACCCGACGGTCTCCCGCGTCTTAAGGCGCGCATCGCCATTGCCATGGCGTCGATCGCGGCCGAGGCGCGACCGGCGGCAGTTCGCCGCGCGGGACGGCTGCTTGACCGAGAGCTCGAGCGGCAGGTTCTGGCAGACGGCAGCCATGTCTCGCGCAACCCGCAGGCATCTGTCGATCTGCTTTTTGATCTTTTGCCGCTGCGCCAAAGCTACATCAATCTCGGTCACGATGTTCCCGCCAAGCTCATTCCGGTCATCGACCGGATGTACCCGGCGGTCCGCTTTTTCCGTCACAGCAGCGGCGATCTGGCCCTCTTCAATGGCGCCAGTTCGTCGCTCGCCACCGATCTCATGAGTGTCCTTCGATACGACGAAACTGCGGGACAGCCCTTCAAGGCCTTGCCGCATGGGGCCTATCACCGTCTTTCCGCAGGCGACACCACGATCCTCGTTGATACCGGCAAACCGCTGTCGGCGCGGCTATCGAGCACGGCGCATGCCGGCTGCCTCTCGTTCGAATTGTCTTCAGGACGAAACCGCTTCATCATCAATAGCGGGTCACCGCGCTTTGCAGGGGAACGTCTTCGTCAACTCGCCCGCGCCACGGCAGCGCATAGTACCGTGTGCATCGGGGACGTCTCTTCGGCACGGATTGCCCAATCGTCCCGCCTCGGCACGATCATGCTATCTGGCCCCTCCAAAATCGAGGTCGAACGACAGACCGGTCCCGATGGCAGTGACCGGCTGTCGGCAAGGCACGACGGCTATGTGAAACGCTTCGGTGTCCTGCACGAACGCGAGATCCGCATCAACGAGCAGGGCACCAAGATCGCCGGGCGGGATCGCCTGTTGTTGCCGGACGGTCTGCCGACACCCAATCTGCCGGGTGCAGAGGTCATCGCGCGTTTCCATGTGCATCCGACGATCACCGTGGAGCGGTCCGACGACCGGAAGATACGGCTGGTGGCTCCCGATGGCGAGAGCTGGTCCTTCTCGATCCCGGTCGGCGAAATCGCCGTTGGAGAAGACGTCTTCTTCGCCGATGTTTCGGGCATCCGCCCGTCGCAGCAGCTGGAGATCGTCTTCGAGGGGCCGGAAATACGCTGGTTTCTCGCGCATCATGCCTGATGGCGGGCATCTTGCGGTTTCCTCACAGGTGAAGCTGTGCTAGGCGGCGGCATCGCGCCCGCTGCCGCATTTCCGGGCGCCCGCCAGCTCGGAGTGAACCATGGCCGTCGTTTCCAAGAAGATCCCCGCCCCTAACCTCGTGCGCGTGCGTACCGCACTTCTGTCGGTGTCCGACAAGACCGGCATCGTCGAATTCGCGCAGGCGCTGCACCAGCGCGGCGTGCGTCTTCTGTCGACGGGCGGTACCCACAAGGCTCTTGCTGCGGCCGGCTTGCCGGTCATCGACGTCTCCGAGATCACCGGCTTCCCCGAGATCATGGATGGCCGCGTCAAGACGCTCCATCCGCTGGTCCATGGCGGACTGCTGTCGATCCGGGACGATGCAGAGCATGTCGAGGCGATGAAGGCGCATGGCATCGAGGCCATCGATCTCTCCGTGATCAATCTCTATCCGTTTGAACAGGTTCGTGCCGCCGGCGGTGACTATCCGACCACCGTCGAAAACATCGACATCGGTGGACCCGCCATGATCCGCGCTTCCGCAAAGAACCACGCCTATGTCACAGTCGTCACCGATGCGGCCGACTACGCCGAGGTGATTGCCGCGCTCTCCGAAAATGACGGCCAGACGACCTATGCGCTGCGTCAGCGCCTGGCGGCCAAAGCCTATGCCCGTACCGCCGCCTATGACGCGGCTATTTCCAACTGGTTTGCCGAGGCACTCGAGATCGACATGCCCGCCTATCGGACCGTCGGTGGCGTGTTGAAGGAAAAGATGCGCTACGGCGAGAACCCGCATCAGAGCGCAGGCTTCTATGTCACCGGCGACAACCGTCCGGGTGTCGCGACCGCGACGCTCCTGCAGGGCAAGCAGCTTTCCTACAACAACATCAACGATACGGACGCGGCGTTCGAACTCGTTGCTGAGTTTCCGCCGGAAAACGGCCCGGCCTGCGCGATCATCAAGCATGCAAATCCTTGTGGCGTCGCCACAGGCTCAAGCTTGGTCGAGGCCTACAAGCGGGCGCTTGCCTGTGACAGTACCTCGGCTTTCGGCGGTATCATCGCGCTCAACCAGCTTCTCGACGCCGATACTGCGCAGGAAATCGTCAAGCTCTTCACGGAAGTGATTATTGCCCCCGAAGTCACCGACGAGGCCAAGGCGATCATCGCGGCCAAGCCAAACCTGCGCCTGCTGACCACGGGCGCCCTGCCCGATCCGCGCGCCCGCGGCGTCATGGCCAAGACGGTCTCCGGTGGTCTGCTTGTGCAGAGCCGCGATAACGTCATGGTCGAAGACCTCGACCTCAAGGTGGTGACCAAACGCGCCCCGACGGCGACAGAGCTCGAGGACATGAAGTTCGCCTTCAAGATCGCCAAGCACGTGAAGTCGAACGCCGTGATCTATGCCAAGGACGGCCAGACGGCCGGCATCGGCGCCGGGCAGATGAGCCGTGTCGATTCCGCCCGCATTGCCGCGCTGAAGGCTGAAGACGCCGCCAAGGCGCTCGGTCTCTCGGCGCCGCTCACCAAGGGCTCTGCAGTTGCCTCCGAGGCCTTCTATCCATTCGCCGACGGTCTTCTGGCCGCGATCGCGGCTGGTGCCACGGCTGTCATCCAGCCCGGTGGATCTATGCGCGACGAAGAAGTGATTGCAGCTGCCGACGAGCACGGCGTGGCAATGGTCTTTACCGGCGTCCGTCACTTCCGCCACTGAAGAAGCCCGATCGCAGAGCACTGAATGGCCGGTGGAGCGATCCACCGGCCTTTTTCACAGGGTCTTACCGTCGTCCGTTGCCGGGTAATTCGTCCTTAGGAGAAGGACGAGGCCGCCAATCAGAAACACCAGCAGTGTGGCCATGCCGGCGCGCGGCGAGCCCGACCATGCGGTGACCACAGAGAAGGACAGCGTCGCGAGAAAGCTCGTCGCGCGGCCTGACAGGGAGTAGATGCCGAAGTAACGGCCGGCTTCGTGCAGTTCGACGCTACGGGCAAGATAGGAGCGCGACGAGGCCTGGACAGGGCCGAAGGACATGCCAATCAACAGGCCGTAGAGGACATAGGCCTTTTCGGCGGGGGTGGCGAACAGCCCGTCGGTGCCTGTGATGGGCAGGCTCACCAGCCCGAAGAGAGTAAAGTCGACGCCGGTCGAAATGATTCCGAAGGTCGCAACGATGAGCATTAGCAGGCTCACCAGCACCACCACCTTGGAGCCGAGTGCCCTATCCACCCGACCGGCCACAAGGCAGCCGAAGATCGCGACGATATTGAGAATGATCCCGTAGATGCCGATTTCCATCGTCGACCAGCCGAACATGGCGGCAGCGAAGACACCGCCCAGCACGAGAAGTCCGTTGACGCCGTCCTGATAGATCATCCGGGCGATGAGGAAGCGCAGGATGTTGCTGCGATGGCGGAGTTCACCAAGCGTCGCGCGGATTTCGCGAAGACCCGACCGGACGGCCGCGCCTAAAGCTTTGCCCTTCGCTGCATCCGGGGTGAAGAAGAACATCGGCAAGATGAAGATCAGATACCAGACCGCTGAAATCGGGCCGGTGATGCGAGCATCCTCCCCCGTTGCCGGGTCCAGCCCGAACAGGGGATCGAACCCGATCAGCGTCTTTCCGGTCGTCGGATTGCCGGCAAGGAAGAGCACCACGAAGATCAGCACAATCATGCCGCCCATATAGCCCATGCCCCAGGCAATGTTGGACACACGCCCGACATCCTGCTGGCTGACGAGGCGCGGCATCATGGAATCGTTGAAGACGATGGAAAATTCCGCTGCGATGCTGGCGAGGATCATCAGCAGCATCACGAAGGCGACAGGTGATCCCGGAGCGGCTGTCCAGAGAAGGGCGAGGCAGGCGATCTTGATCAGCGCGAAGAAGGCGATCCAGGGTTTCCTGGATCCGGACTCGTCGGCGATTGAACCGAGAATGGGTGCGAGGATGGCAATGATGATGCCCGAAATCGTCGCCGCATTGCTCCAGGCGGTCTGGGCGCTCACTGGATCATCAGTCATCCGCGAGACGAAGTACGGACCGAAAATGAAGGTCGTGACAACGGTGAAGAAGGGCTGCGCTGCCCAGTCAAAAAACATCCAGCCACGAACACCCCTGTCGATGGTGCCGTGGCTGGTCTTCATGTCTGTACGTGTCGTCACGCGCACCCCCGGAGCCTCTAAAGCCCCGGGACAGTGTCACCTCACGTGGTCCTGTGCAAGATCACCCAGAAGCCCGGCAGCGACAGCGAGCTTCGAAATGCTCGGTTCGCCGCTGTCGACGATCGATGCCAGTTCCTTGCCGATCCGCTCGACGCGGTTTCTGTCCGTCGCAATCCACGCCTGAACCGGTTGCGGTTCCTTGCCGTGGCTCGTCAGCGCCACACAAACGATCTGTCTGCGCGCCTGACCGATTCGGTCGAGACTGCGTGTGAGGGCCAGACTGTCGTAGTGGTCCGTCGTCTGGATCCGTCCGGCATTCTCGATGATTCGACCGATGCGGAAGGCTTCGGAGACCGCGAAGAAGCCGCGCATGGCGCCGGCGAAATCGGCGCCGGTGCGTTCAGCAATCTGCAGGATCTCGGGCAGCAGCTGCATCATCTGCAGATTGACCACCTCAGCCGCCAAGGCTGGCGGTGCGCCTGCTTCGATCAGTGCGGCGATCTGATCATCAAAGTCCTGACGAAGGGCGGTCGGAACCGTCTTCTTGAACACTGGTGAGGCCGAAGCCACCGCGGCCTTCAACTGCGCTACGGCGTCGCCGATCGAACCCTTCACATAGCCGGTGTCGATCAGCAACCTCGTCATGGCCGCATAGATCTCCGAGACGATCGCATAGAGCCTGTTTTGCGTCTGCCCCGGGATCCGTGCGTCCAGTGCATCGATCTTGTCCCAAAGCAATGTCAGGCCGAGTGCGTCACGGGTGACCAGAGCTGCCTTTACCACCTTGTCCGGGGCTCCGCCTGTCGCATCTCCGACCGAAACGACAAAGCCCGGGCCGCCTCGGTTTATGGCATGGTTGGCGAGAACCGTCGCGATGATTTCACGACGCAGGCGATGATGGGCAATGTCGGTCGCAAAGGTCTCGCGCATGGCGGCCGGGAAGTAGTTGAGCAGCGTCGACTCGCAATAGCTGTCGTCCGGAAGGTCCGAGTTCGATCAACTGATCGAAGAGCACGATCTTCGCATAGGAGAGAAGCACGCCGATTTCCGGTCGCGTCAGCGCCTTGCCTGAGACGTAGCGCTCTGCGACGCCTGCGGAATCCGGAAGTGTTTCAACCTTGCGGTTGAGGCGCCCCATGCCCTCGAGATAATCCATGAGCCGGCTCAGCTCTTCGCGGTTGCCCGCTCCCTTGGCTTCAGTGAGGGAGATCGATAACGACTGGAGATAGTTGTTGCGCAGCACGAGATCTGCCACTTCATCCGTCATCTCGGCGAGCAGCACATTGCGCTTCTCCCGCGGCAGACGCCCCTCCTGCATGGCCGGGCTCAAGGCGATCTTGATGTTGACCTCGACGTCCGAGGAATTCACCCCGGCCGAGTTGTCGATCGCATCGGAATTGCAACGACCGCCATTCAGGGCATAGGCGATACGGCCCTTCTGCGTCACGCCCAGGTTCGCACCTTCTCCGATGACCTTGGCGCGGACATCCGCCGCGTTCACGCGGATCGCATCATTGGCTCGGTCACCGACTTCAGCATCGGTCTCGGCTGCTGCCTTGATATAGGTGCCGATGCCGCCGAACCACAGGAGATCAACCGGGGCCTTCAAGATCGCCGTCATGATGTCCATTGGCGTGGCGGTGGACGTTTCTAGACCGATGGCTGCAGCCGCTTCCGGGGTGAGTTTGACGGATTTCTCGGCACGAGAGATGATCATCGCACCAGCCGAGAGGGTCGAGCGGTCATAGTCCTGCCAGCTGGAACGCGGCAGATTGAACATCCGCTTGCGCTCGGCGAACGAGATGGCTGGGTCCGGGTTTGGATCGATGAAGATGTCGCGATGGTCGAAGGCTGCGATCAGCCTGATCTTTTCCGACAGCAGCATGCCGTTGCCGAAGACGTCGCCCGACATGTCGCCCACGCCAGCCACAGTAAACGGCGTCGTCTGGATATCGGTATCGATTTCCCGGAAGTGGCGCTTGACCGTTTCCCAGGCGCCGCGAGCGGTAATGCCCATTTTCTTGTGGTCGTATCCGGCAGAACCGCCGGAGGCGAAGGCATCATCGAGCCAGAAGCCGGCTTCTTGGGCCAGACCGTTTGCCGTGTCCGAGAAGGTCGCCGTGCCCTTGTCGGCAGCAACGACGAAATAGGGATCGTCGCCATCCGGCCGGAGGGTATCGGCTGGCGGAACGATGTCACCGGCGACGATATTGTCGGTGATCGACAAGAGAGTGCGGATGTAGGTCTTGTAGGCTTCCGTGCCAGCGGCGAACCAGGCTTCGCGATTGGTCGCAGGCGGGAGCTGCTTGGGGAAGAAGCCGCCCTTCGCGCCGACCGGCACGATTACGGCATTCTTGACCTGCTGCGCTTTGACGAGACCGAGCACTTCCGTGCGGTAGTCCTGCGCGCGATCCGACCAGCGCAGACCGCCTCGGGCTACCTTGCCGAAGCGCAGGTGGACACCCTCGACCTCGACACCGTAGACGAAGATTTCGCGGAACGGACGCGGTTCGGGCAGACCTTCCAGCTTGTGCGGATCAAACTTGAAAGCGAGCATCGGGCGATCGCTTTGTTGATAGCCCTTCTGGTAAAAATTGGTTCTGAGTGTCGCCTCGATCGCATTGATGTAGCGACGTACGATCCGGTCCTCATCGAGGATCTTCACGTCGTTCAGCTTGCTTTCCAGCGTATCAAGCAGTTCTGCGTGGCGGCTCTTGCGGCTTTTCTCGGCCAGCGAGACATCGAAGCGATTCTTGAAGAGGGCCACCAAGTCGGCTGCGATGGCCGGGTGTTTGGTCAGCGTTTCCGCCATGTAGGTCAGCGAATAGACCGCGCCGGCCTGACGGAGATAGGCGGCATAAGCCCTCAGCACCGATGCTTCGCGGGCAGTAACGCTTGCTGCGAGGATCAGACGGTTGAATGCGTCGTTATCGACCGCACCAGTAAAGGCGGCAAGAAAGGCCTCTTCTACCTGTGTCGCATGCTGATCGGTGGCGAAGTTTATCCCATCTGGAACCTGCAGTTCCATGTCGTGGAGCACAACAACACTCTGATCGACCCCGGAGCGGCCAATGCCGATATCGAAGGTGCGCTCGCTGATCACCCGGAAACCGAGGTTTTCGAGCAGAGGGACGCGACGTGACAAGGGCAGGTGATCGCTCACGTGGAAGATCTTGAGGTAGAGAAGCGGGCCGCGCTCGTCTGTCACCTGGTGGAATTCGAGCGACAGCGGGGCACCTGCGAGGCAAGCCTTGATGTGCTTGAGATCGCTGACTGCCTCTTCGGGGCTAAAGGCTTCCTCGAATGCCTGCCCCACTTCAAGTGTCGGAGCACCCTTGCCGGCAAGGGCCGTGAACCGATCCGCCCATCGAGCCGTGATCTGGCGAACCGCCTCTTCCAGCGTCGCCTGGGGGATCTGAGGTGTCGCTCCTTCGCGTCGGCCGATGATGATGTGCACGCGCGCCACGCCGCCCTCGGGGAAGGCCGGGTAGAAGGCTGAAACATGGCCGTTGTAGACGGACTGGAAATAGAGGCCGATCTTCTCGCGGACCATCGAGTTGTAGTCTTCGCGGGGCACGTAAACGATCAAAGAGACGAAGCGATCGAAATGGTCGATGCGCGGCAATACGCGCACCCGTGGGCGTTCGGAGAGATCGTTGATCTGTTCGCAGAACTTTGCCAGCAGGTCAGGTTTGATCTGGAAGAGATCGTCACGCGGATAGTTTTCCAGCGTGTTCTGCAGCATACGGCCGGAATGGCTACGAGGGTCGAAGTCGAAGTGGGACACGACCTTCTCGACTTTGGCGCGCAAGAGCGGGATCTGATTGACCGAGCGCGTATAGGCGGTGGCTGTAAACAGGCCGACGATGCGGAGCTCGCCTGCGACCTTGCCGTTCGGTCCGAAGCGCTTGATGCCGACATAGTCCATGTAGGCTCGGCGGTGGACGACGGATTTAACATTCGCCTTGGTGACGATGAGGTAGTCTGGACCTTGCAGGAAGGCGAGGATCTCGGGGGTGGTTGTGACTTGGTTCTGCCCCTGGCGAAGCACGCGAACATCGGGGTCCGAGAGGATGCCGAGGCCGCTGCCCTTTTCGCGCTCAATGGTCGCTTCCGCTCCATCGCCCGAATAGGTGTATTCGCGCATGCCGAGGAAGGTGAAATTGTTGTTGCGGAGCCACTCGAGGAACGCGACCGCTTCGTCGCGCTCTGCTTCGGTCCGTCCGGCGGATAGGTCCCGAAGCTCGGAAAGTGCTGTTTCCAGCAAATTCAGCATCGGCTTCCAGTCGGTCGCTGCCATCTTGACCTGCGCCAGAACATACTGAAGTCGGCTGATCAGTTCTGCGGACTGCTCTGCCGAGAGCGGCGCCAGATGAAGTTGGATATAGCTGACCTTGATCGCGCCTTCCGGATCCGAGTCCGGGTTCGACAGCGAGATGTCGCCGCGCGGTGTCACAGCAAGGATAGGATGAACCGCCATATAGATGTCGCGATAGTGGCTGGTCACCTCACCCATCAGCGAATCGTAGAGGAAGGACTTATTGTGGTCGACGATGGAGAGAACGCTGACCGGGATGCCGTGCGGGCTCACGCCCTCAATCGTATCGATGCTGATGTGGGGCGTCGTGCGATCCCAACCCGCAATGTCACTCGCGGCTCTCGACACCGATCGTGCCAGCATGGACGCGTCGTAGCGGTCGAGATCGTCGTTGCTTGCTCGTCCGAATATGACTTTGGGCGATACATGACCACCGCCCTGCTCCCGCGCCAACTGCTCCGCATTTTCCAGCAATTCATCCCGCTTGCTGAACCCGGTCCTGCCCATGTACCCCTCCGTAAATCGCGCCTTTGCGCGTCATCTTCACGCAAATGGCTTGCAAAAGTATGTATGGAACAGAAATAGGAAAAAATCAGGCGAAAATATGCGGTCAAATTCATAAAATCAGGAAATTTTTGCACCAGATGGTGCTTTGCCAGTTCGATTGCCGGGTGAGAAAGCGAATCACACAAAATGCGTGAAATGAACAAGGGTGCAGTCATCGTCATCTCCAGCCATGTTGTCCGCGGATCTGTCGGCAACAGAGCTGCCGTATTCGCTCTCGAAGTCCTGGGTCGGCCGGTCTGGGCACTTCCGACAATCGTGCTTCCCTGGCATCCGGGACATGGTCCGGCGACGCGTCTGCGATTTTCCGATGACGACTTCGATAGCGCGATCGATGACCTGATCAGGGCGCCCTGGCTTGGAGAGGTTTCCGCGATCTTGTCCGGATACTTCGGCAGCGCCCGCCAGCCGGCAGCGGTGGCACGTCTCGTTGAAGCTGCAAAAGAAAAGAATCCGGATCTGATCTATGTGTGCGACCCCGTGATCGGCGATCTCGGAGGACTTTACGTGCCTGTCGAAACCGCAACGGCCATCCGAAAGCGACTCATTCCGCTTGCCGATCTTGCGACACCCAATCGCTATGAACTGCAGTGGATGGCAGGACGCGAGCTGCCAAGCAATCAGGCGATCATGGAAGCGGCGAGCGATCTCGGACCGAAACGCATGCTGGTCACCTCTGCGGTGCCAATGATGGTCAAGGGAACAGGGAACCTCCTGCTCAACGGTCGCTCGGCTCTGCTCGCCGAACACCGGCTCATCGACAATCCGCCAAACGGGTTGGGTGATCTTCTCGCCGCCGTCTTTCTGGCACGCCTACTCGAAGGCTTGGATGAAGAGAAGGCGCTGCAACTGGCGACGGCCAGTGTCTTCGAAATTCTCACGCAGACAGCCAGGCGCGGCAGTGATGAGCTGACCCTGGAGAGTGACGCCTCAAGCCTTTCGACGCCCATGGCGATGGTACAGATGCGCCGCCTCTTGCATCCCACTCAGCGGAGGCCCGGTAGCGGCTGCTGATTTCTCAGCCAATTCTATGGCGGCACTTGGTTGCCAGCGCCGTTCACGCGCTGTAATCGGTAGCGATGAGCCATTTTCCATCCGCACTTCTCAACGGCTATCGCAATTTCATGAGCGGCCGGTATCACGATCAGCGTGACCGCTATCGCGTTCTTGCCGAGCAGGGTCAAAAGCCCAATACGCTGGTGATTGCGTGCTGCGATTCGCGGGCTGCGCCCGAGGTGATCTTCGATTCCATTCCGGGCGAGCTCTTCGTTGTCCGCAACGTCGCCAATATGGTCCCGCCCTACGAGCCAGACGGGCAGTATCACTCGACCTCGGCGGCCCTCGAATTCGCTGTCCAGGCCTTGCGTGTGCAGGACATCATCGTCATGGGCCACGGGCGATGCGGCGGTATTCGTGCAGCCCTTGACCCGAACGCGGAGCCGCTCTCGCCCGGCGATTTCATCGGCAAGTGGATGAACCTCGTCGCGCCCGCTGCCGAGCAGATCCAGGGCAATTCGACCATGACGCCAGCCGAGCGCCAGACGGCCCTCGAGCGCATCTCCATTCGAAATTCGATTGCCAATCTGCGGACTTTTCCTTGCGTGAAAATCCTCGAAGAGCGCGGCAAGCTGCGCATCCACGGTGCCTGGTTCGACATTAGCAATGGGGAATTGTGGGTCATGGACCCGAAGACCAGAGACTTCGAACGGCTCGACGCAGAGCCGAACAGCTGATCACCCGGTTAAGTGCTGGTAACACCCGAAATGCGAAACGGCGGCTCATGGCCGCCGTTTGCTTGTCGATTATTCGGCGTCGATCCGCGCGCCTATATAGGCAATTGCTTGCTGGTAGACGCCTGCGGCATTCCAGCCCTGGATGGCGGCGTAGTTCGGCTCACCCTGCTGATAGCCGGCGCCTGGCTGCCAGCCGTGGCCACGCAAAAAGTTTGCTGTCGATGCGAGAGCGTCGGCGCGCGAACGGACCATGTCGATATGGCCATCGCCGTCACCGTCGACACCGAAGCGAATGACGTTACGCGGTAGAAACTGTGTCTGGCCGATTTCGCCGTGGGCTGCGCCCTTGGCGTTCACGTCGAGGTTGCCGGCCTGAACAAGTTCCAGCGCTGCGTAAAACTGGTCGGTGAAGAAGGCGCTGCGGCGGCAATCGAAGGCGAGGGTGGCGACGGCCGAGAGCGTGTGCTCCTTGCCGAGGAATGAGCCGAAACCGGTCTCCATGCCCCAGATGGCGATCAGCGGACCAGCCGGGACGCCATAACGCTGCTCAAGCCGCGAGAAAAGAGCGGCGTTGTTCTTCTTCATTGTCTTGCCGCGGTTGATGATGGTCTGCCCGCCGCGCTTCTGCATGAACTGGTCGAAGGACAGCTTGAAGCTCTTCTGACCGCGGTCGGCACTGATGGTGCTGCGACTATAGCTGACCGTGGAGAAGACCTTGTCGAGCATGCGTGGGCTGAAGCCCTGGGCAGCAGCCTGCTGCTTGAAAGCCGCGCTCCAATCTTCGAAGCCAGCGGAGGTGTTGCTGCAAGCAGCGGCGGCGGCCTGTTGCGTGCCAGCGAACAGCGCGACGACGGAAACGAGAGCCGCCGACAAAGTGGATGTCAGTCGCATTGATGCCTCATAACGGATTGTGGAGGGCGATTCGGCCGCACAATGCCAGTGAAAGATGACTCTGTCATCCGTCCAAAGCTAATGTAGAGCCGTGAAGATCTCAAATCGGATCACTTTCACCTGAAAGCGCCGTTCGAGGCTTCCCACGTTCAATCGGGAAGCCTCTGCTCTGATCAATCAAGCGGCCGCGCGGGGCTTGATCAAGCCACGGTTGACCAGCAGCTCGGCAATCTGGATGGCATTGAGGGCTGCACCCTTGCGCAGGTTGTCGGAGACGACCCACATGTTGAGACCGTTCTCCACCGTCGCATCCTCGCGGATACGCGAGATGTAGGTGGCGTCTTCGCCGGCGCATTCGACAGGCGTGATATAGCCGCCGTTTTCATGCTTGTCGATGACAAGGCAACCCGGAGCATCGCGCAGGATGTCGCGTGCCTGATCGGCGGTGATCTCGCTCTCGAACTCGATGTTGACGGATTCCGAATGGCCAATGAAGACCGGAACGCGCACGGCCGTGCAGGTCACCTTGATCTTCGGGTCGAGCATCTTCTTCGTCTCGGCCAGAACCTTCCACTCTTCCTTCGTGTAGCCGTCTTCCATGAAGCTATCGATATGCGGGATGACGTTGAAGGCGATACGCTTGGTGAACTTCTTCGCCTCGACCGGATCGGCGACGAACACGGCGCGGGTCTGCGTGAACAGTTCGTCCATGCCTTCCTTACCGGCGCCGGAAACCGACTGGTAGGTCGATACGACGACGCGCTTGATCTTGGCGACATCATGGAGCGGCTTCAGAGCCACGACCAGCTGGGCGGTCGAGCAATTCGGATTGGCGATGATGTTGCGCTTCTTGAAGTCAACGATGGCGTCCGGATTGACTTCCGGAACGATCAGCGGAACGTCTGAATCGTAACGCCAGGCCGAGGAGTTGTCGATAACAACGCAGCCCTGCGCGCCAATCTTCGGAGACCACTTCTGGGAGATCGTGCCGCCGGCGGACATCAGGCAGATGTCTGTATCGGAGAAATCGTAATTTTCGAGGTTCTGAACCTTCAGAACACTGTCGCCGAAGGAGACTTCCGTGCCCTGGGAGCGAGCAGAAGCCAGCGCAATCACCTGGGAGGCCGGGAAGCCCCGTTCGGAAAGGATGTTCAGCATTTCGCGACCGACATTGCCGGTGGCGCCTACGACTGCAATCTTGAAACCCATGTCTATGCTCTCTTTCTGTCTCTCCGCGGATGGTGAGGAGGAAGATTGCGACAGGGTGCAACCTACCTGAGTCCCCGGCCGTGCCGGGAGAGAGCGGTGGCCGAAGACGTCAGACGGTTTTCGTCGTCGTTTTGGCCTTGGTCGTGGATGCAAGAGAATGGCATGCGCCACCGGCAGCAGACTGCTGCAGGAGGTGGAAGACCGCAAAGGGTTGCCCGAAAGCGTGCATGGACCGAATTCCTCTTCGCGGCGAGGGATTACAAGGTTTTTGGCGCGAGTCAAGCCGACACACCCGCCGCTTCGGCGAAAAGCGAAGTGTTGGTATCAATCGCAGTGTCACCGCGACACGCCGGCGCTTGTCTCGCCTGTCAGCACGTGGATAAAGAAGCAGTGTTGACCGGAGTTGTTGCATGAATGTCGAAATTCGCGATCTGATCCCTGATGATCTTCCGCAGGTGACTGCGATCTACGCGGACGCTGTGGTCAACGGAACCGCGAGCTATGAGCTCGTTCCGCCCGATCTCGACGAAATGTCGGCGAGATTTGCCGCCCTCAAAGTCAAGGGCTATCCGTATCTCGCAGCCGTCGACGAACAGGGGTCGCTTGCCGGTTATGCCTATGCTTCGGCCTTCAGAACGCGTCCCGCCTATCGTTGGCTGGTGGAAGATTCGATCTATATCGTCCCCTCGGCTCGTAGCCGCGGCGTCGGGACGGCTCTGCTGAAAGAATTGCTGATACGCTGCGAAGCGCTGGGTTTTCGCCAGATGATCGCCGTCATCGGCGGTGCAAGCGAGGCGTCCATGGCCGTGCACCGCAGTTGTGGCTTCGAGCCCGCCGGACGACTGGTGGGTACTGGTTTCAAGCATGACCTGTGGCTCGACACCGTCTTCATGCAGAAAGCGCTGGGCGAGGGCAATTCGACCATGCCCGATCTGTCCAGCTATCCCGGCACGATGCCCTGATCGTCAGTCGAGGGCTTTCAGCGCCTTGTCGAAGACCTTGAGGACCTGGCGCAAATCGTGACCGCGCTTCAGGATCCGGCCATCAGTTGCGATGACCGAAAATGCGCCCTGCTTGGCAGCAAGCTTCGGATTCTTTTCGATCCGATAGAGCGGATATTCGCCTGACCTTTTGAAGACGGAAAAGACGGCGCGATCCTTGAGGTGATCGATCGCATAGTCGCGCCATTCGCCCTCGCCCACCATGCGGCCATAGATCCAGAGGATCGCGTCCAGTTCGCGGCGATGGAACGTGACGGGAAGAGGGTCGAGAGATTGTCTGTAGATGCCGAGATCAACTACGCCGGTGGCGCTTTTCTCGGATCCCTCGTCTTCACGGCGCTGCCCTTCCGGCTGCTCTGTCATCAATGCTCCATGAGCTGCGATTCATGACGGGTGTGCGACAGTGTGCCTGACATGCCCGAAATTGCAAGCTTATCGGGTTCGCCACTCCATGGTCTCAGCGCCCCCTGCTCAGGAATCGACTGAGCAGCAGCTCACGCAGCCTTGCGGCGATCGGTGACAAACGTTTGCCGCTCAGGGTGATCAGATGATAGGGTGTCACTTCGATCGGCGTATCGAGTTTCAACGTTGTCAGGTCGCCGACGGGGGTCTGTCGACAGAGGAGATCGGCGACTTCGCGCGACATGGGAGCAATCGCGTTGGACGAGGCGAGCATCGCGATCATCACCAGAAGAGATGTGGTGTTGACGATGTTGCGGGGGATCGGGGCGCCTTCTTCGATGAATACGCTCTCAACCGCTTGGCGCAGGGGAGTGCCGGGCGCCTGCATGACCCAGGGGAAATGCGCCATATCGGAGATGTTGAGCCGGTCAACGTTTACCAGCGGATGACTTGTGTGCACGACGATCTCCACCTCTTCCATGGTCGCGCCATCAAGGTGGAATTGCCGGGCGTCGATGCCGGCCGGGATGCGCCCTAGAACGAAGTCGTACTTGCCGGAAAGGAGGTCGCGGATCATCTCGCCGCTCGGTGCAACATCGACATGGATTTCGACGGTTGAGGCTTCCGCCTTCAACGCGCGGATCGCAGGCACGACGTAACCGACCGCTCCGCCGGTGACGGCGCCGATCCTGACTTTTCCTGTCAGCCCGCGCTGGATGGCCTCCACCTCGCGGGCGGCTTCGCGCATTTCCTCCAGCACGTTCTGCGCTCGACGAGCCAGCGCACTGCCCACAGCTGTCGGCTCCATGCCTTTGGGCGTGCGCACGAAGATCGGTGACCCGACATAGCGCTCGATTTCGCCGAGCATGCGGGAAGCCGCAGGCTGCGTTAGTGCAAGTTCCTGAGCAGCCAAGCTTAATTGTCCTAGCTCGGCGATCGAGCGGATGAGATTCAGATGCTTCGGCTGCAATCGGTGGATATGAATTTCGGCCATAAAGGACATATCAACGATGGTATGCAGAAAGTCAAAATAATCATTTGATCGGTATATTGGCCACGATAAGAACTCGCCACGGAGCTGGGGGCTGCTGCGTCAGCCGCCCGTTCTTGTTTCAGCGAGTAGCCAGGAGGAGCTTGGCCTCGCACGGTATGACCAGGGAGGTTACCATGAAGAAACTTGGCGCCCTGATTGCGTCGCTCGCAATCGGCATCGCATCATTCGCGCCCGCGTCCTTCGCACAGGACAAGGGCATGGTCGGCATTTCGATGCCGACAAAGACGTCGACCCGCTGGATCTCCGATGGCGAGACCATGGAAAAGCTGTTCCAGGAAGCTGGCTACACGCCGGACCTGCAGTTCGCTGACGACGACATTCCGAACCAGCTGGCCCAGATCGAAAACATGGTCACCAAGGGTGCCAAGGTTCTCGTCATCGGCGCCATCGACGGCACCACGCTCTCCGACATCCTGCAGAAGGCCGCCGATGCTGGCGTCAAGGTCATCGCCTATGACCGCCTGATCCGTGACTCGGGCAATGTCGACTACTACGCCACCTTCGACAACTTCCAGGTCGGCGTTCTCCAGGCGACCAGCCTCGTTGATGGCCTCAAGGCGAAGTTCCCGGACACCAAGCCGTGGAACGTTGAACTGTTCGGCGGTTCGCCTGACGATAACAACGCCTTCTTCTTCTACGACGGCGCCATGTCGGTTCTGCAGCCGCTCATCGACAGCGGCGATATCGTGATCAAGTCCGGCCAGCAGGGCATGGACCAGGTCGGTACGCTGCGTTGGGACGGCACCGTTGCCCAGGCTCGTATGGAAAACCTGCTCTCCTCGACCTACACCGAAGACAAGCTGCATGGCGCTCTGTCTCCGTATGACGGTCTCTCGATCGGTATCCTGTCCGCTCTCAAGGGCGTAGGCTATGGTTCGGGCGACATGGCGATGCCGGTTGTCACCGGTCAGGACGCCGAGCTGCCCTCGATCAAGTCGATGCTTGCAGACGAGCAGTACTCGACCGTCTTCAAGGACACCCGCGAACTCGCCAAGGTTGCCGTCTCGATGGTTGAAGCGATCATGGAAGGCAAGGAGCCCGAGATCAACGACAACGAGACCTACAACAACGGTGTCAAGGTCGTTCCGTCCTACCTGCTGAAGCCTGTCGCTCTCGACAAGTCGAATGCCAAGGACGTTCTCGTCGGCGCCGGTTACTACACCGCCGATCAGATCGACAACTGATCCTTCGGATCGCACCCGGGTCCGCGATCCGTCGCGGACCCCTTTTCTATACGCATTGAGGGAGCTCGCGCCTCCGGCTCGATCCAGATAGGGTCGCTGGCTTGGCGCAGGAATTCTGTACATGGACAACATCATTCTCGAGATGCGCGGCATCACAAAGACATTCCCCGGCGTGAAAGCGCTGGACAATGTCAGCTTCAAGGTTCGCGAGGGAGAGATCCACGCGCTGGTCGGAGAAAATGGCGCCGGCAAGTCCACGCTGATGAAGGTCCTGAGCGGCGTCTATCCCGCAGGCACCTACGACGGCGATATCTATTACGACGGCGAAGTCCGTCGCTTCGGCCGGATCTCCGACAGCGAGGAACTCGGCATCATCATCATTCACCAGGAACTGGCGCTCGTGCCGCTCCTGTCGATCGCCGAAAACATCTTCCTCGGTAACGAGATCGCCGACAAGGGCGTGATCCATTGGCCCCAGACCTTCGCGCGGACGAAAGAGCTGCTGGCGAAGGTGGGTCTCAAGGATTCTCCGTCCACCCGCATCACGGACATCGGCGTCGGCAAGCAGCAGCTTGTCGAAATCGCCAAGGCGCTGTCAAAGAAGGTTCGGCTACTCATCCTCGACGAGCCGACTGCTTCTCTCAATGAAACGGATTCGGACGCGCTCCTGACGCTTCTGATGGAATTCCGCAATCAGGGGATGACCTCGATCATCATCTCCCACAAGCTCAACGAGATCCGCAAGGTCGCCGACAATATTACCATCATTCGAGATGGCGGCACCGTCGAAACGCTCGACTGTCACACGCAGGAGATCACGGAAGACCGGATCATCAAGGGCATGGTCGGTCGTGACATGGAAGACCGCTATCCGAAGCGCGTACCGAAGATCGGCGAGATGCTTCTCGAGGTGAAGAACTGGAACGTCTTCCACCAGAACCACCGTGATCGCCAGTTCCTGCACGATGTCGCCTTCAATGTTCGGGCCGGCGAAGTCGTCGGTATCGCCGGTCTCATGGGCGCCGGCCGCACCGAGACGGCGATGAGCATCTTCGGCAAGTCCTGGGGTCACAAGATCACCGGCGATGTCCTGATGCACGGCAAGCCGGTCGACGTCTCGACGATCCCGAAGGCGATCGGTGCTGGCCTTGCCTATGTGACGGAAGACCGCAAACATCTCGGTCTCGTCCTGCAGAACAACATCAAGGAAAACACCACGCTCGCCAATCTCGATGGCGTCTCCAGCGGCACCGTCATCGACGATCGCAAGGAAGCCAAGGTGGCTGCCGATTACCGGCAGAAGCTCAGGATCCGGTCGCATTCGATCTATCAGGAAGCGGTCAACCTGTCCGGCGGCAACCAGCAGAAGGTCGTGCTGTCGAAGTGGTTGTTTACCAACCCCGAGATCCTGATCCTCGACGAGCCGACCCGCGGCATCGACGTTGGCGCAAAATTCGAAATCTACACCATCATCAACCAGCTTGCCGCCGAAGGTAAGGGCATTCTGATGATCTCATCTGAAATGCCGGAACTGCTCGGCACCTGCGACCGCATCTACGTCATGAACGAAGGTCGCATCGTCGCGGAACTGTCCAAGGAAGAAGCAAGCCAAGAGTCCATCATGCGTGCCATCATGCGCTCTGGGGAGAAACACTAATGGCCATCGACACCAGAACCGAAACCCCCAAGGTCTCCGTGGGCGACTATCTGCGCAACAACATCCGCGAATACGGACTGCTGCTCGCACTCGTCGTCATCATGTTGCTGTTCCAGTTCCTGACTGACGGCGTTCTCTTCCGCCCGGTCAACATCACCAACCTGGTGCTGCAGAACTCGTTCATCGTCATCATGGCGCTCGGCATGTTGCTGATCATCGTGGCGGGGCATATCGACCTGTCGGTCGGCTCGATTGTCGCCTTCATCGGCGGCATATCGGCGATCATGCTGGTCAAATGGGGCTGGCATTTCTCGCTGGTCGTTCCGCTGTGTCTGATGCTCGGTGGTATCATGGGTGCCGCCCAAGGCTACTGGGTCGCCTATCAGAAGATCCCGTCCTTCATCGTGACGCTTGCCGGCATGCTGGTGTTCCGCGGTCTGACCTATGTTGTCCTGCAGGGACGCCCGATCGGTCCGTTCCCTAAGGAATTCACGCTGCTGTCGACCGGCTTCATCCCGGATTTCCTGCCGCTGACGAATGCTGAGACGACGGGTATCGCCAACCATGTTGCGATCATCGTGGTCGTGCTGCTTGTCGCTCTCGCGATCTATAACGGCATGAAGCACCGTCGCCTGAACGAAGAGCATGGCACCGAAAACGAACCTTTCGTGTTCTTTGCCGTGCAGATGGGCATCATCAGCGTTGTGGCGATCTTCCTCGGCTATCAGCTTGCTACCTATCGCGGTCTGCCGAACGTCCTCGTCGTCATGGGCATTCTGATCGCGCTTTACTCCTTCGTCACCACCCGCACGACCATTGGCCGTCGCATCTATGCGCTGGGCGGCAACGAGAAGGCTGCAAAGCTTTCCGGCATCAATACCGAACGTTTGGTGTTTCTGACCTTCGTCAACATGGGCGTTCTTGCAGCGCTCGCCGGCATGATCATTGCGGCTCGCCTCAATTCGGCAACGCCGAAGGCTGGCGTTGGCTTCGAACTCGACGTCATCGCGGCCTGCTTCATCGGCGGTGCTTCGGCATCCGGCGGCGTTGGCAAGATTACCGGTGCTGTCATCGGCGCTCTGATCATGGGTGTCATGAACAACGGCATGTCGATCATGGGTATCGGCATTGACTACCAGCAGCTCATCAAGGGTCTCGTGCTTTTGGCTGCTGTCTTCTTCGACGTTTACAACAAGAACAAAGCAGTCTGAGGATAGGCTTATGTTTCTCTCGCAATTGAAGGCTGGCGGCATCATTTGCCGCCAGGGTGAGGCTGCGCGCCTTGTCCCAGGATTCAACTCCACATACGAACTGGCCAAGGCGGCAATTGCCGCCGGGACCACCGTTGCAGCCCTGATCGAAAAGCAGGGCCAAGGCGACAGTGTCGACCTCGTCGCGCTCGCTGCCGAAGGTAAGCTCGACTGCCCGGTCCGCCATCCGGATCCGGCCCACATGTACCTGACCGGTACGGGGCTTACCCATACGGGTTCGGCATCGGCGCGCGACAACATGCATGCGGATACCGCCGGCATGAGCGACTCGATGAAGATGTTCCGCATGGGGCTGGAAGGCGGCAAGCCGAAGCCCGGCGAAACCGGTGTTCAGCCCGAGTGGTTCTACAAGGGCAATGGTTTCAACGCCGTTGCACCCGGTGACGACCTTGTTTCGCCATCGTTTGCTCTCGATGGTGGTGAAGAACCGGAGATGGCCGGCTATTACATCATTGGTGACGATGGCACGGCGCATCGCCTGGGCTTCTCCGTCGCCAACGAGTTCTCCGACCATGTGACCGAGAAGATCAACTATCTCTTCCTTGCTCATTCCAAGCTGCGTCCGGCCTCCTTCGGACCGGAGCTTCGCGTCGGCGCCCTTCCTGACCACGTCGAAGGCACTTCGCGCATTCTGCGCGGTGGCAAGACTGTCTGGGAGAAGCCCTTCCTGTCGGGCGAGGCAAACATGTCTCACACGATCGCGAATCTTGAGTATCACCACTTCAAGTATGCGCTGTTCTGCCAGCCCGGCGACCTTCACATTCACATGTACGGCACGGCGACACTGTCCGTGGCGGATGGTTTTGTGACGCAGGAAGGCGACGTATTCGAAATCGAGTCCCCGCAATTCGGTCTCCCGCTGCGCAATCGCCTGGCAAAGGCTGCCGCAGAGACCGTCAAGGTGAAGATGCTCTGAGCGGATCGATCAGTCGACCCGCCCATTCAACAGAGACAGGACGATAGCCATGAGCAAGTTCAAACCGGCGGCCTGGCCGCGCCAACTGAGATCGCAGCACTGGTACGGGGGCACGTCCCGCGACACGATTTATCATCGTGGCTGGATGAAGAACCAGGGTCACCCGCATGACCTGTTCGACGGCCGTCCCGTCATCGGCATCCTCAACACCTGGTCCGACCTCACCCCCTGCAACGGTCACCTGCGCGAACTGGCCGAGAAGGTGAAGGCCGGCGTCTGGGAGGCCGGCGGCTTCCCGGTGGAGATCCCGGTCTTCTCGGCGTCGGAAAACACCTTCCGCCCGACGGCCATGATGTACCGTAACCTCGCGGCGCTCGCCGTCGAGGAAGCCATGCGCGGTCAGCCGATCGACGGTGCCGTGCTGCTTGTCGGTTGCGACAAGACCACGCCGTCGCTAGTGATGGCGGCTGCCTCGACCGATCTGCCGTCGATCGTCGTCACGGGCGGTCCGATGCTGAACGGCTATTTCCGCGGCGAACGCGTCGGTTCCGGTACGCATCTCTGGAAGTTCTCCGAAGCCGTGAAGGCCGGCGAGATGACGCAGGAGGAGTTCGTCGAAGCGGAAGCCTCGATGTCGCGCTCGAGCGGTACCTGCAACACCATGGGCACGGCCTCCACCATGGCGTCGATGGTTGAAGCTCTCGGCATGGCGCTGTCCGGCAATGCCGCGATCCCGGCCGTCGACAGCCGCCGCAAAGTCATGGCGCAGCTTTCCGGCCGTCGCATCGTGCAGATGGTCAAGGATGATCTCAAGCCCTCCGACATCATGACGAAGGAAGCCTTCGAGAACGCAATCCGCGTTAATGGCGCGATCGGTGGCTCGACCAATGCCGTCGTGCATATCCTCGCCATGGCCGGACGCGTCGGTGTCGATATCACGCTCGATGACTGGGATCGCCTCGGCCGCGACATCCCGACGATCGTCAACCTCATGCCGTCGGGTAAATACCTGATGGAAGAGTTCTTCTATGCCGGCGGCCTGCCCGTCGTCATCAAGATGCTCGGCGAAGCCGGTAAGCTGCATAAGGATGCGCTGACCGTTTCCGGCGAAAGCATCTGGGACGAGGTCAAGGACGTTCGCAACTGGAACGAGGACGTCATCCTGCCGGTCGAGAAGGCGCTCACCCAGCAGGGCGGTATCGTCGTCCTGCGCGGTAACCTCGCGCCGAAGGGCTGCGTGCTGAAGCCGTCGGCTGCCTCTCCGCACCTGATGAAGCATCGCGGCCGCGCCGTGGTTTTTGAAGACATCGACGACTACAAGGCGAAGATCAACGACGAGGCGCTCGATATCGACGAAACTTGCGTCATGGTCCTCAAATACTGTGGTCCGCGTGGCTATCCGGGCATGGCGGAAGTCGGCAATATGGGTCTTCCGCCGAAGGTACTGCGCAAGGGGATCACCGACATGGTCCGCATTTCCGACGCGCGCATGTCCGGCACCGCTTACGGCACAGTTCTCCTGCACACCTCGCCGGAAGCGGCGCGCGGAGGACCGCTCGCCATCGTCAAGAACGGTGACTTCATCGAAGTCGACGTCGAATCGCGTCGCGTGCATCTCGATATTTCCGACGAGGAAATGCAGCGTCGCCTCGCCGAATGGCGCCCGCCAGTCGAGCCGCCAGCAAGTGGTTATGCCAAGCTCTTCCATGATCACGTCGAGGGTGCCGATACCGGTGCCGACTTCGACTTCCTGAAGGGCTGCCGCGGTTCGCCGGTCGGCAAGGACGCACACTGAGGGATATCACGATGGCAGAACGTATCCCGCTCGCGCTTGTCGGCATCGGCAAGATCGCCCGCGACCAGCATATCCCGTCGATCGAAGGCGGCGATGACTTCGTCGTTGCCGTCGGCGTGAGCCGTCACGGCAAGGTCGAGGGGGCTGAAAACTTCACGGACTTCGACGAGTTCCTTGCAGCCCGTCCAGACATCAAGGTCGTGTCGCTTTGCACGCCGCCGGAAGTCCGCTTCGATATGGCAAAGGCAGCTATCGCTGCCGGTCGCCATGTGCTGATGGAAAAGCCGCCTGCAACGACGCTTGGCGAAGCCGAGGCTCTGTCGGAGCTCGCTGCCAAGGCCGGGGTGACGCTGTTTGCCACTTGGCATTCGCGCTTTGCGCTCGGTGTCGAGCCGGCCAAGCAGTGGCTCGCAGACAAGGTCATCCAGTCGATCTCGATCGTCTGGAAGGAGGATGTGCGTCGCTGGCATCCCGGCCAGGCCTGGATCTGGGAACCGGGCGGCTTCGGCGTCTTCGATCCGGGTATCAATGCACTCTCCATCCTGACGGAGATCGTGCCGGGCCACATCATGGTGGAAAAATCCACTCTGGAGTTCCCGGAAAACAAGAAGCAGCCGATCGCCGCTTCCATCACCATGCGGACCGTCGAAGGCGCGCCCATCTCGGCCGAATTCGACTGGCGACAGGAAGGCCCCCAGACGTGGGACATCACAGTCCAGACGAATGCCGGCGAGTTGCGCCTTTCAAAGGGCGGTTCGGAACTCTATATCGGGGGTAAGGAACAGGCGTCCGGCCCGGACCGCGAATATGCGGGGATCTACGAACGCTTCGCCCACCTCATCCGCTCCCGCCAGAGCGACACCGACTATCAGCCGCTACGCATCGTGGCGGATTCGTTCCTTTGCGGGGAACGAAAAGTCGTCGCTCACTTCGAAGACTGACATCAAAAGGAGGCCCATCCCATGGCCTATACACCGACTGGAAAACACCTGATCGCCGGCAACTGGGTTGCCAGCACGGATACTTTCGCCTCGTCGCCTGCCACGGGCTCCTCCCACACCTTTTCGAAGGGCACGCCTGCTCTGGTCGATCAGGCGGTCAAGGCCGCCGAAGAGGCCTTCGAAACCTATGCCTATTCGACGCGCGAAGAGCGTGCCGCTTTCCTCGATGCCATCGCTGAGGAGATCGATGCACGCGGTGATGCCATCACCGAGATCGGCTCTCAGGAGACCGGCCTGCCGGAAGCCCGCCTGATCGGCGAGCGCGGCCGCACCACCGGTCAGCTGCGCCTGTTTGCCGCCCATATCCGCAAGGGTGACTATCTCGATCGTCGTCACGACGAAGCCCTGCCCGACCGCAAGCCGCTTCCGCGCCCAGATCTGCAGATGGTCCAGCGCCCAATCGGCCCGGTTGCCGTCTTCGGTGCCTCGAACTTTCCGCTCGCCTTCTCGACGGCCGGTGGTGACACGGCCGCAGCGCTCGCAGCCGGCTGCCCCGTCGTCGTCAAGGCGCATGATGCCCATCCGGGCACGGGTGAAATCGTGGCGTCCGCCATTGATGCCGCGATCAAGCGCTGCGGCGTCCATCCTGGTGTCTTCTCGCTCGTGCATGGCGGCAGCCGCGATGTCGGTCAGGCCCTCGTCCAGCATCCGCTGATCAAGGCCGTCGGCTTTACCGGTTCGCTCGGTGGTGGTCGCGCACTCTTCGATCTCTGCGCCCAGCGTCCCGAACCGATCCCGTTCTTCGGCGAGCTCGGCTCGGTCAACCCGATGTTTATGCTGCCGAAGGCTATTGCCAACCGTGGCGAAGCCATCGCCAAGGGCTGGGTTGGTTCGCTGACCATGGGGGCCGGCCAGTTCTGCACCAATCCGGGCATCGTTGTGCTGCTCAAGGGCGCCGACGCCGACAAGTTCGTCGAGACGGCAACCGAGGCCCTGTCGGGTGTCGGACCGCAGACCATGCTGACCGATGGTATCGCCAAGGCCTATCGTGACGGTGCCACACGTATCGCCGGTACCGAAGGCGTTCGCTCGGTGCTCACTTCGACCTGCGATCTGCGCAATGCCACACCTTACCTGTTCCAGACGACAGCCAAGGACTGGCTCGACAATCACGTGCTCGGCGAAGAAGTCTTCGGCCCGCTCGGCCTTGTTGTCATCGCGGAAAGCGAAGATGAAATGGTCGCCATGGCCCGCAGCCTTTCCGGCCAGTTGACGGCATCACTGCATGTCGACGCCGGTGACGAAGCGCTTGGCAAGCGTTTGATGCCGATCCTGGAGCGCAAGGCTGGCCGCGTGCTCGCCAACGGTTTCCCGACTGGTGTCGAAGTGGCCGATTCCATGGTTCACGGCGGCCCCTACCCGGCGTCCACGAACTTTGGCGCGACCTCGGTCGGTACGCTGTCGATCCGTCGCTTCCTACGGCCGGTCTGCTACCAGGATATCCCGGCGGCCCTGCTGCCGATCGATCTGGCTTAAGGAGCCGACGTGACTGGATCACCGTTTGCCGCGCTCGTCGATTGGGGCACCAGCAACCTGCGTATCTGGCTCGTCGACAGCCAAGGTGCGGTGATCGGTGAACGACAGTCGCCCGAGGGAATGGGCAGCCTGGAGAAGGCTGCCTATCCCGCGGTGCTGGAGGGACACCTGTCGGAGCTTGGCGCGCCTGCAGATCTGCCGGTGGTAGTGGCCGGCATGGCGGGCGCCCGCACAGGCTGGCGCGAAGCACCCTATGTGGAAACGCCAGCGCCTCTGGTCGGCCTCTTTCAGCATGCCGTCCAGCCGGAGGGTGCCAAGCGCCCGGTCTATATCCTGCCGGGTGTCTGCCAGCGGGAAAATGGCGCCTATGACGTCATGCGCGGCGAGGAAACGCAGTTGGCCGGCGCGCTGGAGCAGGGGCTCGATGATGCTCTGTTCTGCCTGCCGGGAACCCATTCCAAATGGGCTCTCGTTGAGGATGGCCAAGTTCGCCGTTTCTCGACCGTGATGACCGGCGAGCTGTTCAATCTGATTAGCCGGCAATCGATCCTGCGGCTTTCCGTTCCGGAAGACGGAGATGCGGAAGCCGATTCTGACATTTTCGACGCTGCCGTCGATCAGGCGCTGCAGCCCGGTTTTGCTCTGACCTCCGTGTTGTTCTCGATCCGTGCGGAAAGCCTGCTTGCGGGCCACGGGGCGAAGGTCAATCCGGCTGCTCGTCTTTCTGGCCTGCTTATCGGTGCCGAGATCGCAGCCATCCGCGATGACCTTCTGCGCCACGGAAAGGCCTATCTGATCGGTACAGGCAAGCTGACGCGTCTCTACGCGCGTGCCATCACCAAGGCCGGCGGTGAGCCTGTCCTGCTCGATGGTGGCCTGCTGGTTCGTCGGGGCCTCCTCGCCTCGGCGCTTTCGCTTTTCGACCACGAATTCAAGGACTGAACGATGACCGCATCCGTTGCCTGGCCCGCCCTTCGCCGCAACCTCGTTGCCATCCTGCGCGGCATCAAGCCGACCGAGATCGAGGCAACCGTCGATGCGCTTGTCGAGGCAGGCTTCGAAGCGATCGAAGTGCCCCTCAACTCGCCTGAACCGTTCGTCTCGATCGAGAAGGCGCGCAAGCGGGCGCCTGCAAACGTTCTGATCGGTGCCGGCACGGTGCTTGACGTCGAGCAGGTCGATCGCCTTCATGGCGTTGGCGGAAATCTTTTGGTAACGCCGAATGTCGAACCCGACGTCATCAGGCGCGCCGTCGCCCATGGCATGGTGGCCATGCCGGGCGTCTTCACGCCGACCGAAGCGCTTCTTGCCGCCAAGTGTGGTGCTGCTGCGCTGAAGTTCTTCCCGGCAAGCGTGCTCGGACCGGGCGGCATTTCGGCCATCAAGGCGATCCTGCCGCCGAACCTGCCGATCGGCGCTGTTGGTGGTGTTTCCGATGCCAACTTTGCCGACTACTGGAAAGTCGGCATTCGTGCGTTCGGCCTTGGCTCCAGCCTGTACAAGCCGGGCGACGATGCCAGGCTGATCGGCGAGCGTGCCGTCAGAAGCGTTGCGGCTTATGACGCCCTTCAGGGTTAAATCGGGATCACCGCATCGGCATTGCGAGCCCGTCCGGCTGCCGGACGGGCTCTTTTCGTTTCAACTTATGTTTATTGGCTGTGACCGATATCACGCGTCAAATCAGATAAACGTGCAGCTGCCCAAATTTGAACATACCCGTGCCGCTTTTTGCGATAGTATATAACTAACTTGGTTGGCGCGGTGCGCCAAACGGTCCGGTCTGGCGCATTGACCCCTTACCCCCAGCCCCCCAATGCTTCCGGGCCGGACCACACCAAGTCTTTCTCGCTCACAAACTATTCGGCTTCACGATCATCATCGTCGCACCGACGATGTGTGACGGATTGCCTTTTTCATCTGCCGTCTGCAGCAGGATGGCACAGCCGTCGCTCTTGTCGTCGCCCATGCGCCTGGCAGGTAGTGTGAGGTCCAGGGGCTTCCCGTCCCACATCCCGACGGTCTGTACATCCGTCACGCTGTGCCAGTAATCGAGGTTCTGCCCGGTGTTTTCACCCTTCAGGACTTCCACGGTCTGGTGCTGACGGAAGTAAACGACGACAACATTAGCCTTGCCGCTGCCGGCACCAACGGAAATCGTCAGCTCATCGTCGTGCCGCGAGGCGCGGATAGGCACGATCAGACCCTGGCCGGTCGACTGGAGTTTCTGGAGTCGGCGGTCGATGTCCGTCGCATCGGTACCCTTCAGGTGCTCCCGACCGTTGAGAACCGCCTGAGGCGTGTAAACGCCGCTTCGGCCAAAGGCCTTCGCATAGGCATATTGCCGTTCGGTGTTCTCGGGTGTGGCGAGCGTATCGGCCCAACCGAGATAATTCCAATAATCGACGTGATAAGAAAGCGCCACAACCTCGCCCTGCCGCACCAGTTTCTCAAAGGCGCGATCGGCGGGCGGGCAGGAGCGACAGCCCTGCGAGGTGAAGAGTTCGACGACACCCTTCGGCTCGACAAATTCCTCGGCCGTGCTTTGTCCCGGAAAGAGGAACAGCATGGATGCAGCGAGGGACATCATTGCCCATGCCGTGACCCATCCCGTTGTCTTGTCAGAATTCTTGTGCCGCATGCTATCGAGATGCCTTCACTTGAGTGCAGCACTGATAGCGCCAAGAGCGCCATGCGGGAAGTCACGATGGGGTGAAACTTTCGGCATCGGCGAGCGTGCTGATGCGAAAGAAAAGGCCGCCGGTTTCCCGACGGCCTCTCATGGTCTCGTGCCTAAGGCGGATCAGGCGGCGAGATCGCGCAGAACGGTCTGCAGGATGCCGCCATTGTTCATGTAGGTGACTTCGTCGAGCGTATCGATGCGGCAGAGCAGCGGTACGTCCTTCACGGTGCCGTCGGAGTAGGTGATCTTGGCGATCTTCTTCTCGCGCGGCTTGATGTCGCCTTCCAGGCCCTCGATCGTGACGATCTCGTCTCCCTTGAGGTTGAGCGAGGCCCAGGTGGTGCCTTCCTCGAAGGTGAAGGGCACGACGCCCATGCCAACGAGGTTCGAACGGTGGATACGCTCGAAGGACTGCGCGATCACGGCCTTGACGCCGAGCAGGTTGGTGCCCTTGGCAGCCCAGTCACGCGACGAACCGTTACCGTATTCGACGCCTGCGAAGATGACGAGCGGAACGCCCTCTTCCTTGTACATCATGGCCGCATCATAGATCGACAGCTCTTCCTTGGACGGATAGTGGACCGTATAGCCACCTTCCTTGCCGTTCGGTCCGAGCATGTGGTTGCGGATGCGGATGTTGGCGAAGGTGCCGCGCATCATGACTTCATGGTTGCCACGGCGCGTGCCGTACTGGTTGAAGTCCGCCACAGCGACGCCGTTGTCGGTCAGGTAGGCACCTGCCGGAGACGCTGCCTTGATCGAACCGGCCGGAGAGATGTGGTCGGTGGTGATCTTGTCGCCAAAGAGACCAAGTACGCGGGCGCCCTTGATGTCCTTCAGGCCCGAGCCGGTCTTGCCCATGCCGACGAAGTAAGGCGGGTTCTGGACATAGGTCGACTTGTCGTCCCAGGCATAGGTCTGACCGGCAGGAACCTGAACGGCCTGCCAGTTTTCGTCGCCCTTGAAGACGTCGGCATATTTCGATTCGTAGAGTTCGCGGGTGACGTATTTCAGGATGAATTCCTGGATCTCGTGCGAGGTCGGCCAGATGTCCTTGAGGTAGACCGGATTGCCGTTCTGGTCTTCGCCGAGTGGCTCCGTGGTCAAGTCCTTCTGGACCGTGCCGGCGAGCGCGTAGGCGACGACCAGCGGCGGCGAAGCCAGGTAGTTTGCCTGTACGTCCGGCGAGATGCGGCCCTCGAAGTTGCGGTTGCCCGAGAGCACGCCGGCCGTGATCAGGCCCTTGTCGTTGATCGTCTTCGAGATCGGCGCCGGCAGCGGGCCGGAGTTGCCGATGCAGGTGGTGCAGCCGAAGCCGACGAGGTTGAAGCCGAGTGCATCGAGCGACGTCTGGAGGCCGGACTTGGCGAGATATTCGCCGACAACCTGCGATCCCGGTGCAAGCGAGGTCTTCACCCAGGGCTTCGACTTCAGGCCCTTGGCGACCGCATTACGGGCCAGCAGGCCGGCCGCAATCAGAACGCTCGGGTTCGAGGTGTTGGTGCAGGAGGTGATGGCGGCAATCGCCACGTCGCCATGGCCGATGTCGTAGTCGGTGCCTTCAACCGCGTAGCGGTTGGTCGAGCTGGCCCGGCTTCTTGTAGTCGTTCTCAAGAGCGGTTGCGAAGTTCGGAGCAATGGTTTCGAGCGGCAGACGGCCTTCCGGACGCTTCGGGCCGGCCATGGACGGCACGACATCGCCGAGGTCGAGTTCGAGCGTGTCGGTAAAGACGAGGTCCGAACCGTCGCCATCGCGCCACATACCCTGCGCCTTGGAATAGGCTTCGACGAGGGCGATGCGGTCCTTGGTGCGGCCGGACATCGTGAGGTAGTTGATGGTTTCGCCATCAACCGGGAAGAAGCCGCAAGTCGCGCCGTATTCCGGACCCATGTTGCCGATGGTTGCGCGGTCGGCGAGCGACATCGAATCCAGGCCGGGGCCGAAGAATTCGACGAACTTGGAGACAACGCCCTTCTTGCGCAGCATCTGCACGACGGTCAGGACGAGGTCGGTCGCGGTCACGCCTTCCTTCACCTTGCCGGTCAGCTTGAAGCCGATGACTTCCGGCAGCAGCATGGAGACGGGCTGGCCGAGCATGGCGGCTTCGGCTTCGATACCACCAACGCCCCAGCCGAGAACGCCAAGACCGTTGATCATCGTGGTGTGGCTGTCCGTGCCGACGCAGGTGTCGGGATAGGCTGTGGTTTCGCCGTCCTCATCCTTGGTCCAGACGGTCTGGCCGAGGTATTCCAGATTGACCTGGTGACAGATGCCGGTGCCGGGCGGCACGACGCGGAAATTCTTGAATGCCTGCTGGCCCCACTTCAGGAAGCGGTAGCGCTCGCCGTTGCGCTCGTATTCGAGCTCGACGTTGCGGGCAAAGGCCGTCGGCGTACCGAATTCATCAACGATGACAGAGTGGTCGATGACGAGGTCGACGGGAACCAGCGGATTGATCTTTTCCGGATCACCACCGAGATTGACCATGGCGTCGCGCATGGCGGCGAGGTCGACGACGGCGGGAACGCCGGTGAAGTCCTGCATCAGCACGCGGGCCGGGCGGTAGGCGATTTCCGCCTCGGTCAGGCCTTTGTTTACCAGCCATTCGGCGACGGCCTGGATATCCTTCTTGGTGACCGAGCGACCATCTTCGTTGCGGAGAAGGTTCTCGAGAAGCACCTTCATCGAGTAGGGAAGCTTCGATACACCGGCGAGACCGTTCGCTTCGGCCTTCGGGATGCTGTAGTAGACATAGTCCTTGCCGTCGACGGTAAGGACCGACCGGCAATTGAAACTGTCGAGAGATTTAGCCACGGATAGAACCCCGCATATTCTGATAGCCAACACAATCGTGCGGACGCCTATGCACTTCATGCACATCAGGATGCGGGTACGACCATTTCCGCTGTCCGCACGTGAAAACCGCTCCTCGCGATATTCAAGTTCGGCACAAGGATGAACTTCACGCCGGCCGCTGGCGTGGTTGCAGGTCTTATAGATAATTTCTAAGAAAGGCGCCAGACCGACGAAGGACGAAAACGGAATTTTTTATGAGGCAGGCCTCATCCTGCCAGAAGGCGACCATGATCAGGCTCGAAGCCGAAAATCTCTCAGCGCGCCGTGGCGAGGATCTGATTTTCGTTAATGTTTCCTTTAAGTTGGCTCCAGGAGAAGCGATGGTTCTGACGGGCCGAAACGGCTCGGGAAAATCGACGCTTCTGCGCGTCATTGCCGGACTGCTTCGTCCGGAGACAGGCCGGGCGGTCTGTGTCTCCGACGTGGACGGAGAGGCCCGGCCAGCCGGAGAATTTAGCCATTACCTTGGCCATCGAAACGGGATGAAACGCGAGCTGACGGTCGCCGAGAACCTCGCCTTCTGGAAATCCTTCCTCGGCGATATCGGTGCTGGAGCGGGGCTCAGCGTGGAGGAGGCGGCTGCGGCCGTCGAACTTTCCGGCATCACGCATCTTCCGTACGGCTATCTTTCGGCCGGTCAGCAGCGCCGCTTCGCCATGGCGCGGCTTCTTGTCGCGCATCGGCCGGTCTGGATCCTCGATGAGCCGACGGCCGCGCTCGACCGCAAGGCGGACGCGATGTTCGAAGAGCTCGTGCGCCATCACCGGCAGTCCGGCGGTATCGCACTTGCCGCAACCCATCAGCCGCTTGGGATGGAAGGAGCTCAGACCGTGGAGATGCTCGGCTTCGATGGCGTCGAACTGGAGTATTCCGCATGATGGCGCTTTTTCTCCGCGATCTGAAACTCTCCGTCCGTGCCGGCGGCGGCGCGATGATCGGGGTCCTTTTCTTCACCACGGTCGTTGCCGTCATCCCCTTCGGTGTCGGCCCGGATCTCAATCTCCTCTCGCGGATCGGACCTGCCATCGTCTGGATTGGGGCCCTGCTCTCTGCCCTGCTCGGCCTCGATCGGCTGTTCCAGGCCGAGCGCGACGACGGGTCGCTCGACATCCTGCTGATGCAGGAAACACCGCTCGTGCTCACAGTGCTTGTCAAATGCTTGGCGCATTGGGTTGCGACCGGTCTGCCGCTCGTCATTGCCTCGCCGCTGCTCGGTCTCTTCATGAACATGGATGAGGTCGCCATCGGCGCCGTGATGCTGACACTGCTGGTCGGATCGCCGGCGATCACCTTCATCGGCGCGGCCGGTGCCGCCGTCGCCGTTGCCCTGCCCCGCGGTGGTCTGCTCGTCTCCATTCTCGTGCTGCCGCTTGCCGTCCCCGTGCTGATCTTCGGGGTCAGCGCCTCCTATGCGGCGGTGGAGGATCCAGCCCCTTTCCTGCCGCCCTTCATGTTCCTGTCGGCCATCACTCTTCTCTTTGCCGTGATCGGACCCGTGGGTGCAGCGGCTGCTTTGCGGAGTTCGGGCGATTGAGACGATTCGGCTTGACGCAGGATCAATTGCAGGGCCGGCTGAGACACGCTAGAACAAGACATGACCGACAGTAGCCTTGCCCTGACCAAGATTATCGATCTCGCCAACCCGACGCGATTCATCGCTTTTGTCGAGCGGGCCTTGCCGTGGTTCGTCGGCATCACCGCGCTCCTCTTTGTCGTGGGACTATACCTTGGTTTCACGTCCGAGACGGACTATCAGCAGGGCGATACCGTGCGGATCATGTATGTGCATGTGCCTGCCGCCTGGCTCTCGATGATGTGTTACTCCGTGATGGCACTCTCGGCGATCGGCACGCTGGTCTGGCGTCATCCGCTGGCGGATGTCAGCCACAAGGCTGCTGCCCCGCTCGGGGCGGCCTTCACGCTGATTGCTCTTGTCACCGGTTCGCTGTGGGGCAAGCCCATGTGGGGCACCTGGTGGGTCTGGGATGCGCGCCTCACCTCGGTCTTCGTGCTGTTCCTGATGTATCTGGGCCTGATTGCGCTCAATCGATCCATGGACGACCCGTCCAAGGCGGCGCGCGTCAGCGCCGTCCTGATCCTGGTCGGCTTCGTCAACATCCCCATCATCAAGTTCTCGGTCGACTGGTGGAACACGCTGCACCAGCCAGCCAGCGTCATGCGCCTTGATGGTCCGACCATTCATCCCGAGTTTCTCTGGCCGCTCCTCGTCATGGCTCTGGCCTTCACTCTCCTCTTCTTCACGCTCCATCTGATGGCGATGCGCAACGAGATATGGCGCCGCCGTGTCGGCGCACAGCGCCGCATGGCAGCCCGTCAGGCTGGCCGGGAGCATCAGGCATGACGCACGCCTTCTATGTCATCGGATCTTATGTACTGACAGCCGCCATCTGTCTCAGCTTGGCCGTGTGGATCTATCTCGACGGTCGGGCGCGGCAGGCGGAACTGAAAGCACTTGAAGGGCAGGGCATTCGCCGCCGTTCGGCCCCTGCCGGACAGGACTCGTCGGCATGACCGAGCGCAGCGAAACCGAATTGGCCGGTTCCAAGGGGCGTGGGCGGTACTTGATTGCCGCCTTGCCGCTCGTCCTGTTTGCCGGTCTGGCTGCGGTCTTCATGACCCAGCTACAATCCGGTCGCGACGTATCGGAGATCCCCTCGGCGCTGATCGGGACCAAGGCTCCCAGGCTCGACCTTGTTGCCCTTGAGGGTTCCGAGCTCCCGGCACTGACCACAGCTGCCATTTCCGGCAAGCTGACGCTGGTCAATGTGTTTGCATCCTGGTGCGTGCCCTGCCGCCAGGAACATCCGATGCTGCTCGAGCTCTCCAAGGATCCGCGCGTCAATGTGGTTGGCATCAACTACAAGGATCGCAATGACAACGCGCTCAGGTTCCTTGGTGAACTCGGCAATCCCTACGATGCGATCGGGGTTGATCCAAATGGCAAGGCGGCCATCGATTGGGGCGTCTATGGTATTCCGGAAAGCTATCTCGTGGGAGCCGATGGCATGATCCTCTACAAGAAGGTCGGCCCCTTCGATCCGGAGAGTTTTCAAACGCAGCTGATGCCGGCGATCGAAAAGGCCCTGGCCGGCAGCTGAGCCTCCTCGGTCAGAGCGCTCCCTGCCAGGTCTTTACCGCCTCTATCGGCCAAACGAGCATGACGACATTAAGCGTCAGGTTGTCTCTTATGATGATGGCCGTCAGGATTTCAAAACCGATCGTGAGCACTGCCGTCAGCCAGATCGGTGCGCGCGCCGCAAAGAAAAATCCGGCGATCATCGCGACCATGTCCATCCCGGAATTCAGGATGCTGTCGCCGCTATAGCCGACCGCCATGGTGGCAGTCCGGTAGCGGTCGATCACGATTGGCGAGTTTTCCAGGATCTCCCAGCCTGCCTCGATCAGGGCGGCAAGCGCAAGCTTCGCGGTGATTGGCTTGTCGCGCATCACCAACCAACCCAGGCCATAGAACAGGAAGCCGTGGATGATGTGCGATGGTGTGTACCAGTCGAAGAGGTGCTGCGAATTGCCGGGCGTGTTCACGCCCGCTTCGAAGAGCTTCACATAGCCGCATTCGCAGATCCAAAGCCGCCCCATCAGATACTGAGAGACAACCTGAACGAGGATGATGACGAAGGTCACCGCCAGCCAGAAACGCGTCGTCGAGTTCCCCTCCGCCTGGCTGGTCGAATCGGTCATTCCGCTTCCTTTTCTTCCAGCGAGTGCTTCATGATCAGCGGCATCTGGGCGAGCGTAAAGAGGATGGTGATCGGCATGGTGCCCCAGACCTTGAAGCTCACCCAGACATCATCCGAAAAATTCCGCCAGACGACTTCGTTCAACACTGCGAGGAAGAGGAAGAAGATGCCCCAGCGGAATGTCAGCTTCCGCCAGCCTTCTGCGTCGAGCTGGAAGGCGGCGTTGAAGACGTAACCCAAAAGCGATGTACCGAAGGCGAGCCCACCGAGCAGGACAACGCCGAACAGCGTGTTGACGATGGTCGGCTTCATCTTGATGAAGGTTTCATCCTGCAGCCAGATCGACAAGCCGCCGAAGACCAGAACGACGATACCGGAGACGAAGGGCATCACCGGCAGGTGCTTAAAGACGATCTTCGAAATGATCAGCGAGATGACCGTTGCGACCATGAAAAGGGCGGTCGCAATCAGGAGCGGGCCGCCGATCGCGCTCAGTTCCGGAAATGTCTTTGCCAGCCACTCGCCGCGCAGGTTTCCGAAGAAGAAGATCAAGAGCGGCCCGAGTTCGAGCGCCATCTTCAATACTGGGTTCTGTTTCTCGGCCTTGGTGGCGTGGGTATCGGTGGATGTGTCCGACATGGTGGCAGTTCCTAACGTTTCCGGCGCTCAGCGCGCGATGCCGGCAATGGCGCTGGCGAAGTCTTCCGCCTCGAAGGGTTCGAGGTCGTCGATGCCTTCGCCGACGCCGATGAAATAGACGGGCAGTTTATGTTTGGCAGCGATGGCAACGAGGATGCCGCCACGCGCCGTGCCGTCGAGTTTGGTCATGATCAGGCCGTTGACGCCCGCGACGTTGCGGAAGATCTCGACCTGCTGCAGGGCATTCTGGCCCGTCGTCGCATCGAGCGTCTGCAGCACGGTATGCGGCGCATCCGGATCGAGCTTGCCGAGAACGCGGACGATCTTTTCGAGTTCCGCCATCAGTTCCGCCTTGTTCTGCAGGCGGCCGGCGGTGTCTATGATCAGGACATCGGATTTTTCCGCCTTGGCCTTCTCGAAGGCTTCATAAGCGAGGCCTGCGGCATCGGCGCCGAGCTTGGTGCCGATGAAGGTCGAGCCGGTTCGGTCCGCCCAGATCTTCAGCTGTTCGATGGCCGCTGCGCGGAAGGTATCGCCTGCCGCCAGCATCACCTTCAGCCCCGAGCCCGAAAGCTTGGCGGCGAGCTTGCCGATGGTCGTCGTCTTGCCGGTGCCGTTGACGCCGACAACGAGGATGACATGCGGCTTGTGGCTGAGATCGAGCGCTAGTGGCTTGGCGACCGGCTTCAGTACCTTGACGATCTCTGTCGCCATGATCTTGGTCACGTCTTCGCCGGTCACATCCTTGCCGTAGCGCTCGGAGGCCAGCGTATCGGTAACGCGCAACGCTGTTTCGACGCCGAGGTCGGCCTGGATCAGCAGGTCTTCCAGCTCCTCCAGCGTCTCGTCATCGAGCTTGCGCTTGGTGAAAAGGGCCGAGATCTGGCCCGTCAGCTGCGAGGAGGTGCGGAAGAGGCCCGCCTTCAGGCGCTGGAACCAGCTCAGCTTTTCCGCAGGTGCTGGAGCCTCGGGCTCCGGAGCTCTTGCCTCAGCCGCCGCGAAACCTTTGGGCAGGACGGGGACAACGGGCTCCGATACCGAACCCGATCCGGCCGCAGATTCACCTTCTGCTTCCGGCTCGTCGGCCGTCACGGCCTGAGCTTCGGCCTTTTCTTCCTCGGCTTCCGCCTCGAGCAGGTCTAGCGGCACCATAGAAAGATCTTCAGGCGACAGATCATCCGCTGGTCCGCCGGCTGTTTCCATTTCCTCGGCGAGAACCGGATCCTCGGCAAGCGGCAGGTCCTCGTCGCGATCCTTCGGCTCGCTTTCCGCCGAGATCGCGGCCTTTTCCTCGGCCGTCAGCTCCGCCGGCGCTGCAGGCGTTTCTGCCGGCTTCTCCTTGCCGAAGGTGAAGACTTTCTTGATGAAGCCGAGGGCCATGGTCACTCTATTCCGTGTGTCAGGCAGCCGCGCTTGCCGCTGCCGATGCAATCGTCAGATGGCGACCGTTGTGGCCGCCGATCGAGACCTCGATGAGGCTGCCGGCTTTCATGCCGGGCGCTGCAACGAGGGTGAAGTCTTCCGTATGCGCCATTTCGTTGCGCTCGACCAGCAGCTTCTGCCGGGTCCCAACTCGGGAGGCGAGATGCATAGCCTGCAATCTTTCGGCCACCGCCCGAAGCTCTGCCGCGCGTGCCTTGACGAGCGCTCGGTCAAGCTGCGGTATCCGGGCCGCCGGCGTGCCGGGGCGGGGGCTGTAGGGAAAGACGTGCAGATGGGCGATGCCGATTTCCTCCGCCAGGCGCGCGGAGTTTGCCGCCATCTCCGCGGTCTCTGTCGGAAAACCGGCGATCATGTCGGCGCCGAAGGCAAAGCCGGGGCGCAGGCGCCGGACTTGTTCGGCAAAGGCAATCGCATCGGCGCGCGAATGCCGCCGCTTCATGCGCTTGAGGATCATGTCGTCGCCATGCTGCAGCGACAGATGCAGATGCGGCATGAAACGCGGCTCATCGGCAATCAGGTCGAAGAGATGGCTGTCCGCCTCGATGCTGTCGATCGAAGAGAGGCGCAGGCGCAGGATTTCCGGCACCTGTTTCAGCAGTGTCCTGGCGAGAAGGCCAAGCGTCGGATTGCCGGGCAGATCCGCGCCATAACTCGTCGCATCCACTCCGGTCAGCACCACTTCGCGGTATCCGTTCTCGACGAGCTTGCGCGCCTGCTCCACGACGGCGCCCATCGGCACCGAGCGCGAATTGCCGCGGCCATAGGGGATGATGCAGAAGGTGCAGCGGTGATCGCAGCCATTCTGCACCTGCAGGAAGCCGCGCACATGGCCGTCGATATGCGCCACCATCTGCGGCGCCGTTTCGGTCACGCTCATGATGTCGTTGACGGCGACCTTCTCTTCCGCCGAGACGCCGAAATCCGGCAGGCGGCGGTAGTTCTCGGCCTTCAGCTTTTCCTCGTTGCCAAGGACAGCGTCGACCTCGGGCATGGCAGCGAAGTTTTGCGCTTCGGTCTGAGCCGCGCAACCGCTGACGATGATGCGGGCTTCGGGATTTTCCCGGCGCGCGCGGCGGATCGCCTGACGGGCCTGACGCGCGGCCTCTGAGGTGACCGCACAAGTGTTGACGAGGATTGCGTTGTCGAGCCCGGCCTTGGCGGCCTCGGCCTTCATGACTTCGGATTCATAGGTGTTCAGGCGACAGCCGAAGGTGATGACCTCGACAGAACCCTTTTGCAAAGACGTCACGGGGTGGCGGCCTCTGCTTGGCCGCTCTCGTCGCGCAGCCAGCTGCCCGTCACCGGATCAAGCGTGCCGGACCATTCCCATTCGGCGGGGCCGGTCATCACAACCTTGTCGTCTGGCCGCCAGTCGATGGTCAGCGTGCCGCGATTGGGGCTCGAGGCGACGGTGATCGTCACCTTGCGCTCAGTGCGGCCGGTACGGGCAGCAGAGACGCCAGCGGCGCAGGCGGCCGATCCGCAGGCAAGCGTCAAGCCCGCTCCGCGTTCCCAGGTGCGCGTCACCATTGATGTCTTCGAGGTGACCTGGGCCAGCGTGATATTGGCCTTTTCCGGGAAGATCGGATGGTTTTCCAGGAGCGGACCGAAACGTTCCAGGTCATAGGTCATCGGATCGCGATCGACCCAGAAGACGGCATGTGGATTGCCCATCGACATGGCCGAGGGCGAATGCAGGATCGGCGCGTCGATCGGGCCGATCTGCAGCTCGATGCGGCTGGTGTCGTGGAATTCTTCCGAGAGCGGGATCTTGTCCCAGGCAAAGACAGGCTTGCCCATGTCGACGGAGATCGTGCCATCCTGATGCTCGACGGCATTCAGGATGCCGGCGATGGTCTGGAAGGTGAAGCTCTTACGGCCGGTTTCGCTGGCAAGCGCCTGCACCACGCAGCGCGTGCCATTACCGCAGGCCTGAGCCTTCGAGCCATCACAGTTCAGGATGTCGATATAGGCGTCGGTGCCGTCGAGCTTTGGATCATGGATGGCCATGATCTGGTCGAAGGCGGTCGCGGGGTCGGCAGCGAGCGCGATGGCGGCAGCCGGCGTCACCCGGTCGGTGCGACCGCGCATGTCGACGACCAGGATCTTGTTGCCAAGCCCGTTCATCCTAGCGAATTCGACCCGATCCGACATCGTCACTCCAGAAAGCTGCATTTTCAGCCTATATGGCGGAAATGCAGCCGAATTACCAGTGGAGCACCCAAAACCGCAGGACCATGGTCAACGCCAGCGCTCGGTCGCCGCAAGCCATTCCCGGGTTCGCGCCTCGGGATCGGCATGCAAGGTAATGTCCGTCACAACAGCCGCGCTGTCTGCCCCTGCTCCAAAGACACCGGGTAGACGGTCAGGGCGCAGCCCGCCGATCGCGACCAGGGGCAGGGGAGCGATCTTCTCCTTCCACACCGTCAGTCGTTCCAGGCCCTGCGGCGCCCAGGGCATCTTTTTCAGGATCGTCGGATAGACCGGGCCGAGGGCAACATAGTCAGGCTTGGCGGCCAGCGCCGTTTCGAGCTCGGCCTCGTCGTGCGTCGAGAGGCCCAGCTTCAGGCCCGCGCTGCGGATCGCGGCGAGATCCGCCATTGCCAGATCTTCCTGGCCGAGATGGACGAAGTCGCAGGCCTCGTCGATGGCGATCTGCCAGAAGTCGTTGACGATGAGCTGGCAGCCATGATCGGCACAGCATTGCTTGGCGCGGCGGATGTGCTGGCGAAGCACGCTTTCTTCAGCGTCCTTCATCCGCAACTGCACCAGCTTGACGCCCAGCGGCACCAGCCGCTCGATCCAGTCGGCGCTGTCAACGATGAGGTAGAAGGGATCGAGCTTCATGCGAAGACCCCCTTTCCGATCACAGGCGTCGAGGGCACGGCCATGTCGCGCGGTTCCAGCATACCGGCTTGATGGGCGATATGTCCTGCCTCGATGGCCTTGGCAAAGGCCTCGGCCATATCAGCCGGATCGCCGGCCGAGGCAACAGCGGTGTTGAGGAGCACGGCGTCATAGCCGAGTTCCATCACCGTCGTGGCGTGGGACGGGCGACCGATGCCGGCATCGATAATCAGCGGCACGTCGGGGAATTCCGCGCGCATGGATTTCAGCGCCGGCAGATTCTGCGGCCCCATGGCGCTGCCGATCGGCGCGCACCAGGGCATCAGCACGCGGCATCCGGCGGCAAGCAGCTTTTCCCCGACCACCAGATCGTCTGTGGTGTAAGGGAAGACCTCGAAGCCCTCGCTAACGAGGATCTTCGCCGCTTCCACCAGTTCGAACACATCGGGCTGCAGCGTGTCGTGATGGCCGATCACCTCGAGCTTGATCCAGGTGGTGCCAAAAACCTCGCGCGCCATCTTTGCCGTCAGCACCGCCTCTCGGGCGCTGTGGCAGCCGGCGGTGTTGGGCAGGATATTCACGCCGAGATCTTGCATCAACTGGAAGAAGGCGCCGCCCGCCTTGCCGCCCGCGGTTTCCCGGCGCAGCGAGACGGTGACGATTTCGGTCTTTGATCGCCGCACGGCTTCCGCCAGGATCGCGGGCGAGGGGTAGCGGGCCGTGCCGAGCAGGAGGCGCGAGGAGACTGTCTTGCCGTAGAGTTCCAGAGCCATCTCAGCCTCCCTGCATGGGCGAAAGGATCTCGATCCGATCGCCCTCCTTCAAAGGATGGGCGGCGCGCTCTTCGCGGTGAACCAGGTCGCCATTGACGGCCGTTGCCAGCCAGTCGCCCTCATAGTCGAGCTTGGCGAGCAGATCGGCGAGATTGCCCGCATCGATCTCCAGGGCTTCTCCGTTGACGGTGAGCTTCATGCGCTCCTCCTTCTCTCAGATGCGTTTGCGGTCGTCAGCCTCTCTGCCGCCTCGCGCGCCAGTGCTGGCGCCAGCAGAAAGCCGTGGCGGTGCATGCCGGCCACTGCCAGCCCTTCGGAGGTTTCGATGAGGCGGGGCACATTGTCCGGGAAGGCCGGGCGGATGCCGGTGCCGGTTTCCACGATGCGCGCCTCGGCAAAGGCCGGGTGCAGCGCATAGGCGGTGTTCAGCAGTTCCATCATCGAACGCGCCGTGACCGGCCCGTCATCGTCAGTCTCGATCATGGTCGCGCCCAGCATGAACAGCCCGTTGCCGCGCGGCACGATGTAGAGGGGGTGGCGGGGATGCAGGAGGCGCACGGGACGAGAGGGCAACATCGCCCGTCTCCAGATAGAGCATCTCGCCGCGCACGCCGCGCAATCCCTTGATCTCGCCGATGGCCTGTGGTCCCCGGCAATCCACGACGCTCGCATAATCTCCCGTCTCACCCGCCTCCTCCCCGAAGCGGAAGGAGACGCCGAGCTGCCGCGCTGCCTGATACAGACCCCGGAGAGCCTTGCGGGGATCGAGATGCGCCTCCTCTGAAAAAAAGAGGCCGCTACCGACACGCCCAGCGAGATCCGGCTCAAGCTCTCCGATCTCGTCCTCGCCCAGCCAGCGATGGCCGCGCGTGCGGGTCGCAAAGCGCTTGAGGTCGGCGGTATCGCGGGGATTGGCCAGCACCAGCGTGCCCCGGCGCTGGACGAGACCGGGCACAGCCTTGTCCCACCAGTCGGCAGCCAAGAGACCTGATGTCAGCACGATCTCTTCCGCCGCCTCCCGCTCGCAATAGGGGGCGAGCATGCCGCCCGCCCAATGGGAAGCGCCAAGGCCGATATCGGCCCGGTGCTCCACGACCTCGACAGGAATACCCTTGCGTGCCAGTTCCAGCGCCGTCGCCAGCCCCGCGACACCGGCGCCTTTCACCATGATGGTCATGACCGCTCCCCCGTCTCAAGCGCTTCGATCTCGTCCGACGTCATGTAGAGATCGCCGCCAGCGCGGTATTTCTCTGCCATGGCGCTCAGGCCCTCTTTCTGGGCCTCGGCGCGGATGTCATGCGAGATGCGCATCGAGCAGAATTTCGGCCCGCACATCGAGCAGAAATGCGCGACCTTATGTGCCTCCTTCGGCAGGGTTTCGTCATGCATGGAGCGCGCGGTTTCCGGGTCGAGCGACAGATTGAACTGGTCTTCCCAGCGGAATTCAAAGCGGGCGCGGGAAAGCGCATCGTCGCGCAGCTGCGCCGCCGGATGCCCCTTGGCGAGATCGGCGGCATGGGCTGCGATCTTGTAGGTGATGACGCCGGTCTTCACGTCGTCGCGGTCGGGCAGGCCTAAATGCTCCTTAGGCGTGACATAGCAGAGCATGGCCGTGCCGAACCAGCCGATCATCGCGGCACCAATGCCGGAGGTGATGTGGTCGTAGCCGGGTGCGATATCCGTCGTCAGCGGCCCCAGCGTGTAGAAGGGGGCCTCGCCGCAGGTCTTCAGCTGCTTGTCCATGTTCTCCTTGATCTTGTGCATGGGAACATGGCCGGGGCCCTCGATCATCACCTGGCAATCTTTCTCCCAGGCAATCTTGGTCAATTCGCCCAGTGTTTCGAGTTCCGCAAACTGGGCGGCATCATTGGCATCGGCAATCGAGCCGGGGCGCAATCCATCGCCCAGCGAGAAGGAGACATCGTAAGCGCGGCAGATGTCGCAGATTTCCTCGAAATGCTCGTAGAGGAAGCTCTCCTTGTGATGGTGCAGACACCACTTGGCCATGATCGAACCGCCGCGCGAAACGATGCCGGTGACGCGGTTGACGGTCAGCGGGATGTAATGCAGCCTGACACCAGCATGGATGGTGAAATAGTCGACGCCCTGCTCTGCCTGTTCGATCAGCGTGTCGCGATAGACTTCCCAGGTCAGATCCTCGGCAATGCCGCCGACCTTCTCCAGCGCCTGATAGAGCGGCACGGTACCGATCGGAACCGGCGAATTGCGCAGGATCCAGTCGCGGATGTTGTGAATGTTGCGGCCGGTCGAGAGATCCATGACCGTGTCGGCGCCCCAGCGGATCGCCCAGACCATCTTCTCGACTTCCTCGGCCATGGAGGACGTGACGGCCGAATTGCCGATATTGGCGTTGATCTTCACCAGGAAATTCCGGCCGATGATCATCGGCTCGAGTTCCGGATGGTTGATATTGGCGGGGATGATGGCCCGTCCCTGGGCGATCTCCTGGCGGACGAATTCCGGCGTCACGTGGTCGGGGATCGCGGCGCCGAAGCTTTCGCCGTCGCGGACGAGCGCTTCCTTCGCTGCCTTGCGGCCAAGGTTTTCGCGGATCGCCACATATTCCATTTCCGGCGTGATGATGCCGGCGCGCGCATAGGCGAGCTGCGTCACGGCCTTGCCGCCCGTGGCACGAAGCGGCTGATGTTTCACGGGAAACGCCGGCGTGAGTTTGTCGGCGGAGACGAAGCCGTTGTCCTCGGGCTTTACATCGCGGCCGTCATAGGTCTCGACATCGCCGCGTGCCTTAACCCAGGCTGTCCGCTGCCGGGCAAGCCCCTGGTCGATGGCGATGGTCGCCTGCGGGTCGGTGTAGGGTCCTGACGCGTCATAGACATTCACAGGCGGTTCGCCGGAGGTCGGGTGCAGGGCGATCTGGCGCAGGGGCACGCGGATATCCGGGTGCATGTCCCCGCCCAAGAAAATCTTGGTCGAGGCGGGAAGCGGCCCGGTGGTGACGTCGGGCTTTGGGAAGTTAGGGGCAATGTTCATCGTGGAGCTCCAAGTGTTCAGGTTGGAGACCCAGTCATGTCAGCCGGAATGATGGAAAGACGCCACGGGATTCGGATTCCGAATCATCGTTTTTGCAGCGCTCGCACCGTCCCTACGCCAGTATGAACTGGATCAGGTTCAACGGGTCATCGCGCTGCTTGTCCCTTGCGGTTTGGCGTAGCGAAATCTCAGCCCCTTGTCGGGACACCCCTGGTGAATGTCTGAAGTCTGGCCAAAAGAGCTCGGCCTGTCAACGCGGAACGTTCTGCTCAGGCGTCAGCGTGTGGTACCTCGAATTGCTGGCCGGGCCGCAAGCCCTTGAAGCGCTCATTGCCGATACCGGCTGAGGACATGGCCACGGCCAGCGCCTTCGGCGGATCGTCGATGCCTTCATTGGTCAGCTGGAAGGTGCCGAAATGGTGGCCAATGCCGAAGGCTGCACCGCTCAAGCGGAAGCCGGTGATCGCTTCTTCCGGGTTCTGATGCTGCGCCTTCATGAACCAGCGGGGCTCATAGGCACCGATCGGCATGATCGCGAGCCTGATGTCGCCATGCTTGGCCCTGATTTCGCGGTAGTGCTTGCCCTCGGCATAGCCGGTATCACCGATGTGATAGATCTTGCCGCCCGGGGTCTCGATGACGAAGGCAGCCCAGAGCGCCATGCGCCGGTCGCCCATGCCACGGGCCGACCAGTGATGGCAGGGCTCGCAATGGATGCTGACGCCTTTGCCGATCTCGATCCGGTCAGCCCAATCCATGACGCTTGCCACCATGCCTGGCATGTCGTCGCGCATGATGGTGTCATTGCCGAGGGGGGTAACGATGCGCGGATTGTCCCGCCTGAACAGGCGCCTTAGCGTCGCGGTGTCTAGATGGTCATAGTGATTGTGGGTGACAATGACGATGTCGATCTTCGGCAGGTCGTCAAAAGCAACGCCCGGCGGATTGTTGCGCTTCGGGCCCGCGAAAGAGACGGGGCTTGCGCGTTCCGACCAGACCGGATCGGTCAGGATGTTGAGCCCTGCTGTCTGGATGAGCAGGGTCGCATGACCGACCATGGTGACGACAAGCCGGCTTCCTTCGACGCGAGGTTCCGGTTTGGTCGTTACGACATCGCCAGCCTGGGCCGGTCTCGGCCACTCGATCTTGCCTCCGCCGAACTGCCAGCGCAGCACATCGGTGAAGCCGCGAGGCTCCTCTCCGCCCGGGTTGAAGAACACCTTGCCGTCGAAATGATCGGAGATCGGGCCGGTGTAATAGCGGTTGCCCGCATGAGCCTCGCGCAAGCCGAGACCTCCGAGTGTTGCGGCAACGAGGCCGAAGCCCGACCATTTGAGAAAGCTGCGTCTGTTCATGGCTTACCCATATGTGGTTTTGCCAATTCTACGGCAATAGCCGCACCGCAGATTGCTGGATGCGCCCGATCTCCCGAAAAATCGGGACTTTGCTTGACTTCCCGGCCGTTTTCCTGTTTATCCGCCGCAATCTGCGAAGAGACGAGTACTCCGAGCCGCCGACTGGGACCCGTGAAGGTATAAAGAGATCCCGGAGGTCAACACCCGACAGCGCGTTGCGCCCTCGGGTGCTTTTTGGCTTTGCGTCTTGTTTTCCGCGTGGAGAAGACCGAGGTTTCGGGTGTCCGAAACCATGCAAGGAAGAGCCGATGTTTGAGAACCTCCAGGACCGTCTTGGATCCATTCTGAATGGACTGACCGGCCGTGGCGCACTGTCCGAGGCGGATGTCTCGGCTGCTCTGCGCGAGGTCCGTCGCGCGCTTCTCGAGGCTGACGTCGCTCTCGAAGTGGTCCGCGCCTTCACCGACAAGGTCCGCGAAAAGGCTGTTGGTGCCGCCGTTCTGAAGTCGATCAAGCCCGGGCAGATGGTCGTCAAGATCGTCCATGACGAGCTGGTCGAGATGCTCGGCACCGAGGGCGTCTCCATCGATCTCAACGCCGCGGCGCCCGTCGTCATCATGATGGTCGGTCTACAGGGTTCCGGCAAGACGACCACCACGGGCAAGATTGCCAAGCGCCTGACGGATCGCGACAAGAAGAAGGTCCTGATGGCCTCGCTCGACACGCGTCGTCCGGCCGCTCAGGAACAGCTTCGCCAGCTCGGCGTGCAGACCGGCATCGACACGCTGCCTGTGATCGCCGGCCAGTCGCCGACCGATATCGCCAGCCGCGCCGTTCAGGCGGCGAAGCTCGGTGGCCATGACATCGTCATTCTCGACACCGCCGGCCGTACGCATATCGACGAGCCGCTGATGATCGAGATGGCCGAGATCAAGTCTCGCGCCAAGCCGCATGAAATCCTGCTCGTTGCCGACTCGCTGACCGGTCAGGACGCCGTCAATCTGGCGCGCAACTTCGACGAACGCGTCGGCATCACCGGCCTCGTTCTGACCCGCATGGACGGCGATGGCCGCGGCGGTGCTGCCCTTTCGATGCGTGCCGTCACCGGCAAGCCGATCAAGCTGATCGGCGTCGGCGAAAAGATGACGGAACTCGACGAGTTCCATCCTCGCCGTATCGCCGACCGCATCCTCGGCATGGGCGATATCGTTTCGCTGGTCGAAAAGGCTGCCGAGAACATCGACGCGGACAAGGCCCGCGCCATGGCCGAGAAGATGGCCAAGGGCAAGTTCGACCTCAACGACCTCGCCGAACAGATCAAGCAGATGCAGGCCATGGGCGGCATGGGCGGGATCATGGGCATGATGCCGGGCATGTCCGGCATGAAGGACAAGATGGCCGCTGCCGGCCTCGACGACCGCATCTTCAAGCGCCAGCTCGCCATCATCTCCTCGATGACCAAGGCCGAGCGCGCCAATCCGGATCTGCTCAAGCATTCCCGCAAGAAGCGTATCGCGGCCGGCTCCGGCACGGACGCATCCGACATCAACAAGCTTTTGAAGATGCATCGCCAGATGGCCGACATGATGAAGGCCATGGGCGGCAAGGGCAAAGGCGGCATGATGAAGCAGATGATGGGCGGCCTTGCCTCGAAAATGGGCCTCGGCGGCATGGGTGGCGGCATGGGCATGCCGGATCTGTCGAAGATGGACCCGAAGCAGCTCGAAGCGCTTGCCAAGCAGGCCGAAGCCGCCGGGATCAAGCCGGGTGGTTTGCCTGGTCTGGGCGCTGGCGGCCTTCCGGGTCTCGGGGGCCCCAAGCTTCCCGGCCTCGGTGGTGGCGGTTTCCCGGGCCTTCCCGGCCTGCCGAAGAAGAAGTGAGAGGGCGCCGATGATTGATCCGTCCGTCAAGGAACAGCTTTCCGGCTATCGCCAGTCGATCGACAACATCGACGCGGCGCTGGTCCACATGCTGGCGGAACGCTTCCGCTGCACCAAGGCCGTCGGCGTGCTGAAGGCCACCCACGAATTACCGCCCGCCGATCCGGCGCGCGAGGAATACCAGATCACCCGCCTGCGCCGTCTGGCTCAGGATGCCAATCTGGACCCGGATTTCGCCGAGAAGTTCCTGAACTTCATCATCAAGGAAGTCATCCGGCATCATGAAGCCATTGCCGCCGAACATGGCGGTGTCACCGAAAAGACCGCCTGACGGCGGCCTCAACAAGAACAGGGTTCGCTCCGGCGAGCCTCAACTAAACCTCAAGGAGTATTCACATGTCCCTCAAGATTTGTCTCGCCCGCGGTGGTTCCAAGAAGCGCCCGTACTACCAGATCGTCGTTGCCGATGCCCGTTCGCCGCGCGATGGCCGCTTCCTCGACAAGGTCGGTTCCTGGAACCCGATGCTCGGCAAGGACAACGAAAAGCGCGTCGAGCTTGACGTAGACGCCATCAAGGCCTGGGTTGCCAAGGGCGCACAGCCGACCGACCGCGTTCTGCGCTTCATGGCAGAAGCCGGCATCGCAGAGCGCGCTGCTCGCAGCAACCCGGACAAGGCAAAGCCGGGCAAGAAGGCCCAGGAGCGCGCTGCCGAGCGTGCACAGAAGGCTGCTGACGCTGCTGCTGCCGCTTCGGAAGCCGCTGCAGAATAATCGGCAAAAAGCCGTTTCCAGCGGGCGGTGGGTCACCCCACCGCCCGTTTTTGCGTTTTCTTTCCGGTCACTTCCGCCTAAAAGGAATGTCGAACCGAGACGTGTGCAGGACCGTTCCCACTCATGAGCAAGCTTGAAAATCCGATACTGATGGCCGTGATCGGTGCCGCCCAGGGGCTCCGAGGCGAGGTGCGGGTCAAGACCTTTACAGAGGATCCGCTCGGTCTCGGCGACTACGGGTTCTTGTATGCAGCCGACGGGCGAAAGTTCGAGATCCTCGAAATTCGTGACGGCAAGACGGTTGCCGTCGTGCGTTTCCGCGGGATCAATGATCGCAATGCCGCCGAAGCACTCAACGGCACTGAGCTCTTCGTCGATCGTGACGCGCTGCCGGATGATGATCTCGACGAGGACGAATTCTACTACGCCGATCTCGAAGGTCTCGAGGTCTATGATGCCGAGAACAATCACTATGGTGCAGTGACCGCTGTCTATGATTTCGGCGCTGGCGACTTGCTTGAGTTGAAGGGCCCCGGCAAGCGGCCCGTACTCATTCCCTTTTCCGAAGCGGCCGTGCTGGAGATCGATCTCGAAGGCGGGCGCATTCTCGTTGATCCCGTCGCCGCCGGCCTGAAGGACGATGGTGAGGAAAAGCCTTACGGCAATGCCGGCGGCAAGCCGCGGCCTAACAATGGCCGCTGAGCGTCCCATGCCTTTCAAGGCCTCCATCCTGACGCTCTATCCGGACATGTTTCCTGGGCATCTCGGCCTGGCGCTCGCCGGACGCTCGCTGGAGCGCGGCGACTGGTCGCTCGAAGCAGTGCAGATCCGCGATTTCGCCGAGGACAAGCATCGCAGCGTCGACGATACGCCGTCTGGCGGCGGCGCCGGTATGGTGTTGCGTCCCGATGTGCTGGCGCGGGCTATCGATTCCATAGCCGACGATGGACGGCCTCGCCTGTTGATGAGTCCGCGTGGTCGGCCGCTCACCCAGGAGCGCGTCCGGGAGCTCGCGGACGGCGAGGGCGTGGTCATCGTCTGCGGCCGTTTCGAAGGCGTCGACCAGCGGGTGATCGATGCGCGCCAGCTCGAAGAAGTCTCGATCGGTGATTACATTCTTTCCGGCGGCGAGCCTGCGGCGCTGACGCTGCTTGATGCGGTCGTGCGCATCCTCCCCGGCGTCATGGGCAACCAGTTGTCCGGCGTGCATGAAAGTTTCGAGGGCGGTTTGCTTGAACATCCGCAATACACGCGCCCTCAGGTCTTCGAGGGGCGGGAAATTCCCGAAGTGCTGACGTCGGGAAATCACGCAGCCATTGAAAAATGGCGCCATGAGCAGGCGGTGACGCTTACCCGCGAACGGCGTCCAGACCTCTTGCCCGATCAGCCGGTCAAGAAGTAGTACGCGGCAAGCGCCAGACCTGCGGCGACCACGATCCAGCGCAAGACGGCCTGCGGGACCTTTCTGGCCATCGCCACGCCTGCATAGCCGCCGGCGGCCACGGCCGGGATCATGATCAGGGCATGAAGCCAGGAAAGTGCGCCCGCGCCGACAAAGACGACGATCGCGACGGCTGCGATGACAATGGACAGGAAGTTTTTCAACGCGTTGAGGCGGTGATAGTCGCCGCCGCTTGCCAGGCCCAGTGATGCCAGCATCATGATGCCCATGCCAGCGCCGAAGAAGCCGCCGTAGAAGGACGTCACGCCCTGCAGCGCAAGCCCGAGCGGGCTGGCCGGATGGCTCTCGCCTTGTGTCTTCGGCCTCAACTTCGGACCGGCCGCGAAGATCACGGTCGCGACGAGCAGCAGCCAGGGTACCATGGTTCGGAAGGCGGGATTGGAGAGCGAAATCAGGAACAGCGCGCCTCCGAGAGCCCCGACGGCCGAGACGGCGGCGAGGACCCAGACCCCGCGTCCCATGGCCCGCAATTCCTTGCCATAGGCGAGCGTCGATGTGATGTAACCGGGGATCTGAGTGACCGAGGAGGTGGCGTTGGCGCTGATCGGCGGAAGGCCGACAAGTGTCAGTGCGCCGAAAGTGAGAAAGGTCCCGCCGCCGGCGATCGCATTGACTGCGCCAGACAGGAAGCCCGCCGCAAAGAGCAGCGCGATCAGAGCTATCGACATGCGTACCATCTCCTCCGTGATGAGGAGGACGTGATAGGAGGAGAGTTCCTGCGCCGCAAGGCTTCGCGCCGCATCGCACATGCAAAAATTCGCAGCGTTAGGGGTGACAAGCGGAGCGTCTTGGTGTATTGGCCGCCTCGGAAATGGGCGATTTGCCCGTCTGCCAAAACAAAGAACCGCGTATCCGCTCCGGCCCGTCAGGGTCAATATCCTCAGGCATCGTTCCAAGGGATCATTGTCGAGCGCTCTGGCTGTTTCAGAAGAAACCGAGGTTAGACATGAACATCATTCAGCAGCTGGAAGCCGAACAGGCCGCCAAGATCGAAGCCAAGCGCAAGCTTCCGGAATTCTCCCCGGGCGATACGGTCCGCGTCAACGTGACCGTCAAGGAAGGCAACCGTACCCGCGTACAGGCCTATGAAGGCGTTTGCATCGCGCGTTCGGGCGGCGGCATCAACGAGAGCTTCACGGTTCGCAAGATCTCCTACGGCGAAGGCGTCGAGCGCGTATTCCCGGTCTACTCGCCGCTCGTCGAAAGCGTCGAAATCGTTCGCCGTGGTAAGGTCCGTCGCGCCAAGCTTTACTACCTGCGCGATCGTCGCGGCAAGTCGGCTCGTATCGTCGAGAACACCGGTACCCGCGCCCGCAAGCTGAACGACGCCGAGCGCGCCGCCGTTGCCGAGGAAAAGGCACGTCTGGAAGCCGAGAAGGTTGCAGCAGCACAGGCACTGGCCGCCGAAAAGGCAGCAGCCGAAGCCGCTGAAAAGGCCGCTGCCGCTGAAGCTGCAGCCGCTGCCGAAGCTTCTGCCGAATAAGCAGCTGCCAGCATATCGCATGACGAAAGGCTCCGGTTTCCGGAGCCTTTTTTCTTTCAGGCTTTCCGTCAAATGCTAACGCTGATTGCGCCGCCGGCAACGATCAGGCAGGCGAGGAGCCGGCGGGCAGTGAGAGGCTCGCCCAGCACAAGGGCGCCGATCAAGACGGCGAAGACGACACTTGTTTCCCTGACTGCCGTCACGAGCCCTGCCGGTGCGTAGGCATAGGCCACTACGACTAGGCCATAGGCCAGCATGGCGACAACACCTCCAGCGGCCGCCTTCCAGGTCAGCGGCGAGCGGATGTCTATCACCAGACCCCTTCGTGTCACGGCAAAGGCGATGGTGATCATAATTCCGAACAGGAACAGCACCCACAACGCGTAGGCGATTGGTAGCTCCACGAGCTTCACGCCCCGTGAGTCCACTGTCGAATAGCAGGCGATGATCAGGCCTGTCGTCAGCGCGAAGAGGATCGATGAGGTCGCAGCCCGGGTTTTGCCCAGCGACAGGCTCATGATGCCGGTCGCGATCAGGACTACGCCCAGTGTCTGCCAGAGGCCCAGCACCTCTCCAAAGAAGACGAGGCCACCCAGCGTTACAAGCAGAGGCACGGTGCCGCGAACGATCGGATAGACCTGGCCGAGTTCACCATGCCTGTAGGCGGCGACCAGAAACAGGCTATAACCGACCTGCAGGCTAGCGGAGAGCAGGATATAGGGCCAAGCAGCGGGTCCCGGGACGGGGACCATGAACAGCAAGGGCAGGGTTATGATGCTGCCTGCCAGGCTCATGACGGTGATCGACCAGAGCCGATCGGCTCCGGTCCTCAGGAACGCATTCCAGCTGGCGTGGAGGATGGCGGCCACAAGTGCCAGGCCGACGGCAACAGTGCTCACGACCGCAGCCTGCGGACGAATACTCTGGATTCGGTGATGTTCATGGGAAACCCGCAGGCAATATGTGACAGTTTATGACGTCGGGACGATAGCTGCTTCACGTGCCTTTGCAACGGGCCACCAAAAAGAAACCGCCCGCTTTGTAGCGGGCGGTGGAGTCTAGGACGTCAGGTCGACAAGGCTTACTTGAAGCTGCGGATATCGACGAAGTGGCCGGCAATGGCGGCTGCCGCTGCCATGGCGGGCGAGACAAGGTGCGTGCGACCCTTGAAGCCCTGGCGACCTTCGAAATTGCGGTTCGATGTCGATGCGCAACGCTCGCCCGGCTTCAGGCGATCGTCGTTCATGGCGAGGCACATCGAGCAGCCCGGCTCGCGCCAGTCGAAACCGGCTGCCTTGAAGATCTTATCGAGTCCTTCGGCTTCCGCCTGCTCTTTCACGAGACCGGAACCTGGAACGATCATGGCAGACACGGTAGAGGCTACCGTCTTACCTTCGACCACCTTTGCGACTTCGCGCAGATCTTCGATACGGCCATTGGTGCAGGAGCCGATGAAGACGCGGTCGATCGCGATATCGGTGATCTTCGTTCCCGGCTTCAGGCCCATATAGTCGAGCGCGCGCCACTTCGAAGCGCGCTTCGTCTCATCCTGGATGTCGTCGGGATTGGGCACGATGCCCTGGACCGAGACGACGTCTTCCGGCGACGAGCCCCAAGAGACGATCGGCGGCAGGTTGGCAGCGTCGAGAACGACGACGCGATCGAAATGCGCACCTTCGTCGGACTTCAGCGTCTTCCAGTAGGAGATTGCCTGCTCCAGCGCCTCACCCTTCGGCGCGCGCGGCTTGTCCTTGATGTATTCGAAGGTCTTTTCGTCGGGTGCGATCAGACCGGCGCGGGCGCCGCCTTCGATCGTCATGTTGCAGACGGTCATGCGGCCTTCCATCGAGAGCGCCTCGATGGCTTCGCCGGCGAATTCGATGACGTGGCCGGTGCCGCCGGCCGTGCCGATCTCGCCGATGATGGCGAGGATGATGTCCTTTGCCGTCACGCCTTCCGGGAGTTTCCCGTCGACGCGCACCAGCATGTTCTTCGCCTTCTTCTGGATCAGCGTCTGGGTCGCGAGCACGTGCTCGACCTCGGACGTGCCGATGCCATGGGCAAGCGCACCGAAGGCGCCATGCGTCGAGGTGTGGCTGTCACCACAGACGATGGTCATACCCGGCAGGGTGAAGCCCTGTTCCGGACCGACGATGTGCACGATGCCCTGGCGCTTGTCGGAGGCGGAGTAGTATTCCACGCCGAATTCGGCCGCGTTGTTGGCAAGCGCCTCGACCTGGATGCGGCTTTCCTCGTTCTTGATGCCGAGGTGGCGATCCGGCGAGGTCGGCACGTTGTGGTCGACAACGGCCAGCGTCTTCTGCGGCGCGCGGACCTTGCGGCCGGCCATGCGCAGACCTTCGAAGGCCTGCGGGCTCGTCACTTCATGCACGAGGTGACGGTCGATGTAGAGAAGACAGGTGCCGTCGTCCTGACGATCGACGACGTGGTCGTCCCAGATCTTGTCGTAAAGGGTGCGAGGTGCGCTCATGGGTGAGTTCCATCCAGACTGAGTATAAGGGATTTCTTGAAGTGTGAGGTCTTATCGCGCCGATTTTCCGGTCGCAGGAGCTCAGCCGCGAAGGCTCGCAAGGGCCCCTTGAACGCGCGCGAAGAAGCGTGCCGGCAGACGCTTGTGGTCCTGCAGCACGATGAACTGGTTCGCGAGGCATCCGAATTTCGATCCCATGACCGGCGTCATACCAGTTTTCGCATTTGTCGGCAATTGCTTCGAGTGCCCCATGACATGCGACTGTCATGAAGCTTTCGCGCAAGCGTGATTGATCTTCGTCAGTATCGAACCCCTCCCGGAACCGTCGCCATGAACGAAGAGATCCACCGCATCAAGACCGAACTCCTCGACAGCTTCGACGAGGAGCTGGAGCAGCAACTGGAGGAGGATCGGCTTGACCAGCTCGTCGCCGACGGCATGTCCGAGCCCATGATCGACCGGAAGATCTACTTTCGCGAACTCTTTCGCCTCCAGCATGAGCTGGTCCGCCTGCAGGACTGGGTGCAGTACAAGAAGCTGAAAATGGTCGTGCTGTTCGAGGGTCGTGATTCGGCTGGCAAAGGCGGCGCCATCAAGCGCGTGACCCAGCGGCTCAACCCGCGCGTCTGCCGGGTCGTGGCCCTGCCGGCGCCGACCGAGCGCGAGCGCAGCCAGTGGTATTTCCAGCGCTACGTGCAGCATCTGCCAACGGCCGGCGAAATGGTTCTGTTCGATCGCTCGTGGTACAATCGCGCCGGTGTCGAGCGGGTCATGGGTTTCTGCACACCGGACGAACTGGAGGAGTTCTTCCGCTCCGTCCCGGAGTTTGAACGCATGCTGGTGCGCTCCGGCATCATCCTCGTCAAATATTGGTTCTCGATTACGGACGAGGAGCAGGAATTTCGCTTCCGGATGCGGATCAACGATCCCCTGAAGCAGTGGAAGCTCTCGCCGATGGATCTCGAAAGCCGGATACACTGGGAAAGCTATACACGCGCCAAGGAAGAGATGCTGGAGCGCACGCATATCCCGGAGGCGCCCTGGTGGGTGGTTCAGGCCGTCGACAAGAAGAAGGCGCGTCTCAACATGATCGCGCATCTGCTGAAGCAGGTGCCTTACGAGCATGTGCCGAAGGAAACGATCGAGCTTCCCGCCCGGGTGCGCAATGAGGACTATATCCGCCATCCCGTGCCGGCGGACATGTATGTGCCTGAAATCTACTGACGGCTCATGCAGGTTGAAATTCGCACGGCTGCTGAAAGAACAGTTGGCTGAAGGCTGACGGGGGCAGTTGCCCCGTCGCTTCGAAATACTTCTGCAACACCAGCAGGGAGATCTTGCGCTCGGTCTTTCGGTCGCAGAACGAAGCAACATAGGCATTGGCGTTTGCCACGATGTCCTGGGCCCAAAGCGGATCCCGTTCCAGCGCGGCAATCTTGTTTTCAAGGTCGCTGAAATCGGGACGCACCTCGACGAAGTGGCGGTCGGGGATCAGGCCGCCTTCCATGAACCATGTCTCGTAGCGCCCCTTCGGCATCACGCAGACGCTGCGGGAGGCCATGATCCATTTCAAGTTGGTGGCCACATCGAAACCCTCGATGGACAGGATGTAGCGATACCCCATCTGCTGCTGCGGGCTCAGAAATCCCTTAGCCATGATGCCATCCTTGACCTCCCCGACATGGCCGACATCGGCAAACGCGCTCTCATGATGCCGGCGCAGCAGTTCAGTGCGGAGCGGATTGTTGAGTGCTCCGCGCCACACGGCCATCGGCTTCTTCTTCTCCCAAGGTGTGTCGTCGGCGCACAGCCGGAAATGTCTCAGCTTGTCCAGATTCAACAGCACTGAGTTTCCGTTGCCCTCTCCGGTCGGGCGGCTCTTGACAAGGCTTGGCGCGTTCGGAACCCAGGTGACGTCACCGAAGAGATAGTTGACCTTCAACCGGCAGGGAAAATAGCGCAGATACTCGTCCAGATCGAAGTAATAGCGGCTCTGGGCCCGTTCAACCGCGTTCAATCTCGTGTTGGGCTCGACGGAGCATGGGGGCAATCTGTTGTAGTAGTTGGCCCTTCGCATCAGTTCTTCGAGCTCGGGAGATGAGCTCGAGTTCGTTCAGGACATGTTTGCAGCGCTGCAAATACCATTCGCGCGGAACGGCATGTCGGGAGATGCCGGCTGCATAGTAACGCACACGATTGATGGTTTTTACCGTTTGATCGAGTGCAGGCAGCCTCATCCGCGACGCTCCCGCATTCGCTTCTCAAAGCCCCGCAGCAGGATCGAAAGGCCGATCGTCAGGACAAGATAGACATAGGCCACGATCGAATAGGTCTCGAAGAAGCGGAACGAACCGGAGGCATAGACCTTGCCCATCTGGGTAATGTCGGCCACCCCGAGGACCGAGACGAGGGATGAGTCCTTCACCATGGCCACGAAATCGTTCGATAGAGGGGGAAAGATGACGCGGATCGCCTGGGGGAAGACCACCAGACGAAAACGCTGGCCGCGGCTCAAGCCCAGCGCCTTGGCCGCCTCGATCTGCCCCTTGTCGATCGACTGGATCCCGGCGCGAAAGATTTCGGCGATGAAGGCCGAATAGCCGATCATCAGCGCAATGATCGCACGCCACATCAGGGAGATGTCACGCACCACCATAGGCTCCGCGAGGCCTGCCGATACGAGTGGAGAGGCGATGAGATTATAGAGCGCGACGAGGCCGGGCGCGCCGACAAAGGCGATGTAAAAGAGCAAGACGATGATCGGAATGCCGCGCACCACTTCCACGTAGAAACGGGCAATCTGGCGCAGGACAAGACTGCCCGACATTCCCATAAGTGCAATCAGCAGGCCAAGCGCCGTCGCCAGGGCAAAGCCGATCAGCGTGACGAAGATCGTCACCCAGAGACCCTTGGCAACCGTGTTGAAGACCTGAGCATAGAGGTCGCTGATGAAGATCACAACGGCAAGGGCTGTCGCCAGCACAAGGAAGGCGATCAGCCACCAGGGCCGATCGCCTTTTTGATCACCCTGCGGAAGGGTCTGAAATGCCATCAGTCACCCGCTTTCAGGTCGCAGGGTCGGGCGCGGTTCATTCGCCCATCTTGTAGTCTAGGAACCACTTCTTGTTCAGCGTCTCGATGGTGCCGTCGGCCTTCATCGCGGCGATCGCGGCATTGACGGGCGCGACGAGTTCCGAGCCCTTCGGAAAGATGAAGCCGAAATCTTCAGAACCGAGCGGGCCGCCGACGAGCTTCAGCCCGCCATTCGCGGCGTCGACATAGCCTTTGCCCGCCGTGCCGTCCGTCAGCACGACATCGACGTCGCCGGTCTTCAGGGCCTGGACGGTCGCGCCGAAGGTCTCGAACAGCTTGATACGCGGGTTCTGCTCGTTGCCGTCGAGAATCTCATAAACGGCCGTGTAGAAGGGGGTCGTGCCGGGCTGTGCGCCGACCAGGCCCTCTTCGAAGGCGGCGAAGCTCTTGCCGTCGGTAAAGCGGCTTTCGTCGCCGCGAACCAGCATGAACTGCTCGGAGCGCATATAGGGCTCGGAGAAATCCACCTTTTCCTTGCGGTCTTCCTTGATGGTGATGCCGGTCATCCCGATCTGAAACTGGTTGTCCGACACGGCCTGGATCATCGCATCCCAGGAGGTGTTCTGGTACTCGACCGTGAAATTGAGCCGCTTGGCGATCTCGTTCATCGCATCATATTCCCAGCCGATCTGCTGGCCGGACTTCGGGTCGACGAACTGCAGCGGCGGATAGGCATTTTCCGTCACAACGACGACCGTCTTGCCGCCGAGATCCGGCAGGTCAGTTGCGTGGGCCGAAAGCGGCAGCAGGGCAAGAGCGGAGAGACCGGCAAGGACAGCGCGGCGAAACAGCATGGAAATCTCCCGAATTGTGGCAGCGCACAGTGTCACATCTTGTTCAGGGATGGCAAGAAGCGCCCATGTCCCAAAGCATCTCCAGTTGCTTGTTCTTGTGGAGCAGACGTCGTGCCGGTTCTGGGATCTGGTGACCGCAGGCATCGTCCGCGATGAGAAGGATCCCACGGATCCGTACATGGCCTATGCTTCCACTTTGTATGACACCTGGCGGATCATCGACGGCAGGGCCGACGAGCCCTGGGATTGGGCCCTCAAATCGGGAACGGCAAAACGGGCCGCCTCCTGTTCGGGAGGCGGCCCGTCTCACGTCGATCCGCAGTGTCCCACGTGAATCAGAAGGTTGCCGTCTTCGGATCCGGCCCGATACGGGCGCCCGCATCGTCGAGACCGTTCAGCGTATCCAGGTCTTCCGCTGACAATTTGAAGTCGAAGACCTTGAAGTTTTCGCTGATCCGCGACGGGGTGACCGATTTCGGAATGACCACAAGGCCGTTGTCGATGTGCCAGCGGATGATGACCTGAGCCGGCGTGCGACCGAGCTTGGCGGCAATATCAGCAATTGCAGGATGACCGAGCAGCTTGCCTTGGCCCAGCGGGCTCCAGGACTGCGTGGCGATGCCATGCTTCTCGTGGAAGGCGCGGGCCTTGCGTTGCTGGAAGTCCGGATGAAGTTCGATCTGGTTGATGACCGGGGTTACGCCAGTCTCGGCGATGATCTTCTCAATGTGCTCCGGATAGAAGTTGGACACGCCGATAGACTTCGCGCGTCCTTCTTCCTTCAGCTTCACGAATGCCTTCCAGGTGTCGACGAAGAGGCCCCGATGAGCAGAAGGCCAATGGATGAGATAGAGGTCGACATAATCGGTTCCCAGCCGTTTCAGGCTGGCATCGAAGGCTTTCAGCGTCTGCTCGTAGCCTTGTTCGGTGTTCCAGAGCTTGGTCGTGAGATAGATTTCCGACCGGTCGATTCCGGACTGGCGGATGCCTTCGCCGACGCCCTCTTCATTCTCATAGACGGCGGCCGTGTCGACATGGCGATAGCCGGCCGACAGCGCGGCCTTGACGGCGGGGGCTGCTTCGTCGTTCGGGGTCTGCCAGACGCCCAGGCCCACCTGGGGAATGCGGGCGCCGTCGTTCAGGGCAATATGCGTCTGGTCTGTCATCAATATCTCCAGATGTGTCATTGGTTGCGCTTGGCGCGAAATCGTTGGCGGTCACGAAGAGGCGCAAAAAAGCGCCGTCCGCCTCTTTTGTATCTAGGATGCTCCGTCATCGGTGAAAGGGCCGAACCGCCCAAAAGCCCTTAATCTCGGTTCAAAGAACCTGAAGCGTAGTGCGGGGGCCGAGATGCGGGAGCAGGCGCCGCATATCCCGAGGGCTGATGGCGACGCAGCCTTCCGTCGGTGTGTAGCCGGGTCTTGCAATGTGAAAGAAGATCGCCGAGCCACATCGGCGTTTGCGGCTTCTGACATTCCAGTCGAGGACGATGCAGACATCATACAACTCGTCGTTCCGCTGCAGTGTTTCATGACTGGGTTTGAAGGGCGCGCGGACGGGGCGATTGTAGTTCGGGTCGCCGACTGCGTCGCACCAGAGCATGTCGGATGATGATCTCCGCATGCTCAAGAGGGTAGAAGGCCAGGGTCCACGATCACCCCGGCGATAGGCAAAGAGCAGAGGCATGACCGCAATCGGTGTCGCACCATCGCCCTCACGTTTGCGACTGGTTCGTCCACCGCGTCCGAGGGCCGCTCGGAAGGTCAGCGATCCCGCCTGAAGAATAGCCTGCCTTTGATTGCCAGGAGCAGCGCGGACCAACAGTCTTTTAACTGACGAGCCGCGGATTTTCGCTGCCTTCCGCCTCTTGGTCACGACTTTTTGCCTTGTCCGTGAATATTGTTGTATTCATAGCCCTTAAACGGCTGCGAGTAAGGCTTACATCCAGTGTACTTGGGCAGCAAGACCCGAGCACGGGACCAATCTGGAAGGATAACGGATGACGACGCGGACCATTCTGCTTGTAGATGATGACGACGATCTGAGGCAGATCCTGGTTGAGCAGCTCTCGCTCTATGAGGAGTTTTCGCTCATGCAGGAAAGCAATGCGACCCGCGCCATGCAGACGGCAAAAGCCGCGCAGATCGATCTGATGATCATGGATGTCGGGCTGCCGGACATGGATGGCCGCGAAGCGGTCAAGCTCCTGCGCAAGGGCGGCTTCAAATCGCCGGTGATCATGCTGACAGGCCACGACACGGATTCCGATACGATCCTCGGCCTCGAAGCGGGCGCCAACGACTACGTCACCAAGCCCTTCCGCTTCGCCGTTCTGCTCGCCCGCATCCGCGCGCAATTGCGCCAGTTCGAGCAGAGCGAGGACGCGACGTTCGGGGTCGGTCCCTATCTCTTCAAGCCGAGCCAGAAACTGCTGACGACCGAAGACGGCAAGAAGATCCGCCTGACGGAAAAGGAATCGGCAATCATCCGCTACCTCTATCGTGCCGGCCAGAAAGTGGTGACGCGCGATGTTCTGCTCGAAGAGGTCTGGGGTTACAATTCCGGCGTGACGACCCATACGCTGGAAACCCATGTCTACCGACTTCGCCAGAAGATCGAGCGCGATCCCTCGAATGCTGAGATCCTGGTCACCGAAAACGGCGGCTACAAGATCGTTCCCTGAGTGACTTAACCGAATGCGGCGGGGATGAAGGCGACCTCAGTGTCGTTTTCATCCCCGTTTTGCGTTATGGACTGACTGCGGGCGTATCGAGCATGCCCGATCGGACCAGGAAACGTCATGTCACTCAGCGACGATATCGAGCTTCTGTCGGCTCTGCCTCTCTTCTCCGGTCTGGACAAAGATCAGCTGCGGCTGATCGCCTTCGGTGCCGAGCATCGGCAGGTCGCGGCGGGGCAGGCGCTCTTCCGGGAGAAGGCGCCGGCGGAATGCGCCTATGTCGTCGTTCACGGAGAGATCGAACTCTATGTGATCGGCCGGGATGGAAAGCCGCATCTGGAAGCTCGGGTCGGTTCCGGAATCATGCTGTCCGAACTCGCCCTGATCACCATGGTGGAGCGCAAGTATACCGCGGTTGCGGTCGAGGATGTCGACGTCATCAGGATCACCCGCGCGCTCTTCCACCGACTGCTCGAGGAATATCCGCAGATGGCCCGGCAGGTCGAGGGACGGATCAAGCAGTCGCTTGCGGCCCTGATCGACGGGGCGGAAGCGCTTGCGCCGAAATTCTCCTAGATAGCCGGCGTTACATCGCTTGCTATGGATTGTCAAAGCGGGCCGTCACCGGAACATGGTCCGAAGGTTGGTTCCAGCCTCGCGCTTCCTTGAGGATATCGACTCGCGACAAAAGTGGTGCGAGATCGGAAGACGACCAGATGTGATCGAGACGGCGGCCTCTGTCCGCTGCGGCCCAATCCTTCGCCCGGTAGCTCCACCAGGTGTAAAGCTTCTCCGACGCCGGGACGTGCTGGCGCATCAGGTCGACCCATTTGCCCTCACGCATGATGTCGAGCAGCCCGTCGGTTTCGACCGGCGTGTGGCTGACGATCTTGAGCATCTGCTTGTGGGACCAGACATCGTGCTCGAGCGGCGCGATGTTGAGGTCGCCGACCAGAATGGAGCCCGTGTTCGGTTCTGCCTCGGCGGACAGGGCCTTCATCTCCTCGATGAAGTCGAGCTTGTGTCCGAATTTGGGGTTGATCTCGCGGTTCGGCTCGTCGCCGCCGGCCGGCACATAGAAATTATGCAGCCGGATCCGCCGCCCAGCCCATTCGAAGATTGCCGAAATGTGCCGGCTGTCGCCGACGCCGCAATAGTCCTGTCGGTGGTCTTCTGCCAATGGCAGTTTCGAGCAGATCGCCACCCCGTGATAGCCCTTCTGGCCATGGATCACGATGTTGGAATAGCCGAGCTCGGCGATCTCTGCTGCCGGGAACTGGTCGTTCTGGCACTTGATTTCCTGCAGGCACAGGATGTCTGGATTTTCACGCTTGAGGAAGTCCTGGACGATCGGCAGGCGCAGACGCACCGAGTTGATGTTCCAGGTCGTGATTGCGAGTGTCATCGTGGCCGCCTTGAATGTTCCTTTGGCTGTTTAGGAGATTCAGCTGCCCATGAACAGGAAAAGGCGGCCGGTCGCTTGCGATCAGCCGCCTTCTCCACAAGTCGAAACAGATTGCCTCAGCCGCCGCGCTTCTGACCATGCACTTCGGCGTAGGGAATTTCGAAGACGCTGGGGTCGAACTGCACACCGTTCTGCACATTAAAGATCATCACCGACGTATCCTTCTTCTGCATGTCGGTGATCGTCCACTGGCGCAGTTCGTAGGACTTCGGATCGAACATCAGGGTGATCGTCGAATCGCCGAAGATCGTCCGGTCACCGAGCACGATCGTCGTCAGGTCCGCTTCCTGCTTGACGTCGCGGACCATCTGGTTGCCGAGATCGATGCGGTTGGCAAGAAGCAGGCTGAGCGGCGTCTTGTTGAGCGGGTAGAGGTCCCAGGTCTTCAGCTTGGTATTGCCGATGACGACATTCTTGCCATCGGAAATCACGCGCATTGGCGACGGGCGTTCATAGTTGAAGCGCAGCTTGCCGGGACGTTCGATGAAGAACTTGCCGCCTGTCTGCTCGCCACGCGGACCGAACTGGACGAATTCGCCCATCATTGTGCTCACGCTCGAGAAATGGTCGGCGATCTGCTGGGCCGCACCCGCCTGTGCAAAGGCGGGGAACGGCAGAGCTGCGCAAGCCATCATCGCGGCCGTACCCAGCACGAACTGGCGACGGCTGGCCATCGTCGGGAGGCGGGCGCCGCGTTCCTTGATTTCTTTCATGCGATACTCCTTCATATGCTCTCGGTCTCGCCGAAAAAGGCGGCGGCTTCATGACCGTCATCGCCTTAGCCGCTGCGGCAACTCGTCCAGCCACCCGCTTGTTCCATTCCGGAAACGATTGATGCCTACTCTTCGGTTGGCACCAGAATTTCGCGTTTCCCGGCATGGTTGGCGGGACCGATGATGCCTTCCTTCTCCATGCGTTCGATCAGGGAGGCGGCGCGGTTGTAGCCGATGCCAAGACGGCGCTGGACGTATGACGTGGACGCCTTGCCGTCACGTAGGACGATCGCGACCGCCTGATCATAGGGGTCGTCTGACTCACCGAGGTTTCCGGTTCCAAGCGGACCGCCGCCATCTTCGCCATCCTCGTCATCGTCGACGGTGATCGCTTCCAGATATTGCGGCGAGCCCTGGGTCTTGAGGTAAGCGACGATCTCTTCGACCTCATGGTCGGAGACAAAGGGACCGTGGACACGCTGGATGCGCCCGCCGCCGGCCATATAGAGCATGTCGCCCATGCCGAGCAGCTGTTCTGCCCCCTGTTCGCCGAGAATGGTGCGGCTGTCGATCTTCGACGTCACCTGGAAGGAAATACGCGTCGGGAAGTTCGCCTTGATCGTACCGGTGATGACGTCGACGGACGGGCGCTGGGTTGCCATGATCACGTGGATGCCGGCGGCTCGGGCCATCTGGGCCAGCCGCTGGACCGCGCCTTCGATATCCTTGCCAGCCACCATCATCAAGTCAGCCATTTCGTCGATGATGACGACGATATAGGGCAGCGGCTGCAGGTCGAATTCTTCCGTTTCGTAGATCGCTTCGCCCGTCTGGCGGTCGAAGCCGGTCTGCACGGTGCGGGTCAGGACCTCGCCCTTTTCGAGTGCCTGGGCAACACGGGCGTTGAAGCCGTCGATGTTGCGCACACCGATCTTCGACATCTTCTTGTAGCGCTCTTCCATCTCGCGGACGGTCCATTTGAGCGCAACCACGGCTTTCTTCGGATCCGTGACGACAGGCGAGAGAAGATGCGGGATGCCGTCATAGACGGAGAGTTCCAGCATCTTCGGATCGATCATGATCAGGCGGCACTGCTCCGGTGTCATCTTGTAAAGCAGCGACAGGATCATCGTGTTGATGGCGACCGACTTACCCGAACCGGTGGTGCCGGCGACGAGCAGATGCGGCATCTTGGCGAGGTCGGCGATGACGGGTTCACCGCCGATCGTCTTTCCGAGCGCCATGGCGAGCTTCGCTTTGTTGCCGTCGAAGTCGCGGCTGCCGATCAGTTCACGCAGGTAGACGGTCTCGCGCGTCTGGTTGGGCAGTTCGATGCCGATCGCGTTGCGACCGGGAACCACGGCGACACGGGCGGCAATTGCGCTCATCGAGCGCGCAATGTCGTCGGCAAGGCCGATGACGCGCGACGACTTGATGCCCGGTGCCGGCTCAAGCTCGTAGAGCGTGACGACCGGGCCGGGTCGGACATGGATGATCTCGCCCTTGACGCCGAAGTCGTCGAGAACGCCTTCAAGCAGGCGGGCATTGTGTTCCAGTGCCTCAGCTGACAGCGTCGCGTCGCGGGTGACAGCGCGTGGCTCGGCGAGAAGATGCACGGACGGCAGCTGGAAGCCTTCGGGACGCAGCAAGGACCCCTGCGCGTCCCGTTCCATCCGGGCGCCCGGCTTGGGGCGTGCAGCAGGTGCCGAAACGCGCGGAGAGCCGCCAGCCGTCTTGGCCGGCGCGGATCGCACGCCATCATCGGAGAGGATGCCCGCTGGCCTTGGAATATCGTCGAGGCCGAAATCGTCCTCATCGTCATCGAAGTCACCAGCCGACATCGGTGGCGGGGAGACGATCGAGCGGCCGGTCGGACGCAGAGGTGCACCATCGAGGGAGGGCTCGACGCGGGCATTGAGCGGGGGTGCCTTGGGGCGCACAGGCTCGTTCAGCGTGCCGAACTCATCATCGTTGAAATCATAGGGCTGTTCGAAATCGCGCTCGCGCCGATCATTGGACGTCAGGCCGAACAGACGGCGGACGCGGGCGCGCGTGGTGTACCAGTTGTGAGTTACCGCACCCATGAACAGGGCGACCGGACCTTCGCGTTCGTCGTCTTCCTCATCGTCTTCGAAGACGGGTGTCTTCGGTTTGGCACGAACGAGCGGTGCGACAGGTTCCTCGTCATCCGCTGGCTCGACAGTCTTGCCGACGATGCCTGCAGCGAAGAGCATCAGCCACGTCGCCGGCAGGGCGAGCACTGCACCCAGGATCATGGCAAAGGTCGAGGTCGGATAGGCGCCGATGAAGAGAGCTGGAAAGCGCAAAATGAGATCGCCGAGCACGCCGCCTGTTCCACTCGGCAGAGGCCAGGTCTGCGGCGGCGGAAAACAGCCGACGGCGGCAGCCGCAACCAGAGCGCCTGCGACCCAGGCACCGAGGCGGGCCGGGACGCGGGTCACGCGGCGTCCGCCGATGAGGGCGAAGGACCAGGCGAGCACCGGCAGGAGCGCCAGAAGACTGCCCAACCCAAAGAACTGCATCATCAGGTCGGTAAAGACGGCTCCAGGCAGTCCGAGGATATTGGTCGGCGGATTGTCGGTCGCATAGGAGAGGCTCGGATCCGAAACGTTCCAGGTGGCGAGCGCTGCGACCGCGAGCACCAGAAGGAGAAACAGCCCAAATCCGGTCAGAGCCATGATCTGGCGCAGCAGGAAGGCTGACAACGCCGAGCGCGTCGAGTGCTCCGGAAGCGTTGCTGATTGACTTCTGCTCATGAGGTGTCTGCCCGTCCTGTTACCGGTGATGCCTTTGATCCCCGCCCAAGACGGAGATTGCCACCCTTTAGACTACGGGATCGAGGGTTAATGCTGTATTAACCATGCGGGATACGAAGCATCGTCGTGTCTGAAGCAAAAAAACGCCCGGGCGATGAGACCCGGGCGCTGCCGCATTTGAACTGCAAGGATCCGAGGGATCTTAGCTGTGGTAGGCTGCTTCGCCGTGCGAGGCGAGATCGAGGCCTTCGCGTTCGGCTTCAACCGGCACACGCAGACCGACGATCAGATCGACCAGCTTGTAGAGGATGATCGAGCCAATGCCGCACCAAAGAATGGTGACGACGACAGCATAGATCTGGGTCATGATCTGGCCGCCCATGGTCACGCCTTCAGCGTAGCCGATGCCGCCCAGCGAAGCCGATGCGAAGACGCCGGTTGCGATGGCACCGAAAAGGCCACCGATACCGTGAACGCCGAACACATCTGCGGTGTCGTCATAGCCGAACTTGTTCTTCACAACGGCGACGAAGAAGTAGCAGAGCGGCGATACCATGAGACCCATCACGATGGCGCCCATCGGGCCGGCGATGCCGGCTGCCGGGGTGATCGCAACGAGGCCGGAGATCATGCCGGAAGCTGCGCCGAGCATCGAAGCCTTGCCACGGGTGAAGGTTTCAACCAGGCACCAGGAGACGACAGCGGCTGCGGTTGCGATGAAGGTGTTGACGGTCGCCAGCATGGCGCCACCAGAGGCTTCGAGGTTGGAGCCTGCGTTGAAGCCGAACCAGCCGACCCAGAGCATGGCTGCGCCGACGAGCGTCAGCGTCATCGAATGCGGAGCCATCATGTCCTTGCCATAGCCAGTGCGCTTGCCCAGCATGATCGCACCGATCAGACCGGCCACGCCGGCATTGATGTGAACGACAGTGCCGCCAGCGAAGTCGAGCGCGCCCCAGCCGAAGATCAGGCCGTTCGCGTCCCACACCATGTGAGCGACCGGGAAGTAGACGAGGGTGACCCAGAGCAGGCAGAAGAGCACAGCTGCGGAGAACTTGATGCGTTCCGCGAAGGCGCCGACGATGAGAGCCGGCGTGATGGCGGCAAACGTCATCTGGAACATGATGAAGATGTATTCCGGAATGACGGCATCAGAGAAGGTGGCTGCCGTGCTTTCCGGCGTGACGCCGGAGAGGAACAGCTTGGCGAAACCGCCGAAATAGGCGCTTTCAGAACCGCCAAAGGCGAAAGAGTAACCGTAGATCACCCAGGCCAGCATGACCGACGAGCCGATGACGGTGCACTGCATGAGAACCGAGAGCATGTTCTTGGCGCGAACGAGGCCGCCATAGAAGAGAGCGAGGCCCGGGATCAGCATGAACAGGACGAGGATGGTGCAGAGGAACATGAAGGCGGTGTCGCCCTTGTCCGGAACCGGAGCCGCGGCAGCTGCCTCGGCTGCAGCGGGCGCTGCTTCCTGCGCGAAGGCGACAACCGGCGCCAGCACTGCTGCAGACGCGGCGCCAAGGCGCACGAGATTGGAATTCAGATTGGCAAATGACATCAGTAACAACTCCCCTTACAGCCGTTCTTACAGCGCTTCGGTATTGGTTTCGCCGGTGCGGATGCGCACGGCCTGATCGATCGAGTAGACAAAGATCTTCCCGTCGCCGATCTGGCCGGTCTTGGCGGACGAAGCGATGGCTTCGACGGCCTTGTCGGCAAGCTCGGACGAGACTGCGATCTCGATCTTCAGTTTCGGCAGAAAGCTGACGGCGTATTCGGTGCCGCGGTAGATTTCAGTGTGCCCCTTCTGGCGTCCATAGCCCTTGACCTCGGTCACGGTCAGGCCCTGGATCCCCACAGCCGTCAAGGCCTCGCGTACCTCGTCCAGCTTGAACGGCTTGATGATAGCCATCACAATCTTCATCTGGTTTCCCATCCTTTGCTTGTCCTCGGCTCGGAGCCGACTCTCCTTGCCGCCCGCAGCAACATTCGCGCAGCGACTAGACAATGACATTCAAAAGGCGTGCCAGATTCAGAATTGCCTATAAGTTATTGAAATCTAAAGATTACAAAAAACGCCGCCAATAAACAGGCAAATGAATGCACAATGGGCGCACATAAATTGTGCAGAATTTTACGTATGGATTAAATTTAGTCATTTGCTCGTTTGCGGATCAACCCCTCCTGAGCCACGGAGGCAACGAGCCGTCCGTCACGGGTGAAGATGCTGCCGCGGGTCATGCCACGCGCGCCTGCCGCACTGGGGCTGTCCTGCGTGTAGAGTAGCCAGTCATCCAGCCGGCAGGGACGATGGAACCACATGGCATGGTCGAGACTGGCGACCTGCAGTTCGGGGTCGAATATCGAGGTGCCATGCGCATAGAGCGAGGTGTCGAGCAGGGTCATGTCCGAGAGATAGGCGAGAATTGCCGCCTGATAATGCCTGTCGTCGGGTACGATGCCGGATGCACGAACCCAGATATGGGCCTCCGGTTCCAGTTTTTCCCGCGACAGATAGTGGGTCAGGGACGTCGGCCGGATCTCGATCGGCCGTTCGCGGCCCCAGTATTTCTTCACCGTATCCGGCGCCTGGGCGAGGAAGGCAGCACGAAACTCGGCCTCGCCCATCAGCTGTTCCGGTGCGGCAACGTTCGGGATCTGCACCTGATGATCAAAGCCCGGTTCCTCCACCTGGAAGGAGGCCGACATGGAAAAGATCGCCTTGCCATGCTGGATGGCAACGACGCGGCGGGTGGTGAAGGAAGAGCCGTCGCGGATGCGCTCGACCTGATACACGATCGGGATCGACGGGTCGCCCGGGCGCATGAAATAGGCATGCAGGGAATGCACGATCCGATCAGGATCGACGCAGCGCTGTGCCGCCATCAGCGCCTGCGCGATGACCAGGCCGCCGAAGACGCGCTGCCAGCCGTTTTGCGGACTGCTGCCGCGAAACAGATTTTCCTCCAGCTTTTCCAGATCGAGACGCTCGATCAGCTCTTGCATGGGTTTGGTCTGGCCTGATGGCTGCGACATAATGCATTGCTCCGCTTGTAGGCACCCGTTCAAGGCTGATCTATATAGGTGTCATCAGGTCTACAAGAACAAAGGAATTTGCCATGCTGGATGTGCTCGTCGTCGGCGGTGGCTATGTCGGACTTTCGGCTGCGGTCGCAATCAAGCAGGCGGCCCCGCATCTCGCCGTCGAGGTGGTCGAAGCGGCGCCCGAGGACGCTTGGAAGAAGGACCCGAGGGCTTCGGCGATCATTGCGGCTGCGACCAAGATGCTCGATGTTTTCGGGCTCTGGGATCGGATCGAGCCGGATGCGCAGCCGATCAACCGGATGATCGTGACCGATTCGAAAACGTCCGATCCCGTGCGCCCGGTCTTCCTGACCTTCGATGGTGCTGTCGAAGACGGTCAACCCTTCGCGCACATGATTCCGAATGTCAGCATGGTCGCTGCGTTGCGCCAGGCCTGCGAGGAACGCGGCATCACCATCCGGCATGGCCTGCGGGCGACCGGTTTCCGCGATACTGGCCCGAGCGCCGAACTGACGCTTTCTGATGGCAGCGTCGTTTCGTCACGCCTCGTGATTGCCTGCGACGGCGTGCGATCCAAGCTGCGCGACCTTGCGGGCATCAAGACCGTAACCTGGCAATATGGCCAGTCCGGCATCGTCACCACCGTGGAGCACGAGCGGCCGCATGACGGCGTCGCCGAAGAGCATTTCCTGCCGGCCGGTCCTTTTGCCATCCTGCCGCTGAAGGGCAACCGTTCGTCTCTGGTCTGGACGGAGCGGACCGATGATGCCGACCGGCTCGTCGCCTCCGATGACCTGCTGTTCGAGGCCGAACTCGAGCGCCGCTTCGGCCACAAGCTCGGAACCATCCGTGCGACTTCGGACCGTCGCGCCTTCCCGCTCGGTCTGACCCTTGCCCGCGCCTTCATTGCACCGCGTCTGGCGCTTGCCGGGGATGCGGCCCACGGCATCCATCCCATTTCCGGCCAGGGCCTCAATCTCGGCTTCAAGGACGTCGCGGCCCTCGCAGAGACGATCGTCGAGGCGGACCGCCTGGGTCTCGACATCGGCTCGGTCAATGTGCTCGAGCGCTACCAGATCTGGCGGCGCTTCGACACGTTCCGCATGGGTGTCACAACGGATGTGCTGAACCGGCTTTTCTCGAACGACGTGACACCGATCAGGGTGCTGCGCGATTTCGGCCTCGGCGTCGTTGACCGTATCCCGGGCTTGAAAAATTACTTCATCCGCGAGGCTGCGGGCACGTCCGGGCATGCCGGGCCGCGGCTTCTGGGTGGCCAGAGCATCTGAGAGCGCATTCAAGGATCCGGCAGAGGGCACGCCTGTTCAGACGGGCATTTCCAGCTTGCGGGCTTCCGAAACCAGCATGATCGGTATCCCATCGCGGATGGGGTAGGCGAGACGCGCTTTCTCGGAGACGAGTTCGCTCTTCTCCCGATCCCATTTCAGGGTGCCCTGCGTCAGAGGACAGACCAGAAGTTCGAGCATCTTCGGATCGATGAGGCTGGTGGGATTATCGGCCATGGCTCACTGGAGAATGGTGTCGGCGTCGCCGAAGGTGCGAGCGAGGACAATTTCGGTAATCGCAATCAGGGTCTCGGCGCGAGTCTTCAGGTCGGGCGCCTCCAGAAGCGCCTGCTTTTCAGGCGGACCGAAGGGCGACATCATCGACAGTGAATTTACCAGGGTCAGGTTCGAGGCGCGCTCCACGCTTTCCCAATCGGCTTCAAGCTTGTTTGCCTCCAGATAGGCCTTGAAGGCCGCCAGGAGGCCGGCACGATTGACCTGGCCCTCGTCTTCTCCAGAGGTCAGGTCGGCGACGAAGGGTGCGATCTGGAAGCTGCGGAAGGGCTTGTTGGTTGTCACCTCATCCATCAGCCGGAAGCGGCACACCCCTGCCAGCGACACGATGTAGCGGCCATCGCCGGTTTCGGTGAAGGAGGTGATGCGGCCCAGGCAGCCGACCGGTGCCAGTTGCGGGCGCTCGGGTAAAATATTGGCCTGCACCTCCGACATCGCTGGCTGAATCATGCCAATCAATCGGTTGCCGGACAGCGCCGCATCCAGCATCGCGAGGTAACGCGGCTCGAAGACGTTCAGCGGCAGCTGGCCACCGGGCAGCAACAGCACCCCTGAGATAGGGAAGACCGGCACCGTCTCGGGAAGGTCACCAGCCGTCAGATATCGGGCATTTCCCACTTGCATCGAAGCACATCCTGTCCGGAAAATTCCGGCGTTCGTTCCTGCTTCTATCTGGGTCGCGCCGGCCAAAACTCAAGGCCGAGCGCGGCTCACGAAAAGAGGATCGACGAGAGCTTGCGTCGCGCCATGATGGTGGCCGGATCTTTGGGTCCCCAGACCTCGAAGAATTGCAGCAGTTGTTTGCGCGCGCCATCGTCCTCGAATGTGCGATCCCGCTTCATGATTAGCAGCAGATGTTCTGCGGCTTCTTCGCGGCGACCTTCGACATTGCGGATCTTGGCGAGCTTCAGCCGTGCCTCGTGATCATCGGGGTTCAGCGACAGCGTATGTTCCAGCGCCACGGGATCGCCGAGCTTGCGTGCTTCGTCGATCTGATGCAACCGAGTGAGAACGGCTTGGATCTCGGCGGCCTTGGCCAGATCTTCGGGCAGCTGGCTGACCAGTTCGCGGGCGCGCTGGTGCTGGTTCGCCCCGATCATACAGTCGGCAAGTCCGGCGATCGCCTTTGTGTTGTCGGGATCCGCCTGAAGGATCGCGGCAAACAGCTGGGCTGCCCCATCAATGTCGCCGCTCGCAAGCAATCCAGCGGCTTCCTCATGCACGGCTGCGATCTCTGCCGCCTGATCCGCACCTGCCGGACCCGCCACCTTGTCGATGAAGGCCTTGACCTGGCTTTCGGGCAGCGCGCCCATGAAGCCATCGGCCGGGCGGCCGTTGACGAAGGCAACGACGGCCGGGATCGACTGGATGCCGAGTTGGCCTGCGACCGACGGATGGTCATCGATGTTCATTTTGACGAGCTTGACCCGCCCGCCGGCTTCGTTGACCGCCTTTTCGATGATCGGGGTCAGCTGCTTGCAGGGGCCGCACCAGGGCGCCCAGAAATCGACGAGAACCGGCTGGTTGCGCGATTCGTCCATGACGTCGCGGGCGAAGTTTGCCGTCGTCGTGTCCTTGATCAGGTCGCCGGCTGCAGGCGCGGCCGGGGAAGCGCCACCGAACTCCGCCTTGGCTGTCATGGTCTGGTTGCCGTAGCTGCCGTAAGGGTTGCCGTAGTCGCTCATCTTCTCGCATCTCCCGCCTGTTTCGCAGCCTTCAGAGAGGCTGCCGTCCTTGCCGTTAAGATCGTATGTCAGCCTGAGACTTTCAAGACAAGCGGCGTGTGCCCCGTCGCCTCCATGAAGCGGATCAGGTCATCGCGGCCGATTGAGGTCGTCGCGTCGTTGGAGAGCGGATGGCAGTTGATGATCTCGTGCTCCATCAGATCCTTGTCGAGCACGAAGGTGACATTCTTGCCCGTGTCATTGATCGCGCCGAGTGCCGTCACGGAGCCAGGGACGACGCCCAGATATTCCATCAGCTTTTCCGGCTTGCCGAAAGACACCTTGCTCGCCGCACCGATGATCGTGTGCACGGTCTTCAGGTCGACGGACGCATGTTCTTCGACCGTCAGCAGGAAGAAATTGTCCTTCTTGTCCTTCACGAACAGGTTTTTGGTATGGCCGCCGGGGATCTCGTCGCGCAGCGACACGGATTCGGCGACCGTGAAGACCGGTGGGTGGGTCTTCGTCTTGTGGGCGATGCCCATTTCGTCCAGAAAGCGAAAGAGTTCCTCAGGCGTTTTCGGCGTCGTCATCATGGCCTCGCTTGGAATGTCGGTATGCTCTGGCCCGCACTTAGCGGGATTTGTAACGAGGCATAGGCCCAAGACCGACATCCTGCAATCTTTCTTGGCGCCCAAAACCCCGCAAAAGCTGAGCTTTCTCAGCCTCTTGGTCGGATCTCAGAATTTTTTCGCGCCGATCCGTCATTTCCCTGTTGCATTTGAAAATCGGTTGGGTCATATAGCGCCCGTCGCCGCAAGACGGACGGCCCACGATCCAGACACTACCCCAGGATCGCGGTTATGAGCGGGTGTAGCTCAGGGGTAGAGCACAACCTTGCCAAGGTTGGGGTCGAGCGTTCGAATCGCTTCACCCGCTCCATTCTTCCTCCAGACATTACAGTTTCCGTGGGAATTTTGGCGCCTTGGCGCTGTGGTATCCGCAATGCGTCACTGGCCGCAGGTTGCCCTGCAGCCGGTTTTCTTCATTCAGGCCTTCGAAAACACGTAATCCGTTTCCTGACGCAGCACCTCGCCCGGTCGCAGCACTGCGTTCGGGAAGTTCGGATGGTTGATCGCGTCAGGCCAGACCTGGGTTTCCATGCAGAAGCCGGCAAAGGCGCCGTAGCGGCGCCCTTCAAGGCCCGGAACGGTTGGAGCAACCTTGCCGCCGGCGTAGAACTGCACGCCCGGCTCCGTCGTCAGGATTTCCATCGTCACGCCGGAGTTGACGCTGCGGGCAAGCGCCACGCTGCGCTTGACGACCCGGCTGCTCGAAAAGCAGAAATTGTGGTCGTAGCCGAGTTGTTCGCCGTCGACGTCGAGGCGGATCGGCCGCATCTCGCGAAAGTCGAAGGCAGTGTTCTCGACGGGCCTGATTTCCCCCGTGGGGATCAGCCGCTCGTCGACGGGCGTATAGTGATCGGCCGCAATCATCAGATCATGGCCGAGTATGTCTGCACGACCGTCCAGGTTGAAATAGGCGTGGTGGCAGACATTGGCGATGGTCGGCTTGTCGGTCACGGTTTCATAGAGCGCCGAGAACACGCCGCCTGGCTTCAGCGCAAATGTAGCTCGGGTGCGCGTGGTGCCCGGATAGCCGGCGCGAGCGTCGGGATCGGTCACCTCCATCACGACGAAATCGATGCCATGCTCCAGGATCGTCCAGTTCTGCCGGCCCATGCCGTCGGAACCGCCATGCAGGTGGCTGACACCCTTTTCGTTCAGCTCGAGCTGGTAGTCGACACCATCCAGCGTGAAACGACCGTCACCGATGCGGTTGGCACAGCGTCCCGGCGTCGCGCCGAAATAGGGAGAATGGTCGAGATAGCCGGCGAGATCCTCGAATCCGAGCACCAGCGGCGCATCATGCCCCTCTAGCCTGAGGTCCTGCAGGACCGCGCCGAAGGTGATGATAGAGGCCGTCAGGCCCCACCCTGTAACACCACCTTCTCGACCGCCTCGCCCGAGGGCATCACGCCGAATATCGTCTTCGTCATTCTATCGTTTCCTCGCCTCAATTCATCAAAGTCTTTGTTTGCCGGTCATCGCGCCAATTCGCGGGCTGCCGCCTCCAGGCCGCCCAGCGTCAGCGGATACATCCGGTCGCCGATCAGCCGGCGAATCAGGCCGACGGACATCGTATAGTCCCAGTTTGCCTGCGGAAGCGGGTTGATCCAGAGATGCCGCCGGAAATGGTCGGTCAAGCGTGTCAGCCATGCCGCGCCGCTTTCGGTGTTCCAGTGCTCGACCGACCCGCCGGGATGGGTGACCTCGTAAGGGCTCATCGCCGCATCGCCGACGAAGATCAGCCGGTAGTCGGAGCCGAATGTTCTGATGACGTCGGAGGTCGGAATGGTATCGGCGTGGCGGCGCTGGTTGTCTTTCCAGACGCGCTCATAGGGACAATTGTGGAAGTAGAAATACTCCATGTGCCGAAACTCCGAACGTGCTGCCGAAAACAGCTCCTCGACCTCGCGCACATGATCGTCCATTGAGCCGCCGATGTCGAAGAACATCAAAAGCTTCACGGCATTGCGCCGCTCGGGTTGGGTTTTCACGTCGAGATAGCCGTGTTCTGCGGTCGAGCGAATGGTGCCGGAGAGATCCAGCTCCTCCGTTGCTCCCTCGCGCACAAAGCGGCGCAGCCGTCGAAGCGCCACCTTGATGTTGCGGGTGCCGAGCTCGACGCGGTCGTCGAGATTGCGAAACTCTCTGCTGTCCCAGACCTTGACCGCGCGCCGATGGCGACTTTCCTCCTGGCCGATGCGCACGCCTTCCGGATTGTAGCCATAGGCGCCGAAGGGCGAGGTGCCGGCCGTGCCGATCCATTTGCTGCCGCCCTGATGGCGTTCCTTCTGCTCGGCCAGCCGCTCTTTGAGCGTCTGCATCAACTTCTCGAAACCGCCAAGGCTCTCGATCAGCGCCTTGTCCTCCTCCGAGAGGTGCTTTTCCGCGAGCTTCCGCAACCAGTCATCGGGGATCGCCTGCCGATCGACGCCATCAGCGGCCCCCTCGCCCAGGATGCCGCCAAAAATCTCGGAAAACACCCGGTCGAAGCGATCGATGAAGCGCTCGTCCTTCACCAGAGTGGTGCGGGCGAGATAATAGAAGCCCTCCGGATCGAAATCGACGAGACCCGCTTCAAGGCCTTCGAGCAAGGCCAGGTATTCCCGCAGGGTCACGGGAACCTTCTCTTCTCTCAGGCGCAGAAAAAACGGCAGAAACATCGGACGACTAGGGCTCGGTTCATCGGCGGCGGCATCCTGTCATAGAGCACCCCGCCTGTCCTCACAAAATCCGCGCCCGTCCCCGCGCCGCCGTCAGCCCGCCAGGTCCTTGCCGATCTCGTTCAGATCATAAGGCGTCATCTGGTAGATCTCGTTGATCCAGTTGCCGAACAAGAGATGCGCGTGGCCGCGCCAGCGGTTGAGCGGGGTCAGCGTGTCGTCATTATGCGGGAAATAGTTGTGCGGCAGCTTGATCGGGATCCCCGCCGACTTGTCACGGAAATACTCGTCGCCCAGCGAGGTGGAATCATATTCGACATGGTTGAACATGTAGAGACGGTTGGCGCGCTTCTCCTGCACCAGGCAGACCCCCATCTCGTCGGATTCGAGCAGGATCTTCAGATCCGGCACCTTCTCGATGTCTTCCCGGCGCACTTCCGTCCAGCGCGATACCGGCACCTGGAAGTCGTCGGAGAAACCGTTCAGATAGACCGAGGACGGCGCGAGGTTGCGGTGGCGATAAACGCCGAACGCCTTTTCCTTCAGCGCATGCTTCGGCACCCTGTGGAAGTGGTAGATCGCCGCCATCCCGCCCCAGCAGACATTCATCGTCGAATGCACGTTGGTTTCGGTCCAATCAAGAATCTCTTCCAGCTCCGGCCAGTAGGTCACTTCCTCGAAGGGCAGCGTCTCGACCGGTGCGCCGGTGATGATGAAGCCGTCGAATTTGCGATCCTTCACCTCGTCCCAGGTCTGGTAGAAGGAAAGAAGATGCTCTTCCGGCGTGTTCTTGGCCTTGTGGCCACCGACGCGCACCAGCGTCAGCTCCACCTGCAGCGGTGAGGCACCGATAAGGCGTGCGAACTGCACCTCGGTCTTGATCTTGTTCGGCATGAGGTTGAGCAGGCCGATCTGTAGCGGGCGAATGTCCTGGCGGATGGCCACGGTTTCGGTCATGACCCGCACGCCCTCATGCACGAGGGTCTCAAAGGCGGGCAGCGTATCGGGGATCCTGATCGGCATCTTACTCTCGACTTTCCTTGTCACGGCGGTTTCAGACCGCGGAAACAAAAATACCGGCAGCTTTTTTATCGCCACCGGTCCTCGGAAAGTCTTCAAACTCGCCTCGGCCCTTTAGCGACTTATTTTACGTGGCTGCAAGCCGGCCGGCCAAATCACCACGGAACACGAGGCCTTCTACGCCTGTCGGGGTTGCGAATCAATGGGGAAGGCGAGGGATGGGTGTGCCCCCCACTCGCTTTTGAGCCTGTCGAAGGCCGAGTCACTTTCTCTCACTCGTAGATCGCATGGCTTGTGACTGGATACTCGGGTGAAGCCCGAGGATGACGGAATGTGGGGGAGCGAGTGTTATCCTCCTCTACCGTTTCAATCGCCTAACGCCGGAGGGGAATACCCTCTTCCACGTTAAAAAGGTCGTCATCCTCGGGCTTGACCCGAGGATCCAGACGCAAGCCTTCTGACACCAGACGGTCACGAAAAACCTCCCCATTTTCCAAAAATGAGGGGGACGACTTTCGAAAATCCCCTAACAAAATCAACAAAACAAAGTTTTTTCATCCCCGCCCTTTTTTCCTCTCGTAGACTTGGAGCCGTCCCGCCCTCGGATACACCTGACGATGCGATGTCAGGCGAGGCGGGGCCGGCGCCGGGAGTGGCGTGCTCTCGCAGGCACAAATCCCCGGCCCGCTGCAACGGTCTCCCTCCGGACGAGGGGCTGGTAACGAAGGTGACGGGGTCGGATGCCTCATCACCGGATACCCCGATCGGAAGGACGTGCCTCAGAGGCACACAGACAAGGCGCCCACGCCGTCGCGAACATCACCAGACGGCGGGGCGGATAAAACGGCGGGGACGGCGGAGGATCGCAAATGATCCGACCTCATCCCCCGGGCGAGGGTCCCGGTCGGAATGGTGCACCATCCGACGGGAACCTCCCGGGCCACCGGCCAGGCTCTGGCAGACATTCCCACGGGAAGACTCTGCCAAGCTGGACCCTACGCCCGGTCAATCCTCGGTCCTCGGGTCAAGCCCGAGGATGACGAGGACCATCGCCGCCTTGCCAGAGAGACGCATGCAGCGGGAATAGACGCCGAACGAGGCGCCGGAAGGAGCCACATACTACTACTTAGACAGGTTGCTTCTGGCGCCTCGTCCGAGACAAGCATGACCAACCCGGAGGGAGATGATCCCGACCGGCGGCGAAGTTTGCGGTTTTTGACAATTGGTTTCTCCCTCTCCCCCTTGTGGGAGAGGTTACAAAATCGAGGGCTTAGCCCGAACAGGGCTAAACCTCAGATTTTGTTGGTGAGGGGATCGGTGCTGCGGGCACGACGAACAGCCCCCCTCTCTTGCGATTTCAGATGTTTAGGTGGCTTGCGCTCGCCTAATTCATCGAAATCGCTTTCTCCCCCACCAAGGGGGAGATGAGACTCCCACACAGAGAGAGGCGCTTACTGCTCCCCGAGCTTCATGCTCGGATCATAGTCCTTGCCATGCACCGTCTTCACCACGGCCTGGCCGCAATACAAACGGTTCTCGGCGGCATTGAACGTATGGCTTGGCGATCCATGCAGTTCCCAGCCCTTGTTCAGCGCGTCGGTGACGCGGTGGCAGAAGCTCGAATCATCCGGGCCGGTGAGGAAACGATAGACTTTCATGGCTTGTCCTTTCTGGCGTCGATCATTGCGACCTTGGCGAGAAGGCGGGCGGCCTCCTCGGCATGCAGCCGCTCGATCATGCGCCCATCGATGTTGATGACGTTTAGGCCCGCATGGGCCGGGTCGGAAAAGGCGTCGGCCACCAGACGGGCCTCCGCGATGGCAGCCTCCGAGGGGCCGAAATGGTGGTTGGCGGGTTCAACCTGGGCCGGATGGATCAGCATCTTGCCGTCGAAGCCCATGGCCCTTCCTTGAGCGCATTCGTCCGAGAAGGCTTCGAGGTCGCGAAAATCGTTCGACACGCTGTCGATGACGTCGAGACCATAGGCGCGGGCGGCGAGCACGACCTGCATCAGGTAAGGCACGAGATAGGTGCGTCCGGGGGCTGCCGGAATGCCGGTCGCTTTGCGCAGGTCGTTCAGCCCGACAACGAAGGCATCGAGTCGGCTGTCGCTTGTCCGCCCCGACGAGGCGATCGCTGCCGCGTTGAGCACACCGCGCGGCGTTTCGATCATGGCCCAGATCCTGAGACCTTCCGCCGCATCCTGTTCGCCGAGCAGGTCCGCCACGTCCTGCACCGTGACCGGTTCCTCAACCTTGGGAAGCAGCACGGCGTCGGGCAGGCACTGCAAGACGAGGCGCATGTCCTCGCGAAAATGCGGTGTGTCGGAGGCATTGACCCTGACGATACGCTCGCGATGGCCAAGATCGACATTTTGAAGGAATTCCAGAAGCTTGTGCCGTGCGTCGGCCTTCCGGTCTTCAGCCACGGAATCCTCGAGATCGAAGATGACGGCATCGCAATCGAGACCCGCCACCTTGTCCAGGGCACGGTCGTTGATCGCGGGCACAGTCAGCACGGATCGGCGAAGGCGGGACGGGTGGTGGAAGCGAAAGGAGGAGGCCTCTGATGTCATGGCCGAGTTCTGGCAAGCTTTGGCCGTCCACGCAAGATGACAATTGGGTGAAAGGCCCTTGCAAAGCCCGGGAATAAGGACCACCTTGGCATCTGAGAAAGGACACGATCATGCAGAACATCCGCTCCGCCGCCTATGCCCTCGCCGGCCTCGCTTTTGTCGGCCTCGCCGCCGCCTTTGCGGTGTCGCTCACTCTGGTGATCGGCGCACTCCTGACCGTGACGCTCGGCGCCCGCATGCTGATGGGCAAGACGAAGCGTGCACCGGCCTATGTGAAAGCCAAGCGCCGCGAAGACGTCCGCGTCTGGAACGACGGCAAGGGCACGATCATCGATCTTTGATCTGGCCGGAGGCCGATCCATCATCTCACCTGTCCGTCGGGTGAGATCTCCTTTCCGTGCGGAAGAAGGCGACAGAGCCTCTTCAAGATTCTCCTTCAAATTCTTCCGGTTTTGCTCTATGGGCGGATCATCAAACGCGCATTAGCCAGATCGAAGGCAGACTGATGGACAAGTTCGTAAAGCTCACCGGTGTCGCGGCACCGCTTCCGGTCGTCAATGTCGACACGGACATGATCATCCCCAAGGATTACCTGAAGACCATCAAGCGCACCGGCCTCGGCACCGGGCTGTTCGCCGAGGCTCGTTACAAAGAAGACGGTGCGGAAAACCCCGATTTCGTTCTGAACAAGCCTGCCTATCGCAATGCGCAGATCCTCGTTGCCGGCGACAATTTCGGCTGCGGCTCCTCGCGCGAGCATGCCCCGTGGGCGCTGCTCGACTTCGGCATCCGCTGCGTGATCTCGACCTCGTTTGCCGACATCTTCTACAACAACTGCTTCAAGAACGGCATCCTGCCGATCGTCGTCAGCCAGGAAGACCTGGACAAGCTGATGGACGATGCCTCGCGTGGTTCCAACGCCGTTCTGACCGTTGACCTGGAATCCCAGGAGATCACCGGTCCTGACGGAGGCAAGATTGCCTTCGAAATCGACGCCTTCAAGCGCCACTGCCTGCTGAACGGTCTCGATGATATCGGCCTGACGCTGGAGAAGGCATCGAGCATCTCGACCTTCGAGCAGTCGAATGCGTCCCAGCGCCCCTGGGCCTGAGCTAAGCCAGAGCGATGAGTTGATGAGCCGGGTTCGCGCCCGGCTTTTTCTTTGGCCTCAAAAGAAACGAGCCCGCCAGGCCTCAAGTGCGGCTAGCGACACGCCGATCCCGCCACAGACCTCGATCAACGGCGCCTTGTAACGCGACAGCCGATCGGCATGCACATCGGCGACGGCGAGTGCCGCACCGCAGGCAGGCTCGACGAGGATCCGCTGCGCATCGGCGAATTTCAGGCAGGCCGAAACAGCCTCGGCGTCGGTGACCGTGACGCTTTCGATCGGATGGGTTCCAAGCAGATCAAAGACATGTTGCGCGACCTGGCGCGCGCCGAGCGAATTGGCGATTGAGGTGATCGCCGGAAGCGTGACGCGTTCCCCGGCGAGAGCGGCAGCATGGAATGAGGCGGCCCCTTCCGTCTCCACGGCAATGACGGGGATCTCGGGCAGCCCGTTGCGCCTGAGGCCCTCGACGATACCGGCGAGCAGCCCGCCGCCGCCGACGCTCGTCACCACGCAATCGAATTCGGCGCCTGATTTGACCACCTCGTCGATCAGGGTCGCGTGGCCCTCCCAGAGCAGTGGATGATCATAGGGGTGGACATAGGCGGCCTTGTGTTCGGCGGCGAGTGCGACGGCATGGGCATTCGCTTCATCGAAGACGGAGCCATGCACCAGGACGTTCGCACCGGTTGCCGCAATTCGTGCGCGGACCTCGGCGGATGTGGTTTCCGGCACGACGATCGTCACGGGCACGCCGAGCGCCTTGCCAGCGACGGCCGCTGCAATGCCGGCATTGCCGCCAGAGGCGCAGAAGATTTCCGTTGCCCCTTTTGCCACCTCGTGCTGGCAGAGCAGGCCGACGCCGCGCAGCTTGAAGCTTCCCGAGGGCTGCAGGGCGTCGAGCTTCAGCCAGAGGGGCAAGCCGCTTTTGCTGTAGTCGGCGTCCGTGCGCAGAAGTGGCGTTTCGATGTGGAGGGGAGAAAGGGGCATGGGGCACTCGGGAATGCTGGAGGGATGCAGATCTTTTGGACCTCGGAAACAGCCGGGTCAACCGGGAAGCCCCTGCTTGGAATGGCCGCAACCGTACCGTTTCCGGCCTATCTCGCTTGAAATGCCCCTGACCCGCGCGTAAGACACCGCGACTTCTTTTTCGAGTGGAGGGTTTTCCATGACGGCTCGCAATCTTCTTCTTCTCCCCGGCGACGGCATCGGCCCTGAAGCCATGGCCGAAGTTCGCAAGATCATCGGCTACATGAACGAGGCGCAGGGCGCAGGCTTCGTCACCGACGAAGGTCTGGTCGGCGGGTCGGCCTATGACGCGCATGGAGCAGCGATCTCGGAAGAAGATATGGCCAAGGCGCTTGCAGCAGACGCCGTTCTCTTCGGTGCCGTTGGCGGCCCGAAGTGGGACGACGTCCCTTACGAGGTTCGCCCGGAGGCCGGCCTGCTTCGTCTGCGTAAGGACTTGGAACTCTTCGCCAATCTGCGCCCCGCCATCTGCTACCCGGCGCTCGCCAACGCTTCCTCGCTGAAGCCGGAACTGGTCGAGGGTCTCGATATCCTCATCGTCCGCGAGCTGACTGGTGGCGTCTATTTCGGTGAGCCGAAGACGATCACCGATCTCGGCAATGGCCAGAAGCGCGCCGTCGATACGCAGGTCTATGACACCTACGAGATCGAGCGCATCGCCGCCGTCGCCTTCGAACTTGCCCGTACCCGCAAGAACGCCGTCTGCTCAATGGAAAAGCGCAACGTCATGAAGTCGGGCGTCTTGTGGAACCAGGTCGTCACCGCGACCCACAAGGAGAAGTTCTCCGACGTCAAGCTCGACCACATGCTCGCCGACGCCGGCGGCATGCAGCTGGTTCGCGCGCCAAAACAGTTCGACGTCATCGTCACCGACAACCTGTTCGGCGACATGCTCTCCGACGTCGCCGCCATGCTGACCGGCTCGCTCGGCATGCTGCCGTCGGCTTCGCTCGGCGCTCCGGATGCCAAGACCGGCAAGCGCAAGGCGCTTTACGAGCCCGTCCATGGATCCGCACCCGACATCGCCGGCAAGGGCATCGCCAACCCGATCGCGATGATCGCCTCCTTTGCCATGTGCCTGCGCTACTCCTTCAACATGGTTACGGAAGCCGATCGCCTTGAGAAGGCTATCGCCAACGTGCTGGACAAGGGCATCCGCACTGGTGACATCATGGCCGACGGTTGCCACCAGGTTGGCACTGTCGAAATGGGTGATGCGATCCTTGAGGAGTTCAAGGCGCTTTCCGCCTGAATCAGGCCAAATTAATTCTGATCCGACGGCGCGGGGCAACCCGCGCCGTTTTGCGTTTCCCTATCCAGACGGCCGCTCGACGCGCCCTTTCTCTCACTTCATCGTGATACCTCCTGTTCGACAGAAGGTCGCACCCCATGCGGCAATCCGATGCCGTATGGGGCCCGTAATGGTGGTCAGACAAGCAGATGAGAGTGATGCAACCACCGCCCTGTTCGATATTGTTGGAACCTGACCGAGACTGAACCGTTCAGCAAACAATGCCGGCAAATAGGCCTGCGAGAGGCCAGCGGTCCCGAGAGACCATGGAGATGTTCGATGAAAGCCACATCCGCTGACAGACACATCATAAAGTACGCCATGTCACAGCCCTATCTGGAGCGCGAGGAAGAGCTCGACCTTGCCATCCGCTGGAAGGAAAACGATGACCAGGGCGCCCGCAATCGCATCGCCCAGGCCCATATGCGTCTGGTCATTGCCATGGCATCCAAATTCCGTGGTTTCGGTCTGCCGCTCAACGATCTCATCCAGGAAGGCTATATTGGCCTTCTCGAAGCGGCTGCCCGTTTTGACCCGGGTCGCGAAGTGCGCTTTTCGACTTATGCCGGCTGGTGGATCCGTGCCTCGATGCAGGATTATATCCTGCGCAACTGGTCGATCGTCCGCGGTGGCACCAGTTCGAGCCAGAAGGCGCTGTTCTTCAACCTGCGTCGCCTGCGCGCCAAGCTCGCTCAGGGCGACAATCGCCTGTCCGATCAGGCGATCCATCAGGAAATTGCCTCGGCGCTCGGCGTCAGCCTTGCCGACGTCCAGTCGATGGATGCGCGCCTATCCGGCAACGACGCCTCGTTGCAGACGCCTGTGGCCGGTCGCAATGGCGAAGGTACCGAACAGCTCGAAGATGCTGGAGAGCAACGAGGCGCTACCGGACGAGCAGGTGACGTCCATCATCGATGGTGAGCGGTGGAATGGGTGGCTGAAGGATGCGATGAACCGCCTCAACGAGCGCGAAAGCCGGATCATCAAGGCGCGTCGCCTCACGGAAGATGGCGCAACGCTGGAAGAACTCGGCGCCGAGCTCGGGATTTCCAAGGAACGTGTCCGCCAGATCGAAACGCGGGCACTTGAAAAGCTGAAAGTCGCCCTCACGGACAAGGCGCCGAGCGCGGCTCGCCTTGAAATGGCAATGTGAGTGGCAATCAAGGATCGCAATGTAAAAGCCGGCATCTCAGCCGGCTTTTTCGTACGAACTTTAATGCGTTGACGAACCTGCTCCAAGAAGGGACGCTGGGGTAGCCTATCTCAGAATCACAGCGTTCGAAGAGAGTATCTCGCGAGTTTCATCACCAGCAGTCTGATTGACGCACAAGGTTGCACGGGTGACGACTTCGACTGCACACCCCCTCTGACGGGCGGCAAGGGCAGTCTTGGCGACGCAATATCGGAAATCCAGCCCGAGAATTCGAAGCTTACCCACGTCGAGCCTCTCGAGAAGCCGGTCGAGCTCGCCCGTCTCGAATGCGTCCTGCACTCTCTTGACAAGGACGTGTTCGGCGAGCCCTTCAAAGGGCATCGCGATCTCGGTTCCGGGCGTTCCCTCAATCGCTTGCCCCTTCATTGTCAGGCGCGCGATGATCTTTGTCGACGGAATGGACCACTCCTGGCGTACCGCGATGATCGGCATATCTTCGGCCCTCGCTGCCGCCACTTCGGCAAGGATGGCAGTCATGGCATCCGCCTTCGCTGCCTCCTCATAGGGACCTTCGTCCCAGAACACGGACTGCAGATCGATCAGGAGCAGGGCCGTCCCGGGACGGCTGCCAATTGGCATGCCATGGCTGACGGCACCGATCTGTCTGACACCGTTTGCGAGCCACGCGAGACCGGAAAGGGCGGCTATGGTGAGAATCTGGCCTATCACTTCGCTTGCTCCTCCCCCTCGACCCTCAGCTTCTCAAGCAGCGTCATCACCACCTGAAGTGCCGTCTCGATATCGCTCGCATCAATCTCGGCGCCGAGCTGTTCCACCAGCCGTTTTTCACGCATCACGACGTCTTCGATCAGGCTGTGGCCCTTGGGGGAAAGCGCAATCACCGTGGATCGCTTGTGACGCGGGTTGGTGCGGCCGACTGTGAGGCCTGCCGCGAGCGTTTCGTTGACCATCAACTGGACATACTGTCGTTTGATCTCAAGCTTCATCGCGATTTCGGGCACGCTGGCGCTCCCGTGGGCGTGAAGGATCTCGAGAACTGCCCGCATGCGAACGGTCAGCCCGGTGCCGTTCAGCCCTCTCTCGACACGCGCCTCTGCAGCCTGCATGAGCGGACGCGACAACCATATCAGGCGATAAAGCCGTTCATATTTGTTCATGACAACCATAATGTCATTATGACATTGTGATTGTCAATTTGTGGAGTCGTTAAACTGACAGGCAAACTCCCGGCCGCAGGCATCGACAGACGGAGGATACGCCTGCCTTCAGATATTTGCAGGTTTAGCGTGGATTTGGTTGGTGAGGCCGGGCCGCGACTATGTCATTCAGAGATGATCTTGACGCGCATGCCGGGAGTGACCGTCGAGGTCGGGCCGAGCGCGTTGATCAGCCGAAAGAGTTCAAGCTTGCGGTCGGTGCCCATCATGCGGGCAGACAGGCTTCCGACCGAGTCGTTTGAACCGACCGTTACCACACGGACGCGCAGTGGCTTCAGGGACGCTGCCTCCTGCGGCGTAATCCGGCGGAATGAGGCGCGCAGCTGAGCTGCCGTGGCCTCCAGAGCCGGGCTACCCTTGGGCACTGCGGTCAGGAAGCGGAAGATCTGCGGGCCGATGCGGATCACGGTAATGTCGAAATCCCAGCGATCGGCGGAGGCCCGCGCCGTTGCCGCTTCCAATCCGTTGACGCTGATGGTGCGGATCGTATCGGGCAGCAAACCGGTCACCCAGCCGCTGGAGATATAGTTCGGCAGGCTGATCTTCTGACTGTCGGCCACGCCGTCAAAACGGATGGCCACATCGCCAGGTCCGGTGGCGAGGACGGCCTCGACCTTGTTGTCGATCTGGAAGCCCTGGGGCACGTCAAAGCGAATTCCGAGTTGCCCATGCAGGAAGGTCTGGCCACGGACGAAGCCTTCCTGGGGGCTGTCGCCATAGAGCAGGCCGTCAATGCCGTTCAGGTAATAGTCGCGGCCGGTTTCGCCATGGCTGCCTTCCGGACCAAAGGCACGTGCATGGCGTTTTGCCAGTTCGACACGCTGCGGCGCGTTCGGATGGCTCGAGAGGAAGTCCAGGCTCTGGTCGGCATCGGGATCGACCGAGCTGAACTGGCTGTAGCGGGCCATGGAATCGAGGAAACGGGCGGCGGCATAGGGATCATAGCCGGCTTCACCCAGCGTGCGCACGCCGATGACGTCGGCCTGCAGCTCCTGCTGGCGCGAGAAGGCGGCAAGGCGCAGCTTGCCGCGGGCCAGCGCCTGCTTGCCGGCGAGATCGCTCGACAGAACCTCGGCGACGACGCGGCTCGCAATCACTTCCGCCTCTTCGCGACGCTGGCGTTCGATGCCGTGGTTCGCGGTCACATGCGCCATTTCATGGCTGAGAACGGCTGCCACTTCCGAGGCGTCATTAGCGAGCGCCAGGAGGCCGCGTGTCACGTAGAGATAGCCGCCCGGCAGCGCAAAGGCATTGATCGCCGGCGAGTTCAGGATGGTGATGCGATAGGACTGGTTCGGGTTTTCCGAAACCGCCGTCAGGGCACCGGCGATGCGGGCGACGAGGCGTTCTGTCTTGGCGTCAGAGTATTCGCCGCCATAGGATGCGACGATGCGCGGGTGTTCACGGGCACCCATCTGGGCGCGCGGATCGCCTTTCTGCACTTCGTCGACGATTTGCGGGTTGCTGGAAGGTGCAACGGATGGCTCGTAGGCCTGCTCGAACAGCGACTGGCAGGAGGATAGGACGAGGCCCGCCGAGACGATCACGGCGACACTCGACGCAAACCTGAAAGGCCGGCGCCGCAGATTCGTCTCTGCAGCTATCGCGCTGTTCCGGCTCAAAAACTGCATCCTGCCCCTTCACCCTGTTCCCGAACGATCGCCAACCTGGCAACATCCGGGTGCAGCATCCAATTGCCTTCAGCCGATATCCGCATTCCGCTGATCCGGCAGCATTTTACATAGTGCGAAAACACACTTGCTCCAGAAGATAGTCACGCCGAGGCAAATGACCAATGGTCTTGCTGCAGGAACAACTATTCCCAACGCGCATGGCAGGCGCGGGCGACCAAATTAAGGCGATTCGGGTGCAATCGGCGCCACGCCCAGGAAGTCGCGCACGGCTGTGACATCGGTTCTCGCGAGAAATGCGCTCTTCGATGCATTCACCAGCACATGACCGTTTTCGAGGAAGATGACATGGTCCGCCAAACGTATGACGTCACGCGGATCGTGGGTGACGAGCAGAATGGTCGCGGCTGTTTCGGCATGAAGTTCGGCGAGAAGATCAACCATTGCGCTCCGCAGACCCGGATCAAGTGCGGCGAAGGGCTCGTCAAGGAGCAGGATCGGGCGACTGCGGACCAAGGCACGAGCGAATGCTGCCCGCTGCCGCTCTCCGCCCGAGAGAACCCGGCAGCCGCCGTTCATAGCCTGCAAGGCCGACCCGCACCAGAGCGTCGGAAATCGCGTTGCGGTCGCCGGATGTCAGGCGCAGGCCCGGATGGACGCCGAGGCCGATATTGGTGAACAGGTTGAGATGGGCAAAGAGGTTGTTATCCTGGAAGACGAGCGACACCGGCCTCTCCGCTGGCGCCAGATCCGTCACATCACGACCGGCGAGTTCGATCCGACCTGTGTGGGGTTGCTCAAAGCCCGAGACGAGGTTGAGCAGGGTGGACTTGCCGGATCCGGAAGGGCCGACGATCGCCGTGATCTTGCCGGTATCGAGACCGAAATCGAAGTGAAACTCACGCTGGCCGAGTGCTAGTCGCACCGCATCGAGGCGGATTGCCGTCGAAGTCTCATCGCGCATCGGTGGCCTCCCGTTTACCTGTCTGACGTGTTCCAGGGGCGCCGAGAAGCGCGAGAAGGAGGCAGACCAATCCGAGCAACAGGGCAAGCCCGTCGGCATCCGTGCTGCGGTAGCTGCCCATGGATGCATAGATGAGCGCGGGTAGGGTCATGATGTTTTCCGAGCCGAACAGGGCCACCGCTCCGAGATCTCCCAAGGATAGTGCCATGGAAAAGGCGAGCGCGGTCAAAAATGGTCGTTTCAGCTCCGGCCAATCGACGCGGCGTAGACGCTGAGCGACGGACAGGCCGAGGCTTTCGGCGAGGCGAGCCGTGCGCGCACGGTGCTCGCGATAGGCCGGCTCCAGCACGCGCACGGCAAACGGCAGGGCCATCAGGGCATTGATGCCGGCGACGACCAAGGGCGCGAAGTTTGCGATCTCACCGCTCGATCGGAGCGCGAGAAACCAGCCGGTGGCAAGCACGCTCGTCGGCACAAGCAGAACCAGCGATGAGAGCGAGGCAAGCGCGATCGACATGAGGCGATTGCCGACATTCCGGTTTCGCTGCGTGTCGATTTCGGTCCTTGCTGCGACCGCGCCAAAGGCAAGCAGTGTCGCCGTAACGCCTGACACGAGCGCTACGAGCAGGCTTGTCAGAGCCGCCTGCTGGAACGTCGATTGCGATATCAGCCGAGCGAGGTCTGCCTGTAGTCCCGAGACGACGACCTGGCCAAGCGGCAGGATGAGAAAGAGGCCGGCCAGCGAGAGCAGCAGCGCGTCGATCAAACGGACGAGCGGGCGTCGGCCATCGAAACGGGGGAAACGGCGCCCGCTTGTGACACCGGTGTCGGAGGCTGCGGGCAGCAGGCTGAGGCCGATGAGGATCACGCCGGTGACCGTGATCTGCAGCAGTGCCAGCGATACGGCGCGCTGCGGATTGAAGTCGAAGCGCAGCGCCTGGTAGATGGCGACCTCGATCGTTGTTGCGGCAGGGCCACCGCCGAAGATCAGCACCAGCGTGAAGCTCGTCACGCAGAGCATGAAGATCAGCCCTGCGGCTCCCGGAATGACGCGCGCCAAAACGGGCCACTCGATGAAGCGGAAGGTGGCGATCGGCGACAGGCCGAGGCTTGCCGACATTCGCCAGTATTCGGCCGGCACGCGCTCCAGGGCTGACAGCATCAGTCGCGTGGCAAGCGGCAGGTTGAAAAAGACATGGGCAATCAGAATTCCGGTGAGGCCGTAGACCGAGATGGGCTGCGAGAGACCGAGGCCAGTCAGGACATCGTTGACGATGCCGCTACGTCCGAAAATACCGATCAGACCCAGAGCGCCGATCAGAACGGGCAGACCCATGGGAACAGCCATCAGGCGGATCAGCCAGATACGTCCGGGAAAAGCCGGCTGTCGCGCGAGCGCGCTCACCACTGGCAGGGCAAGACCAACGGAAAGAAGCGTCGAGAGGAAGGCCTGCCAGAGGGTGAATGACAGCACCGAACGCACGACGGGATCACCGAAGGCCTGCAGTATGCCGCCTGTCATTCTTCCGGCGAGCAGTGCGGAAAGGGCGATACCGACAAAGCTCGCCACCACGAGCAAAACCAAAAGGCCGCCCGCGAGTGCGGGCAGCCTCTGACGTCTCGACTGGTGAAGCGGTCGGAGCATCCGGTCTTACTTCAGCGTCATGGCCTTCAGCCACTCGTCGATCCAGGCCTGGCGGTTTGCTGCCACTTCGGCCGGGTCCATCAGGAAGGTCGTCTTCGGCTGGACGAGCTTGCCGAAGGCCTCGGGCAGGGGCTCCGAGGTTGCGGCGACGGGCATCATCCAGTTGTTGGTCGGGATGGTGTCCTGGAAGCCGGGCTCAAGCATAAAGGCGAGGAACTGGCGGGCGAGCTCCTTTTCCGGCGCATTCTTCAGAAGGCCTGCGACCTCGATCTGGATGTAGTGCCCTTCGGAGAATTCGGCTGCCTGATAGCGGTCGGTCTCTTCGGCGACCATGTGATAGGCAGGCGAGGTCGTGTAGGAGAGCACCATCGGTGCCTCGCCCTTGGTGAACAGGCCGTAAGCTTCCGACCAGCCCGGCGTGACGGTCAGGACACGGTCCTTGAGCTTGGCCCAGGCTTCCGGTGCCTTGTCACCATAGACCGACTTGACCCAGAGCAGGAGGCCGAGACCCGGCGTCGAGGTGCGGGGATCCTGGATGACGATCTTCTGGGCCGGATCACCCTCGACCAGTTCCTTGAGGCTCGTCGGCGGGGTCTTGATGACCTCGGTGTCATAGATCACGGCGAAATGGCCGTAGTCGTAAGGCAGGAAGACATCGTCGCTAAATTCGCCGGGTATCTGGACCTTGGCGGCATCAACGCCATGGGCTTCGAAGAGGCCGGTCTCTTTGGCTTCATCGACAAGATTGGTATCGAGACCGAGCACGACGTCTGCCTTGGACGTCTCGCCTTCCAGCTTCAGACGTGTCAGCAGAGCCACGCCATCGGCGACGCCGACAAAATTGACGGTGCAGTCGCAGGTGCTCTCAAAGGCTTCCTTGACCTTGGGGCCTGGACCCCATTCGGAAACGAAGCTTTCATAGGTGTAGACGGTCAGCGTCTTATCGGCGGCAAGCGTCGGGGAGACGAAGCCGATCATGGCAGCTGCAACGCCGCCGATAAACAGGGAAACAGTCGTGGGTCGCATGGCGCCCTCCTCCTTCATCATCATAACTGTCGGGATAGGGCGCTTTGCGATCGACGCGTCTAATCCCTCCGCCGGTGTTAACCGGATCAGGTTCCGCGGGTTGGCATTGCTGCCTCTCAGCATTCCGGTCCCGAAGGATCGAAAGGCACCCCGTTAGAGCACTGTGGAGATAGCGCGACTGACGCGGTTCTGCAAGGACCCGAGCCCTTGGCACGCGGCGGGAAAATGGAAGATGGAGGGGCAGGAAGGAGTGTGCCCGATGCCGGACAAGACAGAGGAGGGCATCAGCCCTCCAGTTCCTCACGCAGCATTTCGAGTTCCAGCCATTCCTCTTCCATGCGCGTGACGTCGGCACGCAGCTTTTCCATCTCGGCGGCGAGCTTGTTGAATGTCGCCGGGTCCTTGGTGAAGAGGTTGGGATCGGCCATCTTCGCTTCGCGCGCGGCGATCTCCTTCTCGGCCTTTTCCATTTCCTTCGGCAGGTTTTCGAGGGCGAATTTCTGCTTGAAGGAAAGCTTGCCCTTGCTGTTTGCCGTGCCTGCCGGCTTGCCGCCCGAGGCTTCCTGCGCCTTGGCCTTCTCGGCCTTTTCAACGCGCTTGCGCTCGTCCTCGACGCCCTTGCGCTGGGCGAGCATGTCGGAATAACCGCCGGCATATTCGATCCAGCGACCATCGGGTGCATCCGGATTGGCCGGTGCGATGGTCGAGGTCACGGTGCGGTCGAGGAAGTCACGGTCGTGACTGACCAGAATGACGGTACCGGAATAGCCAGCGACGATTTCCTGCAGCAGATCGAGCGTTTCGATGTCGAGGTCGTTGGTCGGCTCGTCGAGGATCAAGAGGTTCGACGGTTTCGCCATGATCCGCGCCAGCATCAGGCGCGCGCGCTCGCCGCCGGAGAGATTGCGGATCGGGGTGCGGGCCTGTTCCGGCTGGAACAGGAAGTCCTTCATGTAGCCGGTCACATGCTTCTGCTCGCCATTGACCAGAAGGTTGTCACCACGGCCATCGGTCAGGTAGTGGGCAAGCGTGTCATCAGGATTCAGGTCCTCGCGCTTCTGGTCGAGAACGGCGATTTCGAGATTGGTGCCGAGTTTGACCGCACCCTCGTCCGGCGAGAGCTGGCCCGTCAGCATCTTGAGCAGCGTCGTCTTGCCGGCACCGTTCGGGCCGATCAGACCGATGCAATCACCGCGATGAACGCGGATCGAGAAGGGGGCGACGATGGTCCGATCGCCATAGGTCTTGGTGATCTTGTCCGCCTCGATGACGAGCTTGCCGCTTTCCTTGCCTTCGGTGGCCGTGGCCTGGATCGTGCCCTGCGGTCCCTTGTGGCCGCGGTAATTGGCGCGCAGAGCCTGGAGATTGCCGAGGCGGCGCATGTTGCGCTTGCGGCGTGCGGTCACACCATAGCGCAGCCAGTGCTCTTCGCGTTCGATCTGGCGACCGAGCTTGTGCTGTTCGATCTCTTCCTCTTCCAGCACCTGGTCACGCCATTCCTCGAAATGGGCAAAGCCACGGTTCAGCCGGCGCGACTGGCCCCGATCGAGCCAGACGGTGGCGGTCGAGATCTTTTCGAGGAAACGACGGTCGTGGGAAATGAGTACCAGCGCGCTGCGGCTCTTGGACAATTCGCCTTCCAGCCATTCGATGGTCGGCAGGTCGAGATGGTTGGTCGGTTCGTCGAGCATCAGGATATCAGGCTCGGGCGCAAGCACGCGGGCAAGGGCCGCGCGGCGGGCTTCCCCGCCGGAGAGACGGGTCGGATCTTCCTGGCCGGTCAGGCCGAGATGCTCGAGCAGATAGGTGACGCGGTAGGGATCGTCGCCCGGTCCAAGGCCGGCCTCGGCATAGGCCTGGACCGTGGCATAACCGGCAAAATCCGGTGCCTGTTCCAGGTAGCGGATGGTCGAGGACGGATGGCGGAAAACCTCGCCGGACTGCGCTTCGACGAGGCCGGCGGCAATCTTCATCAGCGTTGATTTGCCAGAACCGTTGCGGCCGACCAGGCAGATGCGGTCGCCGGGCTCCACCTGCAGGCCGGCGCCGGCGAGCAAAGGCGTGCCGCCGAAGGAGAGTTGGATATCGTCGAGTTTCAGAATGGGAGGTGCCAAGGGATCAGGCTCCGGAAAGATCGTAGGGGCGGGCGAGCAGGATCGCCCGGCCACGGGACAGTGAGACCGAGATCGGTCCTTCGGCGATGTTGGATATCGTGCGCGACGAACCGAAGGGCAGACTGAAGTCCTGCAAAGGATAGCGTGCGTTGCGGATCGTCAGCCCTTCGAGCGTGGTGAAGCCGAGCACCGAGAAAAGCGCGCCTTTGGGCATTTCGAGTGCCAGTTCGCTGTCTGCGGCGAAAGGATAGGCTTCTTCCTCGCCAGAGGTCAGGACCACCTCGTAACCGTCTTCGACCAGACCGAGAGCGTTCAGATAATGTTGCAGCGCGTGATCGGAGCGTTCGCCGCCGAGGGCGCCGACGCAGATCAGCCGGGTGGCACCTCGGGCGATCGCTTCCGCAACCGCGATTTCCCCGTCGGTGACGGCTTTCGCCGCCGGATAGCTGCGGCGTTCCACTGTCGGAAAACGGGCGATCAATCCGGTGTCGCTGCTGTCGAAGTCTCCGACCCAGAGCTCGGGGGTCACGCCGAGGCTTTCTGCATGGCGCATGCCGCCATCGGCCGCAATCACGCGGCTTCCTTCGGTCAGCACCCGCAGGCGGTCGGTAACGGCGAGGCTTCCGCCGAGAAGAAGGGTGAAAGAGGTCGAGGTCATGTGCCTGCCCTTAGCGCATCTTCGCCAAAAAGGGAAAGGCGAATGCGTCGCAGACCGCGCTCGACTGAACGCAGCAAGGCTGCCCGGACCAGCCGTTTCAGGCAGGGTCCGGGTCCAGCGATTTCAGCGCTTCTTTGTAGACGCTGCCTCGGCACTCTTGATCTGAGTGGTAAAGCTCGAAACCGGTGTCGCAGCCGGCTTAGCCTTGTCCTGCTTCGGCTTTCTTACTTCGCGGTTCGAACGCTGTTGGCCTTTAGCCATGAGGTGCTTTCCTTTTTCGGGGTGCTTGCGGGAGCCGCCATCCGGACGGACGCGTTGCTGCGGCTGGGATCAATATCGGTTTCGGCGATGCAGCGATCGAAGCTCTCGCTTTCGAAGCGGACGCGGTACTGGCGGCTTCCGCCAGTCTCGGGGAGCGTCGCCAGCACTTTGCAGGCGCCATTGCTGCGGGCGAGGCGGACGGGGCCATCTTTCAGCGTCACTGTGTCGCCGATGGAATACAGGTGTCTGGTCATGGGGATCTCCTGCAGCTGGGAGGCTGCGGTCGGGACAGACATCCTGGAAACCTGCGGGTCGGACAAAACGTCCCGCCGGTCCATAGGAGACTGCCGTTCTACGAGGCATTGCGGCCGGACCAATCGGTCCAGACTGCGGATAGAGGGTCGAGGAGAAGGTCGGTGATGTCCGGAGCCCGAAATTCCGTCCTTGCGGATGGGGCACTTGCAGACGGAAACGCATCAGCGTTCATGGACTGCAGCCTGTCAGATTGCCGGGAAAATACAAGCTATATCTGGTAAGCGGGCTAAACCCGCTCCTGTGCTTGCGCCCGGTCAGATGCGTCATTACGTTGCCGCCGAAGATGAACGAGGCTGAGATACGATGCAGTTTCAGGGTACCGCAGACTATGTGGCAGACAAGGATCTGATGGTTGCGGTCAATGCCGCGATCCGGCTGGAGCGACCGCTGCTCGTCAAGGGAGAACCGGGAACCGGCAAGACAGAGCTTGCCCGACAGGTGGCGGCGGCGCTCGGGCTCGATATGCTGGAGTGGAACGTCAAATCGACCACCAAGGCGCAGCAGGGGCTCTATGAATATGACGCCGTCTCGCGCCTGCGTGACAGCCAGCTCGGCGATGAGCGCGTCAATGACGTGAAGAACTATATCCGCAAGGGCAAGCTCTGGCAGGCCTTTGCCACGGAAACGAAATGCGTGCTGTTGATCGACGAGATCGACAAGGCGGATATCGAGTTTCCAAACGATCTGCTGCAGGAACTCGACCGGATGGAGTTCCACGTCTACGAGACCGGGGAGACGGTCAGCGCAAAGATCCGGCCGATCGTCATTATCACCTCGAACAACGAGAAGGAGCTGCCGGATGCCTTTCTGCGGCGCTGCTTCTTCCACTACATCCGCTTTCCCGATGCGGAGACGCTGGAGCGGATCGTCGAGGTTCATTATCCCGGGATCAAGAAGACGCTGCTGCGCAATGCGCTGACCCAGTTTTACGAGATCCGCGAGACCCCCGGGCTGAAGAAGAAGCCGTCCACCTCGGAAGCGCTCGATTGGATCCGCTTGCTCGTTGCCGAAGATGTCGATCCCGCCGATCTGCGGGGCGAGGCGAAGAATGCCCTGCCGAAGCTGCATGGCGCGCTTCTGAAGAACGAGCAGGATGTGCATCTTTTCGAACGCCTCGCCTTCATGGCGCGGCGAGATCGGTGAGTTCGCAGCTGCGCGGAGGCGACACGCGGCGGGCATGTCTGCTTGCACGGACGAAAAAAAGCCCCGTGAGCGGGGCTTTCGTGATAGTCGGGTGGCGGTTTACTCGGCAGAGTCTGCGGAATCTGCGTTGAGCTGACCGTATTTTTCTTCGCCGATCTTGGAGAGAAGCTCAAGCTGGGTCTCCAGGAAGTCGATATGGCCTTCCTCGTCGATCAGCAGTTGTTCGAAGATCTTCATCGAGACATAGTCGCCGGCTTGATAACAGATGTCACGCGAGGCCTTGTAGGAGGTGCGGGCGTCGTATTCGCCGGCGAGGTCCGCTTCGAGCACTTCCTTGACATTCTGGCCGATGCGCAGCGGTGCAACCGTCTGCAGGTTCGGGTGACCTTCGAGGAAGATGATCCGATCGATGATCTTGTCGGCGTGCTGCATTTCCTCGATCGACTCGGCCCGCTCCTTCTTGGCGAGCTTCGTGTAGCCCCAATCGTTGAGCAAGCGGTAGTGCAGCCAGTATTGATTGACCGCACCGAGCTCGAGGAACAGCGCTTCGTTGAGCCGTTCAATGACCTTCGGATCACCCTTCATGATGTTCGTCCCTTGTATGAATTGAATGGCGCAACTCTAGCGCCAGTGCTGACGCCTGTCGAGCTCTTTTTAGAAGTATTCTAATTCTTGGGCCTGTGCGCAAGACTCCGCCGGGCGAAATTGCATTCGCCGTATCATAGCACTGGGATGTGACGGGAATCGTTCTGGCGCCCAAGCGGTGGGCTGACGCGGGCGTGTTAGCCGGCTGCGCGCTTGGCTGTCAGCATGGCCTGGCGCCGTTCGGCCAGCGCTGCCTTCTGCTCTTCGTGGAACTGCTTGAGGCGTTCCATGAAGTTGATGACCTTGGTTTCTTCGGTCTGGCGTAGGGCGTGATATTCTTCGGTGGTGCGAATGATCAGATCAACGACATTCGGAAAACAGCCGCAGCAGCGGCCGCGCTTGTTCATGGCGTGGTAGACCTTGCCCGGAACAATCAACTGCCAACAGTCTTCGTCCAGCATCTCGTTGATGACTGACTTGATGTCTTTGTCGGTGATGTAATTGCAGCTGCAGACCAGCATGGACGGGGCACTCGTCAAACATGACATTCACTCTCGCCTTTCTCGTAAACCAGATGCCCTTTGTCAAGAAAAATTGCGGATAGGGCAGCAGATGTGATCGCCGCCGCCCGAGGCGTCGATCCGTCAATGGAAGTTCCGCCCTTTCGGCATCAGGTCCGCCATAGCGCTGCGGCGAGGATGGCCGGGCGGAGGGGCGGCCGGTGGGGGGAGACGTGGGACCTTTTCCCGTTTCGCCTGTCTCTGATCGACGCCCGGGCGCCGAACCTCATCCGCGTGGGCGAGCGTGTCGAAGGTCTTGAGATCTTCGAGCAGGAGGCCGAGCCTGGAGCTGGCGTCGACCAGATGGTCTGCGACCACATGGATGACACCATGCGCCTTCTGCAGGCGTCCGCGCAGGGCGACCAGGCGCGCGCCCATGACGATCGGCCGGTAACGTTCGAACACCTTCGGCCAGACAATGACATTGGCTGTGCCGGTCTCATCCTCCAACGTCATGAAGATGACACCCTTTGCCGAACCCGGCCGTTGGCGGACCAGGACCAGGCCGGCAATCTCAACCTTGGCGCCATGGGAAAGATTTTCGAGATCGGTTGCCGATTTAAGCCCTGCCCGCTGCATGGCCTGACGAAGGAATGAAACGGGATGCGCCTTCAGGGAGAAGGTCAGGCTGCGGTAATCACTCAAGACCTCTTCGCCCGGCAACATGCGGGGGAGGATCATTTCGGCCTCGTGCTGCAAATCCTCTTGAGGGGCTGCCTCGAAGAGCGGGAGGACTTCGACGGCCGACTCTCCATCCAGGGCCTGAGCCGCCCAGAGTGCCTCGCGACGCGACAGGCCAAGGGAGGAAAAGCAGTCGGCATCGGCGAGTTTCTCGATGACGGGGCGGGCAAGCCGCGTGCGCAGCCACAGGTCGCGAACGGAATCATAACCTGCCCCGCGTTTTGCAACGAGGATATCCATGGCCTCCTTCGGTATGCCCTTGATTTGGCGAAATCCGATGCGAACGGCCTTATTCGTCTTGATGACGCCGGTCATGGACCGGTGACGGCTGGCGATGCGGGCGGTATCGAAGCCGCCCGCCTCTTCCTCATACCTTTCGAGCAGGCAGTCCCAGGCCGAGTGGTTGATGTCGACCGGGCGAATATCGACGCCGTGATCGCGGGCATCGCGCACGAGCTGGGCGGGGGCGTAAAAGCCCATGGGCTGGGAATTCAGGATCGCGGCACAGAAGACATCCGGATAGAAGGCCTTGAACCAGCAGGAGACATAGACCAGCAGGGCGAAGGAGGCGGCATGGCTTTCCGGGAAGCCGTATTCGCCGAAGCCTTCGATCTGGCTGAAGCAGCGGGCGGCGAACTCGGGATCGTAGCCATTGGTCACCATTCCCTCGATCATGCGTTTCTGGAAACTGGAGACCTGGCCGGTGCGGCGAAAGGTGGCCATGGCACGGCGCAGCTTGTCGGCCTCTCCGGCGTGAAGCCGGCTGCCGTGATCGCGATCTGCATCGCCTGTTCCTGGAAGAGGGGCACCCCCAGCGTGCGCTCCAGGACCGTGCGCAGTTCCTCGCTCGGATAGTCGATCGGCCGGCCGGCGAGCAGGTCTTCGCGCCGCTTCAGATAGGGGTGGACCATGTTGCCCTGGATGGGGCCTGGCCGGACGATTGCCACCTCGATGACCAGATCATAGAACTTGCGCGGCTTCAGCCGCGGCAGCATGCTCATCTGGGCGCGGCTTTCGATCTGGAAGACGCCGATCGTATCGGCGCGGCAGATCATGTCATAGACCTCAGGGCGCTGGTCTTCGTTAATCGAGGCGAGTGTCTCCTCGACGCCATAATGGGCGGACAGCAACTTGAAGGCCTTGGCGAGACAGGTGAGCATGCCAAGCGCAAGAACGTCGATCTTCAGGATCTTCAACGTGTCGAGGTCATCCTTGTCCCATTCGACCATGTAGCGGCCATCGGCCGTGTTCATGATCGGAACGACCTCGTCGAGGCGGTCGCGGGTGATGACAAAGCCGCCGACATGCTGAGAGAGATGGCGGGGAAAACCCTGCAAGGCCTGGGCGTAATCAAGCACGCGCCGGGTGGTGGCATCCTTGAGGTCGAGGCCGGCAGCCTTTGCCTGTTCCTCGGTGAAATCGCTGGTCCACCAGCCCCAGATCGATCCGGCAAGGGCGGACTGCACATCTTCCGACATGCCGAAGGCCTTGGCGACTTCGCGGCCGGCAGAGCGGGCGCGGTAGCTGATCACGGCCGCTGTCAGGGCGGCATGCTGGCGACCATAGGTTTCATAGATGAAGCGGATTACATCCTCACGCTTTTCGTGTTCGAAATCGACATCAATATCCGGCGGCTCGTCGCGTTCCGTCGAGATGAAGCGATCGAACAGCAGCGTCGTCTTCTGCGGATCGACTTCCGTGATGCCGAGGCAAAAACAGACGGCGGAATTGGCGGCCGAGCCGCGCCCCTGGCAGAGGATGCCGGCGTCGCGCGCATGGCAGACGATGCGGTAGACGGTGAGGAAATAGGGTTCGTAGCGCTTCTCGGCGATCAGTTTCAGTTCGTAGTCGAGAAGGCCGAGCACCTTGCACGGAATGCCGGCCGAATAGCGTCTGCTGGCGCCTTCATAGGTCAGCCGCCGTAAGGCCAGGGCTGGAGATTCGCCATCGAAGATCTCGTCTGGATACTGGTGTGACAGTTCATCCAGAGAAAACTGAAGCCGGCTAAAGAAATTGATATTGTTGTTCAGCGCCTCCGGCCAGGCGCGCAGCAGCCGGGCCATTTCCTCTGGGCTTTTCAGATGTCGTTCGGCATGGGCGTGCAGGCGGAGCCCGGCTTCCGCAATCGTCACATGTTCGCGGATTGCGACGACCACATCAGCAACCGGCTTGCGATCCGGAGCGTGGTAAAGCGCGTCATTGGTGGCGATCAGGGGAAGACCGAGCCGTTTTGAAATTCCGTCAAGCTCCGCGAAGTTTCTCTGGTCGGCGCCATCGTGACGGGGAACGAGGGCGAGATACAGACGATCCGCCAGGTGAGGGCGGAGAGAGGCGAGCCGGCTTTCGAAGGTTTCGACATCGGCATGGCTTGCCAGCGGGGGTGGCATTGCGATGAACAGAAGATCTTCGCACCATGCCAGAAGATCCTTTTCCCATAGCGTGCAAACGCCCTTTTTCGAGCGCAGGTTTCCCTCGCTCAGCAAACGACAGAGATTGCCCCATCCCTTGCGGTTCAAGGGATAAGCGAGAAGTTCAGGCGTTTCGTCGTCGAAGACAAGGCGAGCGCCGGGGCGGAATTCGAGACCATTCAATTTGGCCGCAGCATGCAGACGGACAACACCGGCGACCGTGTTGCGATCGGCCAGCCCAAGGCCGGAAAGGCCGAGAAGCAGCGCTCGTTCGACCAATTCCTCGGCATGGGATGCGCCGTCGAGGAAGGAGAAGTTGCTGCGCAATCCGATTTCGTAAAACCTCTGCATCGTCACGGCTCCTGCCTCACGCGAAGAAGCCCTGAAGGAACCAGCTCGGCGTCACGGTCCGCCGCTCATAAAGACCCTCGCGATACAGCCAGAAGCGCTGGCCGTCGGTATCCTCGATGCGGAAGTAATCGCGTGGCGGAGCATCCTCGCCATCGGACCACCACTCCGGCGCAAGGCGCTCCGGGCCTTCGGCTCTGAGGATACGTCGTTGCACACGGCGCCAGCGAAAGCTGGCCGGTGGACCATCCGGGACCACGGACATGACCTCGACCTCTTCAGGCCGATGGAGAAGGCGCAAGGGACGCAGGGCACGCGCTTGTCTCGCAGACGTCTGGGATCGAGGCAAAGAGAGATCTGCCGCCTTGAGCGCATCGGCGGCCGGGGCATGTGTGGATGCTCTCTCCGGCCAGTGGCTGGCAAGCGGTACGGGCAGGCGAAGCGCCCTTTCTCCAAGGCGGGCGGCCACCTGGTCGAGGAAGCGCGTGAGATCTTCGCTGCCGTCCTCCTCGTCGGCAAGGGCGGACTGGCGCACTTCAAAGGCTTCGCTCAGGAGGACATTGAGACGAACGAGTTCGAAGCCGAAGCCGGCATCGAGCTCGTCATGGATGACGGAAAGGCGTTCCTCGAACAAGGTCCGGATGCGGCCTGGATCACGCAAGGGGGCGGAGGCCCCGACCTCGATCCGAAAGACCTTGCCATCGACCCGGAAGACCAGAAGTTCGAACAGGCGGCCCCCCTCGCCGCGCGCTTCGAGCGAGGTCTTCAAGCCGGCGGCTAGACGACCCGCGAGATCAAGGACCTGATCTTCGGTCATGATCGGTTCTGCGAGACGCCGTTCAGCCGACAAGAGCGGCAGATGGCGTCGCGGCGAAATGGGCTCCCCTTCGCGTCCGAGCGCCTGATCGAGACGCAAGATCGGACCTGCACCGAAGCGGCGGGTGATCGGCGCGCGCGGGGCGGCGAGAAGATCTCCTGATGTCTTCAAGCCGACCCGGGCGAGATTCATGACGATCTGCGGTTCGAGCCTAAGGGCCGCGATCGGCAGGGGGGCGAGTGCTGTTGCGGCCTCGCATGATGCGACGCGCCGCGGGCCATCAAAACGGCTGCAGGCACGGGCGAGACCAGGGGTCGGGCCGACCGCGATCTTGACCGCAAGGCCGAAGGCGGTCATGCGGCGATCAACGTCCTCGATCAGCCTTTCTTCGCCGCCGAAGAGATGGGCGCAGCCGGTGATGTCCAGCATCAGCCCGTCCTCGCCGTCGAGAGCCACCAGCGGCGTGTAGCGGTCACACCAATCGGCGATGGCATCGAGAAGAGCGCGGTCGGCGGCCGGATCCGCTTCGATCACGTCGAGATCCGCACAGATGGCCCGGGCTTCCGCCAGTCCTTGTCCGATCCGCAGCCCAAAGGCTTCTGCCATCTCATCCAGTGCTGTGATCCGCATGGCATTGGCGGAACGGCTGGTGCATGCCAGTGGTGCCCGATCAGGATGCGCGGTCGAGCCTTGGCGCAAACGCCACGAGAGACCCCAGCGCCGTCGGGCGATGCGATCGGTCGGAAGCCTTGGGAAAAACAGCGAAAGAATGCGGCGATCCAAGGCTTGCGGGTTCGGGTTGCTTGAAAAGTTGAAGGCGGCGGTCATCGGAATTCCACTCCAGAATGAGTTCGGGCGAGCCCGGAATGCGGGATTTCTCAGGGGTTATGCGAAAGACTGATGACCCGATGCTGCCGCCCAGCAGGGACCCGTCGGCAAGATGACGCGCCGCCGCCGGCGCGGGTTCGACAGACAGGCGAAGAAGGGCGCTCGACGCCTCTTCCTCGCCTGCCTGGCGGAGGATCAACAGCCTGCCACCGGTGGCGCGTGCCTTGAGGCTCAAGCGCCGGCTTTCGGTGAGGCCGAATTTCTTCGGATTGCCCTGTACTTCCAAGAGCACGGTGGAAAAGGCACGGGAGGCAAGCGCTGCCTCGGCCAGCCAGAGCGCGTCCTCGATCCGGCGAGGCAGGGCATGCACCAATGCGGTCGACGACAGGCCGAAATCGAGGAGGCCAGGGCCATAGGCGAGACCCGCTTCCCGGACGACCTGGGGATCGGCGATGAAGAGAAGGCGCTGCCTCTGCGTCTGGTTGTTCTCCGCGGCCATGAGGGCAAGGGCCAGCCCGAAGCCGGTCACGGTTCCCGCCTGTTGCAGCCTCTGTCCCCTCACTTCGATCAACGTTCCCCGGGCGAGGCTTTCACCCACAATGCAGTCGAAGAGATCGCGTTGCTCGAGCCTTTCATTCATGGCCCTTTGTTTCGAGGCCGCGCCGGTAGGCTGGACCGTCAGACGTGCGGCATGGTCGGGCTTTCCCTCGATCCGGGCTACCGCCTCTCGCAAGGCAAAAAGCGTGTCGCGCGCCTGAGGGCTCTCGCCCATGACGATCTCTCCTGATGAATTGTTCTCTATTTGTTCCTATGGATTCCAGAGCTTCATAAAAGAGTCAACCGGATTCAGATGAGAATTTATTCCTTGGTTGAATTCACTCTCGAAATACCGTCGCAAACATCCTATATCTCCGGGCAGTAAGGAGTATTCATGGCCCGCATAGACCAGAGCGAGGATTGGCGCGAACGACACGCCCCGACGATCAGCACATTCGAGTCGCTGGCGATCGAGGCCTATGGGCATCTGCCGCAGGAGTTCCGCGATCTGAGCCGTGATCTCATCATCGAGATCTCCGACTTTCCCACGGACGAAGTCTTCGAAGACATGGCGCTCGAAACGCCTTTCGACCTGCTCGGTCTGTTTGAGGGGCGCGGGATTTCCGAGCGTTTCTCAATGGAAACGGGCATGATGCCGAACCGCATCATTCTCTATCGTCGCCCCATCCTCGACTACTGGGCCGAAAACGAGGAAACGCTGGGGGACATCATCACCCACGTGCTGATCCACGAGATCGGCCATCATTTTGGTCTCTCCGATGACGATATGGAACGGATCGAGGAAAGTGCCGAAGAGGCTGCCGCTGCTGAGCGGTAAAGCCAGATTTTGCTTTTGTGGCGGAATGAGCCGCTAGCCGGTTTGGCAAGAAACGGGTGGGCCCGGCACGTTCCGATTGCCTATGACCGACCTCCATTCAAGGAGGTACTCATCATGCAAACACTTCACGGCCAAGTCGCGATCATCACCGGCGCTTCATCGGGTATCGGGCTGGCGACAGCACGTCTTTTCGCCGAACAGGGTGCTGCTCTCGTCCTCAATGCTCGCGGTGCGGATGCGCTCGAAAATACCGCTGCCGAGATCCGGCAGGCTGGCGGGAAGGTTGTTTTCGCTGCCGGTGACGTGGGTCTTCCAGAAACGCATGCACGGCTCGTGGATACGGCCCTCCAGCGTTTTGGACGGCTCGATATTGCCATCAACAATGCCGGTACCGTTGGACGGATTGCGCCTCTCGCCTCTCTTGAACCCGGTGACTGGCAGGAGGTGCTCACGGGCAATCTCACCTCCGCCTTTCTTGCGGCCCGTGCCCAGATCCCGGCCATGCAGACGCATGGCCGGGGTGCGCTGGTGTTTGTCTCCAGCTTTGTCGGCACCAGCGTCGGTCTGCCCGGAATGGCTGCCTATGGCGCGGCCAAGGCGGGTCTGATGGGACTCGTCAAAGGCATTACCGCCGATTATGCCGCCGAGGGGATCCGGGCCAATGCCTTGCTGCCTGGGGGAACGGATACGGCAATGGCTGGCGATCAGGCTCAAAAGGATTGGGCTGCTTCACTGCATGCGCTGAAGCGGATTGCACGGCCGGAGGAGATTGCAGCTGCCGCTCTCTTCCTTGCCGGTCCCATGGGCAGTTTCGTCGCGGGGTCTGCCCTTTACGCCGATGGCGGCAATGCTGCAGTCAAGTAAGCAGTCAGTTTCTCGCTGGCGATGCTTCGTCTTAAGCGCTTGGCCCGAACCGGGCCCGGTAGGCGGCGGGGCTGGTTTGCAGCCTGGTGCGGAAATGATGGCGGAGCGTTGCCGGTGTGCCGAAGCCTGAGGCGATCGCGATGTCGTCGAGTGACAGGCTTGCCTTGTGCTCCAGCAGGTCACAGGCATGGCGCAGCCGGCGGGTCATGAGGAATTCGCCGGGGCTCTGGCCTGTCAGGTCGCGAAAGCGGCGCTGGAAGGTCCGGCTGCTCATTCCGGCCCGCGCGGCCATCTCGGCGAGTGTCACCTCGCGCTGCAGATTGGCCTCGATCCAGTCGATCAGCGGCCCCATGCGCTGTCCTTCGCGCTCCTGTGGCACGGGCCTTACGATGAACTGCGCCTGTCCGCCTTCCCGATGGGGCGGGACCACAAGACGACGGGCAACGCTGTTGGCGGCATCCGCACCGAAATCGCGGCGGACGACATGCAGGCAGAGATCGATACCGGCAGCACTGCCTGCGGCCGTCAGGATCTGGCCTTCGTCGACATAGAGCACGTCGGGATCGAGATGGATGTCGGGATGCCTTCGTGAAACCTTTTCGGCATAGCGCCAGTGGGTCGTGGCTTTCCGGCCATCGAGGAGGCCGGTCGCGGCCAGCACCGCCACGCCTGAGCATAGCGACATCAGGCGCGCACCCCGGGCATGGGCTGCCCGCAGCGCCTCGATCAACGAGGCTGGGACAGGCTCGTCGATCCCGCGCCAGCCGGGCACGACGATCAGGTCTGCCTCTGCCAAAAGTTCGAGCCCGCCCGAAGCGCTGACCGTCAGACCGCCGGCAGCACGCAGAGGGCCCGGCTCGATCGCTGCCGTTGCATGACGATACCAGCCCTCTCCCATTTCCGGTCGCGAGAGGCCGAAGACCTCGACGGCAACCCCGAATTCGAAGGTGCAGAGGCCGTCATAGGCGAGCGTCACGACGCGGGGTCCCGTCAGCGGTGAGGATGGGAAAGGTGATGCCGGCGTCATTGGCGCGATCTTTACGCATGTTGTCATTCACGCCAGTTTTCCAAAATCCTCTGAAAAGGCAAGGTCTCGATATCAAACATCGAAAGGAGCCTGTCATGCCAAGCCTCGTCAGTGAAATGCCCGCCGCCGATCCCGCCCTCGTCGCGCAGCACTATCAGGCGCGGCTCGCCTTCGAGACGGACTGCTGGGATGTGCACGAGGTGATGAGCCGGGGCGAGGCGGACTTCGTGCTTCTCGATGTGCGCGGACCGAAGCTTTACGAGCGGGGACATGTGCCCGGCGCCATCAACCTGCCGCATGGCAAGATGACCGAGCGGAAGATGGCTGAATGGCCCGAGGATACGCTTTTCGTCGTCTATTGCGCCGGGCCGCATTGCAACGGCACGGATCGCGCAGCGCTCCGTTTGGCGCGGCTCGGGCGTCGGGTCAAGGTGATGATCGGCGGGATGACCGGCTGGGCCGATGAAGGTTTCGAGATCGAAAGCGGGGCCTGATCCTGGCTGTCGGTTCGCTCATCCTGCCAGATGGGCGAACTCGGCGACGACCTCTTCGTAAACGCGGCGCTTGAAGGGCACGATGAGACCCGGCAGGTCCTGCATCGGTTTCCAGTCCCAGGCGTCGAATTCCGCTGCATGGCCGCCCGGCGGTGGGTTGATGGCGATCTCGCTTTCGTCGCCTTCGAAGCGGAAGGCGAACCAGCGCTGGGTCTGGCCGCGGAACTTGCCGCGCAGACCAATCCCGATCAAATGCGCCGGCAGGTCGTAATTGATCCAACGGCCGGCTTCGGCGAGCAAGGAGACGGATTTGATGCCGGTCTCCTCATAAAGCTCGCGCATGGCGGCCGGCAGCGGATCCTCGCCCGGATCGATCCCACCCTGCGGCATCTGCCAGAGCTGTGGCGAACCATCATATTCGGAATTACCTTCGGAAAGACGGCGTCCCGCCCAGACGAGACCCTCGCGGTTCAGCACCATGATGCCGACACAGGGGCGATAGGGCAGGTCTTCGGCCTTCACCTGAGGCTTGGTCGATTGGGGCTCGGTCATGATATCCTCAGGGGCTGTTGTCGTTGGCGAGCGCGGAGACGCCGACGAATTCGATGCCACGGGCGACTGCTTCATTACGCCATTCGGCGACCGCTGCAATGGTCTCGTCGAAGGCCGCACCGACGCCGATCGCCTGGCCGTTGCGCCGCGCAATACGCTCCAATTCGTCGAGTTTCGTCAGGATCGCCTGACGATCCACCTGCGCGTCGATCATCACGTCCGCATAGGCATGAGGGAAGCCGATCGCCTTGGCGAAATCACCCGACAGCGAGCGCGCGGTGGAGCCGTCGTCGAGAAACATCAGCCCACGCTTGCCGATATCGCGCATGACTGGGTCCATGGCCTTGTCGTCGGCGAGGAAGCGGGCGCCCATATAGTTCATGATGCCGGTGTAGTTGGTGATCTGCGCCATGGCCTGGTGCAGGTTGGCGATATTGGTGGCTGCCGTCTTCTCGGCCAGCAACGCGCCTCGCCCCGGATCGTTGGCCGGATAATCGAAGGGCTCCATTGGCACCTGAAGAACGATCTCGTGTCCCTTGCGGCGGGCCTCCTGCATCCAGCGCTGCAGGCTGTTGCCCGTTGCGGCAAAGGCGAGGGTGATGTCCTCGGGCAGTTCGCGGATCGCCTTCTGGCTGCCGGTCTGGCTGAGGCCGATGCCGCCAATGACGATCGCGATCCGTGTGCCGCGCGCGCCGGACCACGGTCTTGCATAGAAATCGACGGGGCGGAGGCCGGAAGCCGACACGGCAGGAAGCTCGCCCGCATCGGTCAGTTCGATCAGGTCTTCGTTGGGCTGGCCTGCCAGTCGCGGATCCTGGGTCGGGGCTGTGCCAATGATGACAGGTCCCTGTCGACCCGTCGGGCTGAAGGTCGTGACGATGTTGCCGTCCGCAGTGGTGGTGCGGCGGAGCACGGCTCCGTCGTTCGGGCCGCTCCTGGCGATACCGGCTGCCTCCTGCTGCGGTTCGCGGCTCGCCGATGTGTCTGGAGCCTCCGCCGTTTCCGGTGGCGCAGGGGTGAGATTGATCGGCGGTACCGAGCGCAGGTTTGCTGGGGACAGGGCCGTCCATGCGGAAAAGCCTGCAAGGGAGACGACGGCAAGGGCAGCCGCAAGACCGGACAAAGCAGAGCTGCCTTTGCCTGGCTTCTTGTCCTTGCGCTCCTGACCGAGCGGTGCATGAAGATCCATGCGATACTTCCAGTGATGTCGGCAGTCCGGATACAGAAAGACCGCCCGCGCATCAGGGATACGCGGGCGGTCAGATCAGATGCTTACTGCAGAGCAGCCTTCTGCGGATCGGCGGGGAAGGCCGGATCGGTCTTCACGCCACGCAGCAGGTCGAGCGCATAGTTGAGCTGGACATCGTCCTTGGCTTCCGGCGGCACGTAGGCGACCGAGCCGGAGCCTTCCTCGTTTTCGTTCTGGCCCTTGATGTGGCCAGGAAGCGAGGATTCGCCTTCGGTCCGCACCTTGCCCTGGAGTTCTTCCGGAAGCGGCTGCTCGACCTTGATGTCGGGCTCGATGCCGGTTCCCTGGATCGAGCTGCCCGATGGGGTGTAGTAGAGTGCCGTCGTCAGGCGCAATGCGCCCTTGTCGCCCATGGGGATGATGGTCTGCACGGAACCCTTGCCGAAAGAGCGGGTGCCGAGCACGGTCGCACGCTTCAGATCCTGCAGCGCGCCGGCGACGATTTCCGATGCCGATGCCGAGCCGCCGTTGATCAGAACGACCACCGGCTTGCCGTCGGTCAGATCGCCTGCGGTGGCGTTGAACCGGCGGGTATCCTGCGGGTCGCGCGAACGGGTCGAAACCACTTCGCCACGTTCCAGGAAAGCGTCGGAGACGTAGATTGCCTGATCGAGCAGGCCGCCCGGGTTGAGACGCAGGTCAAGGACATAGCCCTTCAGCTTGTCTTCCGGGACTTCCTTCTTGATCTTCTCGATCGCCGCTTCCAGATCGTCATAGGTCTTCTCGGTAAACGAGATGACGCGCAGATAGCCAACATCGCCCTCGACGCGCGACTTGACGGCGCGGATCGCAATGATCTCGCGGGTCACGGTGATCTCCAACGGCTTCTCGGCACCCTCGCGCAGGATAGTAAGCTTGATCGGGGTGTTGACCGCCCCACGCATCTTTTCGACGGCTTCCTCAAGCTTGAGGCCGCGCACGCTTTCACCGTTGATTTCGGAGATGAAGTCGCCAGCGAGAATACCAGCCTTGGCGCCGGGCGTGTCGTCGATCGGCGTGATGACCTTGACGAGTTCCTCCTCCATCGTGACTTCGATGCCGATGCCGCCGAATTCACCGCGCGTCTGGGTCTGCATGTCGGCCGCATCCTTGGCGTTCATGTAGACAGAGTGCGGATCCAACGAGGTCAGCATGCCGTTGATGGCGCTTTCAACCAGCTTGTTCTCGTCCGGCGGTGTCACGTATTGGGCGCGAATGCGCTCAAAGACATCGCCGAAGATCGACAGTTCACGATAGGTGGAATTGCCCGCAGCCTGCGCCGGAACACCCGCCGAATAAATGACGCTCATCGCGGTTGCGCCCATCAATGCGCCGACGAGGAGAAGAGAGACCCTACGTATCATTCTGTGCCTTTCCAGAATCGCCTCCGACCCACCAGGGACGGGAATCAACCGGTTTACCGTCTTTCCGAAGTTCAATGTAAAGCGTCGGCCGATCGGTTTCCAGCGCCAATACCGTCGCGCTGGCCACTCTTTTCTCACCCATGGTCGCAAGAGGCTCCCCGGAGAGGACGAACTTACCTTGGCTCGTGCTGATCCGGTCCATGCCGGACAGCACCATATGGTAGCCGTCGCCTGTATTCAGAATGATCATCTGGCCGTAGCTTCGGAAATTTCCGGCAAACACTACCCATGCATCGGCCGGTGCGGTCACCAGCGAACCGGGCTGTGAGGCAATGACGATGCCTTGCGCCTGGTGGCCTGTCCCGTCCGGATCGCCGAACTGTCGCAGGGTTTCGCCGGCAACCGGCAAGTCCAGTTTCTGCTTCAGCTCGGAGAACGGATATGCTGGCGCAATGCGGTTTTTATCGGGCAGCCCAGACTGGGCAAGCTCCAGTGCGCGGGCTCTCTGCTCCTCGCTCATCTGGCTGCGCCTTGCCTCCTCGGCGCGGGCAAGTTCTGCCGCCTGACGCACCGAAGTGATCTCGCTTTCAAGCGACTGGATCAGAGCCTCCATCGTCGAGGCACGCTCGGCAAGTGCCTCCGTTTGCTTGCGTTCTGCCTGCAGCTGCAGCGAATTCGTGCGGGCGAGCCGATCGTTTTCGACGACGAGAAGATCCATCCGCCGCTCTTCTTCCTGGCGGTTGGCGATGGCCGCGACGAGGCTGTCCATCTCCTGCTTCCCTGCATTCCTGAGCGCGATCAACTCTTCGAGATCGGCGGCCAGCTTGTCCGTCTCATGGCGAATGCCGGGCACCACGGCTCCCAGCAGGATGGCGGTACGGACGGAGCCGAGTGCGTCTTCGGGGCTGACCAGCAAAGCCGGCGGCGGATTGCGGCCCATCCGCTGGAGAGCAGCGAGAACTTCGGCGAGCATCGAGCGCCGCTCACGGAAGGACGCGCGGATCTCATCCTCGCGCAGACCGATATCGGCCAGCCGCTTTTCGCCCTCGGTGATCTGCTTTTCGATGTCCTTGCGGCGTTTGGCGGATTCGATCAGTGCGGTCTTCAGGCTCTCCGAGGTCTTTTCCAGCTCTGCGATGCTGTTCTCAAGTTCGGTCGCCTTTTCTTCCGACAGCTTCATGCTGGCGGCGATTTCCTGCAGTTCGGAACTCACCTGATCCCGCTTGGCGCGCAGTTCGAGGGCTGGATCAGGCGCTGGACCTGATACGACGCGATCACCCGTCGTCGCGGGGCCCGGCGGCAGAGCGCCGGTGGTGGTCTCAGCATCGGCAGGGGTTTCAGTCGCCTCAAGCGGAGGCGAGGGCTGTTGTGCACGGGTCGAAAGCGGTGATGCCGATGCCACCAGTGCCGCCAGAACAAATGCCGCCGCCAAGCCAACCTTGCGGCGGCTGCCGTCGATCAGACGTGCATTGTCATTGGCTGCAGTGGGCAAAGGCTTCATCCGGTTCGGCGGGAAAATACGCTGATTTGCGACCAAGGCAAAGGTATGCCGTGCCGATCGTGATCAGCGCCTCAAACACGGTGATAGGGATGTCCTGTCAGGATGGTCACGGCCCGGTAAAGCTGCTCCGCGATCAGGATGCGCACGAGCTGGTGCGGCCAGGTCAGCTTGCCAAGATTGAGGACGAGCCGGGCACGATCTCGCAGGTCGGGGTCGATACCATCCGCGCCACCGATGACGAAGGCCATGTCGCGCTGGCCATTGTCTGCAGCATCGCCGACGAATTTTGCAAATTCGGCACTGTCGAAGGCCTTGCCGCGCTCGTCGAGGACGACAATCAGCGCGCCGTCAGGGATCTGGCGGGAAAGCTCCTGGGCTTCCTCGCGCTTTCTCGTGTCGGCATTGCCGGCGCGGCTTTCATTCAGCTCCACAGAGCGTGTGAATTCCAGGCCGCATTGCGGTCCGGCCTTGGCGAAGCGGTCCAGATAGCGGGACGCGAGTTCCTTCTCCGGACCGGCTTTCAGCCGGCCCACGGCGTAGATGCCAATTTTCATGCGGGCAGTCCCAGTTTCAGGTCACAAAACCATCTCTATCGGCAGGAATCGACCCGCCGTGTCAATCCGGCTTCGGGACCGTCCTTGCAGACGGCCGGCCGTTTTCAGTGCAGCCGATCCTCGATGTCCGGAGTCGCCCACATCCTTTCCAGATTATAGACCTCACGGATTTCGGGTCGGAACACATGCACGATGATGTCTCCCGTATCGATCAGGACCCAATCGCCGGTCTCCAGACCTTCGACACGGGCAGAGCCCATGCCTTCGTCCTTCAAGTCGGAAATAAGGTGTTCGCTGATCGCCGAGACATGACGGTTCGAGCGTCCGGATACGACCACCATGTAGTCGCCCAGCGCCGATTTTCCGGCAATGTCGATAGAGACGATGTCTTCTGCTTTCGAGTCCTCGAGGCTTGCGAGGACCAGCTCAAGCGCACGGGCTGCAGCATCGGCGCCACGTTCCATGCTCTTCGGGATGGCGCGGGAGGCGCGTCCCTTGGTGTGTACTGTTGTCAGAGTTCGTCCTTTCCTTGGCAAAACAGAACAGCACGTCTGCGATTCTCATAACTTCGATCGCAGACAAAAGGTGGCATCGATCCACCAAACTTTCAAGGCATGGTCGCAGGAGCGCGCCTTTGGCGTCGTCATTGTCGCTCGGTGTTGGCTGCCGCCCGGATCGCCGATGAACTCAGTGTCGATCGTGGTCCGTGAATGAAAGTCCAGGCCGGCGCCCGCTTCTGCCAGAGCGTGCCTGCGTCATCCTCATCGACACGCGCATAGTCGAAGGTGCGGGCCATTTTCGAGGAGAGATAGGCGAGCGTCGAACCGGGCCGATCGATCACGGCGATCGGGAAAGTGGTGGCGATCTTCTGCCAGCGCTGCCAGCGATGGAAACCGGCGAGATTGTCGGCGCCCATGATCCAGATGAAATGGGCATGCGGATTGCGATTACGGATGAACTCGAGCGTGCGCGCCGTGTAGCTTGTGCCGAGTGTCTTCTCGAAGGCCGTGACCTTAATGCGCGGGTCCCTGGCCAGGTGCTCGCAGGTCTTCAGGCGCTCCGCGAGAGGCATCAGCTCCGTGCGGCTCTTCAACGGGTTGCCCGGTGTGACCAGCCACCAGAGCTGGTCAAGACCCAGGCGACGCAAGGCGATCTCGGCGACCAGCAGGTGTCCCTGGTGCGGCGGGTTGAAAGAGCCGCCGAAGAGGCCGACCACCATGCCGCGCTCGACATGGGGCATCACGAGATGGCGGTGAGCGAGCGCGGTTTCCACCACGTCAGGGACGCACCTGGCCGGTGCCGCGAACGCGGTACTTGAAGGATGTCAGCTGCTCGACGCCCACAGGCCCTCGCGCATGCATCTTGCCGGTTGCGATACCGATCTCGGCCCCCATGCCGAATTCGCCGCCATCGGCGAACTGTGTCGAGGCATTGTGCAGCAGGATGGCGGAATCGATCTCGTTGAAGAAGCGTTCGACGACGGCGGGGTCTTCCGCGATCACGGCTTCGGTGTGGTTCGACGAATAGCGAGCGATATGGTCGATCGCACCACCAATGCCATCGACCACGGCGACGGAGATGATCGCGTCGAGATATTCCGTGCGCCAGTCCTCATCCGTGGCCGGCTTGAGGCCCGGGATGACCCGGAGCACCGTCGCTGAGGCGCGGACTTCGCAGCCCGCTTCGGTCAGCTTCTCGATCAGGGGCTGCAGATGGGTGCCGATTGCGGCACTGTCGATCAGCAGGGTTTCGGCAGAACCGCAGATGCCGGTCCGGCGCATCTTGGCGTTGACGACGATCTTCTTCGCCATGTCGAGATCGGCAGAGCCATCGACATAGACGTGGCAGAGGCCTTCGAGATGGGCAAAGACCGGGACGCGGGCTTCCTGCTGAACCCGCGCGACGAGGCTTTTTCCGCCGCGCGGCACGATCACGTCGATTGATCCCTCAAGGCCGGACAACAGTGCACCGACGGCGGCACGGTCAGTGGTCGGCACAAGCTGGATGGCGTCAGCGGGCAGGCCGGCGGAAAGAAGGCCCTTCACAAGGCAGGCATGAATAACACGCGATGAATTGGCCGAATCCGAGCCGCCGCGCAGGATGACGGCATTGCCGGCCTTGAGGCAGAGCGCGCCGGCATCGGCCGTGACGTTGGGGCGGCTTTCATAGATGACGCCGATGACGCCGAGCGGCGTGCGGACGCGCTCGATATGCAGGCCGTTCGGGCGATCCCATTCGGTGATGACGGTGCCGACGGGATCGGGGAGATCGGCGATCTCGCGCATCGACTGGGCGATTGCGGCTACGCGGGCCGAATTGAGAGTGAGACGGTCGATGAAGGATGCTGCAAGACCCGATTCTGCTGCATTCTTGAGATCGATCGCATTGGCGGCGAGGATCTCGGCCTCGGCCGCCATCAAGGCGTCGGCCATTGCGAGCAGGGCCCGGTTCTTCGCTTCTGTCGATGCGATCGCCAGGGGACGAGCGGCGGCTCGGGCGCGGCGGCCGATGTCGAGCATTAGTCCTTCGACGGAGTTCTGGTTCGACACGGTCTCAAGCATGGGCTGCATCCTTCCGGTCACCGGGTGCGGCTTCGCGCTGGCCGAGTTCGGTCATGACAAGATCGTCGCGATGGATCATCGCAGCGCGACCGGCATAGCCGAGGATATTCTCGATCTCATTGGATTTGCGGCCGCAGATGCGGCGCGCCTCGTCGGCATCGTAACCCGCGAGACCCCGGGCGATCTCGCGCCCTTCGGTCGTCACGATCGACACGGTATCGCCGCGATGGAAGGCGCCGGAGACCGAGCGCACGCCTGCAGGCAGCAGGCTCTTGCCCGAGCGCAGTGCGCCTTCGGCGCCGTTGTCGACCTGGAGCGTGCCGGCCGGCTGGAGCTGACCTGCGATCCAGGTCTTGCGTGCCGTGACGGGCGACTTGGAGGCTGCAAACCAGGAATGCCGCGCTCCGTTCTCAATCGATGACAGGGGGTTCATCGTCTTGCCGGAAGCAATGATCATGGCGCAGCCGGCGCTGGTTGCGATCTTGCCGGCATCGATCTTTGTGCGCATGCCTCCACGGGAGAGCTCGGAGGCAGCCCCTCCGGCCATCGCTTCGATTGCGGGCGTGATTTCCTCTATCGTGTCGAGAAACTGCGCCTGAGGATCAAGGTGCGGCGGGGCGGTGTAGAGGCCGTCGATATCGGAGAGCAGCACAAGCAGGTCGGCGCCGGCCATGGTCGCCACTCGGGCTGCCAGGCGGTCGTTATCGCCGTAACGAATTTCGGTGGTGGCGACCGTGTCGTTCTCGTTGATGATCGGGATGGCGCCGATCTTCAAGAGCTGGCTGAGGGTGGCGCGGGCGTTCAGGTAACGCCGGCGTTCCTCGGTGTCGCCGAGCGTCAGCAGGATCTGGCCGGCAACAATCTGGTGTCGCGAAAGGCTTTCCGACCAGTGGCGGGCAAGCGCGATCTGGCCGACAGCAGCACAGGCCTGGCTCTCCTCGAGCTTCAGGGCCCCCGAGGGCATGTCGAGCACGGTGCGGCCGAGCGCAATCGCCCCTGAGGACACCACGAGCACATCGGTGCCGCGGGCCTTCAGGGCTGCGATATCATCACAGATCGCATCCAGCCATTGCTTGCGGATACCGGAGCCGCGATCGACCAGAAGGGCGGATCCGATCTTGATGACGACCCGCTTGACGCGGGAGAGCGAGCGGAGCCGGGTGGACATCAATCGTCGCCTTCTCCGTCGAAACCGGCTTCCAGATTTCCGTCGTCATCCCGCTTGCGGCGGTTCTTCTCGCGTTTTTCGGGCAGGGGCTGGTTACCTTGGGCAGCAACGATGACATCCCGGAGTGCACGTAGCGCATCCGTCATGCCCTTGCCGGTGATGGCGGAGAGCAGGAGCGGTGTCTGGCCAGAGGCCTTCTTCAGTTCCGCCGCCTTCTTCTTCAGTTCGGCCTCATCAAGCACGTCGATCTGCGAGAGGGCAACGATTTCTGGCTTGTCTTCGAGGCCGCCGCCATAGGCGTCCAGCTCGTGGCGCACGGTCTTATAGGCCTTGCCTACCTGTTCTTCCTGAGCGGAGACGAGGTGCAGAAGAACGCGGGTGCGCTCCACATGGCCGAGGAAACGGTCGCCGATGCCGACACCTTCATGGGCGCCTTCGATCAGGCCCGGAATGTCGGCAAGAATGAATTCGCGTTCGTCGACGGTTGCAACGCCGAGATTGGGGTGCAGTGTCGTGAAGGGGTAATTGGCGATCTTCGGCCGGGCTCGGGTGACCGAGGCCAGGAAAGTCGACTTGCCGGCATTGGGCAGGCCGACGAGACCGGCATCGGCGATCAGCTTCAGCCTGAGCCAGACGGTCTTTTCCTCGCCTTCGAGGCCCGGGTTTGCCCAGTCCGGCGCCTGGTTCGTCGATGTCTTGAAATGGGCGTTGCCGAAGCCGCCATTGCCGCCCTTGGCGATACGGAAACGCTGGCCCTCGACCGTCATGTCGACGATCAGGGTCTCGTTGTCTTCCTCGAAGATCTGGGTGCCGACGGGAACCTTTAGCGTCACGTCTTCGCCATTGGCGCCCGTGCGGTTGCGGCCCATGCCATGCGTGCCAGTTTTGGCTTTGAAATGCTGCTGGAAGCGGAAATCTATGAGGGTGTTCAGGCCGTTGACAGCCTCGACCCAGACGTCACCGCCCCGGCCGCCGTCGCCGCCGTCAGGTCCGCCGAACTCGATGAACTTTTCGCGCCGAAACGAAACAGCACCGGCGCCGCCGTCGCCCGAGCGAATATATACCTTAGCCTCGTCGAGAAATTTCATCTTGCTGCCGTCAATTCTTCTGTCAGGTTCTGCGCGGAGAGTTGCGGCCATCGATATAGCCGCTTGGCGCGGAGGTCAAAGAGTATCGTGAAGTTCGTAAGCTACAACATCCAGTATGGCATCGGCCAGGACGGGCGTTTTGACCCTGATCGGATCGCCGACAGCATCCGCGATGCGGACGTGCTGGCTCTGCAGGAGGTTACCCGCGGCTATAGCCGCAACGGTTACGCCGATCTGGTCGAGACCTTTTCCGCATTGTTTCCGGACTACTTCACATCCTTCGGTCCGGCCTGCGACGTGCTGGTGGATCATGCCGTCGTTGATGGCCGCTTTCGCGAGCGGCGTTTCCAGTTCGGCAACATGGTGCTGTCGCGTTTTCCGATCCGGGCCAGCCGCAACCTGCTTCTGCCGCGCAGCCGCACTTTCGACAAGCTGAACCTGCAGCGCGGCGCGCTGGAGGCGGTCATCGAGACGCCCGATGGCGCCCTGCGTGTCTATTCCGTCCATCTCGACCATGTCTCGCCGGACGAGCGCATCGTCCAGATCACCTATCTCAAGGAGCGTGTCTTCGGTTATCTCTCCGAGGGCGGAGCGCTGACGGGTGCCGTCGAATTCGCCGTCACCGATCCGCCGTTGCCGGAGGACTTCCTTGTCATGGGAGACTTCAATATGGAGCCGGAAAGCGCCGAATACATTGCCATGGTCGGGCGAAACGACGCCTATTACGGACGCGCGCCGAGGGCTGGCCTGGCCACGGATGTCGAGGCGCATTTGAAGGCCCGTCCCGAAGGCGGCTATAGCTGGATCAGCGAGGACGGGTCGCGGCGCATGCATCTCGATTACTGCTTTGTCAGTGGTGGCCTGGTTTCCCGGCTCAAGGCCTGCCATGTGGATCGGTCGGCCGTCGGATCCGACCATCTCCCGGTCTGGGTCGAACTCGGGGAGTAGTGGCTCCGGGCGCGGAGCGCCCGGAGGAAAGTCGGCTATGATTTGTGGCTGCGGCTGGCAAAATCCGCCTGGCCGAGCCGCATTTCGACAAGCGACACCATCTGCGCGCGCGACTTCGAATAGACGTCTCGCACCCCGACGACACGGAATCCGCGCCCCTCCAGCACCCGGCGCGAGGCCGGATTATCGGCAAAGGCGCCGCTTGCGATCTCGACCCCCGGCATGCGTCGGAAGAAGCGCTCCAGCACTGCCTCGACTGCTTCGGACATGATGCCCTTGCCCCAATAGAAGCGGTTCAGCCAGTAGCCGATGTGCCAAAGGCCATGACGGACCTCCAGAGAGACGACGCCGACATGCACCCCGTCCAGGGTGATTGCGAAGTGCCAGTCGGGCTTGAGGCCCGAGGTCACCATGTTCAGCCAGTCGCGACCGTCTTCCCGATCATAGGGAACCGGCACGCGCGTCAGCATGCGGGCAACTTCGAAGTCGCAGAGCGACCCGGCAATCGCATCCGCATCCTGCATCCGGTGAGGGCGCAGAACGAGGCGCCCCGTCTCGATCACCGGGCAGGGGCCCGGCATGACGGGGGTCGTGCTCGGTCTATCCGCCAGCATCGCGCTCATCGCATCTCCCCCCAGCTCTTCAGCGACAGCCAGGTCTTGCGGTCAAGCCGGTACCACTCGACAGGCACCGTGCCGCCCATGGCCAGGTTTCCGACCATGCCGGTGCCCTGGAACTGAAAGCCACACTTCTGGATGACGCGGCGCGAGGCGATGTTGGTCACCCGGCAACGCGCATCGATGCGGCTCATCCATTCACGGGTGCGGAAGGCCATGTCGATCAGCGCGTGGGCGGCTTCCGTAGCGTAACCCTTATTCCAATAGGGTTCGCCGAGCCAATAGCCCATTTCCAGGATGGTATCGTCGGCCGGGTTGGGCTCCAGCGCGCAGCAACCGAGGAATTCGCCGTTGTCCGCTTTGGTGATGGCATAGACGCACTTGCCGATCTCGCCGATATTCGTGCGTCGCACGAAGTCGGCCGCGTCTTTTGCCGTGTAGGGATGCGGCATGCGCGCCACCATAGTGGCGACGGCGGCGTTGTTGGCGAGATGGGCAAGGGCGTCGATGTCTTCAATGTGGGGCGCGCGCAGGACGAGCCTTTGCGACAATAAGACAGGGCAATCGCTCCTCGGCCGATCTGGCCTTGGCTGTTCTTCGGGTGACCGTGATTGGTCATCCCTCAACATCAGACTTTGCATGGTTCAGTCTCCTTCGTTGGACAAGAAAAAGGGGAGATGGCGCCCCATCTCCCCTTTTTTCTGGACTGAACCTGGTGCGGTCAGCCGGGTCGATGAGACGCCGGCTGTTAAACGCTACCGGCTTTATTCTGCTGCTTCGGCTTTCGGCATGACGGACACGTATACCTTGCCGTTCGCCTTGGTACGGTAGTTCACATTGCCAGCCGTGAGTGCAAAGAGGGTATGGTCCTTGCCCATGCCGACGTTTGCGTCCGGATGCCACTGGGTGCCGCGCTGACGCACGATGATGTTGCCCGGAATGACGACTTCGCCACCGAACTTCTTCACGCCGAGGCGCTTGGAATTGGAATCGCGACCGTTGCGCGAAGAACCGCCAGCTTTTTTGTGTGCCATTGGATTGCTCCTTTAAACCTTGTTATCCGCGTTTCAGGCTGCGACGATGTCGGTGATGCGCACCACTGTGTGGTGCTGACGATGGCCGCGCGAACGCTTGGAGTTCTGACGACGACGCTTCTTGAAGGCGATGACCTTCTTGCCGCGGGTCTGTTCGACCACTTCGGCCGTAACCTTGGCGCCAGCCACGAAGGGCGCGCCGATGGTTGCGGATTCGCCTTCGCCGACGACGAGAATCTCGGTGAATTCGATGGTTGCGCCAGCTTCGGCTTCCAGCTTTTCGATGGTCAGCACGTCGTTGGCATTCACGCGGTACTGCTTACCGCCGGTCTTGATGACTGCGAACATTTTTTATCCTTTCATGTTCGTTCCGGCTCTCCCCTTATCGAGGGGCCGTCTTTTTGCCAGTCGGAGGAGCGGAATGTTGATCCCGCCGGTTGACTTCGCAGATGGCGAAGAACGAAAGGCGCACGTCACGCACGCTTTTAGTCGAGCGTCGCATACGTGAGGCCCTGCGGGGTGTCAAGACAAAAGCCGGAAAAACCGTCACATTCGCTCTTGCATGGGGGGTGAGTTGCCGCTATGAGACAGCCCGCGCCATCGAGCGCCGACCAATGTGACCGGAGAGGTGGCTGAGTGGTCGAAAGCACCGCACTCGAAATGCGGCATACTCGCAAGGGTATCGTGGGTTCGAATCCCACCATTACCCGCTGTGCAACAAACCCTCGATCAACTGCACAAGTTCGTTGCCAGCCAGTTCCAGGTCGCCGCTGTTGTTGATGGTGATGATTGCGAGATCTGGGGGGAGGGGGGAGGTGGTTCGGTTGAGGCGGGCTTCGATTTCGGTTGCCGTCTCGCGTCCACGGGCTGCAAGGCGCTTGGCGAGGACGTCTGCGCGTGCGGTGACGTTGACCACTACGAGTTTCGGGAAGGCCGCACGAACGTTTGCGAGTGCCGAGCGGGATCCGTTGACGATCAGGATGCGTCCTTGAGCAAGATCCTCGCGCACATCGAGCGGAATGCCGTAGCCTAGGCCGTGGGCCTTCCAGCTCAAGGCAAATGCTCCCGAGCTCACAAGCCGATCGAAAGCTTCGGGGCTTGCAGCGTCATGGTCTTCGCCGCCGGTGTCTGTGGGGCGCGTAATCGTGCGTCGCACGAAGCGGACGTCATCCCGGCCGGAGAAGTGTCGCCGGGCAATGTCCATGAGGCTGTCCTTGCCCACGCCGCTCGGGCCGACGACGACGACAAGAGTTCCGGTTCCCTTCTCCAGAGATGCGTTTGCAGTTGCGTGTGTCATCAGGCGACCCGACGCCCTTCCCGCCAGACCGAGCGGATGACCGGCACGCCTTCATCGCGGCGTACGCGCACGAGATCTGCGCGAAGCCCCGGGGCGATCCGACCGCGGTCATCAAGACTCACTGTTCGCGCGGGCGTTGATGTCACCATCGCGATCGCCTGAGGGAGCGAAATGCCGTCGATCTCATCGGCCAGCACGAAGCTCGCATGCAGGAGGCTCAGCGGCACATAGTCGGACGACAGGACATCGAGCACACCGCGCTTGGCGAGATCGCGGGCGGCGATGTTGCCGGAATGGGACTTGCCACGAACCACGTTCGGCGCGCCCATGAGCACGCTCATGCCCGACTTGTGCGAGGCTTCGGCTGCCTCGAAGCTGGTCGGGAATTCCGCGAGCTTGACGCCGTGTCCCTTAGCTTCTTCGACATGGGCCAGCGTCGCGTCGTCGTGGCTTGCAACCGTGATCCCGCGTTCGGCGCAGGCCTTGGCGAGAGTGTCGCGATGCAGGGCTGAGTAACGCTCGGAGAGCGAAAGCCGGCTTTCGACAAAGCGGGCGAACTGCTCGTCAGTCAGGCCGCGCTTGGTCTTGTAGTAGAGTGTGTACTGCTCCATCGTCTGAAACTGACGCTGGCCCGGGGAATGGTCCATCAGCGAGACGAGACGCACATGCGGGTCGTTCTCGAAATCAGCGAAATGCTCGAGCACATTGTCGGAGGCAACTTCGCAGCGCAGGTGGATGAGATGCTCTGCGCGCAGCCGGTCGTCGCGTTCGGCGGCCTGGATGGCGTCGGCCATGTCGCGCATTTCGCCCTTGTCGAAGCCGCCGTCCTCGTCGGAGCCCATGCGCAGGCAGTCGAAGACGGTGGTGATGCCGGAGGTGACGATCTGGGCGTCATGCGCCTGGATTGCGGATGTCATGTGCCAGCGCACGCCGGGCCGAGGGGAATAGTGTGATTCGAGGTGATCGGTGTGCAACTCGACCAGACCGGGGATCAGGTAATCGCCGCCGAAGTCCTCGCCGGTGCGGCTCGAACCCTCGTCGATTGCCGCGATCCTGCCGTCGCGGATGATGACACTGCCATCGATGATGCGATCTTCAAGGACGATGCGGGCATTGGAAAGGATCTGTTCGGACATATCGGTCAGCCGTTCGGTTGGGTGCCCGTCAGGGGCAGCCTGGAATGGACGAGGAAGGGAGCGCCACGCTCGGGTTCGACAAAGAGGGCAAGCCCGTCGATCCTCAGGGGACGTTCGATGAAATCTGCAAATCTGTCCGCAAGGATGCTGGCCATTGCGGGTGCCTTTGGCTCGGGCACGGGTCCGGTCAGCGTCATATGGAAGCGGAAGTCGTCGAAGACGTAAGGATAGCCCCAGCGCAGCAGGTTTTCGCGCTGACGGGGCGGCAGTGTGTCCGGCTTGCGCCTTGCGATATCGGCCTCGGAGAGCGGGGCGCGGAAGGGCTCGAAGGTTTCGACGACGCGTCCCGCGAATTGCTGCAGCGGTGGATGAAGACCGTTCGGAACCAGTGCGAAGAAGTGACCGAGCTGCCCGACAATCATGGACGGGATGTCGAAGGCAGATGTATCTGCGGCAAAGGCTTCCATCGCGTCCAGAAGCTCCGCCTCACTGCGCCCCTCTCTCAAGTGAAAGGGCGCCTTGAGCGTCGCGTGAAAGCCGTAGCGCCTGGGATCGGCCGTCAGCGCATCCAGTTCGTCTGCCGATACACCGCCTTCCGCTGACCTCGCAAAGTCGGCCTTGCTGAAGGCATCGCGTCCAAGCCACTCCGCTGCCTTAAGGTTGAGCGGATCTTTTGCGGCAGGGGCGAAGTAGAGGGCGTAACGCAAATGCATGTCTTTCGTATCTGTTGGCGTGGGGTAAGTAACCCATGCCTCGCAACTCAGTGGCAACTCTTGCCGATCAGGCGCGAGCGCAGGCTATTGGAGATGGCATCGAATAGAAACACCACGATGAGGATGAGCAGCACCATGTAGGCGACGTTTTCCCAGTCGGAATTGGTGCGCATGGCTTCCCAGAGCTTGAGGCCGATGCCACCTGCGCCGACCGCGCCGATGATGGTTGCCGATCTCGTGTTCGATTCCCAGAAGTAGAGCGCCTGGGAGGCAAAGACCGGCATCACCTGCGGCAATACACCGAAGCGCTGCACGGCCGCTGACGGCGCTCCGACCGACTTCACCCCTTCGCGCTGCTTGTCGTCGATATTCTCCAGCGCCTCGGCATAGAGCTTGCCGAGCGTACCGGTATCGGTGACGAAAATTGCCGAGATGCCGGCAAGCGGTCCGGGGCCAAAGGCGCGGGTGAAGAACAGAGCCCAGATCAGCATGTCGACCGAGCGAACGAAATCGAAAAAGCGCTTGGTGATCTGATTGACCGGCCGATTGCGGGTGATGTTTCGGGCGGCGATGAAGGAGAGCGGGAAGGCGACCAGCATGGCAAGCAGCGTGCCCATGAAGGCCATGACGATGGTCTGCAGAAGCTTGGTCCAGACATCGAGATGCTGCCAGGACGCATTGTAGAGGATGTTGTTCCAGGCGAGGGCCAGGTTGCTCATCTTCGGATCGATGCGTTCGCCGGAGGTGATCTTCTGCCAGACCTCGCCGGTGGAGAGGCCGAAGAAGGGCGAGTCGGTATCGAAGATGAAGTTCTCCCAGCCGAAGAAACGCTTGCGAACGCGAACGCGATCGGAGGAGACGTCGATCCAGCCGGCCGAGCCGAAATAGGCGATGACGCGGCCACCTTCGTAGCGCTGTTCGACCCAGTCCGGGCGGCTGCCCTCGATCGTCACGGTGTCGGCGGTCCGGTCCAGCAGCAGGGTGACGGTGTCGTCGCCCCGCGTGAGGATCATGCGATCGCCGGCAATGTAGAGCGTAGCGCTGTCCGACAAGGCCACCCGTGCCTGCGTGATCACTTCCTCCGAGGTAACCGTTGGCGCGGTCGTCGCCTGTTCGGTTCCCGTTGCCGCTGCCGGTGCCTGCGGTGTCGGAGACGTCATGAAGCTGAAAGAGGAGCTGGGCTTTGGCGCGGCCGGTGCGGCGGTCGACGCGGCAGGGGTCTCTGCCGCCGAGCGGGTGATCGTTTCGCGCGTCGCGCTGATCCAGTGGGGATTGGGGTTGGGTCCGATGGGATCGAAGCGCGGATAGCTGATGGTCATCGCGCCGTCGGCATCAATGTCGAACTCGGGGCGAACCTCGTAAGACACCCAGTCCGCCAGGTAATTGCCTGCAATGCCCCAATTGGCTTCCGAGAGTGTCTTGCCGATGGCAAAGAACCACCAGCAGAACAGGAAATAGAAGGCAAGGATGCCAATCGAAAAAGGCATTCGGTAGCGTTGCCAGAGACTGCGCTCCAGGACTTGCGGATAGCGCTCGGCCAGACGATTCAGTTCGGCGGCGTTGATCATCGACATGGCAAACCTCACGTGACCGACTGGAAGGCCTGATCGCCGACAAGCTTGCGGCGCAGCCAGGCGGAGAATTGATCGACAGCGATGACCGTCGACAGAAGCAGGAGAATGATGGCGAGTGTCTTGGCCTCATGGCCCTGGCCGATCGAAAGCCGGAGCGCTTCGCCGATCCCGCCACCGCCGACGGCGCCGATGATGGTGGAGGCGCGCACGTTGATCTCGAGACGCAGCAGGAAATAGCTCATGAAGTTCGGCATGACCTGTGGCGTGATCGCGAACCAGACGCGCTCGAACCAATTGCCGCCGACGGCTCGCAGTCCCTCGTCCGGCCGCATGTCGGCGTTTTCGATCACCTCGAAGAAGAGCTTTCCGAGGGCGCCGATCGTGTGGACTGTGACGGCGATGATCGCGGGGATTGGTCCCAGCGAGAGGATCGCCAGGAAGAAACCGGCAATCACGACCTCCGGGAAGGCGCGCAGGATCTCCATGACGCGGCGCACCGGCCAGCGGATCCAGGCGCTTGGCATGGTGTTCTTCGCCGCCAGGAATGCCAGCGCATAGCCGAAGATCATGGCGATCACGGTCGAGAGCAGCGCGATGTTCACCGTCTCGAGCATCTTGTGGAAGTATTCCGGAATGTAGAGGCTCTCGGTGATGTAGAACCGGCCTTCCGGATAATTGTATTTCAGGCTTCCATCGTCATAGGGCGACGGCAGGTCGAAGAGGGCGCGCCAGATTTCCCAGCCATCGCGGGGGACGAGCTCGCCGACGAAATCGAAGAGATAGGGCAGTCTGTCAAAGAACTTGCCGGCATTCGTTTCGTTGGCGAACCAGAGCGATCCGGTGACGGCGAGAAACAGGATGACGAGACTTCAAGCCCGTATACATCCGCCGTTTCGCCGCCAGTTCCTGCCAATGGCGCTCGACGACTGCGCCGCGCTCGCTCAGGGTGGGCTGTGTCGCCGTCATGGCCATCACCGCAAATCCTTTGGAAAAGACTTCAAGGAAAGACCGCCGGCGGTGTCCCGGCCGGCGGTCCTATTGGTTTCGTCAGCGATCAGCCGCCGATGGTTGCCTTGCGGGCGTCGATGATCGGCTTGTAGAAGTCGACGTTGACTTCGGTGTAGCCCGAGAAGTCGCCCCCCTGGACTGCCGAGAAGCAGGCCGGATCAGACTTCGGAAGATCGACCATGAACTGCTTGAATTTGGTCTTCATGTCGTCGTTCATCGAGGTGCGGACAACGATCGGGCCGTTCGGGATCAGCGGGGACTTCCAGACTTCGACGAGGTCGTCCATGTTCAGGACGCCCTTGTCGACCATCTTGCGCAGGTTGCCAGAAGAGTAACCGTCCTTGAAATCGCCAACGCCCGAACCCCAGGTGGTGCCGACGTCGAAGGTGCCCTTGACGACTTCGAGAACCAGGTTCTCATGACCGCCGCCGAAGCCGGTGGAGGCTACAACCTGGTCAACCGGGGCGCCGAGAGCTTCCGGCAGGGTGACGAGGGGCACGAGGTAGCCGGAGGTGGAGTCCGGATCGGCATAGCCGAGCTTCTTGCCCTTGATGTCTTCGACCTTGGTGATGCCGGAATCCTTGCGAGCGACCATGATCGAGTAGTAGCCGCTGGAACCGTCGGTCTGGACGGTCGTCAGGATCGGCTCGACGGCGTCAGCCTTGGCGAGGTAGACCTTGGCAAAGGCCGATGCGCCGAGTTCGGCGTAATCAAGCGTGCCGCCCAGCAGGCCCTGAACAACGCCGTCATAGTCGGCGGCCGGGAAGAGCGAGACCTTTTCAACGCCGAGAACCGACGGAAGCTTTTCGGTCATGCACTGGAAATTGCGCAGGCGGTCGGCTTCGTTTTCGCCGCCGAGGATGCCGATACGGAATTCCTTCAGGTCTTCGGCGTGAACGCCGGAGGCCAGAGCAACGAGAGCCGCCGTGGCGAGCAAGGTCTTCTTCAACATGAGTTCATCTCCTGTTTCGTAGGATGAGGGTATGTCTTGACGTATCGCCCGTGTCGCAGGGCCAGCGATCGTCGTGGCTCAGGCCTCAGCGACGGCGAGAGGGCGGAGGCCAGCGGATGGGATCTTGCGCTGCTCATTGTCCTGATGCGCAATGTTGATGCTCGTCGAGGTCATGGTCTCGTCGATGCCGGCGCCATGCTGGTCGGCGCCGTAGATTTCATGCACAGCCTCGGCCGTGAGTTCGTTCGGCGAGCCGTCGAAAACCACGCGACCACGGGCCATGCCGATGATGCGCTCGCAGTAATTGCGGGCGGTATCCAGCGTGTGGAGATTGGTGATGACGGTGATGCCTTCGCGCTCGTTGATGTCGCGGAGCGCATCCATGACGATCTTGGCGTTCAACGGATCGAGCGAGGCGATCGGTTCGTCGGCGAGCACCATCTTCGGCGACTGCATCAGGGCGCGGGCGATGGCCACGCGCTGCTGCTGGCCACCCGACAGCGTTCCGGCCGCTTGCAGGGCAGTCTGCTCGATGCCAAGGCGCTCGAGAGCGGCGATCGCCATCAGGCGCTCCTCGCGGGTGAAGACGTTGAGGATCGAAAGAGCTGTCGAGCGATGGTTGAGGCGGCCGAGCAGGACATTGGTCAGCACGTCGAGGCGCGGCACCAGGTTGAACTGCTGGAAGATCATGGCGCAGTCGCCCTGCCAGTTGCGGAGCGCCGTGCCATGCAGGTTGGAGATTTCGAGATCGCCGAAACGGATGCTGCCGGAGGTCGGGTCGACCAGGCGGTTGATCATGCGCAGCAGTGTCGATTTGCCGGCGCCGGAGCGGCCGATCACGCCGACCATCTGGCCGGCCGGGATCTCAAGCGTGACCGAGTCTACGGCCTTGTTGGTTCCGAACTGGCGGGTGAGGTTGTCCAGCCTGAAGAGCATCGTCTTTCCTTCGCCGTCATTGATTGCGGTGCTGGATAGGCATTAGCCTTGGCCCGTGAAATGCGAATGTCAGTTTTGTGTCGGATTTGTTAAATCAGCCAAGCCGCTGAAATGCTTGGGCTTAGGCGTATTTTTCAAGGAAGTTTTCCGCGTCCATGTGACGGAAATCTTCAAGCGCGCCAAAGAGACGGTCGTGATCCCAGTCCCACCAGGCAAGCGCCTGCATGCGCTCGGCGACCGACTTTGGAAAACGCTCGCGGATCAGTTTCGCGGGCACGCCACCGACGATCGTGTAGGGGGCGACATCCCGCGAGACGACGGCGCCCGCTCCGATCACCGCGCCATCGCCGACAGTGACGCCGGGCAGCACGGTTGCGCCGTGGCCGATCCAGACGTCGTGGCCGATCACGACGCGGTTGTCGCGGCGCCAGGCAAACAAGTCGTGGTCGTTTTCCGCGCCATCGAAATAGTCGGCGGCGCGGTAGGTAAAGTGGTGCAGGGTGGGGCGCCAGGTGGGGTGATTGGTGGCGTTGATGCGGACGCTTGCTGCGATGTTGGCGAATTTGCCGATCGTTGCGCACCAGACGGCGCCGTCCTGCATGATGTAGGAGTAGTCACCCATCTCGACTTCATCGAAGCGGCATCGATCGGCCACTTCCGTGTAACGGCCAAGGGTCGAATTGACGACCCGTGCCGTCTCGTGGACCAGAGGCGTAGTACCGAGCTTTTTTGTCATGCCGCGACCTTTCGCGGCGAGAACGTCATCACGTCGAGGATCCGGTCGGCGACGGCTTCGCGCACTTCCTCGTCATGGAAAATGCCGAGCAGGGCAACTCCGGCTTCCTTCTTGGCGCGGATCATCGAGACCACGACGGCGCGGTTGGCCGCGTCGAGCGAGGCCGTCGGCTCATCCAGCAACAGCACTGCATGGTCGGTGATGAAGCCACGCGCGATGTTGACGCGCTGCTGTTCGCCACCAGAGAAGGTGGATGGCGGCAGCTGCCAGAGATCGCGTGGTAAATTTAGCCGGCTCAATAGTTCGCTCGCGCGTTCGCGAGCTTCGTCGACAGATACACCGCGTGCAACGAGCGGTTCAGCCACCACGTCGAGTGTCGAGACACGCGGGACGGTGCGCAGGAACTGGCTGACATAACCCAGCGTGCCACGGCGGACTTCAAGCACCGTGCGCGGGTCGGCGCTGGCAAGGTCGACGATGCGGCCGCAGTGATTGACCAGGATCTGGCCCTGGTCGACGGCGTAGTTGCCGTAGAGCATCTTGAGGATCGAGCTCTTGCCGATGCCAGAGGGGCCGCCGAGCACGACACATTCTCCGGATGCGACAGAGAAGGAGACGTTGGAGACGACCGGCAGGACGAGCCCGCCGCGCAGATGCATGGTGAAGCTTTTCGCGACTTCCGAAACGATGAGGGGCGTGGCCATTGATATCTCCGTCAGACCTGCAGGATCGAGGATACGAGCAGCTGAGTGTAGGGTTCGCGCGGGTCGTCGAGGACGCGGTCGGTCAGGCCGTGTTCGATGACATGGCCGTCCTTCATCACCATCATCCGGTGGGACAGCAGGCGGGCGACCGCGAGGTCATGGGTAACGACGATGGCCGAGAGGCCGAGGTCGTTGACGAGGCCGCGGACGAGATCGAGCAGGCGGGCCTGGACCGAGACATCGAGGCCGCCGGTCGGTTCGTCCATAAAGACGAGGCGAGGGCCGGTGACGAGATTGCGGGCGATCTGCAGACGCTGGCGCATGCCGCCAGAGAAGGCGCGCGGCTGGTCGTCGATACGATCGGTCGAGATCTCGACGCGCTCGAGCCATTCGCTCGCCGTCTGCCGGATCTTTCCGTAATGGCGGTCACCGACGGCCATCAGGCGCTCGCCGACATTGGCGCCGGCCGAGACGGTCATGCGCAGGCCATCGGCCGGGTTCTGGTGCACGAAGCCCCAGTCGGTGCGCATCAGGAAACGGCGTTCGGCCTCGCCCATATGGTAGAGCTCGCGGTATTGGCCGTCGCGCATGTGGTAGTCGACGCTGCCCGTCGTCGGCATCAGCCGGGTCGACAGGCAGTTCAGAAGCGTCGTCTTGCCCGAGCCGCTTTCGCCGACAATGGCGAGCACTTCGCCCGGCCAGAGATCGAAGGAGACGTTCGAGCAGCCGATCCGGCTGCCGTAGAATTTCGAGAGGTTGCGAACTTTCAGAAGTGGCTGGTCGCTCATTCTGCGGCCTCCTTGGTCTGGGCGAGCATCTCGCCGACATGGCCCTCGGCCTGACGGGTTTCGCAATGGTCGGTGTCGGAGCAGACGAACATCCGGCCGCCCTTGTCGTCGAGCACGACCTCGTCGAGATAGACACTGTGGGCGCCGCAAAGCGCGCAGGGCTTGTCGAAGCTCTGGATCTCGAAAGGGTGATCCTCGAAGTCGAGGCTGACGACGTCGGTATAGGGCGGAACGGCATAGATGCGCTTTTCACGGCCCGCGCCGAAGAGCTGCAGGGCCTCCGACATGTGCATTTTCGGATTGTCGAACTTCGGCGTCGGCGACGGGTCCATCACATAGCGGCCCTCGACCTTGACCGGATAGGCATAGGTCGTGGCGATGCGGCCGTGTTTTGCGATGTCCTCGTAGAGCTTCACATGCATGAGGCCGTATTCTTCCAGCGCATGCATCTTGCGGGTCTCGGTCTCGCGCGGCTCGAGGAAGCGCAAGGGTTCCGGGATCGGCACCTGGTAGACCAGAACCTGGCCCTCTTTCAGAGTCTCCTCCGGGATGCGGTGGCGCGTCTGGATGATCGTCGCTTCGCCGGTCTTGGTGGTGACGGCGACGTTGGCGACCTTCTGGAAGAAGGCGCGGATGGAGACGGCATTGGTTGTGTCGTCGGCGCCTTGGTCGATGACCTTCAGCGTGTCGTCATGCCCGATGATGGAGGCGGTGACCTGCACGCCGCCGGTGCCCCAGCCATAGGGCATCGGCATTTCGCGGCTTGCAAACGGCACCTGATAACCAGGAATAGCGATCGCCTTCAGGATCGCGCGGCGGATCATCCGCTTGGTCTGTTCGTCCAGATAGGCGAAATTGTAGGTGGCGAGTTCCATTGCCGGCGCGCTCATTCCGCGGCCTCCTTCAGATCTGTCTGCTCAATTCGGCTTGCATCGTGCTTGGCCCGCATGCGGCGGACGAGATCGAGTTCGGCCTGGAAGTCGACGTAATGCGGCAGCTTCAGGTGTTCGACGAAGCCGGTCGCCTGGACGTTGTCGCAATGGGAAATCACGAATTCCTCGTCCTGGGCGGGGGCGACGACATCCTCGCCGAATTCCTGGGTTCTAAGCGCCCGGTCGACCAGTGACATGGACATGGCCTTGCGTTCGCTCTGGCCGAAGACGAGGCCATAGCCGCGGGTGAATTGCGGCGGGGCCTTGGCCGAACCCTTGAACTGGTTGACCATCTGGCATTCGGTGACGCGGATCTCGCCAAGCGAGACGGCGAAGCCGAGCTCCGGCACGTCGAATTCAACCTCGACCAGTCCCATGCGGATTTCGCCGACAAAGGGATGGGTGCGGCCATAGCCGCGCTGGGTCGAATAGCTGAGGGCGAGCAGGAAGCCCTCGTCGCCACGGGCGAGCGCCTGGAGGCGCAGGTCGCGGGGCATCGGAAATTCCATCGGCTCGCGGGTGATGTCGCCGGCGACATGGTCCTCGGGCATCTCGCCATCCGGTTCGATCAGGCCTTCGCCGTCGAGAATGTCGGAGACCCGCATGACTGGATCCAGACCTTCCTCGCGCTGCTCGCCGCTATCCACCGTCTCGTCATCGAGCAGCGAGGGATCGAGCAGGCGGTGGGTGTAGTCGAAGGTCGGGCCGAGCAGCTGTCCGCCGGGCAGATCCTTGTATGTGGCGGAGACGCGGCGCTCGACGCGCATCCTGCCGGTTTCGATCGGCCGGGAGGTGCCGAAGCGCGGCAGCGTGGTGCGGTAGGCGCGCAGCAGGAAGATCGCTTCGATCATATCGCCGCGCGACTGCTTGAGGGCGAGCGCTGCAAGCGCGCAGTCATAGAGCGAGGCTTCCGCCATGACGCGGTCGACGGCGAGGCCGAGCTGGGCGACGATCTGGTCTATGGTCACCGATGGCAGCGACCGGTCGCCACGGCGGCGGTCTGCCAGGAGCTTGTGGGCGTTGGCGATGGCTTTCTCGCCACCCTTGACGGCAACATACATGGCTCAGGCCTCCATCTCGCGGATCTTGGTCGTGCGCGGCAGCGCGATGAAGCGTCGACCTGCAGTCAGCACCAGGTCGACGCCGCGCGGGAACAGGGCGCGATTGTCGGCCCATTGGCGCAGGAAGGTTTCTGGCAAACCCTTCGGGGCGATCGTGGCGGTGTCGCGAATGCCTGGCCCGGTGAGTTGCAGTGGCTGGCCGCCTTCAAGCGACGCGACCTCAACGACCAGTGTTGTCGAACGGTCCGGGTATTCCTGGGTTCCCAGTGCAAATTGTGCGAGCGACGGGAACGGTGCTCCCGCTTCGACGAAGGCGAATTTGGCATCGGTCTTGGCGGGTGTCAGGCTGGCGCCGGTGTGGAAGCCGATCCAGCCTGGCAGGGCGGATTTGGCGAGAACAGGCGTGACCCAGATCGGCGTGTCGTGGTCGCAGAGCGTCAGCAGCAGGGCGCCTGCCGCGATGCCCAGCGGTGCCGGTGGTGCGACTGCCACGTCGATCACACCGATGCTGCCGGGGCGGGCCATAGCGTCCATCACGCTGCGGAAAACGGCTTGAGCATGGGTGACGGCATCCGGGAAACCGCCGTCGAGACTTTCAATGACGTCGAGCATCAGTCTTCTCCGCGAACCATGGTGAAGAAATCGACCTTTGTGGCAGCCGTTTCGGCTTCGAGCCGTTCGGCTTCCGCCGCGAGCCGCGACTCGAGCGGCGTCAGGAGGCGGGTCTCAAGCAAGGTGCGGGCGGTTTCGTCCTGCGCCATCGCATCGAGAATGGCCGAGAGCTCGGCCGCCTTGCGGTCGGTTCCGAGGCGATAGCCGTGGCCGATCCGTCCGTCTGCGAGCCGCACGCTTGCCCGGCTGACGGTCGCTTCGCCGAGGTTGAAGGGCGCACCGCCGCCGCCGATGCGGCCCTTGACCATGACGAGGCCGGTCTCGGGGCCGCGCAGGGCCGTGTGAGCCGGTGCCGGTTCGAACGTGGAGAGTGCATCTTGAAGTTCGGCGAGCGTGGCCTTGGCCAGCAGATCGACGATCCGCTTTCGGCTGGCCTGTGCACCGGGGTCGATTTCGTTGGCTCTGTGCATTGTCAGTCCTCGAAATGTCTAGTAATATAGACAACCATACAAGTTACTGTATGAGTAACGCGTGGTCGTGACAAGCTTGTGACAGGGAGCCGGTATTTCCGTGATGCAGAGACAAAAGGGTGTCGCCCTCTGGCGCCAGATTTCCGACCGGATTCGCGCCAATATTCTGGCAGGTCTCTATGACAAGACGGGCATGGTGCCGGCGGAAACGGCGCTGGCGGAGGAGTTCGGCGTTAACCGTCACACCGTGCGCGCGGCCCTTTCGGCTCTTGCTCAGGAGGGGATCGTTCGGGCGACCCAGGGGCGGGGTACTGTCATCACTCAGCGCGAAAAGTTCGATTTTCCGATCGGGCGTCGTACGCGATTCACCGAGGGAATCGGCGAGCAGGCGCGGGATCTCAAGGGGATTCTGCTGTCATCCGCTCGCGAGATTGTATCCGCGGATCTCGTCAAGCAACTGAAACTCAACCCAGGCGACGCGGTCTTGCGGCTCGATGGCATCAGAAAGGCTGACGGGCGCGCTGTCTCACGATCGACCATGTGGTTTCCAGCCGATCGGTTTGCCGGCATCGACGCTGCATTCGCCGAGACGGGTTCGATCACCCGCGCGTTCTCTCGCTGTGGTGTCGATGATTATGTCCGTGCGGTCACCGAGATCTCGGCAGTCCACGCAGAGCCGGATGACGTCGTGCAACTTGAATTGACGCCGGGCGCCATCGTGCTGGTCACCCGCGCATTGAATACCGATCCGGCAGGCCTACCAATCCAGTATGCGGTTACGCGCTTCCCTGCAGATCGCGTGCAGTTCACGATCCGAAACTGAGCTAAGGCCGATCTCAGCCAGCTCTTCAGGATCCAGCCGACTGGTAGGCCGCGAGCACCGCGGCTATCTGGTCGGGGCTCAGGTAGTTGGACTGCGTCGCGGTGATTGCCTGAAGCTGCGATGGTGTCATGTTGGAGATCTGGCTGACCGTCACCCCGGAGATGGCCTGCTGGCTGATGGCTGCCAGATCCTCGGTCGAGAAGGTTCGCAGGTTGTTCGCACCCATCGCGGTCACCTGCGCCGAGCTCAGCCCCGCGACCTGGGCTGGCGTCAAGGCTTCCGCCTGAGCGGCTGAGAGGGTACTGACCTGGGCCACGCTCAGCCCACCGATCGCCTTGGGATCGATGGCCGAGATCTGATCCATTGTCAGCCACGCAACTCTGTCCGTCCCGAGGGTTGCAAGCTGTACGGCGTTCATCGCCCCGATCTGTGCCGTCGTCATGGCACCGACCTGATCCTGTGTCATCGCGCGAAGCTGGTAATAGCTCAGCGCTGCTACCTGACCCGTTGTCAGGGACGCGATCTGCTCCGGTTGCAGAGTGGCGAAGACGGTCGGCGAGAGCCCGCCAACCGCGCTCGGCGATAGGGCCGCTATGTCTGCAGACGTCAGTGTTTCCAAAGCGGTGGGACTGAACGCTGACAATTGGGCCGCAGTCAGGGCACCGAATTGCGCTGATGTCATTGCATCGATCTGGCTGGCGGTCAGCGTTGCGATCTGCGCCGTGCTCAGGCCGGGGATGGCCTTGGTTGAAATGGCTGCGATTTGGGTAGCGGACAGACCGGAAATGGTTCCCGCCGACAATGAAGCGAGCTGGGTCGCCGTCAGGGCTCCGATCTGGGTTGGGGTCATGACGCCGAGCTGATCTGGCCTCAAGGCGTTCAGCTGATCGAAGGTCATCGCGCCGATCTGGGCCGCGGTCAGAACACCGATCTGCTCCTGGCTCAGGCCGGCGATATTGGCTGCCGAGAGGCCGGGAAACGCCGTGGGGGCAATCGCGGCGAGTTCGGCGTTGGAGAAGGTTGCCAACTGAGCCGATGAGAGTGCGCCGATCTGTGTCGAGGTGAGCGCCGCAATCTGGGTCTGGCTCAGACTGTCGATCTGCGTGGTGGACATTGAGGCGATTTGTGCCGTCGTCAGGCCGGGGATCGCCTTGGCCGTCAGCGCCGCTATCTTTTCGCTCGTCAGAGTGGCCAAAGCGTCGTTGGTCAATGCGGCGACCTGATTGGCGCCCAAGGCGGCAATCTGAGCGTTCGACAGCAGCGTGACCTGCTGGGGCGTCATCGCGCCGACCTGTGCCGGCGTCAGCCCAGCGATCTGGGCAGCCGTCAAGGCGCTGATCTGATCGGCTCCCAGACCGGCGATCTGCTGCGTGGTCAGTCCGGCAATGCCGGTTGCACTGATCGCGGCCAGTTTCGTGGCCGGCAGATTGCTGAGCTGGGTTGGCGTCAGGGCGGCCACTTGTGTGGCTGTCAGGGCGCCCATTTGTGCGGTGGTCAGGGCTTCGATCTGGATGGTCGACAGGGCCGCAATCTGGGTCGTCGACAGCGCGGCAATCGTGGCCGTGCCGAGGCCTGCGATCTGCTCCGGCGTCAGGGCGCCCAGGGCTGCCGTCGTCAATGCCGTCGCCTGCGTTGCTCCGAAGCCTGCCAGCTGTTTTGCACTCATGGCGTCAAGCTGGGTTGGCGTCAGGGCTGCGACCTGATCCGTGCTCAGGGCACCCAGTTGTGCCGGGGTCATGGCGGCGATCTGGTCTATGCTGAGTGCGGCGATGGTCTCCGCATCAAGGCTGCTCAACGCGCTCGTGTTAATGGCTGCGATTTCTGCCGGCAGGAAAGCGAGGATGTCTGCCTTGCGCATCGCGCCAAGCTGAGTCGCCGTGAGGCCCGAGATTTGGGTCGCCGTCATGGCATCGATCTGATCGGCAGACATGGCCGCGATCTGTTCGGTGCTCAGAGACGCGATGCTGCGTGCGGAAAGGCTGGCAATCTGTTCGCGTGAAAGCGATGCTATGTTGCTCGGGGACAGTGCCGCGATTTGCGCGGAGGTCACGGCCTGCAGCTGGGTGGATGTCAAGGATGCAAGCTGCGTCGGCGTGAAGGCAACCAGCTGCTCGCTTTTCATCGCCGAAATCTGAGCCGTGGTGAGCCTTGCGATCTGCTCCAGACTCAAACCGTCGATCTTGTCGGCCGAAATCGATGAAATGGCGCTGGCAGAGATCGACGCAATTTCGGTCGGAAGGAAGGCTGCAAGCTGCTCCTTGGACAATGCGCCGATCTGCGCTCCGCTCATCCGTGAAATCTGTGCCGCGGTGAGGCCGTCGATCTGGCTGTCATTGAGCTCGGTGATCTGATCCGTCGTCAATCCGCTGATCGAGGTCGGTGAGATTGCAGCAAGCTGCGACGGGGACCAGACTTTCACGGCGTCGACCGACAGCGCCGACAGCTGCGCCGCCGTCAAGGCGGTGATCTGACTGTTGGTCATCGCTTCGGTCTGGAAGGCCGTCAGGCCGGAGACCTGGTCGGCCTTGAGACCCTTGATCTGGGTGACGGTCAAGGCGGCGATCTGGCTCGGTGCGAGAGACGCCAGATTCTCCGATGTCAGACCGGTGATTGCCTTTGCGCTGATGGCTGCGATCTTCGCCGGGCTCATTGCCTCAATGGCCTCTTGCGGCAATGCTGCGATCTGAATGGCATTCAGTGCGCCGATCTGGCTGGTGCTGAATGCGTCCAGCTGATCCATCGACAGCCCGCCAATCTGGTCGGCCGTCAGGCCGGCGATGGCGCGCGTGCTCAGGGCTGCGATCTGTTCGATGGAGAAGCCCGTGATGACGTTCTCGGGCATGGCGGCGAGCTGTGGACCTGTCAGGCCGCGGATCTGCGTTGGCGTCAGACCTGCGATCTGGTCTGCCGTGAAGGCTGCCACCTGCGTCGTCCTCAAGGCAGCGATCTGCGCGCTCGACATTGCCGCGATCTGACCAGGGGTCAGGTCGGAGATCTGGGAAGGTGTGAGGCCGGTGAGGGCCGATGAGCTCAATGCGCCGATCTGGGCCGCGGAAAGACCTGCGATCTGTTCGCCAGACAGGCTTCCGATCTGAGTAGCAGTCATGGCCGCGATCTGAGATGTGCTAAGGCCCTTGAGCTGATCGACGCTCATCGCGCCGAGTTGCTCGGCATTCAGGCCGGCGACCGCCTTCGGTGTGAGAGCCGCGATCTGAGTGGCGTTGAAGCCCGAGACCGTTGCTGCCGGCATCGCTGCGATCTGCGTTGCGCTCAGCGCCCTGATCTGGGTTGCAGTAAGCGCCGCCAGCTGGTCTTCGCTGAAGGCCGACATCTGGGTGCGGGTGAGGGCGGCAATCTGCGCACCGGTGAGGCTCGCCATCTGATCCGGCGACAAAGCCGCGATCTGATCTACCGAAAGACCCGACATGGCGCGTGGGTTGATCGCAGCAATCTGGCTCATCGAGAAGTTGGAAATTTGCTCGGTGCTGAAGGCCGGCAGTTGCTTCGAGGTCAGTGTTGCCATCTGCGCCGTGGTCAACGCACCGACCTTGTCATCGCCAAGACCTGCAATCTGCGCGGTCGAGAGGCCAGTGATTGCGCGTGGCGAAATGGCCGCAACTTGCGTCGTGGAGAGAGCGCCGAGCTGATCTGCCGTCAGGGCGGCAACCTGGGTTGCGCTCAGAGCCGCCATCTGCTGATTCGAGAAGGCGCCGACCTGTTCGGGCGTGAGCGCTGCGATCTGGGTTGGCGTGAGCGTTGCGATCTGGTTCGGCTTCAGGGCCGCGATCTGGGTCGTGCTAAACCCGGCCAGTCTCTCGGCAGATTGCCCGCGCAAGGCAGCCGTGCTGATCGCCGCCATGTCTTCCGGTGAAAACGTCGCGAGATCTTCGGCGCTGAAGGCGCTTAGTTGCGTAGCGGTCAATCTGGCGACCTGTGCCGGTGTCAGGGCTTCCGACTGCTCGGACGACAAGCCGCCGAGCTGGCTTGCCGACATCGCCCCAATCTGGGAGACGACCAGGCTGGAAACATCTTCCGTCGACAGGGCGGTGATCTGGTCCAGCGTCAGACCGGTGATCGAACGGGGCGCGATTGCCTTCAACTGCGACGTCGACAGACCTGCAACGGCTTCCGTCTGCAGCGCCGAGATCTGGGACGAGGTCAGGGCGCCGACCTGCGTGCTCGACAGCTGGCTGATTTCGTCTTCTGACCAGGAGCTAACCGTCGAGTTGGGGAGCGCCCGGATCTGGGCTGGGCTGAGCAGGGAAATCGACGTCATCGCTATCGGCCTCTTGTTCTGAAACGAATATGCTCAAAAGTGTTTCGACGGTTGGCATGCAGCCGATCGAGGCAATGCGTCTCAACCTTTTCAACACCTTCCGGCACAAAGTCTTGTCTGGCGGATCTCAGGAGATCGCGCAGTACGGCCTGCTTTTATGCCGCAAGGCTTGCCCGAGCCTGCGCTTCCACACCTCCCGGTTGGTTCTCGCCGGGAGGTGATAGGAAGCATCGAGCCGCACCCGGCATCCTCCAAAATTGTCATAGATCAAGGCGACAGGCCCAGCAGGACGACATCCTCCCCCGCGACTCTACCAATGCGGTGCTCGCAGAGGCTGCCGAGGCGTTTCTTCAGCGGCTCTGATCCAAGATAAAAATGTTGAGAGGACTGGGATGATCGATAGAGCCAGACATTTGGTCTCGCATGCCTTGCCGCCGCAGGCGGTTCTCCAGGCTATGAATACCGATATTGCGGGGCTGGAGACGGAGGAGGCAAGACGAAGGCTTCAGGTTCATGGTGCCAATCGTCTGCCTGCCGCGCCCAAGCGCAGCCCTTTCGTTCGCTTTTTCTCGCAGTTCCACAATGTCCTGATTTATGTCCTGCTGGCATCCGCGACAGTCACCGGTTTCATGCAGCACTGGATCGATACTGGTGTGATCCTCGCCGTCGTCTTCGGGAATGCCGTCGTCGGCTATCTGCAGGAAGGTCGTGCCGAAGATGCGATGAATGCGATCAGGGTCATGCTGGCGCCGCACGCCGCTGTCCTGCGGGATGGCCGCCGGACTTCCGTCGACGCCGCCGATCTCGTTCCTGGCGACATCGTGCTGGTCGAGGCTGGCGATCGAGTTCCCGCCGATTTGCGACTGCTGGAAGCACGGAGCCTGAAGGTTGAGGAGGCGGCCTTGACGGGTGAATCGGTGCCTGTCGACAAGACCCAAGACGCAGTCTCTGCCGATTCCGTTCTGGGTGATCGCAGTTCCATGCTGTTCAGCGGAACGCTGGTCGCCACGGGAACGGGCAAGGGTGTCGTGGTCGCGACCGGCATGGCAACGGAGATCGGCAAGATCAGCGGGATGCTGGAGGAGGTCGAGTCTCTCTCGACGCCGCTTGTTCGGCAGATGGATGTGTTCGCGCGCTGGCTGACCCTCTTCATCCTGATCATATCCGGCTTGCTGCTCGCCTACGGACTGGTCGTCGGGCATATGCCGTTCGATGAGTTGTTCATGACCATTGTCGGTCTCGCCGTCGCAGCGATCCCGGAAGGTCTCCCAGCGGTCATGACGATCACACTTGCCGTTGGTGTCCAGGCGATGGCCGCACGCCATGCGATCGTCCGACGGCTGCCGGCGATCGAGACGCTGGGTTCGGTGTCCGTGATCTGCACGGACAAGACGGGTACGCTGACGCGCAACGAAATGGTCGTGGCAAGCCTCGTGGCGGCGCGCGATGTTTATGCGGTTGATGGGGAAGGCTACGCACCAGAAGGAGCCGTCCGCTGGAAAGACGCCGATGTTGATCCGCAAGACCACGCCGTTCTCTCCGAATTCGCGCGCGCCGCCGGGCTCTGCAACGACGCCGTGCTGCATTCAGCTGATGGCGCCTGGCGGGTGGAAGGCGACCCCATGGAAGGGGCCTTGATGGCGCTGGCGGGCAAGATCACCGGCGGCGGTAGCGATCCCTTCACTGCAGGCTGGCGGCGCATCGATGCCATCCCCTTCGATGCCGCGCATCGCTACATGGCCGTCCTTCATGTCGATGACAAAAACAACAGCCATGTCCATGTGAAGGGTGCGCCAGAGGCCGTTCTTGAGCTTTGCGCAACCCAGCGCATGCCGGATGGTTCGTCGGCACAACTCGACGCTCCCTACTGGGAAAATATGGTCGAGGTCCTTGCCGCTGAAGGGCAGCGCGTGCTCGCTGTTGCCGTCGGCGCTCCCCCAAGCGGCGGGGCTCATCTCGTCCAAGCCGACCTTCCCGACACACTGACGCTGATCGGCCTGGTGGGCCTGATCGATCCGCCCCGTCCGGAAGCGATTGTCGCGGTCGCCGACTGCCATCAGGCGGGCATTCGGGTGAAGATGATCACTGGCGACCATGCTGCGACCGCCCGGGCGATCGCTGGAATGATCGGGTTGAAGAACACCGACCGGGTGCTCACCGGAGCGGATCTCGACCGGATGGACGATGCCACGCTATCGCTTGCCGCTGCCGAGACCGATATCTTTGCTCGAACCTCGCCGGCTCACAAGTTGCGGCTGGTCACCGCACTCCAGTCTCAGGGCCTCACCGTCGCGATGACCGGTGACGGTGTCAACGACGCGCCGGCCCTCAAGCGGGCCGATGCCGGCATCGCGATGGGCGTGAAGGGCAGCGAAGCGGCGAAGGAAGCCGCCGAGCTGGTTCTGGCGGACGACAACTTCGCCTCCATTGCCGCCGCCGTTCGTGAGGGGCGCACCGTCTACGACAACATCAAGAAAGTGATCAGCTGGACCCTACCGACGAACGCGGGCGAGGCGGCGACGATCATCATCGCGCTCTTTGTCGGCCTGGCGCTCCCGGTCACGGCCGTCCAGATCCTCTGGGTCAACCTGGTGACGGCGATCACGCTCGGATTGGCGCTTGCCTTCGAGCCATCTGAAGAGGGGACGATGCGGCGGCCGCCGCGTCGCCGGGACGAACCCCTGCTGACCGCCGACCTCATTTGGAATGTCCTGCTCGTCTCAGTGCTTTTTGCCGCTGCGGTTTTCGGAATATTTCTCTACGCGCTGGACAAGGGCTATCCGATCGAACTCGCGCGCACGATGGCGATGAACACCCTGGTTGTCATGGAAATATTCAATGTCTTCTTCATCCGCAACATCTACGGCACATCGCTCACGTGGCAGGCCGTGCGCGGGACCAAGGTCGTCTGGATCTGCGTGATCTCGGTCACCGCCGCCCAGTTCGCCGTCACTTATCTGCCGTTCATGCAATCCCTGTTCGGGACGCAGAGCGTTCCCCTGCAGGACGGGTTGCTGATCGTCGGGATCGGTGCCGTGTTCTTTGCTCTCGTGGAAATCGAAAAGCAGATGCGTTTGGCATTCCGCAGTCGGGGCTAGTGCAGGTCCCTCGGCTCCAAGTGCAGCAAGTCATCGGGCGGCGACAGTTGCTTCCTTCAGGAAGTGCCGCCCCAGGTGGCCGACTCCATCCTGTATGTCTGCTTCGATGGCGGCTGACAGCGCATCAGCATCCCTTGCGCGGATCGCGTCCAGTGCTTCGGCATGCCGGTCAATTCGGTAGCTTTCTTCCAGCTTGGCCGTGGCAAGCCGCATGAACGGGCCGAGACGCAACCAGACGGACTCCATGAGGTCAAGAATGACACCACTCGCTCCCGGCTCGTAGAGCGTACGATGGAAAATGAAGTTGAGTTCGGTCGAACGCAGCAGATCATTTGCCGCATAAGCCTCGTCGATTGCCGTGTCGATCACCTGCAGACGTTCAAGCCGGTCGGCGTCGATATGTGGCAGGGCCCTGGTTGCTGCGAGTGTCTCCAGGGCAATGCGGGCCGCAATGATTTCCTCGAATTTAGGAAGCGTCATTTCCGGTACGCGGACCCGGCGGTTGTCGAGATATTCGAGCGCGCCATCGGCGACCAGCCGGTGCAATGCTTCACGGACCGGCATGGCGCTGACGGCCAGATCTTCGGCCACGCCGTTGATGGTGATCGGCAGGCCTGGACCCACCGCGCCTGACATCACACGGCTGCGCAGTGTCCGGTAGACCCGCTGCTTCAACGATTTCTCTGCCTTGCCCTCTTCAGGTGCCATGGTTCAGATCGGGATCCCGCCTTTTCGCTGCTATCGTGGTCAAGGCACATGGAATAGCCGTGCACCCTCTTGAAATTTGATCAAACTAGCATTTGGTATAGATGGACAGAGCGCAAGGCCCAAAGGCCGATCTTTTCGCATGTTTCAGGAAGCCCAAATGACCGCCAAGACCATCGGCATTCTCGTCACGGGACACTCACCCGCCGAACTCGCGGGCGAGTATGGCAATTACGCCGATATGTTTGCTGCCCTGCTTGGCGATTTTGACTTCTCGTTCAAGCGCTACTTCGTTGTCGACGGCGAGTTTCCCGCGAGCCCGACGGAAGTTGACGGGTGGCTGCTGACCGGCTCGAAGTTCGGCGTCTATGAGGACCATGAATGGATCCGCAAGCTCGAGGATTTCATCCGCGAGGTGCATGCGGCCAAGGTGCCGATGGTCGGCATCTGTTTCGGGCATCAGGTGATGGCCAAGGCGCTCGGCGGTCATGTCGAGAAGTTCAAGGGCGGCTGGTCTGCCGGTCCCGTCACCTACAAGCGCTCCGATACGGGTGAAGAGCAGGTGCTGCTCGCCTGGCACCAGGACCAGGTGATCACGGTGCCCGAGGGAGCCGAAGTCGTCGGCAAGACCGACACCTGCGAGAATGCCGTCATCCGCTATGGTGACTGGGGTCTTTCCTATCAGCCGCATCCGGAGTTTTCGCCGCGTTTCTTCGAGGGACTGGCGGAGGCCCGCAAGGCTGCCATCCCCGAGACCCTGTTCGAGAAGGTGAAGAAGGTCGACGTTCCGATCGCGACGGACCGCATCGCTCAGGAAATCGGCGAATTTCTTGGACGCGACCGCTGATCTTGGTCAGGCGCTCCGTCCAGCGTCCCAGCTTTCCTTGATGAAGGCCTCGAAGAAGTCCGAGAATGTCGCGACCCGCAGCGGCAGTTGCTCATAGGGCGGATAGTAGAGGGTGAGCCAGATTTCCGGCGTGCTCCAGTCGGGGAGCACTTCCACCAGCCGGCCGGCATGCAAGTCCTCCTCGACAATGAAATGCGGCAGGAGGGCGATGCCCTCACCTGCAACGGCGAGCTTACAGAGGAAGTCGCCGTTGTTGATCGAGAAACGGCCCTTGGCTTCGATGGTTCTGGTCTGCCCGGGCCGGCTCAGCACCCAGGTCTCCGTTTTCAGCTGATCGTTATAGCTCAGGCATTCCAGCCCGCTCAGATCCTCGGGCATGGAAGGCATGCCATGGCGGGCGATGAAGGAGGGAGCGGCGACCAGCAGGCGCGGAACAGGCCGGATCTTGCGCCAGATCGTCGACTTGTCCGTTGGCGGCCCGGAAATGCGGATCGCGAGGTCGTAGTTCTCCTGCACGATATCGATGAAGCGGTCCGAGAGTTCGATCGCCACGCTGGTGCGTGGATGAATGATTGCGAACTGTGACAGGACCGTCGGCAGGACTTTCATCCCGAGCGACATCGGGGCCGAGACCCGCAGCGAACCGGCGGTTACCTTCTGCAGGTCGCGGGTTTCTTCCGTGGCGCGGGCGAGGCCTTCTACCAGCGGGGCGACACGGGCGGCATAGGCGGCGCCGGCGGAGGTGAGCGAGACCTTGCGGGTGGTGCGCAACAGCAGCTGGACGCCGAGTTGTTCCTCAAGACCGGAAACCGTGCGGGTGACCGAGGCGGGCGTCATGCCGAGCAGGCGGGCCGCGGCGCTGAAGCTGCTCTGGTCCGCGACCGTCAGGTAGGTTCTGATCGCTTCAAGCTCGCCCATCGGATTATTGCTCCCAGTGAAATAATATCCGCAATATTACAACTGTTCACAACAGAAAAGCCATGGCCCATATTCCATTCAACAGAACAAGACCGGCGCGAGTGCCGGGAAAGGATCAGAGCCATGCTTACCCAGATCAAAGGCCTGCATCACGTTACCTCCATGGCTGCGGATGCCCAGGAAAACAACGATTTCTTCACGAAGACGCTCGGCCTGCGCCGTGTCAAGAAGACCGTCAATTTCGACGCGCCCGATGTCTATCACCTCTATTACGGCGACGAAGTCGGCAATGCCGGATCGGTCATGACCTATTTTCCCTTTGCCAATATGGGCAAGGGTGGTCGCGGCGCCGGTGAAGTGTCGGAGACCGTGTTCTCCGTGCCGAAGGGTACACTCGGTTTCTGGCAGGAGCGCCTGTCGAAGGAAGGCGTGCAGGAGCTCGGCTCCTATTCGCTCTTCGGTGAAGACCGTCTGCGTTTTGCAGGTCCCGATGGGGACGGTTTTGCGCTGGCCGAAGTTGATGGCGACAGCCGCACGCCGTTTGCCGGTGGTCCGGTCGGTGTCTCCGAAGGCATTCATGGCTTCCGGGGCGTGACCATGCGGCTGCGCGACGAAGGTGCCACGGGTGAACTCCTGAAGTTCATGGGCTATCAGCCGGTCGACAAGCAGGGCGACTTCGTTCGCTACGCGGTCCCCCGCGGCAATGGCGCGGACTATATCGATCTGGAAGTCTTGCCGGGTGCATCCCGCGCCATGCAGGGTGCAGGTTCGGTCCACCATGTGGCCTTCGCCGTTGAAGACCGGGCTGCTCAGCTCGAAGTGCGCAAGGCGCTGCTCGACACGGGTTACCAGGTGACGCCGGTCATCGACCGCGATTACTTCTGGGCGATCTATTTCCGCACGCCGGGTGGCGTGCTGTTCGAAATCGCCACGAACGAACCGGGGTTCAACCGCGATGAAGACACCGCGCATCTCGGCGAGGCGCTGAAGCTGCCGACCCGTTACCAGCAGTATCGTTCGCAGATCGAAGCCCATCTGCCCCCGATCCAGGACTGAACGCACAGCGAGGGCGATGCCTGTCACTCAGGCGTCGTCCCTGTTGCGGAGGAAAACATCATGGCAATCGACAGCTATATCCATCACCATCAGGCACCCCAGGGTGCGGCGCCGCTGGTCTTCACCTTCCATGGGACCGGCGGTGACGAACATCAGTTTCCGGGGCTCATCAACCGGATCCTGCCCGAGGCGGGCATCGTGTCACCGCGCGGCGACGTGTCGGAATATGGTGCGGCCCGCTTCTTCAAGCGCACCGGCGAAGGCGTCTACGACATGGCCGATCTCGCCGAGAGAACGGCGAAGATGGCGGGGTTCATCCGCGCTCATAAAGAGAAGAACCCGGATCGCCCGATCTACGGGCTCGGTTATTCGAATGGTGCGAATATCCTGGCTTCGGTTCTGTTCGGAGCCCCCGATCTCTTTGATCGTGTGGTGCTGATGCATCCACTGATCCCCTTCGAGCCGCCGGCGCAGCCGGGGCTTTCGGATGTTGCGATGCTCGTGACGGCCGGCCAGCGGGATCCGATCTGCCCGCTGCCGCTTACCGAACGGCTGACGGCCTATTTCGAGGCGCAAGGCGCTCAGGTCGAGACTTTCCTGCATCAGGGCGGTCACGAGGTTTCGCAAAGCGAGGTCGATGCGATCGCCGCCTTCCTGCAGAAGCCCTGATATCACGCACACGAAACACAAAAGGCCCGCAGAGAAGCTGCGGCCCTTTTTTCGTCTCGACTATCAGCCGATCTGGATCAGGGCTTTGATCAGACCGGATTTCTCGCGTGCCCAGCGCGGCAGATCCGTGGCGAGATCTGCAAGCGTCGTGCGATGCGTGATCAGCTGGTCGATCGGCACGAGGCCGTCCGCGATCGACTTGCGCACATGATCGAAATCGATGCGGGTGGCGTTGCGACTGCCGATCAGCATCATCTCGCGCTTGTGGAATTCCGGGTCGGAAAAGGTGATGTCCTCCTTGACTACGCTGACCAGCACCAGGCTTCCGCCGTGGGCGACAAAGCGGAAGGCGCGTTCCATCGAGGGGCGGTAGCCGGTGGCGTCGAAGACCACGTCGAAGCCGTCTCCCCCGGTCAAGTCCGCCACCGCAGATTCGAGGTTGTCATCTGCCAGAAGACCTGATGTGAAGCCGAGGCGATCCGCTGCCATGGAGAGGCGTTCCGGACTGGTGTCGAGCAGGGTCACGTCGTGACCGGCGATGCGGGCGAAGATCGCCGTGCCGAGGCCGATCGGACCTGCGCCGATCACCAGTGCCCTTGATTCCGCGGGTGCCAGGGAGCGACGGACTGCATGCGCGCCGATCGCCAGGAATTCGACGGTGGCTGCCGCTTCCGGCGAAAGATCATCGGCGGGATAGAGATTGCCAGCAGGGACGGTGATTTCCTCGCACATTGCGCCGTCGGCATGCACGCCCAGCACACGGATATTCGTGCAGCAATTGGGCTTGTCCTTGCGGCAGGCGATGCAGGTGCCACAGGCTATGTAGGGATTGACGATGACCTGTGTGCCGACGGCAAAATCCACGCCTTCGCCGGCTTCGCGGACGACTGCCGAGATCTCGTGGCCCATGACGCGGGGATATTCGAGGAAGGGGTGCTTGCCTTCGAAGATATGGTAGTCCGTCCCGCAGATCCCGACATGGCTGATGGCAATACGGGCTTCACCGGCCTTCGGGCAAGGCGGTGGATCACGCTCGACGATTTCCAGGCGGCCCGGTTCGACACACAATGCGGCCTTCATGCATATTCCTTTCGGTGACCCGGCAAGGTTGAAAAAAAGGGGATGCCATTCGCGGCACCCCCACCTTGGGAAAAATCAGCGGCTGCCGCGGCGGCGGAGCTGGTCGAAATAGACGATCAGGATGATCAGCGCGCCGGTGATGATGCGCTGCCAGAAGGAGTTGACGTTCATCAGGTTGGCGCCGTTGTTGATCGTCGCCAGGATGAAGGCGCCGAGCAGCGGTCCCTGGACCGAACCGACGGCGCCGAAGAGGCTGGTGCCGCCGATGACCGAGGAGGCGATCGCCTGCAGTTCCCAGCCTTCCGCCTGGGTGGCGTTGCCGATCCCGATGCGCGAGGCGAGCAGGATGCCGACGAAGGCAGCGCAGGTCGAGGACAGGATATAGGCCATGTAGATGGTGCGGTTGACGTTGACGCCCGACAGACGCGCCGCTTCGCTGTTGGAGCCGACCGCGAAGAGATAGCGGCCCCAGCGGCTTAGGTGCAGGAAGATATAGGCGGGCACGGCGACGACGATCACCATCCAGAAGAGGCTGGGCACCCCGAGGAAATCGGCACGGGCGAAATTCGTGAAAGCCTCGTTGGAGATCGAGATCGTCGAACCATTGGTAATCAGGAGGCCGATGCCGCGCAGCGAGGTCAGCGTTGCGAGCGTGATGATGAAGGCCGGAAGCCCCATGCGCACGATGCCGAAAGCGTGGAACATGCCGATGGCGACACCCATCAGGAGGGTGAGGATGATCGCAAGCCAGACGGGCAGGCCTGCGGCGAGCAGCCAGGCGAGGATCACGCTGGCAAAACCGACGACCGCGCCGACCGAGAGATCGATGCCGGCGGTGATGATGACGAAGGTCTGACCCACAGCGAGGATTGCCGTCATCGAACCCTGACGCAGCAGATTGCTGATGTTGTTCGGTGTCCAGAAACTGTTGGTGGCGAAGCCGAGCAGCAGCCAGAGGAAGAGCAGGAGTCCAAGCAGCGTGAGGCTGAAGAGGATGCTCATGCCCCTCTTTGGCGCGACCTTGGTCTCTGTAGTGTCGGTGCTCATCTTTGTCCTCCCAGTCGTCTTTTCATGTCATTGTTTGGCGGCAGCTCAGACGCCGATTGCCTCTGTCAGCACATCCTCGTGCGAGGCGGCCCTGTAGTCGTGACTTGCCACCAGTTTGCCCTGACGAAACACATGCAGACGGTCGGCCAGTTCGTAGACCTCGGGCAGATAGGAGGAGATCAGGATGATCCCGGCCCCCTGCTTCAGCAGTTCGGCGAACAGGCGATAGATCTCGGCCTTGGTGCCGACATCGACCCCGACGGTCGGCTCGTCGAAGATGAACAGTCGCGCGCCGTGGCTCAGCCACTTGCCGATGACGATCTTCTGCTGGTTGCCGCCGGACATGGCAGACGCCAGAACGGCCCGGGTCGGTGTCTTGATCTTGAGGTCGTTGATCTGCTTGTCGGCGTTTCCGGCTTCCAGTTTTGGGCTAATGGTGAGGCCTCGGCTCAAGCGGCCAAAAACCGGCAGATTGATGTTGAGGCCGATCGGCAGATTGAGGCAGAGACCCTGGTCGCGCCGGCTTTCAGGGGCGAGCGCGATGCCGAGATCCATGGCCTTGCGCTCGGTGTCGATAACGACCTTCTTGCCATCCCAGAAAATTTCGCCTGCCGTCAGTTTGTGACGGCCATAGAGGCCCAGCGCAAATTCGCTGCGCCCGGCACCGATCAGACCATAGAGGCCGACGATTTCGCCTGAGCGGACCGAAAGCGAGACATCCGAAAACCCCGGACCAGAAAGTCCCTTGGCCTCAAGGATGGTCGCACCGATCGGCAGTTTTTCCTTGTGGTAGATCTGCTCGATCGAGCGGTTGATCATCAGCGAGATGAGCTCGGCATCGTTGGTTTCGCTGATCAGGCGGGTGCCGACATGGGTGCCGTCGCGCAGGACAGAGACGCGGTCGGCGAGCTCGAAGACCTCTTCCATGCGGTGGCTGATATAGACGATGGTGACACCTTCCGACTGCAGGCGGCGGATGAGCCGGAAGAGCTGCGCGGATTCCTGACGTGTCAGATAGGCAGTCGGTTCGTCGAAGATTATGAAACGGATACCGCGCATCGCTGCTTTGGCGGTGGCGATCAGCTGCTGTTGACCGATCGTCAGGTTGCCGAGGATCTCGCCGGCGGGAAGATTGAAGCCGAGGTCGTCGAGGACGTTCTGGGCGGCCTGCGTCATGGCGCGCTGGCGCATGATGCCGCCTGATGACATCTCGTCGCCGAGGAACATGTTGGCCGCGACCGAGAGATGCGAGCAGAGAACGACTTCCTGGTGTACGGCATTGATGCCGCGCTGGATCGCCTCGTTGGGGGTCGCGAGCGCAACCGGCTTGCCGCACCAGCGGATCTCGCCCGAAGTGCGTGGAATGACACCGGTCAAAAGTTTGATGAGCGTGGATTTGCCGGCACCGTTTTCGCCGACGATGGCGTGAATTTCTCCAGCGAGGAAGGTGATGGTAGCGGGCTTCAGGGCCTCGACGGCGCCATACTTCTTCTGCAGACCGACGAGCTCGAGGATCGGCGTTCCCGGCGGAATGCGATCGGTCTCCAGCAGTTCCGGCTGGTCGTCGTGCCGGTGGCTCACATCATGCAGCGAAGTCATGTCATTCCTCCCGTCAGTCTATGAAAGCGGCCGACGCCTCCCGCGTCCGCCGTTTCCGGGTCCGGCACGCGCGACGGATGCCGCGCGTGCCGAAGTCTCGATCAGTTGACCTTCGGGTTCAGAAGGGCGTCGATCTTCGGGTCCGCCATGTTGGCCTGGGTCACCAGGTTTGCGCCGGTGTCTACGAAGGTTTCGACCTTCTCGCCCTTGGAGACGGCGAGTGCTGTCTTCACGCCGTCATAGCCCATGCGATAGGGATCCTGGACGACGAGACCGGCGAGAACGCCTTCTTTCAGGAAGCCGACGGTCTTTTCATCGCTATCGAAGCCGATGACCTTGATCTTGTCGCCGAGCTTGTTTTCGGCGATCGCCTGGCCAACGCCCTGCGCCATGATCAGGTTGGAGGCAAAGACGCCAACGATGTTCGGGTTGGCGGTGATCAGGTCGGTCATCATGTTGAGGCCGGTCGTTGCCTGACCATCGGCAAAGCGGTCGACGGTCACCTGGATGCCCGGATACTTGGTCTTCATCTGGTCGAGGAAGCCTTCGCGGCGCTGGTCGAGCGAGCCGACGCCCGGCAGGCTGGTGATGATGGCGACTTCGCCCTCTTCCTTGCCGGTCGCTGCCTTGATCGCTGCAACGAGACCATCAGCAGCGATGCGGCCGCCCTGGACGTTGTCGGTGGTCAGGAACGATGTGAAAGCCTGGGAATCCGCACCAGAGTCGATGCCGATGATCGGAACAGACTTGGCTGCTTCATCGATCGGCTTGCCGAGGGCCTTGAACTCGGTCGGCGAGATCACGACTGCGGCCGGGCTTCCAGCAACGGCGTTTTCGAGAATGCTGATCTGGCCGTTGATGTCGGATTCGGACTGAGCGCCGAGTTCAGGCACGTTGACGCCGAGGTCCTTGCCGGCCTGGCGGGCGCCGGCGAGCACGATCTGCCAGTAGAAGGACGTGGTGTCCTTGACGATGATCGGAATGGTCACGTCCTGTGCGAAGGAAGCGGCCGGCATCATCGACGTCATCATTGCAGCGCCGGCGATCCCCATCAGGGCGCGGCGAGTCATGCTCTTCAGAATGGTCATTTGGGTTCTCCTCTCAACGCGTCCTGTTCCTCCGGTGAGATCGTGCCGCAGTACGCAACCAGCGCGATCTTTATCGATAAAAAACATTTTATCGAGGCACGCTACTCCAGCATTCTGGAGATTGCAAGCTGGCAAAAGCGGTCTCCTCAAACCTCTTTCGCCCTCATTCTCAGGGCATTTCGGACCTTCTCAGACCCGGTGAACCTCTTCCGGATAAACGACGCCCTTTTTCAGAATGACGTTGCCGTAGATCCGCAATTCCGTCGTCGCGACGATATAGGCGGCTGTCTGCGCCCGCTCGTAAAAGGCAAAGCGCTCAAGGCTTTCCAGCTGCACGTCACCTGCAAGTTTGGTGATGACCGACTGGAACTCGGCGCAGATCTCGGGAACTGCATGCGGGTCGCCGACAACCTGCATGCGCCAGGCCGCATCCTCGACAAACTGGTCGAGCGGCATATGCGCCAGGATCGCTTCCAGGATCTCGACGGCGCCGACGCCATCGGCTCTGATTACCGGTGGCCCCATGGTCGAGGCCGGGAAATTGCCGTCGGCAATCACGATCTCGTCGCCGTGGCCCATGGTGGCGATGGCGTGCAGGAGGTCGGGACCGAGGAGGGGGTGAATGCCTTTCAGCATGTCGTGCTCCTATTCCCTGACCGCGTCATCGCCGAGCGGCGGAGCGACGAGCGTATGCGCCTCGAAGGGGGCGAAGGCGGATGCCGGCAGTTCCTCTGTTGTCAGCGCCATATTGCGATGGAGGCTGTCCGGCTTCGCGGTGCCGATGATGACCGAGGCAACGGCCGGATGTTGCAGCGGGAACTGCATCGCAAACTGGGCGAGCGGTTTACCGGCCTGTTTCGCCAGGTCTTCCATGGCGCGCACCTTGTCGAGGACCTCGTCGGTCGCTGGGGTGTAGTCGAAATGCGCCCCCGGAACGGCGCCGGTCGCCAGGATGCCGGAGTTGAACACACCGCCGGCAGTAATCGAGGTACCGCGCTTTTCGCAAAGCGGCAGCAGTTCCTCGACGGCGGAGCGATCCAGCAGCGAATAGCGGCCGGCCATCAGGATGACGTCGATATCGATGTCGGCCATCATCTCCAGGCAGGCCGGGACTTCGTTGACGCCAAGGCCGAAGGCTTTGATGGCGCCTGATGATTTCAGCTGATCGAGGGCCTTGTAGCCGCCATCGCGCAGCTGCTTGACATAGTGGTCATTGACCGCCCGACCATGGGTGTAGACGCCGATGTCATGGACATAGAGGATGTCGATGCGGTTGAGGCCGAGGCGCGCATAGCTGAAGTCGACCGAGCGCATGATGCCGTCATAGCTGTAGTCGTATACCAGCTTGAAGGGCAGCGGATCGACGAAGCCGACATTCGGGATCTGGTCCTTCGGCACGGGCGCCAGCAGACGACCCACCTTGGTCGAGAGCACATAGCTGTCTTCCGGCTTGTCGCGCAGGAAGTCGCCGACGTAGCGCTCGGCCTGACCGAAACCGTAATGCGGTGCCGTGTCGAAATAGCGGATGCCGTGATCCCAGGCCGCCTGCAGGGTGGCGATCCCGACATCCCGCGGGCAGGGGCGGTAGAGGCCGCCGAGTGGTGCCGTGCCGAAGGAGTATTCGGTCACTTCGAGGGCGGTCTTGCCGATGCGTCTCGTCTTCATGCTGATATCCGGTGTCCTGTTGTCGAGGTCAGAGCGTGGCGCCGAGGTGCCACGGCACGAATTCGTTGTCGCCGTAGCCGAAGAGCTCGCTCTTGGTCTTCTGGCCCGAGGCGGTCTCGATGATCAGGTCGAAGATGTCGCGGCCGAGGCCCGAGACGCTGGCATCACCCGTGGCGATGACGCCGCAGTCGATGTCCATGTCCTCTTCCATCGACTTGTAGAGCGCGGTGTTGCTGGTCAGCTTGATGGAAGGCACCGGCCTAGAGCCGAAGCAGGAGCCGCGGCCTGTCGTGAAGGCAATGACATTTGCGCCGCCCGCAACCTGGCCGGTCGCGGAGACCGGGTCGTAGCCGGGAGTGTCCATGAAGACGAGGCCGTGTTCGGTAACGCGTTCTGCGTAATTGTAGACGGCCGTCAGCGGCGAGCGCCCACCCTTAGCCACGGCGCCGAGCGACTTTTCCAGAATGGTGGTGAGGCCACCCTTCTTGTTGCCGGGCGAGGGATTGTTGTCGAGGGATGCGCCATGCTGGGCGACATAGGCTTCCCACCAGGAGATCAGGCCGTCGAGCTTGACTGCGACCTCTTCGTTGACGGCGCGGCTGCGCAGGAGGTGCTCGGCGCCATAGATCTCTGAGGTTTCGGACAGGATCGCCGTGCCACCGGCGCCGGCCAGGATGTCGACGGCAACACCGAGGGCCGGGTTGGCTGTGATGCCGGAGAGGCCGTCCGAGCCGCCGCATTGCAGGCCGACGATGATCTCGCTGACGGAAATCGGTTCGCGGCGCATCGTGCCGACTTCGGCTGCAATCTCCTTGAGGATGGAAAGGGCGTTCTCAACGGCACGGCGGGATCCGCCGGCGTCCTGGATGTTGAAGTGACGCTTGGAAGCGCCAGCGCCGCTCTGGCCGTAAAGCGTCAGCTGGTTCACTTCGCAGCCGAGGCCGACCATGAGCACGCCGCCGAAATTCACATGCCTCGTGTAGCCGGCTATTGTTCTGTGAAGCGTGCGCATGCCGTCGCCGGTCGAGCTCATGCCGCAGCCCTGGTCGTGGACGATCGGTACAAAGCCGTCGATGCCTTCATAATGCGGCAGGATGGTGCGGTTTGCGGCATCCGCGATCGCGCGACAGACGGTGGTGGAACAGTTCACGCTGGCGATGATGCCGATGTAGTTGCGGGTCGCAGCGCGTCCGTCGGCGCGGCGATAGCCCATGAAGGTGCGGGCCCTGTCGGCAGACGTTGCTGCCTCCGGCTGGGCGAGGCCGCTGACCGAGAGGCGATCCTCATCAAAGGCCAAATTGTGGGAATGGACGTGGTCGCCTGCAGCAATGTCCGTCGTCGCGCGGCCGATCGCCTGGGCATATTTGACGACCGGTTCACCCTTGTGGATGGCGCGGACAGCGACCTTGTGGCCGGGGTCGATCTTGGCCGAAGCCGCGGCGCCGCCGGGCAGGACATGCCCCGCTTCGATCGCAACAGTGGTTACGGCAACATTATCGTCCTGCGACAGCAGGATGCAGGCTGGTTTCGACACCCGATATTTCTCCCATGCGTCCGGCGGGACCGGATCCTGTGTTTTGTCTTTTATCTGCAATAGACAGTTTCTCGTCAATGGGTATTATATCGATAAAGAACAATTTGCCTTGATCAGAAGCAGGAGGTTAACGACCTAGACCAGAAGGAGGCAGGGCCACCGCAATCGGTGGTTTCCATTGCGCGAGGCCACGTCTTGCGCCATGAGGCGAAAGATCGTCACGTGTGCATCATTTCAACCCAGGCAGAGCTATGGCCAAGCAGAACACTGTCTTCAAGGACGCTTACAACCGCACGCTGAAGCTGATCGAGGAAACGGATACGCTTCCCTCGGAGCCGGAGCTTTGCGGTCTGCTCAGCGTCAGTCGGACGACCGTGCGGGCCATTCTGACGCGGCTCGGAGAGGTCGGTCTGGTAGCCTGGGACAAGCGCTCCAAGACGGTGCTACGCAGACCGGGACAGGGCGACTATTTCCCGGATGAAGAAACCAACTCGCTGTCGGAAATCATCGAGCGCAGCTTTATGCGCCGGATCCTGGCCGGTGGGGCGCAGCCGGGCATGCAGATCAACGAGTTGGAGCTCGCTCGCGAGATCGGGATCGGCACGACCAGCGTGCGGGAATTCCTCATCCGTTTCAGCCGCTTCGGGCTGATCGAGAAGCGGCCGAACAGCCATTGGGTGCTCAAGGGCTTTACCCGTGAGTTTGCGCTGGAACTTACTGAAGTCCGCGAGATGTTCGAGCTGCGCTCTGCGGCGGCATTCGTCCATCTGGCGGCGGATCATCCTGCCTGGGCGGAGCTGAAGGCGGTGGAGGCACAGCATCATGCGCTGCTGGCCGATATCGACAACCGCTATACGGAGTTTTCGGAACTCGACGAACGTTTCCACCTGCTCGTCCAGAAGGCCTCGAGCAACCGCTTCATCATCGATTTCTACGACATCATCGCGATCGTCTTCCACTACCACTACCAGTGGAACAAGACGAATGCGCGGGCGCGCAACCAGCGGGCGTTGGAAGAGCATCTCGACTATATCAGCGCGCTCTTTTCCCGCGATCCGGCGGCGATCGAGAGAGCCTGCCGTCAGCACCTGAAATCGGCGCGCGAAACCTTGCTGCAATCCATCCAGGAGCCTGCCTGAGCCATGACGACGCCCATCCTGCAATTCGGCACGAGCCGATTTCTCCAGGCGCATGCCGATCTCTTCGTCAGCGAGGCTATGGAGGCAGGGAAGGCGCTTGGATCGATCACCGTGGTGCAAACGTCGGGTGATCCGGCGCGGGCGGGACGGATCGGGGCGCTATCCGCGCCAGAGGGCTATCCGGTGATCATTCGAGGCCTGGAGGGGGGAGAGCCTGTCGAGCATGAGCTCAGGGTACGATCGGTGACAAGATCGCTCTCGACCTCCAGCGACTGGGCCGAGGTCCGTCGGATTTTCGTCGAGGAGGCGAGGGTTGTGCTGAGCAATACCGGGGATAAAGGGTATGCCCTCGTCGAGGGGGACAGTGTCAACGGGGTTCCGCGCTCCTTTCCGATGAAACTGCTGGCGCTCCTTCACGCACGCTTTCGCGGCGGCGCGAGGCCGTTGACGATATTGCCCTGTGAGCTCATCTCGCGGAACGGCGAGGTGCTGCGGGACCTGATCGTCGATCTTGCGAGCCGCCATGTTCCCGACGCGACCTTCGTCTCCTGGCTTTCCGAGCGGGTCATCTGGGCAAACACGCTCGTCGACCGTATCGTGTCAGAGCCGATTGAGCCGGCAGGGGCGATCGCGGAGCCCTATGCGATCTGGGCGATCGAACGCCAGGCAGGGCTGACATTGCCCTGCGAGCATCCCTGCATCAGGCTCGTCGACGACCTGACGCCTTATGAGCGGCTGAAGCTGCATATCCTCAATCTCGGCCATACGGTTCTGGCCGATCGCTGGCTGAAGGACGGTCGTAGCGAGGTGGAGTGCGTGAAAGATATTCTTATCGACACCGCGATCCGGTCAGAACTCGAGGAGATTTACGCAGAAGAGGTCGTGCCGGGTTTTCGCCGGCATGGTCTCGGCTCGCAGGCCGAGGCCTATGTCGCGACCACGCTCGAGCGCTTTCTCAATCCCTATCTGGACCACAGACTGCGCGACATTGCCGGCAACCATACGGAAAAGATCGTTCGCCGAATTATCGGCTTCAAGGATTGGTGCCCCGACGTCCCCATGCCGAAACTGTCGGCGATCGCCGCTCGATAACAGCGTGGTTGCTCAGGCCGGCGGCAGGCCCTTTGAACGCATGCGACGACGGAAGGCGGTCGGCTTCTCGACGAAGCGTTCGCTAAAGGCCTCGTAGAACCGCGAAACCGATCCGAAGCCGCTTTCGAAGGCGACATCGGTGATCGAAAGGTCGGTCGAGATCAACAGGGACTGTGCGGTGTCGAGGCGATGCCGCACGATCGCCTGGTTGATCGTGTGGCCCACGGCGCGCTTGAAGATCGACATGGCGTAGTTCGGGTGAAGGCCTACCGCATTGCCGACGTCATCAGCGGAGATGTTTTCGAGGGCATGTTCGGCTATGAAGCGCAGCATGCGCTCGATATGCTCGACGCGTTCGCTGTCATTGGCGCTGAAGCTGGCAATGGCCGAGCCTTCCTCGCGCAGATCCCGCCAGCCGTCGCGCTCGATCCTGAGAACGCGCGCGGTCAATTCGTTTCGCACAATCTCGGTCAGGTTCTCGTCGCCCGCAAGTAACTCCTCGCGCCAGCGCTGAAAGATGTCCCGATCCCAGGAGCGGATTTCCAACGCCTCGATCATCGCGCCGCGAAACACGGCATCGCGGAAACGGCTCAGATTGGCAAGGCCGAGGAAGACCGACATCGGCACGTACAGGCAGACGAAGCGTGTGCCTTCCTGTCTGTCGATCACCTGATGCGGGATCATGCCCCAGAAGAGGCAAAGGCGTCCTTCGTCCACCGTCAATTCACGGCCATCGAACCAGTAGGTCATTTGGCCCGATAGAACGAAGTTGAGCTCGATCTGGCTGTGCATGTGCGGGCCTGCCATTCGCTGGACCGTCAGGTTTTCGCCAGCGCAAAACCGGTGATCGCCGAAGATGACCAGCGGGTGCCGTGGGTCGTGATCCGGGTGAACCGGAACTGATTCGTCCTCTAGAAGCGGCTTCACATGTTCCAAATCTTAGGATCCCGGAAAAGTTCGATGAAAACTCGGTAGATTATTACGGGTTTGAAGCGGATGATCAAGCAGAGCTGAGAAATCCGCTCCGGTGGGATCCGGGGCTTCAAGCTCCGCATATGCCAAGCATTACGGTCATAGGGAGGAAAACATGACCTTTTTCAAAAGCCTGAGCGCGATCGCTCTGGGTGCAGTCCTGCTGTCATCCACCGCGTTTGCCGGTGAAATTGTCCTCAACTCGAACCATTCCGACCCGGCGCCGAAAAAGGCAATCGAGGATCTGATCGCGGATTTCCAGGCGGCTAATCCCGATATCACAGTCAAGTGGAACAATTTCGATCACGAGGGCTACAAGTCCGCGATCCGCAACTTCTTGACCGCCGATGCGCCTGACGTCGTTGCCTGGTTCGCCGGCAACCGGATGGAGCCCTTCGTCCGCGCTGGGCTTTTTGAAGACGTGACCGACGTGTGGGATGCCAATGGGCTCAACGATCAGCTCAAGTCGGCTTCTGCCTCGATGACCATCGACGGCAAGAAGTGGGGCGTTCCCTATACCTATTACCAGTGGGGCATCTATTACCGTAAGGATATCTTCGCCGAGCAGGGCATCGAGCCGCCTAAGACCTGGGCAGAGTTCCTGGCCGCCAGTGAAAAGCTGAAGTCGGCCGGCATTACCCCGATCACCATCGGCACCAAGGCGCTCTGGCCGACGGGTGGCTGGTTCGACTACCTGAACTTGCGCGTGAACGGCTACGAGTTCCATATGGAACTGACCTCGGGCAAGGTTCCTTACACCGATCCGCGCGTTAAGGCCGTGTTCGAAAAGTGGGGCGAGTTGGTCACGGCCGGCTACTTCAACGAAAACCATGCCGCGATCGACTGGCAGGATGCCATCCCGCAGATGGTGCAGGGCAAGGCTGCCATGTATTTGATGGGCAACTTTGCCGTTGCTACGATGAAGGATGGTGGGTTGACCGAAGACCAGATCGGCTTCATGCAGTTCCCGGAAATCACCCCCGGAATTCCGATGGCCGAGGAAGCGCCGACCGACACTTTCCACATCCCGTCGGGTGCGAAGAACAAGGAAGATGCGAAGAAGTTCCTCGCCTTCGTTGCTTCGCCGGCTGCCCAGTCTAAGATGAACGCCACGCTCGGCCAGCTGCCGGTCAACAACCAGTCGGAAAAGCCGGCTGATCCGTTCCTGCAGGCCGGTTTCGAAATGCTGTCCAACGCTTACGCCCTGGCGCAGTTCTACGATCGCGATGCCGATCCGGAAATGGCGAAGGCCGGCATGGAAGGGTTCCAGGAGTTCATGGTCAAGCCTGAGCGTCTGGACGCCATCCTGGAGCGCCTCGAGAAGGTTCGCGCCCGCGTCTACAAGTAATCGATAGAGCTCCCTGCGCCGGGTGCTGTGGGTCTCCCTGGGCCCATGGCATCCGGTTGCCGTTTCCCGTTCCCTCAGAGGTGCCGCCATGAGCAACACCGTTCCAACGACTTCCAGCTTCTGGAAGCGCAACCAGCAAACGCTTGCGCCGCTTCTCTTCCTGGCGCCCGGCATGTTGATGTTCGTGATCTATGTATTGGTCCCGATCTTTCAGTCGATCTGGATCAGTTTTCACGATTGGGACGGCCTTGGCGCAATGACCTGGGTCGGCGTGGGCAATTATGTCGAATTGCTCGATGACGATTCTTTCTACGTCTCGCTCGAAAACAATCTCATCTGGCTGGTTCTCTATCTTCTTGCGATCCCGGCGGGTCTGGCGGTCGCGCTGTTCCTCAACCAGACGGTCACTGGCATTCGGCTCTACAAGTCGTTGTTCTTCTTCCCCTTCGTGATCAGTCAGGTCGTTGTCGGCCTGATGTTTACCTGGTTCTACGCGCCCGACTTCGGTCTGTTCTCCAAGCTTCTGGAAATGCTCACCGGCGAACAGTTCGCCGTGCTCGCCGACGAGCGCTTCGTCACCTACGGGATCATCGTCGCCGGTCTCTGGCCGCAGACGGCCTATTGCATGATCCTCTATCTGACCGGTCTCAACAACATCAATCCGGAGCAGGTCGAGGCTGCCCGCATGGATGGCGCCAAGGGCCTGAAGCTGCTCTGGTATGTGATCCTGCCGCAGTTGGCACCCGCAACCTTCATTGCCATGGTGGTAACGGTCATCGGCTCGCTGCGCTCCTTCGACCTCGTGTCGATCATGACCGCAGGCGGCCCCTACGGATCGAGCCAGGTTCTCTCCTACTTCATGTATGAGCAGGCGCTCTCCGAATATGGCTTCCGCATGGGCTATGGCGCATCGATCGCGGTCGTGCTGTTCCTGATCATGATGGTCTTCATCTCGCTCTTCATCGTCCGCATGCTCGCTCAGGAAAGGAACGCCTGATGTTCCCCACTCCGATCCAGAAGGCCTCGCCATTCGCGCAGACGGCCTACAAGATCCTGCTGCCGATCTCGCTTTTCCTGTGGCTGTTGCCGCTGATCGGCGTCGCGATCACGTCGGTTCGCCCGGCGGGGGACCTCGCCGCCGGCAATTATTTCGGCATCCCTTCCGGCTTTGCCGGTTTCGAGAACTATTCGGCCGTCTTCAACAATTCGCCGATCGGCTATTACATCCTGAACTCGTTCAAGGTGACGATCCCAACGGTGATCGGCGCGGTGGCGCTGTCCTGCCTGACCGGCTTTGCGCTTGCGGTCTACAAGTTCAAGGGCAATCTCATCCTGTTCTTCATGTTCGTCGCCGGCAACTTCATTCCGTTCCAGATCCTGATGGTTCCGGTTCGCGACATGACGCTGCGCGCCGGTCTCTACGACACGACCATAGGCCTCGTGCTTTTCCATGTCGCTTTCCAGACCGGGTTCTGCACGCTGTTCATGCGCAATTTCATCAAGGGCCTGCCGTTTGCGCTGATTGAATCGGCGCGTGTGGAAGGCGTCTCCGAATGGCGGATCTTCCGCTATATCGTGCTGCCGCTGATGCGTCCGGCAATCGCTGCCCTCTCCGTCCTGATCTTCACCTTCGTCTGGAACGATTACTTCTGGGCGACCGTGCTCGTGCAGGGACAGCATGCCATGCCGGTCACGGCTGGCCTTTATTCGCTGAATGGCCAGTGGGTTGCCGCCTGGCACCTCGTATCCGCCGGATCGATCGTTGCGGCCCTGCCGCCGGTCGCGATGTTCTTCCTCATGCAGCGCCACTTCATTGCCGGCCTCACACTCGGAGCGACCAAGGGATGAGCGAAATCGTCATCATCGATTCGGGCCAGCTGGCGCTGAGCCTGCGCCTGCCGGAACTCGGCATGCCGGAGATCCTGTCCTTCGGCGCGGAACCTGTCGAACCTGATCCTCTGTTCGAGATCGAGCGTTCCAGCCGGGTCAACGGCATGGACATTGCCGTGCCCTCGAATGTGCTCCTGCCGACGGGCGGCATGGGCTTCTTCGGCTGGCCGGCGATTGCAGGTCACCGCGGGGGCCGAGACTTCGTGGCGCAGTTCGGCGGCTGGACCGTCCATCGCGACGGCAATCAGACGGTGCTGAAGGCCGGCGATTCCGTCGCCAGGCTCGGCATTGCCATCACGCTCACGGCGCATTCGTCCGGCCTGATCTCGATGGCGACGGAGTTAAGCAATCTCGGCGACGCGGATTATCAGCTTGATCGCTGCATGGCGGCGACCTTCCTGGCGCCAGCCGGCGATGTGCAGGTGATGAGCTTCACCGGCATCTGGGGGCGCGAGTTCCAGACGCGGCGCGAGCTTCTCGGCAATGGCACCTGGATCCAGGAAAGCCGGCGCGGGCGCACCTCGCATGATCGCTTCCCGATGCTGTTCATCGAAAGCGAGACCCAGATCTTTGGCGTGACGCTCGGCTTCAGCGGCAACCACCAGATGGTGATCGACCGGACGGATGACGGTCAGCGGCTTGTGCATCTCGGCGAATTGTTCGAACCGGGCGAGATCGTGCTTGGTCCGGGTCAAAGCTATGAGAGCCCGGTTGCCTATGTCGGGGCCGATACGGAAGATTTCCACGCCTTCGTGCGCGAGGAGCTGATCAGCTGGCCGGGTGGTCGGATGACGCCGCGCCCGGTGACGCTGAACACCTGGGAAGGCAATTACTTCGACCACCAGATGGATTCGCTGAAAGCCCAGGCGACAGCCGCCGCCGAACTCGGCATCGAGCGCTTCGTGCTCGACGACGGCTGGTTCGGCAAGCGCGACAACGACACAACGAGCCTAGGCGACTGGGATATCGATGCACGCAAATACCCCGATGGTCTGAAGCCGCTGGTCGATCACGTGACCGGGCTTGGCATGCAGTTCGGCATCTGGTTCGAGCCTGAAATGGTGAACCCGGTTTCCGAGCTCTACAAGGCGCATCCCGACTGGGCGCTGACGATTGAAGGACGTCCGATCCTGGAATCGCGCACCCAGCTGGTGCTGGATCTGACGCGTCCCGAAGTCTCCGACTATCTCTTTGGCAAGATCGACGCCGTGCTGTCGAACCATGCCGTCTCCTACATCAAGTGGGACATGAACCGCGACCTGACGCATGCGGCCGGTCGCGACGGCAAGGCGAAAACATCAACCCAGACCCGTGCCGTCTATGCGCTGATGGACCGCATTCGTGCGGCTCATCCCAATGTCGAAATCGAAAGCTGCGCCTCCGGCGGCGGACGTATCGATTACGGCGCATTGAAGCGCACCCATCGCGTCTGGACGTCCGATTGCACCGATGCGCTGGAGAGGCTGGAAATCCAGCGCGGCGCTTCGGTTTTCGTGCCGCCGGAGATTCTCGGCAGCCATATCTCGGCCTCGCCGAACCATCAGACCGGTCGCCGTCACACGCTTGCCTTCCGGGCGCTGGTGGCTATCGCCTATCATCTCGGGGTGGAGCTCAACCCGCTCGAACTCACCGCTGAGGAGCGCGGCGAACTCAAGGTCTATATCGATACCTACAAGCGGCTGCGCCATCTCTTGCATGCGCCGGGCGCCAGTTTCCGCATGGAGCCGCTCGACGGTCGCTATGTCTGGGGTGCGGCTTCGGCCGAGAAGATCGTGTTGATCGTCGCTCAGGGTCCGCAGATGGTGGGCGAACAGCCAGCGCCGCTGCGTCTGCCTGACGAAGTCACCCAGTTCGGTGGCCAGTGGCGCATCAAGACCATGCTGCCGGCAGAACCGCAATTCATCCGTATCTCCGAGGGCCAGAAAGCGCTGCTTTCCGGTGCCGTCACCTTCGCGCTTTCCAGTGCCGGACTTGCCGGCCTGCCGCTGCCGATGCTGACGCCCGAAAGCGCACTTCTCCTCGAACTCGAACCGATCAAGGGAGGCAAGACCCATGGCTGATGTAAGCCTGCGTGGCGTCAAGAAACAGTTCGGCGCGCTCAGCGTCATCAAGGGTGTGGATCTCGACGTCAAGGACGGCGAGTTCTGCGTCTTCGTCGGCCCCTCCGGCTGCGGCAAGTCCACGCTTCTGCGCATGATTGCCGGGCTTGAAGAGATCACCGAGGGATCGCTTGCCATCGGCGGCCAGGACATGACCAGCATCGGCCCGTCCGAGCGTGGCGTTGCCATGGTCTTCCAGTCCTATGCGCTTTATCCGCATATGACCGTCGAGGAAAACATCGGCTTCGGCCTGAAGATGACCGGCCAATCCAAGGCTCTGATTGCAGAACGCACGGCGGTTGCCGCGAAGATGCTGCAGCTTGAGCCGCTTCTGCAGCGCAAGCCCGGCCAGCTTTCCGGCGGCCAGCGCCAACGCGTCGCCATCGGTCGCGCCATCGTCCGCAATCCGGAAGTCTTCCTGTTCGACGAACCGCTGTCGAACCTTGATGCGGCTCTGCGCGTCCAGATGCGCACGGAGCTTTCCAAGCTGCATCAGGATCTGAAGGCAACGATGATCTACGTGACGCATGACCAGGTCGAGGCCATGACCATGGCCGACAAGATCGTCGTGCTGTCTGCCGGCAAGATCGAGCAGGTCGGCTCGCCGCTCGAACTTTACCACCGCCCGAACAATCTCTTCGTTGCCGGCTTCATCGGCTCGCCGAAGATGAATTTCCTGAAGGTTCAGGCCTCGAGTGCCGACGGTGTCGCCGTGGTGCGCCTGCCCGGGGCTGAGATCTCGATCCCGACGCATGGGGCGAGTGTTCCGTCCGGCGAGCTGACCTTCGGCCTGCGTCCCGAGCATATCGACGCGACCGGCAAGGGCGATGTCGTCATCGAAGCGACCGTCAAGCTGGCGGAATATCTCGGTTCGGAGACGCTGTTCTTCGTCACGCTTGCCGATGGCTCTGAGCTTGCGGTGAAGGCCGATGGTCTGGCCAGCGAGAAGCCCGGCCAGACGCTGCGCCTCGGCATCAATGCCAAGGCCTGCCATCTGTTCGACAAGGACGGCAAGGCTGTCATAAATGGGGATCTGACACGATAATGCTGGGCGTCTGCTACTATCCGGAACACTGGGACGAAAGCCGGTGGCAAACCGACGCGCGCCGGATGCGCGAACTTGGCATTTCCTTCGTGCGCATCGGCGAGTTCGCCTGGTCTCGTCTGGAGCCCTCGCGGGGCAATTTCACCTTCGAATGGCTCGATCGGGCGATCGATGTGCTGCACGAAGCGGGCCTCAAGATCGTGCTGGGCACGCCGACCGCCACTCCGCCCAAGTGGCTGGTGGACGAATGCCCCGATATCATTCCCTATGACGAACAGGGCCGCCCGCGCGGCTTCGGTTCGCGCCGTCACTACACCTTTTCATCGGAAACCTGGTGGAAGGAAAGCGCGCGCATCGTCGAGATCGTCGCCAAGCGCTATGGCGAGCACCCCGGCATTGTCGGCTGGCAGACGGACAATGAATATGGCTGTCACGATACGACGGTTTCCTGGGGTCCTGAAGATCTGAAGAGCTTCAAGCGGTGGCTGCGGCTGCGCTACCAGTCGACCGATCAGCTGAACGAAGCCTGGGGTTCGGTCTTCTGGTCGATGGAGCTCAACAGCTTCGACGACGTCGCCCTGCCGAACCTGACGGTGACCGAGCCGAACCCGGCGACGCGTCTCGACTTCTGGCGTTTCCATTCGGACCAGGTCGCGGCTTACGACAAGATGCAGTGCGAAATCATCCGCAAGCATTCGCCCGGTCGGTGGGTCACCCATAATTTCATGGGCTTCGTCTCCGATTTCGACCACTTCAAGGTCGGCGACAATCTCGATCTTGCCTCCTGGGACAGCTATCCGATCGGTTTCGTCGAGAAGTTCCCCTTCACTGAGGAAGAGCGCAATCGCTGGGCCGAGACCTCGCATCCCGATATCGCGCCCTATCACCACGATCTCTACCGCGCCGTCGGCAAGGGGCGGTTCTGGGTGATGGAGCAGCAGCCGGGTCCGGTCAACTGGGCGCCGTGGAACCCCGTGCCGAAGCCCGGCATGGTGCGTCTGTGGACCTGGGAAGCGCTGGCGCATGGGGCTGACGTCGTCAGCTATTTCCGCTGGCGTCAGGCACCCTTCGCGCAGGAACAGATGCATGCGGGCCTCAACCTGCCGGGCCTCGACGAGTGGTCGCCGGGTGGCAAGGAAGCCATGCAGGTCTCGGAGGAACTGGCCGCCCTCGGCACGCTTCCCGAAACAAGCCAGGCGCCCGTGGCGCTGGTCTTCGATTATCAGAGCTACTGGTCGACGATGATCCAGCCGCAGGGCAAGGATTTCCGTTACGAGGAACTCTGCTTCCGCTGGTACGAGGCCCTGCGCCATCTCGGCTTGAACGTCGATTTCGTCCGTCCGGGTGCTTCGCTTGAGGGCTATGCGCTTGTTGTCGTGCCCTGCATGACGGAAGTCACCGAAGCGGCACGCGCCGAGCTTGAAAAGGCCAAAAGTGTTGTTGTCATCGGTGCGCGCACCGGTTCGCGCGACCGCAATTTCCGCATTCCGGAAAACCTGCCGCCGGGTCCGCTGGGCGCACTCACGGGCAATCGCGTTATTCAGGTCTCCTCGATGCGTCCGGGGCTGTCGGATGGAGTTTCCGGTGCGGTTTCGGGTCATGCGATCCGCTGGCGCGAATATCTGGAGACCTCGGCCTCGGTGCTCGCGACCTTCGACAACGGCGATCCGACGCTCACCGAGAAGGGCAATGTGCTCTATCTCGCCTGCTGGGCGGATGCGGGGCTTCTCGCCGAGGTCCTGGAACTTGCAACCAAGAAGGCCAGTGTCGCGACGCTGCGCGTGCCCGACTTTATCCGCATCCGTCGCCGCGGCGACCTCGTCTTCGCCTTCAACTACGGAACCGAAGACTGGGCGCTGCCTGCAGGTGCCGAGCCGGTGCTTGGTGAGCGCGTGCTGAAGCCGCAGGCGGTCGCCGCCTGGCTGTCTTGATCTCAAAGCTTTCGAAGGCCGGCGTCATGCCGGCCTCCTTGTCTTGCCCGGATCGAATTCCGGAACTCATCCATGGCTCACCGGTTTGACCCTCGACATTAGCAACGAGGAGATGCCCCCATGGCCGATTACCCGACACCGCCGTTCCCGCAGGACAAGGTCCCCATGCCGGGCCGCACCGCCGACATGAATCCCCGGCCGGACCACGGCGAGGAGAGTTACAAGGGGTCGGGAAAGCTTGAAGGCCTGAAGGCCATCATCACCGGTGGCGACAGCGGGATCGGCCGTGCGGTGGCGATTGCCTATGCGCGGGAAGGTGCCGATGTGCTGATTTCCTATATCGAAGAAGATGAGGACGCGAAGGATACCGCCCAATGGGTGGAGAAAGCGGGTCGCAGGGCCGTGCTGGTTCGGGGTGACATCCAGAATGCCGATCATTGCCGGGAGATCGTCGACACTGCGGTTCGCGAACTCGGCGGCGTCGATATCCTGGTCAACAATGCCGCGCACCAGGCGTCTTTCGAGGACATCAGCGAAATCCCGGACGAAGAGTGGGAACTCACCTTCCGCGTCAACATCCACGCAATGTTCTACCTCACCAAGGCTGCCGTTCCACATATGAAAAACGGCGGGTCGATCATCAACACGGCCTCGATCAATTCCGACAGTCCGAGCCCGCATCTTCTCGCCTATGCGACGACCAAGGGTGCAATCCAGAACTTTACCGCAGGGCTTGCGCAGATGCTGGCGGAAAAGAAGATCCGGGCCAATGCCGTGGCACCCGGTCCGATCTGGACGCCGCTCATTCCGTCAACGATGCCGGAGGACAAGGTGAAGAACTTCGGCAAACAGGTGCCGATGCAGCGCCCCGGCCAGCCAGCGGAATTGCAGACGGCCTATGTGATGCTCGCCGATCCGCTCTCCAGCTACGTGTCGGGCGCGACGATCGCGGTTACCGGTGGCAAGCCGATCCTCTAACTCGGCCTTGCCTTTAGCGCGCGGCGTGGCAAGTTGCGCGCCATGAACAAAGTGATCCTGATCGTTCTCGACGGGCTGCGCTACGACGTGGCCCGGTCCTGTCTCGGCTATATGGAAGGCCTCGTGGCTGCAGGCCGGGCCGATGTGCGCAAGCTGACCTGCGAACTCCCCGCCATGTCGCGGCCGCTCTATGAAACTTTGCTGACGGGCCGAAAGCCCGTGGACCACGGCGTGGTCAGCAATGGAGTGGTGCGCCGTTCATTAGGGGACAATCTCTTCGCGCAGGTCAGAGCGCAGGGCGGGGTAACGGCTGCGGCCGCCTATCACTGGGTGTCGGAGCTTTATGTGTCCTGCCCGTTCGACCGGTATCGCGACCGCATTCTCGTCGATGGCACAGGCGATATCACCCATGGCGTTTTCTACTGGGACGATGCCTATCCCGACAGCCATCTCTTCGCTGATGCCGAATGGCTTGTCCGCTCCAAGGCGCCCGATTTTCTTCTGCTTCATCCGATGAATGTCGATGATGCCGGCCATAAGCATGGGGGCGACAGCATCGGCTATCGCAATGCGGCCCGGACGCAGGGTGATCTGCTTGCACGGCATGTGCCTGATTGGGTTGAGGCCGGTTACACGGTGATCGTCACTGCCGATCACGGCATGGGTGATGATGGCAATCATGCAGGGCCGACGCCCCAAGAGACCGAAGTGCCGTTCTACACGGTCGGATTCCGAGTTGGTCCCGATGCCCCGATCAAGCAAACCGAGATTGCGGGGCTTGTCTGCAAGCTCATGGAGGTCGATCCTGGCGCGGTGCCGGCTTTCGACGGTGCCATCGAACGCCTCTGAGACAATCTGCGCCTGATCCGGTCTGGCTGCCTGCCGTAATGGGTAGGACAGACCTGCAGGAGATACAGATGTCCGACTTTTCCGGAATGACGTCCCTCAATCCCGGCTACCGCGCGCTTGTGCTCGGGGCGAGTGGAGGTATCGGTGGTGCATTTGCTGTTGCGATCAAGGCCGATCCCGCCTGCGGCAGCGTGACGGAGTTGTCGCGAAGCCGTGACGGGTTCGACATCACGGATGATGCGGCTGTCGGTTCTGCGGCCGCACGGCTGTCCGATGCGGACATGAAATTCGATCTCATCCTCTGTGCGACGGGCGCGCTCGTCATCAATGGCAATGGCCCGGAAAAGACCATCAAGGCGATCCAGGGCGACGTGATGGCGGCGCAGTTTGCGTTGAACGCCATCGGCCCGGCGCTGGCGTTAAAGCACTTTGCGCCGCTTCTTTCCAATGAGGGAAAAAGCGTGTTTGCAACGCTTTCAGCACGGGTCGGCTCGATCGGTGACAACAAGCTCGGTGGCTGGATTTCCTATCGCTCGGCGAAATCGGCGCTCAACCAGATCACCCGGACCTCAGCAATCGAAATTGCCCGTTTGCGGCCGAAGAGTGTGGTGGTCGCCATGCATCCCGGGACGGTCGATACCGGCTTTTCGGGCGGGTTCTCCAAGGGCCATGATCGGATCCAGCCGGCAGAAAGCGTTGCCATGATGCTTTCGGTTCTTGATGGCCTGGATCCGGCTCAGACCGGTGGTTTCTTCGCCTATGACGGTCAGCCGATCGAATGGTGAAGGCATCGCGCATCCATCTCGTTCTCGGCGATCAGCTTAGCCATTCGCTGTCTACGCTTGCCGACTCGGATCTCGAGACCTCGTTGGTGCTGATGGCGGAAGTCGTGAGCGAAGCGACCTATGTGAAGCATCACAGGAAGAAGATCGCCTTTCTCTTCTCCGCCATGCGGCACTTTGCCGAAGAGTTGCGGGAGAAGGGGGGGCAGGTCCGCTATGTGACGCTTGATGACCCGGAGAACACCCAGAGCCTGAAAGGCGAGCTTGCTCGTGCCCTTGCCGAGAGCGGGGCATCTTCTGTTATTGTGACCGAATGCGGCGAATGGCGTCTGGCGGAGGAGATGCGGGGCTGGGAAAAGGATCTTGGCGTGCCGGTCGAGATTCGCCAAGACGATCGCTTCCTTTGTTCGATCGAAGACTTCCGCACCTGGCGCAAAGGCCGCAAGCAGTTGCGCATGGAATACTTCTACCGCGACATGCGCCGGCGTCACCGCGTGCTGCTGGACGGCGAAGAGCCGGTCGGCGGCAAGTGGAATTTCGATGTGGAGAACCGCAAGCCGCCCGCCGAGGGCCTGAAAGGGCCGAAGCGGATCAGCCATGCCAAGGATGCGATCACGAAATCGGTGCTGGCGCTCGTTGAGGAGCGCTTCGCCGGCCATATGGGTTCGCTTGACAGTTTCCATTTTGCCGTGACCGCTGAGCAGGCGGAGATGGAGCTGCAGCAGTTCATCGAAGATATCCTGCCCAATTTCGGCGACTATCAGGATGCGATGGTGAAGGGCGAACCCTATCTCTACCACTCGCTGATTTCATCCTACGTCAACGCCGGGCTGTTGTTGCCGATCGACGTCATCCGCCGAGCCGAAGCCGCCTGGTTCGAGGGGCGTGCGCCGCTCAATGCCGTCGAGGGTTTCATCCGGCAGATCCTCGGCTGGCGCGAATATGTCCGTGGCATTTACTGGACCGAGATGCCTGACTATGCCGGCCTAAACCACCTCTCCGCCTCGCGCCGACTGCCGCAGATGTACTGGACGGCGAAGACCGACATGGTCTGCATGAAAAGCGCAATCGGCGATACGATCGAGCATGCCTATTCGCATCACATCCAGCGACTGATGGTGACGGGCAACTTCGCCATGCTGGCCGGTATTGATCCGGCTGAAGTCTGCGAATGGTATCTTGCCGTCTATTCCGACGCCTATGAATGGGTCGAATTGCCGAACACGCTCGGTATGGCGCTTTATGGCGATGGCGGCATCATGGCGAGCAAGCCCTATGCGGCGAGCGGCAAATACATCGACCGGATGAGCAATTTCTGTGGCGGCTGTCGCTACGATCCAAAGCTGACGACGGGACCGAAGGCCTGTCCGTTCAATGCGCTTTACTGGGATTTCCTGGACCGCAACATAGAGAAGCTCGCGCGTAATCCCCGGCTTTCCAACATGTATGCGACCTGGCGGCGGATGGATCCCTTCAAGCAGGATGCCATCCGCAAACACGCAGCTCAGGTTCTCGAGAAGCTGGACGCGATCTGATCGGTGTCACCGTTCAGATCGCCGGGCTCGGCTCTTCCTTGAGCAGGCCGCTGGTGCGCAGGAGCGACGTGAAGCGGCCACCGAGCGCGCTCAACTGGTCGTAATTGCCCATCTCGATCACCTGCCCGTGGTCGAGGAAAACGACAAGGTCGGCTTCGCGAATGGTCGACAGGCGGTGGGCTATGATGAAGGTGGTGCGGTTCTCCCGCAGCCGATCGATCGCCTGTTTGACGCGGGCTTCCGTCTCTACGTCAAGCGCGCTGGTGGCTTCGTCGAGGACGAGGATGGGGGCGTTCTTGAGGATCGCGCGGGCAATCGCAATGCGCTGGCGCTCGCCACCCGACAGCCGGTTGCCGCGCTCGCCGACGTGGGTGTCATAGCCGATCATGCGGCTCTCGATGAAGTCGGTGGCGGCTGCTGCTTCAGCCGCCAGAATAACCTCCTCCTCCGTCGCATCTTCGCGGCCTAGGCGGATATTGTCCTTGATCGAGCGGTTCAGGAGCCCTGCGTCCTGGAAGACGGTCGCGATCGCATGGCGCAGCGACTTGCGGGTCACCTTGGCGATGTCCTGGCCGTCGATCAGGATTTGGCCCGACTGCGGATCATAGACCCGCTGCAACAGATTGATGAGCGTCGTTTTCCCGGCGCCCGTCGGGCCGACGATCGCCACCGTCTGGCCGGCACGGACGTGGAAGGAAATGTCTCTTACGCCTTGCGTGGTCGAGGCAAAGTCGAAACAGACATCGCGGAACTCGACGTCACCCTTGACCGGCCTCAGATCGGCAGCGCCGGCACGCTCTTCCCGTTCCTGGACGGCGTCTTCCAGCTTGTAGAAGTCCTCAAGCTTGGAGCGTGCCTCGAAGATCTGGTTGACGAAGGTGATCATCTGGTCGAGGCGGGCGATCAGGAGCCCGGCAAAGCCGGTAAAGGCAATGATATCGCCGACCTTGAGTTCGCCTCGCTGGACCAGAAGCGTGCCGATCACGAGAATGACCAGCATCGAGAGTGTCGATGCGATGCGGTTCAGGGCACCCGCAAGCGCCCACCAGTCGAGAACCGGGTACTGCGCGGCGAGCAGCTTGGTCGTATATTCCTTGAGCGCCCGGGTCTCGGCCTCGATGCGGTTGTAGCTGTGCAGGACCGAGACGTTGCTGATCGAGTCGCTCACATGGGAGAAGACCGTGTGATAATGGCCTTCCACCGAAGCCTGGCCTTCCTTGGTCCTGTTCATCACGGTCTTGCCGATGATGACATACATAACAGCGAGGATGATCAGGACCGATGTGAGCCGCACGTCCATGGAAAAGGCGGTCGGGATCAGCAAGGCCAGTGCGACGGCGGTTGCCAGATGCGTGCGCATGAATTCCAGCCAAAGGCCGAACAGCGTCTCACCCGCGCGCAACAGCGTATGCAGGGCATTCGACGTGCCCCGTGTGTGATGCCAGCTGAGCGGCATGGAAATGATCTTGCCAAATGATTCGGTTAGCAGATCCGCGCGGCGGCCATGGGCCAGTCGATCGGCTTGGCGTGCGACAAGCACATAGGCGACCGTGTTGAACACGCCGAAGCAGCCCCAGGCGATCAGGATTCCCGTGGCATCGCGCTTTTCCGAGATCGCATCGATGATGCGACCGAAAAGAATGGGCTCCAGGATCGTAATGACAGCGAGAACGACGTTCGCGGCGACGACGAGTGAAACTCGCAGTTTGTAACTCGCAAGGTATTTCAGGGCCTTGAAATAAACTTGTAACAGGGACAACTGAGTTCACCTTTGCCTGATGTCGCGAAACTCGCCGAATATTCCGCCTGCGCAGTTCGCAAGCCAGAAAGGATGCCTAATGCGGCAGCCATGCCACCGCAAGGTCCCACCGATGCCAGACAGCGCTCGATGACCGGTCGAAGCTAGAATTCCGGATGCCTCTATAGGTTTCCAATAACCCATTTTGACGGTAAACGTTCAAATTGCTTCGCGTGGCCGAAAAAGCCGTCGCTCGTGGCTTTTTAATGGTGATTTTATTGGCGCATTTTGGAGAGACTTTGTGAATATCAACCAATTGCTGCATTTCCTTGTCATCGTCGACGAATGCCGATCGGCAGCCGAGGTTGTTTCGGAGCTGGAGAAACTGGTTCGAGGCTATGGCTTCGAGTATTATGGAGTTGTGCGCCAGCCGAAGCCGGACGAGAACCCGATGAACCTCGTCCTGACCGGCCACTGGCCAGAGGGTTGGCCGCAGCTCTACATCGCCAAAAAATACGTCCTGATCGATCCGACGATCCGCTATCTCGGACAGGCTCATGCCGGCTTCCGCTGGCGCGACGCGTTGCACGCTTTCCGTGCCGATCCACATCGCAAGCGGATGGAACGCATGCTCGGAGACAGCATGCGTTTCGGCTTGGCAGATGGCTACATCTTCCCTGTTCATGGGAGAACAGGTCTGCTCGGCAACATGACGGTCGGCGGGCGTCCGGTCGATCTGTCGCCGACGGAGATCGCGCTTTTCGATGCGGTAGCGAAGAAGGCCTATTGGCGTCTGCTGGAGTTCACGCATGCGAACGAGGCGGAAGCCAATAAACCAATTGATACGCGAATGACGCGCCGCGAAATGGAAGTGCTGAACTATCTGGCAGATGGGCTTACGTCCAACGAGATCAGCAAGATCCTGAAGATCTCCAACCATACGGTTGACTGGTACATGAATGGTATTCAGGACAAACTAAATGCGAAAAATCGCCAGCATGTCGTGGCTTTGTCCTTCCGTCTCGGTCTGGTGACCTAAGACGGGGCGGAATCTTCTCCAGGTCGACCAAGGCAAATTGAACTTCCTAAAACAACGCGCTATGACTTTTCTTCGCAGGTGCACAATGCCCTGGCATATCGTTTTGGGGAGACCGAATTGCCAATATCCAAGATCCTTGTCGCCAACCGTTCGGAAATCGCGATCCGCGTCTTTCGCGCCGCCAACGAGCTCGGTCTGAAAACGGTCGCCATCTGGGCCGAGGAAGACAAACTCGCGCTGCACCGCTTCAAGGCGGATGAAAGCTATCAGGTTGGTCGCGGTCCGCATCTGGAGAGGGATCTTGGCCCGATCGAAAGCTATCTGTCGATCGATGAAATCATCCGCGTCGCCAAGTTGTCCGGCGCCGATGCCATTCATCCGGGTTACGGCCTCCTGTCCGAAAGTCCTGAGTTCGTGGACGCCTGTAACGATGCAGGTCTGATTTTCATCGGCCCCAAGAGCGACACGATGCGTCAGCTCGGCAACAAGGTGGCCGCCCGCAATCTGGCGATCAGCGTCGGCGTGCCGGTCGTGCCGGCAACCGATCCACTGCCGGATGACGAAGCCGAAATTCACCGTCTGGCCGCCGAAATCGGCTATCCCGTGATGCTCAAGGCCTCCTGGGGTGGCGGTGGTCGCGGCATGCGCGCGATCCGCGACCCGAAGGACCTGTTGCGTGAGGTCACGGAAGGCAAGCGCGAGGCGATGGCCGCCTTCGGCAAGGACGAGGTCTATCTTGAAAAGCTCGTTGAGCGCGCACGTCACGTCGAGAGCCAGGTGCTCGGCGACACGCATGGCAATGTCGTGCATCTCTTCGAGCGTGACTGCTCGATCCAGCGCCGTAACCAGAAGGTCGTCGAGCGGGCCCCGGCGCCGTATCTCAACGAAGCGCAGCGGCAGGAGCTGGCCGATTACTCGCTGAAGATCGCCAAGGCGACCAACTATATCGGCGCCGGCACGGTCGAGTATCTGATGGATGCCGATACCGGCAAATTCTACTTCATCGAGGTCAACCCGCGCATTCAGGTCGAGCACACCGTCACCGAAGTCGTGACTGGCATCGACATCGTCAAGGCGCAGATCCACATTCTCGACGGCCATGCCATCGGTACGCCGGAATCAGGCGTGCCTGATCAGGCCGACATCCGCCTCAACGGCCATGCCCTGCAGTGCCGTATCACCACCGAAGATCCGGAGCAAAACTTCATCCCGGATTACGGCCGCATCACCGCCTATCGTTCGGCGGCCGGCTTCGGTATCCGTCTCGACGGTGGCACCGCCTATTCGGGTGCGATCATCACCCGCTATTACGACCCGCTTCTGGTCAAGGTAACGGCTTCCGGCAGCACGCCGCAGGAAGCGATCAGCCGCATGGACCGCGCGCTTCGCGAGTTCCGTATCCGCGGCGTCGCGACCAACTTGACCTTCCTCGAGGCGATCATCGGTCACCCGAAGTTCCGCGACAATTCCTACACGACCCGCTTCATCGACACGACGCCTGAGCTTTTCCAGCAGGTGAAGCGTCAGGACCGCGCGACCAAGCTTCTGACCTATCTCGCCGATGTCACGGTCAACGGTCATCCGGAAGTGAAGGGCCGCCCGAAGCCGCCGGCGGATGCGGCCGAGCCGGTCGTTCCCTACATCGATGCTGATATCAAGTCGGGCACCAAGCAGCTGCTCGACGAGCTCGGGCCGAAGAAGTTCGGCGAATGGATGCGCAACGAGAAGCGCATCCTGATGACCGATACGACGATGCGTGACGGCCACCAGTCGCTGTTGGCGACCCGGGTTCGCACCCACGACATCGCGAAGATCGCCGACACCTATGCGCGGGCCTTGCCGAACCTCTTCTCGCTCGAATGCTGGGGTGGGGCGACCTTCGACGTCTCCATGCGCTTCCTCACCGAGGATCCATGGGAGCGTTTGGCACTGGTGCGTGAAGGCGCGCCGAACCTGCTCCTGCAGATGCTGCTGCGCGGCGCGAACGGCGTCGGCTACAAGAACTATCCCGATAATGTCGTGAAGTATTTCGTCCGCCAAGCGGCCAAGGGCGGGATCGACCTCTTCCGCGTCTTCGACTGCCTGAACTGGGTCGACAACATGCGGGTGTCGATGGATGCTGTCATCGAGGAGAACAAACTTTGCGAGGCGGTGATCTGCTATACCGGCGATCTGCTGAATTCGGCGCGTCCGAAGTACGATCTGAAGTACTATACCGCGCTTGCCGCCGAGCTGGAAAAGGCCGGGGCGCATATCATCGCGGTCAAGGACATGGCTGGTCTGTTGAAGCCGGCGGCCGCCAAGGTGTTGTTCAAGGCCCTGCGTGAAGAAACGGGTCTGCCGATCCATTTCCACACCCATGACACCTCCGGCATTGCGGCTGCGACGGTACTCGCCGCTGTCGAGGCCGGCGTCGATGCGGTCGATGCCGCCATGGACGCCTTCTCGGGTAATACCTCTCAGCCGTGCCTTGGGTCGATCGTCGAGGCCCTGCGTGGCTCCGAACGCGATCCGGGTCTCGATCCGCATTGGATCCGTCGTCTGTCCTTCTACTGGGAAGCCGTGCGCACGCAGTATGCTGCCTTCGAGAGCGACCTCAAGGGGCCGGCTTCGGAAGTGTACCTGCACGAAATGCCGGGCGGCCAGTTCACCAACCTCAAGGAACAGGCCCGTTCGCTCGGCCTTGAGACGCGCTGGCATGAAGTCGCTCAGGCCTATGCCGACGCCAACCAGATGTTCGGCGATATCGTCAAGGTAACGCCGTCGTCCAAGGTCGTCGGCGACATGGCGCTGATGATGGTCAGCCAGGATCTTTCTGTGGCGGATGTCGAAAGCCCAACGAAGGACATCGCCTTCCCGGATTCGGTTGTATCGATGCTGAAGGGTGATCTCGGTCAGCCTCCGGGCGGCTGGCCGGAAGCACTGCAGAAAAAGGCGCTCAAGGGAGAGCAGCCCTATACAGCCGTGCCCGGCTCGTTGCTGCCGGCAGCCGATCTCGACGCCGAACGCAAGGTGATCGAGGAAAAGCTCGGACGAGAGGTTAGCGACTTCGAATTCGCCTCTTACCTGATGTATCCGAAGGTCTTCACCGATTACGCGATGGCTGCCGACATGTATGGTCCGGTTTCGGTTATCCCGACGCCGCAGTATTTCTATGGACTCCCGGCCGGCGAAGAGCTGTTCGTCGATCTCGAAAAGGGCAAGACGCTTGTGATCGTCAATCAGGCGGTCGGCAACACCGACGACAAGGGTATGGTTACCGTCTTTTTCGAGCTGAACGGCCAGCCGCGTCGCATCAAGGTGCCGGATCGCGCCCATGGTGCGTCTGGCAGCGCCATCCGTCGCAAGGCGGAGACCGGCAATGCCACACAACTCGGTGCGCCGATGCCGGGCGTTATCTCGCAGGTTTCCGTGTCTGCCGGCCAGACCGTCAAGTCTGGCGACGTGTTGCTTTCGATCGAAGCGATGAAGATGGAAACGGCGCTGCATGCCGACCGCGACGGGGTGATTGCGGAAGTGCTCGTCCGTATCGGTGACCAGATCGACGCGAAGGATTTGCTGATCGTGTACTCGGCCTGACGGCCGGCACCATTGCCAAAAAAAAGCGAAGAGGCCCCGCCAGCGATGGCGGGGCCTCTTTCCTTTACTGAATGGGCTGCCTACTCGGCTGCCTTGATCTTCGGCTTTCGCGCCGGTTTTTTGACCGTCGGAGGGGCAGGCGGCAGATCGTCACTCGCCACTTGCGGCTTGCCATCAAGGGTGACATCGTAGCCTTCAGCGACACGCGTGACGGCGACATCGACCTTCCGGCCATCGATGTCGACCTTGGCCTTGAAGCCCTGCCAATGTTCCGGCAGGGCCGGGTTCACGACGAGCGCGCCGCCCTCTCGACGGATGCCAAGGAATCCTTCGACCGCGAAGCGATAGAGCCAGCCGGCAGATCCCGTGTACCAGGTCCAGCCACCGCGTCCGGCATAGCCATCACCGCCATAGATATCGGCTGCCACGACGTAAGGCTCGACGCGATACCGTTCTGCCTCGTCTGCCGTTTTCGCATGATTGATTGGGTTCAACAGTTCGAAGACGCGCCAGGCGTCAGCGAGGCGACCAGCCTTGACGAGGGACAGACCAAGCCAGATCGCGGCATGGGTATACTGGCCGCCGTTTTCACGCACGCCAGGTGGATAGGCGCCAATGTAGCCCGGATCGATCTCTGGCTTCTCGAAAGCCGGCGTGAAGAGGCGGACGATGCCATTCTCCGCGTCTACAAGCTTCGAGACGGCGGAATCGAGTGCCTTGTCAGTGTGGGCGGGATCGCCCATTCCGGACAGAACGCTCCAGGACTGGGCAATGGAATCGATCTGGCACTGGCGGGAGTCGTTCGAACCGAGCGGCGAGCCGTCGTCGAAATAGCCGCGACGATAATGTTCTCCGTCCCAGCCGGCGGTTTCCAGGGCAGCCTTCAGCTTTGCGGCATGCTCGCTCCAGCGGGCGCTGCGGTCTCGGTCGCCACGCTTGTCAGCCTGCAGCCCGAAGCGTTCCAACGTGGCGGCGAGCAACCAGCCAAGCCAGACACTCTCGCCCCGGCCTTCGATGCCTACACGGTTCATGCCATCGTTCCAGTCGCCACCAAGGATCAACGGCAGACTGTGCTCTCCTGTGCGGGCGATGGCGAGGTCGAGCGCGCGTGCGGCGTGCTCATAGAGATCTGCCGTTTCGGCCGCGACATTCGGCAGGAAGAAGCTGTCATGCTGGCCCTGCGTCAGTTCCGGTCCGTCGAGGAACGGGATCTGTTCGGACAGGATCGCCTGATCGCCTGTGGCCGACACATACTGATCGATCGCATAGGCGAGCCAGACGACATCGTCTGAGATCATGGTGCGGACACCTGCGCCCGTCTGTGGCAGCCACCAATGCTGTACGTCTCCTTCAACAAACTGGCGCGCGGCGGCGTTGAGGATCTGGCGACGGGCGAGTTGTGGTTCGACGGTCAGGAATGCCAGCGTGTCCTGCAGCTGGTCACGGAAGCCATAGGCGCCGCTTGCCTGGTAGAAGCCGGCGCGCCCGAAGATCCGGCAGGCCAGCGCCTGATAGGGCAGCCAGCTATTGACGAGATTGTCGAAGGCCTTGTCGCCGGTCTCCACCGAGAGCTTGCCGGTGAAGCCTGTCCAGAAATCGCGGTTGGCCTTGAGGACCGTCTCGAAGCCTGAGCCGCGGACCGTCTTGACGAGATCGACTGCGGCTTCCGCTGTCTCGGTTTCACCGAGCAGGAAGGTCATGTCGCGGGATTGGCCGGGTGCCAGCTCGATATCGAAGGCGATGGCCGCACACGGGTCGCTTTCGATATCGATCGAGCCCGTAAGAACCGAGGCACGGGCGACGGCCTGTGGCAGCTTGATCGTGCCGTTGCGACCGATGAATTCGCGCCGGCTCGCCGTATAGCCGTCCGGCTGTTCCGGTCCAGCCAGGAAGGCAAAACGGCCCGAATAGTTGATGTCATAGGGATTAGAGGCGAGGAGCGCCCCGGTCTCTTCATCGAAGCTCGATAGAATGAAGGGCGCGGTACGGGCGGGATTGTTGCCCATCACCCATTCTGCATAGCCATAGATGCGGAACTTGCGTGCTTGGCCGCTGACATTCTTCAGGCGGATCTTGGAAAGTTTGACCGGCCGCTCGCGATCCACAGTCTGGGTCAGCTCGATCTCGAGATCGCCGTGCTGGCTGATGAAGGTTGAGTAACCCATGCCATGGCGTGTTTCGAAGGCGGCGGCAGGGTCGATGTTCAGCGCGCTGACAGTCGCATAGGCGCGTCCGCTGCCAAGATCGGTGACGTAGAAAGCCTCGCCCGGACGGTTTACCACGGGATCGTTGGTCCAGGGCGTCAACTGGTAGTCGCGCGAGTTCTGGCTCCAGGTGAAGCCGGCCCCTTCGGCGGAGACGAGGAAGCCGAAGTTCTCGTTGGCGATCACGTTGATCCATGGCTGCGGCGTTGCCGCAGATCCATTTAGGCGTACGACATATTCCGAACCGTCTTTCGAGAAGCCGCCGAAGCCGTTCCAGAAGTCGAGGTCGGAACCGTCAACCTTCCGCGCCGACTTGGCCGGTGCGGGCAGCAACGGGGGCAGGCCTGCCCATTCGGCTTCACCGTCGATGGTGCGCGGTGTCGCAAAGAGCGAGACGGCGCGGTTCACCTGGTCGACGATCTTGCCGTTACGGGTGTGTAGCACGACACGGGCAGCCGCGAGAACCGCAAGGGTCGCGCCTTCGTCCTGCAAGTCGTCGCGAACAGTAAAGACATGCTGGCGGCCACCCGGCAGGCGGTGGCGCAGATTGTCCGCCATCTGGTCGAGTGCGTGCTGCATGTCCTGTGCGTAGGAGGTCGCACGCTCGTTGATGATCGCAAGATCGGCTACGACGCCGCGGCGACGCAGATACTCCAGTGCGCTCATCGCCTCGCGGGCGATGTCCATGTCCATGTCGTCGTTGATGCGCAGCGCAAAGATCGGGAAGTCGCCGGAAATTGCCATCGGCCAGAGTGCGGACTGCGACTTCAAGCCCTTGCGGACCGTTTCCGGGTCGGCGCGCAGATGGTTGTCCGGATAGGTGAGGTAGCGGCCAAGATGCTGGAAGGCGGCCGCCTGCTGCGAGGTGATGCCGATGTGGCGAAGCTCGACCTGGGCGCGCGTCCAGGCATGGATGAGCTCGTGGCTGAAGGAATCCGGATGGCGATAGCGCTCGATTGCCTGGTCGATCTCTTCGCGGTTCGGGGCTGCCATGGTCCAGAAGATGACCTGGACCTTCTTGCCCGCTGGCACGCGCACCACGCGGCGAAGGCTGAGGATCGGATCGAGCGTAAAGCCTTCCGAGCCGGAGAGGTTTGCGCCGGGATCGAAGGCTGCCGCCTCGCCGAGGCTGCGGCCACGGCCAAGGAACTTGCGGCGATCGGTTTCGAACTCGGTGGGGCGACCCTGGCCGGCGCTGTCGACCACCAGATGGGCGACGCAGATATCCGGATCGGAAGGGCTGCGCTTGTTGCGTTCGGCGCGGATGACGTCACGGCGACGACCGAATTCGGTTTTCACGAACATGCGCGAGAAGAGCGTATGGGCGTTGTCGCTGTCCTCGTAAGCCAGCACCGGTTCGGTGTAGGAAGTCACTTCGATGTAGCGGTCTTCCGTCCCGGTGTTCAGGATCGTCAGTCTGCGGCCCTCGGCGTCATGTTCCGTGCCAACAATGCATTCGACCGAGGTCGAGATATCGCCGACCGTCTTGAAGAATTCCGCCTTGTCGTCACCGAAGATGACTTTGGTCTGTTCGTCCGCCGCACGGCGCGGGGCTGCCGTCGCGGACCACCACTCGTTGGTTGCGGTATCGCGCAGGAAGAGGAAGGTGCCCCAGCGGTCTTCGGTCGTATCGGGTTTCCAACGGGTGACGGACTGGCCGTTCCAGCGCGAGAAGCCGGAGCCTGTGGCCGTCATCATCACAGAATAGTGGCCATTCGACAGGAAGACGACTTCGCGATCCTTGGTGGCGGGATCCTCAATCGTGCGGACTTCGGCGCGCAGAAGGTCTGCCTGACCCTTCGCCGGGGTCTGTGGCTCGTATTTCGCGCTCATGACCGGGATTTCGCGAGGCGTCTTCTCCTGCAGGAGAAGTTCTGCCGCTTCGATCACCGGATCGGCATGGAATAGCGCACGCAGACGGCCGTTGAAGGCGACATTGGCGATGGCTGCGATCGACATGCCATGATGGTGTGCATAGTAGTTGTGAACGACAGCGCATTTCCTGCCGTCTGGCAGGCGGGTCGGCGTAAAGTCGACGGCATCGTGGAAACCATAAGCACCCAGCGCGCCGAGTTTGCGCAGGCGCTTCAGGTTTTCGAGTGCTGCTTCCGGATAATACTGGCTGGCAAGGATCGAGGCATAGGGCGCAATCACGGCGTTCTGGCCAAGACCACGTTTCAGCCCGAGCGTCGGAACACCGAAATTGGTGTACTGGTAGTTCATCTCGTGGTCGCGGGCGTTGAAGGCCGCTTCCGAGATGCCCCACGGAATGTTGAGGCGACGCCCGTGGTTCATCTGTTCGATGACAACAAGATTGTTGGTCTGGTTGAGAATACCGCCTTGGCGCTCCTGCATGACGAGCGGCGGCATCAGATATTCGAACATCGAGCCCGACCAGGAGATCAAGGCAGCGCGGGCACCGATCGGCACGACCTGGCGACCGAGGCGGTACCAGTGTTCCGTAGGCAGATCACCCTTGGCGATCGCAAACAGGCTGGTGAGGCGGCATTCGGACGCCAAAAGGTCGTAGCAGGCCTCATCCAGCTCCCGGGCATCGACGCGATAGCCGATCGACAGCAGGCGACGCTCCGGACGGAAGAGGAAGGTGAAGTCCATCGAGAAGGCGAGGTTGCGGGCGCGTTCGGAAAGCTGGCTCAGACGTTGACGCAGCGGATCAATGTTCGACAGATCGAATGCGGTGTCGGCAATATGGGCTTCGCAAACCGAGACCAGCGATTCCGTCCAGCGAACGACTTCCGCACTCGCTTCAGAGCGGATCTCGTGGTGGAGGTTTGCGGCCAGTTTTTGCGCATCACGGGCAAGAACTGCGAGATTGATGATGCGGATCGACGCGAATTCGTGCTCACGCTTGACGGCAGCAAGCGCGGTGTTGAAACCGATGATGCGCTCTTCCAGACGTTTGCGCAGAGGACGCACTGTCTTTCGGTCGTCGGGCAGTTGCTCAAGGATCTCGAGCAGGATGCCGCCGACATCGCCGATGCCGTCGAAGTTGCCCTGCAGGTGTGCGGACGGTGCCTCCGCCCATTCGCGGCAGGCCGAGGCAATCGCGATCAGATGTCCGGCGAGATTGCCGCTATCGACCGCCGAAATGTACTTCGGGCCAAGCGTCTGCAGCGTGTCGGTATAGTACCAGTTGTAGAGATGGCCCCGATACTTTTCCATCCGTTCGACGGTGGAGATCGTCTGCTCCATGCGCTCGATGGTCTGTTCGAAGCTCAGCCAGCCGAAATGACGAGCAGAGACGACCGAGAGCAGATAGACGCCGATATTGGTCGGCGAAGTGCGATGGGCTATCAGGGGCTCCGGCGTTTCCTGGAAATTGTCCGGGGGCAGATAATTGTCGCCGGCCGTCGTGAAGGTCTCGTAGTAGCGCCAGGTGCGGCGAGCGATCTTGCGCAGTTCGTAAGAGACGTTTTCTGGAACCTCGAGGCTGTCTTCCGTCTCGGCCGACTGGCTAACATACCAGGCGAGCAGAGGCGACAGGACCCAGAGGAAGGCGAAGGGTAGGCCGATCAGATAGCCATAGCCGCCGGGCAGTGCCGCGACGCCGACCGAGAGGATGGCAAGGATCGGCGCATGGCGCATGTTCTCGTAATATGAGGCGATCGAGCCCTGGGCTGCCGACTGGACGCTGGCGGCGGTGCGCCATTCGAGCAGCAGCTTACGGCTCACCAGCATGCGGTAAAGCGAACGGGTGATGGCATCTGCCATCATGCAGGCATTGTCGGCGATGAAAACGATGCGAAGCGCAACCTGCGCGTTGATGGAACGGACTTCGGACCACAGCGTCTGGAAATGCGCGGCCGGCACGATATCGGTCTGACGCGGGACGATGCCCGACAAAAGCGACAGGGTCGGGGCGACGAAGAGGCTGAAGATCAGCAGCAACTGCCAGATGGTGGCGCCCACCGGCTCCATGGTGGCCCAGCCAAGAACCGAGGCGGCATACCAGGCAATCGGTGTCAGCGAGCGGCGCAGGTTGTCGACCATCTTCCAGCGGCCGAGGCTGGTGATGCCGCGGCTGGTATCCCCGATATAGGGGATGAGCTGCCAGTCGCCGCGGGCCCAGCGATGCTGGCGCGAGATCTCGACCTCGTAGCGGGTCGGAAAGTCTTCCACCAGCTCGACGTCGGTGACGAGGGCGCAGCGGGCGAAGGAACCTTCGAGCAGGTCGTGGCTGAGCACGCTGTTCTCGTCGATGCGGCCCTTGATCGCCGTCTCGAAAGCGTCGACGTCGTAGAGGCCCTTGCCGGTAAAGGTGCCCTCGGCCGTGATGTCCTGATAAACGTCGGAGACCGTGAAGACGTAAGGGTCTAGACCGCGGTTCATAGAGAAGATGCGCTGGAAGACCGAGGCATCCTTGCCTGTGGTCAGCGAGGGCGTGACGCGCGGCTGCAGGACGCCGTAGCCGCTGATCACGCGGCCGGTCTTTTCGTCATGCACGGGACGGTTGATCGGATGGTGCATCTTGCCGACGAGCTTGGTAACTGCATCACGCATCAGGCGGGTGTCGGCATCGAGCGTCATCACGTAACGCACGTTTTCCGGCACCATGTTGGCACCCGGCAGATAAGACGTGTCGCGATCGCCGCGCAGCAGCAGGTTCAGCTCGTGCAGCTTGCCGCGCTTGCGCTCCCAGCCCATCCAGCAGCCTTCGGCTTCGTTGTAGAGGCGACGGCGATGCAAGAGGTAGAAGCGGTTCTTGCCGCCGAAGTCGTAGCGGCTGTTGAGCTGGGCTAGTTCGCGCTTGGCGTAGTCGAGGACTTCGAGATCGGCCGGGGTTTCTTCCGTCTGGCTGTCCTTCCAGTCGCTCAAGAGCGCGAAATAGATCTCGCCATGCGGGTTGGTCAGGTAGTGGACTTCGAGGTTGCGGACAAGTTCATCGACGTCGTCGCGCTTGGTGATCATGCAGGGCACGACGACAAGGGTGCATGCTTCTTCAGGAATGCCCTGCTTGAATTCGTAGCCGGTCAGACGCACGGGTCTGACGAAGAAGGTGACAAGCGTGTTGAACAGGCCGGTCGCGCCTTCGGATACCGGCAGCGACACCATGAGCAACAGGACCAGAATGAGCGAGGTCGGCACGCCGGCGTGGTTCAGGAAGTATCCAACAACGGCAAGGGCTGCGATGGTGAGCGCAATGACGGGGATTGCGATGGAGAGCCAGTTCAGTCGCTTGATGCCGTCGGTCAGGATCCGGGAGAGAGGCTGGCTGTAGCCGATGGCGTTTTCCAGCTCGGTCCGTCTGTTGCCGACGAGATAGCTTCCAACGTCGAGATGTCCATCAACACCCGCTGACTGTGTCGCCAGGTCGATCGCGGTCTGGGCAATCTCGATTTCGCTCAGGTCGCAGCGACGCGCCAGCCTTTCGATCGTGTTGCGGTAAGCGTTTCGCGAGCCGAAATCGAGTTCGCGGTAATCGGTATGCTGGCCGAGAACCCGGTCGACATGGCTGACCTCTTCGACCCAGACCGACCACTCCTTGTCGTCTATCTCGCGCAGGCCGCGCACGATGTTGCCCATCGTGACATTGCCGGAGGAGAGACGGTTATGCTCAGCGTCCATTGCCTCCTGGGCGTTGCGGCCCGCGGCTTCCAACCGGCTCTCCAACCATTCGACGGCGAAGCTCGTGTTTTGCGAGCCGTTGCGCAGGCGGTAGAGGAACTGCGTGGCAAAAGTGTTGTCGTCGGCAAGCTGTTCGATCTGGCTGAGATAGGTTGCGGCCGCGACGGAGTCGTTCAAGCGGATGATCTCGTCGGCCACCTCGTTTGCCCGGCGGCGCATCCGGCGTGAGCGGTCCACACGGGTTGCAATGCGGCGGAGGTTTTCGACGAGCACGAAACGGACGATCGAGGGCAGCGCCCAGAGTTCGCCGATCTCCAGCGTCTGGTGCTGCTGATAGCCTTCGACCAGGGCCGTCATGCTTTCCTGGCTGACGGTCGAGTGGGTATGCGCGACGTAGAGCCAGGCCAGCGCCATGGTTCGCGGGATTTCACGTCGTCCCACCTTCATCGTCGGTAGCTGTCGGTAGAACTTCTTCGGGAAGTCGCGGCGGACTTCCTGGATCGCTTCCTCGATGATGTAGTGGTTGTCGAGCAGCCATTCGGCGGCAGGTGTGATGGTTGCGCCCGCTTCGACGTCAGCCGCCGTCGCGCGATAGACGCGCAGGATCTCGCGCTCGTTTTCCTTGTGCCGGGCAAAGAAGTCGAAGTCCATCAGACCCGGGAGTTCTTCGACGCCGTTCAGCGCCAGCGAAGCGGCGCTCTCCCGCAACTCCTCGATCGTAAAATACGCAGATCGAATGGAATCGTTGTGGTCGATCTGCTTGGTTTCGAGGTCGCGCGATTGGACATGCAGCGTCATGAAAAATAGGTTCTCGGTTCGATGGTTCAATAGAAAGCCGTTGTGGTCCGACCGTCTGGTCTTCGCCGCCGCGCCTCATTGCACAAAATTGGGTTGTTGACCAACAATCGAGGCAGAAAGAGGCCGTAATACGACGGTTAACAGAGGCGGTTGGACTCTCGTTGCGACTTTCGCATCCAGGCAGGTGAATTGGCGTTTTTATGCCTTATTTCAAGCGGCTGGCCAAGGGGCTTGCTCGCAGCCGCCGAGCAGCGATTAAGCAGGGTCAAACTTAGCGGGCAAGCGATCTGTCGGTGAGGTTACCAGACCACGAACGCGACGCGCACCGGATGCGTGTTTGCGGCGCGGGGCCGATCGCTCAGTTCGTGCCCCTCAGCGACAATCCGCCCAGCATGGCCTCGACCGCATCCAGTGCGATCTGCGGCAGCCGTCCCTCGTCGAAGAGGTCGCTCGCGAGCGAATTCTCAAGCCACAAACCGTCGATGAGCCCGTTGATCGCGACCGCGAGATGGCGGACTTCGGAGAAGGGCAGTTCGTGTTGTCGTGCCTCCAGGACGGCTCCGACGAGCTCTTCGAGTATGCCGATGAAGACCATGTAGTTTTCCCGATGGATACGGGCGAGTTCCTCATCCGATCGCACACGTCCGATGAAAGCTGCCCAGAGGGACAACGCCTTCGGGTCGGCGATCGGTGGGCTGACATTGGCGACGATGAAGTCATGCAGGCGCCGCTGCGGGTTCGTGCCGGCGTCCGCCATGGCATCGACGGCGGAGCCAGTCATTCCTGCCAACATCTCGCGATAGGCCTCTTGAACCATCTCATCCTTGCCGGAGAAATAGTGACGGATCAAACCGCCGGTCACGCCGGCTCTGGCGGCGATGTCGCGGACGGTTGCGCCTTCCAGGCCATGTTCGGAAACGCTGTCCAGGGTCGCCGCGATCAGATCCTTCCGGCGCTCGGCTTCACCGGCACGCTGGAACGTGCGTCGTGTCATGGTGGTCTCTCCGGCACGGGTAAGGCAGCTTCTTTTCGTCAGCCGCGGACGTCTTTTTATACGGTTGAACAACGGACCGGCAAGTGCCACAGTCCGCGCTTCATTGCTCATGCCCAGACGACCGAAAGGCAATTTCCATGACGATCCATGCGCCCAATGTGATGGCTGAAGTGCTCGCGACGCGACATCATCTGCATCGGTTTCCGGAGATCGGCCTGTCGGAGTTCAAGACGTCGGATTATGTCGCCGAGCAACTGACCGCGCTCGGCTATGAGGTGACGCGCGGGCTTGCCAAGACCGGTATCGTCGCTACCCTCAGGAACGGGACGAGCGAGCGAAGCATCGGAATCCGCGCCGACTTCGACGCTCTGCCGATCCTCGAAGAGACCGGTCTTCCCTATGCCAGCGAGATACCGGGCGTGATGCATGCCTGTGGTCATGACGGCCATACTGCGATGCTTCTCGGCGCGGCGAAGATCCTGGCCGAACGGCGGAACTTCGACGGTGTCATTCATCTGATCTTCCAGCCGGCCGAAGAGAATTTCGGCGGCGCCCGGATCATGATCGAGGATGGCCTCTTCGATCGCTTCCCCTGCGATGCAGTTTTCGCACTGCATAACGATCCGGAGATCCCCTTCGGCCATATCGCGCTTAGGGAAGGGCCGATCATGGCTGCCGTCGACGAGTGCAAGATCACCGTCAACGGTCGCGGCGGTCATGGGGCAGAGCCGCAATCGACGGCTGACCCAATCGTCTGTGGCGCCTCCATCGTGATGGCGCTTCAGACGATCGTGTCGCGCAACATCCACCCGCTCGATCCGACCGTCATTACGGTTGGTGGGTTCCACGCGGGGGCTGCGAGCAATGTCATTCCGGAGCGGGCGGAGATGGTGCTTTCTATCCGCTCCTTCGATCCCAAGGTCCGCGACCAGCTGGAGCAGCGCATTCGCGCGGTGGCTGAAGGCCAGGCGGCGAGCTACGGCATGGGCGTGACGATCGACTACGAGCGGGGATACGACCCGACCATCAATCACAAGGCGGAAACGGATTTCGTCCGTGATCTCGCGGTGAGCTTTGCTGGACAGGACAAGGTCTATGACCTGCCGCGTCCGATGATGGGGAGCGAAGATTTCGCATATATGCTCGCCAAGCGCCCGGGCAGCTATTTCTTTCTAGGAACGCAGCGCACACCCAACGATCCGCCGCTGCATCACCCGCGCTATGATTTCAACGACGATATCCTGCCGGTCGGGACGACCCTCTGGGTGGAGCTTGCAGAGCGCTATCTCTCAAGGTCCTGAGCGGGCATTTTGCGCCGCTGGGCAAAGAGAATGATAAGGCCTGCGCCGGCGATCAGGACGGCGCCGGCCCAGACATTCGGTCCCGGGATATCTCCCCAGATCGTGTAGCCGAGCGCGAAGGCCCAGACGAGCGCCGTATATTCCAGGGGCGCAATGACCGAGATCGGCGCGCGGCGCAGCGCCTCGAAAAAGCTCAGCTGGCCAAGGCCGCCAATGAAACCGACAGTCAGCAGCAGGATCTGCGTCGGGCCGCTTGGCATCGTCCACGAGACGATGGCCATGGGTGTCGTCAGTGCTAGGAAGAAGACATTCGTCATCGTCATCTGAACCATGCTGCTGGCGCTCTTGCTGGTGGTTCTGAGCAGCGTCGTTGCGATCGCCCAGCAGATGGCGGCGATGAGGGCGAGATACACGGGCCAGCCGGTAGCAAGGCCCGTCGGATTGCTGGCGATGACCACGCCGACGAAGCCGGTGATGACGGCGATCCAGCTGCTCATGGGGACGCGTTCGCCCAGGATCGGGATGGCGAGCAGGATCGCTGCGATCGGTGCGGCGAAATAGAGTGTCGTCAGGTCTGCGAGCGGCAGGTGCTTGGCCGCATTGAAGTAACAGAGCCAGGCGGCCAGCAGGAAAAGGCTGCGCAGCATCATCGGGCGGAGCGCCGGCGACGTTACCGTCTCCCGGGCGAGCGAACGGCCTCCGAGGAAGTAACAGCCAAGCAGGATCGCAATGCTGCGGCAAAACAGGATCTGCCAGACCGTGGTTGTCTCCACCAGCAGCTTGATCATGGCGTCATGCATGGCAAAGCAGAGATAGGCGAGACTGGAGAGCAGGATGCCAGCGCCAACGGCGGTTTTCACGGAAGCGTCTTTCGGGTCGGGCGGCACAGGTGGAGGTCCGCAATGGCTATCTGTGTCAGGCGTTGGCCGGGTTCTGTCAATCCCCATCCGGATCTCCGACATTGTTGTCGTGCGAAACAAAAATTTACAGGTGCAGCGCGCAGCGAGTGTTGTCGCTTAAATCGATTTAATTAAAGTGCCCCCGACTATGGGAGCAGGACATGAATGACATCGCCCAGACTATCACTTCCTCCGCCGCACCGGCGCCGATCGTGACCCGAGAGCGGGCCGCCGTTGCCTTGCTCTTCTTTCTCAATGGCCTTGTCATTGGAGCCTGGGCTCCGAAAATTCCGTTCTTCTCTGAGGCGCTCGGATTGTCGGAGTTGATGCTGGGCGTGATGATTTTCGTTTTCGGCGTGGGTTCGCTGGTGCTGATGCCAATCGCCGGGATGCAGATTGCCCGTTACGGCTCGCGGCGTGTCGTGGAGGTGACCACGCTTCTGTTCATCCCGACCATCGTACTCGTGACGCTGGTCGACAATCTTTGGACCGGAGCTGTCGCGATCTTCCTTTTCGGTGGCCTGACCGGGGCGATGGACGTGGCGATGAATGCGAATGCCGTCGAAGTCGAGCGCAACATGCGCCGGTCGATCATGTCCTCCTGTCACGCCTTCTGGAGCCTTGGCGGCCTCTGCGGTGCCGCGACCGGCGGCTTCCTGATTGCCTCGCTCGGCGTCACGGGTCACGTGTTGCTTCTGGCAGCGGTCTGCGTCGTTCTCTTCCTGGTCGCTCGCCCGATGATCCTATCGGACGCGCCACATCCAACCGACGAACCGGCCAAGGCCAAGCTGCCGATGACGCCGCTGCCCTGGCTGATCGGCACGATCGCGCTGTTCTGCATGATTCCTGAGGGCACCGTGCTCGACTGGAGCGCGCTCTATCTGCGCAACGAACTCAATGCCTCGACGGAAATGTCGGGTTTCGCCTTTGCTGCCTTCTCCTTCACCATGGCTGTCTGCCGTTTCGCCGGCGACTTCATCCGTGACCGTTTCGGTGCGGTCAACACACTGCGCTTCTGTGGCGTGACTGCGATCATCGGACTTGTCATGGCGGGCCAGTCTTCCAGCGTGACCTTTGCGCTGATCGGCTTTGCAATTACGGGGATCGGCATTTCGAACATGGTGCCGATCGCCTTTTCGGCCGGCGGCAATATCCCGGGGCTTGCTCCGGGCGTCGGTCTCTCGGTCGTCACCACCATGGGCTATTCCGGCATTCTCTTTGCGCCGTCTCTGATCGGGTTTGTGGCCGAGCACACGTCGCTGTCGAGTGTCTACACAGCGATCCCAGCTTTGCTGATCGTTGTGCTTGGGCTATCCCGGCTTGCTCGCCATGCCGACCGGGCGAGCGGCCATTGACCCGGACCGCGTATTTGGCCGCTCTCGGGCGGCTGCAGACGCGCATGTGATCGCGCATCGGCGTGTTGCGGTTGACAAGCGAACGGCTTTGATCCACCTCCATGGCGATTGAGGCTTGCAGAGAAACAGCCATGACCGCACCCCTGATCCAGCCCGCCGATGCCTTTGACCCCAAGCCGCGCCGTTCCTCCGTCGCGGTTGAAGTGGGTGGCGTCATTATCGGCGGTGGAGCTCCCGTCGTCGTTCAGTCGATGACCAATACCGACACCGCAGACATCGATGCGACCGTTGCCCAGGTTGCCGCCCTCTACAAGGCAGGCTCCGAGGTGGTCCGCATCACCGTCGACCGCGACGAGAGTGCCGCTGCCGTTCCGAAGATCCGCGAGCGCCTGCTCCAACTCGGCATGGACGTGCCGCTGATCGGCGACTTCCATTATATCGGCCACAAGCTGCTCGCCGATCACCCTGCCTGCGCAGAGGCGCTTGCCAAGTATCGCATCAATCCTGGCAATGTCGGCTTCAAGGATAAGAAGGACAAGCAGTTCGCCGAGATCGTCGAGATGGCGATCCGCTACGACAAGCCTGTCCGCATCGGAGTCAACTGGGGCTCGCTCGACCAGGAACTCCTGACACGGCTGATGGACGAGAACGCCGCGCAGGGATCGCCGCTGTCGGCTCGACAGGTGACGCGCGAGGCGATCGTGCAATCCGCACTTCTATCGGCCGAACTCGCCGAAGAGATCGGCTTGCCTCGCAACCGCATTATTCTCTCGGCCAAGGTCAGCCAGGTGCAGGACCTGATCGCCGTCTATTCGATGCTCGCCGAGCGCTCGAACCATGCTCTGCATCTGGGTCTGACCGAGGCCGGCATGGGCTCGAAGGGTATCGTCGCCTCGTCTGCGGCCATGGGTTACGTGCTGCAACACGGTATTGGTGACACGATCCGCGTTTCGCTTACTCCCGAACCGAACGGCGATCGCACGCGGGAAGTCCAGGTTGCCCAGGAACTGCTGCAGGTGATGGGATTCCGTCAATTCGTGCCTGTGGTCGCGGCCTGTCCGGGTTGTGGTCGAACGACATCGACCGTCTTCCAGGAACTCGCCCAGAAGATCCAGGATGACCTGCGCAAGAACATGCCGGTCTGGCGTGAAAAGTATCCGGGTGTCGAGGGGCTCAACGTTGCGGTCATGGGCTGTATCGTCAACGGCCCCGGCGAAAGCAAGCATGCCGATATCGGCATCTCGCTTCCGGGAACCGGTGAAAACCCGGCAGCTCCGGTGTTCATCGACGGCCAGAAGGCGATGACACTGCGTGGCCCGAATATCGCTGCCGATTTCGAGGCGCTGGTGGCCGACTATATCGAGAAGCGCTACGGCCAGAAATCTGCGGCGGAGTGAGCTTGCCGGCCAACTTTTTGTTGCCGCAATTTCACGGTTGACGGATTATCAGCCGAATCCTGGAGGGACACCGAGCATGATCAAGAAGATCGCCATCCTCGCGCTGTGCGCGACCTATCTCAGCGCCTGCACCACGACCGACCCCTATACGGGGCAGCAGAAGGTGTCCAACACGGCGGGCGGCGCAGCACTCGGTGCTGCCGTTGGCGCGCTTGGTGGTCTGGCAGTCGGCGGCTCTCCCGTTGGACGCCGCAATGCAGCGCTGATCGGCGCGGGTATCGGCGCGCTTGCGGGTGGCGCGATCGGCAATTACATGGACCAGCAGGAATCGGAACTGCGCGCCCAGTTGCAGGGCACCGGAATCTCGGTCACCCGCGTCGGCGATCGCATCATCCTGAACATGCCGTCGAACATCACCTTCAACACCGATCAGGATGCGGTCATGCCGCAGTTCTACCCGACCCTGAACTCTGTCGCGATCGTGTTGCGCAAATTCGACCGGACCCTGATCGACATCAACGGTCACACCGATTCGACCGGCAGCCAAGCCTACAATCAGGGTCTTTCCGAGCGCCGTGCGATGTCGGTTGCCGGCTATCTCAACAGCCAGGGTATCGATCCGCGTCGTGTTTCGGCTGTCGGCTTCGGCCCGAACCAGCCAATCGCGTCGAACGCGACACCGGACGGCCGCGCGCAAAACCGTCGCGTCGAAATCCAGATCTCGCCGCTCACCCAGGGCTGAGAATTCAATACCGCAAGATCAGAAGGCGTCGCAGGCTTGCGGCGCCTTTTTAGTTTTAGCGGAAGGTCAGCATCTTGACGCCGGCAGTGGCAAACAGGACCGCCAGCGTCCCATCGATATAACGGCGCGCAGCGCGGTAGATGCGCAGTGAACCGGGAGTCGAGAACAACAGCGCATAACCCATGAAGACGGCGAAGCCGGTCGCAAGGCAGCCGCAGACGATGATCGCGACGGCCGTTGGTGTTGCACCGGCCGGAAGGCCGAGCGAGATGATGGCGAGCCAGGCAAAGATCGCCTTCGGGTTTGTGAGGTGGATCGCGTAGCCCATCAGGAAGGTGCGTTTCAGGCTCGAAGCAGCCTTCGTCAGAGAGAGCGGGTCGATGCTGCTGGCGGCGGAGCGAAAGGCACGCCAGGCGAGATAAAGCAGGTACAGCCCGCCCAGGATACGCATCAGGATCAACGCCTGTGTATATTGCGACAAGATCGCAGCCAGACCGAGCGAGGCCGCAACGGCCCAGGTCATCGATCCGCAAAAGATGCCCGCCGCAATCGTCAGTCCATGCTTCCGTCCCTGGCCGAGCGAGGCCGAGGCAATCGCCATGGTGGCCGGGCCAGGGCTCAAGACCGCCACCAGGTAGACAAGGTAGGCTGCCACGACCTGGGGCCAATGTTGCAGGATTTCAGTCACGGGCTCGCTCCGGCTCTCACTAAAGTTGCAGGAGCGTAGCGCTTTCCGGCGCGGACGACACGTCAGATGATTTGATCGATCACCTCGAGAAATTGATGGCATTCCTCTGTCGTGCCAATGGTCACGCGGAGGAAGTCCGAAATGCGCGGCTTGTTGAAATGCCGGACGAGGACGGCGCGCTCGCGCAGCCTCTTCTGAAGATCCGCACCCTGATGCGCGGGATGACGGGCGAAGACGAAGTTGGTCGACGACGGCAGGACCTCGAAGCCGCGAGCCTCAAGCGCCTTTGTCACCATATCGCGGTTGGCGATGATCTTGCCGCGGGCCTCGGCAAACCACGCTTCGTCCTCGATCGCTGCGGTTGCAGCGGCCTGCGCCAGCATGTCGACGGGATAGGAGTTGAAGCTGTCCTTCATCCGCTCCAGTGCCTCGATCAGCGGCCGTTGGCCGAGCGCGAAACCGACGCGCAGGCCTGCGAGCGAGCGCGATTTCGAGAAGGTCTGGACAACAAGCAGGTTCTCGTAACGAGGAATCAGCGAAGCTGCCGTGTCTGCGCCGAAATCGACATAGGCCTCGTCGATCACCACGACGTGGTCCGGGTGCGAGGCGACGAGCTTTTCGATCTGCGAGAGCGGGAGAGCGACACCGGTCGGGGCGTTTGGATTGGCCAGGATGATTGCACCGCAGGGGCGGTCGTAATCGCCGACACGTATCCGAAGACGATCGTCCAGCGGGATCTCCTCGACCTTGACCTCGAAGAGTCGCGCGTAGGTCTTGTAGAAGCTGTAGGTGATGTCGGGATAGAGGAGCGGCGCGTCGTGCTTCAAGAGGCCCGCGAAGGTGAACGCCAGCACTTCGTCCGAGCCGTTGCCGACGAACACCTCGTCCATGGTCAGGTCGAAGCGCTTCGCGATGGCCTCGCGCAGGCCCGTGGACCCCGGATCGGGATAAAGGCGTAGACGCTCACCGGACGTGGCCGCGATCGCGTCCAGCACCTTTTGCGAAGGTCCATAGGGGCTCTCATTGGTGTTGAGCTTGACTAGGCCCGGGATTTTCGGCTGTTCGCCGGCGACATAGGGTTCCAGTGCATGGACGGCGGTCGACCAGAAACGGCTCATGCTATTTCTTCCTGTAGGCGATGAAATGGGCGGCTTCCTTGAGCGGTTCGGCCTGTTCGCCGTAGGGCTCAAGAAGGGCGTTTGCTTCGATGACAAGCCGGTCGAGTTCGGCGCGCGCCCAATCGGTGCCCTTGAGGCCGACAAGCGTCGCCTTGCCCTTTGCTGCGTCCTTGCCGGTTGCCTTGCCGAGGGTTGCGGCATCCGAGGTGATGTCGAGCAGGTCGTCGGCCAGCTGGAAGGCGCGGCCGATGATTTCGCCGAAGCGCCGAAGACGATCTCGGTCTTCCGCCGGATGGCCGGCGATAATGGCGCCCGCCTCGCAGGCGAAGCGCAGAAGTGCGCCCGTCTTCATGGCCTGCAGCATCACGATGCCTGCATCGTCGGGCTGATCCGTCTCGGCAGCGAGATCAAGCATCTGGCCACCCGCCATACCGCCTATGCCGGCGGCGCGGGAAAGCTCCAGCACCAGCACCACCTTGGCCGCATCGGGCAGGGGTGTTTCGGGTGAGGTGATGATGTCGAAGGCATAGGTCAAGAGGCCGTCGCCGGCGAGGATCGCGGTTGCTTCGTCATACTGCTTGTGAACCGTCGGCTTGCCGCGGCGCAGGTCGTCGTCGTCCATGGCGGGCAGGTCGTCATGGACGAGCGAATAGCTGTGCAGGCATTCGAGCGCACAGCCGACCTGGAGGGCTGCCTCCTCGCTTCCGCCGAAGAGGCGGGTCGCCTGCATCACCAGATAGGGCCGAAGGCGCTTGCCGCCGTTCAAGGCCCCGTAATGCATGGCCTCGATCAGCCGCCGGGGGCGGACGACTTCCGCCGGACGCGGCGTTGCGTCCAGAAGGATGTCGAGCCTCGCCTCGACGAGCGTGGCGTGGGCGTTCAGGCTTGTTTCAAAGGCATCGGCGCTCTTGGTCATCAAGGCTATTTGGCACGCTACCCCTGGTCAGGCAACGGGAAATTGAGCCGGGGAAAGAGGCGGAAGCGCGCAGCCAGACTGGTCATTTGCCAAGAGGGCGGCTATGAGGGTCCATCATCGATCACGGACCCCACTTCATTGACACTGGAAGTCGAGGCATTGGAGCAAGACGAGAAGTTTGTGCCCGAGGACAAGCGCCGGCCCCGGATCATCCGGGCCGTGCTCATTGCGCTCTTCCTCTTTCTCGCCGCTCCCTACCTCCTCATTCTGTTCTATCGTCTGGATTTCGTCCGGCCGGTCTCGACGCTGATGCTTGCGGATCTCGCAACCTTGCAGGGCTATGACCGCCGCTGGGTCGACTTCGAGGATATCTCGCCGAATGTCGTTCGGGCGGTGATGATGTCTGAGGACGGCCAGTATTGTAACCACGGCGGCGTGGACTGGGCCCAGCTGCAGTCTGTGATCGACGACGCAATGGCGGGCGAGGCGACGCGCGGCGCCAGCACGATCCCGATGCAGACCGCTAAGAACCTTTTCCTCTGGAACGGTCGCTCTTTTATCCGCAAGGGCCTCGAACTGCCCCTGGCGCTGGCGCTGGATGCCGCCTGGCCCAAGCAGCGGACGATGGAGATTTATCTCAATGTCGCCGAATGGGGCCCGGGCATCTATGGCATCGAAGCGGCTGCACAGCACCACTTCAAGACGTCGGCCGCCAAGCTCAGCCGTCAGCAGGCAGCCCTTCTCGCCGTCTCCCTGCCCAATCCGATCGATCGTGTCGCGAGCAAGCCAGGGCCGGGTCTGAAGCGTCTGGCCGGTGTCGTCGATCGTCGCGCGCGCGCCTCGGGTGATTACATCACCTGTCTTTATGGCTGAGATCAGAAGCTTTCGTTGGTCGGAAATGCCCCTCAGCGTCTAGGATCGGTTCTCGACAACGCGGAGCACGCCATGGACGACCTGATCCTCTACATCGCCAATAAGAACTACTCCTCTTGGTCGTTTCGGCCCTGGATCGCGATGACGGCGACCGGCATCCCGTTTCGCGAAGAACTGATCCCGTTCGGCCCGGGCGCGACCCATCCTCGGTTCCGCGCGCTTTCGCCAACCGGCAAGGTCCCGGTGCTTCATCACGGCTCTGTCCGTGTCTGGGAATCGCTCGCGATCATCGAATATGTGGCCGAGCTCTATCCTGATGCCGGGCTCTGGCCTGCTGAACGCGAGAGCCGGTCGCTCGCGCGCTCCATCTCGATGGAGATGCTGTCCGGGTTCCGGGCCTTGCGTGGCGCCTGTCCGATGAATCTGCGGCGGCACGTGAAGGCGATCCCGCTGCCCGAGGGGGTGGCGGCCGATGTCGCGCGCATCGAGACGATCTGGCGGGAGATGCTGAAACGGTCGGGCGGACCCTTCCTGTTCGGCGCCTTTTCCGCGGCTGATGCCATGTTCGCCCCGGTCGTGAATCGCTTTGCAGCCTATGATCTGGTAGGGGATGCGGAGACGATCGCCTATATGGATGCCATGCGAGCGCATCCGGCTTGGCGGTCGTGGGAAGAGGCGGCGCTGGCCGAGACCTGGATCGTGCCCGAAGACGAGGCCTGAACGGGCCTCGCCTAGATTCGAAAAAAATGGCCCGGGGTCTGGTCAAACCTACTTCGGGCATGTATAAGCCCGCCAAATTCCGAGATCGAGACAGGTTCTGTCCGGCCTCATCGAGGCCGCATAAACCCGTCTTGTCCGTCACGTGGAGTAACGAAAATGGCTGTACCGAAAAGAAAAACAAGCCCGTCCAAGCGCGGTATGCGCCGCTCTGCTGACGCGCTGAAGGCATCGACCTATGTCGAAGACAAGAACTCCGGCGAACTGCGCCGCCCGCACCATATCGATCTGAAGACCGGTATGTATCGCGGCCGTCAGGTTCTGACGCCGAAGGAAAGCGCATAATTGCTGCGCTTGACTGACTGTTTCGAAGGGCCGGCGCTTGCGCCGGCCTTTTCATTTGTCATTAGGCATAGTTAAATCACGCCCACCCGCCGCGGAGCCGGACGGGATCGAAGTGCAAGGAAGGATTCCGCATGCTGATTGCCGTGCCGCTGATGATCGTTCCCTTCACCTTCTACAACGCCGTGATGCTCGGCAGCGGAATTGCCGCCTTTTCGAACGTGATCATGACCGTGCCGATGCTGTCGGGTGCAGTCTGGACTATGACGATCGGCGATCTGGTCATTCTGACGGCGCTGATTGCCCTGTTCTTCGAGGTGTTGAAAGCGACGCTGAATACTCGCGGATCGCTGATGAACCACATGCTCTCCATGGTTGTCTTCATCGGCTTTCTCGTCGAATTCCTCCTCGTGCGCGATGCAGCAACGCAGCTGTTCTTCAGCCTTATGGTCATCGCCTTCATCGACGTGGTTGCTGGCTTCACGATCTCCAACCGGGCTGCCGGACGGGATGTCTCGATCGGGCTCTGATCCGGATATGAAAAAGGCCCCATTCGGGGCCTTCATTGTCTCAAAGGTTGTCGAGCTTGTTCTGCAGGGAGCGCAACTGCTCCTTCAACTCGTCAATATCCTTGGCTTCCGCCTTTTTGGTTTCCTTGGCCGGCTGCTGGCCGCCGAGGAAGGGCGAGAACATCTGCATGGCCTGCTGGAACATCTCGGTGTTGCGCTTAACCTGCTCCTCCATCAGCTGGATCGGCATCTGCAGGTTCTTGGACAGCGGATGGTCGCCGAAGGCTTTTGTCATCTGCTCGCGCATCTGGGTCTGCTGTTCGGTGAAGGCCTTCATCGAATGCTCGAGGAAACTCGGGACGACCATTTGCATCTGATCGCCATAGTAGCTGATGAGCTGGCGCAGGAAGGAGATCGGCAGAAGCGTGTTGCCGGTCTTGGATTCCTGCTCGAAGATGATCTGGGTCAGGACGGAATGCGTGATGTCGTCACCGGACTTGGCATCCTGCACCACGAAATCCTCGCCCTTCTTGACCATCTTGGCCAAGTCTTCAAGGGTGACGTAGGTGCTGGTCCCGGTGTTGTAGAGGCGTCGATTGGCGTACTTCTTGATAACGATTTCGCCATCGGCTTTGGCCATTTCAGTCTCCTAACCCGTCGTTTTTCGATTGTTTTTGCTCTTCCCGAAGACAAGTGTAAGCGCAAATTCAGCCCGGTGACAATCTCTTTGTGCGATGCAGGATCGGCAATTGACGAAAGACAGGAAAGCGCAACCAAAGAACGAGAATGCCGGGCTTATCTTGTTTGACACCGGCGGCAGTCTTTGTCAGTTTCTTCTCAATCACAAAACCCGAGGAGACCTCCATGAGCACCCCGTCCATCGTTATCGCGAGCGCTGCCAGAACCCCGGTCGGATCTTTCAACGGGGCGTTGTCATCCGTCGCCGCGCATGATCTCGGCGCCGTGGCCATCAAGGGCGTGCTGGAGCGCGCCGGCGTCGAGGCCGCGGAAGTCGATGAAGTCATTCTCGGGCAGATCCTCACCGCAGGACAGGGCCAGAACCCGGCTCGCCAGGCAGCGATGAAGGCCGGTATCCCGCAGGAAGCGACGGCCTGGGGGCTCAATCAGCTCTGCGGCTCGGGCCTGCGCGCCGTGGCCATCGGCATGCAGCAGATCGCCACAGGTGACGCGAAGATCATCATCGCCGGCGGACAGGAATCCATGTCCATGGCGCCGCATTGTGCGCATCTGCGTAACGGCACCAAGATGGGCGACTTGAAGATGGTCGACACCATGATCAAGGACGGTCTCACCGATGCCTTCTACGGATACCACATGGGCACGACCGCCGAGAATGTCGCCCGGCAGTGGCAGTTGACGCGCGACGAACAGGACGCTTTTGCGCTCGCGTCGCAGAACAAGGCGGAGGCCGCCCAGGTCGCCGGTCGCTTCAAGGACGAGATCGTTCCGGTCATCGTGCCGGGCCGCAAGGGTGATGTGACCGTCGATCAGGATGAATACATCCGTCTCGGCGCGACGATCGAAAGCATGCAGAAGTTGAAGCCGGCCTTCGACAAGGAGGGCACGGTCACAGCTGGCAACGCTTCCGGCATCAACGACGGTGCCGCTGCTGCCCTGCTGATGACCGAGGCCGAGGCCTCGCGCCGTGGTATTGCGCCGCTCGCCCGTATCGTCTCCTGGGCAACCGCAGGTGTCGACCCGAAGATCATGGGCACCGGCCCGATCCCGGCTTCGCGCAAGGCGCTTGAGAAGGCAGGTTGGAAGATCACTGATCTTGATCTCGTCGAAGCCAATGAAGCCTTTGCGGCACAGGCCTGCGCCGTCAACAAGGACCTCGGCTGGGATACCTCGATCGTCAACGTCAACGGCGGCGCAATCGCCATTGGCCATCCGGTCGGTGCGTCCGGTGCGCGCATCCTCAACACGCTGCTGTTCGAGATGAAGCGTCGTGGCGCCAAAAAGGGTCTCGCCACGCTCTGCATCGGCGGTGGCATGGGCGTTGCCATGTGCCTCGAGGCATTCTGATCCGGCCGCACCGAATGGCGGCCGCTCGCCCTTGACCTGATGAATTTCCGTCCCGGCTCTTGGCCGGGATGGCCAAGTCATGCCGTTGCAACGGGAACCGCAACGGTGATCCAGATGGGAACCCATAGAAAAAGAACGGGGAGGACAGCATGAGCAGAGTGGCTTTGGTGACCGGTGGCACACGCGGCATTGGTGCGGCGATTTCGGTCGCCCTGAAAAGTGCGGGCTACAAGGTTGCGGCGAACTTCGCGGGAAATGAAGAGAAGGCCAAGGCCTTCGAAGCCGAAACCGGCATTCCGGTCTTCAAGTGGGATGTGTCCAACTACCAGGCCTGCGTCGACGGGATCGCAGCCGTCGAGTCGGCACTCGGTCCCGTGGAAGTGCTGGTCAACAATGCCGGGATCACGCGGGATGCCATGTTCCACAAGATGACACCCGAGCAGTGGGGAGAGGTCATCAACACCAACCTCACCGGTCTCTTCAACATGACCCACCCGGTCTGGACCGGGATGCGCGACCGCAGCTTTGGTCGCGTCATTAATATCTCCTCGATCAATGGTCAGAAGGGCCAGATGGGGCAGGCCAACTATTCCGCGGCCAAGGCCGGCGATCTCGGCTTCACCAAGGCACTCGCCCAGGAAGGGGCTGCCAAGGGCATCACCGTCAATGCCATCTGCCCGGGCTATATCGGCACGGAAATGGTTCGCGCCATCCCGGAAAAGGTGTTGAACGAGCGGATCATTCCGCAGATCCCGGTGGGGCGCCTCGGTGAACCGGAAGAGATCGCACGTTGCGTCGTCTTCCTCGCGTCTGATGACGCCGGGTTCATCACGGGCTCAACGATCTCTGCCAATGGTGGTCAGTTCTTCGTCTGAGGCGACAACAGATTTTGACGTCGGGGCCGGCCTTGCGCCGGCCTTGTTCGTTTTTGGGGAGCGCCATGGGGTATTCGATCGTCGAGCTTGAGATATTTGCCGAACGCCTGTCAAAAGCCTGGTCGCGTGAAACCTCCAGCCTGTGGTCTCCGGGCAATCCGGCGAGGGGGCAGTGTGGTGTAACGAGCCTGGTCGTGCAGGACGTGTTTGGCGGTCAGATTCTGAAGACGGTGCTTCAACAGGGGCCGCATTTCTACAACTCTATTGAGGGTCGCCGCTTCGACTTCACTGCGAGTCAGTTGCACGGACCGATCGACTACCAGGATCTACCCTCGGACCGGGACGAAGCGATGTCCGATACCAATCCAGGGCAATATCGCTCCTTGCGGGGGAGGCTCGGGCTTGCTGTTAACGACTGAACGCTGCAACGGTGGACGGAATTCTTAATATCCACCGCCTTCTATGGTTAACCAATTGTTATTCCACAATATGTAGCGGTGAACAAACCAGGAAGACTGTCGAGTCCGCGATTCGTCGTCGATTCGTTCCGGCTTTGGTCAAAAGTTAATAGAGGCAACAAAAAAAGCCGCCGGACGGTAACGTCCGACGGCTTTCTTTGAATGAGGCAGCTGTTAGCGGCAGCGAGCTTCGTAGGTGCGGCCGTAACGGTCACGATAGACGCAGTAACCGCTGCGTTCCTGCGAATTGCCGATCAGTGCGCCAGCAACGCCGCCCACGCCTGCGCCGATAGCTGCGCCGCGAACGTTGCCGGTCGCTACGCCGCCGATGACGGCGCCGGAAGCCGCGCCAATGCCGGCGCCGCGTTCCGTGGCCGTGCAGGATGCGAGGGGAGCGATCAGTGCGAGTGCCAGAAGGGTCTTTTTCATCGTCCTATACCTTTTCACGTAGAGTTGGATTTCACTTCAGGTCAAATTCGACCCATCAACATCAGAATGATGAGGATGAGCAGTACGAGGCCCAGACCCCCCGACGGACCATAGCCCCAGCCGCGGCTATAGCCCCAGCTCGGCAGAGCGCCGATGAGAAGCAGAATTAGAATGACGATGAGAATAGTACTCATTTGGACCCTCTCCTGAGCCTTGATAAAACACAGCTTGTTGTGCCGTTTGAACGCGATCCGAGACCGTTTGTTCCGTCCGACGAAGACCAAGACCCATCAGGCGGAACAGATCGACTGCGGCCTTCCCGGCTTTCGAGGTCATGTGGCGCGGCCGCTTCTCCTCGATCGTGGCCATGCCATCAACGAAAGCACTGATGATCCCTGCCGTCAGTGTCTGGTGCTCGACCATCGGCAGATGGCCGCAATTTCGCAGGAGAACCGTCTGAGCCTGAGGCAGAAGCTTCGATACCCGCAACTGGTGTGCGGGAGGTACGATGGCGTCCTCGGCTCCGACGATATTGAGCACTGGCCGCCGGATTTCGGATAAATTGCTGACCAGACTTGTTGCCGACATGAAGCGAATGCAGGCTGCAATGTCCTCGGGTCGTGCTCTCTGCAGCTGCAGCCGTACTTCTTCCATGGCCGCCACGGCGCGTTCGTTTTGCCAGGGACAACCTTTGTCGAAAACGCATTCGATCGATCCCCAACGGAATTGCTCGCTGGTGGAGATCCAGCGCCGGAAGAACTGGCGAAACAGGAGAGGGCCAATGCGCGGCACGCGCAGCAACTTGGCGGGCAGTCGCTCCTGACCTTCGAACCGGCCACAGGCAAAGGCTCCGATGAGAACGATCGACTTCACGAGTTCCGGGTAATGCCGGGCGATCAGAAGGGACACGAAGCCGCCAGTGGAATGGCCGATCAGTGTCACCGGCCTACTGCCGAAGTCTCGACGAATCGCTTCTGCATAGGCTGATGCTACGGCTTCCGGCGTTATCGGCTGACCCGGCTGGGACAGTTTCCAGGGATGGTGCCCTGGCAGGGCGTAAGCGGCACTGCGTGCCCGTCGAACAACATCAGGGGAGTATGTGCGCCAGAAGGACGGGGCCATGACCATGCCATGAATCAGGACAAAGTCCTGGGGCAGGCTGTTATCTCCAATCCATTCGGCAGGCGGCGGGGACAGTGTCATCAGGTTTCACCTCGGCGGCGGAACGTGACCGCCTTCGTAATTGTTCCATCCCCCATGTCGTCGTCTCGATTGAGCTTCCTCGGTCGAGTGCGTGACGCAACACCGCTGCGCTCCTGAATAGGGCTCAAGAACAAAGCCTGAATCTGCCGGAGTCATCGATTCGTCGCTGATTCGTTCGCAGACTGTTCCGGGTGTGCAAGGCTCTGATCGGACTCAGCTTTTGCCGAATTCTGGGATGAATGCATCAAGCGCCTTGCCTTTGCCCTGCTTCGTCGCCATGTGTTGGCCGAGGGTGCCGGTGTGCGAAAGAGCGCGGTCCCGACTAGCGGAGCGGTCTTTGAATACGCAACCCATGATCCTGAGTGGCCGCGGCGTCAGTGCTGTGCTGGGGCCAACCAATACCGGCAAGACCCATTTCGCCATCGAACGCATGGTCGCGCACGGGTCGGGCATCATTGGTCTGCCGCTGAGATTGCTTGCCCGTGAGGTCTATACGCGCGTGGTCGAGCGCGTCGGCGCACAAAATGTGGCACTCGTGACCGGTGAGGAGAAGATCAGCCCGCCGAAAGCGCGCTTCTCCGTTTGCACGGTCGAGGCGATGCCGCGCGAAACCAAGGCGGCCTTCGTTGCCATCGACGAGATCCAGCTTGCGGGCGACTTGGAGCGCGGACATATCTTTACCGACCGACTGCTTCATCTGAGGGGGCGCGAGGAGACCCTGCTTCTCGGCTCGGCGACGATGAAGTCGATCCTGATTCAGCTCTTGCCCGGGATCACTATTGTCGAAAGACCCCGCCTGTCGCAGCTTTTCTATGCAGGACAGAAGAAGATCACGCGCCTGCCGCAGCGGACGGCCATCGTCGCGTTTTCGGCGGACGAAGTGTATGCGATAGCGGAGCTGATCCGCCGTCAGCGGGGCGGTGCGGCCGTCGTGTTGGGTGCGCTCAGCCCGCGCACGCGCAATGCCCAGGTCGGTCTCTATCAGGAAGGTGATGTCGAATATCTGGTGGCGACCGATGCCATCGGCATGGGTCTCAACCTCGACGTCGACCATGTCGCCTTCGCTCAGGATCGCAAGTTCGACGGCTATCAGTTTCGCAATCTTAATCCCGGCGAACTTGGCCAGATTGCCGGTCGTGCCGGGCGGCACATTAAGGACGGCACGTTCGGCGTGACCGGACGGGTGCCTCCCTTCGATGAAGAGCTGGTCGAGCGGCTGCAAACGCATCAATTCGATTCCGTCAAAGTCTTGCAGTGGCGGACTGAAAAGTTCGATTTCTCGTCGATTGCTGGGCTCCAGCGAAGCCTCGATGCGGTGCCGCGTGTCGAAGGACTGACGCGCGCCCTGCCGGCGACCGACCAGCAGGCGCTGGAATACCTTTCGCGCTATCCCGAGATATCCGACATCACGGATCGGCCCGAACGGGTGGAAAAACTCTGGGAGGCCTGCGCTCTGCCCGACTATCGGCGCATTACGCCTGCACAGCATGCTGATCTGATTCAGAGCCTGTATTTTGATCTGGTCAGGAGGGGCACCGTCAACGAGGACTTTCTCGCCGAGCAGGTGCGCCGCGCGGATCGCACCGACGGCGAAATCGACACGCTGTCGGCGCGGATCGCGCAGATCAGAACGTGGACTTATGTGTCGAACCGGCCCGGCTGGCTTGCCGATCCGACACACTGGCAAGAAAAGACGCGGGAAATCGAAGACCGATTGTCCGATGCGTTACATGAACGGTTGACGAAACGCTTTGTTGATCGCAGGACATCTGTGCTCATGAAGCGCTTGAGAGAGAATGCGATGTTGGAAGCTGAAATCAGTGTGAACGGCGATGTCTTCGTGGAAGGCCATGCCATGGGACAACTTGCGGGGTTCCGGTTCACGCCGATCTCCGGCATGGAGGGCCCGGACGCGAAGGCCGTTCAGGCTGCCGCCTACAAGGCGCTGGCGCTCGAATTCGAGGCGCGCGCGGCGCGCCTGCATGCTTCCGGCAATAATGATCTTGCCATCGGTTCAGACGGTCTCGTTCGATGGCTGGGCGACCCGGTCGCGCGTCTGGTGGGGACGGATCACATCCTGCATCCACGTGTCATCCTGCTTGCCGATGAGCAGCTGACGGGCATGGCGCGGGATCACGTTGCTGCCCGCATCGAACGTTTCGTCAATCACCACATCTCGACGGTCCTGAAGCCGCTCGACGATCTGTCGCGCGCCGAAGACCTGCAGGGCCTTGCCAAGGGGCTGGCCTTCCAGCTCGTCGAAAACCTCGGCGTTCTGTTCCGCCGTGATGTCGCAGATGACGTCAAGACCCTTGACCAGGATGGCCGCGCATCGATGCGCCGTTATGGTGTGCGCTTCGGTGCCTACCACATCTTCATGCCGGCCCTTCTCAAGCCCGCGCCGGCAGAACTCATCACGCTCCTATGGGCACTGAAGCATGACGGTCTGGACAAGCCGGGTTACGGCGATCTGATCCCGGTGCTGGCTGCCGGCCGCACCTCCGTGGTCACGGATCCGAGCTATGAGCGCATGTTCTACAAGCTCGCCGGCTTCCGTTTCCTCGGCAAGCGTGCAGTGCGTATCGATATCCTCGAGCGCCTCGCCGATCTCATTCGTCCGCTGCTGCAGTGGAAGCCGGGTTCGCCGGCGCGTCCCGATGGTGCATATGATGGTCGCCGCTTCACCACGACGACCGCAATGCTGTCGATCCTCGGCGCGACCCCTGATGATATGGAAGAGATCCTGAAGGGTCTCGGCTACCGTGCGGATAGCGTCTCTGCCGAAGAGGCGGCCGCTTTCCTTGCGGCGCAGACCGGTTCCGCCCCGACAGAGACTGCAGCTGCAGAAAAGAGCGAAGACGACAGCGTCGACGATGCCGATCAGGCTGGCGAAACGGCGAGCCAAGGCGAGGCCCCTGCCGCCGTTGCCGAAGAGCAACCCGCAGCGGTGGCGGAAGATGCAGCCTCGGCGGAGCAGCCTGCCGAAGCCACCGAGCCAAAGCCGGTTCTTCTCTGGCGTCCGGGTGGCCGCAGCGACAATCAGCGTGGGACGGGCCGCCCCGGCGGCGATCGTCGTCCGCAAGGTCAGCGCAACCAGGCGCCGCGTGAAGGTGGCGAGGCTGGTGGCGAGAAGCGTGGCGAAGGTCGTCGTGACGATCGGCGCTCGGACAATCGTGGCGACCGTCGTGACGACAATCGCGGCAAGTTTGCCGGCAAGGGCGATCGCCAGGATCGTGGCGACCGCAAGGACCGTGGTCCGCGGCCGGAGCGCGACAACAACAAGTCGCAGCCCGCACGTTTCGAGGCGAAGCCACCGCGCAAGGACAAGCCGCTCGATCCGGATTCGCCCTTCGCCAAACTCGCGGCTCTCAAGGAACAGCTGAAGAAGTAATGGACGAGAAGCAGCCACCAAGCGGTTCGCGCCAGCGCATCGACAAGTGGCTGTTCTTCGCCCGTGTGGCAAAGTCACGCAGCCTCGCGCAAGAGCGAGTGGCTGCGGGCCATGTCAGTGTCAATGGGCAAAAGGTTCGTCAACCCAGTCATCAGCTCAAGGTCGGCGACCGTCTTGATATCGCCATGCCCGAGCGTGACCTAGTGCTGGTCGTGAAGTTGCCGGGTGAGAGGCGTGGTCCCTACCAGGAAGCGAGGCTCCTCTATGAGGATCTCACGCCGCCGCCCGAGAAGAAGCCCTTCAGCCCATCCGAGCCGGGCGTTCGAGCCCCGGGCGCGGGCCGGCCGACCAAGAAGGAGCGCCGGGCGCTGGATGATCTGCGCGGCGAGCCGGATTGGTCTGCTGATTAGAAAATTTCTACAAAGGCGCCCGAATTGAGGGTGTTTATCCTTGCCTTGTCAGGGATTCCGCATTAGCTCACTTGCCGTCCGACAGAAATTTCCGGTAGGGCGCGGGCTGTTCCAAACGGGGTCGCATTCCCAACGGAACCACCCACGTTCGTATTTCTCCTGCCGTTCGAGAACGCCATCCTGGAGTGCCGCATGACCTATATCGTCACCGATAACTGCATTCGCTGCAAATACACCGATTGTGTCGAGGTCTGCCCTGTCGATTGCTTCTATGAAGGGGAAAACTTCCTCGTCATTCATCCGGATGAGTGCATCGATTGCGGCGTGTGCGAGCCGGAATGTCCTGCAGAGGCGATCAAGCCCGATACGGAGCCGGGGCTGGACAAGTGGCTGAAGATCAATGCGGAATACGCCAAGATCTGGCCGAACATCACGGTCAAGAAGGAACCGATGCCGGAAGCCAAGGAAATGGACGGCGTCGATGGCAAGTTCGAGCAGTTCTTCTCGGAGAAGCCGGGCTCCGGCGACTAAGGCCTTTATGCGCGTCGTTGTGTGATGGAAGCTTGCCCAAAATTCCATCACTTGGCTGCGGATTTGCCGTTCCGTGCGCCATGATTGTGGCGCACTGCACTAAAATATTGATTTCCTCGTCTTTTTGTGATAGCGTCTCGGAACTGTTCCACTTTGCGGCATAGCTATGCCCTGAACCATCACGAAAGCAAACTCACTACCGCGCGATATACGTGACATCGGCGACACTTTTGTGTCGTGTCTCAGTCGCGACGAGGGTGGCGTTTGATTGTGTCGCGGACTGGATCAGGATGACAAGCCTCGCAATCTTGTCGTCTCATCCGGGCCTGACCGACCCGGCGCCGGCATCACGCCGGGAGCAAAACAGGGAGTATTTGAATAGAATGACGACCCAGCAGAAGAAGACTTCCTCGGCACGCCACGGCTTCAAGACCGGCGAGTCGATCGTATACCCGGCCCATGGCGTGGGTACCATCACCACTATCGAAGAGCAAGAAGTGGCCGGCATGAAGCTCGAGCTTTTTGTCATCGATTTCGAAAAGGACAAAATGCGTCTGAAGGTTCCGGTTGCCAAGGCCGTGAGCATCGGAATGCGCAAGCTGTCCGAGACAGATTTTGTCGATCGCGCGCTGAAGGTGGTGCAGGGCAAGGCTCGCGTGAAGCGTACCATGTGGTCGCGTCGTGCTCAGGAATATGATGCCAAGATCAATTCCGGTGACCTTATCTCCATCGCTGAAGTCGTTCGGGACCTCTATCGTGCGGAGAACCAGCCGGAGCAGTCCTACTCCGAGCGTCAGCTCTATGAAGCTGCTCTCGATCGCATGGCACGTGAAATCGCGGCTGTAAACAAGATGTCCGAGACGGAGGCCGTTCGCCTCGTCGAGGTCAACCTTGCCAAAGGCCCCAAGCGCGGCAAGACGGTCGAAGAAGACGATACCCAGGAAGAAGAAGCGGCATAAACCGCTCCGACTTTTGGACGAAAAAAACCTTCGGCGCAATCCGGAGGTTTTTTTGTGCCTGCAGACGGCCGAAGTCGGTTCCAGGCAAAGAAAAACCCCGCCGAAGCAGGGTTTTCCGTTTGTCGCCTTATGGCTGTTACTCGCGGTTGCCGAGGAAACGCAGGAGGAACAGGAAGAGGTTGATGAAATCGAGATAGAGACGGAGCGCACCCATGATCGCGTTGCGGCCGGCCATCTCGGTCGAATGACTTTCGTGGTAGGATTCCTTGATCGCCTGGGTGTCGTAGGCGGTCAGACCTGCAAAGATCAGAACGCCGATGACGGAGATCGCGAAGTCGAGGGCCGAGGAGGCCATAAACAGGTTGACCAGCGAGGCGATGATCAGGCCGAAGAGACCCATCATCAGGAACGAGCCCATCGCCGACAGGTCACGCTTGGTGGTGTAGCCATAGAGCGACAGGGCACCAAAGGATGCAGCCGTGACGAAGAAGGTCTGGACGATGCTTGCGCCCGTGTAGATCAGGAAGATCGACGACAGCGACAGCCCCATCATTGCGGCATAGACCCAGAAGGTCGTCTGTGCGGCCGCGACGCTCATCTTGTGGATCCGGAAGCTCAGGAAGAAGACCATGGCGACCGGAGCCAAGATGACCACCCACTTCAGCGGGCTCAGGAAGATCGCCTGGCCAAAGGCCGTAAGCTCACCTCCGGATACTGCCAGCTGGAAGGTTGCGAAGGCTGCGATACCGGTGATGGCGAGGCCTAGTGCCATCAGGTTGTAGACCTTCAGCATATAGGCGCGCAGACCTTCGTCGATCATCGTGGCCGACTGGGTCTGGCCCGGGCGGCTCTGATAGTTGCGAAGTTCGGACATGTTTTCCTCTCTCAAAGCTTCGATATTGGACAGCGGAGCCCGGATGGCTCCCGCGCCGCTGCGAAGCCCAGCATGCGTGCTTTCAATATGAGAGGTTCCCTCGTCCACGACAAGGGCCACAATCTTAAATCGCGGTAATACTGCGGGCGGCGGGGCCTTGCCCGCCGCTCTCGGTCTCAAAGCTCGCGAAGGACAGGGGCTGCCTTTTGACCGAGGATGCGCCAGGTGCCTGCCAGACCGATGCCGATGGTGACCACAAGCGCAATGACCAGGGTCATCGCCGCCACATCGGGCAGGAAATTGGATGGCAGGTTCATGATCTGGCTGAGCACGAACCAGGCGATCCCACCGCCGGCTACGAGCGCGAAGATCGCGGTGGCTGCCCCCAGCAGCATGTACTCATAAGTAAAGGCGCGGATCAGCATGGCGCGGGTCGCCCCCAGCGTCTTCAGGATCACGGCGTCATGGGTGCGTGCCCGGTTGCCGGCTGCAAGTGCGCCTGAGAGAACCAGCACCGATGCAATCAGCGCGATGGCAGCGGCAGCACGGATCGCCGTTGCCAGCTGTCCGACGAGGCGATCGACGACATCGAGGGCGTCCTTCACCCTGACGGTCGTGATCGTCGGGAACTGTTGTGTGACCGAGCGCAGGATCGAGGCTTCTTCGGCGGCGGTCGCGTCCTGGTCGATCAGCGTCGCCAGCCAGGCATGGGGGGCGCCGGCGAAGGTGTTCGGCGAGAACACCATAACGAAGTTCATCGACAGGCTTTCCCATTCGACGGTACGGAAATTGGCGATCTTCGCCGTAATGTTGCGGCCGAGCACGTTGATGGTGATCGTGTCGCCAATCTTCAGGCCGAGCTCGCGTCCTTCTTCCTCCGCGAAGGAAACCAGCGGCTCGCCGGTATAACCGTCAGGCCACCATTCGCCCTCGATCAGGGTGCTGTTTTCTGGAATGTTCTTCGCATAGGTCAGGCCGCGATCGCCACGCAGGACCCAGCGGCCCTCCGGAGGTACCTCGACCTTGGCGACATCGGTGCCGTTGAGCTCGACGATACGGCCGCGCAACATCGGCACCTCGATCAGCTTGCCCTCGGGCGCCATGCCTTCAACCAGATTGCGGAAGCCGTCGATTTCACCGCTCTGGATATCAACGAAGAAGAAGTTCGGTGCCCTCTCCGGCAGATTTCCGGTCAGCTCACGTCGCAGATTGCCATCGATCAGCGCGAGCGCCACGAGCAGGCTGAGGCCAAGGCCGAGCGACAGAGTGACTGCAGGGGTTAGGGCCCCTGGGCGGTGGATGTTGCCGACGGCAAGCCTCAGCGCTGCGGAGTGGATCGGAGGGCTGCGCTTCGCAAGCCAGGCGATCCCCATGGCAACCACACGGAGCAGCACGAAACCTGTCGCCATGGCGGCCAGGAAGATCGTCGCGATCCGCTGTTGCTCCGAGGTGAAGATGGCAAGCGCCGCCAGGGCGCCGAGCGCCAACGCCATGGCAAGCAGGTATGGCCAGGACGGAAGGCCCGAAGCTTCGAAGCCCTGCTCGCGGAACAGTGCCGTCGCCGGCACCTTGCGGGCATGGCCCAGCGGCAGGATGGCAAAGGCAAAGGTGACCAGCATGCCGAAGACGGCCGCCAGAAGAAGTGCGCGCGGATAAAGCGTTGCTTCGGCGGAGATCGGCAGGATGCCGGAGAGATAATTTGCGACGATTGGCGGGGCGATTGCACCGAGCACGAGGCCGGCGAGGATACCCACGGATGCCACCAGAGTGATCTGGATCAGGTAGACCATGACAACGACCGAGGCCGGTGCGCCGACGCATTTCAGAGTGGCGATGACGGTTCGTTTGGAATCGAGGAAGGCGCGAACGGCATTGGCGACGCCGACCCCGCCGACCACAAGCGCCGTGAGGCCGACCAGAGTCAGGAACTGCGAGAAGCGCTCGACATTCTCCGTCAGGGCGGGAGCCGCCCGATCACTGCTGCGGATCGACCATCCTGCCGTCGGATGTTCAGTCTGCGCGCGCTCTCGAATGGCCTCTGCCGTTGGTGCGGGCTCGTGATAGCGGATCTTGTAGGCGTGTTCGACGAGGCTGCCGGTCGCCACTAGGCCGCTTGCGAAGAGGCCTTCGCGGCTGGTCAGGAAGCGCGGGGCAAAGCCGAAACCGTCAGAGATCGAATCCGGCTCTGTGACGATCGTGCCGTTGATCCGGAACCGAGCATTGCCGACGAGCAATTCGTCGCCGACCTTCATGTTCATGCGTTCAAGCAAAAGCGGCGCGACAACCGCGCCATAGGCGCCATTGTCCGCACCGAGCAATTCGGAAAGCGGCTGGTCGGGCTCGGCGGTCAGTTTCCCGTAGAGAGGGTAGGCTTCGTCGACTGCCTTGATTTCGACGAGCGACTGATCTGATCCGTCGGGCAGGCGGGCCATAGAGCGCAGGTTGGTGGTGACGGAGACCGTGCCGAAGCCTTCGAGGAAGGCCAGTTCGTCCGATGTCGCCTCGCGATTGTCGAGTTCGAAGCGAACGTCACCAGCCAGAAGCGTCCGTCCCTCCGAGGAAATCGCATTGGTGATCGCCGTCGAAACGGAGTTCACCGCTGCGATCGCACCGGTTCCGAGCGCAATACAGGCGAGGAAAATGTAGAAGCCGCTCAGGCCGCCACGCAGTTCGCGAAGGGCGATGCGGAAGGCGATGGACAGACGGGTGCCGAAGGACGTCATGCGGACACCGAAGCGAGACGGGTCTGCTCGGTTCGGCTGTCGCCGGCGATGCGGCCGGATGCCACCTTGATCTGCCGGGTGCAGCGGGCGGCAAGCGACGGATCATGGGTGACGAGGATCAGTGTCATGCCGCGTTCCTGCTGCTTGGAAAACAGGAGGTCAGCGATCTGCCGGCCGGTCTCCGTGTCGAGATTGCCGGTCGGCTCATCGGCGATCAGAACAGCCGGCGAGGGAGCCAATGCACGTGCGATTGCCACGCGTTGCTGCTCTCCACCGGACAATTGGCCGGGATAGTGGCTGAGACGCTCGCCGAGACCGACGGATACGAGCTCCTTGCGTGCGATGTCGAAGGCGCCCTTTACATTCGCGAGTTCCAGGGGGACGGCGACATTCTCGAGCGCCGTCATATTGGCAATCAGGTGGAAGGACTGGAAGACGATGCCGATGTTCTTGCCGCGGAAATCGGCGAGGCGATCCTCGCTCAGCGTGTGAAGCGGTGTATTGCGAACGTGGATCTCGCCACTGTCGAGGCGTTCCAGTCCGGCCAGCACCATCAAAAGCGTCGACTTGCCGGAGCCTGACGGCCCGACGATACCCACGGCTTCGCTCTCCGCGATCGACAGGTCGATGCTCTTCAAAACGTGAACGGAGGCTGCTGCGTTGCCAAGGGTGAGATCGGCGCTTTTCAGTTCAATGATGCTGTTTCTCACACTCGACCATCCTATATCTGGCAAGACGAAGCTTCGCCGCAGTGCGGCATTCCCAGCAATCTAGGAAAGGCCCCATGACTTTTAAAGCTCAGTTCCTTCATTTCGCCGTGATCCTGCTGGCGGTCATTGCCGGTCCGCGGATTGCTGCGGCCGAGCCTTTGCAGCTTGTCGGCCTCGGTGACAGCCTGATGGCCGGATATCAGCTGCCGCAGGAAGATGCGCTGCCGGCCCAGCTTCAGCGTCAGTTGGTAGCCAAGGGGCACGACGTCGTCATCACCAATGCAGGCGTATCCGGCGACACCACCTCAGGCGGCCTGTCACGTGTCGACTGGTCTGTGCCCGAGGGAACCGATGGCGTCATTCTCGAGCTCGGAGCCAATGATGCCTTGCGGGGGATCCCGCCTGATCAGACCGAGAGAAACCTCGAGCAGATCATTACCCGGCTCAAGGAGCGGAACATTCCGATCCTGCTGGTCGGCATGCTTTCCCCTCCGAATATGGGTGATGACTACGGCCAGAGGTTCAACGCCATCTATCCACGGCTCGCCGAGAAGTACGATCTGCCGCTCTATCCCTTCGTGCTCGACGGCGTGATTACCGACCGTAGTCTGCTTCTGGACGACGGTATGCATCCGAATACCCAGGGGCTACAGATTATGGCCGAGCGCATGCTGCCCCTCGCCGAATCTTGGGTGGCAGGCATCAAGGGACAGGCGAACTAAACGCTTGCGCCTGATGTCATTGCATGATTCGCTGTGAGCACCTGCAAAAGATTCGGGAGCGCTCCATGCCGAGATTGTTCACTGCCCTCGAAATTCCCCGCAGCGCCGCAATGAGCCTCTCATTGCTGCGCGGTGGTCTCCCCGGGGCTCGCTGGATCGATGTGGAGAATTACCACATTACGCTGCGCTTCATCGGTGATGTGGATGGCCGGACGGCGGATGAAGTCGTCGACAGGCTCGATCGGATCGAGCGCCCCGAGTTTTCCCTGAGTTTGAACGGTATCGGTTCCTTCGGTTCGAAAAAGCCGCATTCGATCTGGGCGGGTGTTTCTCCTGCGCCGGAGCTCTTCGCGCTGCAAGGCGAGATCGAGCGGATCTGCCAGCGCATCGGCTTGCCGCCGGACCCACGCAAGTTCACCCCGCACGTGACGCTTGCCCGGTTGAAGGCCTCGCGCCTCGATGACGTCGTCCACTACCTGAGCGGTCGCGGCAATTTCCACACCATGCCATTCGGTGTTGGACGCTTCGTGCTCCTCTCGTCGCGTGAATCGGTCGGTGGCGGTCCCTATCTCACCGAAGAGATATTCCCGCTTTACGAGACGGGTGGTTACTCGAATTTCGAGACGACCGCGTTGCAGCCCGAAAAGAGCATGCTGTAGACCCGCTCGAAATCTTCGGTTTCACCGTAGTAGGGGTCGGGCACATCGTCTTGTGTCCCGAATGCGAGCTCGGCGAAGAGGTGCAGGCCAGCTGTCGCGTTTTGCGGTCGAAGCGCCTGCAGCCTGGCCAGATTGCTTCTATCCATGGCGACCACCAGATCGAACCTTTCGAAGTCCTGCGGCACAACCTGACGGGCACGCTGCCTGGAGATGTCGATCCCGTTTGCGGCCGCGACCTTGATCGACCGCCGATCCGGCGGATTGCCGACATGCCAATTGCCGATTCCGGCCGAAGTGATCACGGGCTTTTCGCTGGTCCCTGCAGTGAGGTGGCGGTAAATTCCTTCCGCCAGGGGTGACCGGCAAATGTTGCCCAGGCAGACGAAGAGAATGGATGGTGCCGGCATCGGTCGATCCAGAAGGAGGGGGTTCAGGATGAAATACGAAAAACTGGATGCGGCGTCCATTGCGGCTCGTTTGGGGGAGGTGAACGGCTGGGCGCTGGCGCGTGATGGCGCCGCTATCGAAAAACACTTCGTCTTTCGCGATTTCCGCCAGGCCTTCGGCTTCATGACGGAATGTGCGTTGGCTGCGGAGAAGCTCGATCATCACCCGGAGTGGTTCAATGTCTATAAAAAGGTCGATGTGGCCCTCACCACTCATTCTGCCGGCGGTGTGACGGAACTCGATTTCAAGCTCGCCGTTCTCATGGATCTGGCGGCTTCCCGGACCGGGTGACGGTGATTGAAATTCCAGGCTGCCATTCACATATGATTGATCGGGTCCGAACGAAAGGATCGATGGGCTATGGATGACGTGAAGATCGGTGAGATCCTGCTTCCCGGCGATGAGAAGACGCAGGAGAAACAGGAAGCGAAGGTTCGTAGCCGTTTTTGGCCGACCTTCAAAAAGGCAGCCCGGCAGATACCGTTTTCGCGGGATCTGGTGGCCGCCTATTACTGTGCCACGGACCGTGAGACACCCTTTCGCGTCCGGGGAATCCTGCTGGCGGCCCTTGGGTACTTTGTCCTGCCGATCGATGTCGTGCCAGATATTCTCGCGGTTGTCGGCTTCACCGATGACATCGCTGTGCTGACAACCGCAATCGCCTTGATCAATAGGCACATCAAGGATCGGCACTACGATGCCGCCGATGCGGCCCTCGCTGACCACGAGTTGCCCGCCTAAACCATTTTGTGGCTGCTCTGGTCTCCAGGCAGCCCAACTCTTGCCTTTTTCTTTCCTTCTACATCGTCGGCAGGACCGAGGTCCCAAAACCGTTTTATGCCGGATTTCGGGGCGCTAGACGGAACGCCGACACCGAATGTGACAACAAGGCGTGCGTCGTTCACCGTTTGGTAAGGTAAATTAAGTCAAACTGAACACAGGTTTTGACGATGAGCGCCCGGTCGCATGGCCGGGTGATGGATGGAAACAACCGGCAGGAAGACATGTTCGTAAGAAGTAGCGTAACCGCACTGGCAATCCTCCTGGCGAGCAGCGGGCTCGCCAACGCGCAATCGCCCACGCGAATCGAGCAGTTCAGGGCCTGGGGTGCCTACTCCTACAAGTCGAATGGCGGCACCGTGTGCTACGTGCTTTCCGTTCCGACGGTCAAGGAGCCGGCGAGTGTCAATCATGGCGACATCTTCTTTGTCGTCTCGCAGCGCCCGGGTCAGAACATCTCGTATGAGCCGCAGGCCATGATGGGGTACCCGATGAAGGGCGACTCGAAGGTCAATGTGACGATCGACAACAAGAATTTCGTGCTGTTCGTCAAGGACAGCTCGGCCTGGGTCGAAAACGCAGCCGAAGAACCGGCTCTCGTTGCCGCCATGAAGGGCGGCTCGACCATGACCGTCAAGGCCACGTCGGCTCGTGGCACGGCAACGAGCTACACCTACTCGCTTTCTGGCATCACGGCCGCACTGCAGAAGATCCAGAACTGCAACTGAGCCCGCATTGCCTGTTTGGTTTGTGGAGGCCGGCGCAACATCGCCGGCCTCCTTCATTTCTGCATGGCCGCCCCCTCGTGAGGTCGGGGTGACGGAAGGCAAAAAAGCTGCTATTGGCCGCTGCAAATGAAAGCGATGGGGCCGTTCCCCTGTTCGCAAGGTCCACGAATCCATATCTGCCAGCCGGGAAAGCGCTCCATCGGAGCGTCCTTGTCCCGTGGTCCAGAGGTCCAGACGATGACTGTCACCGTGACGCTTCCAGAGCGTAGCCAGACTGCGGCCCCGCTTCGCCCTGCCGCTTCCCTCGAGAAACCGAGCCTGATCGGCCTCGATCGTGAAGCCTTGGGCGCTGCTTTGCGAGAAAAGGGTGTGCCCGAGAAGCAGATCAAGATGCGTGTGGCACAGATCTGGAACTGGCTCTATGTGCGCGGCGTCTCGGATTTCGACCATATGGCCAATGTCTCCAAGGACATGCGCGAGATGCTCAAGACGCATTTCACCATCGCGCGGCCCGAGATCGTCGAGGAGCAGGTATCCAATGACGGCACCCGCAAATGGCTCCTGCGCTTTCCGCCCCGGGGCGCGGGCCGCCCGGTCGAAGTGGAAGCCGTCTATATCCCGGAAGAAGGCCGCGGAACGCTTTGCATTTCGAGCCAGGTCGGCTGCACGCTGACCTGTTCCTTCTGTCACACCGGCACACAGAAGCTGGTGCGCAATCTCACGGCGGAAGAGATCCTGTCCCAGCTGCTTTTGGCGCGCGACCGTCTCGGCGATTTCCCGGACCGGGAAACGCCCGTCGGCACGATGATGCCGTCGAGCGATCGCAAGGTCACCAACATCGTCATGATGGGCATGGGCGAGCCGCTCTACAATTTTGAGGAAGTGAAGAAGGCGCTGCTGATCGCGACCGACGGCGACGGCCTGTCGCTCTCCAAGCGTCGCGTTACCCTATCGACCTCGGGCGTCGTGCCGGAGATCTATCGGACCGGCGAAGAGATCGGCGTGATGCTGGCGATCTCGCTGCATGCGGTTCGCGACGAGCTGCGCGACATGCTGGTGCCGATCAACAAGAAGTATCCACTGAAGGAGCTGATCGAGGCCTGCCGGAACTATCCGGGCCTTTCGAATGCCCGTCGTATCACCTTCGAATATGTGATGCTGAAGGACGTCAATGACAGTCTCGAGGATGCCAAGGGGCTGATCCAGTTGCTCAAGGGCGTGCCGGCAAAAATCAACCTCATCCCGTTCAATCCGTGGCCGGGCACCAACTACCAGTGTTCCGACTGGGCGCAGATCGAGAAGTTTGCCGACTTCATCAATCAGGCCGGCTTTGCCTCGCCGATCCGCACGCCGCGGGGCCGCGATATCCTCGCCGCCTGCGGGCAGCTGAAGTCGGAATCGGAGCGCATGCGCAAGACCGAGCGTCTGGCGTTCGAGGCGATGATGATCGCCAATCACGGCGAAGACGACGATTGAGCGTGAGGCGCGGTCGCTCTCCCGCCTTCGACCTTACTTGGCCTGAGTCATGAAGATCTTCACCGCGAAGATCGAGAAGACGCCAGCAAAGGTATAGTCGATGCCGCGCAAAACCTTACGGTTCGCCTGCAGCCAGCTCGACATGAAATCTGCGCCATAGACGATGCCGATGCCGATCGGCAGCGACAGGATGATCGACCAGAGGCCGAGGAAGATCAGCTTGCCCGTCACATGAGGGTCGGTCGCGGTGACGAATTGCGGCAGGAAGGTCATGAAGAAGATGATGACCTTGGGGTTCAGGAGATTGACCCAGAGCCCGTTCAGGAAGGCACCCTTCTTCGACACGGCCGCATCACCATCTGCCTTGATGACAAAGTTCGAACCATGTCTGACAGCCTGCAGGGCAAGCCAGAGCAGATAGGCGGCTCCGCCTGTCTTCAAGAACATGAATGCTGTTGGCGAGGCGACGATGAGGGCCGAAATGCCGAAGGCGACCAGCAGGGTGTGGATTGAGATCCCGAAGCTTGTGCCAGCAAGGGTCATCAGGCCGATGGCGCGTCCGTCGCGCAGCGAGCGGCTGATCCAGAGTGTCATGTCGGGACCGGGCGTGATGGCGAGCAGCAGAAGTGCAAGGCTGAAGGCCAGGAATACGGGCAGGCTCGGGATGAAGTCCATTGAGGTCACCAGATGACGAAACACCCGCGATCTGCGGGGGCTTCATCCTTAGCGGCGATCGATGGCCTTGCCAATCAGCCTTTGGGGATCGACAGATAGGTCTTGAAGGCGTCGGCATAGTCAGGATGCCAGCGCGACAGTGGCGGGCGGTTTTCGATGATATCGCCGGCAGCCCAGGCGATCCGCTTCTCGTCCAGGGCGCGGGGCACCTCGTGGTCCGGACATAGAATGTAAAAGTCGCCTCTGTGCAGGCTTTCCAGCATGAACTCGACCGTTTCCTCCGGTGTCCAGGCGCCTGAAGGCTTCTCCGTGCGGCCGTTTGCGGTCAGCCCGGTGAAGACGAAGCCTGGGATCAGCAGGTGTGCAGAGACGTTGCAATCCGGTGTGTTGCGTAGTTCGTGCTGGAGCGCCTCGGTGAAGGCTTTCACCCCCGCTTTCGAGACATTGTAGGCCGGGTCGCCCGGCGGCGTGGTAATACCCTGCTTGGAGCCGGTGTTGATGATCAAGGCTGCATCCTTGTGGGCGACCATGCCCGGACCAAAGGTGCGCGTGCCATTGATGACGCCCATCAGGTTGACGCCGAGCACATTTTCCCAGTTTGCCTGTGGGCTGAAGAGCGCGCTGCCTGGCTGGATCCCGGCATTGTTCATCAGTACATGCACGCGTCCGAAGCGCTGGATGACGGCGCGCTCAAGGGATTCAAGCTCGTCCAGCTTCGAAACGTCGGTGCCGATCGCGACGACATCGGCCTCGCCGCCCGGTGCAAGCGCGGTGACTTCAACGGCAGCGCTCGCCAGCCGGTCTCCCTCGAGATCGACAAGAACGACGCAGAGACCCATTTGCGCAAAGACTTTCGCGGCCGCAAGGCCTATGCCCGAAGCAGCACCTGTGATGACGGCGACATGGCCTTTGACGAGTGCGGGATGCTGGGGCGTCATGGGCGAACTCCTTCAGAACCTGTAGTGTTGTGGCTGGTCGCGATATGGTATCCTGCCGGGACATCGTCAACGTGACAGCGCTCGATGGAGGCAAGGCTGCCCATGAACAAGGTTACGACCGTCACGGTCTCCGGGGAACTGGCGGAGTTCATCGAAGCCAAGATTTCTGCCGGAGAGTATGCCTCGGAAGCCGAGGTCATTGAGGCCGCGCTCGCCCTGTTGCGCGATGAGGTCAATGGTCTTGCCGCTATCCAGGCTGCCATCGAGGAGGGCGAGGCCTCTGGTGAGCCGCAGCCGTTTGACCCAAGGCGGTTTCTCGACGAAATGCACAGCAAATACGGAGCCTGATATGGCTGCCTACAGGCTTTCACCGCAAGCGCGGAGGGATCTTGAAGGCATATGGCGATATTCTTGGGAGCGTTGGTCTAAAGACCAAGCCGACCGCTATTACATGGCGATCATCGAAGCATTCGAAGATCTTGAGGCCGGACGAAAGGCTGGCAGACCCTTGGCTATCGCCAAGCGCGGCTATCTCAGTCTCGCCTGTGGATCCCACTTTATCATCTACGCGCAGCGAAAGCAGACTGTTGAAATTATCCGCATCCTCCACCAGCGCATGAATATCGGTCGCCATCTCTGACCCAGTTGCCTCCGCCCTTGCACGCCAGCGGAATCTCGCGAAAAGTGCCGCCATTCTTGATCCAGGCGGGGTTTGAGCCTCGCTCCTTCCAGACGGAACATCGACATGGCACTCCCCAAAGACGTGAAGAAAGTCGTCCTCGCCTATTCCGGCGGCCTCGACACCTCGATCATCCTGAAATGGCTGCAGACCGAACTCGGTGCTGAAGTCGTCACCTTCACTGCAGACCTCGGCCAGGGAGAAGAGCTCGAGCCGGCGCGCAAGAAGGCCGAGATGCTCGGCATCAAGGAGATCTTCATCGAGGACGTACGCGAGGAATTCGTCCGCGATTTCGTCTTCCCGATGTTCCGCGCCAATGCCGTCTACGAAGGCGTCTATCTGCTCGGCACCTCGATTGCCCGTCCGCTGATCTCCAAGCATCTGATCGAGATCGCCAAGAAGACCGGCGCAGACGCTATCGCGCATGGCGCGACCGGCAAGGGCAACGACCAGGTTCGTTTCGAGCTGTCGGCCTATGCTCTGAACCCCGACATCAAGATCATCGCGCCTTGGCGCGACTGGGCCTTCAAGAGCCGCACGGATCTACTGAACTTCGCCGAACAGCACCAGATCCCGGTTGCCAAGGACAAGAAGGGCGAAGCGCCGTTCTCCGTCGATGCGAACCTGCTGCACTCCTCCTCCGAGGGCAAGGTTCTCGAGGATCCCGCCCAGGAAGCTCCGGAATACGTGCATATGCGCACGATCTCGCCGGAAGCCGCTCCGGACAAGGCCACGATCATCAAGGTTGGTTTCGAGAAGGGCGATGCCGTCTCGATCAATGGCGTCCGTATGAGCCCGGCCACGCTCTTGGCTGAACTCAACACCTATGGCCGTGACAACGGTATCGGCCGTCTCGACCTCGTCGAGAACCGCTTCGTCGGCATGAAGTCGCGCGGCGTCTACGAGACCCCCGGCGGCACGATCCTTCTTTCGGCACACCGTGCGATCGAATCGATCACGCTCGACCGTGGTGCCGCCCACCTCAAGGACGAGATCATGCCGCGTTACGCCGAGCTGATCTATTACGGCTTCTGGTTCTCGCCAGAGCGCGAAATGCTGCAGGCTCTCATCGACAAGAGCCAGGAGCATGTCGAAGGCGAAGTGACGCTGAAGCTCTACAAGGGCAATGTCATGGTCATCGGCCGTGAATCGGCGAAGTCGCTCTATTCCGACCAGCTGGTCACCTTCGAAGACGATCAGGGCGCCTATGACCAGAAGGACGCCGCCGGCTTCATCAAGCTGAACGCGCTTCGTCTGCGCACGCTCGCCAAGCGCAATCTCGGCAAATAAGCCAGTTCAGGCATTAAGTATGGCCCGTCTCCCCCTTGGGGAGGCGGGTTTTTTCATGCCTGGCGTTCGAGGTGGCGGAGCCAGAAGAAACCGGCGACAGCGCTCAGCTCCATGAAGGGGATGATGATGCCGAAGGCGGTCAAGGGATCGCCGATCGAGGCGGCTGCCACGCCGCCCGCAAAGCCCGCGCTCATCTGCAGAAAGCCGGTCAAGGCGGAGGCCGATCCCGCAATATGCGGGAAGGGGGCCATGCTCATCGTCACGACATGAGGGCTCAAGAAGGCGAGACCGAAGGTGCAGATGGCCACCGGGGCCATGACGGAAAGGAAGAAGGGCGGAACGAATGCGACCGAGAGCGCCATGATGACGGCACCGCTGCCGCAGAGGGTGATGCCTATCCGCGACGCCGTCAGCCCTGAGATCCTTCGGGAGACGAGCTTCAGAGTAAGCGATCCTGTCAGATATGCGCCCGATTGCATCAGCATGCCCAGGCCAAACGCGGTCGGTGTCAGGCCGACCTCGTTGATCAGGACGAAGGGCAGCATGGTCGATTGCGCATAGAGCGCGCCGATGGTGCCACTCAGGACGAGGGATGCTGCGAGGAAGCGCGCATTGCCGGCGACCTCCAGATAGTTGCGCAGCAACTGGGAGGGGCGAAGGCGTCCCATATCCGGAATGATCGTTTCCCGGAGCAGAAACAGCGTGAAGGCCATGGCCATCAGGCCGAACGCGATCATCAACAGGAACACCGCGTTCCAGCCGAAAGCAGCGAGGGTCAAACCGCCGAGGGTTGGCCCCATGGCCGGGCCGACCGCGAGGAAGATGCCTATCGTGTTCAGAATGCGGGCAGCATCTGCGCCGGTGTAGAGATCGCGAACAATGGCACGGCCGACGACGACACCGACAGAGGCGCCGATGCCCTGCACGAGCCGAGCAGCCAGAATGAACTCGACGCTCGGCGCGACGAAGGCCAGAAACGAGCCGGCCAGATAAATCGCCAGAAAGATCAGCGTTGCCTTTTTCCGACCAAGCGCATCGGCAAGCGGTCCAGCAACAAGCTGGGCAAGGGCGAAGCCAGCAAAGAACATCGAGAGGCTGAGCTTGATTGCCGCATCGGTCGTGCCGAAGGCGCGCACAAGCTCCGGCATGGCGGGCGTGTAGATGGCCATGGAGATGGGGCCGAGCGTGGTCAGGAAAGCACCGAGGAAGGTGGTGCGACGCTCGCTCATGCGCATTGCTGTCATCAGAACTTGTCCGGCATCAAGAAGAAAGGCGCCGTCGCGGCGCCTCCTGCTGATGACTTAGTGTGATTGGCGCTCTCGATCGAGTGCCAATTTTCGCCCAGCTGCGATCAGGCCGATTTCGAGAAGAAGTCGAGCACCTTGGCGTAGGAGCCGGCCATGTCCATGTCGCCGATCATTTCCGCCAGCGACTGCTGCGTGCGATAGTATTCCGCGTAGTCGAATTGAGAGTCGTCGGTCAGTGTGGACAGATCCATCATGTTGCCGTTGCGATCAACGATCTGCAAAGGCAGCTCCGTCGAGAGTTCTCGATAGGTGTCGGCATCGATCTCTTCCCGTTGAAAGCTCTCCGAAGCGATTTCGCGCAAACGGCGCGGCGTCATGCTGGCGAAGACCGACAACGCCTCTTCGAAAACCTCGGTTTCTTTCGAGTTTGCTATCTTGGGCGAAAGCTCAGGCATGCCGACATTGGATTGCGGGCTGCTTTCTTTGACGCGAAGGGAGGATGCGCCTACCGGTTGGATCGGAAAGATTTCCATGGCCGTGACCGTCCTTTCATAGGATATATCGATCTATGTTCTTATTCGAAACTACGTCAATCGGCGCCTGAACCGGTGGTGGAAAAATTCTGCCTTGTTCACCGATTTTTGCGTGCTCCCCGATGTATTGCCGGGATAACATGAGGGAAAATCAGTGCTTCGCCCCTTTGCGGCGTGAGGCTTCAGGAGGTTTGCGCATGGTTCAGTCGTCAGTTTTCAATCCCGCCGTCACCGATTGGCAGGGGCCGCATGGCCTGCCGCAGTTCGACAAGGTTGGTGACGACGACTATGCGCCGGCCTTTGAAGCGGCGTTGAAAGAGCACGACGCAGAAATCGAGGAGATCGCGAACAATCCAGAACCCGTGACTTTCGAGAACACGATCGTGGCGTTGGAAATCGCCGGCGACGCGCTTTCCCGTGTGTCGGCCCTGTTCTGGAACCGGGCCGGTGCGCATACCAACCCTGGGATTCAGGCTCTGGAACGCGAGATCGCGCCGAAGATGTCTCGCCACTATTCCAAGATTGGCATGAACGCGGCGCTGTTCCGCCGCATCGACGACCTCTGGACACGCCAGGCGGATCTTGGGCTTTCGGTTGAGCAGACGCGCGTCCTGGAGCGTCACTGGAAGGGTTTCGTGAAAGCAGGTGCCAAACTGCCGAAGGCCGAACAGGAGCGGCTGGCGGCGATCAACGAACGGCTGGCGAGCCTCGGTGCCAGTTTCGGGCAGAATATTCTCGGCGACGAATCGTCATGGACCCTGCCGCTTGTCGGCGAAGAGGATCTCGCGGGTATTCCCGCCTTCCTGCGCGATGCCATGGCGTCTGCCGCTGACGCCCATGGCGGCGGACACGCCCACGTGGTGACGCTGTCGCGATCGATCATCGAGCCCTTCCTGACGTTCTCCGAGCGTCGCGACCTGCGCGAGATCGCCTTCAAGGCCTGGACCTCGCGCGGCATCAAGGGCGGCGCAACGGACAACCGGGAAATCGTCAAGGAAACTCTGGCCCTCAGGGCGGAGAAGGCGGCTCTGCTCGGTTACAAGGACTATGCGTCCTACAAGCTCGACAACACGATGGCCAAGACACCGGAAGCGGTGAACGGTCTCCTGATGCAGGTCTGGGAAAAGGCGGTCTCTCAAGCGCGCGCCGAAGAGGCCGAGCTTGCCGCCTTGATTGCCGCAGAGGGAAAGAACCACGACGTTGCGCCGTGGGACTGGCGCCACTATGCCGAAAAGCTTCGGGCCCAGAAGTTCAATTTTTCCGAAACCGAACTGAAGCCCTATCTGCAGCTCGAAAAGATCATCGAGGCCTGCTTCGACGTTGCGGGCCGGCTCTTCGGCATCCGCGCCGTGCCGCTTGCCAATGTCGTCGGTTACCATCCGGATGTGCGCGTCTTTGAAATCCGCGACCGCAATGACGAGCTGGTCGCACTGTTCCTGGGCGACTACTTTGCTCGTCCCTCTAAACGTTCCGGTGCCTGGATGAGCAGCTTCCAGGCGCAGCACCGGCTACCGCTGAAGAACGGCCGGGAGGGCGAGCTGCCGATCATCTACAATGTCTGCAACTTCGCCAAGCCAGAGGCCGGTAAGCCGGCGCTTCTTTCACTCGACGATGCCCGGACCCTCTTTCACGAGTTCGGCCACGCCGCGCATGGCATGCTGTCGGATGTCACCTACCCGTCTGTCTCCGGCACGGGCGTATCGCGCGATTTCGTCGAACTGCCATCGCAGCTCTACGAACACTGGCTGACTGTGCCCGAAATCCTGAAGACCTATGCCGTCCACTACCAGACGGGCGAGCCGATGCCGCAGGCGCTGCTCGACAAGGTGCTCGCCGCGCGCACCTTCAATGCCGGCTTCAACACGGTCGAGTTCACCTCGTCGGCACTGGTCGACATGGCCTTCCATACGCGTGGGGCTGTCGAGGATCCGATGGCGGTGCAGGCCGAAGTGCTTGAGAAGATCGGCATGCCGGCTTCGATCGTCATGCGCCATGCGACGCCACACTTCCAGCACGTCTTTTCCGGCGATGGCTACTCGGCGGGCTATTACTCCTACATGTGGTCGGAAGTGCTCGACGCGGATGCCTTCGCCGCCTTCGAGGAAACCGGCAATCCCTTCGATCCGGGGATGGCATCGAAGCTGAAGACCCACATTTATGCCTCGGGTGGATCGGTCGATCCGGAGGATGCCTACAAGGCATTCCGCGGCAAACTGCCGAGCCCGGAGGCGATGCTGAAGAAGAAAGGGCTTGCCGCTTAAGGCATGCAATGCACCCGAAATTTGCCGCCGGCGGTAACCATCGCCGGCGCATCGGGCGTTTCCCCCTTTCGCAAATGCAAAAAACAAGGTATGAGCGCGCCAAAGTAAATCGGCGCCACTCTCCCGTATTGCGCCCCAGCTATCAGAGATCACAAACATGAAAATGCGCAACATCGCGATTATCGCGCACGTCGACCATGGAAAAACGACCCTTGTGGACGAGCTTCTGAAGCAGTCGGGGTCTTTCCGTGAGAACCAGCGCACCGCCGAGCGCATGATGGATAGCAACGACCTCGAAAAGGAGCGTGGCATCACGATCCTTGCCAAGGCGACCTCCATCGAGTGGAAGGGTCACCGCATCAACATCGTCGACACGCCCGGCCACGCCGACTTCGGCGGTGAAGTCGAGCGTATCCTCTCGATGGTGGACGGCGCGATCGTTCTCGTTGAACTCGTCTGAAGGCCCGATGCCGCAGACGAAGTTCGTTGTCGGCAAGGCGCTGAAGGTCGGTCTTCGCCCGATCGTCGCGATCAACAAGATCGACCGTCCGGACGGCCGCCACGAAGAAGTCATCAACGAAGTCTTCGACCTCTTCGCCAATCTCGACGCGACCGACGAGCAGCTCGACTTCCCGATCCTTTACGGTTCTGGTCGCGATGGCTGGATGAACGTCAACCCGGAAGGTCCGAAGGACGAAGGCCTGGCGCCGCTTCTCGACCTCGTGCTCAAGCACGTGCCGGAGCCGAATGTCGAAGAAGGCCCGTTCCGCATGATCGGCACGCTTCTCGAAGCCAATCCCTTCCTCGGTCGTATCATCACCGGTCGTATCGCTTCCGGCTCGATCAAGCCGAACCAGGCGGTCAAGGTGCTTAGCCAGGACGGCAAGACGGTCGAAACCGGCCGTATCTCGAAGATCCTCGCGTTTCGCGGAATTGAGCGTCAGCCGATCGAAGAAGCGCATGCTGGTGACATCGTCGCCATCGCCGGCCTCTCCAAGGGCACCGTTGCCGACACCTTCTGCGACCCGTCGGTCAGCGAAGCCATGACCGCACAGCCGATCGACCCGCCGACAGTTACCATGTCCTTCATCGTCAACGACAGCCCGCTCGCCGGCACCGAAGGAGACAAGGTCACCTCGCGCGTCATCCGCGACCGCCTGTTCAAGGAAGCTGAAGGCAACGTCGCTCTGAAGATCGAAGAAGCCGAAGGCAAGGATTCGTTCTACGTGTCCGGCCGTGGCGAACTTCAGCTCGCCGTTCTGATCGAAACCATGCGCCGCGAAGGCTTCGAGCTTGCCGTTTCGCGTCCGCGCGTCGTCATGCACAAGGACGAAGCGACCGGTCAGACCTTGGAGCCGATCGAGGAAGTCGTCATCGACGTCGATGAAGAGCATTCCGGCGTCGTCGTCCAGAAGATGTCCGAGCGCAAGGCCGAGATGACCGAGCTGCGTCCTTCGGGCGGCAGCCGCGTTCGCCTGAAGTTCCTGGCTCCGACCCGCGGCCTGATCGGCTATCAGTCGGAACTTCTGACCGATACCCGCGGCACGGCGATCATGAACCGCCTGTTCCACGACTATCAGCCTTACAAGGGTGCGATCACCGGTCGTGTGAACGGCGTTCTGCTTTCCAACCAGTCGGGTGAAGCTGTTGCTTATGCCATGTTCAACCTGGAAGACCGCGGTCCGATGATCATCGAGCCGGGCGACAAGGTCTACATGGGCATGATCATCGGCATCCACACGCGTGATAACGACCTCGAAGTCAACGTGCTCAAGGGCAAGCAGCTGACCAACATCCGTTCGGCCGGCAAGGACGAGGCCGTCAAGCTGACCCCGCCGATCCGCATGACCCTTGACCGTGCGCTCTCCTGGATCCAGGACGACGAACTGATGGAAGTGACCCCGAAGTCGATCCGTCTGCGCAAGATGTTCCTCGATGCGAATGACCGCAAGCGCATGGAAAAGTCCAAGGCTGCCATCTGAGACGCAAGTCTCTGAAAATATGTATCGTTTTCGAAACCCCGGTCCAAAAGGCCGGGGTTTTGTTTGTGCATCCTCCGCCTTCTGCCTTGCGAAGTAATCTTAAAAAAGCGTTAAATTTTCTCGTTGGGCCGATGCAGGTCCAGGCTCCGCACCTCATCAGTCAGGCGCGCCAGAGTGGGTTTACGTTATGAAGACGTTGTCGATCGACATGCGCTTGGCAGGTCCCGGTGATGCCGCCGCGATCGCGGATGCCCATCGCAATGCCTGGATGCACGCCTATTCTGGCATCATTCCCTATCGTGCGCTGACCCGGATGATCGAGCGCCGCGGCGAGAGTTGGTGGCGCAAGGCGACACGTGGTCCGGCCACGATCCTCGTTGCGGAAGTCGCCGGTGAAGTCGCCGGTTACACCTCGCTCGGCTACAACAGGGCGCGGGCCTTGCCGCATGAGGGCGAGATCTATGAACTGTATCTCCGGCCCGAGTATCAGGGTATCGGGCTCGGTTATCAACTGTTCCACGAGGCGCGGCGGATTCTGAAGTCGCTCGGTTGCAATGGCATGGTCGTCTGGTGCCTCGAAGACAGTGAGATCGCCGCCAATTTCTTCCGGACGAACGGCGGTACGGATGCCGTCGAGGGGATGGAAGACTTCGACGACGTCCACCTGAAGAAACTCGGCTTCATCTGGGACTGAGACGGCGCTACGCGTCTATTCCACCACATAACCCTCGGGCCAACTGAACGTTCGCTCGCTGACAAGGTCGCCGCGCTTGCCGATCCATCGCGGCTCGTTCATGCCGCAGGCGAAATCGGCAGCCTCGGTGTCTGCCGCCTGCCTCGCCAGCTCGTTGGCCTTGGGGTTGGCCTTTGCATCCACCATGGCGACGAAGCAGGAGCCGCCGTCTCCTTGCGTCGCAACTTTGGACACAACGAGGATCTCGCCACGGCCTTGCCTGGTCGAGCTGCCGTCCGGGCCGGGATTGTCGATGAACCAGCGCAGGATCGCGGCAAATGGCCGGCCACCGTCATCGAGACGCCATTCGATCTTGGTGTTGACGTGGTTGAAGGCCGCGAAGCTCTCGAAGCCCCCGTCGATCAGCTCCCGGTCGACCTGACCGAAGATCACGCTCTGGCGGATGTCACCTTCCTTGAAATAGACGGGATAATCTTCGTAGCCCTCGCATTTCGAGGAAACCCCCATCACGTCCTCGGCCAGTGTTTCACAGGCGTCCAGGTCGAGATCGGTGTACACGCTCTCCTGAGCGAGTGCGGGTCCGGAGAGGAGCGCAACAAACGCCAGCCAGTGCAATCCTGCGAGCATATTTTTCGTGTCCCTGATCATGTCGCTAATCCTCCCTTCGTCGCTGGCCCTGTGCCGCGTCGCTTGTGTCCGCCGAAAGCCGTGTTGCATTGCGCCATGATACGCATTAGGTAGCGCAGGAATTCAACACTCTACGGGGTCCAAAATATGCGTATTGATGCAATTGCCATCGGCAAGAACCCGCCGGAAGACATCAACGTCATCGTCGAAGTTCCTGTCGGCGGCCAGCCGATCAAGTATGAAATGGACAAGGACGCCGGCACGCTGGTCGTCGACCGCTTCCTCTACACCCCGATGACCTATCCGGGCAATTACGGCTTCGTGCCGCATACGCTCTGCAAGGACGGCGACCCGCTCGACGTTCTGATCTGCAACACGCGCCCGCTGGTTCCGGGCTGCGTCATCAATGTCCGCCCGATCGGCGTCATGATGATGGAAGACGATGGCGGCATGGACGAGAAGATCCTCGCCGTTCCGGTGCCGAAGCTGACGCGCCGCTACGACAAGATCACCAACTATACGGATCTTCCGGAAATCACGCTGAAGCAGATCCAGCACTTCTTCGAACACTACAAGGATCTGGAGCCTGGCAAGTGGGTAAAGATCGGCGACTGGATGGATGTTGACGCTGCCAAGCAGATCATTCTCGACTCGATCGAGCGCGCCAAGGCTGAAGGCAAGTAAGCTTTCAGGTCGACGCGAGAGCGTCCAGCCGCGATTTCAAGTCCTCCGGATCGCCCTCGATCCGGAGGATTTTTTGTCTTGAGGTTTCGCCGGAGGCCACGGATATCGCTGACTTCGGCACTTTCAAGGCTTTCGACAGCAGCGCGATGAGCGCCTTGTTGGCCTTGCCCTTTTCCGGCACGGCGCTCACGCGGGCCTTCAGATGCGCCAGACCGTCGGCGGAAACCTCTACCCCGTCAAACGCATCGCGCCCGCCGTTCGGTGTCAACCGGACGGCGAGCAGTATGTGATCATGCGCAAGACGGTAGGGGCTTGTCACGCCACCAGCGGATAGATGCTGTTCCAGAGGAAGGAACGCAGGAAGAAGATGATCAGCAGCACGACGATCGGCGAAATGTCGATACCACCGAGATCCGGCATGAAGCGGCGGATCGGGCGCAGAACCGGCTCGGTCACATTGTAGAGAAACTGTCCAAGCGCCGCGACGAAGCGGTTGCTGGAATTGATCACGTTGAAAGCGTAGAGCCAGGAGAAGATTGCACTCCCGATCAGAATCCAGGTGAAGATGCTCAAGGCAAGGTCAATCGTCTGAAACAGGGCGTACATTCAGGTCTCCATTTCTCGGTTGACAGAGATGTAGACATTGGCGACTTAACGGACAAGTGGATGGGGCCCACGCAATCCGAATCATGTTTAACGGCGGGCCTGCCCGCAGCTCAAGGTCACTTCGATGCACCCGTCCTCGGCCGACGATCGTTTCGCGGCATTTCGGCATTCCTCCTATACGCGTTTCTTCTTTGCCCGCTTCCTGGGTGCCTTTGCCACCCAGATCCTCAGCGTCTCCGTGGGCTGGCAAATGTACGACATGACGGGGAATGTCTTTTATCTCGGTCTGATCGGTCTGGTGCAGTTCCTGCCGTCTCTGCTTTTGATCCTCGTCACCGGTTCCGTCGCCGACCGCTACAATCGCCGGGCCATCGTCTCGATCTGCATGATCGTCAGCGCCATTTGCGCCGGAGCACTGCTTGGCCTCACCATAGCCGATGCCTTCGAGCCTACGATTGTCTTTGCCATCCTCGTCGTCTTCGGCATCGAGCGTGCCTTTGCCGCCCCCGCGGTGCAGTCGCTTGCACCCAACCTCGTGCCGCAGAAGGATCTCTCCAACGCGGTCGCCTGGAATTCGTCCTCCTGGCAGACGGCGTCGATCGTTGGCCCCGTGGCTGGTGGTCTGCTCTACGGGGCAAGCCCTGTCGTCGCCTATTCGGTGTCCTTTGCCTTTTTCGCGGCCGCGTCGATCCTGGTTTTCCTCGTCAAGCGGCCGCCACAGCGGAAGTCGGAGAAGGCGGTTAGCCTAAACACGCTGTTTGCCGGCTTCCGCTTCATCTTCGGTGAAAAGGTGGTGCTGGGTGCGATTTCGCTCGACCTCTTCGCGGTCCTGCTCGGCGGCGCCGTGGCGCTGATGCCGGTGTTTGCGCGTGACATTCTCGATCTCGGCCCCTGGGGGCTCGGCCTCCTTCGTGCCGCACCCGGGATCGGGGCGATCATCGTCGCGATCGCGCTGGCGACTTTCCCGATCCGTCACAATGCCGGTATCTTCATGTTCGTCGGTGTTGCGTTATTCGGAGCCGGCACGATCGTCTTTGGTCTGTCCGAATATGCGTGGCTTTCGATCCTCGCCCTGATGTTGATGGGGGCTGCGGACATGGCGTCCGTCTATGTGCGCGAGACACTGATCGCACTCTGGACGCCGGACGAAGTGCGTGGGCGCGTCAATGCGGTCAACATGGTCTTTGTCGGTGCGTCCAACGAACTCGGAGAATTCCGCGCCGGAACCATGGCGCATTTCATCGGGCCAGTGCCAGCCGTTGTGCTTGGTGGTTTTGGAACGCTCGCTGTCGCCACAGTGTGGGCGCTCGGCTTCCCGCAACTGCGCAAGATCGACAGTCTCGAGGCGCCACAGCGTCAGGAGCCGCGCTGACTGGGCTTGAAAATCAGATCGAGAAAATCGGATAGCCAGGCCCGGAGCGGGGCGTCGAAGATCATCCGGCCTTCCAGATGCTCACGGCCTTGCTGTGCATTGGGCAGCACGAAGCGATGGGCGCCGTGGACCACCCAGCGATGCATCATGGCGCGGGTGAGTTCGGCGTGGAACTGCACGCCCCAGGCGTTCTCGCCATAGCGGAAGGCCTGGTTCGGATAGATGTCGCCGGTCGCCAGCAATTTTGCACCATGCGGCAGGCTGAAGCCCTCTCGATGGAAGTGATAGACCATCTTCGGCCAATGCATCAGCAGGCGGCCATGCTCCGTCGGACGGATCGGATACCAGCCGATCTCGGTGCGCTCCTCACGGTCGGCTTCCACCTTGCCGCCGAGGTGGCGGACCAGCATCTGGGCGCCGAGACAGATGCCAAGGAACGGCTTGTTCTCTTTGAGGGGCACGTCGAGCCAGTTGATCTCGGTCTTGATGTAATCCTCGGGGTCGTTGGCGCTCATCGGCCCGCCGAAAACGACGGCGCCGGCATGCTCCGCCAAGGTCTTCGGCAAGCCCTGACCGAGCACCGGGCGGCGGATATCCAGCGTATAGCCTTTTTCTTCCAGCATCTGGCCGACCCGGCCGGGGCTTGAGCGTTCCTGATGCAGGATGATGAGAACCGGTTGTTTGCGATCGCTTGGACGCGACCGAACGTCACGAGGCATCGTCGATTGCTCCGAGGCCGGCGCGTTCGGCCGCCTCCTGTCGCTGAACGATCCGTTCCCGGGCCGACACGCCGAGGAGATCTGCGACCCGCCAGATAGCGTGGTCTTCCATCTCGCTCCTGTTGCCGTCGGCATAGACAATGTCCCAGAGCAGACCGACCAGCTGCTGGCGCTGTTCCTCGGTCAACTGTCGCTTCAGTTCCGTGGTGAAACGATAGTAGTCTACCGCTTCGCTCTCGGCGTCCTGCCCGGCGGCAATCAGAGCGTCGAGTGCCGTATCGTCCAGTTCATACTGCTCCTTCAGGATTTCCCGCAGCTTTGTTCGCTCGGCATCGCGCACGACACCGTCTGCCTCCATGACCTGAAGACAGAGTGCCGCAACCGCGATCCGCGGATCGTCGGGAGCAAAGACCGCCTTCGGGCGGTCCTGCAACACGGATTGGAAAAAGGCTTGCAAGCGATCGAGCATGCGGGTCCCGTCAGAAGAGTTTCAGGCGTGTCTTGGGTTCCGGCACGGCGAGAGCCGGATCCTTGACACCGGGGTCATCGGGTGGCCGACCGAAGAAGGGCTCGACAACCGCTGGCTCCTTTGCTGCGGCAATGGCCTCTCTGGATTCTACAACCGCAGGCTTTTCCTGCTTTGTCGGCTTGGCCGGAGGGGCTTCCGGTTCGATCGCTTTTGCTTGAAGTTCGGCGTCGATTACCCGGTCTTCAGTGTCCGTGACCTTCGGCTTTGCGGTCTCGAATTCGGGCTCGGGCTCGGGCTGCGTTGGCGGCTCGACTTTTGCCACGGGCGGAAGGGAGGCAAGCGCCTTTTCGCCTTCGGAGACATTGCCTTCCTCGATCGGGCCTGCCAGTTGGTCGAAAGGTGTTTTCCATTCGAAGGCATCGAGGCGACCGGTGACCGGGGAGATCGGCATCCAGCGCTCCGAGACATGGCCGTCGGCCACCCAGGCGGCATCGCGCGGCGCCTTCAGGGCCTGGCCCATCCAGTGGCGGATGCGGCCCTGGTCACCGGTCTCGGCTTCCTCGATATCCGCAAGCAGCAGATAGACCCGTTCACGCGAGGCGATGCGGGCTGCGGCTTCTGCCTTGGTGCGTGCCTTCTTGAAATCCTGGGCATCGAGGGCTGCTTCGGCGACAATGAGCAGGGACTCGTAATTGTTCGGCTTCAGGGCTTCGAGCTTTTCTGCCTTCTTCAGACGATCGACGGCGCTGTCACCGCTGCGCGCCCGCACATAGGCCCTGGCGATTTCCGGATGCGGGTCGAGTTTCCAGACCTGCTCCAGCGTGCTGGATGCCTTGCGCAGGTTGTCTTCACGCATATAGGCCTTGGCGGCGACGATCGCGGCTGGCACCAAATCCTTGGCAAGCTTCAGGGCCTTCAATGCACTGTCGCGTGCGGCCGTCGGTTCGGCTTCGAGTTGGTCCTCTGCCTTTGCGGTCAAAAGCACGGCCTTCAGGCGTTCGGCTTCGTGGCGCTCAAGAACATGGGCAATCTTCTGTTGATCCAGCAGGCGGATCGCATCGTCCCAATGACCGGCGCGGCAGCGGTGTTCGAGCGTCGCCTTGGCCGCCCAGGGCAGGTAGGGGGCTGCTTCTGCCGCGGTTTCGGCATATTGCCGGGCGGCCTCATGGGCTCCCAGCCGGTTTGCCTCGACATAGAGACCTCGCAAGCCGAGTTCGCGCGTTTCCGGATCCTCGGACATCTCCTGGAACAGGCGACGTGCCTCGTCATGGCGCCCTTCGATCAGAGCGGCCTGGGCATCCAACACGCGGATCAGGGGCTCCTGATCAGCACGGATCAGGCTTCTCGCACGGGCACTCATTTTGCGGGCCAGGATCGCGTTTCCAGCACCTGCGGCAATCAAACCGGTGGAGAGCGCTTGATAGCCGCGGTCGCGCTTGCGGGCGCGAAAGAAACGGCGGACAGAGTGAGGCGACGTCCAAAGCGTGCGGAGCAGCCACCATGTCACCATGATCACTGCGACGAGCCCGACCAGAGCCGTCACAGCCACGATGAGATCTGTGTTGTATTGCTGGCCTTCCCAAATCAGCGAGATCTCACCGGGGCGATCTGCGACCCAGGAGAAGCCGAAGCCAAGCGCCAAGATGAAGCCGAAGAAGAAGAGGATCTTGAGGATGGTCGTCATGCGTCAGCCTCCATTTCCGGCCACGGTCTGAGACAGGGCCGCAGATACCCGTTCCTCGGCCTCAATCCGGTTCTTCAGCGTAGTCGCAAATTCCGACGAGGCCGCCTTGCCTGCTTCAGGCAGGGTCTCCCACTCAAGAGCCGCACCCTTGAGGTCGCCGTTCTGCAGCTTGTTCTCGACGCGTGCAACGATGGCTTCCGGCGTGTCGCCCTCGACATTTCCGACGGGTCGCACCTTGACCAGCGAGCGGGCGCTCGCCAACAGGCGATCGGTCCAGCCTTCGCCTTGTTCGGGCTGGTGGATGGCGGCGAGGATCTCTTCCGCCACCCGATTGAACTGCCGCGTCAGATCCGAACGTGACGGTACGCCATTGCCCGCGAGGGGGGTTAAGGCTGCAACTGCAGGGTCCTCTGGTGACACGCTCTTCAGGGCGTCAAGTTCCGACAGGAATGGTCCACCGCGATCGATGGCTGTCTTCAACCCGGAAAGGGCGATCGCGCGCGCCATTTCAACGTCGCTACGTGGTTCGTCCAGCTTGCGCTCGGCTTCATCAAGTCGCGTGGCGCTCTGGTCGAGCGCCTGCTTGTTGCTGGCGATTTCCGCACGCAGAGACTCGATCGCCTGTTCAGCAGCGACCAGCTGTGTCTTCAACGCTTCGACAGCGGCAGCATCGGCGGTCGGCTCGGAGCCTGCATTGGCGACACTGGTTTCAAGTGCTGCAATGCGATCGGCAAGTGCAGGGTCGGTAGCCGGTACTGCCGGTTGTGCCGCCAAGCGCGCGACCTCGGCCTTCAACGCGTCAAGCTCTGCCGTGTCCATGGCTGGTGCCTGGACAGTCTGTTCCGGTCCGAGACCCGGAACGATGCCGGCATATTGCATGCTGCCGGCCAGCGCGAGCGCCACGAGGCCGCCGAAGATGCCGGAGGCAACCAGGGTCGAGGTCGGCGGGGATTGGCGAGTGGGTTCCCGGCTGGTGGTCGTGTCGCTTTTTGCTGCCGTTTCTTCACGTGTGTCCGTGACATCGGCTGGGGTAGTTTCGGCCGTCGGCTCCGGCGTGGGTGTCCAGGGATCTGCCGGAGCTTCAGTCGCAGCGTCGTTCGAAGCCGGGGCACTTGCGCTCGGCTCGTCCGCGACGGCAGACGAGGCAGGGGCATCCGATGGCGCAGCATCGGACTCGGCATTGCCGGAGTCCGCAGCGGACTTGGTTTCCTGTGCGGTCAGATCTATCGTCACCGGATCATCGGTGGCTTTCGATCGACGGGGTGGCTTTCCGGAAACCATGGCAACCTCTTCATTTCGCGCGTGTGACTAAACCTAGTCAGTCCTCAGGGCGAAGGGAAGGCCCGAGGTTCCATTTCACGCGGCACTGCATCAAAGCAGAAGAAGGAGCAGATCCTCGCGAGGTTCCATCGGCCATTGGCTTCTGGCCTGAAAATCTGCAGGCAGGGCACGTGCGATCTTCTCACTGAGGCACAGAAAACGTGTCCGAGGCCAGTCGAGCCATTCGCCCGTACGGTCGTGCAAGTCCCCGAGACGCCTTGCCGTTTCTGACGAGTAGACAAGAATTGCATCCGGCATGGGCGTGAGCTTTTCGATGACCGCCGCGTCGGAATAGGTACTTGGCACCATCAAGTAACATTCGCGTACGTCCATGCTGCGTCCCGCCTCCCGCATTTTGGCTTCGAAGTCTGGAGAGCGAGGAGTTCCGGTCAGATAGATGATCGAGGCGCCCGGATTTTGGCCCGAGTTCACGATGAGCAGTTCAGCGAGGGAGTGTCCGTCACCGTCTGCAACCGAAACATCTCTGAAGCCCGCCTCTCTTGCCGCGCGGGCCGTTGCGCGACCGACCGCGAAGAGGGGCAACGCCTGGAAGGGTGCTCTTGTATCGCCCGGCACTGTTTCGAGCACGCGCATCGCTTCGGCACTGGTCACGGCAAGGGCAGCGGTGTCGGGTGCGGGAGGGGAGGCGAGTGCCTCGGGTTGTTGCACTGCCTGCATCAGGGGCAGGAGTACGGCCTCATGACCACGGCGTTCGAGTTCGGCGGCGGTTCTCGCCGAGGCCGGCTCCGGACGCGTCACGAGAACGCGCATGGCTTAACTCCAGCTGTCGAAAAAGTCGCTGCCTGCCGCGCTGCGGACCGTACCGCCGGCTCTTGCGCCGAGCACGGCAGCCTCCGTCCGGCTTCCCTCGATCTCAACGTCATGCCAGCGGCTGCCGTCGGGCGTCAGGATCATGCCGGCAAAGCGGATCGCGTCGCCCTGCACCGTTGCAAGGCCTGCAATCGGCGTGCGGCAGGAGCCATCGAGGGCGCCGAGGAACGCGCGTTCGCAGCTGACAGCGTCAAAGGTATCGTGGTCATTGATCGCTTCGAGCAAGTCGTTGACCCTTGCATCGCCGATGCGGCTTTCGATGCAAATCGCGCCTTGGGCCGGGGCCGGCGGAAACTCGTTCGGGTCGAGCAGTTCCGTGGGTATTTCCGGCTTGCCCAGCCGTTTGAGGCCCGCAAAGGCGAGCAGCGTCGCATCCACTTCGCCGTCGGCGAGCTTGCGCAGGCGGGTGTCCACCAGGCCGCGGAAGGTGATCACGCTGATATCTGGGCGCATACGACGGATCAGTGCCTGTCGTCGGAGCGAAGACGAGCCAACGGTTGCTCCTTGCGGAAGCTCCTTCAGCGTCGGAGCCGTGCGGCCAACGACGGCATCACGGACATCCTCACGTGGCAGGTAGGCGGAGAGGAAAAGCCCTTCCGGCAGCTTGGTCGGCATGTCCTTGGACGAATGCACGGCGAAATCGAGGTCGCCCGAGAGCAGCTGTTCTTCCAGTTCTTCGGTAAAGAGCCCCTTGCCGCCGATCTCCGACAGGGCCCGGTCAGTGATCCGGTCGCCCTTCGTGGAGAGTACCACGATCTCGAACATCTCTTCCGGAAGTCCGTGAGCCACCATGAGGCGGGCGCGTGTCTCCGAAGCCTGGGCGAGAGCGAGCGGGCTGCCCCGCGTGCCGATGCGGAAAGGTTTTGTTTGCATCCGAACTTGTCCGTTGTTACCGACAGGTTTCGTAGACCGGTTTCTCGGCGACCGCAATCAATGAACAGGTTCCATGACATCCAAACTGCGCATCCTCGGCATCGAAACGAGCTGTGACGAGACGGCCGCGGCCGTCGTCACGCGGCTTTCTGACGGCTCGGCCGTCACCGAGGCTGATGTCGTCTTGAGCCAGCTCGACGAGCACAGCGCCTATGGAGGCGTAGTGCCGGAGATTGCCGCCCGCGCCCATGCCGATGCGCTGGATACGTTGATCGAGGAAGCGCTGACACGGGCCGGCATCACGCTCGCCGAGGTGGATGCGATCGCGGCCACGTCTGGCCCCGGCCTGATCGGTGGCTTGCTGGTGGGGTTGATGACCGGCAAGGCGATCGCGCGGGCTACGGGTAAACCGCTCTATGCAGTGAACCATCTCGAAGGCCATGCACTGACGGCCCGCCTGACGGATGGCGTTGCCTTTCCCTATCTGATGCTGCTTGTTTCCGGTGGTCACACACAATTGGTTCTGGTCAAGGGTGTGGGCGAATACGAGCGCTGGGGCACCACGATCGACGATGCGCTGGGCGAGGCCTTCGACAAGACGGCCAAACTGCTTGGTCTTCCCTATCCGGGTGGTCCCGCCGTCGAGCGGGCTGCGGCCAAGGGTGATCCCAAGCGGTTTGCCTTTCCCCGGCCTCTGGTCGGCGAGGCGCGCCTCGATTTCTCCTTCTCGGGGCTCAAGACCGCCGTCCGTCAGGCGGCAGAAGGCATCGCGCCTGTCACCGATCAGGACATTGCCGATATCTGCGCCTCCTTCCAGCATGCCATCTCGCGCACGCTGAAGGATCGCATCGGCCGTGGCCTCCAGCGGTTCAAGGAGACGTTTCCGGATGTCGCCGAGCCTGCCCTGGTCGTCGCTGGCGGTGTGGCTGCCAATAAAGAGGTGCGCCAGACGCTGGATGCGCTCTGCGCCGAGCATCGCTTCCGCTTCGTCGCGCCGCCGCATCATCTTTGCACCGACAATGCCGTGATGATCGCCTGGGCGGGTCTTGAGCGCATGGCGCTTGGCATGCCCTCGGACGATCTTGCCGTCGCCCCTCGGTCACGCTGGCCGCTCGACCAGGATGCCAAGGCCTTGCTCGCTTATGGAAAGCGGGGCGCCAAGGCATGAGCGAGATACAACGTATCGCCGTCATCGGTGCAGGCGCCTTCGGGACGGCGCTTGCCGCCGTGATTGCACAGGCAGGCAGGGTGGAAGCCTTGTTGGTCGGTCGCGATGCCTCGGTCATGGCTGATCTCGCCGCCAGTCGCATGCATGAGGCAGCACTCCCCGGTATCCGTCTGCCCGACACGCTTAGTTTCTCTTCCCGCCCGCAGGATCTCGCTGGCGCCGACATCGTGCTCTTCGCCATGCCCTCTCAGGCGCAGATCGCTGCTGCCGAAACCTTTGGGTCACATCTGAAGCCGGGTGCACCCGTCGTCATCTGCGCCAAGGGCATCGAGAAGCAGAGCTCACGTCTGCTCACCGACGTGCTGGAAGCAGCACTTCCCGGCCATCCGATCGCCATGCTTTCCGGTCCAGGCTTTGCGGCTGATATCGCCAAAGGCTTGCCGACGGCCATGGCGGTTGCTGCAGAGAATCTGTCCCTTGCCGAACATCTCGCCAAGGCGATTTCCGGCCAGACGTTCCGGCTCTATGCCTCGGACGACCGGGTCGGCGTGCAGCTCGGCGGTGCACTGAAGAACGTGCTGGCGATCGCCTGCGGTATCGTCGAGGGCATGGGGCTCGGGGATTCGGCGCGTGCGGCGCTGATCGCCCGTGGCCTCGCTGAGATGTCTAGACTGGTCGATGCGATGGGTGGGCGAGGGGATACGGTGCGGGGCTTGTCAGGCCTTGGCGACCTGGTGCTGACCGCGACCAGCCACCAGTCCCGCAACCTGCGCTTCGGTATTGCGCTTGGCCGTGGCGAACCTATGGGCTCTCAGCATGGTTCGCTCGTCGAAGGTGCCTTTGCGGCCGCGGTCGCTGCCCGTCTCGCCGAAGGTCACCAGATCGAGATGCCGATCACTGAGGCTGTTGCCGCGATCATCGATGGCAGGCTGGACATCCCGACCGCGATCACCCAACTGATGTCGCGACCGATCACCACCGAATAAGAGACCCTTGAGGAGAGACAAGATGCTGTTTGCCGTCATCTGCGCCGACAAGCCTGGACACCTGAACCTTCGGATGGAAACGCGCCCGCCGCATGTCGAATGGCTGAACGGGCTGAATGCCGCCGGCCATTTGAAGATCGCCGGCCCGTTCCTCGATTCCGATGGAAAGCCCTGCGGTTCGATGTTGCTGATTGCTGCCGACGATATCGACGCTGCCAAGGCGCTGGCAGCACAAGACCCCTATGCCAAGGCCGGCCTGTTCGAGACTGTCGAGATCAAGCCCTATAACTGGGTCTTCAACAATCCGGAGGCGTGAACGGCATGGCATTCTGGCTCTATAAATCAGAACCCTTCAAGTGGTCCTGGGAAATGCAGAAGGCCAAGGGTGACGCCGGGGAAGAGTGGACCGGCGTTCGCAATTATCTTGCGCGCAACAACATGCGGGCGATGAAAATCGGCGACAAGGGCTTCTTCTACCACTCTAACGAGGGCCTGGAAGTCGTGGGCATCGTCGAAGTCTGTGCGCTCTCGCATCCGGATTCGACCGCCGAAGGGGATGCACGCTGGGACTGCGTCGACATCCGCGCCGTCTGCGACATGCCCAAACCGGTCAGCCTGAAAGACGTCAAGGCGAACGAAAAGCTCGCGAAGATGGCACTTGTCACTTCCATGCGGCTCTCGGTCCAGCCAGTTACCGAAGACGAATATTTCGAGGTCTGCCGTATGGGCGGCCTCGACAATCCGCCTGTTTGACCCATCCGTGAAAACAGACCCCGACCGTTTCATCCTAGAAAACACCAGCGTGCTGTCGCCGCCGCATGTGCCGGAGATCCGTCTGCATCTCGCAAGCGAGGTGCATGATCTCTGGATGAAAACCGAGGAGGATCTGGAAGCGATCGGTCTGCCGCCGCCGTTCTGGGCCTTTGCCTGGGCGGGCGGCCAGGGGCTGGCGCGTTACATCCTCGATCATCCCGAAACGGTGCGAGGGAAACGCGTTCTCGATTTCGCCAGCGGTTCGGGAATGGTGGCGATTGCAGCGGCCCTTTCGGGTGCCGCCGCGGTGGTGGCCGCGGATATCGATCCCTGGGCGAAATGTGCGGTGCGGCTGAATGCCGCTCTGAACGGCGTGAGCATCGACTTCACCAATGACGACCTGATCGGCCGATCCGTTGATGTCGACGTGATCCTTGCCGGCGATGTCTTTTATGAAAGCGACTTTGCGAAGGCGCTGGTCGCCTGGTTTGGCGCCACAGCGAAGGATGGATGTCTCGTCCTGGTCGGGGATCCCGGACGCAGCTATCGTCCGGTTGAGCATCTTGAGCCGCTCGCAACTTATGAAGTGCCGGTGACGCGCGTTCTGGAAGACAGCGAGATCAAGAAGACGACTGTCTGGAAATTTCTCTAGTTCTTCGGTCTGATGACGCAGACGCCGGCCTCGAATGAGCAGGCCTCATCCGGATTTTCGGCAGAAATTTCAACGATTTTCGCCTTGGGCGCGCGGTAGGCAATGACTTGCGGCCTCACGCCCCTGTCGATTGCGAGGAATACACCGTTGCCTTTGATGCGCAGACCCGAGACACTGCCGACGAAGGTGCCGATGCCGGGGATGACAGAGGGAAGACCGTTGCTGCCGATCACCGCCTGGCCTTGCGATTTGTAATGGCCATGGCCTCGGTCATGCCGATCCCCGGCGAAGCCGACATTGGCCGTGTAGATGAGCGCGACGGCCGCAGCTGTCAAAACGGAACCATACTTTAGCATGCGGCAATCTCCGGAACGCAGTTAACAAATCGTTAACGCAGCATGCCGCAACTGGTTGCTAAAGTCATCCATCTCAACGCTTTTTTCGTACAGAGCGATGCGCTTCGCATGGACGCTAAAGGTCTGTTCACGCGAATCGATTAAATTGAAATCGTCAAGCGAATGTGCTTGTCGTCCGGGATTTCGAGGATTAAACGTCCCCCTGATGCAATGCCACAAACGTTATGACGCATTGCAAACAATATGTCCGAACTCTCGGACCGCATCGAGACGCCGCGAGGTTTAGATGGCGAATGTGACTAAAAACCGGCCCCTGTCGCCGCACCTGCAAATCTACAAGCCTATTCCCACCATGGTCATGTCGATCCTGCACCGCATTACCGGTGCGGCGCTTTATTTCGGCACGATTCTGGTTGCGTGGTGGCTGGTGGCCGCTTCGACGGGTGCTGACTACTTCGAGTGGGTCAACTGGTTCATGGGAACCATCATTGGCCGCCTGATCCTGTTCGGCTATACCTGGGCACTGATCCACCACATGCTGGGCGGACTTCGCCACCTGATGTGGGATGTCGGTTATGGCTTCGAGAAGCATTTCTCGACGAAGCTCGCCAAGGCGAACATCATCGCGTCCATCGTCCTGACGATCCTCGTCTGGGTCGTTGCCTATATCATTCGCACCTGAGGCACCATTTCATGGATATGCGCACTCCGCTCGGCAAAGTCCGCGGTCTCGGCTCGGCCAAGGAAGGCACAGAGCACTTCTGGCGTCAGCGTCTGACGGCCGTTTCGAACATTCCGCTGATCCTCTTCTTCGTCGGCTTTCTCGTCATGTACAACGGCGCGCCTTACGCCGAAGTCGTTGGCGCATTGTCGCACCCGCTCGTTGCCGTCGTCATGGGTCTGGTCGTGCTTTCGGCTCTGATCCATATGAAGCTCGGCATGCAGGTGATCATCGAGGACTATGTCCATGCGGAGATCGCCAAGCTCCTGCTTCTGATGCTGAACACGTTCTTTGCAATTCTGATCGGTGGCCTCTGTCTTTTCGCCATCTTGAAGATCGCATTCGTAGGGTAAATCAACATGGCAACCATTCACAACTTCGCCCAGACCGGCAAAGCCTATACCTATGTTGACCATTCCTACGATGTCGTGGTCGTCGGTGCCGGTGGCGCTGGTCTGCGCGCGACGCTTGGCATGGCCGAGCAGGGCTTCAAGACGGCTTGTATCACCAAGGTCTTCCCGACCCGTTCGCATACGGTTGCGGCCCAGGGCGGTATTGCCGCTTCGCTCAACAACATGACGCCCGATTGTTGGCAGTGGCACCTTTACGACACCGTCAAGGGTTCCGACTGGCTCGGCGACGTCGATGCCATGCAGTATCTCGCCATGGAAGCGCCGAAGGCGGTCTACGAGCTCGAGCACTACGGCGTTCCCTTCTCGCGCAACGAGGAAGGCAAGATCTATCAGCGCCCGTTCGGCGGTCACATGCAGAACTACGGCGAAGGCCCGCCGGTACAGCGCACCTGCGCTGCTGCCGACCGTACCGGTCACGCCATCCTGCACACGCTCTACGGCCAGTCGCTGCGAAACAATGCGGAATTCTTCATCGAGTATTTCGCGCTCGACCTGATCATGTCTGACGATGGCAGCCGCTGCACCGGCGTCGTTGCCTGGAACCTCGACGACGGCACTATCCACCGCTTCTCGGCCAAGATGGTTGTGCTGGCGACCGGCGGCTACGGCCGTGCCTACTTCTCCGCAACGTCCGCTCACACCTGCACCGGTGACGGCGGCGGCATGATTGCCCGCGCGGGCCTTCCGCTGCAGGACATGGAATTCGTACAGTTCCACCCGACCGGCATCTACGGCGCTGGCTGTCTCATCACCGAGGGCGCACGCGGCGAAGGCGGTTATCTCGTCAACTCCGAAGGCGAGCGCTTCATGGAGCGTTACGCTCCGTCTGCCAAGGACCTTGCCTCGCGTGACGTCGTCTCGCGCTGCATGACGATGGAAATCCGTGAAGGCCGCGGCGTCGGCAAGAACAAGGATCACATTTTCCTGCATCTCGACCACCTCGATCCGGCGGTCCTGCACGAGCGCCTGCCTGGCATCTCGGAATCGGCAAAGATCTTCGCCGGCGTTGACGTGACCCGCGAACCGATCCCGGTTCTGCCGACCGTTCACTACAACATGGGCGGCATTCCGACGAACTATTGGGGCGAAGTGCTGAACGCCGACTCCAGCAATCCGGAACGCATCATCCCCGGCCTGATGGCCGTTGGTGAAGCCGGTTGCGCATCGGTTCACGGCGCAAACCGTCTCGGCTCCAATTCGCTGATCGACCTCGTCGTCTTCGGTCGCGCCGCTGCAATCCGGGCGGCTGAGGTCATTGATCGCGCGTCGCCGATCCCGGCGCTCAATGTCGCTGCCTGCGACAAGATCATGGACCGCTTCGACAACACGCGCCACGCTTCGGGCCAGACCCCGACCGCCGTGCTGCGCGACAAGATGCAGCGCGCCATGCAGGAAGACGCGGCCGTCTTCCGCACGCAGGAATCGCTTGAAAGCGGCTGCCAGCGCCTGTCGGCGATCTGGAAGGAGCTTCCGGACGTCAAGGTCACGGACCGTTCGATGATCTGGAACTCGGATCTTGTCGAGACCCTCGAGCTGCACAACCTTATGGCCAATGCGATCACCACGGTCTATGGCGCCGAGGCCCGCAAGGAGAGCCGTGGTTCGCATGCGCGCGAAGACTACACCTCCGGTCCGTTTGGCGGTCGCGACGACGAAAACTGGCGCAAGCATACGCTGGCCTGGGTTTCGGAAGCGGGCGACGTCAAGCTCGACTACCGTCCTGTTCATACCGAGCTCATCGCTGAAGGCATCGATCCCCAGAAGATCGCGCCCAAGGCTCGCGTCTACTGATTTGAGGAACTCATCATGGTAGAACTCGCTCTCCCCAAGAATTCCCAGGTCACCGAAGGCAAGGTCTGGCCGAAGCCGGCCGGCGCCAAGAACGTGCGCGAATACCGGGTCTATCGCTGGAACCCGGATGACGGCGCCAATCCGCGCATCGATACCTACTACATCGATGTCGACGATTGCGGCCCGATGGTTCTCGATGGCCTTCTGTACATCAAGAATAATATTGACCCGACTTTGACGCTGCGCCGTTCCTGTCGTGAAGGCATCTGCGGCTCGTGCGCGATGAACATCGATGGCACGAACACGCTTGCCTGCACCAAGGGCATGGATGAGGTGAACGGGACCGTTAAGGTCTATCCGCTGCCGCATATGCCTGTGGTCAAGGATTTGGTGCCAGATCTCTCGAACTTCTATGCCCAGCATCGTTCGATCGAGCCCTGGCTGCAGACGGTGTCGCCGCCTCCGGCCAAGGAATGGAAGCAGAGCCACGAAGATCGCCAGAAGCTCGACGGTCTCTACGAGTGCATTCTCTGCGCCTGCTGCTCGACCTCCTGTCCCAGCTACTGGTGGAACGGTGACCGTTATCTCGGTCCGGCCGTGCTGCTGCAGGCCTATCGCTGGCTGATCGATAGCCGCGACGAAGCGACCGGCGAGCGCCTCGATAATCTCGAGGATCCCTTCCGCCTGTATCGCTGCCACACGATCATGAACTGCGCGCAGGCCTGCCCGAAGGGTCTAAACCCGGCCAAGGCGATCGCGGAAATCAAGAAGATGATGGTCGAGCGTCGCGCCTGATCCACATTGTCAAAAGAATGAGAGGCCGCCCGGGAACTGTTTCGGGCGGCCTTAATTTATCCATATAGTGCCGGCTATCGATCCCACGCGATATGGAACTTGATTAACCATATTCACGTAACATATTTAAAACCCAGTTGTACGGCAGGTTGCGACGCAGGTCGCGAGAGCGGGAGTATAATGATGAAATTCAGCCATGCAGTCACCGGAGCAGCCATCCTTCTGGCGCTCGCGGGGTGCCAGCGTACATCCTACAGCAACATGAATGCTGCCAACAGCGCACTGCCTCCGCTGCAGGCCCAGCCGGTTCCCTCGGTTCAGTCCGGCCAGCTCCCGCCGCCTGGCGCTACGGATCCGAACCAGTTCCCCGCCGCCCCCGCGACGAATACCGCTGCTGCAGTTGGCGCTGCCGGTGCGCCGGCTACCGCACTTGACGTCACCAAGGAGTCGATGGTGGGCAACTGGCGCGTCCAGAGCGCTGGCTCAAGCTGCGACATGTTCCTGACGCTCACGAACCTTGGCAGCGGCTCGCGTGGTGGCACCCGTGGCTGCGCCGGCGAACTGACGACGATGGGTTCCTGGGAAGTGGCCGGCGGCAAGCAGGTCGTTCTCAAAGATCGGAATGGCAATACAATCGGCAGCCTCTACAAGACGGCCGATGCCCGGTTCGATGGCAGCACCGCGTCTGGCCAGCCGGTCAGCCTGAGCCGCTGATCCTTCTCTCATTCCTGCGGTGGCCCGGTCAGGGCCACCCTCCCGCCGGGACATCTTCTCATGCAGCCAGTTCCTGACTACGGCTTGAGCGTCGTCGAGCAGTTGCGCGCGATGACGGAGGCGGGAACTCTTCAGCCCGACCGCTATCAGTTCGGCGTTGCAGAAAAGCTCGACCGGATTCTGACGGAACTGAAGGCGCGCAAGCCGGCTGCCAAAAAAAGTGCGCTGGGCTGGATGTTCGCCCGGGCACGCAAACCAGAGATCCCGATCAAGGGTTTGTACATCCATGGCAGCGTCGGTCGCGGCAAGACCATGCTCATGGACCTGTTCTTCCGGCTTGCGCCGATCGAGAAAAAGCGTCGGGCCCATTTCCACGAGTTCATGGCCGATGTGCATTCGCGCATCCACGCCCATCGCCAGAAGCTGAAGGCCGGCGAGACAAAGCAGGCCGATCCCGTCCCGCCGGTCGCCGAAGCGCTTCGCGAAGAGGCGCAGCTTCTTTGCTTCGACGAATTCACGGTGACTGACATCGCCGATGCGATGATCCTCGCACGACTTTTCACCGAGCTTTTTGCGCGGGGTTGCACGCTGGTGGCAACGTCGAATGTCGAGCCTGACAACCTCTATCGGGATGGGCTGAACCGTGGACTGTTCCTGCCATTCGTCGATCTGCTGAAAAAGAATGTCGATGTTTCGACGCTCGATTCTCCGACCGACTACCGGCTTGAAAAGATGGAGAGCCTGCCGGTTTACATTGCACCCCTCGATGACGCGCCGAAGATGATGGACATTGCCTGGAAGCGGGTAACCGAAGACGCGCCCGAGGCTGCGGTGACGATCGAGATGAAGGGGCGAACGATCGAGATCCCGCGTGCGGCTGGCCGTGCTGCCCGGTTCAGCTTCGGCGATCTCTGCGAGCGCCCGCTCGGCGCATCCGACTATCTGGCGATCGCCAAGCGGTTCGATGTGGTTTTCGTCGAGAATATCCGCATCTCGGCCCCGAGAAGCGCAATGAGACGAAACGCTTCATCATCCTGATCGATGCGCTCTACGACGCCAGCGTGCGTCTTTTCGCCTCTGCCGAAGCGATGCCGGAAGCATTGCTGACGGAAAAGAAGGGCACCGAAGGCTTCGAATTCGATCGGACAGTTTCCCGTCTTTTCGAGATGCGCAGCGAAGATTATCTCATGCTCCATCAGTCAAAACGACAAAATCATGACGGGTCGGTGACATAATATCTTACGTTTACGTAAGAATTTTATGTTCTAACCGATTGAAATTGATACACCGAAAATTATCGTTTGCGGTTTAGACCCTTTGGAGCTATGCGGTTTGTCCACAGGGGGCAGGCTAACACTCGCCCTCGGCCTTGGTCGCGGATCCAAAAGGAAGTCTACAATGGCGCGCAAGAAGATCGCTCTTATCGGTTCTGGAATGATTGGTGGAACGCTGGCGCATCTCGCCAGTCTGAAGGAACTGGGCGACATCGTCCTGTTCGACATCGCTGACGGCATCCCGCAGGGGAAGGGTTTGGACATTGCCCAGTCCGGTCCGGTCGAAGGCTTCAATGCCAAGCTTTCCGGCGCGAGCGACTACGCTGCGATCGAGGGCGCCGATGTCTGCATCGTGACTGCCGGTGTTGCCCGCAAGCCGGGCATGAGCCGCGACGACCTGCTCGGTATCAACCTCAAGGTCATGGAACAGGTCGGCGCCGGCATCAAGAAGTATGCCCCGAACGCTTTCGTCATCTGCATCACCAATCCGCTCGACGCGATGGTCTGGGCGCTGCAGAAGTTCTCGGGTTTGCCGACCAACAAGGTCGTTGGCATGGCCGGCGTTCTCGACTCCGGTCGTTTCCGCCACTTCCTGTCTGAAGAATTCAACGTTTCCGTCCAGGACGTCACAGCCTTCGTTCTCGGCGGCCACGGCGACACCATGGTGCCGCTTGCTCGCTACTCAACCGTTGGCGGCATCCCGCTGACTGACCTCGTCAAGATGGGCTGGGTCACCAAGGAGCGTCTGGAAGAAATCATCCAGCGCACCCGTGATGGCGGCGCCGAGATCGTCGGCCTCTTGAAGACCGGCTCGGCGTACTACGCACCTGCTGCTTCCGCCATCGAAATGGCCGAAGTCCTACCTCAAGGACAAGAAGCGCGTTCTGCCCTGCGCCGCCTACCTCACCGGCCAGTACGGTGTGAAGGACATGTATGTCGGCGTTCCCGTCGTCATCGGCGAAGGCGGTGTTGAACGCGTCATCGAGATCGACCTGAACAAGGCCGAGGAGGAAGCCTTCCAGAAGTCTGTCGGCGCCGTTGCCGGCCTCTGCGAAGCCTGCATCAACATCGCTCCGGCTCTCAAGTAATTGCCTTAGCCCCTCTATCGGGCAACCCAGAACAGGGACACGACAATGAACATTCATGAATACCAGGCCAAGGCTCTTCTGAAGAGCTTTGGTGCACCGGTCGCCGAAGGTGTGGCGATCTTCTCCGCAGAAGAAGCCGAAGCCGCTGCAAAGCAGCTGCCGGGCCCGCTCTACGTGGTCAAGAGCCAGATCCATGCTGGCGGTCGCGGCAAGGGCAAGTTCAAGGAACTGCCGCCGGAAGCCAAGGGCGGCGTTCGCCTCGCTTTCTCGATTGACGAAGCCAAGGCGCATGCCAAGGAAATGTTTGGCAACACGCTGGTGACGGCCCAGACCGGCGACGCCGGCAAGCAGGTCAACCGTCTCTACATTGAAGACGGTGCCGACATCGCCCGCGAACTCTATTGCTCGCTGCTCGTCGACCGCTCGGTCGGCCAGGTTGCCTTCGTCGTCTCGACGGAAGGCGGCATGGACATCGAAGCCGTTGCGCATGACACGCCCGAGAAGATCCACACGATCGCAATCAACCCGGAAACCGGCGTTACCGATGCCGACGTTGCCAAGATCTCGGCTGCCCTGGAGCTTTCCGGTGCCGCAGCAGAAGACGCAAAGTCGCTCTTCCCGATCCTCTACAAGGCCTTCTCTGAAAAGGACATGGCACTGCTCGAGATCAACCCGCTGATCGTCATGAAGAATGACCATCTGCGCGTTCTCGACGCCAAGGTCTCGTTCGATGGCAACGCTCTGTTCCGCCACGACGACGTTCGTCGCGCTGCGCGACGAAACAGAAGAAGACTCGAAGGAAATTGAAGCTTCGAAGTGGGACCTCGCCTATGTCGCCCTCGATGGCAACATTGGCTGCATGGTCAACGGTGCCGGTCTCGCAATGGCGACGATGGACATCATCAAGCTCTACGGCAAGGAGCCGGCAAACTTCTGTGACGTCGGCGGTGGCGCCGGCAAGGAGAAGGTCGCGGCTGCCTTCAAGATCATCACCGCTGACCCGAAGGTCGAGGGCATCCTCGTCAACATCTTCGGCGGCATCATGAAGTGCGACGTCATCGCGGAAGGCGTCATTGCCGCCGTGAAGGAAGTCGGCCTGAAGGTTCCGCTCGTCGTTCGCCTCGAAGGCACCAATGTCGAACTTGGCAAGAAGCTCCTGAACGAATCCGGCCTCGCGATTACCGCAGCCGACGATCTGGACGACGCCGCCAAGAAGATCGTCGCGGCGATCAACGGCTAATCTCAAGGGACCTAACTGATGTCTATTCTTGTAAACAAGAACACCAAGGTCCTCGTGCAGGGCCTGACCGGCAAGACCGGTACCTTCCACACCGAACAGGCGCTCGCCTATTACGGCACGCAGATGGTCGGCGGTATCCATCCGAAGAAGGGTGGCGAAAACTGGACCGGCTCCAAGGGTGAAACCCTGCCGATCTTCGCGACCGTCGCCGAAGCCAAGGAAAAGACCGGTGCAGATGCATCCGTGATCTACGTTCCGCCGGCAGGTGCAGCCGACGCCATCATCGAGGCGATCGACGCCGAGATCCCGTTCATCACCTGCATCACCGAGGGTATCCCGGTCATGGACATGGTGCGGGTCAAGGCCAAGCTCGACAAGTCCAAGTCGCGTCTGCTCGGCCCCAACTGCCCGGGCATCCTGACACCGGAAGAGTGCAAGATCGGCATCATGCCGGGCTCGATCTTCCGCAAGGGTTCGGTCGGTATCGTCTCGCGTTCGGGAACTCTGACCTATGAAGCGGTGTTCCAGACTTCGAACGAAGGCCTCGGCCAGACGACCGCCGTCGGTATCGGTGGTGACCCGGTCAAGGGTACCGAATTTATCGACGTGCTCGAGATGTTCCTGGCCGATCCGGCCACGACCTCGATCATCATGATCGGCGAAATCGGCGGCTCGGCTGAAGAAGATGCGGCTCAGTTCCTCATCGACGAAGCCAAGAAGGGCCGCAAGAAGCCGATGGCCGGCTTCATCGCCGGTCGTACCGCTCCGAAGGGCCGCACGATGGGCCACGCCGGTGCTGTCGTTTCCGGTGGCAAGGGCGACGCCGAATCGAAGATCGCTGCCATGGAAGCGGCCGGCATCAAGGTTTCGCCTTCGCCGGCACGTCTGGGCAAGACCCTGGTTGAAGTCCTCAAGGGCTGAGACCTGACGAAAATCAAGCCAGGCGAAGGGTTGGGCCTCCAATCCTTCGCCTGGACTTCGCATATTTGAGACGATTCGCTTTTGCGGTCGTGAGCGGCAGGCCGGGCATCCGGTCATCAATTCAAGTCGGGAGGCGAGCCGAGACGCTCGCGAAGCACCATGGGTAGGCAAGAAGCCAACGAGCAGTTTCTGATCACGTCCTTCCTCGACGGATCGAATGCGGCCTATATCGAACAGCTTTACGCACGCTATCAGGAAGACCCCTCCTCGGTCTCCGACGAGTGGCAGGCCTTCTTCAAGGCCCTCGCCGACAATCCGGGTGACGTGAAGAAGGCGGCCTCCGGCGCCTCCTGGAAGCGCAAGAACTGGCCGATCGCCGAAGGCGGTGATCTCGTCAATGCGCTCGACGGTAACTGGGGCGTGGTCGAAAAGGCCATCGAAAAGAAGGTTCAGGCCAAGGCAGAAGCGACAGCAGCTTCCACCGGCAAGCCGGTTTCGGAAGCCGAAGTGCTGCAGGCAACGCGTGACTCCGTCCGCGCCATCATGATGATCCGCGCCTATCGCATGCGCGGCCACCTGCATGCCAAGCTCGACCCGCTGGGCCTTGCCGCCCCGGTCGAGGACTATAACGAATTGTCACCGACGTCCTATGGCTTCACCGAGGCCGATTACAGCCGCAAGATCTTCATCGACAACGTGCTGGGCCTGGAATACGCCACGATCCCGCAGATGCTTGACATCCTGCAGCGCACCTATTGCTCGACGCTCGGCGTCGAATTCATGCACATCTCCAATCCGGAAGAAAAAGCCTGGATCCAGGAGCGCATCGAAGGCCCCGGCAAGGGTGTCGAATTTACGCCGAACGGCAAGAAGGCGATCCTTCAGAAGCTCATCGAGGCCGAAGGCTTCGAGCAGTTCATCGACGTCAAGTACAAGGGCACCAAGCGCTTTGGCCTCGACGGTGGTAAATCGCTGATCCCGGCGCTCGAACAGATCATCAAGCGTGGCGGCCAGGAAGGCATGGAAGAGATCGTGTTCGGCATGGCCCATCGCGGCCGCCTGAACGTTCTGTCCCAGGTCATGGGCAAGCCGCATCGCGCCATCTTCCACGAGTTCAAGGGCGGTTCGTTCAAGCCCGACGAAGTCGAAGGCTCTGGTGACGTGAAGTACCACCTCGGCGCTTCCTCGGACCGCGAGTTCGACGGCAACAAGGTGCACCTGTCGCTGACGGCAAACCCGTCGCACCTCGAAATTGTCAATCCGGTCGTCATGGGCAAGGCCCGTGCCAAGCAGGACCAGCTTGCCAAGGTATGGGAAGGCGATGTCATCCCGCTCAAGGAGCGCGCCAAGGTTCTGCCCCTGCTTCTGCACGGTGATGCGGCCTTTGCCGGCCAAGGCGTTGTTGCGGAAATTCTCGGTCTCTCCGGCCTGCGCGGTCACCGCGTTGCCGGCACGCATGCACTTCATCATCAACAACCAGATCGGTTTCACCACCAATCCGGCCTTCTCGCGCTCGTCGCCTTATCCGTCCGACGTCGCCAAGATGATCGAAGCGCCGATCTTCCACGTCAACGGTGACGATCCGGAAGCCGTCGTCTATGCGGCCAAGGTTGCCACCGAATACCGGATGAAGTTCCACAAGCCTGTCGTCGTCGATATGTTCTGCTATCGCCGCTTCGGTCATAACGAAGGCGACGAACCGAGCTTCACCCAGCCAAAGATGTACAAGGAAATCCGCGCGCACAAGACGGTTGTCCAGCTCTATGGAGAACGCCTGATCGCGGAAGGCCTGATCTCGGAAGGCGAACTCGAGAAGATGAAGGCCGACTGGCGCGCTCATCTCGAGCAGGAATTCGAGGCCGGTCAGAGCTACAAGCCGAACAAGGCTGACTGGCTTGATGGTGCATGGTCGGGTCTGAGGACCGCCGACAATGCAGATGAACAGCGTCGCGGCAAGACCGCCGTGCCAATGAAGCAGCTCAAGGAGATCGGCCGCAAGCTGTCGACCATTCCGGAAGGCTTCAAGGCGCATCGCACAATCCAGCGTTTCATGGACAACCGTGCGCAGATGATCGAGACCGGCGAAGGCATCGACTGGGCCATGGGCGAAGCTCTCGCCTTCGGTTCGCTTGCCGTTGAAGGCCACAAGATCCGTCTGTCCGGCCAGGATTGCGAACGCGGTACCGTTCTCGCAGCGTCATTCGGTCCTTTACGATCAGCGACAGCGAAGAACGCTATATCCCGCTCGCCAATCTCGCCCCGAACCAGGCGCGTTACGAAGTCATCAACTCGATGCTGTCCGAAGAGGCCGTTCTCGGCTTCGAATACGGCTACTCGCTCGCCGAGTCCGAATGCGCTGACGCTCTGGGAAGCCCAGTTCGGTGACTTCGCCAACGGTGCGCAGGTCGTCTTCGACCAGTTCATCTCGTCGCGGTGAACGCAAGTGGCTGCGCATGTCGGGCCTCGTCTGCCTTCTGCCGCACGGCTATGAAGGTCAGGGTCCGGAACACTCCTCGGCCCGCCTCGAGCGCTGGCTGCCAGATGTGCGCCGAAGACAACATGCAGGTCGCCAACGTCACGACCCCGGCGAACTACTTCCACATCCTGCGCCGTCAGATGAAGCGTGACTTCCGCAAGCCGCTGATCATGATGACGCCGAAGTCGCTTGCTGCGCCACAAGCGCGCAACGTCGAGCCTTGCCGAAATGGCCGGCGAAAGCTCGTTCCACCGCCTGTTGTGGGACGATGCCAGAGGTCATCAAGGACGGCCAGCGATCAAGCTGGTCAGAAGGATGCGAAGATCCGTCGCGTCGTCATGTGCACTGGCAAGGTCTATTATGATCTGCTACGAAGAGCGCGAAAAGCGTGGCATTGACGATATCTACCTGCTGCGTATCGAACAGCTCTACCCGTTCCCGGCCAAGGCGCTCATCAACGAGCTGTCGCGCTTCCGCAATGCGGAGATGGTCTGGTGCCAGGAAGAGCCGAAGAACATGGGCTCCTGGTCGTTCATCGATCCCTATCTGGAATGGGTGCTCGCCCATATCGACGCCAAGTACCAGCGCGTGCGCTACACCGGCCGCCCGGCTCGCTGCCTCGCCGGCAACTGGCCTGATGTCGAAGCACCTCGCCCAGCTCGAAGCCTTCCTTGAGGACGCTCTCGGCGGTTGATCCGCCAGTCTTCTCCTCGCAGACCGTAACGTTCTCTGACCAACGGAATTGAGATCATGGCCACTGAAATCCGCGTACCCGACCCTCGGCAAATCCGTCAGCGAAGCCACTGTCGGCACCTGGTTCAAGAAGGTCGGCGACACCGTGAAGGCCGACGAACCGATCGTCGAACTGGAAACCGACAAGGTGACCGTCGAAGTCCCGGCTCCCGCCTCGGGCGTGCTGACCGAAATCGTCGCCCAGAACGGCGAGACCGTCGGTCTCGGCGCGCTGCTCGGCCAGATCGCTGAAGGCGCTGCCGGTTCCGCCGGTGCTGCTGCCCCGGCTCCGGCTGCAGCCCCCGCACCTGCCGCTGCCCCGGCTCCGACCGCTGCTGCTCCGACCGCTTCTTCCGCCATGCCGGCTGCTCCGGCTGCCGCCAAGCTCGCCGCCGACAACAATATCGCGACCGCCGATGTCGATGGTTCCGGCAAGCGTGGTCAGGTGCTGAAGGGTGACGTGCTCGCCGCCATCGCCAAGGGCAGCTCCGCTCCGGCGCCGGCCGCAGCCCCGGCTGCTCCGCGTCCGGCATCGTCCGGCGATGATGCCTCCCGCGAGGAGCGCGTGAAGATGACGCGCCTGCGCCAGACCATCGCGCGGCGCCTGAAGGACGCGCAGAACACCGCCGCCATGCTCACCACCTTCAACGAGGTGGACATGAAGCCGGTCATGGACCTGCGCAACCAGTTACAAGGACCTCTTCGAGAAGAAGCACGGCGTGAAGCTCGGCTTCATGGGCTTCTTCACCAAGGCCGTGACCCACGCGCTCAAGGAACTGCCGGCCGTCAACGCCGAAATCGACGGCACCGACATCATCTACAAGAACTACTGCCATGTCGGCGTTGCCGTCGGCACGGACAAGGGCCTCGTCGTGCCCGTCGTGCGCGATGCCGACCAGATGTCGATCGCCGAAATCGAGAAGGAAATCGGTCGCCTCGGTAAGGCTGCCCGTGACGGTCAGCTGTCGATGGCCGACATGCAGGGCGGTACATTCACCATCTCGAACGGCGGCGTCTACGGCTCGCTGATGTCCTCGCCGATCCTGAATGCTCCGCAGTCGGGTATCCTCGGCATGCACAAGATCCAGGAGCGTCCTGTTGTCGTCGGCGGCCAGATCGTCATCCGTCCGATGATGTATCTCGCGCTCTCCTACGATCACCGCATCGTCGACGGCAAGGAAGCCGTCACCTTCCTCGTTCGCGTCAAGGAAAGCCTCGAGGATCCGGAACGTCTGGTTCTCGACCTCTAAGGAAAGTCCAAGATGGAGCCGGTATCCGCTTCCGCCTCTCCGCTGGTCCTGCTCCTTGCCTGGAGCGTGGTCCTGCTGGTCGCGCACGTCCTCCTGCAGGGCATGCTTGCTACCAGGGAGCTGGGCACGGAGTGGAATGCCGGCCCTCGTGATGAAGGCAAAGAGCCGGAGAGCAAGCTTGCCGGCCGCGCCGCGCGGGCGTCCTCGAACTTCCGCGAAACCTATCCGGCCTTCGTCGCGCTTGCGGCAGGGCTTCTGTTCACGGGCGAGACCTCCGGTCTCGGCCTGATCGGCGCGGTCGTCTGGTTTGTTGGGCGCATCGTGTACTACCCGCTCTATCTGGCGGGCATTCCCTATATCCGCTCGCTCGTCTGGCTCGCCGCCATGGCTGGCCTCGGCCTGATGTTCCTCGCGCTGGCGTTTTGAGGTGAGGCATGGGCGCGTCGTCAGGAGCAACCGTCCTTCTTGTCGCGCTCGCGCTGTCTGACGCGGCTCTGGCCGCTGATTGCCATATTGAAAAAGCCACCTACCGCGAAGCCGAGACGGGCGTCGAGCTGGTCTTTGCCGCTGCCAGCGGAGAGAACACGCCGGTTTCCCACGGGTTCAGCACCGAGATCGGCGCGTTCAAGCTCGATGGCCATGTGATGTTCGATCCGGAGATCGAACGTCCTGTCGGCATGCTCATGAACAATTGCCCCGAGGGCGACGTGACGGGTGAAACGATCGCTGCCTGCACCGTCTGGAAGGGCATCGTCTATGGGATCGACGAGACGACGGGTCACGTGGACTTGCTTCCGCCGGAAGGCGCCGACGCACCGGATGCAATTCTGCTCCCCGGCTTTGGCCCTGCGATCCTGTCGTCTGCCGTTGGCAAGACGATGGAAAGCGCGCCTTGGGATGTTTTCGAATTCAAGGGATGCGCCTCATGACCAACCGTCCCCTTCTCCTCGTCACGGGCGGTAGCCGCGGCATCGGCGCAGCCGTCTGCCGCAAGGCGGCAGCGCAGGGTTATGATCTGCTGGTCAATTATCACTCGAACTCAATTGCGGCTGAGGCGGTTGCGGCCGACTGCAGGGCTTTTGGTGCGAGTGCCGAGGTGGTCCAGGGCGATACGGGCACGGAAGACGGTGTCGCCGCCATCTTTGCCGCTGTCGATCGTCTCGGACCGCTCCATGGCCTCGTCAATAATGCCGGTGTGGTCGATGTCACGGCGCGGGTCGATGAATTCGACCGGGCGCGGCTCGACCGAATCTTTGCCATCAATGTGATCGGCAAGATTCGCTGCGCCACGGAGGCGGTGAAGCGAATGTCGACGAAACATGGCGGGCAGGGGGGCGTGATCGTCAACATCTCGTCGATGGCCGCCGTGATCGGCAGTCCCGGTCAGTATGTCGATTATGCCGCCGCCAAGGCTGCGGTCGATACCTTTACTGTGGGCTTGTCCCGCGAGGTCGCGACCGAGGGCATCCGGGTCAATGCCATCAGACCTGGCATCATCGACACCGAAATTCACGCATCCGGCGGATTGCCGGACAGGGCGCGCGATCTGGCGCCCATCGTTCCGATGCAAAGGCCCGGAACGGCCGATGAAGTGGCCGACAGCGTTCTTTACCTCCTCTCGCCTCAGGCATCCTATGTGACGGGTGCCATCTTGAATGTCAGCGGCGGTCGGTAACCGTCGAAAACGAAGGAAGCTTCCCATGTCTTATGATGTCATCGTTATCGGCTCCGGCCCCGGCGGCTATGTCTGCGCCATCAAGGCTGCCCAGCTCGGCATGAAGGTTGCCGTGGTCGAGAAGCGCGCCACCTATGGCGGCACCTGCCTCAACATCGGCTGCATTCCATCCAAGGCTCTGCTGCACGCGTCGGAAGTCTTCCATCATGCGGCCCATGGCATGGCCGATCTTGGCGTGGAGGTCGGCGCACCGACGCTGAACCTTTCCAAGATGATGTCGCACAAGGATGCGACCGTGAAGTCGAACGTCGAGGGCGTCTCCTTCCTGTTCAAGAAGAACAAGATTGACGGCATCCAGGGCACGGGCAAGATCCTCGGCGCCGGCAAGGTCGAAGTCACCAACGACAAGGGTGAAGTCCAGGTTCTCGAAACCAAGAACATCGTCATCGCAACCGGCTCCGACGTTGCCGGCATCCCAGGCGTTGCCGTCGAGATCGACGAAAAGGTCATCGTATCCTCGACCGGCGGTATCGCGCTCGAAAAGGTCCCGGCGAAGATGATCGTCGTCGGTGGCGGCGTCATCGGTCTCGAGCTCGGCTCGGTCTGGTCGCGCCTCGGCGCCAAGGTCACCGTTGTCGAATATCTCGACACGATCCTCGGCGGCATGGACGGCGAAGTGTCCAAGCAGTTCCAGCGCATTCTCGCCAAGCAGGGAATCGAGTTCAACCTCGGCGCCAAGGTCACCGGCGTCGAGAAGTCGGGCGACGGTGCCAAGGTCACCTTCGAGCCAGTCAAGGGTGGCGAAGCCCAGACGCTCGACGCCGATGTCGTTCTCGTCGCGACCGGCCGCAAGCCATACACCGCAGGCCTCGGCCTCGAAGAAGCCGGCGTTGCGCTTGATAATCGTGGTCGCGTTGAGATCGACGGCCACTACCGCACCAATGTTGCCGGCATCTATGCCATTGGCGACGTGGTGAAGGGTCCGATGCTCGCCCATAAGGCAGAAGATGAAGGCGTGGCACTCGCCGAAATTCTCGCCGGCCAGCATGGTCATGTGAACTACGACGTCATCCCCGGCGTCGTCTACACCCAGCCGGAAGTCGCCTCTGTCGGCAAGACTGAGGAAGAGCTCAAGGCTTCGGGTGTTGCCTACAAGGTTGGCAAGTTCCCGTTCACGGCGAACGGCCGCGCCCGCGCCATGCTCGCCTCTGATGGCTTCGTCAAGGTTCTCGCCGACAAGGACACCGACCGCGTTCTCGGCGTGCACATTATCGGTCTCGGCGCAGGCGAAATGATCCACGAAGCCGCCGTGCTGATGGAATTCGGCGGTTCCTCGGAAGATCTCGGCCGCACCTGCCACGCGCATCCGACCATGTCGGAAGCCGTGAAGGAAGCCGCACTCGCGACCTTCTTCAAGCCGCTGCATATGTGAGGCGGCCCGACCTGACATAGGTCAATTATTATATTTCGGTAAGGTTGAAGGCCGTCGCTTGTGCCTCAAGCGGCGGCCTTTATCATGTGGTCGCGATCTCTCCCTTCGAACCGCACGAAAAGGCAAAGACCCATGGCTGCCGCTGCTCCCACCTCCTATTCGATCCCGCAGAAGGCCCTGCATTGGCTGATGGCCCTGCTCATCTTGTTCAACCTCATCTTCTCGGATGCGATGGAAGAGGTCGCCGAAGCCTATGAACGCGGTGAAGTGCCCTCTGCCGATGATCTGACCTTCGCGAATATCCATGCCTATGTGGGTATCGCCGTACTCTGTCTCGGGCTTTTACGCCTCGCTTTAAGGCTGATCCGTAGCGCGCCGCCGGCGCCGGCCGAGGAGCCACCACTTCTGCAACTCGCTGCCAAGCTTGCGCATGGAACCTTCTATGCCCTCTTCTTCCTCATCCCGCTCAGTGGCATCGGCGCCTACTACTTCGGCAATGAAACCGCGGGCTTCGTGCATGGCGGTCCGTTGAAGAGCCTGATGTGGCTTTTGATCGCGGTGCATATCCTCGCGCTTCTGGTACACCAGTTCTACTGGAAGACGCCGGTCGCCGCGCGCATGACTCGGGGGTGAGCGAAGATGGGGGTGCAGGATGGGTGTCGTTGTCGAGCAACAGGTAGCGTTGCCGCATCCCGACCTCCCCAAAGCTGACTGGGCGGACAGCTACGGCGTTCGGCTCGATGGATCGGATCTCGATCCGATGGAGGTCGCCCGGGATTTGATGGGTCGGGCCCCGAAGTGGGTAGGGGCTCTCCTCAAGATCCGGAACCTGATCGTCGGTTTTTTCGGATTGAAATCAGCTGAGCTAGAACTGACGGGCCAGGACCGGATCGGTGGCTTTCCGGTCATTGCCCATGACGGCGAACATGTGCTGCTCGGCTTCAACGACAAACATCTCGATTTCCGGATCATCGTTGCAGTCGAGCCGGAGGGCACCGGACATCAGCATGTGTCGCTGACGACCCTCGTTCAGCGCCACAATCTCTTCGGCCGGATCTACATCCTCGTCATCACGCCGTTTCACAGGATGATCGTGAAAACATTTTTGAAGCGTTTTGCCGCCTCAAGAGGTCTCAGCCGTCGATCCGCGTGACGACATAACCCTGGCTGCGGATCAGTTCGACGAGACCTTCCTCGCCCGGCAGATGAAGGGCGCCTACGGCGATGAAAGCATTGCCCTTTTCCAGATGCTGCTTGCTGCCCTCGGCCATGACAAGGTTCCGATCCCGCACGATGCGGGTCTCGAAGGCGGCATAGGCGCTTTCGTCTTCGCCGGCTGCCGTGGGAGCGACAACCTTCAGTAAGGGCATGGTCATGCCGATGTCACCGGCGAGGTAAAGTTCGGTCATCGTTTCGATGACGTCTTCCATCTTGTCGCCGAGTTCGATCGTTTCAATCAGTGCCTTGAAATGGAAATCGACGGGCAGGTCAGCCATGGCTTCCAATTGCTCGACCAGCGTTTCAAGGCCGGCCACCGGCTTATTCGCGGCGACGGCATCTTCGGCGATCTTCTTGTCCAGGAAGGAGGCGCCGGCCGCCTTGCGGGAGAGTTCACAGGCCGGGAGCGCCACGAAGCTTGCCAGGATCCAGGGCTTCATCTTGGCAACGGCGCCAAGCGCCAGGCCACGCTCTTTCAGCCCGGCTTCCAGTCGCTGGAGTTCTTCAGCGTCAAGATGGTCCTTCACCGACTTGCCATCGGTAAACATGGTCAGTTCGGGATGCATGAGAAGCGAGGCCGCGGCCTTCTTCTCGTCGAGAATCTCGTCCGATTCGATCACCACGATATCAGCGGCGGCGGCCGCCTCGCTGGCGCCTTGAGGCATGGTGAGAACGCGGGGGTCGGTGACATGCATGGTGCCGAGCAGGTAGGATGGTTTCAGCCCGTCCTTTTCAATCTTCCAGAAAATGCCCTGGCCGTTTGGAACCTTGGCCGCCTCGGCCCGGATCTTCGCGAGCTCATCCGGTTGTTCCGTCTCCATGGCGAGAAGCAGGTTTTCGCCATGGCAAGCGACGTCGGAGGCACGGGCGGGAGCGACCGCCAACAGTGCAGCAAGCAGGAGGGCGAAAACCATAAGAGGCAGTGCGCCTGTGATCCAGAGACCGATCTCGGACAGCGAAAGGCGCGGCAGGCTCGGCCGCAGAGCGAAAAGGCGGTGCGCGTTCATGTCATCTCCTGTCAGACGTTGCGGACAATAGGAGTGATCGCCCTCATGTTCGATTAACGATCTTGGTTAACGCAGGTCTGGTTGCACGCATCAGGCGCGGGGGTGGGCGCGATCGTAGATGTCCAGAAGCCTTGCACTGTCGACGCCGGTATAGATCTGCGTGGTCGAGAGGCTTGCATGGCCAAGGAGTTCCTGGATCGTCCTCAAGTCGCCACCGCTGCCGAGTAGATGGGTCGCGAAGGAGTGGCGAAGAGCATGAGGTGTGGCCGAATCCGGCAGACCGAGAGCCGACCGCAGCTTCTGCATTTCACGCTGAATGATCGCCGGCTGAAGCGGGCCGCCCCGCGCGCCTCGGAAAAGCGGTGCGCCGGCTTCGAGATGATAGGGGCAGAGCTTGTAGTAGGTTTCCACCGCTTCCGTGACGACGGGAAGCAGGGGCACCAGCCGCGTCTTGCCACCCTTGCCGGTGATCCGCAGGCTGGTCGGCCGGCCTTGGAAGACGTCGGGTGTCAGCCCTAGTGCCTCCGAGATGCGAAGACCGCAGCCGTAGAGAAGCGAAAGCACGGCCGCGTCGCGTGCCGCAATCCAGGGCTCCTCGTTCATCTGCGTATCGACCGCGACGACGGCCAAGGCCTGGCGCCCACTCAGCGGCTTGGGGAGGGATTTCGGCTGCTTCGGAGAGCGAATCGCACTCGCACCCGCTGCGTTCACCAGCCCCTTGCGCTCCAGATGGCGAAGGAACGAGCGCAGGCCGGCGAGGTGGCGGCCGAGGGACCGGGCGCCGTCCCCTTCCTTGCGGCGATGGGCAAGGAAACCGCGCAGGTCGGCCGGGCGCAGCGCCTTGATGTCGTCGATCTTCACGGTGCCGCCGAGATGGGCAGACAGGAATTTCAGAAATTGGCGCGTGTCGCGTTCATAGGCGTCGAGCGTGTTGGCTGACAGGCGGCGCTCTGCGCCCAGGCTTTCCAGCCATGCAGCACGTTCGCCGAGAAGTTTTTCGTCTGCCGGGATCAATTGCGCGCCTTTTGCGTTTTTGAGTGTTGGCCACCCGGCTCACGATGGCGCGGGAGGGTTAACGAAGCACGAATATCGGGACTGTCATGAACGGATCACAAATCGCTGCCAGAACGCATCAGGAATTCTGGCGAGGTATATGCTGATGCGCCGCTCCCAAGCTTCCGCATTGTCGAGTGTCGCCGACACTTTGTCGCTCCTGTCTCACGGGCGCCCCGGACATATCGTAGACACCCTGATCGCAGAGCGCGGGCAAAGGCTCGTCGAGCATCCGCTCTGGCCGGCAATGCGTCCCTTTCTCTATAGCGTTCTCCGCTACGACAAGGCGATCCAGTTCGCCAATGATGTCGCAAACCTCCCAGGTCCGCAGGTGTTCGACTATTTGAGCGCGGCACTTGGCCTCGATATCCAGGTCCGGCACGCTGATCGCATCCCGGCATCCGGCGGCTTCATCCTCGTCAGCAATCATCCGACCGGTATTGCCGACGGGGTCGCAATGTATGACCTGCTGAAAGATCGCCGTCCCGACATGACCTTCTTCGCCAACCGCGATGCCGTAAGGGTCAATCCGCGGCTTGCGGAAATTATCATTCCGGTCGAGTGGCGCGAGGAGCACAAGTCGAAGCTCAAGGCACGCGAAACGTTGAAACTCACCACGCGGGCGGTGGAAGAGGGCAGGGCGACGGTGCTTTTTCCCTCAGGCCGCATCGCCTATTGGGATGAGGGCAAGCTCAACGAGCGGCCCTGGAAGACATCGGCCATCTCGCTCGCGCGCAAATACAATATGCCGATCCTGCCGGTGAACATGAAGGCCCGCAATTCGGGCCTGTTCTACTGGTTCGCCCGCTGGTCGACCGAGCTGCGCGACATGACCGTTTTCTACGAGCTTCTGAACAAGCGCGGCGGTCGTTTCGATTTCACCGTCGGGAATCTGATTCCGGTCGAGGCTCTTGACGGCGACCCCTACGAGGTGACCAAGGCGCTGGAAGACTTCACCGTCCACGGGCTGCCTGCCGATCCCGACCGCAGCTTCCGCTGATCTCGCCCGTCACATAAAGCCTGTTTTCTTTCTGTTCTTCCGGGGGCAAGTTGCAGCCCGATGAAGGACGATTCGAAAAGCCTGTTCGGGGAGCTGTTCGACACACCGCGCCGCAAGGTGGTGCCGGTGGTCGTTCCCATGCCTGCGCCAACGGCCTACAGCTACGCGGTGCCCGATGGTCTCACCATCGAGCCAGGCGCGATCGTGCAGGTGCCGCTTGGGCCGCGCCAGGTCATCGGCGTCGTCTGGGATGGCGGCGAGGACACATCAGTTGATCCGAAGAAGCTCCGGGAGATCACCAAGGTCTTCGATTGCCCGCCGCTCGACAAGGGCATGCGCACTTTCCTGGACTGGGTGGCTGCCTACACGCTTTCCCCGCCCGGCTATGTGGCGCGCATGGCGCTTCGGGCACCGGCGGCCTTCGATCCGGAGCCGATGATCGAGGGCCTGCGCTATGCCGGCTACCAGCCGGAACGGCTGACGCCGGCGCGGCAGAAGGTGCTGGAAATGGCATCGGACGGTCTTTCCTGGACCAAGAGCGGCCTTGCCCATGCCGGCGGCGTCTCGACCAGCGTTATCGACGGTCTCGTTAAACAGGGCGTATTCGAGCAGGTCTTCCTGCCGCCGCCGCCGCTGGTCGCGGCTCCAGACCCTGACTATGCCGAAAGCCGGCTCGCCGGCCCGCAAAAGGAGGCGGCGGAGGAGATCCTTCAGAGCCTGAGTAAAGGCGGCTTTCACGTCTCGCTGATCGATGGCGTGACGGGCTCGGGCAAGACGGAGGTTTATTTCGAGGCGATTGCCGAGACGCTGAAACAAGGCAAGCAGGTGCTGATCCTGCTGCCGGAAATCGCGCTGACAGCCAATTTCCTCGAACGCTTCCAGGATCGTTTCGGCTCCAAGCCCGGCGAATGGCATTCGGACCTTGCGACGCGCACCCGTGAAAAGGTCTGGCGCCAGGTCGCGACCGGCGAGATCCGGGTTGTCGCCGGCGCACGCTCGGCACTCTTCCTGCCCTTCGAAAATCTCGGCCTGATCATTGTCGACGAAGAGCATGACCCGGCCTTCAAGCAGGAAGACCGGGTCTTTTATAACGCGCGGGATATGGCGGTCGTGCGGGCCCGCATCGCGGGCTTCCCGGTCGTGCTCGTCTCGGCGACCCCCTCCGTCGAGAGCCAGGTCAACTGCATCGCCGGTCGCTATACCCGCATCCATCTGCCGACGCGTTTTGCCGATGCGGCGATGCCGGACCTGCACCTCATCGACATGCGGCGCGCGCCGCCCGAACGGGGCGGCTTTCTGTCGCCGATCCTGTTGCGCTCCGTCGGCAAGGCCGTAGAGCGGGGAGAGCAGGCGCTGCTCTTCCTCAACCGACGGGGTTACGCGCCGCTCACCCTCTGCCGGGTCTGCGGCCATCGCTTCCAGTGCCCGCAATGCTCGAGCTGGCTTGTCGAGCATCGTTTTCGCGGTCAGATTCAGTGCCACCAATGCGGCTATCACGAGCCGACGCCGAATTCCTGCCCGGAATGCGGGACGCTTGACCATCTGGTCGCTTGCGGCCCCGGTGTGGAACGCATTGCCGAAGAGGTCGAGAAACACTTTCCCGATGCCCGCACGCTGGTGCTTTCGTCGGATATCGGCGGGGTCAAGCGATTGCGGCTCGAACTCGAGGCGATCGCCAATGGCGAGGCCGACATCGTCATCGGGACGCAGCTCGTCGCCAAGGGCCATAACTTCCCGCTGATGACGCTGGTTGGTATCATCGATGCGGATATCGGCCTGTCGAATGGGGATCCGCGCGCTGCCGAGCGAACCTTTCAGTTGCTTTCCCAGGTGACGGGCCGCGCGGGGCGTACCGGGCGCAAGAGCCTTGGTCTGTTGCAGACGTTCCAGCCTCAGCATCCCGTCATGCGGGCGATCATCTCAGGCGATGCCGCCGCCTTTTATGAGCGCGAAATTCTGGAGCGCGAGCGGGCGCAACTGCCGCCCTTCGGTCGCCTCGTCTCGATCATCGTCTCCGCCGACAGCCGCGCCGAGGCGGAAGGGCATGCGCGCGGGCTGCGTCAGGCGGCACCCCATGAAAGCGGCATCATGATCCTCGGTCCAGCCGAAGCGCCGCTGGCGCTCATCCGTGGTCGCCATCGCTTCCGACTGCTCGTCCATGGACGCAGAAACAGCGACATGCAGGCCTTCGTGCGCAGCATGCTCGAGCGGGGGCCGAAGGAACGACGGTCGATCCAGGTGCAGGTGGATGTCGATCCGCAGAGCTTCCTTTGAGGCGTTCACTCGAAATCTCCGGCGCTGCGCCTGTGAAATAGGTTGACGAGCCCATACCGCGACCCTGCATTTCATGCCATAAGCCGCGCGGTTTCCTTCATCGCGGGTTGATCCATGGAATTCTACTTTCCCATCGAACTCGGCGAGCAGCTCGCCTTTCTTTCGGCTTCTGCCGCAGCGATCATCGGGTGCTTTATCTTGTTTGCTCCCGGTCTCACCCTGAAAGCGCTCGCCCTTGTACCGGCAGAAGGCCGCCCAGAAGGGCTCGGAGCCGCGCGATCCATCGGCGGCTTGATCGTCGGCTTTGCCGGAACCGCTCTGCTGCTTGCCCAGCCGACGGTCTATCTGGCCTTTGGCGCTGCCGTCGCTCTCTCCGCCTTTGCTCGGGTCCTGTCCATCATGTCCGACCAAGGCAGCACCTGGCGCAACCTTCTCGTCCTGGTTGTGCAGGCGGTGATCGCTTCCCTTACTCTTGCCTATGTCTTTGGTCTGACTTGATCTTCGCTTTTCGAACGGGCTCAGCCGATATCTCGTCAATTTGACGCAGTTTCGGACAAAAAAAGCTCCTAGGCCTTGCTCTCAAGGATCAAACCGTTAATACGCGTGTTGCGAGTCTAGACCTGCTATGCTAGACGAACCGCGAAATTCGGAAAACGCAAGTGCAACATGCTTGTGTTTTTGGGGAAAAACAAAACGATATCAGGTGCTTGAGAGGCCTCAATCGAGGTGTCCGGCGCTCTGGATCAAGATCAGGGAATTTTTTGCCCGTGGCAGACGCATCCCAAGTGATTTCAGGCGTGGCGGAGCGTTACGCTTCGTCGCTTTTCGAGCTTGCGCTCGAAGCCGGCGTGCTTGACGCCGTCGCCGCCGATCTCAACCGCTTCCAGGCGATGATCGACGAAAGTGACGATCTGAAGCGCCTGGTACAGTCGCCCGTCTTCACGGCCGAAGACCAGGTTAAGGCCATCAGTGCTATCGGCGAAAAAGCCGGGTTCAGCGCGCTGGTGTTGAACTTCCTGAAGGTCGTCGCAAGCAATCGTCGCCTGTTTGCCGTTCCCGGCATGGTGGCTGCCTATCGCCAGATCCTCGCCCGTCACAAGGGTGAGATGACGGCTGACGTCACGTCTGCTCATGCCCTTTCGGCCGAGCAGGAAACCGAACTGAAAGCGGCGCTGAAGGGCGTTACCGGCAAGGAAGTTTCGATCTCCGTCACGGTCGATCCGTCCCTGCTCGGCGGCCTGATCGTCAAGATCGGCTCCCGCCAGATCGACACGTCCCTTCGCACCAAACTTTCCACCCTTAAGCTTGCACTGAAAGAGGTTGGCTGATGGATATCCGCGCCGCGGAAATTTCCGCAATTCTTAAAGATCAAATCAAGAACTTCGGCAAAGAGGCGGAAGTCTCTGAAGTTGGCCAGGTTCTGTCCGTCGGTGACGGTATCGCCCGCGTCTACGGCCTCGATAACGTTCAGGCCGGCGAAATGGTCGAGTTCCCGGGCGGCGTCCGCGGTATGGCGCTCAACCTCGAAGCCGACAATGTCGGTGTGGTTATCTTCGGTGCTGACCGTGGCATCAAGGAAGGCGACATCGTCAAGCGGACCGGCGCCATCGTCGACGTTCCGGTTGGTCCGGAACTGCTCGGCCGCGTCGTTGACGCGCTCGGCAACCCGATCGACGGCAAGGGCCCGATCAACGCGACTCGCCGTTCGCGCGTCGACGTAAAGGCTCCGGGCATCATCCCGCGCAAGTCGGTTCATGAGCCGATGTCGACCGGCCTCAAGGCCATCGACGCCCTCATCCCGGTTGGTCGTGGTCAGCGCGAGCTGGTTATCGGTGACCGTCAGACCGGCAAGACTGCCATCATTCTGGACACCTTCCTGAACCAGAAGCCGATCCACGACAATGGCCCCGACAACGACAAGCTTTACTGCGTCTACGTCGCTGTCGGCCAGAAGCGGTCGACCGTTGCCCAGTTCGTCAAGATCCTCGAAGAGCGTGGCGCTCTCCAGTATTCGATCATTATCGCCGCCACCGCTTCGGACCCGGCTCCGATGCAGTATCTCGCGCCGTTCGCCGGTTGCGCCATGGGCGAATACTTCCGCGACAACGGCCAGCACGCCCTGATCGCTTATGACGACCTGTCGAAGCAGGCTGTCGCTTACCGTCAGATGTCGCTCCTGCTGCGTCGTCCTCCGGGCCGCGAAGCTTACCCGGGCGACGTTTTCTATCTCCACTCCCGTCTGCTCGAGCGCGCTGCCAAGATGGGCGACGCGGCCGGTGCCGGCTCGCTGACCGCTCTGCCGGTTATCGAAACCCAGGGTAACGACGTTTCGGCCTTCATTCCGACCAACGTGATCTCGATCACCGACGGTCAGATCTTCCTTGAAACCGACCTGTTCTACCAGGGCATTCGTCCGGCCGTTAACGTCGGTCTGTCGGTTTCGCGCGTTGGTTCTGCCGCTCAGATCAAGGCGATGAAGCAGGTTGCCGGCTCGATCAAGGGTGAACTCGCCCAGTATCGCGAAATGGCCGCCTTCGCCCAGTTCGGTTCGGACCTTGACGCTGCCACCCAGCGCCTGCTGAACCGTGGTGCCCGCCTGACGGAACTCCTGAAGCAGCCGCAGTTCTCGCCGCTGAAGACGGAAGAGCAGGTCGCTGTGATCTTTGCCGGTGTCAACGGTTACCTCGACAAGATCCCGGTCAACCAGGTCGGCAAGTTCGAGCAGAGCTTCCTCTCCTACCTCCACTCGGAAGGCAAGGCGATCCTGGACGCGATCCGCACCGACAAGGCGATCAGCGATGACACCAAGGGCAAGCTCAAGGCCGCCCTCGATAACTTCGCGAAGAACTTCGCCTAATTCAGGCTCAAGCCAAGGACGGATAACGGATGCCTTCACTAAAGGATCTGAAAAACCGGATCGCCTCCGTCAAGGCGACGCAGAAGATCACCAAGGCGATGAAAATGGTCGCCGCGGCGAAGCTGCGTCGTGCGCAGGAAGCGGCCGAGGCTGCTCGCCCGTACTCGCAGCGCATGGGTGTCGTCCTGGCCAACATTGCGCAAGCGGTGGGTTCGGACGACAGCGCACCCCGCCTGATGACAGGCACCGGCAAGGACGACGTGCATCTGCTCGTCGTCTGCACTGCCGAACGTGGTCTGTGCGGTGGTTTCAACTCGTCGATCGCCCGTTTCGCCCGTGACCACGCGCGCAAGCTCCTGGCCCAGGGCAAGACGGTCAAGATTTTCTGCGTCGGCAAGAAGGGCTACGACAGCCTGCGCCGCGAGTTCGCCGGCCTGATCGTCGAACGGACGGATCTGCGCGAAGTGAAGCGAGTCGGCTTCACCAACGCAGATGCCATCGGTCGCAAGGTCATCGGCATGTTCGATCGCGGCGAATTCGATGTCTGCACGCTGTTCTACTCCGAGTTCAAGTCGGTGATCAGCCAGATCCCGACCGCCCAGCAGATCATCCCGGCCGCCCCGGCCGAGGCTGCTCCGCAGGGTGGCGCATCGGCTCTCTACGAATATGAGCCGGATGCGGCTGGGATCCTTGAGGATCTCATCCCGCGCAACATCTCGGTTCAGATTTTCCGGGCCCTGCTCGAAAACGTCGCGGGTGAAATGGGCGCCAAGATGAGCGCCATGGACAACGCGACACGCAATGCCGGTGAGATGATCAATAAGCTGACGCTTTCATACAACCGCCAGCGTCAGGCGCAGATCACCAAGGAACTCATTGAAATCATTTCGGGCGCGGAAGCGCTCTGAGGTTAAGGAAAGAGGGTAAGATACATGGCTAAGGCAGCTACCCCCAAGTCTAAGGCGGTGAAGTCCGCAGCCGGCGCTCTCGGCAAGGTCACGCAGGTCATCGGCGCCGTCGTCGACGTTTCGTTCGAAGGCGAACTGCCCCCGATCCTGAACGCGCTGGAAACCGACAACGGCGGCAACCGCCTCGTTCTCGAAGTCGCGCAGCACCTCGGCGAAAATCAGGTCCGCACGATCGCTATGGACTCGACCGAAGGTCTCGTTCGCGGCCAGTCGGTTACCGACACCGGCGCTCCGATCACCGTTCCAGTCGGCCCGGAAACGCTCGGCCGCATCATGAACGTCATCGGCGAGCCGGTTGACGAAGCTGGTCCGCTGGTGACCGAAGGCCGCCGCGCCATCCACCAGGAAGCGCCTGAATACGTTGAGCAGTCGACGGAATCGCAGATCCTCGTCACCGGTATCAAGGTCGTCGACCTGCTGGCGCCTTACGCCAAGGGCGGCAAGATCGGCCTGTTCGGCGGCGCCGGCGTTGGCAAGACCGTTCTGATCATGGAACTGATCAACAACGTCGCCAAGGCGCATGGTGGTTACTCGGTCTTCGCTGGCGTGGGTGAGCGTACTCGCGAAGGCAACGACCTTTACCACGAAATGATCGAATCTGGCGTCAACAAGCACGGCGGTGGCGAAGGCTCCAAGGCTGCTCTCGTATACGGCCAGATGAACGAGCCGCCGGGTGCGCGCGCTCGCGTCGCTCTGACCGGTCTGACGATCGCTGAAGACTTCCGTGACAAGGGCCAGGACGTTCTGTTCTTCGTCGACAACATCTTCCGCTTCACACAGGCTGGTTCGGAAGTGTCGGCTCTGCTCGGCCGTATCCCCTCGGCCGTTGGTTATCAGCCGACGCTTGCCACCGACATGGGTCAGATGCAGGAACGCATCACCACCACGACCAAGGGCTCGATCACCTCGGTTCAGGCCATCTACGTTCCCGCCGACGACTTGACCGACCCGGCTCCGGCAACTTCTTTCGCCCACCTGGACGCAACGACCGTTCTGTCGCGCTCGATCGCTGAAAAGGGTATCTACCCGGCTGTTGACCCGCTTGACTCGACCTCGCGCATGCTCGACCCGATGATCATCGGCGAAGAGCACTACGAAGTCGCTCGTAAGGTTCAGTCGACGCTTCAGCGCTACAAGGCACTTCAGGACATCATCGCGATCCTCGGCATGGACGAACTGTCGGAAGACGACAAGCAGACCGTTGCCCGCGCTCGTAAGATCGAGCGCTTCCTGTCGCAGCCGTTCTTCGTTGCTGAAATCTTCACTGGTTCGCCGGGCAAGCTGGTGGCACTCGAAGACACGATTAAGGGCTTCAAGGGCCTGGTCAACGGCGACTACGACCACCTGCCGGAAGCTGCCTTCTACATGGTTGGCTCCATCGAGGAAGCCATCGAGAAGGCCAAGCGCCTGGCTGCTGAGGCTGCCTAAGTATCGGGACTGCCGGCACGCGGGAACCCTCGCGTGCCGCTCCATCCTTCATCAGAGAAGTGAACGACCATGGCCGACAATTTCAACTTTGAGCTCGTTTCGCCCGAGCGTCTTCTGCTCTCCGAACAGGTTAGCGAAGTCGTGATTCCGGCAACGGAAGGCGAAATGACCGTCATGGCCAATCATGCGCCGACCATGACGACCATCAAGCCGGGTGTGGTAACCGTGAAGCTCGCTTCCGGTCAGGTGTCCAAGTATGTGGTCTTCGGTGGTTTTGCCGACGTCCTGCCGACCGGCTGCACGTTGCTCGCAGAATCCGCTGTTCCGCTTGCGGAGATCTCACCGGATACGCTTACGAAGCGCATCGACGAAGCCCGCAAGGAGCTGGAAGGTGTCGAGCATCACGAGCACCGCACCAAGCTCGAGCAGTATCTCGCCGAACTCACCAACCTGAACGGCGTTCTCGTCGCTGCCTGATCGGCTAGTCACGACCTAGGAATTGAAGCCGGGCCCTTGGGTTCGGCTTTTTTCATGTGCTGATGTCAGGCAGAAGCGGCGTCTTCCAGGATCATGGCCGCACCCTTTTCTGCGACCATCATCGTCGGGGCGTTGATGTTGCCCGCCGTGACGTTCGGAAAGATTGAGGCATCGACGATCCGAAGCCCCGGGACGCCATGAACACGAAGCCGGGCATCCACTACTGTCTCGCGCGGATCTGTCCCCATCGTGCAGGTTCCGCAGAGGTGATAGATCGAGCCGCTGTTGAGCCTGAAGTAGTCGAGCAGCTTGGCGTCGGTGTCGACCGTCTTCGAAGGTGATACCTCCTCCTCCACCCAATCCGACAGCGCTCGCGCATCCGCGATCCGGCGCATGAGGCGGCTCCCCTGCAGTACCTCGTCGATGTCCCGTTCCGTCGACAGATAGTTCGGGCGGATCAAGGGGGCGTCTGCGGCATCGGGTGACGCGATGGTCACGGTTCCCTTGCTTGTCGGTCGGCAGGCGTTGAAAGCGATGAGGAAGCCTGGATATGGCTCCGGTGTCAGCCGGGCTTTGGGACTGTCCGGGATCCGATAGGACAGCGGGTTGAAGTAGACCTGAATGTTTGGCCTTGTCTCTTCCGGTGATCCCCGGAAGAAGCCGCCGGCTTGGTTGACGCTCATCGCAAAGGGGCCGCTGCGTTTCATCAGCCACGTCAGGCCGAAGCGCGCCTGGCCGATGAGGCTGGCAAAATCGCCGTTTAATGTCGGTTTTTTCGAGCGGTAGTAGAAGCTGGCGCAGAGGTGATCCTGCAGGTTCTTGCCGACGGCGGGCAAATGCTTGCGCGTCTCGATACCTTGGGCAAAAAGAGTTGCCCCATCGCCGAAGCCCGAAAGCTGCATCAGCTTGGGCGTGTCGACGGCCCCGGCGGCCAGGATCACCTCGCGTCGGGCGCTGAAGTTTCTCACCCGGCCATGCTGCATGACCTCGATGCCCGACACCCTGCCGTCCGTGTCGACCAGCAGACGTCTTGCATGGGCCTCGCGCTCGATCGTCAGGTTGGCTCGCTTGAGCGCCGGTCGCAGATACTCCACGCTCGAATGCGATCGCTGGCCGCGCCTCGTATTGACGTCGTAGACGCCGGCGCCCTCGATCGTCTGACCGTTGAAATCCTCGTTTAGCGGTATACCGAGCTCGTCGCATGCGTCGAGGAAGGCGTCACTGACCGGATGGGTTGATCCGCGCATCGGGGTCACATGGATCGGGCCGTTCGCGCCATGCCAGGGGCTCTCGCCACGGGCATGGGTCTCCAGCTTGCGGAAGTAGGGCAGCACGTCGTCGAAGCCCCAACCGGGATTCCCTGAGTCACGCCAGTCGTCGAAATCCTGACGCGCGCCGCGCACGAAGACCATGGCATTGATCGAGCCTGAACCGCCCTGCACCTTGCCGCGCGGAGCGTAGATCCGCCGCCCGCCGAGATTGGGCTCGGGCTCGGTGCGGTACATCCAGTTGACCTTCGGATTGTAGTAGCTCTTGGCATAGCCGACCGGGATCTTGAACCAGAAGGACTTGTCCTCGCCGCCGGCCTCGATCAGCAGCACGGTATGACGGCCGCTTTCGCTCAAGCGGCTGGCCACGATGCAGCCTGCCGAGCCCGCACCGACCACGATGAAATCGAAGATCATGGTGCTACCTCAGCCCTTAGCCGGCATGAAGTCTTTCACGTCGGCATGGTCCGCTGCCATCTGCAGATGCAGCCGTTCGCCGGTATAGGGCGTGTGCTTAGCGATGACCTCGTGGTTCAGCTCGATGCCGAGGCCCGGCTCGCGCGACGGAATGAGATAGCCGTCGTCGAAGCCGAGCTTTGTCTTCAGTACCTCGGCGTGGAAACCGCCAAAATCCATGATCGCCTCGTGGATGAGGAAGTTCGGGCAGGTGGCCGCAAGCTGGATCGAGGCGGCTGCCCCGACCGGGCCGTTGTAGAGATGCGGCGCGATCTGCGCATAAAAGGTTTCGGCCATCCCGGCGATCTTCTTCGCCTCCAGAAGCCCACCGACGCGAGCGACATTCATCTGCAGGATGGAGGCAGAGCCAAGCTGCAATACTCTCTGGAATTCGTATTTCGTCGTCAGGCGCTCGCCCGTCGAGACGGGGATCGAGGTGGCGCGGGCGACTTCCGCCATGGCCGCTTCCTGGCCGGGCGGAACGGGTTCCTCGAACCAGAGCGGATCATACTTTTCGAGACGCTTGGCGAGACGGATCGCCGAGGAGGGTACCATCTGGCCGTGGGTGCCGAAGAGGATGTCAGCGCGATTGCCGATGGCATCGCGGATCTTGCGGCAAAATTCCTCGCAGCGATCCATGACCGGCAGCGACAGCTGGTGGCCGGAATAATTGGTGTAGGGGCCGGCCGGATCGAATTTCAGCCCGGTAAAGCCGGCCTCGACCATGCGGATCGCCTCTTCGGCGGCGAGATCGGGATCGTTGTAGTCGTATTCCCCGGCTGAATTCTTCGGATAGAGATAGGTATAGGCGCGCAGCTTGTCATGGACCGGGCCGCCGAGCAGGTCGGCCACCGGCCGTCCCGCAGCCTTGCCGATAATGTCCCAGCAGGCGATTTCGAGGCCGGAGATGATCCCGACCATGGTCGGATCCGGTCGCTGGGTAAAGCCGCTCGAATAGGCGGCGCGCCAGAAGCGCTCGATCTGATGCGGATCATGACCCTCAAGATAACGGGTGAAGACGTCTTCGACGAGGACGGCGATGCCAGAGGGGTGAAAGGCGGTCGAATAGATTTCACCCACACCCTTGATCCCGCAGGCCGTCTCCAGCTCGACGAAGATCCAGTACATGCCGCCGATATGCGGTGCGGGCGTTGCGACAACGTGTGTCTTGAGCGAAGCGACTTTCATGGATGCCCCCGATTAAGAATTCTTGAGCCGGCTAATCGGCGGTCAGTGTTTCAGGATGACGAGGCGGGTCTGGGTGAATTCCAGCATGCCGTGCTTGCCGTCATCGCCGCCGAGGCCGGAGCGCTTCCAGCCGGCATGGTAGCCCTGGTAGGGATCGGCCGGGAAGCGGTTGATGTAGAGCTCGCCCGCCTCGATCTCGTTCGCCGCCTTCATCACCTTGCGGTAGTTCTCGGTGAAGACGACGGAGGCGAGGCCGAACTGGTGGTCGCTCGCCATGGCCAATGCATCATCGAAATCGGTGTAGGGGATGACGGCGAGAACGGGGCCGAAGACCTCTTCCTGGACAATCTCCATGTCCTGCCGGCAATCGGAGAGCAGGGTCGGCGGATAGAAGTAACCATCGCCTGCGGGCAGGAAGCCGCCCGTTTCGATGACGGCACCGTCAGCCTTGGCTCGTTCGACCATGTGATGGACGCGCAGCCGCGCGGCGGCTGTTGCAAGCGGTCCCATGCGTGTCGCGTCCTCGGCCCGGTCGCCATAGTGGCGGCGCTCGAAAGCGTCCTTTAGCTTGGCGAGAAGCGTGCCATGCACGGAGGCATGCACGTAAAGCCGCTCGACGGAGGTGCAGACCTGGCCGCAATGGGCGGTCTTTGCAGCAAGCACGCTCTTCGTTACCATATCGAGATCGGCGTCCGGCTCGACGATGACGGGTGTCTTGCCGCCGAGTTCCAGCGAGGGCTTGGCGATGTTTGCCTTGCAATAGTCGAGAACCACCTGGCCGGCAGCCACGCTTCCGGTCAGCGTGATCATGCCGACCTCGCGTCGGGTCGACATCACCTGGGCCACCTCGTGGCTCATGGCCATGATGCTGACGAGACCCGCAGGGAGATCCGCTTCCTTGATCGCTTCGGCAAAGACGACGGCCGAGGTCGGGGTGTTGTTGCTGGGGCGCACGACCACGGCATTGCCGGTGATCAGGGCCGGTGCGATCTTGCGGACGAGCGTATAGATCGGGAAGTTGAAGGGTATCAGGCAGGCGACGACGCCGATCGGTGCCCGCTTCAGCATCAAGGTTTCGTCCGGCGTATCGCTCTCGATCACCTCACCCTCGACGCGGCGTGCCCATTCGGCATGGTAGCGCATTAGTTCAACGCCATAACCGGTTTCGGCCACGGCATCCTCGAGGCTCTTGCCGGATTCCAATGCCAGGGCCGCGCCGATTTTCTGCTGATGGCGCTCGACAGCGTCGGCGAGCCTGCGCAATGCATTGCCGCGTTCGATGGCGGGCAGACGCCCCCAGGGCTTCTGGGCAACAGCGGCCGCCTCAACGGCTTCGATCACATCGGCTTCCGTCGCGGCCGTCACCGAAGCGAAGACCTCACCTTTGGCCGGGTTCTTCACCTCGATGGTCTGGCGGGATCCGGTCTCGCGAAAGGAGCCGGCGATGAAGTTCTGGAAAGGGGACATGATGGGCACTCCGACAGTAGACAGTTCGCCCCAAGTAGGAAGGCCGTCTTCCTGCTTCGCAAGCGACTTATTGTCGGGATGGACATTCCAAAAAGGAATGTTTCAGGCGCTTACCTGTCTGAGCGGTGGCATTGAGCCTCCGGTAATCTCCTGCCGCAGCCAGCGTTTGAACGATTCGACATGCGGTGATTGAGTCCTGCCGGTTCGAGTCACAAGCCAATAGGACTCATGCCCCTCTACTTCGACGTCCAGAACCTGGGTGAGGGCACCCGTTTGCATCAAGGGTGCCACCATGGATCGGTCCGCCACTGCAACGCCCAGTCCATTGCATGCAGCTTCGATGACGAGGTCGAGAAGATCGAATTCCAGTCCGCCCTGCGTATCGGTTTCCGTCAGGCCAGCCGCGTCCAGCCAGCGCTGCCAGGTGAGATAGCGCTGATCGGCCGAGGCCAGCACATGCAGGAAGGTGAAGCGGGAAAGGTCGATTGCCTCTCCTTCGCGCAAGTCCGCCAAAAGTTGGGGGGTGCAGATGGCGATATGCCGCTCGGTAAACAGGCGTTCCGATTTCAGGCTCGGCCATTCGCCATCGCCGAAGCGGACGGCACAATCCAGCATGCCGCGCTCGGAAAGATTGTCCTCAAGTTCGGTCGTGATGCTCAAATCAACATCGGGTAGGAAGGCTCTAAGGCTCATCAGTCGCGGCATGAGCCAGCGCTTGGCAAATGTCGGCGGCACGTTGATCCTGAGACGGCGGAGATTGCTCTTCTCGCGAATGTTGCGAACGGTCATCTCGACCGTGTGGAAGGCCTGCTGCAGCGAGGCGAGCAATTCGGCGCCAGACGGCGTGAGGTCCAGATGGTGATGACGGCGAATGACGAGAGGCTCGCCCAGTTGATCCTCAAGATTGCGTACCTGTCGACTGACGGCGCTCTGGGTGAGGTTCAGCAATTCCGCTGCACGCGTGAAGCTGCGGGTCTGGCCCACCACCTCGAATACCTTCATCGCGGATAGCGCCGGCAGTCGTCTCATGATCCCTCGTGATGCTCCGATGAGCCTTTGATGATTAAATCAGAGGTCACAGGCCTGCGCTATGCAGTTTTGACGCGAATGTGTCATGCTTTCCGGTATAGCTGATTGAACCTGTCGGGCGACCGATGACATATGGGTTCAGGGTTTTTGTGCTTTTGGGGGTAATGGCATGAAGGTCGGTATCGTTGGTGCGGGAATGGTCGGCAGCTCGGCAGGTTATGCGCTGGCGTTGATGGGGCTTGTCAGCGAGATCGTGCTCATCGATCGCAATGACGCACTTGCCATCGCGCAGGCGGAAGACATTGCGCATGCGGTTCCGTTCATGTCCTCGACCATCGTGAATGCAGGGCAGTATCGGGATCTGGAGGGCGCGGGTGTCGTCATCCTCTCCGCCGGTGTCAGCCAGAAACCCGGCGAAACGCGCCTCGAGCTTCTGGAGCGCAACGCCGCGGTTTTCCGTTCCGTGCTTGCCGAGGTTCTGCCGGTTGCACCGGATGCGATCCTGCTAATCGCGTCCAATCCGGTCGATATCATGACCCAGATTACCACGCGTCTCTCCGGCATCGATCCGCGCCGGGTGATCGGTTCGGGCACCATTCTCGACACCGCGCGTTTCCGCAGCCTGGTCGGACGGCATCTCGGGATTTCGCCGCAATCGGTGCATGCCTATGTCCTGGGTGAACATGGCGACAGCGAGGTGCTCGCCTGGACGAGCGCGCGGGCTGGTTCTGTGCCGCTGTCTTCCTTTGCCGCGCAAGTCGGGTCGCCACTGACGGCGGACGTGCGCGCCCAGATCGATGATGGTGTGCGCAACGCGGCCTACAAGATCATTAACGGCAAGGGCTCCACCTACTACGGCATCGGCGCGGGTCTCGCCCGCATCGTCAAGGCGATCGCGCGTGATCAGCGCGACGTGCTGTCCGTTTCCATTGCAACGCCTGAAGTGGCGGGCGTTCGGGATGTCGCCCTGTCGATCCCGCGCGTGGTTGGTGCCGATGGTGTTGTCGTCGATCTGTTTCCCGATCTCGACGACGAGGAGTATGCGGCCTTGAACCGCAGTGCGTCGCTTTTGAAGGAACGAGCCGACGCCATTCCTTTATAGGGGCTAGTCCCTATATAGTGCTAGGATATGCAGGCGCAGCAGCGCCGCGACGATCAGATACTGGGCCCCGATTTCTGGATCAATTGATGAACGAAACGCCGCCACTTACACCTGAGGCTCTCGATGATTTCCTGCTGAAGGCGCGTGCCGCCAGCGGGCTTTTAAAGGCGCTGTCGCACGAGACGCGTTTGCTGATGCTCTGCATGCTCTGCCAGGGCGAGAAGACGGTCACCGAAATCGAACAGTTCCTTGGCATTCAGCAGGCCGTCGTTTCCCAGCAGCTGGCTCGGCTCAGAGGCGACAAGGTCGTCCAGACCCGCCGTGAAGGACGGCAGATCTATTACCGAATCGCCGATCCACAACTCGCCGAACTGATTTCGGTGCTCTACAAGATGTATTGCGGCCCAACACCTGTCGCGATCAGCGAGGCGGAGGACGCTCTCGCCGAAGCCTGAGTTTGTCGATGCGAGGAGGGGCGGGGTAGAATGATCGACAAGCTGGAATTCTTCATCGCGCTTGCGCGCCAGCAGCATTTCGGACGCGCCGCCGAGGAATGCGGGATCACCCAGCCGACCCTCTCTGCTGCCATTCGACAGCTGGAAGAGCAGCTCGGGGTGGTGCTTGTCGTTCGTGGATCGCGTTTTCTCGGCCTCACACCGGAGGGGCAGCGCGTGCTCGAATGGGCGCGGCGCATCGTCGGCGATACGCGCACCATGCGTGAGGAAATGCGGGCTGCGCGGCGCGGTCTGGCGGGCCATATCCGGCTTGCGGCCATCCCGACGGCGCTTGCGATGGTCAGGCGAATCACCGAGCCTTTTCAGCGGCGGCATCCGAATGTGACCTTCTCGGTGCTCTCCCGCACGTCGCTGCAGGTCTTGAGTCTCCTCGACGATCTCGAGATCGATGCCGGCATCACCTATCTCGACAACGAGCCGCTCGGCCGGGTGACCTCGGTTCCCCTCTATTCGGAGCGTTACCACCTGATCACGGCAGCCGGGACACCACTGGCGGACCGTGAAGAGGTCACCTGGACCGAAGTTGCGAACCTTCGGCTTTGTCTATTGACCGCAGACATGCAGAACCGGCGGATCATCAACAAACACATGGCCGAGGCCGGTGTCACGGTGACGCCGACGCTCGAATCAAACTCTATGATCGTTCTGTTTTCCCATATCCGGACCGGCCAGTGGGCTTCGATCATGCCGCGTAACGTCGCGGAATCCTTCGGCTTTCCGGAGCAGATCCGAATGATCCCGATCACGGAGCCTGATGCATCGCATCTGGTCGGGCTCGTTGCCACGCATCGCGAACCCTATACGCCACTCGTCTCTGCGCTGTTGCACGAGGCGCGATCGCTCGCTACGGCTGAAGCCTTCGATAGAAATCTTCTATCGAGCGACGATAACCCAATATTGACCTAAGCTCATTCTCGCGGCCATCCTTCACAAAAGGCAAGTTCGTGCGACAGCCGTCGACGGGCAAACATATCTGACCCGCCATGGCGAGACGTGTGACTGCCTTGCCCTGTCGGTTTGGGAGGACTGGCTCATGAATATCCGTGTTGCCGTTTCGGATGAAGCGGCGCGTATCTCCGACATCATCGCCGACTGTCGGCATCTGGAAGGCCCGATGCTGCCGATCCTGCACAGGATCCAGGACGAGTTCGGTTATATCCCGGAACCGGCCAAGCAGATAATCGCCGACGCGCTCAACCTGTCTCGCGCTGAAGTCCACGGGGTCATCACCTTCTATCATGATTTCCGCGCCCGGCCTTCTGGCCGCCATGTGCTGAAGCTCTGTCGGGCCGAGGCTTGCCAGTCGATGGGTGGCGAGCCTCTTGCGGACAAGATCAAGTCGCTGCTCGGCGTGGACTGGCACGGAACGACCGCCGACGGCGCCGTGACGCTGGAGCCGGTCTTCTGTCTCGGGCTCTGCGCGCAGGCGCCGGCGGCCATGCTCGACGGAAACCTCCATGCCCGACTGGATGAGAACTGTCTTGATGAACTGATGGCGGAGGTGCGGGCATGAGTGTCACCGTCTTCGTCCCCCGTGACGCTGCAGCGCTTGCCGTCGGTGCCGACAAGGTGGCAGCCGCCATCGAACGCGAAGCCGCACAGCGTGGCCAGGATGTGCGCATCGTCCGCAATGGCTCGCGCGGTATGCTCTGGCTGGAAGTGCTTGTCGAAGTCCGCACCGAGCACGGCCGCATGGCCTATGGCCCGGTCAAGCCTTCGGACGTCGCATCGCTTTTCGATGCCGGCTTTCTGACCGGTGGCGAGCATGCCCTCGGCCATGGCCTGACCAAGGAAATCCCTTTCCTCAAGGGGCAGACGCGTCTCACCTTCGCCCGGTGCGGCGTGACCGATCCTCTGTCGCTCGACGACTATCGCCACTATCAGGGCCTCAAGGGCCTCGCCAATGCCATCGCGATGGCACCGGCCGACATCGTCAGCCAAGTGACGGACAGCGGCCTGCGCGGCCGCGGCGGCGCAGGCTTCCCGACGGGCATCAAGTGGAAGACAGTGGCCGACGCCAAGGCCGACCAGAAGTATATCGTCTGCAATGCCGACGAGGGTGACAGCGGTACCTTTGCCGACCGGATGATCATGGAAGGCGACCCCTTCGTCCTGATCGAAGGCATGGCGATTGCCGGCATCGCGGTCGGCGCGACCAAAGGCTATGTCTATACTCGCTCCGAATATCCGCATGCGATTGCCGTCATGGAAGAGGCGATCGCGATTGCTAGGGGTGCGGGTATCCTCGGCGCATCCGTCATGGGTTCGCCTTACGCCTTCGACATGGAAGTGCGCATGGGCGCCGGCGCCTATGTCTGCGGCGAGGAAACCTCGCTTTTGAACAGTCTTGAAGGCAAGCGCGGCATCGTGCGCGCCAAGCCGCCGCTGCCGGCCCTTCAGGGCCTGTTCGGCAAGCCGACCGTCGTCAACAACGTCATGTCGCTCGCCTCGATCCCCGTCATCATGGACCGCGGCGCGCAGTTCTATCGTGACTTTGGTGTCGGCCGGTCGCATGGCACGATCCCGATCCAGCTTGCCGGTAATCTGAAGCATGGCGGCCTTTATGAGACGGCCTTCGGTCTGCCACTCGGCCAACTGATCAACGAGATCGGCGGCGGCACGATCTCCGGACGCCCGGTCAAGGCCGTTCAGGTCGGTGGCCCGCTCGGCGCCTATTTCCCGCCGTCGCTGTTCGACACCATCTTCGACTACGAAGCCTTTACCGCCGCCGGTGGTCTGATCGGCCATGCTGGCGTGGTGGTCTTCGACGACACGGCCGACATGCTGAAGCAGGCCCGCTTTGCCATGGAGTTCTGCGCTGTCGAAAGCTGCGGCAAGTGCACGCCTTGCCGCATCGGCTCGACACGCGGTGTCGAAACGGTCGACAAGATCGCCCAGGGCATCGAGCCGGAAAAGAACAAGGTGCTGCTGGAGGATCTCTGCAACACCATGAAGTTCGGTTCGCTCTGTGCGCTGGGCGGGTTCACGCCCTATCCGGTGATGAGCGCGCTCACTCACTTCCCGCAGGATTTTGCACCGACCCCGGTGCGGGAGGCGGCGGAATGAGTGCCCATTCTCTCTCGTCATCCTCGGGCTCGTCCCGAGGATCTACAGATATTGCCATGCGGGGGACGTTCATTGCTGAATCGGCTCTCGAAGTTCAGATGCAGCAGATCCTTGGGTCGAGCCCGAGGATGACGGCGGAAAGGTAAGCGTTATGCCCCTCGTTCCTGAAATCGACTTTGGCACCCCGGCGTCCCGCTCGGAAAAGATGGTGACGCTGACCATCGATGGCCGCGAGATCACTGTCCCGGAAGGCACCTCGATCATGCGCGCCTCCATGGAGGCCGGTATCCAGGTTCCGAAACTCTGCGCGACCGACATGGTCGACGCCTTCGGCTCCTGCCGTCTCTGTCTGATCGAGGTCGAGGGCCGCAATGGCACCCCGGCCTCCTGCACGACGCCGGTTGCCCCTGGCATCGTCGTCCACACGCAGACGGAGCGCCTGAAGGCGATCCGCAAGGGCGTGATGGAACTCTACATCTCCGACCATCCGCTCGACTGTCTGACTTGTGCTGCCAACGGCGACTGCGAACTGCAGGACATGGCAGGCGCCGTGGGTCTGCGCGATGTGCGCTACGGCTACGAGGGGGAGAACCACGTCAAGGCGCGTTCGGCCGAAGGCGGAATCAATGCCCAGTGGATGCCGAAGGACGAGAGCAATCCCTATTTCACCTATGACCCTTCCAAGTGCATCGTCTGCTCGCGCTGTGTGCGTGCATGTGAGGAAGTGCAGGGCACGTTTGCGCTGACCATCGAAGGCCGCGGTTTCGATAGCCGCGTGTCGCCCGGTGCGCACGAAGCCTTCCTCTCGTCGGAATGCGTCTCCTGCGGCGCCTGCGTGCAGGCCTGCCCGACGGCGACGCTCACCGAAAAGTCGGTGATCGAGATCGGCCAGCCGGAGCATTCGGCCGTGACGACCTGCGCCTATTGCGGCGTCGGCTGTTCGTTCAAGGCGGAAATGCGCGGCGAGGAACTCGTGCGCATGGTGCCCTGGAAGGACGGTCAGGCCAATCGCGGCCATTCCTGTGTCAAGGGCCGTTTCGCCTATGGTTATGCGAGCCACAAGGATCGCATTCTGAACCCGATGATCCGGGAAAAGATCACCGATCCCTGGCGCGAAGTGACCTGGGAAGAGGCCTATGCCCACGTCGCCTCGGAGTTCAAGCGCATCCAGTACCAATATGGCCGCGAATCAATTGGTGGCATCACCTCGTCGCGCTGCACCAATGAGGAGACCTTCCTCGTCCAGAAGTTGATCCGCGCCGGCTTCGGCAACAACAATGTCGATACCTGTGCCCGTGTCTGCCACTCGCCGACCGGTTACGGCCTCGGCCAGGCCTTCGGCACCTCTGCCGGCACGCAGAATTTCGACTCGGTCGAGCATTCCGACGTGGTGCTGGTGATCGGTGCCAACCCAACCGATGGCCATCCGGTCTTCGGATCGCGCCTGAAGAAGCGGCTCCGTCAGGGCGCCAAGCTCATCGTCATTGATCCGCGCCGGATCGATCTCGTGCGCACGCCGCATGTGGAGGCGTCCTATCATCTGCCGCTGAAGCCCGGCACCAATGTCTCCGTTCTCACCGCACTGGCGCATGTCATCGTGACCGAAGGCCTCTTCGCAGAAGCGTTTATCCGCGAGCGTTGCGACTGGTCCGAATTCGAGGACTGGGCCGCCTTCGTCGCCGAGCCCCAGCATTCGCCCGAGGAAACCGAGAAATTCACCGGCGTCCCAGCCGAGGAACTGCGCGGCGCTGCCCGTCTGTTCGCCACCGGCGGCAATGGTGCGATCTATTACGGCCTCGGCGTCACCGAACACAGCCAGGGTTCGACCACGGTCATGGCAATCGCCAACCTCGCCATGGCGACCGGCAATATCGGTCGTCCGGGCGTTGGCGTGAACCCGCTGCGTGGCCAGAACAATGTCCAGGGCTCCTGCGACATGGGTTCTTTCCCGCACGAGCTGCCGGGCTACCGTCACATCTCCGACGATGCGACCCGCGAAACCTTCGAAAAGCTCTGGGGCGTCACGCTCAACAACGAACCGGGTCTGCGCATCCCCAATATGCTGGATGCCGCCGTCGAGGGTACCTTCAAGGGTATCTATATCCAGGGCGAGGACATCCTGCAGTCCGACCCGGATACCAAACATGTCTCAGCCGGTCTCGCTGCCATGGAATGCGTCGTCGTGCACGACCTCTTCCTCAACGAAACGGCCAATTACGCCCACGTCTTCCTGCCCGGCTCGACCTTCCTCGAGAAGGACGGCACCTTCACGAATGCCGAGCGCCGCATCAACCGCGTGCGCAAGGTGATGACGCCGAAGAACGGCTATGCCGATTGGGAAGTGACGCAGAAGCTGGCGCAGGCCATGGGGCTCGCCTGGAACTACGCGCACTCCGTCGCAGATCATGGACGAGATTGCGGCGACCACACCGAGTTTCGCTGGGGTCTCCTACGACTATCTGGAAAAGATGGGCTCGGTGCAGTGGCCCTGCAACGAGAAGTTCCCGGTGGGCTCGCCGATCATGCATGTCGACGGCTTCGTCCGCGGCAAGGGCAAGTTCATCCGCACGGAATATGTGGCAACGGACGAGCGCACGGGGCCACGCTTCCCGCTGCTGCTCACCACCGGCCGTATTCTCTCGCAGTATAATGTCGGGGCGCAGACACGCCGCACGGAAAACGTCGTCTGGCATGAGGAGGATCTTCTCGAGATCCATCCTCACGACGCCGAACAGCGAGGCATCAAGGAAGGCGACTGGATCAAGCTTGCCAGCCGGTCCGGGGATACGACACTGCGTGCCCGGATCACCGATCGCGTGGCGCCGGGTGTGGTCTACACCACCTTCCACCACCCCAATACGCAGGCCAACGTCATCACCACCGATTTTTCGGACTGGGCGACCAACTGTCCGGAATACAAGGTGACCGCCGTTCAGGTTTCGCCATCGAATGGCCCGACGGAATGGCAGGAAGAGTACGAAGAACTCGGCCGTCGCTCTCGTCGGATCGCCGGTAAGCTGGAAGCGGCGGAGTGAGTCAGGTGAGGTGGCAAGGGCAAGCGGGAGAAACATGGATATGACCGGTGTCTCCCGCGCCTTTGCTGTCGAACAGGTTCGCTCCGGCGTCACCACTCCTGCCACGCGGATCGTGCCGGAGGAGGTGCCGATTGCCTTCTCCTATGGCGGCACGACCCATGCCGTCATGATGGCAACGCCGGCCGATCTCGAAGACTTCGCCATCGGTTTCTCCCTTGCCGAGGGGATCATCGAAAGGGCGGAGCAGGTCGTCTCGATCGAAGCCATCGAAGCGGGTCCCGGGATCGATCTGCAGATCACGCTCGAAGACAATACGGCGGAAGCGCTCGTTGCCCGCCGGCGACGGATGGCAGGACCGGTCGGCTGCGGGCTTTGCGGCATCGAGTCGATCGAGCAGGCGGCGCGTCCGGTGCCGGTGGTTCCCCGAAGCGAGGTTCGGTTTCGGGAAGGCGATATCATCGAGGCGATGCAGGCGCTCGGGGCAGGGCAGGTGCTAAATCGCGAAACGCGCGCCGTGCATGGAGCCGGGTTCTTTTTGCCTGGCGAGGGTCTACTAGCGCTGCGCGAAGATGTGGGGCGTCACAATGCCCTCGACAAACTGGTGGGTGCGGTCTGTCGCGCCGGCTGGAAACGGTCTCGCGGCATGGTCGTCGTCACCAGCCGCTTGTCCGTCGAAATGGTGCAGAAGGCTGCCATTCTCGGCAGCCCCCTGCTGGCGGCCATCTCTGCGCCGACGGCACTCGCCATCCGCACGGCGGAAGACGCAGGCCTGACGCTGGTGGGCATCGCCAGAGGCAATGATTTTGAAGTTTTTACGCGGTCAGACCGGATTACTGGGGGAGAACGAAGCCATGTCGCATAGCCACACCGACGAGAAACTGGTGCGGATGGCCAACCAGATCGCCACCTTCTTCCTGTCGCAGCCAGCGGCGATCCGTGCGGAAGGGGTTGCAACCCATATCAACAAGTTCTGGGAGCCGCGCATGCGCCGTCGGTTCTTCGAACTGCTCGGTGATGCCGAAGCCGGTTTTCTGCCGCTCGTGATCGAGGCCTCCGCCCTGATCAAGCGGCCCGGAGAGCCGGACGGCAGCGCCGTCGGCGTCGGTGCCGGCGACGCGGCCATTAGCCCGCATGGCAAGGGGACTGCCGCGGGGGAATCTCTTTCGGAACCCAGCGTTCCGGAGCAGACAGCCTGAATCTCAGCTCAGGCGAGCCGAAAATTTTAATCAGTGATTTATTCAAGTGGAGGGAGACGTAATGGCAGTATCAGGTGTTAGCGCTGACAGTCCGACAGATGTCGGAATGTTGGACAAAGAAAGAATTATCGCAAAACCAGGCTTCAATCGCTGGCTCGTTCCTCCGGCTGCCCTTGCCATCCATCTTTGCATCGGCATGGCCTACGGCTTCAGCGTGTTCTGGCTGCCGCTCAGCAGGGCGATCCCAAATCCGGATCCGAGCTGCTCGGAGCTGACGCTGATCGGCGCCCTGTTCACGACCGCCTGCAACTGGCGCGTGGCGGATCTTGGCTGGATCTATACGCTGTTCTTCGTTTTCCTCGGCTGCTCGGCCGCCATCTGGGGCGGCTGGCTTGAGCGTGTCGGCCCGCGCAAGGCTGCCTTCGTCTCGGCCTGCTGCTGGTGCGGCGGTATCCTGATTGCCGCGCTCGGCGTCATGACCCACCAGCTCTGGCTCATGTGGGTCGGTGCCGGCGTCATCGGTGGCATCGGTCTTGGCCTCGGTTACATCTCCCCGGTCTCCACTCTGATCAAGTGGTTCCCGGACCGCCGCGGCATGGCAACCGGCATGGCCATCATGGGCTTTGGCGGCGGTGCGATGATCGGTGCGCCACTCGCCAACCTGCTGATGGGATATTTCAAGACCGATGTGTCGGTTGGCGTCTGGCAGACATTCGTCGTCATGGCGATCATCTACTTCATTTTCATGATGGGTGGCGCATTCGGCTACCGCATCCCGCCGGCTGGCTGGCGGCCTGAGGGCTGGACCCCGGCTGCGACCAAGAGCACGATGATCACGCATCGTCACGTTCATCTGCGCGACGCTCACAAGACGAAGCAGTTCTGGCTCATCTGGGCTGTGCTCTGCCTCAATGTTTCTGCCGGTATCGGGGTCATCGGCATGGCGTCTCCGATGCTGCAGGAAATCTTCGCCGGTAACCTCATCGGTGCGCCGGGTGTGGCCTTCGCCGAACTCGATGCCTCTCAGAAGGCTCAGATCGCCGCAATCGCTGCCGGCTTCACCGGTCTGCTTTCGCTGTTCAACATCGGTGGCCGCTTCTTCTGGGCGTCAATGTCCGACAAGATCGGCCGCAAGAACACCTATTTCGCCTTCTTCATCCTCGGCATCATTCTCTATGCCGCGGCACCGACGCTGGCTGACATGGGTTCCAAGGCTCTCTTCGTGCTCGCCTTCGGCATCATCCTGTCGATGTATGGCGGCGGCTTCGCCACCATCCCGGCCTATCTCGCCGACATCTTCGGCACGCAGTTCGTTGGCGCTATCCATGGTCGCCTGCTGACGGCTTGGGCAACGGCCGGCATCGTCGGTCCGGTCGTGGTCAACTATATCCGCGAAGCACAGATCGCGGCTGGCGTTGCACCGGGTCCGGAACTCTACACCAGCACCATGTATATCCTCGCCGGCATGCTGGCCCTCGGCCTGGTGGCGAATGCCTTCGTCAAACCGCTGTCGGATAAGTGGTTCATGTCGGAAGAGGAAGTGGCTTCGTTGCAGGCGAAGACGGCTGCCGCGTCCGCGGGTCCCACCGGTTCCTTCGGGATTGGCAAGGGTGGTTTCGATGCCAAGGCAGCGCTCGCCTGGGCCGTGGTCGGCATCCCGCTCCTGTGGGGCGTCTGGATCACGCTGCGCAACAGCCTCGCGATCTTTGGCTGAGCGATCAGCAATTAGCGAAACAACGGAGAGGCGGCCTTGGGGGCGCCTCTTCTTACTGTGGGAGCGGGCTAATTCAGCCAGAGATGGATCAGGGCGGCCTCGGGTGTCTCGGTGCCACCGTTTTCGATGCCCGTGCTCCAGAGACCGGCACCGGCTGCGTAAGCCCCAGGTGACAGGCCGCCCGCCTCGCACTGGCTCACCGCTCGCAGTCGCTTTCCACTTGTCACTGCTTCGGCGAGTACCGACAGCAGGCCTGCATCGTTCATCGCCGTCCCAGCGCCGAAGATGCGCAGCACCGCACCGTCCAGTCTTTCAAGCATCGCATTCACAGCGTCTGCTGGAATGCCCGGTGAGAGCGTCAGGATCGCGAGTTTCCGCTCCTCAAAGGTTCGATGCTTCGGCGTGTCCGGTGTCGCTTGTGGTTGTGCGCGAAAGGCATCCGCTTGGTGGCTGTCATGTTTCACCAGGCCGTCAGCGGTGAGAAGTTTGCCGGCGAAGGCAAGGAAAACGCCGGATTCCCTGTTTTCCGTGGCCGAGATCGCGAGATCGAGATTGCCTTCGGCATCGCCGTTGTGGCCGAGCGGCAGCATCGAGCCGCAGAGGATGACACGACGGCTCTCTCCCGCCAGAGCCTGGCTCAGCGCTGCACCGGTAAAGGCCATGGTGTCGGTGCCGTGGGTGATGATGACAGCTGCGTCTGGATGGCTGCGGATCGTTTCCAGCATCCGGTTCCAGTGGGCAGGACCGACATCGGCACTGTCGAGTAGGGGGTCGAAGACGTCGGCGATGAGTTCCGTGCCTTGAGGCAGGCGTTTGGTGATCGCTTCTTCCACGAGTCCCTTGCGGGGTGCCAGGCCCTCGGATGTCTCGGCCATTCCGATCGTTCCACCCGTGTGGATCAGCAGCAATTTCATTCTCGCCTCCCGGATTTGTCGTCGTCTGGTAGGGCAGGGCGACGCCGAGATCAACCGGGCTTCGAAACGCGAAAGGGCAGAGCCTGACAGCGCTGCCCTTTCAAAATCAGTGAACTGTCGCCGTGATCAGGCGGCCAGATCTTCGAGATCGCTGCCCTTGAACATCTTGGCGAGGTTCAGGAAGCAGATCATGCCGTTTTCGTTGGCGATGATGCCTTCGGAGAAGGTCTTGTCGAAGGACGCGGAGACTTCCGGAACCGGCTGCACCTGGCTCGACGGGATCGTCAGGATGTCGGAGACGCGGTCGACCAGCATGCCGATGACCATGTTGTGGACTTCTGCGACGACGATCGCCGAACGCTCGTTGGCAACCGTGCTCTTCATGCCCAGCTTGTAGGCGAGGTCGATGATCGGGATAACCGAGCCGCGCAGATTCATCACACCGATGACATCGGCCGGCGCATGGGGGATCGGCGTCGAGGGTGCCCAGCCGCGGATTTCGCGAATGGTTGTCGTCTTGACGCAGAACTCCTGATCATGAAGCCGGAAGGCGATGATCTCGAGGGTCTCACTGCCGAAGCTGGTGGAGCTGATAGTTGCCATTAGAAATCTTCCCAACCTTCCTGTACCTTGGCGGCCGCTGCGCCACCTGTGGCGCGAGCGACACTCGCCATGAGCTTGCGTGCCGGTGATGCAACGGGTGAAGCATCGGGACGCGCTTCCATGACTTTATGCGAAGAGTGTTGCCCAATTCTAAACTGTGACACCAGTTCGCGCAGAGATGCCGCCTGTTTTGCGAGGCTGTGGCTCGCCGCTGTCGATTCTTCCACCATGGCGGCGTTCTGCTGGGTGTTCTGATCCATCGCGTTGACCGCCTTGTTGATCTCATTCAGGCCCGTCGACTGTTCGCGGGACGCTTCGACGATGGCTGCGACGTTTGTGTTGATGTCCTTGACCTCAATGACGATCTGCTCGAGTGCCTTGCCCGTCTCGCCGACCAGCTGGACACCAGTCCTAACCTGATCCGAGGAGGTGTTGATCAGTGCCTTGATTTCCTTGGCGGCCGTCGCCGAACGCTGTGCCAGTTCACGGACTTCTTGGGCAACGACCGCAAAGCCCTTGCCAGCTTCGCCAGCGCGAGCGGCTTCGACGCCCGCATTGAGCGCCAGCAGATTAGTCTGGAAGGCGATATCGTCAATCACGCCGATGATGTTGGAAATTTCCTTCGAAGAGTTTTCAATCTGCCCCATTGCTTCGATGGCGTTCTTGACCACATGACCCGAGCGCTCGGCACCTTCCTTGGTGCGTGCCACCAGCTGGCCAGCCTCATTGGCGCGCTTGGAACTATCGGCAACGGTCTGGGTGATCTGCTCCAGTGCTGCCGCCGTTTCCTCGACCGCTGCGGCCTGCTGTTCGGTGCGCTTGGCGAGATTGTCCGAGGCTTCGCGGATCTGCGAGGATCCGGAGGCGATTGCATCGGTGTTGTGGCTGACATTTTGCATTGCGGCGGCGACGCGTGCCATGGCAGCATTGAAGTCGGTGCGGATCTGCTCGAGCGACGGGATGAAGGGCTTTTCGATGGTCGCCGTCAGGTCACCGTTGGCGAGCGCCGTCAGACCTCTGGCGATCTCCTCAACGGCGTTGACGCGGCCGGTGATATCAGTCGCATATTTCACGACCTTGAATACCCGTCCGCTGGCATCGAAAATCGGATTGTAGGAGGCCTGGATCCAGACGACCTTGCCGCCCTTGCCGACGCGCTTGAACTCCTCGGAGACGAATTTACCTGCGGCGAGCGTCCTCCAGAAGTCGCGATAGGCATCTGTTCGCGTGTAGTCTGGCTCACAAAACATGGAATGGTGCTTGCCGGTAATTTCACCCAGCGTATAGCCGAGGGTCGCAAGGAAGTTTTCGTTGGCGGTCAGGATCTCGCCGGTCGGCGTAAACTCGATGGTCGCCTGCACACGGGAGATCGCCTCGAGCTTGCCGGCATCTTCAGCCGTCCTCAGTTTCGCAGCCGTAATGTCGGTCGCAAACTTGACGATCTTCCAGAGTTTGCCGTTTCTGAAGACGGGATTGTAGGAGGCCTGGATCCAGACCTCGCTCCCGTCCTTCTTGAAGCGCTTGTATTCCCGGCTTTCGAACTGGCCGCTATTGAGCATCGCCCAGAATTCGCGGTAGTCCGCAGAGGCCGTGTAAGCGGAATCACAGAAGATGCGGTGATGCTTCCCCTTGATCTCTTCCAGGCTATAACCGAGCGCACGACAGAAATTCTCGTTCGCCGTGATGATCGTGCCGTCCAGTTTGAACTCGATGACGGCCTGCGAGCGACCGAGCGCATCCAGCACTGCCTTCGATTCGAGTCCGGGAAATGCAATCAGTGCCATATAGGCCCCCCAAATAAGCTTGCACCGCCATCGGTGCTGGGGGCCAATATTAGCCTTTTCGTCTTAAGCAATGGTCAATGTTCAACAATCTGGGCAAATGCCCATGAGTGATATTCGTTCACTTGTCCCAGTTTTTGAGGGTAGAAACCTGACAAATCACAATTATGGCGTTAAATTTCGCTCATAAGTATATATTCAAATATACAGTTTTATCTTCATCCGCCCCTCGTCGGACGGTCTAGAATGCGGCGGCCGAAGAGGCTTGCGGCGAGTTCCACCATGACGCGGGCGCTGCGGCCTCGGTCATCGAGAAAGGGGTTGAGCTCGACGAGGTCGAGTGAGGAGACAAGCCCGCTGTCGTGCAGAAGCTCCATGATCAGATGCGCCTCGCGGAAGGTCGCGCCGCCCGGCACCGTGGTGCCGACGCCGGGTGCGACGTCGGGATCGAGGAAGTCGACATCGAGACTGACATGCAGGAGCGCGTTGGCCTCGCGGACATCGGCCAGGATGCGTTTTACGATGCTGCCCATCCCCTCTTCATCGATGGCACGCATGTCATAGACATTGACGGCGTTCTCCGCGATCAGCCGCCGCTCCTCTTCGTCAACCGAACGAATGCCGACCTGATAGACATGGCGTGGATCGACAAATGGCCGTTCTTTGGGAAGGATCGGGGCGAATTCGGCCTTGCCGCAGAAGAATGCGACGGGCATGCCATGGATATTGCCCGACGGCGAGGTTTCAGGCGCATTGAAATCCGAATGCGCATCCAGCCAGAGCACATAGAGCGGTCGGCCCACCTCACTGGCGTAACACGCCATGCCGGACACGCTGCCCATGGAGAGGCTGTGGTCACCGCCCAACAGGATCGGGACGGCACCGCTTGCCGCTGCCTCGTAGGTGGCAGCCTCAATTGCGCGGGTGAAGGCGCCGACAACAGGCAGGTTCTTGGCGCGTGGCATGTCCGCCAGATCTGATGCCGGCTCCGGCCGAAGATCGCCGCGATCCTCGACGGTGTAGCCGAGGTCACGCATGGCCGGACCGATCCCGGCAATGCGATAGGCTGCAGGCCCCATGGCGCAACCGCCGCGGCCCGATCCTTCCTCGAGCGGTACCCCGATGAGGGCGACAGTCTTCTGTTGCATGGCCATGTCTCGTCCTTCTCATTAACTGACCCGCATGATCGGGCAAAGCGACGTTCTCAAAAAGGTGGAACTTCGTCACAAAGCGCTATAGTTTGCGCAAATCGCAACCATGATGTGGCAGTTTGTAAATAATGGACGACCTCGATCGCACGATCCTCGGCGCATTGCGCCAGAACGCCCGCCTGCCCGTCGCTTCGCTTGCTGCGATGACGGGGGCGTCGCGCGCGACGATTTCGGCTCGTATCGACCGGTTGGTGGCGAACGGCACGATTGCGGCCTTCACCATCCTGACCGGCAGTGAGATCCAGCCCAGCGGTGTCAGGGCGATCATCATGATCGAAGTCGTCGGCAAGTTTCACGACCGGGTGGCCCATCAGTTGCGAGGGATGCCCCAGGTGCGATCCCTGCACAGCACCAATGGAAAGTGGGATTTCATTGCCGAGCTAGAGGAGCGGGATCTCGCGAGTTTTGACGAAACGTTACGCCGGATCCGGTTGATCGAAGGGATCAACTTCACCGAAACCAACATCCTGCTCAAGACGAGCAAGGTCGCCTGAACTTTTCGACCGGAGAACGGCTCAGTATTCCTTCTCGTAGAAGATACCGCCGCCTGCGCCGTTGCCACCGGCTTCGCCTTTCAGCTTCAATCCTCGGCCGATATCCAGGTTGATCGTCGCCTTGGCGCCGCCGGTGCCGCCCTGTTCCAGCTCGATATAAGTCCGGTCGTTCAGATACTTGCCGGCACTGATGCTGGTACCCCCGGTCTCATCGGTCGAGATGTCGAGATCATCGATGCCAAGCGTGTTGCGTAGCGACTGGAAAAGAGAGGTGCCCTGTCCGCCGGCCAGTTGCGCAGCTGCATCGGCAAGCTGGGCGATCTGCAGCGGCGACAGGCGCGATAATGACTGGCCGAAGATCAGTTGGGCGAGAATCTCGTCCTGCGGCAGCGCAGGTGTCGAGGTGAAGGTCACCTGTGGATTGCTGGCGAGCCCTGTCAGCAGGATGACGATCGTGGCGTCGCCCGAGGTGGTTGTTGCTTCCAGATCGAGCAATGGCACGAGATCGCCGCCAAAGGTGATGGTGGCGCGAGTGATGTCCAGCCGCTTGGTCAGGATCTGCATGCGACCGCGCCTGAGTTCGAACGCGCCCGAGACGACCGGGGCGGCAGCGCTGCCGGTCAGGTTGATCGTGCCTCCCAGTTCTGCGTCGATACCGCGGCCGCGGACGAAGGTCTGGGACGGCGAGGAAATGGTAAGGTCGAGAGCAATGGGGGCGCTTGCAGAGCGTCCCTCCGCCGGCGTCTGATCAGGTTGCTGCCGCAAGATTGCCGGCGGTGCATGGCGGTGTTCGATATCCAACGCCTCGAGGCTGGCAGGGCGGCTCTCGGAGAGGGTGATCGACGTGCGTGAAAGGTTGATCGCACCCGCCAGTGTCGGGCCGTTCAGCAATTGCCCCGTGAGGGTGAGCCGGCCATCCGCCGTGCTGGTGACCGTAGTGCCGTCAACATAGACGGCCTGGTCCAGATTGATCGTCAGATCCGCGGGCAGCCCCGGGTTTGCGATGTCGATGAAGCCGCTTGCCGATACCCGTCCGCCGGTCGCGAGGTTTCCGGTCAGACTACCGATCTCGGCGCGCGTGCCGGTGAGGTTCACCGTTGTTGCAATCTGTTCGATCGCAAGGTTGCGCCTCACGTCGACGACACGGGCGCCGCTGGTCGATACGGTACCGGTGATGTTCGGTTGTGCGCCGGTTCCCCCGATCGTGAGGTTGACGCTAGCATTGCCCTCGGCGACGAAACCCTGGCCGGCCAACTGGCCGTTGGCGGCGGACAAGGGGACATCACCCTGGACGCGGATATCCAAGCCAGGGCCGTTTTGCAGCGAGACCGTGCCGCCCGCCGTGAGGCCGATGCCACCGCCACTGATGCGGCTGTCCAAGGTCAGGTTCTGATTTTCGAAACGGCCGTTTGCCGTGATGCCGAGTGGAGGCACCCCAGCGCCCCGCGTCTGGGTGATCGCCGCGTTTTGCCAGTCGAGGCGATATTCGGCAATCGGCGCAGCAGTCGTCCCGCCAACAGTGACCGTACCGGAAATTGTACCTTCCGGCGTGATGTCGGGTGCCAGCGCTGCGGCGAGCGAGGCGGGAAGGGCGGTGATGTCGGCTGCAAGATCAAGCCTCTCGCCCACGGTGCCGGAAAGGGCAATCCGGCCTGAACCCGCGGAAATGACGGTCTCAGCGATCGAGACCTGCCCGTCCAGCAGGCGAATAGAGGTGGGAGACGCCAAGGCGAGCGGGATGCCACGCGGTGCAGCGCTCAATTCTTCGATTGCGACAGAGAGGCCTGCGTCCCCCTGGTTCAGTGCGCCACGGAGGCGCACAGGGGCATTGTCATAACGTCCGGTGACGTCGAAATCCGTATCGCTGCCCGATCGCGTGACGCCAAGCGTCACCATGTCCAGGCGGTTGGCACCGGATGCAATACTCTCGGCGCGTATCGTGCCCTCGGCGGCAAGCGCCATGACATCGGACAGACGAAGGTCGACGCTCGGCTCTGCAATCGTCAAAGCACCTTGCCGGATTGACGTGCCGGACGCCTGAACGTCGGCTGCGAGCCTGCCCTCGCGAGCGGCGAGCGTCACCTCTCCCTTGAGATCGCCCGCTACGGTCTGCCCGGCAAGTGCGGCAAGCAGGCTCAGATCCGGAAAATCAAATGCAATGTCGCCGCTCGGCAGCATGTCCGGGCCGAGATCGAGCGTACCCGTCAGCCGGTTCGGACCGATGGCAAGATCGAGTGCGTCGACCCGCGTCACGCCATCGGCACTTACGACCTGCGCCTTCGCATCGACCGGCTTGCCATCGATCTGGCCGCTTGCCGTCAGGTTGGCAGAGGGCGCCTCACGGTTTGCTACACCATCGAGCTGGAGCGTCAGATCGTCGATGCGATAACCGGCCGCCTGGCCCTCCTCGACCACGAGGGTCACGGACGCCTCGATCGCGTCGAGTGGGCCGGATGCCGACAGGCTGAAAGAGGCAGGCGCTTCCAGTCGTTCGACGAAAAGCCCAATGTCGCGCAGCTGGCCGGTCAGGTCGGTGGCGATCATGCCGTCCTGATCGAGGGAGAGGGAGCCTTCGGCCTGGGCAATGTCGCTCGCCAGGACGATTTCGCGCAGCGCCACCGCTTGCGGGGCGACGAAATCGACGCGGGCGGACAGGTCAACCGGACCGTTGAGCCGGCTCGAAAGTGCGGAGGGCAGCATGTCGGGTTCGGCCCGAACGGCGAGACGTCCGGAAAATCCGTTGCTCGCCAGCGTGTATTCGCCGGAACCTTGCAGATCGAGACCAGCGCTGTCGAATACCAGTTGCTCGAAGGCGATCGTTTCTGACGTCACGCTTAGCGGCGCGGTCAGTGTCAGCGGGCCCCGGACATAAGGGCGGATGGACTCGTCGCGAATGTCAGTTCTCTGGACCGATGCCTGAAGGTTGACCGGTCCCGCACGGTTTACCAGGTCGAAGCTGTCACTGCTGGCTGAGAGCGTCAGATCTGATAGGCTGCCCTGGGGAACGGTGATTCCGGCGAGATCGGCGCGCAGCGACAGGCTTGCGGCTGGTGCCTGTCCCGTCACGGCAAGATCGAGGCTCCGGAGCTTCATACCGCCGGTAAAATCCGGTGACTGCGAGGCGATGCTGACGGGTTCCCCGGTCGCACGTGCCGTCAGCCTGAGATCGTTTTGACCGTTCGGATCGTAGAGACCGGCGGCCTCGACTTCGGCCGAAGCCGTCGCGAACTGGCCGCGCTCTATGGCTACCGATCCGTCCGCTCCCAGTTGGGCGGAGACATCGATCGACGTCTCCCCGGCCATGACATCACGCAATTCCGGCGGGAGGAGGCCAGAAAAGAGGCCGCCGCCATTTGCTGTCAGCAATCGTGTTCCGTCCTGAGAGAGCTTATGTGTGACATCGACCGTGATCACGCGTTCGCCGTCAAGCGACGCCATGACTGCGCCTGCCCAGTCGTCGAGCGGTCCGTCGCCGTCCACCTTGATGGCCAGCGCCGGGAGACCCGGCAGTTGCAGCCTTTCGCCGAGAAGACCTGCCGCAGGCTCCTGATAGTCCAGGTTGATGCGCAGCTGGTTGTCGTTAGGCGCATAGAGTAGGTCGACCACGGCATTGGTGCCGGGATCGTCGAGTCGTGTGGCGGTCAAGCGGCTTTCGATGGTTTCGCCGACGATCGCCAGCGACCCCTGTGCCGACAGGGCCATGTCGCGTTCGGCAAGGGCTGCCCCTATTTCGATGGACGGCAAGTCGATCGAGCCGACATCAATCTCGATCGGCAAGGAGAAGGGCTCGTCCGTTTGCGGTTCTTCGGAGGGAAGCGGTGCGCGTTCTAAAGTCAGTTGTCGTGCTGTTATGCGTTCGGCCGTGAAGCGCTTGCGGATCAGATCGCGCGGCGTCCAGTCGAGCGAAAGGTCATCGACGGTCGCATAGACGCCTTGGCTATCTGCAATCGTGATGCGATCGACGGAAAACTTGCTGCTGAGCAAAGGTCCGGTGCCGGTCAAGGTAATCTGCTGGTTGTCGCTCGAGATGAGCTTTGCGATCTGGTCGGCGAGAAACTGGCTGCCCGTGCGCGAAAACCCGCCGACGAGTATGACCACCACAAAGAGCGCGATCAGCGCAGCCACCAGGCCGCCCAGAAGGCGAATCGTCCAGCTCAGGATGCGCTTCAACCAGATCATGTTCACTGTCGTCCTGTCTTGCCCGGTCAGAAGCTCTGGCCGATGCCGGCATAGATTGCATAACGGCTGCCGCCGTCATACGGGTCCAGAGGAACCGCTACATCAAGACGCAAAGGGCCGAAGGGGGTCATGTAGCGCAGACCGACCCCTGCGCCCATCTTGATATCCGAGAAATCGGGCACTGTGGTGTCGGTGACTGTGCCGATGTCGAGAAAGGGCACAATGCCGATCGTGTCGGTTACACCGATACGGGCTTCGAGATTGGCCGTCACATAGGAACGGCCGCCGGTACCGTCGCCGGACGCGGTGCGCGGCGTGATTTCCTGGAAAGAATAACCACGCACCGACCCCCCACCACCGCCGAAGAAGCGTCGCGTGGCAGGGATGGCGGAGAGATCGCCACCGCCAACCAGCGTTCCTGCGTTCAGGCGGCCGGCAAGGACGAAGCGGTCTTCTTCGCCGAAGCCGAGATAGGCCGAGATCGAGCCCTCAAGGGAGGTGAAGAAGCTCTGGCCGAAGAAATCGTAGCTCGGTGTCAGCGAGATCGTGCCGTAATGACCCTCGGTCGCGTTCAGCCGGTTGTCGCGCGTGTCCCTGATGTAGCCAAGCGGTAAGCCGAAGGTCAGATATTCATTACCATCGCCGAAGGCGTCGTCGATGCTGTCATAGGCCAAGGATACGCCGGCGTTGACGATGTCGGTGTCGGTCACTTCGTAGGAATAGGCGACCTTTCCCGTCACGGTGGCCGCATCATAATAGTCGGTTTCGAGCGTGCTGCCCTTGATGCTCGCCTCCAGCGTGCCTGAGGGGACGAATGCGCCCGGCTTAATGAAGGTGATGCCTGCCGTGTAGTCGAGCGAGGTGACGTCGCTGACATCCTTCAATTCGCCAAGCCCGCGCACCGCACCTTCGATCCTGAGCGATTCCGCCTGGCCGAAAAGGTTGCGATGGCCCCAATAGCCCTCGATGCCGCCGCCATCGAGCGAAGAGTAACTTGCGCCGATGCCGAAGTAGCGATGCTTGCCTTCTGAGACGGTGATGCCGATCGGCAGGGATCCGCTCGGGTCCAGTCCGTCCGCTTCGTTGACGGTGACCGAGGAGAAGACGCCAAGCGTGCGCAGTCTCTCGCCTGCTTTTCGCAGCTGCTCGGGCGAATAGGTCTGGCCGGGCCTCAGCCGCGAATAGTAAGCGATGAACTCCGAATCGACGGACCGAGCGCCCTTCACGGTGACGGCGCCAAGCGGTGCGACGGGCCCCGCGTCAACGGCGATCGTTACATCGACGGTATTGGTTTCATGGTCGGCGACGACCTGACGGCGCGTCACCTCCGTCAGTGGCCTGCCTTCTTCCTTGAGACGGTCGGCAATTTGTTCGGCTGCGCGCAGGATCACCAGCGATCCCGCATTGCCGCCGGGGGTAAGATCGAAGTCCGTCGGCTCGAGCCGCACCGCGTCTCCCTCGAGACTGATATCACCCAGTGCGAAGGTCGGGCCGGGCTGCACGGAGATCGCGACCGGGACCGGGCGGGAGCGGTCGAAGACGGGGTTGGGCGGCAGGGTATCGATGTCGCGGCCGTCGATCGTCACGGTGACGATGCCGCCATAGAGCGCGTTTTCATAGAGTGTCGCGATCAGGCGATCGCGATCGTCGCGCGCCTTGATGACAAGGCCAAGATCGCCGGATACAGGTTGATCTTCGTCTGCGACCAGTAACGATGTGCTTTCCAGGGATTTCTTCAGGGCGCGATTGGCGTCGCCGGTATCTAGGACGATGCTGTAATCGACGGGATCGATGATGTCGCGGTCGGCGTCGTCGCTGCCAAAAAGACGGATTCCGAACAGCTCGAAAGCGTAGGCCTGCGAGGTTATGCCGACGGACAAGGGGCTCACGACGGTCAGTAACAGCCCGAGCCGGAACGCATGACTAAATTTCGGCAATGTCCATCCACTCGGTCTCGGCATGTCGCTTTCATCGCGATCCGTCAGGCACTCCCTACCCGCCGGACAACTTAGGCGGAAATGCGCCTTTTAGCATACCCCCTTTTTAAGCGCTCATGAAAAAAGGCGGGAAGTGTTGTCTTCCCGCCCTGTCTCGTTTGCGGCAGTAGCTTCAGTAGCTGCGCGGGCAGGCGTCGATGTAGCGATTGCCGTAGCGGTCGCGGTAGTAGCACTGGCCCGGCTGCTCCGAAACACGTCCGATCACGGCACCTGCAACGCCGCCGATAGCCGCACCGACAGCGGCACCCCGGACATTGCCCGTGGCAATGCCACCGATGATGGCGCCGGAGGCAGCGCCGATGCCGGCACCTCGTTCCGTCTGGGTGCAGCCTGCGACCGAAAGGCCGACCAGCATCAGCACAAGAGCTTTCTTCATCTTCATCTCTCCAAGTTCCACGCGTCCGGTCCAGCCGGTCTTGTTTTAACAGTTCGCCATGCCGCTCGAACTCTCGCCATGCGGCTTCAGGCTGTCATCAGCATAGCCTTGACCGGCGGAAAGTCCATGGTCGTGGCTCACACCCTCGCGGGTGGTTCCGTTGCATGAGCCATCGAAGATGAACCTAGGATTTACAGGCGGTTTGATGCTGCAATGCGGCACAAAATTTTTCGTTTGCGACCTTCTGGACAGTTGCACATGTCACACAAAACTCACACCATAGCGCCCGTGTCCGGGAGAGACACGAGGAGGAACAACATGGCTAAAGTGACACTGACGGTGAATGGCCGGACAGTGAGCGGAGAGTGCGAGGATCGCACCCTGCTCGTGCATTTCATTCGCGAAAAACTTGGTCTGACGGGAACGCATGTGGGTTGCGATACGACTCAGTGTGGTACCTGTGTCGTGCATATGGACGGCAAATCGATCAAGAGCTGTTCGATCCTGGCCGTCCAGGCCTCGGGATCGTCAATCACGACGATCGAAGGTCTCTCTTCCGGCGGTGAGCTCCACCCGGTTCAGGCAGCGTTCAAGGAGCACCATGGCCTGCAATGCGGCTTCTGCACGCCCGGCATGGTGATGACCGCGCTCGACATGATCTGTCGTCACAACGGTGCGCTCGACGAGGCCACCGTCCGCCACGAGCTTGAAGGCAATATCTGTCGCTGCACGGGCTACCATAACATCGTCAAGGCCGTGCTTTCGGCCAACGAAGCGATGACCGCCGGCCGCCAGGCCGCCGAGTGACTTAAAGCGAATAGGGAATAATGAGTAGCGAATGGTCCGTTGCGTCGCGACGCCACTTCAACGCACTCCGTCCTCTATTCGCCATTCGCTATTCGCTCACTTCTGGAGGAGAAGACAATGGGTGTTGAAGGAATCGGCGCACGGGTGGCGCGCAAGGAAGACAAGCGTTTCCTGACCGGCAAGGGCCGGTATACCGACGACATGGTCGTCCCCGGCATGAAATATGCCTACTTTGTCCGTTCGCCTTATGCACATGCCAAGATCAAGTCGATCGATGTCGCGGCGGCCAAGGCCATGCCCGGTGTCATCGACGTGCTCGACGGCAAGCAGCTGCTCGCCGACGGTATCGGCAATCTGATCTGCGGTTGGATGATCCATTCCAAGGACGGCACGCCGATGAAGATGGGCGCCTGGCGTCCCCTCGCGCATGAAACCGTGCGGTATGTGGGCGACGCGGTGGCGATCGTGATCGCTGACAGCGTCGGCGAGGCGCGCGACGCCTCGGAAGCCGTTTCGGTCGAGTACGAAGAGCTGCCGGTCGTAACCGGTGCGGTCGATGCCCTCAAATCAGGCGCACCGCAGCTTCATCCGGAAGCGCCCGGCAACCTGATCTTCGACTGGGAGATCGGCGACAGTGCAGCGGCCGATGCGGCCATCGCGAGTGCCGCGCATGTCACGGAAATCGACATTTTCAACAACCGCCTCTCGCCGAACCCGATGGAGCCGCGCGCGACGCTCGGCATCTACGATACGGCGGAGGATCACTTTACCTGCTACACGACCTCGCAGAACCCGCATGTCGCGCGTCTCGTGATGAGCGCCTTCTACAATGTGGCGCCCGAGCACAAGCTGCGCGTCATTGCGCCTGATGTCGGCGGTGGTTTCGGCTCGAAGATCTACATCTATCCGGAGGAAGTCGTCTGTCTCTGGGCCTCGAAAAAGACCGGGGTCCCCGTCAAGTGGACCTCCGACCGCACCGAAGCCTTTCTCACCGATGCGCATGGCCGTGACCATGTCTCGAAGGTGAAGATGGCCTTCGACAAGGACCACAAGATCATCGGGCTCAAGGTGGATACGATCGCCAATCTCGGCGCCTATATGTCGCTCTTCTCGTCCTCGGTGCCGACCTATCTCTATGCGACGCTTCTATCGGGCCAATATGCGATCCCGGCGATCCACGCGAACGTGCGGACCGTCTATACCAATACCGTGCCCGTCGATGCCTATCGCGGGGCCGGCCGTCCGGAGGCCACCTACCTCCTCGAGCGGACCGTCGAGACGGCCGCGCGAGAACTCGGCGTCTCGCCGGCGGAACTGCGCCGCAAGAACTTCGTGCGGACCTTCCCGTACCAGACGCCCGTCATCATGTGCTACGACGCGGGCGATTACGATGCTTCGCTGGAAGCCGCCATGTCCGCTGCCGATTGGAACGGTTTCCCTGCGCGCAAGGCGGAAGCTTCACGGCGCGGCAAGCTGCGCGGCATCGGCATGAGCTGCTATATCGAGGCCTGCGGCATTGCGCCGTCGGCTGCGGTCGGTTCGCTTGGTGCTGGTGTCGGCTTGTGGGAATCGGCCGAGGTCCGCGTCAATGCGGTCGGTACGGTCGAAGTGCTCACCGGCTCGCACAGCCATGGGCAGGGCCATGAAACCACCTTCGCCCAGCTCGTTGCCGAACGCTTCGGTCTGCCAATCGACAACGTCTCGATCGTGCATGGCGATACCGACAAGGTGCAGATGGGCATGGGCACCTATGGTTCCCGTTCCGGTGCCGTTGGCATGTCGGCGATCGTCAAGGCGCTCGACAAGGTCGAGGCGAAGGCCAAGAAGATTGCCGCGCATCTGATGGAAGCCGACGAGAGTGATGTGGTCATCGAGAATGGCGAGCTGAAGGTTGCGGGTACCGACAAGTCGGTTCCGTGGTTCCAGGTGGCGCTCGCCGCTTACACCGCCCACAACCTGCCATCCGGCATGGAGCCCGGTCTGAAGGAGGGGGCCTTCTACGACCCCTCAAACTTCACCTTCCCGGCCGGCTGCTACATCGCGGAAGTCGAGGTGGATCCGGATACCGGCAAGACGGAGATCATCCAGTTCGTCGCCGCCGACGACTTCGGCAATATCATCAACCCGATGATCGTCGAGGGTCAGGTGCATGGGGGCATCGCGCAGGGCATCGGCCAAGCGCTGCTCGAAGGCGTGCATTACGATCCGCAGACGGGCCAGCTTCTGACGGCGAGCTACATGGACTATGCCATGCCGCGCGCCGACGACCTGCCGTCGTTCAACGTCTCGCACCAGAACACGCCTTGCCCGGGCAATCCGCTTGGGATCAAGGGCTGCGGCGAGGCCGGCGCCATCGGTTCGCCGCCGGCGCTGATCAATGCGATCACGGACGCGATCGGCAACAACAACCTCAACATGCCGGCGACGCCGCTTGCCGTCTGGAGCGCGCTCCAGGCCAACGCGACCCGCCAGGCCGCCGAATAAGGGAGGAGAGGACCATGCAGCTCTATTCCACCAGCTATCACCGCGCCTCGTCAATCGAGGATGCAGGAAAACTCCTTTCCGGTGCCGAAGACGGCAAGTTCATCGCCGGCGGACAGACACTGATCGCCGCCCTCAAACAGCGCCTCGCCCAGCCGTCCGATCTCGTCGATCTCCGCCACATCGAGGCTTTGAAAGCCATCAAGGTCGAGGGCCGCCGCGTCACGATCGGCGCGGCTGTCACCCATGCGGAGGTCGCCTCTTCGGCGGCCATCCGCGGGGTTTGCGCGGCGATCTCAAATCTCGCCTCGATGATCGGTGATCCCCATGTCCGTCACATGGGTACGATCGGCGGCTCTGTCGCCAACGACGATCCGGCAGCCGACTATCCGTCGGCCGTGCTCGGCCTCGGGGCGACTGTCGTCACCAATACCCGCGAGATCGCAGCCGACGATTTCTTCGTCGGCCTGTTCGAGACGGCGCTTGCCGAAGACGAGATCATCACGGCGATCCGTTTCGACGCTCCGGAAAAGGCAGGCTATGCGAAGTTCGCCAATCCGGCCTCGCGCTATGCGATGACCGGTGTCTTCGTGTCGAAAGGTGCAGGGGGTGCGCGTGTCGCGGTCACCGGTGCGGGCTCATCAGGCGTGTTCCGCCACGCAGGTCTCGAGGCTGCACTGTCTGCCAACTGGTCTCCCGATGCCGTCAACGGTGTCGAGATCGATTCGTCGGAGCTGATGTCGGATCTCCATTGCACGGCCGAATACCGCGCCAATCTCATCCGGGTCATGGCCAAGCGTGCGGTCCAGGCGTCTTAATGCCTGGGTCTGGCACGAAAAACGGAAAAGGGCGGCCGTTGTCGCCCTTTTTGTCTGCAGCTTGACGCAGATCAAGTTTCGACCGCTGCAATCCGTTAGGATTTATGTGAGAAAGTTCTGAAATTCGCGCCTTTTGTCGCAGTTTAGAATGAATATACAGAAGCAGGGTTGACCGGAACCGCGGACGGACCCAAAAGAGGCTGAAAGACTGGAGTGACAGGCATGGATTTCGAGGCGTTTTTCAAGGATCAGCTCGCGGGGCTTCACGAGGAAGGCCGCTACCGCGTCTTCGCTGATTTGGAACGCCAGCGTGGCAACTTCCCGCGCGCGACCCGCTACACCGAAAACGGCACCCAGGAGGTGACCGTCTGGTGCTCCAACGACTATCTCGGCATGGGCCAGAACCCGCTCGTCATCGAGGCCATGAAGCAGGCGATCGATGACTGTGGCGCGGGTGCGGGAGGCACCCGGAATATTTCTGGCACCAACCACTACCACGTTCTTCTTGAGCGCGAACTCGCCGGTCTGCACAACAAGGAATCGGCGCTGATCTTCACCTCGGGTTATGTCTCGAACTGGGCCGCACTCGGCACGCTTGGTGCCAAGATCCCTGGCCTGATCATCTTCTCGGATGCTCTCAACCACGCGTCGATGATCGAAGGCATCCGCCATTCCAAGGCCGAGCGCGTCATCTGGAAGCACAACGACGTGAAGGATCTGGAAGCCAAGCTTGCCGCCGCTGATCCGAAGGCGCCGAAGATGATCGCATTCGAATCCGTCTACTCGATGGATGGCGACATCGCACCGATCAAGGAAATCTGTGATCTCGCCGACAAGTATGGCGCGATGACCTATCTCGACGAAGTGCATGCTGTCGGCATGTACGGCGCTCATGGTGGCGGTATCGCCGAACGCGAAGGCCTGATGGATCGTCTGACGATCATCGAAGGCACGCTCGGCAAGGCCTTCGGCGTCATGGGTGGTTATATCGCCGCGTCGACCGCTCTCTGTGATTTCGTTCGCTCGTTTGCCTCGGGCTTCATCTTCACCACCGCTCTGCCGCCGGCGCTCGCTGCCGGTGCGGTTGCCTCCATCCGTCATCTGAAGACCAGTCAGGTGGAGCGTTTCGCCCATCAGGAACGCGTGCGTCGTCTGCGCTCCATGCTCGACAAGGCCGGCATTCCGCATATGCCGAACCCGAGCCATATCGTGCCGGTCATGGTCGGCGATGCCGCCAAGTGCAAGTGGATCTCCGACCTCTTGCTCGACAACTGTTCCATCTATGTGCAGCCGATCAACTATCCGACGGTCCCGAAAAAAACCGAGCGGCTGCGCATCACGCCGACCCCGCTGCACACCGATGCCGATCTTGAACACCTCGTCGGCTCGCTGCACCAGCTCTGGTCGCGTTGCGCGCTTGCCCGCGCCGTGGCTTGATCGCCAGATAACAGCCCTTCATAAAGATGCGGGTTCCGGAAACGGAGCCCGCATTTTTTGATTTGGGAGGTTTGCAGAACGTGTCCATTTCCGCTCGTGTGAATGACCTTGTTGATCGGGTCGTCGAGGAAGAGCGCATCACTGGCGCCGTTGTTCTGGTCTATCAGGATGGCCAGCCTATCCTGGAAAAGACCGCTGGTTTTGCGGATCGTGAAGCGGGAATGCCTGCCCGCCTCGACACGATCTTCCGCTATGCCTCCGTTACCAAGCCGATCGTCGCCGTCACTGCGCTTGCCATGGTCGAGAAGGGGGCGGTCGGGCTTGACGATCGGGTCTCGCAATACCTGCCCTGGTTCCGGCCGAAGACGGCAGACGGCGTGGAAGCTCGGATCACCATCCGCCATCTGCTGACCCACACGTCCGGTTTGCTCTACGATCCGGCACTAGAGCTTCTGCCCGAAGCACAGCGCATGACGCTCGGCCTTGGCAATACGGATCTCAGCCTCGAAGACAATTTCAGCCGCCACAATGCCATGCCGCTTGCCTTCGAGCCTGGCTCGCGCTGGGCCTATTCTTTCGCCACCGACATTCTCGGCGGTGTCCTTGCCGCCATCCATGTTGGGACGCTTGAAGATGCCGTCGTCCATCATGTTGCAGGCCCGCTTGGTATGGTCGATGCCCGCTTTCATGTGACGGATCCCGCGCGGCTTGCCGTCGCCTATGCCGATGCTCCCGGTCGCCCTGTTCGTATGCCGGACCCCTGGGTCAGCGGCGATGAGGAGAATTGGCGGACCGTGTTTTCGCCCGGACGCATCTTCAATCTGAGGGCTTTCCAGTCAGGCGGTGCTGGTATGGCAGGCACGGCGCAGGACTTTTTGCGGCTCCTGGAGATGCTGAGGACCGGTGGCGGCGGTCTGCTCTCGCCCGAAACGGCGCGTGCCGCCCTCGCCAACCAGATCGGAGAGATCGAGGGCGAGCCCGGCTATCGTTTCACCTTTGTCGGTGGCCTGGTCACGGATCCCGCCGCGGCGATGACTGCCTTGCCGAAGGGCGCGATCCAGTGGGGCGGTGTCTACGGGAATACCTGGTTCATCGATCCGACCGAGCGCCTCACCGTTGTCAGCCTGACCAATAACGCGCTGGAAGGCTGCAACGGTACCTATCCGGAAATGCTGCGCGCCGCAGTCTATGATCGGTAGTCCGTAAGCTACCGCGTAGCAATCACCTCAGCCGCCTTGCGCCTCGCCTCGCGATCCGCGGCATAGACGTCGGCGATCGTGTCCGCGGGCACGCCCTCGACCATCGCGTCCATCACCGTCTCGACCACCTCGGCCATGTCGAGGAAGCGGATCTTGTCCTCGACGAAGGCGTTGAAGGCGGTTTCTTCGGCGGCGTTGAGGATCGCGCCCTGCAGGCCGCCGCGTTCCAGCGCCGTGCGGGCAAGCCGCAGGGCCGGGAAGCGGGTTTCGTCCGGCGCCTCGAAATCAAGCCTTGCGAGCTTGGCAAAATCGAGCCGGTCGACATTGAGCACGGGGCGCTTCGGATAGGTGAGCGCATAGCCGATGGCGGTGCGCATGTCCGGCACGCCGAGCTGGGCGATGACGGAGCCGTCGGTGTAGCCGACCATGGAGTGAATGATCGATTGGGGATGCACCACAACCTCGATCTGGTCGGGGCGGACGTCGAAGAGGTGCTTGGCCTCGATCATCTCCAGCGCCTTGTTGAACATCGACGCACTGCCGACGGAGATCTTCAGGCCCATCGACCAGTTTGGATGCGTACGGGCCGTCTGTACCGTGACATTCGCCATCTGCTCGCGGGTGTGGGTGCGGAAGGGGCCGCCGGATGCTGTCAGCACGATGCGCTCCAGCGCGTGACGCTGGTCTTGCTCCAGACACTGGAAGATCGCCGAATGCTCGCTGTCAACAGGGATCAGCCGTCCACCGCCCTTTCTCACCGCCTCGACGAAGAGGTGGCCGGCGGAGACGAGGCATTCCTTGTTGGCAAGCGCGATATCGGCGCCGCGGGCGGCAGCCTTCAGGGTCGGTGCGAGGCCTGCGGTGCCAACGATCGCAGCCATCACCCAGCCGGCATCCATGTCGGCGGCTTCTTCCAGCCCGCTTGCGCCGGCTGCGACATCCGTGCCGGAGCCCGCCAGCAGGTCCTTCAATGCCATATACTGGCTTTCGTCGGCGGTGACGGCGAGCTTCGCGCCCGTACGGCGGGCCTGTTCGGCAAGCAGGTCGAGATTGCCGTTACCGGTCAGCGCCATGACCTCGAAGCTGTCGCGGCCACCGAGCTGCTGGATGACATCGAGCGTGTTGACGCCGATCGAGCCGGTCGAGCCGAGGACTGAAAGGCGGCGGGGCCGGGCATTGTCGATCATGCTGCTTACGTCCGATTGCTTCATGCTCAGAAGGCTCTACAAGGGAAAGAGAAGACCAGCAAGAGAGGTCCGTCTGGACCTTTCGCCAGTGCTTGGGGAAATGGATCATGCCGGACTTTCTGCAGCCGACACGATTGCGTGAGAGCCTGCCTGTCCTGCTCGCGGCACTTGCCCTTCTCTGTCTCGTCGGCGGTGGGGTTCTCTACCTCGCCGCCCGTCCGGAACAGGCTGCACTCATCTGGTTGGTCGGGGCCGGTTCCGTCTTTGTCGTTCTCGTCATCGACATCTTGCGGGCGCTTCTCAACGGCCGCGAGATGTCGATGACGAGAACAACAAGCGGAACCGGCGAGAGCCAACCAGATAAGATCCGCCTGTTCCCGGACGGCAGCGAGAGGTGGCCAACCCCACCGCCGACGAGGACGAGAAGGGCAAGTGCCGCGACGGACGGCAGGCTCTGCGCGGTGGCCTGAGCTGGGAAACGGGCATCATGTCCTTCTGCCGGCGCTGGCAACCACAGCCGACCTGCTCTCGCCGCGTCTCTTCTTGTGAAGGCCTTCTCGGCGTGAAGAGCGATCGAACATGACCAAGTAATGGACGTACCACCGCTTCATGTCACTGGGAAATGGATCCATGCCGGACTTTCTGCAGCCGACACGATTGCGTGAGAGCCTGCCTGTCCTGCTCGCGGCACTTGCCCTTCTCTGTCTCGTCGGCGGTGGGGTTCTCTACCTCGCCGCCCGTCCGGAACAGGCTGCACTCATCTGGTTGGTCGGGGCCGGTTCCGTCTTTGTCGTTCTCGTCATCGACATCTTGCGGGCGCTTCTCAACGGCCGGATGGGCGTCGATGCCATCGCTGCGCTGTCGATCGGCGTCGGCCTCGCGCTTGGGGAAAACCTTGCCGCGGCGATCGTCGCGGTGATGTATGCCGGCGGTCAATTGCTCGAAAGCTTTGCCGAGGGGCGCGCCCGGCGCGACATGACGGCGCTGCTTGGCCGTGTCTCACGCACGGCCATGCGCTATCGCGGCGAGACGTTGGAAAACGTGTCGATCGAGGCGCTCAAGCCACAGGACCGGATCCTGGTGCGCAAGGGCGAGGTGGTGCCGGTCGACGGGCGTCTGCTGACCGCTAGCGCCGTGCTCGATCTTTCGGCGCTGACGGGGGAGTCGCTGCCCGTGCCCATCCAGATGGGCCATGAAGTGCCGAGCGGCTGCACGGTGCTTGGCGACGCCTTCGATCTCCTTGTGCTGCGCGAATCCAAAGAAAGCACCTATGCTGGCATCGTTCGCCTCGTCGAACAGGCGCAGGCGAGCCGCGCCCCGATGGCGCGGCTTGCAGACCGTTATGCCCTCGTCTTTCTTGGTATCACGCTGCTTCTTGCTGGTGGCGCCTGGTGGTGGAGCGGCGAGGCGACGCGGGCGCTTGCCGTGCTCGTCGTTGCCACCCCTTGTCCGCTGATCCTTGCCGTGCCCGTGGCCGTCATTGCCGGCATGTCGCGCGCCGCTTCCCATGGTGTGCTGGTTAAGACCGCCGGCGCGCTGGAGGCGCTGGCTGCGGTCACCACCGTCGTTGTCGACAAGACCGGGACTGTGACCTCCGCACGGCCCGAAGTGTCGGAGGTCCGGCCACAAGCTGGCTTCACCTCCGATCGGGTGCTGGCACTGGCCGCCTCGCTCGATCAGGCCTCCGGCCATGTCGCGGCAGAAGCGCTGGTGCGCGCCGCCACCGCGCGGGGTCTTGGCCTGACCCTGCCGCAGGCTGTCATCGAAGAGGCGGGGCGGGGGCTCTCCGGCCTGGTCGGAGGCATCAGGGTGGTGCTCGGCGGCAGTGACTATGTCCGCTCGCAGCTGCTCGCCGGTGAGAACTTCGCCAGAGCTGGCATCGAAGGCGGTACGGCGGTGGTGGCCGTCGGGATCGATGGCCGGGCCGCCGGCCTCATTCTCCTGTCCGATCCCATTCGTACGGACGCTGGTGATACGATCAGTGCTTTTAGGGCTGGCGGGGTGCGCCGCATCGTCATGGCCTCCGGGGACCGAACGGACGTGGCTGTAAAGGCCTCGGCCAGTCTCGGGCTTGATGCCGTTGCAGGCGATCTCGCGCCTGAAGGCAAGGTCGATCTTATCAGTCGGGAACGCGCCGGTGGCGTGGTGATGATGGTGGGAGACGGGGTCAATGATGCCCCGGCGCTGGCGCTTGCCGATGTCGGCGTAGCGATCGGTGCGCGAGGTTCGGCGGCTTCGTCGGAAGCGGCCGATGTCGTGTTGCTGGCCGACGATCTGCGTCGCCTGCCGCTTGCCTGCGGGATCGCCAGACGTTCCCGCAACATCGCCCGGCAAAGTGCAGTTGCCGGGTTGCTGCTCTCCGGCGGCGCGATGGTCCTCGCCGCCTTCGGTTATCTCTCACCCGTTCAGGGCGCGCTGTTGCAGGAGGTCATCGACGTTGCCGTCATCCTCAATGCCTTGCGCGCCCTTCGGGGCTAGCTGGGCCTCAGGCCTGCGTCATGACGCTCCCTTCGCCAGAAACCCGTACACGCAGATTGTTCTGCACATGGGTAACACCGCTGACGTGATCGGCGCAGTCTTCGGCGCGGCGCTTTTCCCAGCGATCCGTTACATGACCTGACAGCGTCACCTCGGCATCCTTCACCGTCACCTCGATATCAGAGGCATCGACGGCGGGGTCATCAGCCAGACGGTCGTTGACGTCCTCGAGAATGCGGGCATCCGAGCGACGATAGCCCTTTGGTCCCTTGCCGCGGTGGCTGTCCATCTCGCGGCGGCGTGCCGCCTCGTCGTCACCGAACCAGGAGGCAACCTCGTCGCCAGCGCGGTCCATGAAGCCGCGCTCCTCATCGCGATCCCGGTTTCGCTCTGTGCGGCCATAGCCACCGCGATAGGACGGGTTGTCCGACGGATAGTAGCCGCGGCCGGCGCCACGGGCATAGCGGCGTGTATCATCGCCATAGCCGCGGTCGCTCACATCGCCGTAATAACCGAGGTCGTCGGTCGTCCAGTCGGAGCGTCCCATGCGGGGATAGCGCGATCCGCTGGCGCCGTAGCCGCCGTCCATGCCGTAGTCGCGCTGGCGCACGGCGTTGTAACGATCTGCATCGGGCCGGCTCTCGTCGTAGCCGCGCACGAAGCCGCTTTCGCCGGGCGCATAGTCGCCGGTGGGGCCGCGTCGGGCATTGCGGTTTCGACCGTAATCGGCATCCCAATTGTCGTTGCGATTGACCATAGTTTCCTCCTTTGGATTGGAAGCGTGACGCGCTGCGCCACCTCCTAGGCTAACCGCCCGAGCCACCCGATCGTTCCTGCGATTTGTGGAAAAACCCTTCCGGAACAAAGCGTCATCCGGTCGGTTCTTTTGTCGCCATAACCTATAACCGAGGAGATACCGACAATGGCTACCAAGACACTCGAAGACCTCTTTCACGAGACTCTGAAGGACATCTACTACGCCGAGCGCAAGATCCTGAAGGCCCTGCCGAAAATGGCCCGTGGCGCCCAGGACGAGAAGCTGAAGGCTGCCTTCCAGCAGCACAAGGAGGAGACAGAGGGCCAGGTCGAGCGCCTGCAGCAGGTGTTCGAAATCATCGGCAAGCGTCCGCGCGCCAAGACCTGCCTCGCCATTGATGGCATCGTCGAAGAGGGCGAAGAGATCATGGAAGAGTTCAAGGGCTCGCCAGCTCTCGACGCCGGTCTGTTGGCGGCTGCCCAGGCTGTCGAGCACTATGAGATCAGCCGATACGGCACGCTGCGCGCCTGGGCTCAGCAGCTCGGCTACAAGGATGCCGTCAAGCTGCTCGATGAGACGCTGGCGGAAGAATCCAAGACCGACGAGGCGCTGACCAAGCTTGCCGAGAAGGCCGTCAACGCGGCTGCCCAGAAGAAGGCGGCCTGAGACTGAACATTTGTCATCAAAGAGGGGCCGGTTTTGCCGGCCCCTAGTCTTTTGGTCCCTCTGCTCAGGCTTCTGTCTTTTTAATCGCCGGGACTGCCTGCAGGAATGCCATCAGCCGGTTCTCGTCTGCTCTCAACAGTTGCCGCACAGGCGCGTCGAGAATGACGGAGCGAACCGCGTCCAGATCTTCAGACTTGTCCGCCAACCCTAGAATTGCCGGATGCACATAGCTTGACCGGCAAATGGTTGGCGTGTTGTGCAGCCTGTCTGAAGCAACCTCGCACATCTGGCGGATCGTCGGCCGCTCTCCGCTTGCAATTACGCGCCAGGCTTCGCTGAAAGCCGCAACACTGCCGCCCCAGGTCCGGAATGTCTTGGCCGAAAGCTTCGAGCGTGTAATCTCTGCCAGATAGGCATTGAGCCGGCCGGAATCGACACGGTGCAAATGGCCCTCCTGGTCGCGCCAGGAAAATAGGTCACGTCCCGGCAGATCGGCGATTTCCTCAAGGATTTTCTGAAGCCGAGGGTGGCGCAGTTTGCGTCGAACACGTTTGCCGCCCTTGGCGAGGAAGCTCAGACGAATGCCGTCGGGCTCGAAGGTGAGGTGGCGCTTCTGCAGGGTCGTCGCCCCATAGGTACGATTTTCTTCCGCATAGGTCCGGTTGCCCACCCGCATATAGGTGACATCCAAAAGGCTGATCAGGGCAGACAGCAGGAAGTAGCTTTCGTCCGCATGCTCGGCGAGGTCGCGCGCGATGCGACGGCGGATGGAGGGAAGCGCTTCGCCGAAGGAAATGAGGTCATCGAACTTGCGCTCGCTGCGCCATGCGGCCCAATCGGCGTGGTAGCGATATTGCTTGCGGCCGCGTGCGTCGTAACCGGTGGCTTGCAAATGGCTGCGGGGATCCGTGCTGATCCAGACGCGTTCGTAAGCGGGAGGGAGGGCGAGTTTGCGGATGCGAGCGAGAACGTCTTCGGCCGCAATGCTGGTGCCGTCAGGAAGGTGATAGGAAAATCCCTTGCCGCGTCGGCGGCGGGTAATACCCGGAGCGGAATCGCTGCCATAAACGAGACCGATTTCGGAGAGCTCGTCCACGGCCTCGTCGGACGGCGGCGGCCCATCAATGGCAAGGTCCAGATTCTCCGCGTGTGTCATCCGACGGGACTATCCGTCCCTGTTTCGCCGAGCTCGCGGCGTAACTGCTGGCGCGCGCGGCTGAGGCGGCTCTTAACCGTGCCCACGGCACAGCCACAGATTTCGGCCGCATCTTCGTAGCGTTCGCCCAACATGACAATGAGGACCAACATTTCGCGGTGATGTTCGGGCAGTCGGTTCAGCGCCCGGCGAACCTCATCTGCCTGCACGGTCCACTCCTGGCTCGCCTCGCTGGTCAGTCTCGCGGCTATGCCCTCGGGCAAGCCGACGGTCTCGCGGCTGCTCTTCTTGAAGCGTGTGCAGAAAGTGTTGCGCATGATTGTGAACAGCCATGACTTCAAGCGTGTTCCAGGCTCGTATTTATCGAGGTTGGCCAGCGCCTTGGTCAGGGTTTCCTGGACGAGGTCATCCGCCTCTTCCGGTTTCTGGCAAAAGGTTCGCGCAAAGGCGCGCAATGCCGGTATCAACTCGACCACTTCAGACTGTGCGGCAAGCTCGGCTCTACGGGTCGTCAAGATCGCCATCCTCCGATGTCTGTGGTACCAGGTAGAACGACGCAAAAACGCGCCTCACATGCCTTGGTTCCCGAAATTGTGAGTGGTCGGCCAGCCAGCGACCATGTCAGCTACGGCTTACGAACTTGCTGAAGCGGCTCAGTTTGCCGTCGGCGGTTTTGTCCTGGTGGAGAAAGGCGAGATCGTTCTTTTCGAAGATCTCAAATAACTCCTCCCACCCGATATTCTCGAGCGCCTCCTCCGGCCTGCCGAAATCCACCCTGAGAATGCCGCCGTCGCCGCTATCCTTGACGCGCGTCGGCATACCGTCCCGATGCTCGATCCAGCGGCGTATCTCGTCATGGTCCGTCGTTTGGCGCGCACTGCTCATGGTGTATCCCGCTTCTTCGTTCATCCCCTTTACCCAATGTTGCAACGTCTCTGTCAGCGAGTGGTTCCCGCGTCTGCGCCGCTTTTTCCGAGGGAACCGAGAGCGTGTCTGGATGTTCTCTTTTGCGAGAGATCCGCAAGCGAGAGTAAGAAGTATGACGCATGTGCAGAACGTTGACGGTCAAGGGCAGTTGCTGATTGGTGATCGCGTATCGCCCATCACCTACCATGTTGCGGTTGAACGCCACGGAGAGGGCTATAGCGCCAGGGTTGCGATCCAGGCGCCGCGCGACTGGCTACTGCGACAGGGTTTCGAAAAGCGCGCAATCCTGGTTTTTGCGTCCGGCGAGCGTATCGAGCTTGAACACGAGGGCCCTCTCGACGTATCCGAGAGTATCAGTATTGTTCTCCAGGCCGAGGCGCAAAACTATAGAGATCGTCAGAGGCTGATCAAAGCGTTCCCGGAAGCGGAAGGCGGCGTCGACTGAATGTGGCATTGGCGATTCTACATTTATAACTGATCCGGAGAGGCCCGCATGGCGTAGGGAAAACGTCAGGCGAATACATCTAACCTGACAGCAATGCCCTCAAGTCGGAGGTCCACATGGAAGAACTGAAAATCTTGTCTCCGGAAACGCGACGCGACAGAACGGGTGGAATTGTCCGTGACAAGCTGGATCTGCTGATGGACGAAATGCGCCGTGAAGCGGTTCCTGCGCACCTCATCGCCCTTGCCGAAGATCTGCAATCGGCTCTCGATGAGAAGGCTGCACCCTTAAAGACATCGACCTGAGCCAACTCGGAACCTTTTTCTCTAGAGGCGGGTTGCACTCCAGAACGTGCATCCAGATCTGAGGAAAGGGTATTTCATGATCAACTATTTATGGTTGTTTGTCGTCATGCTGGGGCCGATCCTGCTCGGCGCCGCCGTATTCTATTCCATCATGCGACAGAGACGTCTCACGAGGCGGGAGCGCATCGATCAGGATGCGGCTACGCGTGAACTGTATGAAAAAGATGAAAGGGCCGACACCGGCCCCTATGGCGGCCGCCGATAGGGTTCGGCGCCGCATCGGCCTTTACAGGAAACTTCCGTCGTTCGGGTCGTAACGTTTGCCATTCGCAATGCTTGCGAGTTCGACGATATCGTCTTCGTCGCGAATCCCGCTTCTCACGAGATAGCTGACCAGCGCTTCGGTATTATCCTGCACATGCCTGTCAGTATGCTCGCGATCGTACAACCGACGCACGGCCCGCTCCACGATAGCATTTTCTTCATTGCTCTTGCCCGGGGGTCTTGGTGCCATGGCATTCCCTCCGTTCGAGGCCGACGAAAAAAGAGTAAGCACCCGTCGGCGTGGCATGGAACCATCATGCCTTATAACGGCGTGAACGCAACCCTAGATTCGTAATGGCGAGATGTGGGCGGTGAGAGGGTGGTGATCCCGACGTGATTCGAACACGTGACCCTCAGATTAGGAATCTGATGCTCTTTTAGGAGTGGTGACATTCTTACCGGTGTTTACCGGTCTTGACGCTCGATCCTCTCAAAGGATCGAGCCCAGTCAAGTGCATGCGGGTTTACCCGCATACCGCTTTCACCAAAGGTGTCGCTGATCCGGCCATTGCCACATATAAGGCCGGGGATCAGCGACATTCCTTTGAATGAGTGTCGGCCGACAGGCCGTCATTTTGCGGCGGAGCCGCGTGGACCCGAGCTTTGCTCGGGCTTCTAGAGACTGCTGCGAAGAGAAGTCCGGCATCTCGTTAGACTGATTGATCCTTGCCAGCCCGCCCTTGAGCTTTGTAGGGCGCAGACCTCACGGGCATGGTCAGGAAGAGAGATCAACCTCCTCGCCGACAGAGGAGATTCCACAAAATGTGGACACCGAACACAGCGCGGCGGCTCTCAGTTGCGTTCGCCGCCAATTCGGCTTGGCGCTTTAGGTTAAGTGCGCCATCTAACTCCGACCCCGTAGTAGTTGCCTGTAGGGATATCTCTCCAGCCAATAAACTCAATGCCGTTCGATTCATACCACTGTTGGAGCTGAGCTTGAGACGGGAGCGATGATTTCCCGCGCTCGAGGTCCCTGATTACCCCTACAAGCAACCCCACGGCGTGTGCGACTTCTGACTGTTCCTTCTTCATGAGTGCTCGAGCTGCTCGAAACGCAAGAGGAAAATCCACGGCGCGAAAAGTGCTTTTGATTGCGGCGTCTGCATCAAGACTAGGTGGGACCGCAAACCTCGCCCCGGCGCGTTCCACGTCCTTGCCAATGGAAATCTCGCCCAGAAACTCGATCCCTTCGCTGATGTAAAAATCTACAAGCTGAAGGTTGGTTTCCAGAAGTCCGCTTTCCGCATTTTCGGCTAGTGACACTAATCGCTGCGTCAGACGCGCGTCTTCAGCCGCTTTTCGCTGCGACAGGCCTAAAAGAGCGCGTGCGGCACGAAGGCATTCGGCGGGGGCTGGAGTCCTCATTGCTCCGAAAAGCCGGTCGGGCAGAAAAATGTCAACAAATTGCTTTTGATGTCTTTTAATGTCTCAAAAACACGGTATAGACGGTTTTATGAAACGCGAATCGACATCAAAAAAACTCGGAGCTGAGATGATACCTTGTGATTCGGCATCTCTTGGGCGGTTGAAGATGTCTTGGGTGTCGGTGGTCGGGAGCCTTTGGCGCTCCGTAGGCTGGCGGAAGTACATCAAGCAAAGTTTGCAGAAGCACGTCCAGAAAGCGGCGATTGGTGGTTGGGCATCTGGAGAGAGGTATGTTCTGCCTTTTGTCGGACGACCAATGGGCCGCCCTCAGTTGCTTGACAGCACACCGACGTGGTTCTGCGAATTGGTTTATCTCAATCCTGCTCCGGGCATAACGACGATGATGTCCCCTTGGCATCGCCTTGGCTCCATCGTTGATCCTGAAAACTTGGTCAGTTGCTTCGGAGCCCGATCATGAGGGCTTGGATATTCTCCGACCTCTCCATCGCATCCAGATCATGCCCGCCTGCGCTATCTACACCAGACGCCGACGTCTGCATTTGCGCTGGCGACATATGCGAAGGTGGCCCCGAAAGAGCCGTTCGCTACTTGGGCGAACACGTTTCCCATGAAATGCCTGTCATCTTGGTGCCCGGCAATCGCGATTACTATCGCGCATCGTTGGTCGAGGGCTTGAGGGAGGCGATGTACGTTGCCGCACAACTGTATCCGAGCGTTCACGTGTTGAGCCGTCATTCCATTGTCCTTGGCGGGCATCGATTTATTGGCGCGACGCTATGGAGCGACTTCAACCTGCATGGCAACATGTCTTGGGCGATGCGCTGCGCCCAAACCGAACTGAACGACTACCGGGAAATCAAGTTTTCGAATGTTCCGCCGCAGCAGTTCAGCGCAGGTCATGCAAGTGGCCAGAATCATATGGACAAGCATTTCATACGGTCCACACTCGGAACTCCGTTCGCCGGTCCAACGGTAGTAGTAACTCATCACGCACCCAGTATCTTGTCACTTGGTCCACACTTCGCCGGCGCTCCGTTACCCGCGAGCGCTGTGACGAATCTTGAGCCTGACATTTCAAGATACCGACCTGCCGCGTGGATTCACGGCCACATACACCACCGCAGTGACTACTTCGTCATGGGCACGCGGGTGATCTGCAACCCGCGTGGCGATGCGGCTGAACCGGTGCCTAATTTTGACCCGGGCTTTGTAGTCAACCTTGGAGGCCAAGCTATTGGCGAAACGTTCTGACAAGCGCTCGCGGTGCCCTTGGAGATTGGCCAAGCCGAATGACGATCGTCGCATCAGCTTGCCAGTTTTCCTGGCTTACTGTTCGATTGCCGCAGCGCTTCGATCCCACAATCGCAAGAACTCGAAGTTCATCGCAGTTCTGCAAATAGAAGACGATTACCATTTTCCGGTTTTTGAAGAGGCTGCCGAAGCCTTTCTCGCCGCCCTTTCGGATAGCTGGGATCACAATCCCACTGTCAGTGAATGGGATGGAAAACGGTATAGGGATCGGATTGCAGCGGTAAGAAAGGATCGGGCTATTTTCTTCACTGGCCCTGGACAGAAACTGGATACCGAGGCGCTGCTCCTAGTCGATGTCTTTGTGAGTATATCGCGTCCCACAAAGAGGCAGGCTGCTGCAGCGCTGAGGCGTTCAGGCATGCCGACATCGGACAGGGATATCAACACTCTGCTATCTGAAAAATGGTCAAGGCTGCACCATGCCTTCCAGATCAATCGAAGGCCTGCGTCTGCGTTTGCTCGACTTCGACAGTACCCGGATACTTCCAGCGAGGCAGATCACGAAGAACCCGAAGGACCATCGCTTGATGAATTGCAGGGGTTCGGGCCGCTTCTTCAGTGGGGGTACGACCTCGCTGCCGATCTGGCTCGATACAAAAATGGAACCCTCGCCTGGAAAGATATAGACGCCGGCGTCCTGATATCCGGGCCGCCGGGTTCAGGGAAGACCATGTTCGCAGGTGCTCTGGCGCGGACCTGTGGCGTTCCCCTGATTTATGGGTCCGTGTCCGAATGGCAGATGGCGGGTGCTCTCGACGATCACCTGAAAGCAATGCGAGCTTCCTTCGAGGTGGCCAAATCAAAGGCTCCGGCAATTCTCTTTGTCGATGAGGTCGATACCTTCGGGGACAGAGGTGCTGAGGACAGAAACCGTGGCTACATGCGCGCCGCCATCGCAGGCTTCCTCGAGTTGCTGGATGGCTTTAAGCGACGCAAGGGCGTTGTCGTCGTATCAGCATGCAACAACCCGGAACAACTCGATCCGGCAATTCGCAGAGCTGGCAGGCTCGGTCAGCATTTCGAAATCGAGTTGCCGGATGAAGCTGCCAGGCTGTCAATGCTTCAGTACCATGGCGGCATAGCACTCGATCCGAGCCTTGAGGAACACTTCTACCTCGCTACCAACGGTTATTCCGGGGCCGACATCGAGCAGCTGGTCCGCCTTGCCAAACGATCGGCGAGGCGACGGCGGGAGGACCTCGACGGCGCTCATATCATTGGAGCGCTGCCGCCGGCCCCACAGCTTCCAGCCGAGTATCTTCGTTCGGTCGCAATACACGAGGCGGGTCACGCAATTGTGGCGGTGGAACTCGGTTGTGGCGAACTGGTGAGCGTGAAAATTGCTGGGCGCGCCATGCCTGGGCGTGGCAATAGGGTTGGCGGCACAGTCTATGCGGTGCCGCAGCACGAGCGTAGGACCAAGTCGGCCTATCTTGATGAAATAGCGGTCTGGTTGGGAGGCATTGCGGCAGAGACAGTGGCTTTCGGCGCATTCTTCGACGGGTCGGCAGGCTCCTTTGATGCTGACCTGAATGCTGCTACGAGGATCGCCACTCTTCTGGAGGCCGGTCTTGGCATGGGGCACACCCTAGTCGTGGCCGACAACGCTTCCAGACGTCTCGAAGCGCTCCGCACAAATGACCCTGATTTGCGAAAAAGAGTGCACGAACTGGTCGCGCACGAATTCGAACGGGCTCGGAGCATCATCAACACAAGACGTGCAGCCTTGGATGAGATCGTGGCGGGCTTGATAGAGGCGAAGTCGCTTTCCGGCGACACGGTGCGGGAGATCATCGACAGACATCGTCGGCCTACGGTCAGCCTAGCAAAGCTACCTCGGAATATGGGGGCATGATCATGGGAAGGAAACGTCAATCCCGAAAGAGGGTGGACGGGAGCCCTGTTGGGTCAACACTACCATTGGATGATCTCGAAAAAGAGGCCTCTTTGGGCTCAGCGCTTGACGAGATCGGATTCCGTGCTCTCGGAAAACGAATTCTGCTGTCCCAGCGGCAGCCAACGTCTAAAGCGACAATGACGGCGGATATTCGAAAACCAAACTCGTTTCTGGACTGTAGCTCATCGCCGAATCCACCCGACGGACCAAGGGAGTCGACCGATGCACCCTCCGTGGACCAGACATGACCTCTGGTGGAGACTAGAAACGGGTTTCCGGTTGGTAGGCAATTCTGGAGATCACTTTCGTCGCATCGCCGCGCCCGCTGTATGTTCCGATGAGCCGGCCTTTTTCATCTACCGACAAACCGTCAACTCGGTGCATCTCCCAGCGTTTGTCCCGAGTGGGCTGAAGTCGAAATGTGCGGCCATTTTTGCGGCAGTACCAGCTCGGCCTTTTTCCTAGTTGCGTCCAGCCGCAATCGGCCCCTGATAACAATCGCTGTTCGGCTTCGTGCCGTTCCTGTGCGCGCATCCGCTTGTAGTGTTCGGTACGTTCTAGGCGAACGCGTTGTTGTTCATCCTCGACGTATTCCGAAAGACGCCTGATAATTGCAGGAAGCTCCGTCCCCTCGGCCGCTTCCTTAGCGAAGATGGCAAGACAGCCATCTCTCAAGTCGTCATCAGGATAATTGCTGTAGGGTTCCTCCTCGAACGCCTTCATCCGTTGTGACACGTCAGTCAATGTGAGCGGTGGGCCAGGCAGACTGTTGAGATAGTCTCGTAACGGTTCAATCGGCACCCAGCAGCCTACCGCGGACTTCAGAAGCGTTTCCCGCTCGCCTTGCCATTTCTGCCAGACGCCATTCTGCCGGTCCAACCGCTTGACGATGTCTGTTGCGACGCGCAGCAGGGAGTGTGGATCGCGGAGGTGGCGCAGAGACGGGCTTCGCACATAGTCGTTGAGAATACCCTGTACTGCCGAAATGCGATCATCGCTTGTCATGGCATTTATCTCCCACTTGATCCGACAGCATCTTTTGCGTTCAGTCGCTGGAATCTGGTTTGGTCGCAGTAGAATTTGGACCTTAGCCAGTGGTGCCTATGGAACCTAACCAATGAGATATTGGCGTTAACGCCGGAACGCGGTTGCACACCTTTGGACTTCAGCATGGCCGGGGCCACTCACGTCGCCAGAGATGTTATCGGTTTGAACCTACAGACTCTATCAGGGATTGCAGTCCATGCTCGAATACAGCAGAAAATCATAGACGTCGATTACATTCGAACAAGTGATTCGCTGAGGTCAGCGCATTGTGAACAGTACAAATCAGGTGCAGTTTGACGATCTATGCGATGGCGATGACATTCGGTTAACGGATACAGTGGCTGACGACCCTTGTAAAATCGACCTCGCTCACGGCGACAGCGCGACCAACTCGGGAACCGCCGTCTCGCTTGGCGAACCCGTGAGCTCCCCAGAAGACGACGACATACCATTCGATTGGACGTTTTCAGAAGACCCCGAGACCTTTGTTGAGCGCAATGGTGGTCCTGGCAGCGCGGGCGTCTTCATCGTTCCAAGTTATCCTCCCAAGAACGACGACGCTCCCGGACAAGACTGGAGCCTTGATCTTTCTCCAGCGCCGATCGATGGAGAGGGGCTCTCAGCCAATGCCTTAGAAAGCCGAACTGCCGCCGGCGAACACCGGTTGATAGATGATCACGACTTTCTCCGCGTTCAACGAGGCGGACGTCGATCGACAAAGCAATCGGCGTCGATATCGGACACGAGACTTTCCATTGGTTACGATACTTGCCGCGACATAGCAGAGAGCGTTCTTGAGCGCGGCTTCTATCTGCCGGATGACCTCGATCTATTGATCAGCGTCTGCCATGGTAATGGGCACGACCACAATTTGACCGCCAACTTGGCGCGCGCATTCGAGAGTGCCGGGATGCCTCCCGTGGACACGTTGGCCGACCCCGAATTACTGTTCGATGCATGGACGGAAATTGAAGCCGACGATCTCGCGCGTGGGCTCGAAGCCACGCTTTCTCGGGCCACTACTCTGCCGGGAACCAGCCGGTTCCAGCTTGATAAGCATGGCGAGAAACGGTTACTTGACGAGCTCGGTACGGCCAAGAAGACGTTGCATCTCGAAGTTCTTGGATCAAAAACGGCTGTCGAGAGCGCCATATCGGCGGTGGATGCCGCGCTCAACGGGCTGGTGAAGCCTGCTGAGGTAACAATGCGGCAATTCGTAGGTGATCGAGCTGATGATGACGATGCCATCATTCTTCGCGACGCAATCGCAAAGCTGCGTTCTTGGCTAGCCGCTGGTTCCACTATGGATGGGAAGGAACGGCGGATAGCATTGCAGGCCTTGGATGCCCTCGACCTCACGCTTCCGTTCCAACGGAAACTCGTAACCGAGTGTGCCATCGCGTACCAAAATTTCCCAGCAGCAGATCGAATTGAATGGCTGATCTTCGACTACGAGCGCGCTGCGAATAAATTGGTGCTCGAACATCTTCCGTTCGCTCGTCGGTTCGCGTCTCGAAACGTAGCTGCGAGCGAAGAGATGGAGGATGTTTTCCAAGTTTGCACCATCGGTCTCTACAATGCGGTCCGACGGTTCAAACTCAACCGGGGTCACAGGTTCTCCGTTTACTCAATGTTCTGGATGAAGCAAACTTTGACGCGATGGCGCGCGGACGAAGGTGCGATAATTCGCATCCCAGCGCATAGGCATGCCAAACTGGCCGAGCTAGACCTGGCAGCGTCCGAATTTGAAAGAAAAATGGGGGTTCCACCGACGCCTCAGAGCTTAGCAGCTCTGTTACGTTGGAGACAGGAAGACGTCGAGCGACTAATGAACATCCCCCGCGACTGGGTTGCTGGTGGGTCAGGAACTGAGCTGTCGGAAGGTTCGCCTGCCGCCCTCGCGCAGGAGGAGTTAGTTTTCTCAGAGCAGTCTTCAGATGTCATAAGGGATGCGCTCATCGAGCTACCCCCACGCCAAGCTGAAGTGATACGCATGAGATTTGGACTGGACGGGGAGGAAGAGATGACGCTTGAGGAAGTCGGCCAACTCTTCGGTGTAACGCGAGAGCGTATTCGACAGCTTGAGGCCAAAGCGCTGGAATACCTGCGCCACCCGGCCCGCATGCGCCGTCTACAAGCACTTTTGGAAATATCGAAAATGGCCGCTAGAAATGCGCCTCCTCATGCCGGCTCTATGCTCGAGTCGCTCCGTGGACTTGGCTATTCACCCGCAACCGCACTGGCAGATTTGATAGACAATTCGGTTTCGGCTGATGCCAAAAACGTAGATATAAGGTTTGAGTGGGCCGGACCGGATAGTTGGGTCCGCATAGTCGACGACGGCAAGGGCATGGACGACCCGACGCTAGAGCAGGGAATGCGTTTGGGTGCGCGCGATCCGAGGGAGGAACGGTCTGTTCGCGACCTCGGTCGCTTCGGTCTAGGGCTGAAGACTGCCAGCTTCTCCCAAGCGCGCCGTTTGACTGTTGCAAGCAAGCCTGCTGGAGGTGAAACCGTATGCCTTCGATGGGATTTGAATCTAATCGGGCATCCAAACTCCGTCGACTGGCCACTTTTCGAAGGTCCCGCGCCCGGGTCAGAGGCGCTTCTCGCACCCCTCGAAAAATTGAGGAGTGGAACGATCGTCCTTTGGGAAGACATCGACCGAATAGTGACCGAAGGTTTCACAGGCAAAGACATGTACTCTTTGATCGATAGCGTCGAGGTTTACCTTGCCATGATCTTTCATCGAATGCTCGACCACGGTCTTAGAATCTTCCTGAATGGCAAAGACCTCAAGTCTTGGGACCCATTTCTAATTGGTCATCCGGGCAAGGCTCTCGAGAAGTCCGGTTTACAGAATTCTCCATACGAATGGCGTGTCGCTCCAGTGCCACGTGCTCCCCCACAAGGACATGCTCAAAGCGGCCGAACAGGAGCTGGCGGCAGGGCCATATGGATGGATACAACAAGAGGGGTTCTACGTTTACCGCAACCGACGCCTTCTCCTTGCCGGTGGCTGGCTCGGGCTTGGCGAGAGAGGCAAGGCGTGGCCTAGAGACGAAGCGCACCGCCTCGCACGAATCATGCTTGATATTCCGAATAGCGCAGATGCCGATTGGAAGATCAATGTCTTGAAATCGACTGCAAGCCCGCCGGTGAAATTGCGACCACAGTTGCAGAGACTCGCGGCGGAGACCAGAAATACAGCGCGTCGTGTTTTTGCCCACCGCGGGTTTGTTTCTCCCGCAGGCAACAGCAAGATTAATGGCTTAACCGAAACTTGGCAGATACGCCGTTCCGCCAAGGGAACGTCTTACAGAATCGCGAAAGACAACGACTTGATCGCGTCTGTACTGGACCGTGCGGGGCCACTCAAGCACGACATTATCGCCATGTTGCGGCTGATCGAGGAAACTGTTCCTGTCCAGAGAATATGGCTCGACACCGCTGAGGATAAGGAGACGCCGCGCACCGGCTTCACCGAAGCACCGGAAGCGGACGTGAAAGACACGCTGAATTCAATGTTCACGGCATTGACCAAATTTCGTGGCTTCGATCCTAAGGAAGCCTGCGATAGGCTCTCCCGGACACCTCCATTCGACCGTTTCCCACATCTTATTGCCGCGCTAAATCAAACGGATTCTAAATGACAATTTCAGATCAGAAAGCCTTCGATTCAATTCTTTCGATGGCCCAGAATATGTTGCGCCTGGCGTCGGAACGGTCGAAAACTCCCATCACACCGGAAATGATAGAAAAAGAGCTACGAAAGCTCTCGATAGTCATGGAAGAGGACTTTGCCCTTGTCGATCGAGATGCGCTGTCGGAAGAGCTGATCCGTCGATCCAGTCGCACGGTGGGGGCCAACGCGATCCTCTTCAGCGGGGATGACCATATCCCGTGGCTTAGCGCCGAGCGAAAAAAGAACTGGAATTACTGGCGGCGGTACTCCGAATACATGGAGCCGAGGATTCCGTGGGTTGCTCTGGACGCACTTGATGTCGCCACAGACGAGATACTTGGTCAATTAGAAGACCCCGAGCGGGAAGGCGCTTGGGACAGACGCGGCCTTGTGGTGGGGCACGTGCAATCCGGAAAAACCGGAAACTATACGGGTTTGATATGCAAAGCTGCGGACGCTGGATACAAGATCATCATTGTTCTGGCTGGATTGCATAACAATTTGAGAGCACAGACGCAGATTCGCCTTGACGAAGGTTTCCTTGGATTTGCGACCGTTTCGGACGCAGACGAGTTGCCAAGTGTTGGTGTTGGCAAGATTGACAACGACGTGTCAGTGCGCCCAAACGCGGCGACAAACCGAAGCGACAGCGGGGATTTCAACACCGCCGTCGCATCGAAAATGAACGTCAGTCCAGAACAGCGCCCGTGGCTGTTTGTGGTGAAGAAGAATAAGACCGTCCTAGAGCGTCTCCTGCACTGGATTCGTAATCGTGCAGCGAACCACACCGACCCAGTCACAGGTCGAAAGCTCGTTACCAATCTTCCGTTGATCATTATTGATGACGAATCCGATCACGGGTCAGTGGACACTGGCGAAAACGTCGTTGACAACGACGGCAAACCAGACCTCGAGCACGATCCGAAAACCATCAACAGATTGATCCGTTCAGTACTCCATCACTTCTCGCGCAAGGCATATGTCGGATATACCGCGACACCTTTCGCCAACATCTTCATCCACGACAAGGGAGAGACACAGGAGCATGGCCCCGACCTTTTCCCGGCCGCGTTCATAACGAATCTCGCCGCGCCTTCGAACTACATTGGTCCGGGACGGGTTTTCGGTTCCGCCTCGAGCACGCCGGAAAGCCTGCCCTTGGTGCGCCCGCTCGCAAATGAAGATTTCGAGAGCTGGATGCCACCGAAACACAAGAACGGGTACCGGCCTCGGTGGCAGGGAGAGGATAAAGTCCCTGACACTCTCGCCGAGGCGGTACGTTCTTTCGTGTATGCGTGCGCTGTCAGAAAGCTGAGGGGGCAGGGAAACAGCCACAGCTCTATGCTGGTGCACGTGACGAGATTTACGGCCGTCCAGGCTGTGGTTGTTAATCAAGTAGCCGAGTACCTGCGTGATCTGAAGGGCCGCTATACACGCGGGATCGATCTGATTGATCTAAAGTCGAAAATGCAGACCGAGTATGAGCTGAATTTTGCGCCTGGCATGGAGCGAATCCGTGACGCTTTGGTCAAGGAAGAGACCTTGCGTACGCCAGATTGGTCGCAAATCGAGGAGGTGCTCCCCGAGATTCTGTCGGACATTCGCGTCCGCGAGATCAACGGGACCGCTAAAGATGCTCTGGACTATTCCGAGAACGAGGCAACGGGCCTAAAAGTCATCGCAATAGGCGGGGACAAGCTTGCTCGTGGATTGACCCTTGAGGGCCTTTGCACGAGTTACTTCCTTCGCACGGCAAAGATGTACGACACGCTCATGCAAATGGGTAGATGGTTCGGTTACCGCGACGGATATCTCGATGTGTGCAGGCTCTATACATCCGGGGAGATGATCGAGTGGTTCGGGCATATTGCCGATGCCGCAGAGGAACTACGCCAAGAATTCGACAATATGGTTGCCGCGGGCGCGACTCCAAAGGAGTTTGGCCTTCGCGTGAAATCTCACTCTACCTTGACCATCACGTCGAGGGCGAAGATGCGGAACGCCCGTGCCATGCAGTTCACGTATGCCGGGGATTTGCTGCAGACCATCGTATTTGCGGTGGGGCAAGACGAGATACGAAGAAACTATCAGGCTGCGGATCGATTTCTCCGCGGGCTGCAACGCCCGCTTCCTCTAAATCAGCAACACTACGTTAACGGATCACAACAGTGGCACGGTCACCTGTGGCGGGAGGTGCCCGCCCTGAATGTTGTAACGTTCCTTCGAGAGTACAGGACGCATCCTGCCAGTTTCCGGGTCATGAGCCCGCTTATCGCTGACTTCATCGAGGAGATGAACAATGGCGGCGAACTTACCAACTGGACCGTTGCGTTGGTCGGCAAGGACGGCGGCCCTGACGATCTTCCTCACTTCTTAGGCGGGTACCCCATAAATATGCTGCAACGAGCTGCGGTAGGACAGCATTCCGATCGCTACTCAATCAAAACCCTGATTTCTCCGCGCGACCAAGCAATTGATCTCACAGAGAGCGAATGGAATGCAGCGCTTGAACTGAGCCGCAAGACGTGGCGGAATGACGTTGACAGAAACGAAGGAAAGAACCCACCGGAGGAACCGCGGGGACCACAGATACGTCGCATTCTCGGCGAGGGGGTGCCGTCTCTAGGGATTGCAAACCGGCGCAACCGTGGTCTCCTGACTCTTTATCTGCTTGATCCCTCCAAGGCAGATCAGCGCTTCAGTAAGCCGGATCAAGACCCGTTTGTTGCATGGGCGATCAGCTTTCCGTCCAGTACATCCGAGCGGACGGTATCGAATGCCAGATATGTGGGTAACAGCGTATTATGGGGGGCGATCAATGAGTGGGTGGACTGAGGAGGGATTACTTCGCTCTTGGCGTGCTCTCGGTCAACAGGAGGCATCGGAAGAGTGGCGGTTCGTTCATCTTGCATCAGTCCACCGCCTTTCGTTTGAGGCTGGCTGCAACTTTCCAGGGTCTAAAGAGGCGCTGGTTGTGTCCTTTGATGGCAATAAATCGTTCGATAGCTCACGGCTGCCGCAAGGACGAGGATTTGACGTTGTCAGGATCGAGAACCAAGCGGCATTTTCCGATCGCACAGCAATCGGGCTCGTCCGAAGCACGGATGGGTCTCCGGACATCTTTCTCTTGATGGTCATAGACGTAATCCGCTCGATCGAAAGCGCGGCGGCTTCGTCCAGGGCCGATTTGCTGGACGAATTTCTTCTGAGGGTTCGTGAATGGCAGGATTTCATGAGCAGGAAGCACCGCTTGCTATCACCTGATGCGCAAGTCGGTCTTCTCGGAGAGCTCTATGTCCTTGAGACGCTGCTGGATTCGCGGTTGGGAAGTCGATCTGTGGAGTGCTGGCAGGGTCCCTTAAAGGCAGCGCAGGATTTTCATATCGGAACCGGCTCCGTTGAAGTCAAAAGCACTACAAGCGAAAGCGGGTTCACCGCTCGAATTAACAGTATCGAACAGCTAGACAGTGATCGATCGCCAAGTTTTCTATGCGCAATACGTTTTCGGGAGGCGGCCGATGGGTCGTCGCTCTCCGAGACTGTGGTGCGCCTGCGAGAACGTTTGGCGACAAGTGGTTCTGCCCGTATGTTCGACGCACTTCTACTTGTCATGGGCTACATGGACGAACACGCGCTATCCTATAGCCGTAGGTTCGTTCCGAGTGAAGTAAGGGCATTTCCGTTGGATGGGAATCTCCCTCGTCTCTCTCGATCCATACTCCCAGCGGCAATTCGTTCAGCCAATTACACGCTTGATCTTGATGCCGTGCAGACATCGTTCGTCACGTGTGATCAGATACTCGAAGCATTTGGATTGAAGTAAGAATGACCCTGAGCGATTTTCACCGCAATTTTCGTTCCGACGTCCAGACTGTCATCAACGAGCGCGTCGAAGCCGGCGAAGGCCCATTTCCGTCTGATGAACTTGTTTTTGCGGAATTGGTTATGCGCCACATGGAAGATGCGGGTCTCTGCGAGCCCGCAACCGTCTGCCATTGGAGCGGAACTATCGGAAATGCGAAGCTTCGTATAACGGGCTACGCTTTGAGTGCAGACGAAACTGGCTTGGACCTCTTCGTCACGCACTATTTTGGCACAGACGAACTTGTCGAGCTGAAAGACTCCGATGCGATCGCCACCGCAAATGAGGGAGTACGTTTTCTTTTCAGGGCCTCTCGGGGAAGTCTGGATGCCAGGATCGATCCAACCCACCCCGTTCGAGAGCTTGTTGCGACGATTAGGTCGCGTTGGGCAGAGCTTGACCGGCTGCGTTTGATACTTGTCACCGACGGGCACACTAAAAACAAGCGCTTCGCAAGCAAGGAGCACGAGGGGAAGATAATCGCGGTCGAATGTGTGGATGTGGAGCGCCTCCTGCGGCACACCGAGGGAAAACCGCGTGACGAACTTGCTGTGAGTTTTGTGCAGGCTATAGGGCGCGTTCTTCCTTGCGTGCACGTTCCAGACCCGGATGCAGATTACGAGTACGTTCTCACAGCAATCCCGGGCAAAGTGCTGTGGAGCCTGTACCGGGACTTTAATACGAGTCTGCTCGAGGCGAATGTACGCACGTATCTAGGTGCGAAGAAGACTGTGAACCGCGGCATCGTAGAAACACTCCGCTCGGAGCCCGAGCATTTTCTCGCGTTCAATAATGGTCTTGTGCTGGTTTGCGACGAGGCGAAGTTCGAACGCGGCGCGGATGGAAATATCGGGCTGTCGTTCTTGAAAGGTGTTCAGATTGTCAACGGCGGTCAAACAACATCGACAATCTACTTCGCTTCTCGCGATGATAAGGGAATTGACCTTAGCCACGTCATGGTGCCTGCAAAGATCATAATTCTCAAAGGATCACAGGACGAGGCGCGCGAGCGGCTCATCAGTAACGTGTCCCGCTACGCCAATAGCCAGACCGCAGTGAAGATGTCTGACCTCTCGGCCAACCGTCCGTTTCACGTCCAGCTCGAAAAGCTCGCCGATGACACGTGGTGCCCTGACGGTACTACCAAATGGTTTTACGAGCGCGCTGCCGGTGCATACAATGTGATGCTTCTGCGGGAAGGCACCACACCTGCGAAGCGCAGAAAGCTCATGGAGATCGCCTCCCCAAAGAGGAAGCTCAGCAAGAATGACATTGCGAAGTATCACGAGGCTTGGCGAGGTAAGCCGAATCAAGTGGCTTTGGCGGGTGAAAAGAATTTTTCGGCATTTATGGCAGCGCTTGATGAAGACCCCAACATAGTCCCAAATCCACTTGATGCGCGCTGGTATCGCGCCATGATCGCGAAGGTCATTATGTTCAAAGCCGTCGAGAGCATCATCAAGACTCGAGAGGCGAAGGAGACTTTTCGCCAAGGCTGGGTGAACATCGCAACTTATGTAGTTTCGGCTGTTGCCGACAGGCTTGGAGACCAGTTGGACCTGGAGCAGATTTGGCTCAAACAAGGTGTATCGCCAGCGTTGGAAAAGCTGTTGTTGGATTGGGCGCTCGTCGTCAACGCCGAATTTGCACGTATCGCACCCGGACAACAAATTTCCGAGGTGGCCAAGCGCGCAGAAACTTGGGCTGCGATCAGAAAGGCTCGATTCCCCGATCCTGTTGCCAAGATTCCCGAGCTAAGGAGCGCATAACCGCAGACGCCATGCTCCATCGAATACTTTGGCATATTCGCGAGGTCGTATTTAGGACCAAAAAGGAATCGGCTGCGCCTGCGACCTCGACAGTTAGGTCCCCGGGACGAACGCAGCCCACTCTCGCGGAAACTGATCAACAAAACTCCGCTACACTGCCCGATTTCCAGTTCGAGACTGAACTACCGGCCGAAGCCTTTTTCTTGGAAACAAGGGGCGATACGATATCCGGCAATTTCGACCCTATAGACCAAGCGTCAATATCCTTCATCAACGCCGAATGGGATTTAGATCACCTCGACACGTCAACAGTCAGCGACCATTCTAGACAACCCGGAACGGTATCGAGTCCACTAAGCGATCTGCGCAGCTCGGTAAAACGTCTCAGGGCTCAAGCCGAGCGCGATAGGCTGCTTTCGCCCAAGTCGGCGCTTGCACTCGCCAAGCTCGAGACAGGCAAGGCGAAACTGACTGGCTCAGACCTGAATGCACTTCAGTACCTCCTGAGCCGGCTGCGCGATAACAAGCAGACCTCATCTGACGTCGCGCTGGTAGCCGAACATCTTCTCCGAAAATAGCCGCTAACTTATTACCATATGCAGAAGCTGCGCGATTTGTCGGGCAAGATACGGCGGTACTGCGTTTCCGACCTGCACATATTGCTCTGTACGATTTCCAAGGAACAAGTAGTCGTCCGGAAAAGTCTGCAATCGCGCAGCTTCGCGGACAGTCAGGCTGCGGCACTGAACAGCATCTGGATGAATGAAATAGTGTCCGTCTTTCGAGATATGGCTGGTCACAGTCGTGGACGGTTGGTCAGCGATCTGTACCCGGAAACGGTCGTTGAATACGCCCGAATGCCAATTGCGATGATCGGGACTGAGTTCTACAGGAAAATCAATGGCTTTCGGGCTGTATCCATGCAGGCGGCCAAAAGTCGCGGAAAACATATATCGGCCCAGATCACTAGACATATGCCCTCGGGTCTCGTGCTGAGCGATAGCTTCCAGCTCTGTGTTCTCAAGCCATTGAATCAACAGATCGTTGGTGGTGCCATATCCGCGCGGGAGCGTCGATGAACTGCGCGGTAGTACTCGCATAGCTTCAAACGTTTCGACCAGTTCCGAAAATCGCTCTTCCATGCGTGGCATGGCTGCCCTCTGGAAGTTTTCGGCCAGCTGTTTTGCTGAGGATATCACCGTGTTTCGCCAAGCATGGTCACTGTCGATGCTTCGACTTAAACCGGCCCGAAGTGGTGGGAGGTCACCGATAACATCATTTACTGAACGCGACCCTGGTGACACGTTCAGCGATGCCGATCCAATACCCGACGCCAAGTCTGAGCGGATTCCGACAATGATCACTCGATGGCGTCGCTGAGGTACGCCAAAATCCTCTGCACGGACTACGAAGTCCGACGGACGAACGACATCCTGTAGAGATGCCTTTCCGTCCGAAATTCTGATCGCACGCAGTTCATAGAAGTGCCCTCGTCCTATCCCTAGTGATGTCAAGTCCTCCATAAGCATCTCGAATACCAACCGGCTTTCGATTGTCGACGACAACATCCCCTTCACATTCTCCATAACGAAAGCGGCTGGTCTCAGACGATCCAATACTCTGATGTATTCGCGAAAGAGGTAGTGCCTTGGATCGTTCTCTGGGACGTAGTCAACCTTGCCTTTCGCTCGGGCACGGCCCACAAGAGAATACGCTTGACATGGGGGCCCCCCGATCAAAATCGTGTCGTCAAAGTTCCGCTGCAGTCGTGCAATGGTCTCATCGATCGCTAGTGCCGCGGCGGGTTTGCCCAGTTCAAGCGCTCGCGCCTCGGCTTTCGCAACGATCCACGAAGCCGGATCGACAACCGACCAATCAGGTTCCGGAATTCTGCCAGCGTGAAAATCAATGAAAGGCTCGGGAAGACGACCGTGCTTTTTGCGGTATTCTCGAAGAAAAGCACGCAAGGTAAGGGTTCGGTGCGCAGATGTCTCCTTTTCGACGGAGATGCCGATATCGAACGGTTCGTGACCGTGCTCAGACATTGACGCAAAACCCTCGCCAAGCCCTCCGGGCCCAGCAAACAAATCAATAACGCCAAACGTTGCAGGCACCTGCACTCCTTTCGGTGTGAATCTGCTAGTCTAATATCATTTGTGATTGAGAATACCAGGTGAGCGATGGTCGATATCGTCGACAAAGCAACACGATCCCGCATGATGGCCGGGATAAGAGGCCGAGACACCCAACCGGAGACCCTTTTGCGCCGCGCACTGCATAGTCGCGGTCTTCGCTACCGGCTTCATTCAAAGCTGCTTCCAGGTCGTCCCGATCTAGTCTTTCAGAAATATCACGCGGTCGTCTTCATTCATGGTTGCTTCTGGCACCGCCACGCCGGCTGCCGGTACTGTACCACCCCGAAGACCAACCAAGAGTTCTGGGACAAGAAATTCGCTGCAAACGTGCTACGGGATGCAAATGCTGTGAATAGCCTTCTTCAATCGGGATGGAGGGTTGGCACGGTCTGGGAGTGCGCATTGCGTCGGGAGAACCAAGTCCAGACCACAGCTGCGCAGCTGCATTCGTGGCTGCTATCCGGCTCATCAATGATGGAGTTGAGCGGAGAATAGCGCGATGACCCGATGCGGTGACGCACAAATTTCGGTGAGCTGCCGCTAGCTGAAATCTCACTGTCTCCATCGACTTCAGGTGTGGACGATGGCGTCTTTTTCTAAAACGTATGAACGAACGGCGCATGGCCATCATCAAAATTCAGACAATTACCTCCCTCGAAGATGTGATGCCGTCTGGTCGGCAGACCCTTGTCATAGCTAAGAGTCCGGAAGATTTCGCCACAATCGAGGCAACGGTTAAGGCGCTCTCGCAAGGTGTTCCAACACGCGTTCTGACTCTACCTGAGGTACGGCCGGTCGAGGCGCACCAAGCGAGGAAATGGTTCGACAATCTGCTAGCTGTTGCCGAGCAGGACAACGATGAAGGACTGTTGATTTTTCCCCCAATTGAGGACGTAGCAAGTGCGACACTGCTCATGGCGGCATCTGAAGGAGGCATTCGTCTTATTACCTCGATCGTTGCCACCGATGTTGAGACCGCGCTGCGGTCTCTCCAATCTTATGGATTTGGACACGACGAGCTATCCTCCCTGCAGCTTTACGATTTGACGACCAGTAGGCACCGCAAATTTTGCCGCGTCTTGGCGGAGCCCCAGCAGGCTGCACGTGCGCCGGTGGTAAGGCTTGCTTCGCCGATGAAACTTTCTCTTACTGACTATATCCACAGGACGAGAGAAGCGCTTACCAGGCGCTGGCAGATGACACGTGATTTGCCCTTCGCGGGGATAACGGAGATCGATGACATCAAGCATCTCTTCCGTCATCGGAAAGCCGACTATAGAAGAATACCGGGTGTTAAGCCCGAAACGGCGTTCGGGATAGTTACTGATCTCGGGCTGCTGGAGGTTTGGGTTCATTTTTCCTTGAATTTTAAGGATTATATCCCGATTTTCCAAGTGGCTGCGAGAGATGTGCATGGCTTTCATTACTATGGTGGCGGAAAATTCCACCTAGATCACGCATTCAGCCGAAACTCTGCGAAACAGGACGGGCGCGCTAATTTCGTGCGGCTGTTCCCTATCGAAGCGCAGGTAAACACTTCTTGGAATCATGTGGAGAAGTTTCTCCCTCACGGCATTGCGGGACGTCGCTCGAAACACATTTTGGACTGGTTCATTATGTCCAAGCTACTTGGGATATGTGCTCCTACCATCACGCATGATCGTACGATTGAGAGAGGGCTGAGGCGAATAGTCGAGGAACTGGTTCAGGCAAACGCAATCAATGATCATGAAAGAGAAGAGGCGCTCGAGGGACTAGAGGACCTCTATCGAGCCGTGTCGAGAGGGGTTTCGATCCGCTCTAGGGCCGTCGATTAGAAAAGAGAACGTTCAGAATCAACATTCGGGATACGAAATGGTCTCAACATTGGGATGGATATAAATTGTGAGCATATAGATCAGTGACTTCGCGCTAGACAAATATGCTTCAGTGCACGGATTCCGGTTCCCGGATGCCGTAGTTACAAGGCATGCCCCTGTGATGGAGACGCAAAGCATAGCGATGTCGTTTAGTGCCGTACCTTCCTGAAAATTCACACTCACAATCCTGGTCCCAATCTTTGGGAGTGGATCGTCGAGGAGAAAAGAATGGGTGTGTGACCCTCTATGGCGATGTGAAGGGCGCTCGCTCATCATCGGGAATTGGATGGGCTGATCCGATCTGGATCGATCTGAAGCGCGACGTTGTCAGGAATTCCAATTGGTGACCAGTTGAGTGACGCCACCCTCCTCGGTCTCGGTCTAACCGTGCGTGAAAAGTGGAAGTCGACAGCGCAAGGAAGTCGCAGTTTAAAAGTCTGGCAGAGCTGCTGATCGCTTTTCCTAGTACGCTACGATCCTTTAGTCGCCAAAAATGGAAACTTGGCCAACACGTCGCGGATTGAACTTTGCACGAGATGAGTCGATGTGGCCTGCCCTTCGATTGCCCACGAGAGTGACCAGAGGGTCGACTGGAGCACCTGATTGGAATTCAGACCGTTTTTATGAGAGATCACTCTGATTTCATCACCCGGCCTGGCTCCTGCCTCGACGTCTGCGAGGTAGTTAGACCGACCGAGAAAATTCGGGTGTGTCAGTTCGCAAAGAACTTCGTATTCGGCAGCAATTGGATCGTCTCGCACTATCTTGGCGATCTTCTCGATTACGGTCAGGATGTTTTTCGACCTATAAATCTCCTCTGCGCCGGACTGTCGCGACGCGTAAACTGATTGAAGAAGAAATGCCTCCAGCGTTTCGCTTTGAACTGCCGTTGTCTTGAGATCAAGTTTCATCAGTTCACTGAGCGTGTGCGATATGGTCCGTGCATCATGAACGAACTGGATAGCGGACTCGAGTGCTGATCTGGCTAGTATGCCGGCGGGTACATAGGCTTCGTTTTCAAGGAGTGTGAAAGCTGCTCCTGCTATGTCAACCATGCGCCACGCCGCCATCACGGTGTAGGCCTCGATGGTTCCAAGCGTATCCCGCCAATAGAGGCGGTTTAAATCGCTTGGCCCCCCTCCATTGTACGCCAGCGTCCCAGCCTCTTCCGTGAAGGCCGCCGCGGTCTTGAAGCGCCAATGATAAATCTCAGGGAGACTATCTGCGATCGCGTTCATCGCCCCCACGGCTCTGGGCAGACGACTAATTCTGACAGCCTTGGGGGTGGCGTCGTCCAAAGCTTCTGTTTCTGTGCAAAGGCGTGCGATTTCGTTCGATAGCTCGATCCGTCTTTGTCCCTGACGCATGCTTTCCCTAGATAGTTGCGTGTTAACGTCGCCAGCTCGCGTCAGAAGTCCTCATGTTCCGCGACCATCTCCTGCCATTATATGTACTCCCTTGGCAGCACGTATCGCAAACTTGAGGCTTAGTTCGCTCGTATATGGTCGCCGGCTTCTCTAGATGAATGCGCTGAAGTATTTCTTCTGCATGGACGGCATGCCAAGCATTGCGTCAGTAGGATGCCTAGCGGTAATTCCACGATAAGGGTTTCCGGAAGGTGGTTGCAGTTTTTGACCGATCTATCTTCTCCGATGTAAGTGCATCAGTGTACCATTGCTTAGACATATTACGACCGTGTTGCTGGAATGCCCAGGAGTGGTTTTCCGTCATGGAATTTGAGCTATCGACCTCGACTCCAGCTTTGTTGACGCCTGCAGTGAAAGCCGTCGCATGCCCGTCGAGGAAATCTCAAAAATGATAGGTGGCGTCTTCATATCTGGAGGAGACGCTGTACATGCGCCCCTCCTTTCGAATGGGGACCCGTATTTTGTATTCCCTCTTTATCCGGCAAATTGGAGGCCCCGAAATTAAAGACTTCGTTTCCCCTAAAGGCAACTCCAACTCCACCGCGCACTGACCTACACCAGGTGTCGAAGCGAATTCGGCCGAAACGGCGATGCCCGCCGACCTAGTAGGCGACGGAAAGTAGGCTGCAATGTGCTGGCGGTGACCGCTAGTGCGTGACGGTTGCAATCCCTAGAAAAAGTCCGTTTAGCCTGTGGGATACGACGCTCCTTGCGCTGGAGCTTTCAGACCGATCGCTTCGGAGCTTTTGCTGCTTTTGCCTTGGATGCCGGCAAGTCAATGCCCTTCAGCCAGTATCCGCGACCAGCTTTTACGAGGTCCGGAGCTGTGCGTAGGGCTTTCTTAACCAATTCAGCCGGACTGCTTGACTGAAAGACATAGCCGGTTTCCCTTATTCCGGCGAGTATTTCCGGCCCAGACATAACGCGGCCTGCCTGCCGGACGACGCTCGCCGCCATCACACGTATCCGATCTGATTCGTACACGTGACTTGTGACACGAGGCTTCCTTGGTTGTGGTTCTTGGCCTAAATCTCGTTGCTGGGCTATCGGATGGTTCGCTATTTCTTCCGAAACCTTTCCGATGAACTCCTCGGTAGCGCTCTCTCCAGAGCTAGCGTATCTCGCCACCTGCGAATAGAGATGCTCCTCTTCAGCCAACTCGACCTTTAGTCTCTGAACCAGATCGATCAGGCGGTCGAGCTCCTTATACTTGGTGGAGATACGGGCTTTCATCAAGGCTAGAAAATCCTGGCTGGGATTTTGCATTGGTGTCGCGGTTCCCTTAACAAGAAACTAAAGCTGAAGGTGATTTCTCTACGGGGATTCTAAAATCTATCGTTCATTCCCCGTGCTACTTGCGGATCGGCAGTCAGCGGGTATCATCCAACTAGACAACTGATTCGCGGGGGGCGGTGCACTGGACCTGCATCCGCCCCCCTAAGAAGTGACCTTATCGAGAAGGAACACTACTATGACGGCACTTATACCACGCCTAGAGTCCCCATGCTACTGCTTAGCCAGTACCTCCACGGGGCAACAGTCTAACGATAACTATCCAGATTATAATGGTGGATCAGTTATTTAGCGCAGAGATATCCATATCTGCCGTACTGTGGGCTTGGGTTGTCTGTAGCGAAAGTCCACGCTCCTAGCATTCCCCGCTACGATTCTGATTCTCGGTCGCAGGTTCCGTCGACGGGTCGTGGGCAATTTCTTTCTCATGCCTCGGTGGTCGGGAATTCTCTAATTTTATCCGCACTAAACCGGTGACCAGACTGAAAGCAAACACTCTGCGAGTACGAGTTCGCGGGGTTCCCTGACTTGCGTCGGTGGGTTCGCTTTCCCCAGACACAATGTCCTCAAACACCGGCGTCGCGCATGCGAACGCCGAACGCAACTGGCTGCGCTTTTGTCGGGAAAGGAGACTACATGAGAAAACGTTCCGAAGGATTTGAAGAAAACGTGACGCCCTTTGGCCCTGTCGAAATCTACAAGCGTCGCTTCTCAGAGGTGAGGCGAGAACAGGGGGCGACCGACTTCGAGATGTGGGCTGCCCACCCTGATCTTTGGGAGAAGCTGACCGTAATCTCGGGGGAGCCGGAATCTACCTGGTTTCATCAGGTTCAGGAGCTTCAGGCTCGCGAACTCCGGTGTTCGTTTCAAGATTGGCGAAGGGAGTTCTGCATAGTTCCTCCAGAACTTGATCTCTTGAAAAAGACCTTTGATATCTCGAAGCCGGGGCGGTTGGTCGACAGGATTGATGACGAACAACTCCATCTTGCTGTGACTGCGCTCACCAAAAACTTCCTTCACTCGGTTGGTCCGGAAGCGAAAGCACTAGGAGTTCCCCCCGAAGCTCTTCTCTGGGCAACTATGCTCTACGACGGTGTTATGTCCAGAGACTACACCTTTCCCGATATGTTGCGTGTGGTGACCCGGGCTGAGGAAATGTGGTCTAAGGCGCTCCGTATGCCGTTTGACGATCCGGAAGAGCTTGAAGCGTTCATCTTTGCCGTCCTGATAGACCGCGCGGACAGTTCGTACGAGTTTTGGAAGGCGGAAATCCCTGACGGGGTTGTCTATGAGTATGTGATCCTCAGAGATTTCTGCGGCTTCATGGAATTCGTCGGCGGCCATACCGAGTTCGGGAAGGCCATGGCCTGCGGGCTTCCTTTCCAACCATCCCCCACCAACGTCGAAGAGTTCCGCGAGCGGGCGGCCGCAGCTGCGACGCGCTTCGACGAGATGTGGCTTGATGGGTGTGTGCCCTTCTAGTCTCGCCCCTGCACCCCTTTTTCTCGGAGATAATCATGTCGAACGACCCGGTCACTTACACGCACGGACTTTGTCAGCCTTGCGCAATGACTTTCCCCAACCGCCCGTTCTGGAAGCTCAGACTTCTCACCGCCAAACGTCAACTCAAATTGGAAAACGGAGGACTGCCCGTTGTTGAGCGCGAACAGCCTGATTGCGATCTCGGGGAATGGCTTGCGATCTTCAGACGGGAACGCGCTGAGCTGATGCCAACCTTATACTACTATAGGTTCGAGCCGGAGGAAGGTACAAATGCGGCGGAGGATGTTGCGGTGTCGGCCGTTCCAGCACCCACGTCTGACGTTCCTTCTGGTCTAGCTGCAAGCGTTGACCCAACGCGGCTTCATCCCCTCGCCGACGATGAAGGCTCAAGCGATATCGATGAATCTGAGTGGGAGAGGCGCATCGTGCTTCGATCCTGAAGCGCCGCCTCCGCTCACTCCATCAATCCGACAGCATACAGGAGGTATCAGTGAACATGCTGGACATCATCGAGCCTCAGGGCCTGAACAAAAAGGCTAGGCGGAGAACGAAAAAGCGTCTTCGTCAGACCTCGATCCAAAGCATTGAACGAGGGCTCCATTATTTCTACGTTACCCAACATGTGAGCCGAGGGGACCGAAGCTTTATATGGCCCGTTCTCTATCTGGTCCACCGAGACAGCGCCGGCGAAACGCATGTCGTTCGTGTGGAAAGCTTGCTCGACTATTTTGAGGAGCACAGCGCCAAACAACAGCAGTGGAGACTCAACATCGTCCGGGGCGTCGGCCAATTGATCGAGCATTCGGTCGAGATGCTCAAGTACATGTCCGACGAACAACGCAGAGCACCCGACGAGCCGATCGAACGATATCTTTTGAGGAAGTTTGCACTCAATGTGGTCAACGGCACCACAGTTGTTGACAAGGGTATAGCTAAGGATGCTCTCGGCCTTTACTGGAAGCCGAGAGCGAAAGAAGCCGACAGAATCCTGGCGAACGTCTCGGCCTATCTCACATGGTTAGGGAAACGGGAAGAAGCCGAGCGTTGGGCGTTCGCAGCGTCGGTCGCGGATGTCGAAAATACGCCTCTATACGCTTTCCGCAAGGCAGCCGAATTGGCGATCCGCAAAAAGGTCAGCCTTCTAAGCCACATAAAGCAGGAGGGGCGCGCGCCTCGACATCGGTTCGCCGGGATAACCGGGAAGCATTCCCAATCCACGAACCCAGTCTATGCATTCCCTACAAGGTACGTCGCACCAATGATGTTCGAGGCGTTCCAAGCCGCCGAGGGTGAAATCGACCACGAAGCGGAACTGATTGCCCTGATTTTGTTGGCAGGCGGGCTGAGGTCTTGCGAGCCATTCCACCTTTACGTCTCCGACGTGCAGTTTCTTGGCGATGAGCCTGTAGTTTTCCTGTACCACCCCGAAGACTTGGAGATCATCTACGGGCGAAAGAAGATGTCCCGCCGAAGATATCTTCAGGAACGCTTCAAGCTCCTGCCGCGTACGCTCCAAATTGGGCCAGGGAAGGCGGGCTGGAAATCCGTATTGGGGGACGTCGACGGTACCCCTGTTCATTGGTTGCCTTTGGACGAATTACAGGAACTGCTGACCCAAAAACTTCGTCGATACATCTTGCAGATAAGGCCAGCGATAATGCGAGCAAGACCCAAGCACCTCGGCGACCATCCGTTTCTGTTCGTGAATCCACGCGACGCTACCACGTCGGGGGGCGGCAACATTGGCAATCCTTACACCATGAGCGCGTTCAAGGGTGCTTGGGAGCGAGCCATCCGTCGCTTGGCCTCCCTGTATGACGATCCAGACCTCGCGGTCAAAAAAGGGGCAGGGACGTCGCTTCATGGCCCGCGCCATTTCTACGGCAGGTTTTTGCGAACCCTCGGAGTACCCCCGACATAATCCAGCTCGCCATGCATCACAAAAGCATCTTGAGCCAGGACGTCTACACGCGGCTGACCAGCGCTGAAGTCAGCGCCTTCATCAAACGAAGCGCGTCGCAAACGGACCTCGCGGAAATGACCATCGCGGTGACGAGTTCCGTCCACAAATACCGAAATCACTACATGAATTCAGGAGCTTCGTGGAAATGAAAAAAATTCGAGGCACCGAGGTCAGCGTTAACCTGACTAGCCGGCATATGAGCCGTTCCACCAAGGGAGCGATCGACCCGCAGGTCGCAGACGCCATTAATGCTTTAAAATCGTATCCCATGAACAAGCCGCTGACGATCGACATCCAGCACAAGATCGACCTCTTGATCAATTCCGATGTTTGCCTTTCTCCATCATTTTTCTTCGACAGAGACGCTAGGCCGTCGAAGCTTATCGTGCTCGAGATGGTGTCGCAGTCGGAGCTCGGAGCTCAGATGTGGGAGGCGTTGAGAGACGATGGCGCGTTCGACTTTCTGGAAGGCCTGCATGCTGGCAATCAGAGTACCTATACGTCGGAGATCGCCCGCATCGTCGCCGTTTTCGCGCTATGCACTATCGGTGAGGACGAGTTTTCCAAGCTGCCCTTACAAGCCATTCATGCTGTGGTGGACTACTTCAGGTCCGACAACGGTCGCCGGTGGAGGGGTGAACTGTGGGGCGTCGGCGAGGCCGGCTTTCAATGCATGCGCGAGGTGGTTCTGAGCCTTGCACGAATTCGGGACGACTCCACCCTTGCCGAGAAATCAGGACAGGATCGCGAAGACGCTGGCGCTTTGGGACGTACCAGGCGCGCCTGGGCAATAATGTGCGCGAGCGCCGATCCGTTGAACCGGGAATTGACACGTCGCTATGCGGACTACGATCAGATTGCCACCGACAGTCCCGCGGCGCGAAAACAAATGGTCCTCGATCTGCGTGCGTACTTCGACAGCGTCGGCGCTAAAGGAACTCTTGCTGAAATACTTCGGCAGAGGGATCGGAAGATCACTTACCAGGATTTCCTGACCGGACGGGTCGGCAAGGTCACTAAATACGTCATGCGGAATGCCGGACAGGCGCGGCGTTTCATAGATTTCGTCATCGAGCAGCTCGAGGAAGAACACCCTGGTGCTGTCTTCTCTTCTTTGTTGACGCAGGGCGACCTCAATGCCCTGAAAAACGAAGTCGAGGGCACTCAGTCAAAGCGCAAAACCACTGGGTCGCGTCCTTTGCCCGGGAAACTTCACGCGATCGCGAAGGCAATCCTCGACGAGGGCGAAGACGGATGGCCAGGTCAATCCGGATATTTCCATGAGTTCGTCGAGATTCGCGGGAAGCGACGGAAAATCTACTGCCCGGTGATCCCGACACTTCTCCGAACTGCAATGGACCTGCCTCTGCGCATTGGGCAGCTCCGCCGTCTGGATTCGGGGGAGGGCGACCTGGAGATGTTCAACGGTGAAACGATGAAATGGGAGCCGAACACCAGCCCTCTGGCTGGCTATTGGGAACGACAGAAGGGAGCAAGGTGATGAAGAGCGGGCAATTGCAAAGACGGATGACCGTTATGGATGCCTTGATCACAGGAAATCGGATATCCGTTGATCACGACGGTTCGTTCAAGGTGGAGAGAGAAGTTGATCCGGATTCGTTACGGCGGCACTCTTCTTTGCTGGCTCTGCAGAAGCCGGTCGACTCTATTACCGAACCGTTGATACCAGAATGCTATGTCGAACAAACAGATGTGCGGCTATCGCATGCGCTGAAACGGCTTCCGGCAATCTGTCCGCTTTTCCGACTCCAAGGCGGCATTCCCCCTGCACAAAAGGTTGATCGAGCCTGGTTCGCGCTAATGGCGGAAGTGAAAACCCGTTGGAACAAAATCTTCCCGGACGAGAAGATCGGCATCGTTACATGGTACGCAGCGGGAAAGCTGAGGTCGTCGTTTTACCGCGCTCACACGCCCAGACCGGAAAATCCCGTGCTCTTTCGAACGTACGACTATTCCCTTCCTTACCAACGAGTCGAGAGATGCCCACGAGGCTCTCTGGACCGTGCTGAAGGCCGGATGGCCCTGCGCCGATGACGGCAGTGGCAGGAACGCCATGACTTGCTCTCACAAGATCACGATTCCAACGGGTGCCGGGAAAAAGGCAAATGAAGACCAGAGGTTACGCATACAAGTACGATGACGTGGTTCCGAACTTCACGGGGTTCCACATCAATACCAACAAGACGGGCGACCCCTATCAGATACCTTGGGAGCACGAGGATACTCTAAAACGGCTATGGCATCTGCGGCAGTGGCAGGTTCGGTACAATCCGGTGAAGCAGCCGCTTATACCAGAGCAGTACCTCGACAATCCCGATGAATATCCGGCCCCGACAAAGGCGAAGCTACCGTCCATCTTCCCGATTGCTAGATTGTTTCCAACGAAATTCCGAGCATTTCGAGGGCGTATAGCCACGGCGTCTGAAGTTGACAAGGCATGGCAGAAGCTCATGGTCGAAGTTGAGCGGCGATGGAACCTCGAAAATCCAGCAGATCAAATCTCGATCGTTCGCTATCAGGAGACAACGCGGCAGCCGCAAGGGTCTATCTATAATCTTCATGGGATGCGCGTCCGCGGACTGAGCGATCTCAGGCGGGGAGGGATGCCCTTGGACCTGCTCAGCAAGTTTGTTGCCGGCCACGCAAGCTTGATGATGACGCTCTACTACATGGAGTTCGATCCCGCATTCATCAACGAGCAACTAAGTCAGGCGGCGGTGAGCGCAAGGGCGAAGGAAATCGACGACTTCATCATCGGTTTCAAGAAGATGTCCTATGAGCAGGCTCGGCAAAAGAGTGTTGCGATCAATGACAACGCGATCGCGGCAGCAACAGAGTCGCCGTCCAAAATCGAATTCGTCAACGTCGATATTGGGCTCTGCCCTTTTGATGGTACCAGATGCTCTGACGGTGGGGCCGAGCTCCGTGCCGATAATCGCAAGACCGGCACCTACAGCGTCCACGGTTCCGTCACGCCGCGAAACTGCATCATGTGCCGGCATTTTGTGAGCGGGCCTCCCTGGATTCCGCAGCTTGAGCTGTTTGGATCGAAACTCTGCGCCCAACGGGAGGACCTTGGGCGACAGGAGAGCGAAATCAACGAACTAGCCGGGCTGATAAGGGAGCAGCGGCTTGCGGGTGAGATCACCCTTCAGGAGGAGCGGACAAAATTGGCAGACAAACAGGTCGCGCTCATTGCTATCAAGGACGAGCAGGAAAAACTTGAGACTTCGATTTACAACGTTGAAGTCCTCATTTCGGCAAGTGTGGAACTCTTGGAAAAACATCGCGACCAAAAGGGCGAGAAAGTGCTCGAGCTTGTTGGTAGCGATCGCCGCTCAATCGTCGGGTATATCGAGGTGCCGGAGTTTACGCGCGCCTTGGCACTATCTCGCGCGGCTGTCATTCACCCCGTTTTGGGCGATGATCGCATCAAGGCGATGCGTGACCAGCGGCTTGACCTGATCATGCATAACTCGGGTCAGACTCCTCTCGGTCTGCGTACCGACATTACGGACCGCCAACGGGATTATGCCCGGGACCTTTTCTCTCAATTCCTGTTGGCGAACTTGAGGGCAAATCAGATTGAGGACTTGGGCTCGGGACGAGATAGTCTGGACAACCGTATCACGTCTCAAGTCAAGGACCTCATCGACCACGCTCTGACAGACGGCGTCGTCATAGGTGGCACCAAGATTTCAGGTCCCTCCGCGAAGCGCCTGATTTCAGAAAGGGCCATCTGATGGCATCGCGAAAAGGGACCATTCTTGAGCTTGCCGAGCGATCTTCGATTACGTTGATCGAGTCGCTGCCTAGCGAGAGGGCTGTGGCGAAGAGAAACTATCGGAAAATCGCAGACGTCTGCCGCTTGCTCCTGAGCAGCAGAAAAACGCCATACGTTCCTACCGCGGCCCTTGTCGCGGAAACCGGTGCGACTTTGGGAGGCGGTGACCCGGCCTTCCCCAGTGAACGAACAATCTACAACACCTACTCGGACATGATACGTATTTGGAAACGCGCCTTCGATGATCTGACAAACATTATGGCGGACGATCCTTTGACGTTAAAGGACTTGGAGTCCATCGATCTGGGTGGCGTTGATGCCAACACGCGCGCGGTTTTCGATGAGCTCTACCGAATTCTCCGCGAGCAGCGACAACGCATAGCGGGTTTGAAGAAACTCATCACCGACAACGTGAAAGTTGATGCCGATGCCATCCCGTCGACGTCCGGCCGCGCAATGGAATCCTTGGAATATTGGATTGGGACACTGAAGCTTGGTTTGTTCACCATCGACGAGGACGGAGTCAAGGTGAGTAGAAAGACACCCATCGGGACCTTGATATTGGAAGCCGGCACTCTGGCTGAGCTCGAAACGCTAATCAAAGACTTCAAGTCCGCCGAGAAAACGCGACGCTCGAGCGAGAATAGATGAGATTGCTGACCCGGGAGGTAAATCCCCGCCAGTTGACTGGCTTCAAAAGCAGAATTCTCTTGGGCTTGATGCTCGCGGAGATTCTGATGAAGAAGACTTGATTTGCCGAAGCACAGATCATGGGCGTATTGCGCCAAGCGGAAGGCGGTGTCCCAGTCACGCTGCTCCTGCCTTGGACTTAGGCGACTGACTAGACTTGGCCCGGAAGCCGACGGGCGTCTGCGCCCTTCCCACTGGCTTGTCGCCGCTTCACCCTCTTCCACAACGTATCTGAGACGATACGGAGCTGCGGAATCTCTTGGACGATGGGAATCATCCTTGTCGCCAAAGATGCTATGGATGGCTCGCACAGCCATTTGTTCGAGGTTGCCAACGGCTTGGCATGCGGATGCAAGGGCTTCGGCTGTGACAGGCCGTTGATTGCCCGGTAAGGCGGCGAAGTCCGTGCACACTCTTTTGCACACCGCCCTCAGGACACGCACGCGTGGAACGAATTCGGTGGCATGAAACCCATCGGCTACTGCAAGGACAACAAGACGCTAGAGCGGTGTTTCGAGTTTCTGGAGGAGTGGGTGAAGACCGAGCAGAAGCGCGGCCGGCGCTTATGCAGAGTACAGACAGGTAGCTTAGAACCTACCGACGCCAGAATTGATCAACAGGCTCGCCGCAAGGTGAAAACCCCGCTCGCCGCTTGACCCGTTCCGCCATGCTAACATAGGTTGCATTTCGAGACGGGGAAGGAATGGTGTGAGCAAGGCTTTAGAGGCGGTTTTCAATGCGGTGAGCGAGCCCGATATCGCCGAGACTGGAGGCTCGCATGGCCTGAAAGGCTCCGAGTTCCAGAAAAACTGGGCGATCGTTGAGATGTTTTCCCTCTATCAGCAAGTCGGTCGGGACGACTTCATGTTGCTGTTCGAGGCGATCCAAGATGTGGCGGTTCTGGATTCGGCTACCGACCCGAAGTCGATCGACATCGTCCAGGTCAAGAAAAAGGATCGCGGCGAATGGGCTTGGGGAGCGCTGACCAATCTGCATACGCCGGCTGACCCCGCGAAGGCGACAGGAAAAAAGTCGGCCGGCAAGACAAAACCTCTATCCGGAATCTCCGAAAGTCCGATCGGAAAGCTGTTCACCGCCATGGCGGCTCTTTCCGCACTCCAGACGTCGGCCAGGTTCGTGTCGAATGCGGGATGCAACATCGATCTAGAAGTCGGTGGAAGCGCTGCCGCAGCTGAACGAGCCCTATGTTCTGAACTGGCACCGCATTTTCGCATGTTGCTCACGTCTGCATTGGATGCCGTTCGGAAACCAGGCCAAGCTCCCTCCGATCTCTCAAAGACGAGGCTCGACAAGGTTGATATCTCTGTCACCACCCCTTCGGACAAGTCCCTTTCTGCCGCGACCAGCTATCTCTTGAAGAACAGCCCTAGTCATGCTGGCCAAGCAACGGCGTTCGTAGACAGCATTCTCGTGAAGCTCGGCCCGCTCGGCGCTCACACCTCCAGATGCTCCACATTCGCCGAGTTGGTCCAGAAGCAAGGCTTTGGTATGGCGCAGTTTAGGTCCGCTCTGGCAGACTTGGATCAGACACCGGATTTGGAGGCTTTCTTCAACGAGTGGCTCGATGAAGCGCGCAGAACTGGCCTTTCCCTTATGGAGGCGACGCGTGTCCGAACCGCCTTCACTGCAATCTATCGTCGGATGCTGACCGCGGCATCTCTACCAGACGAGCCCGCGGTCGTGGCCGCTTGTGAGAAATGGATCGATGCCAACTCGAATTTTGAACCGCTTCACGCCTGGTTGGCGGGCGGGGTGGCGCAAATAGAAGTTGATTTCCCCTCCATGAAAACTCACGAGCTTCGGGCTCACTTGTTACTAAGGGCGATCTATCGATGCGTGGACCAGAACTAGCCCGCCTTGTACGGAGCCTGCGGACAAAGTCTCATGAAAAACTTCAGATTCAAAAATATTTGGCTTCTTTCGGAAACCGAGAAGCGGGCGAGAACGGTGGAGTTCAGCCTGAAGAAAACGCTCGTGGTGGGGATGAACCACACGGGCAAGTCCAGTCTGATTAAATCGCTGTTTATCGCACTCGGCGCAACACCGACGGGTGATTTGGATCGATGGAGCAAAGACGCCGCCACGTTGGTTAGCTTCTCGATCGACGGCGTGGACTATTTCGTCGTCAGGCAGCACGCCAACAGGGCGCTGTTTGATGCCGACGGCAAGTTCTTGTTCGCCGCTACGAATGCCACAGACTGGGGAAAGCGTTTTGCCTCTCTGAGCGGCTACAACCTTGTCCTGACCGATAAAAACCTGAACCCCGTTCATGGCGACGCGCGTACCTTTTTCCTCCCCTTCTACATCAACCAGGATGGAAGCTGGCTATCGTCGTGGGATACCTTCGTCGGGCTCCCGCAGTATCGACAGCCTTTCCAGTCGGTGTTGGAATTCTTCACAGGCGTCAAACCAGCGGATTATTATGAGCTGAACGCGCAGAAGATCATACGCAAGAGCGCGCTCGACGACGTCAGAAGCGAGCAACGCATGCTCAAGACGATCAAGGAACGGTTTGCCAAAGCCGTTCCGCTCGACGGTCCCAAGACGATCCCCGAGGTCTTCGAAAAGGACGTAGAAGCGCTCACGCTGGAGATGACCCTATTAAATGCGGAGCAGGAGGAATTGAAAGACAGCTTGGTGCGGCAGAAGGAGACGATAGACAGCCTAAAGCTTCAGGTCGATCTCGCGCTTCACGCGCTCACCCATTTCGACCGAGATGCCGAATACTTACGCCTTGATCCGAACGGAACGTTGACCTGCCCGACTTGCCATGCGGAACACGGTAAGACGTTTATTGAAATTCTGAAGTATACCGAGGACGCGCGGGTTCTGAGAGCGCTTGTCACTGATCTCAGGAAAGATGAGCAGACGGCCGTCGCGGCCTACAGCAAGACGCGCGACAACCTGAGAAACCTAGACGCCAAGTATTCCCAAGTCTCGGCGATCCTCGATGTCCGTCGAGGAGACGTGAAACTCGGCGACATCATAGCCAGCATGGGGGCGGAGACCGCCTTGGTAGCATTCGATGCCGAGCTCGAAGACCTGAAGACGAAGATTGACGGCCTGCTCTCCGAGATCGATGCACTGGACGAGAAGCTTGACGATTTGACCAACCCCGAGCGGACCAAGCAGATTCTCGAGCTTTTCCGGACCTCGTATCTCGAGGCCCTCACTGCTTTGAACATGCCGGTCGTCGATACCAAGCGGATGAAACTCACGAGCCGCCCCGACCTGTCCGGTAGCGGAGGCCCCCGTTCCATCTTGGCGTACTATGTGGCGCTGTGGCGGACGTCCCTCGGCGAACACGGCGGATACTCGGTACCCGCGGTGATCGACTCTCCGCAGCAGCAGGGGCAGGACTCGACGAACCTACCGATCATGATCGAGTACATCGCGACCAAGCTTCCGGCCGATATGCAGGTAATACTGGCAGTCGAGACGCCGACGACGTTCAAGTTTGACAAGGTGGTAAACTTGGATGAGCCTTACCGCTTGCTCACGGACAGCGATTTTCCTACGGTCAGTTCATTCGTGAGGCCATTTCTCGACAAGATGCATACGGGACTGATGCGTCCAGCCACGAATGCGACGGGTGGCTCCGCCGCCCCATAGTGACCACGGAAGGCGACCGCGACCTGGGTACCCACTTTACTCTCCCTCCCGTGATCACCGACCTCGTCCTTGCTCGCAACCGTCTGCGCGACCATTTTAGCTCGGCGGCTCTCGAATTCACACTTGACGGCAACCTGATCGGCGACATCGGGGAGGCAGTGGCGGCCGAGATATTTGGCCTCAAGCTGTCCCCTCGCAATGGAACGGGTATCGACGGCCATGCTCCCGACGGACGCTCCGTCCAGGTGAAGGCGACAGGCACAAATCGCGGTCCCGCATTCAGGATGGTAGACACGCGCGCCAACCATCTGCTGTTTCTCGTTTTCGACCTCGAAAATCTCAAGGGCGAGGTCGTCTACAACGGTCCGGAGGAGCCCATAATCAAGCTGTTGCCGACGGAGTGGGTTGGTCAGAAAACGGTGTCGCTGTCGAGGATCAGGCAAGCGGACGCCGCGGTTTGCGAAGGCCTGAGACTGCGGCCTGTACTCTAGCTCCCCTCACTGCCGGCCGATTGCTTTAAGCTCTTGAGGACAATAACCGCATAAGGCTGCTGCGATGACTCGAAACTCCGTAAGCGGTGTCCTGAGCCCACCACTTCGGCACGGTGTAAATCTGTGATCGCAATTCAGAACCCAGCGACAAGACGTTTTCCTGTGTCCGTACTGAGCCTTCCTCATTGAGCGGCATATCCTACCACGTCACGCGAACCGTGTTTTTGCCGAGGTAGCGCTGCCTAGATTTTTTCGCTGTTGCGCTGACTTGGGAATGCTCTCCCTCAACCGTTCGAAGGACGTTGCGGGAACGGCGTTCCCCTATCCTTTAGAAGGCATTGCGATAAAGACCTCACCCCATTTTTCACCAGGCCGATGCAGCTTGAGGTTCGGAGTGAATTGACGACGCCCGTTCCTCGCGCGTAAGCCAAGTTGAGTGATACAGAGGAGGACATATCTTGTTTTTTGACGCTAAGCCGTCGGAAGTTGAAGACCGCGAAGTGACAGTCGACAAGCAGTCCGCCGCAGGCTCCTGCTCGCGCTGGGTGATAAGTGCATTGGCAGCCGCTGACATACCGTATCTCCTCAAGTTTTCATTTGTGCGAACGGCTCTCAGTCGCATGTTAGTGTTCTGGCTGCTCGCGATATGCACCAGCAAACCGGTGCTGGCTGAGAGCTTCCTCACCGACGCTGAACTGGTTGACTATGTTACTGCCAGCTCGGACCACCGATCACTTCCTGACGGTACACCTGTGTTTTTGAATATCAGGGTAGTCCTCACAGACAAGGTTCAGGAATTCGCCGACTTTGTTTCTATATGGTTCAAGGAAGTCAGAGGCCCACTTCGATTATCGCTTTCAGAAGCAGAGCACAGTCTGCACCTCGTCCTCATTCCAGACATTATCAAGGTTGCAAAAGCAGGGAGGATTCGCGATCTCCGTTCCGATATGAAGCATGTTAATCCAGACACCGACTTCTGCCACTTTGAATACATCGTGAGCGATGAGAGACCCAGCGAGATACTGACGGGGGTATTCCTTCTCGATCCACGTGAGATGGCAGACAACCAGCTCTGTTTCAGAGAAAGTATCGCGCGTGTCTTTGGCTTCACTCAATCTGTGTTCATCTTCGCGGCAGACCTTGGGAAAGCGCCCGCTAAGCAAGATGAGCTGTCAGCCTGGCGTTCGCAGATCGAAGCCGTGCGGGTTCGGCGGTCATGTGCCGATCTTATTGATTCTGCCGAATACGGCGTTTGTGTTCGCCGAGTGGTTTCAATTGGTCAGCGTTAAAGGAGCAGGTAAAATCGTTGTGGCATTCGGTGCTCGCCGAACAATTCCAAGGTAACAGTTCATCAATCTGGCTTTGCTTATGGCCGCTGACGATGGCAGTGAGCGTGGCGGTCAAGTAGGCTAGCGGATCGACGGCGTTGAGCTTACACGTCTCGATCAGCGAGGCGATGATCGCCCAGTTCTCTGCCCCAGCGTCGTGCCCTGCGAACAGTGCGTTGTTACGATTGAGCGCTATCGGTCGGATGGTCCGCTCGATACTGTTGTTATCGGGCATGTTGTCATCGGCGTCCCACGAACGCTCGGCAGATTCTATCCTGTCATGTTAGAATTGTCGTGTCGGGACAGGGGCGTCGGAGTGCGAAGAAGCGGGCAGGCCGAATTGACTTTGAGCTGCGAGCTCGCGTTGTTATCTGGCCGCCCCTGCGACTATCCCGTCTGCGCTGCGAGCGCGTATCCGTAGATGTCGCACAGCCCGCGCACTCCCCCATCAACAACATGGAGGATTTGGAATGCGGTCGATCGGAATGGATGTGCATCGAAGTTTTGCGCAGGTCGCGGTTCTTGACCGGGGCAAGGTCACCGAAGAATTCCGGGTGGAACTGGATTACGACGCTGTGGTGGCCTTTGGGCAAAAGCTTCGAAAGGATGACGAAGTCATACTGGAAGCAACCGGGAACACCTCGGCCATCGTAAGGTTGTTGACGCCGTTCGTGACCAAGGTCGTGATCGCGAACCCGCTTCAGGTGAAGGCCATCGCCCACGCGCGCGTGAAGACCGACAAAGTCGACGCGCGGATTCTGGCGCAGCTTCATGCCGCCGGCTTCTTGCCAGAGGTCTGGGCGGCGGATGATGATACCCTGAACCTGCGTCGTCTCGTGTCGGAGCGCGCGGCGCTCGTGCGATCAGTGCGACGAGTGAAGAGCCGGGTTCAGGCCGTTCTCCACGCCAATCTCGTGCCGAAATACTCGGGACATCTGTTCGGAAAAGATGGCAGAGACTGGCTTTCGACGGCCCCATTGCCCAAGGCAGAGCGCGACCTCCTCGCCCGCCATCTCGATGAACTGGACTGGCTGAAGGGCAAGCTTGAAAAGCTGGATGGTTCCATGGCTCGAATTGCGCTTGACGACAGTCTGACACGCAAGCTGATGACGATCGCCGGAATAAATTCCGTGGTTGCCACGGCGGTTATAGCCGCCATTGGCGACATCTCTCGGTTCCCGACGCCCGACCGGCTTGCGAGCTACTTCGGCTTGACCCCGCGGGTGCGCCAGTCCGGGGATAGCGGCGCAATCCATGGCCGCATCTCGAAACAGGGAAATGCGACCGCCAGAACGATGCTGATCGAAGCTGCCTGGTCGGCCGCGTCGGTTCCGGGGCCGCTGCGTGCCTTCTTTCTCCGGATCAAGGACCGCAAAGGCCTCAACGTCGCGGCGGTCGCCACGGCGCGCAAGATCGCGAATCTGATCTGGCAGTTGCTGACCAAGGAGGCTCCCTACAGATGGGCTCGGCCCGCTTTTGTCGCCATGAAGATGCGCAAGCTTGAACTTCGTGCCGGCGCTCCCAAAGCACATGGGCCCGCTGGTCCCGCCCGCGATTACTGGATCAAGGAAATCCGACATCGAGAGATGGAGCTCGTTGCACAGGCGGAGGCAGCCTACGCGGCCATGGTCGAAGCTTGGAGAGATAGGCCACCTAAACCACAAAAAGGTTGAGAAAGGGGCTGTTCAACAACATCCGTGTCGATCTCGATGCGTCCATCGGTCAAGAAGAGCTTCAGACCATCCCAGTATTTGGCGATGTAGGCCAATGCCTCGCCGAGCGGCGACTTCGTTGCGACGCGGGCGCGGTGATGGATAAGCCAGGTCTGCAGTTCTGCCACACGCGGCGCTGAACGCTCTTGCCGTCCAGCGAGACGAGCTTCAGTATCAAGACCGCGCAGTTCTGCTTCGATACGATACAGCTCGCCGATCCGCTTGACGCCGTCCTCGGCAATGGGTGCTGTTCCGTTCCGGCTGATCTCCACCAGCTTTCGCCGGGCATGTGCCCAACAATACGCGAGCCGAATGTCCGGGCCAATCCGGTCTGGCCCGATCAGCCTGTTGTATCCGGCATATCCATCCACCTGCAGAATGCCGGAGAAGCCCTGCAATATCCGGTCGGCATGAATGCCTCCCCGGCCGGGAGCGTAGGTGAAGGCCACGCCCGGCGGAGCACCGCCATTCCAAGAACGATCATCCCGCGCCAGTGCCCAGAAGTATCCGGTCTTGGTTTTGCGGGAGCCGGGATCGAGAACCGGAGCGCGGGTCTCGTCCATGAACAGCTTGGTCGAGCGCTTCAGATCGGCGATCAGCGCATCGAAGACGGGTCGCAGTTCGTAGGCTGCCCGACCGACCCAATCGGCCAGCGTTGATCGGTCGAGATCGATGCCCTGGCGGCTCATGATCTGCGCCTGCCGATAGAGCGGAAGGTGATCGGCATACTTGGAGACCAGAACCTGCGCGACGGTCGCTTCCGTCGGCAGCCCTGCCGGGATCAACCGTGCTGGAGCTGCGGCCTGGACGATACCGTCTGTACAGGCGCGGCAAGCATATTTGGGGCGACGAGTGACGATCACGCGGAACTGTGCCGGGATCACGTCCAGCCGCTCGGAGACATCCTCGCCAATGCAATGGAGGCAACCGCCACAGCCGCAGATCAGGCTTTCTGGCTCAATCACCTCCTCGATACGCGGAAGATGCTTTGGAAGGGAGCCGCGATTGATCGCGCGTGGCTTGGCAATCCTGTTTGCTGCAGGAGCGTCCGCCTCATCCTCGGCATGGATCACGGCCATGGCCGTCTCTAGGTCTTCGAGCGCCAGGTCGAATTGGTCAGGATCGGTCTTCTCGGATTTGCGTCCGAAGGCTGCCTGCTTGAACGCTGCGACCAGCTTCTCAAGCCGCTCGATCCGCTCCTCTCTGCGGGCGATATGCTCGTCCTTGCTGGCTATCGCGACATCCTTAGCCGCCTCGCGGGCCTGCGCCGCGATTAGCATCGCCTTCAGGGCGGCAATATCATCGGGAAGGTCGGCGGCATCGAGCATGGCCGGAGGCTATCAAATCCTGAGCCGATTTGCCTTCGGAATCTGGCGTGCTGAGTCATCGTGCCGCAGCTATTCGATGGCATCCGGGGGCCTCGTCTGGATGGTATGAACCCGCCGCCAATCAAGGCCCGCGAACAGGGCTTCGAACTGGGCGTGGCTGAGCGTCATCAGACCATCTTTGATGCTTGGCCAAGTGAAGGTGTGCTCCTCCCGCCGTTTGTAGGCCATGACGATCCCGGAGCCATCCCAGTAGATCAGCTTCAACCGGTCCGCCTTGCGAGACCGGAACACGAAAACCGTTCCGGTGAACGGGTCCTTGTGCAGTTCGTTCTTCACCAGCGCCGCCAAGCCGTCATGGCCCTTGCGGAAGTCGACAGGTTTGGTCGCCACCATGATCCGTACGCGGTTCGACGGAAAGATCATGGTGCCGCCGCCAGAGCGCGAGCGATAGCCGCGATCCGGCTCGCAGATGCGCCTTCCTCAAGACGGATCGTCACTGGACCGAGGACGATCTCGGGACGATTAACCGTCTTAGGCGGCGGCTCCGTCACAGGCGGGTCGACGATCACCGCCGCGAACTCTACCGCATTCTCCGGTGCTGGCAGGATCAGCTTGCCCTGCCGTGCCATCGTCCGCCAGGTAGAAAGGCTGTTGGCTCGCAATCCATAGCGCTGCGCAACTTCATTGACCGTCGTGCCGGGCCGCAAGCTTTCCGAGACGATCTTCGCCTTGACCTCATCAGGCCAATGTCGATGAACCTCACGTCCAGGCTTCCTGGTTGTGAGAAACTCCAATGAGGTCTCCATGGAGAAACTCCCGTTCATGATCCATGGAAAGGCGATCACAGATCAGACGGCAGAGAGCAATGTGCGTGAAGAACACCGGTTACGAGACTCCGGGGAGTTTGTTTGATGCTATCAGCGTGTCTGTGGGGTCTGCCGACCACAGGTTAATCTGAGGAAAGCAGGCAAAATGATCTCAGAGACAAACCTATTACGGCGTCAGGGACATATCAGCGCCCGTAGGGACCAACCTACTGAGCGATCTCAAGCGCTCCGAGCGCCATATCATCAGTATTGTTAGGAAGTGGTGTCCACGAGAGGATTCGAACCTCCGACCCCAGGATTCATACCACCTCGGCTTTAACCGCCGCCCGAGGGCGTTCGTGGTCTGGACTGTCCCTTCACCATGGGCCGAAGCCTTTAGGTGCTACCCATCCAGTCTCTACACCTTCAACGGATTTCTCCGAAGCTTGGCTCGGGATTGGCATGCTGACAGTTCAGCGAAGCGTTCCCCGACTTTGAGCAGATCGACTACACCCTTTCGTTGCGTAGCCCCCAATTTACAACCAGGAATCCTGTGCTCTATCCTGCTGAGCTACGTGGACAAACCTTTCATTTCTAGCGAGTTCGTACCCGAAGCGATGGTGAATATCAACAGCAAGATGTGAGCCCAGGTTGGATTGCCTCGCTTTAGTAACGGTACTTCGAGATGCGCCGCTAAACAACCGCCGGCGCAGAACTCTTATTCGTCAACCACCGACGCCAACTGCGGCGGGCCGTATCGAGGTTGGATACGAATGCCTCGACCTCAAAGAATAACTCAGAGAGCAGGATGGGATCGCTTCTCGAGAGCTCATCATAATCAACGGTCTCCACGCACCATTCAGGGAACCGTCGTGCGATGACGTAAGCATCAGCGTCTGTGAAAGGGTACAGCGCCTCCAGCAGCCCAGCCAGATCGCAACAAACATCATCCAGAAATTCGGCATCGGACGCCGTGAATGCCTCGTGCTCGGGACCTGCGATAGCGCGCCGGAGCAGGTCTAAGGTGCCTTCATCGTCAAGGGTGAATTCCGCGATGACTGTCTGAGATTCCTCGTCTGTCAGTCCGAGAAGCGTACAAAGCAGCAAACGGAAATGTTCGGCCACATCTGTGAAATCTGAATGCGCAAGAGCGCTGTCCCAAGCCGGAAGGAGGTTCTCCAATCTGCTCGGGTTCCCGGTCGACGCCAGAAAGTGGCGCAGGGACAAGAGGGGACGCGTAAGATCAGGGTCGCCCTCAACCTGCTCTGATACCGAAAACATCGACGTCACCTCGTAGCTGACGAATTCACGATGAAAGGTGGATAGCCAACCCTATTGACGTCAACCCCTACGAAGCGAGGTGGCGACTGAGGAGCGTCGGTTAAGTCACCGATGCTCCAAGCTAGCCGGTACGGAGACCGTCCGCAACCGATGGCACATTGCATCTGTTCGGATACAGAAATCATCGGGCACTCCTTGTCGTGGATCGTCATCCGGAGGCGAGCACCAAAAGCTAAGCTCTGTCTATCTCGTCAGGGGCCGTGGAGCCGTCAATGGCATCGGTAAAGTTACCGTTCCGCCAAGCCATTCAAAAGACGAGAGATTTTCACGACAGGTAAATGATTTGGCCCCTAAACACGCTCTATCCTGCTGAGCTACGGGACCACTTCTTTCTCCATACAAAAGCGCAGGCTTCAAGCCAAGCGGTTTTGCGCGGTCGAAATGCCCTGTTCAGCGTTGCAGACGTTGCTCGGTCAGACGCACCCAATACGATATCCCCGCTGCGATCGCCTCGTCGTTGAAGTCGTAAGCCGGATTGTGGAGGCCCGCCGTCTCGCCATTGCCGATCATGATGTAGGCGCCGGGGCGCGACTGGAGCATGAAGGCGAAATCCTCGCCGGCCATACTCGGATCCACTTCGGTGTCGACGTTGTCAGGGCCGACCACGTCGATCGCTGCACGCGCGGCGTAGTCCGTCTCGGCAGGATGGTTGACGGTGACGGGGCAGGCGCGCTCGTATTCGTATTCGATGGTGGCGCCATGGGCAGCCGCAATGCCGGTTGCGATCTCGCCAATGCGCCGCTCCGCCAGATCGCGCACGCCTTCGTCCAGCGACCGTACTGTGCCGGAGATGAAGGCTTCTTCGGGAATGATGTTATGGGTCGTGCCGGCATGAAACTGGGTGACGGAGACCACGACCGAGCGTAGCGGATTGGCGTTGCGAGCAGCAATGGTCTGAAGGGCGCCGACGATCTGTGCTCCAATGACGATCGTGTCTGCCGTGTTGTGCGGTTCGGCAGCATGGCCGCCGACGCCGGTCAGCTTGAGCTGGAACTTGTCTGGAGCCGCCATAATGCCACCCTTGCGGATGGCGAAGGTGCCGACAGGTTTTCCGGGCATGTTGTGCATGCCATAGATCTCCCCGATGCCGAAGCGCTCCATCATTCCGTCTTCGACCATGGCGAGCGCGCCGCGCCCGCCTTCCTCGGCCGGCTGGAACACCACCGCCACCTGGCCTGTGAAGTTGCGGGTTTCGGCAAGATATTTCGCTGCTCCAAGCAGCATCGCCGTGTGTCCGTCATGGCCGCAGGCATGCATGCGGCCTGGAATGGTCGAAGCCCAGGGCTTGCCGGTGATTTCGTCGAGAGGAAGCGCATCCATATCAGCGCGCAGGCCGATTGTCCTGCCTTCGCCGCCAGAGCCCTTAATGATGCCGACGACTCCCGTGCGGCCGAGGCCGGTTGCGATCTCGTCGACGCCGAAGTCCCGCAACTTCGCCTCGACAAAGGCTGCCGTGTTTTCAACGTCGTAAAGGATTTCCGGATTGGCATGCAGATGGCGGCGCCATTCGGTGGCTTCCGACTGGAGTTCGGAAGCACGGTTCAGAAGCGGCATTCTCTCTTCCTGCGTTCATTCTAGATCACGGTCGCGCGGATCACGTGATTGTCGGCATGAATGTGCGCCTTTCAATTGACGTATTCAATGGGCTTTGCCATTCCTTCCCTACATAAGATCTCGTCATGCGTTGATGAGAGCCCAGCCGAACAAGAGGATCGAAGTCGTGTTAGCGAAACGTCCCCGCATGTTGTCTTCAACCGGATCCGCCCGCCGACTGGCGGTCGCCGTCTCGCTGGTGGCGATGGTTCTGCCGGGTCTGGCTGCCGCCAATCCGATGATGGTGGTCGATGTCGGCAGTGGCCGGGTCATCGCCCATGAAGAAGCCTTCCGCAAATGGTATCCGGCCTCGCTGACCAAGCTGATGACGGCCTATACGACCTTCCGCTCGATGCGCTCGGGCGAGCTTTCGCCCGAGACCGTGGTGGTCATGAGCAAACATGCGGCTGACCAGCCGGCAAGCAAAATGTATTTCAGGCCGGGCTCCAAGCTGACGCTCGACAGTGCCTTGAAGCTTCTGATCATCAAGTCTGCCAACGACGTCGCAGTGGCCATCGGGGAAACGGTCAGCGGCAGCGAAGCGGCTTTCGTCCAGCGCATGAACCAGGAAGCCGCCCGGCTCGGCATGACGTCGACGCGCTTCGTCAATCCGAATGGACTGCCGGGCAAGGGCCAGTACACCACTGCCCGTGACATGGCCCTGCTTGCCACGACCATCCGGCGTGAGTTCCCCGAATATGCGGGTTATTTCGCGCTGGAAGGGGTGACGACCGGCAAGAAGGATTATCCGAATTTCAACCTGCTCGTCGGCCGCTTTCCCGGTGCCGATGGCATGAAGACCGGCTATGTCTGTGCCTCCGGTTTCAACCAGGTCTCGTCTGCCACCCGCAACGGACGCACAGTGATTTCCGTCGTGCTCGGCGCCGACAGCCTTGGTGCGCGCGCTGATCTCTCCGCCGATCTCCTTCAAAAGGGGCTGACGACCTCGGTTGCCGGCAACCGGCTGGATCAGCTCGCCCCCTACGGCGAAGGGCAGGATCAGGTGACTGACATCAGCGCCGAGATCTGTAATCCGAAGGCGCGCCAGATCCGCAGCGAAGGCCGTGACGAGGCCGGGCGGATGAAGCTGACCTCTCCCTACATACGTGAGATGGGCCGTCCGCCGGCGATGAGTTTTGCCGGCCTCATTCCCGGAAGCGAGCCGGTCGAGACGAAACAGGGCTCCGGCACCGGCGAGATCGCCAATGTGCCGATCCCGAGGCCCCGCCCCACATTCTGAGTATCGTAATGAGCCAGTCGCGCATTCCCGTTTCCATCCTCACCGGCTTCCTCGGCGCCGGCAAGTCGACGCTTCTCAATCGCCTGCTCAAGGATCCGGCGATGAAGGACGCTGCCGTCATCATCAACGAGTTTGGGGAAGTGGGTATCGATCATCTGTTGGTCGAAACCTCCAACGATGCGGTGGTGGAACTGGCGGATGGTTGCCTTTGCTGCACTGTGCGCGGCGAGCTGGTGGATACGCTGGCAGAGTTGATCGACGGCATGCAGACAGGCAAGGTGAAGCCGCTGTCGCGCGTTGTCATCGAAACGACCGGTCTTGCCGATCCGGCACCCGTCATGCAGTCGGTCATGGGCCATCCGTCGATCGCCCAGCATTTCGATCTCGATGGTGTCGTAACCGTCGTCGACGCGGTCAACGGCCTCTCCACCATCGATGCCTTTCCAGAGGCCTACAAGCAGGTCGCCGTCGCCGATCGGCTGATCCTGACTAAGAAGACGTTGGCCGACGAGGCCGCCGTCTCTGCCATCACGCAGCGCCTGCGCTCGCTCAATCCCCGCGCGCCGATCACCGATGGCGACGCTGATGACGCGGGCTCTGCAGCCATACTGATCAACGGGCTCTACGATGCCTCAAGCAAGATCGCCGATGTCGATCGCTGGCTGAAGGACGAGATGACGGCGGCCGGCGATCATCATCACCACGATCATCATCATGATCACCACGGGCACTCCCATGGTCACGGCCACCATCACCATCATGATGTGAACAGGCACGGCACTTCGATTCGCTCCTATTCCATCCTGCATGACGAGCCGATCGATCCGATGGCGATCAACATGTTCATCGATCTCCTGCGCTCGACCCATGGCGAGAAGCTTCTCAGGATGAAGGCGATCGTGGCGCTCACCGACCGGCCCGACAAGCCTCTGGTGCTGCATGGCGTGCAGTCGATCTTCCATCCGCCCGTGCGCCTGCCTGCCTGGCCCGAAGGCTCCGACCGCAAGACGCGGCTGGTGCTGATTACCAGGGATCTGTCGGAGAGCTATGTGCGGGATCTCTTCGGTGCCTTCACCGGCAAGGTGGCGATCGACCGCCCGGATCGCGTGGCGATGATGGACAATCCGCTGTCGGTTCCCGGCCTCAAATTCTAGGCAGGCGGGACCCCGCCCTTGCGGATGTGAAAGCGGTGACCGGCTTCGAGCCGCTCCTGCATGACCAGTTCATGGCCGTCCTCGTTGCAGAAATGCGGAATGTCGATGCCTGCGAGCGGATCGCTGGTCTCCACTACCAGTTCGTCACCGGGTATCATGTCGGCCATGCGTCGACGGGTCTTCAAAACGGGCAGGGGGCATTTCAGCCCCCTCAGATCATAGATCACCGTCTTAGTCATGCCCTTACCAGAGCTTCCAGAAGGGCTTTTTGTCGGCCGGTGCCGGCGCTGCAACGGCGGCCTCAGCCGTCTGGGGTGCCAGCGGATTGGGCTGCGGCACGGGGACGGCGTTGGTAGCCGGCGCCGCAGGCGTCGTCGTCTGTGCATCCTGCGTCTGGGGGGCGCCGTTCGGGTTGGTCGCCATCTGGTTGACGGCAGCCGTGCCGTTGGCGGCAGGCAGCTTGGCCGGATCGACGTCGTCAAGGTCGAGTAGTTTGCCCGCCTTCAGGGCAGAACCCGTTGGTGCGAAGGCGAGGTCATGAGAGCGCGACTTGCGCAGATCGGCCACCAGCGCCTTGCGCTCGGCTTCCGTCGGGTCGTACCAGATCTTGCCGTCGTACTTCCTCAGCGCTTTGGCATAGGCAGCGTCATAGGCTTCGTTGAAGCCGTTGAGCGCGACCGAGAGCGCCGGGGGCGTGCTCATGGCCGGGCAGGCGCCCTGCGGGTTGAAGCTCGACCCCTCTGGGACCGACTGGTTGAAGACATATTTCTTCTCGCACACGTTCACCACCGGCGGGCGCTTGGTGATCTCGAAGTGATCGTAGCCGACCTTCAGCGTCTTCCAGAAATCGAAATGGGGGCTATGGCGATGGCGCGCCATGTTTTCCGCTGTCATGCGGAAGGGGAAAGCCTGCAGCTGCACCGCCTGCTGGCCGCCCTTGAAAGCGTCGCGCGCAAAAGCATAGATCTCCAGCATCTGCGCATCAGTCATCGAATAGCAGCCTGACGACGAGCAGGCCCCGTGGATCATCAGGTGTGATCCGGTGCGGCCGTTGGCGCGGTCGAACTGGTTCGGAAAGCCGGTGTTGATGGCCAGGAAATACTTGGAATTCGGGTTTAGGTGATAGGGCGTCAGCGGGTAGAAGCCTTCTGGCGCCTGGCGGTCGCCTTCCTTCACCTTTGGTCCGAGGCGACCCGACCAGGCGCAGATGTCATATTCGACGACCTTGTCGAAGCGGCCGTTGGTCTTTGCCTTCCAGACCTCGAGTTTGCCCTCTTCCTTGAAGATCCGGATCATGATCGGCGAATTGCGATCCATGCCCTTCTTCTTGATTTCGGCAATCAGGCGAGAAGGCAGCGGCTGTTCCACCTTGTTGGCAACGCGTGGCGTGTCATAAGCCGCGCTTTCGAGCGCGTCATTGCAGCCTGCCAGAGCGGCAGCGAAAACCAGAACCAGGGCCGTTGATGTCAAACGCATGCGCGAAGGCTCTTTCCAGAAACACATGTTGTGGCTCGAAACGAGCCGGTCATGCGTAGTTTAGAACTGCTTTCTTCACAAAATATAAACCAATGGCCGCTGATTTCGCCATCCGTCTTCCGCCGCTACCGCTGCAAAGCGGCGGAGTGATGGCAAATTGCCGCAGTCGCAACCTTCAGTCTTAGAGGTTGCGGCCGATATCGAGGAATTTCTGACGTCGATCGGCGCGCAGCTTGTCACCGGGCAGCGGGGTCAGTTCGGCCAATGCACTGGCAATCACGTCACCGGTCATGCCGATCACCCGGTCCGGTGCGCGATGGGCGCCGCCGACGGGCTCGGGGATGATCGCATCGATGATGCCGAGACCTTTAAGGTCTTCTGCCGTGATCTTCATGTTTGTCGCGGCTTCCTTCGCGCGGGTCGAATCACGCCAGAGAATTGAGGCTGCACCCTCCGGCGAGATTACCGAATAGATCGCATGCTCCAGCATGTAGACGCGGTTGCCGGTCGCAATCGCGATCGCGCCGCCTGAGCCGCCTTCGCCGATGACGACGGAGACCATTGGCACCTTGAGGCCGAGGCACATCTCGGTGGAGCGGGCAATTGCTTCCGCCTGGCCGCGTTCTTCTGCACCAACGCCCGGATAGGCGCCGGCCGTGTCGATCAGGGTGATGACTGGCAGGCCGAAGCGGTCGGCCATTTCCATGACGCGGATCGCCTTGCGGTAACCTTCAGGACGAGGGCTGCCGAAGTTGTGCTTGATGCGCGACTTCGTGTCGTTGCCCTTTTCCTGGCCGATCACGGCCACCGGCTGGCCGCGGAATCGCGCGAGGCCGGCCTGGATGGCGGCGTCCTCGGCAAACTTGCGGTCGCCGGCCAGAGGGGTGAATTCGGTGAACAGCGCTTCGGCATAATCGACGAAATGCGGACGCTGCGGATGGCGCGCGACCTGTGTCTTCTGCCAGGCGTTGAGCTTCGAATAGATCTCCACCATCGCCTCGTCGACGCGGCTTTCCAGCCGGCTGATCTCTTCAGAGGTGTCGATGCTCTCGTCCTCTTCCGCGATCTTCTTCAGTTCGCGGATCTTGGCCTCGAGGTCGGAGATGGGCTTTTCGAAGTCGAGATAGTTGTGCATGAACTCCGTTCCGATCGTTCGTTCCTGGCGCTCGCCGCCCGCAGGAACCGGCTTTGCCGGTCCTAATCGGGGTTTTTGGCCTGTTTTGCAAGGGGGTGATGCGTATGCACCAGTTGCTGCAGGCGCTCGTCGAGCACATGCGTATAGATTTGTGTCGTCGAAATGTCGCTGTGGCCCAACAGTTCCTGTACCGCGCGAAGATCGGCACCATTGCCGAGAAGATGGCTGGCAAAGGCGTGCCGCAGCACATGCGGAGACACGGCATTCGCCGATAGTCCCGCCCGGATGGCGAGATCCTTGAGGTCGCGGGCAAAGACCTGACGGGGCAGGTGACCTTCCTTGCTGGCGGCCGGAAACAAGAACGGGCTGTCGGCCTGCACGGGGTCGGCCCCGCGGATTTTACCGTATCGCGCAAGCGCATCGATCGCTGTCCGCGACAAGGGGACGAGCCTTTCCTTGTTGCCCTTGCCGCGCACCAGAAGGAAACGGCCCTCCTGAGTCAGCACCTTTGCCGGCAGCGATACGAGTTCGCTCACCCGCATGCCGGTCGCATAAAGAAGTTCGATCAGCGCCAGTCGCCGGATCCGCGCTCCCTGGTCCGGTCCTTCGAGGTTCGCTTCCTGCTCGGCAAGCGACAGAAGCCCGGTCACATCCTCGACCGTCAGCACCTTGGGCAGGGGGCGGGTCTTCTTCGGCGCGTCTAGGATCGCGGTCGGATCATCGCCGCGCAGGCCTTCCGCATAAAGAAATTTGTAGAACTGGCGCATCGCCGACAGTCGCCTTGCCTGTGAGGTCGGCTGAAAGCCGCGTCGCGCAAGGTCGGAGAGATAGGCGGCCAAATCTTCCCGGGTGGCTGCACCCAGGGTCACCTTGCGGCCGGAAAGAAAATCGCCGAGGTCGTCGAGGTCTCGCTCATAGGAGGTGAGCGTATTCTGGGCTGCTCCGCGCTCGGCGCTTAGCATTTCCAGAAAGGCTTCGACACGAGCCCGGCTCAGATCCGACATATCTTGCTTCCCGCTTACTGCTCCACCGGATTGATGCGCTCGGAAGGAATGCGCACCGTGACGTCGCGTTCCCGCGGCTCGACGAAGACGGCAAAGGACCACATGGTGACATAGACCAGGCCGGCGATGGTCCCGCAGATGAACAGGAAGCGAAACAGAGTGGGCATGGTCGGTCCTTCACCGGTTCTCGAAATAAATAGGTCGAAACATGGAGTTTACCAAGGCCGGGACAGGGCTTCTGGAAATACAGCCATGGCTTGACGCTAGCCCTCTATATGTCAATAGGTCATGAAACAGTCGTGAACAGGCCGATGACCGAAACGATCCTCAACCTTGCTCCCAGTCTGGGTATGCGCGCCAAGACGGCGCTCGGCAAACGCAATCTTGTTCTCGTTGGTCTGATGGGGGCCGGCAAGTCGGCGATCGGCCGGATTGTCGCACAGCAACTCGGTCTGCCCTTCGTCGATACTGATACGGAGATCGAGCGGGTGTCGCGGATGACGATCGCCGAACTGTTTGCCGCCTATGGCGAAGAGGAGTTCCGCGCGCTCGAAACCCGTGTCATCAAGCGCCTGCTGCGCACGGGCCCGCGAGTCGTCTCTACCGGCGGCGGCGCCTTCATCAACGAGAGGACCCGCAAGCAGATCGAGCGTGGCGGGCTTTCCGTCTGGCTCAATGCCGATCTCGACGTTCTCTGGGAGCGGGTGAACAAGCGCGACCACCGGCCTCTGCTGAAGACCGAGAATCCGAAGCAGACACTGAAGGATCTGATGGACAAGCGATATCCGATCTATGCTCTTGCGGATATCACGGTCCAGTCGCGTGACGTGCGTAAGGAAGTGATCGCCAATGAGGTCCTGACCTCGGTGATCGAACATTTCGGCAAGGACAAGACGCAATGACGAAGCTCGAGACATCGGAACGCCTGGTGCATGTGCCGCTGGGCGAGCGTTCCTATGACATTCTCATCGGCCCTGGCTTGATGGCGCGTGCCGGCGGCGAGATCTCGACCCGCATCAAGGGTCGTCGTGCGGCCATCGTTACCGACGAGAATGTCGGCGCCCGTTACCTTGATGGCCTGATGGACAGTCTGCAGACGGATGGTATCGAGGCAGTCTCCGTCACGCTTCCGGCGGGCGAGAAGACCAAAAGCTTCGACTATCTCACCAAGGTCTGCGACGTGCTGCTTGAAGCGCGCATCGAGCGCAACGACACGGTGATTGCGCTCGGAGGTGGCGTCATCGGCGATCTCACGGGCTTTGCCGCCGGCATCGTGCGGCGCGGTGTCCGCTTCGTGCAGATCCCGACATCACTTCTGTCGCAGGTCGACAGCTCCGTCGGCGGCAAGACCGGCATCAATGCCCGTCAGGGCAAGAATCTAATCGGCATCTTCAATCAGCCGGATCTGGTGCTCGCCGATACCGATGTGCTCGACACGCTGTCTGAGCGCGAATTTCGCGCCGGTTATGCAGAAGTCGCGAAATACGGCCTGATCGACAAGCCCGACTTCTTCGCATGGCTGGAAAAGAATTGGCGTGACGTGTTCGCAGGCGGCTCTGCTCGTATCGAGGCGATCGCCGTCTCCTGTCAGGCGAAGGCCGATGTGGTGGCCGCGGACGAGCGGGAGAACGGCCGTCGTGCTCTTCTCAACCTCGGCCACACCTTCGGTCATGCGCTGGAAGCCGCAACGCAATATGACAGCAGCCGGCTCGTGCATGGCGAAGGGGTCTCGATCGGCATGGTGCTCGCGCATCGTTTCTCGGCGCGCATGAACCTTGTCAGTCCGGATCTTGCGGATCGCGTCGAGGCCCATCTGAAGGGTGTTGGCCTGCCGACGCGCATGGATCAGATCCCGGGCGAATTGCCGCCGACCGATGTCCTGATGGATGCCATCGCCCAGGACAAGAAGGTGAAGGCCGGCCAACTCACCTTCATCCTCACCCGTGGTCTCGGCCAGTCCTTCGTCGCAGACGATGTGCCGGCATCCGAAGTTCAGCGTTTCATTGAGGAGATGCGCCCATCATGATCGAGCAAATCCTTGCCGGCCTCGCCGAGTATTGGCTGACGCTGGTCGCCATCCTGTTGTTGATCTGCTGTTCCGGCTTCTTCTCCGGTTCTGAGACGGCGCTGACGGCCACCTCGCGCGCGCGCATGCACACGCTCGAGGTCAATGGCGACGATCGAGCCGGCGTGGTCAACAAACTCATCGAGCGGCGAGATCGATTGATCGGCGCGCTGCTGATCGGCAACAACCTCGTCAACATCCTCGCGTCGTCGCTCACGACAAGCCTGTTTCTCGGCCTATTCGGCGATTCCGGGGTCGCGATCGCCACTTTGCTGATGACCGTTCTGCTCGTCGATCTTCTCGGAAGTCCTGCCGAAGAGCTGGGCGATTTCTGCGCCGGAACGTTTCGCTCTGTTTGTCGGCCCACTCGTTCGCCCGTTCGTCGCCGTGGTCGGACCGCTTTCCAGCCTTGTCAACTGGATCGTCCGCAAGCTGCTTGGGATGTTCGGTGTCTCGATTTCCGGCGAAGCCTCCATGCTGTCTGCGCATGAAGAACTGCGCGGCGCGGTCGCTCTGCTGCACCGCGAGGGATCGGTGATCAAGGCCGACCGCGACCGCCTCGGTGGTGTGCTCGATCTGGGTGAACTCGAAGTTTCCGACATCATGATCCACCGCACGGCCATGCGGGCGGTGAATGCCGACGAACCGCCGGAAATCGCGATCCGCAACATTCTCGAAAGCCCTTACACCCGCATGCCGGTCTGGCGGGGCTCGACCGATAACATCATCGGGGTGATCCATGCCAAGGACCTGATCCGCGCACTTGCCGAACCGAATGTCGAGCCGCAGGACATCGACATCGTCAAGGTCGCCCAGAAGCCTTGGTTCGTGCCCGATACCACCAATCTAAAGGACCAGCTCAACGCCTTCCTGCGCCGCAAGACCCATTTCGCCGTGGTGGTCGATGAATATGGTGAAGTGCAGGGCGTGGTGACGCTTGAGGACATTCTCGAGGAAATCGTCGGCGATATCTCCGACGAACATGATCTCGAGATCCAGGGTGTGCGTCAGGACAGCGACGGGTCGATCGTGGTGGATGGTGGCGTGCCGATCCGTGATCTTAATCGCGCGATGGACTGGCAGTTGCCGGATGAGGAGGCGACGACGATCGCCGGTCTCGTCATCCACGAGTCGAAGTCGATCCCCGAGGAGCGTCAGGCCTTCACCTTCTACGGCAAGCGTTTCATCGTCCTGAAACGGGAGAAGAACCGCATCACGCGGCTGCGCATCCGACCGATCGATGCGGCCGAGCCGGAGGTCTGATTTCAGGCGAGGATTACCAGCGTGTGGGCTCGCCGGGGGCGGCGGGCTCGATCGCCAAGGCATGTAGCCCGGCATCGAGCTCCGGCTTGAGCACATCCGTAATCGCACGATGGCGTGAGAGCCGCGTCATTCCTGAAAAGGCTTGGGCGACGATGCGGACCCGCATATGCGTTTCGCCGGTGCCGGTGATGTCAGGCTGATGACCCGCATGGTGATGGCTCTCGTCAATCACAACAAGGCGTTCGGGGCCGAAGGCTTCGGTCAGGCGGGTTTCGATCCGGCTCTTCACCGACATGGGTCTTGCCTCTTTCTGCTGCTTCGCAAAAAGCCCCACAAAGCGCGCAACAAACCGGTTTGTCAATTCTTGTCCGACCCCTTCCTGCGCCCCATAATTAGCGCATGAAACTCGACTCGAAATATTTCGACGGGATCCGGACCCGGCGAAAGCGGGCAGCGGAGCCCGAACCATCCAATCCTGTCTGCCAATGGGACGGCTGCGACAAGCCGGGTGCCCATCGCGCGCCTGTGGGCCGGCATGCCGAGGGCCAGTTCTTCCTGTTCTGTTTCGAGCATGTGAAAGACTACAACAAAGGCTATAACTACTTCTCCGGCCTCTCGGACACCGAGATAGCGCGCTACCAGAAGGAGGCGATCACCGGTCATCGTCCCACCTGGACAGTCGGGGTGAACAAGGCGGCGAAGGCGAGCCCGCTGCACTCCACGATGCGTTCTGGTTCGGCTGCGTCACAGGCGCGCATAAAGGACCCGTTCGGCTTCGTACAGCAAGGGCGCGGAGGTGCGTCGCGCTATCAGGCGGCGGACCGAAAACTCAAGACCCTTGAGGCAAAAGCGCTGGATACACTTGGGCTTACCGTCAGCTCCACGCCGACCGACATCAAGACCCGCTACAAGGAGCTTGTAAAAAAACACCATCCCGACGCAAATGGCGGAGACAGGGCTTCGGAAGAGCGTTTTCGCGCTGTTATTGAAGCCTACAAATTGTTAAAGCAGGCCGGTTTCTGTTAATCCGAACACACAGCAGCGATGAGATGCGGCCGGTCGGTGGCGCCCGGCATGGAGAAACGATGAGCAAAATTGATCTTGATATTACCAATCTCCCCGACACCACAGTGTCGGTGCGCGAAGTGTTTGGTATCGACAGTGACATCCGGGTGCCCGCCTATTCCAAGGGTGACGCCTACGTGCCGGATCTCGATCCGGACTATCTCTTCGACCGTGAAACCACGCTCGCCATCCTTGCCGGTTTTGCACATAACCGCCGCGTCATGGTCTCCGGCTTCCACGGCACGGGTAAGTCCACGCATATCGAACAGGTCGCTGCCCGCCTCAACTGGCCTTGCGTGCGCGTCAACCTCGATAGCCATGTCAGCCGTATCGATCTCGTCGGCAAGGACGCCATCGTGCTCAAGGACGGCAAGCAGATCACGGAATTCAAGGACGGCATCCTGCCCTGGGCCTACCAGCACAATGTCGCGCTCGTCTTCGACGAATATGATGCCGGTCGCCCGGACGTCATGTTCGTCATTCAGCGCGTGCTTGAATCGTCCGGCCGCCTGACGCTGCTCGACCAGAGCCGCGTCATCCGTCCTCACCCTGCTTTCCGCCTGTTTGCGACCGCCAACACGGTTGGCCTGGGTGATACGACGGGCCTCTATCACGGCACGCAGCAGATCAACCAGGCGCAGATGGACCGTTGGTCGATCGTCACCACGCTCAACTATCTGCCGCATGACAAGGAAGTCGACATCGTCTCCGCCAAGGTGAAGAGCTTTGGTGCAACGGCGGAAGGCCGCGACACTGTCTCGCGCATGGTGCGCCTTGCCGATCTCACACGCGCCGCTTTCGTCAACGGCGATCTGTCGACTGTCATGAGCCCGCGTACCGTTATCACCTGGGCTGAAAACGCCGAGATCTTTGGTGATGTCGCCTTCGCCTTCCGCGTCACCTTCCTCAACAAGTGCGACGAACTCGAGCGCACGCTGGTAGCCGAGCAGTATCAGCGCGCCTTCGGCGTGGAACTCAAGGAAAGTGCGGCCAATATCGTACTCGGCGCATAAGGACTAAAGAAGCATGGCAGGGCGCGGCGACAATTCGAAGGCGAGAGCCGGCGGTGGAGTAGACACGGAGCCGATGCGCCGGGCCATCACCGGCTGCGTCCGTTCGATTGCGGGTGATCCGCAGGTCGAGGTCGCCTTCGCCAATGAGCGTCCTGGTCTCGCCGGCGAGCGCATCCGCCTGCCGGAAATCTCCAAGCGTCCGACCGCCCATGAACTTGCCGTGACCCGTGGTCTCGGCGATTCCATGGCGCTTCGTCTCGCCTGCCACGATCAGGAGGTCCATGCCTCGATGGCGCCGCAGGGCGCCGATGCGCGCGCCATCTTCGATGCCGTCGAGCAGGCTCGTGTGGAATCGCTCGGGTCGCTGCGTATGCCGGGTGTGGCTTCGAACATCCAGTCGATGAACACCGAGAAATATGCGAAAGCCAATTTCTCTACCATCAGCCGTCAGGAGGATGCGCCGATCGGCGAAGCCGTCGCCATGCTGGTGCGCGAAAAGCTTACCGGCCAGAAGGCGCCGGAGAGCGCGGGCAAGGTGCTCGACCTCTGGCGCCCCTTCATCGAGGACAAGGCCGGTGCCGACCTCGACAATCTCTCGTCTGTCATCGAAGACCAGCAGGCCTTTTCCCGCGTGATCCGCCACATGCTGTCGGCCATGGAGATGGCCGAGGACATGGGCGACGACCAGGAGCAGAGCGAGGACGAGCAGTCTACCGACGAGGAGCAGCCGCGCAGCGGCGAGCAGGACCAGGAGACGTCGGAAGACGAAGCCGGTCAGGACTCCGCGCCCGCCGAAGAGAGCGAAGCCTCGCAGGAACAGCTCGACGACGGCGAGATGGATGGTGCCGAGATCTCCGAAGAGGAGATGTCGGACGAGGGCGACGACGACAGCGAAACGCCGGGCGAAATGCGCCGACCCGCAACGCCCTTCGACGATTTCAACGAGAAGGTCGACTACAAGATCTTCACCCAGGAGTTCGACGAGGAAATCACCGCCGAAGAGCTCTGCGACGAAGCCGAGCTCGACCGGCTGCGCGCCTTCCTCGACAAGCAGCTCGCGCATCTGCAGGGCGCCGTCGGCCGGCTTGCAAACCGCCTGCAGCGCCGCCTGATGGCGCAGCAGAACCGCTCCTGGGACTTCGATCTGGAAGAAGGTTATCTTGATCCGGCGCGCCTGACGCGACTGATCATCGACCCCATGCAGCCGCTCTCCTTCAAGAAGGAGAAGGACACCAAGTTCCGCGACACCGTCGTGACGCTGGTCATCGACAATTCCGGCTCGATGCGCGGTCGTCCGATCACGGTTGCCGCTTCCTGCGCCGACATCCTTGCCCGCACGCTCGAACGCTGCGGCGTCAAGGTCGAGATCCTCGGCTTCACCACCAAGGCCTGGAAGGGCGGTCAGTCGCGCGAGAAGTGGCTCGCCAGCGGCAAGCCGCCGGCACCCGGCCGTCTCAACGATCTGCGCCATATCATCTATAAGTCGGCCGACGCCCCCTGGCGCCGTGCGCGCCGCAATCTCGGCCTGATGATGCGCGAAGGCCTGCTCAAGGAAAATATCGACGGCGAGGCGCTGATGTGGGCGCATAATCGCCTGATCGGTCGTCGCGAGCAGCGCAAGATCCTGATGATGATCTCGGATGGTGCGCCGGTCGACGATTCGACGCTGTCGGTGAACCCGGGAAATTACCTTGAGCGGCACCTGCGCGCCGTGATCGAGCAGATCGAGACACGCTCTCCTGTCGAACTTCTGGCAATCGGTATCGGCCACGATGTGACGCGCTATTATCGCCGCGCCGTTACCATCGTCGATGCCGACGAACTGGCCGGCGCCATGACCGAGCAGCTTGCTTCATTGTTTGAGGAGCAGACGGCGGGTGGCCGGACGCGCCAGCGTGCCTGAGGGATCGACCTATCGTCGGCGTCTAGCCCTGAGTTCTGCGGTTGCAGGCCTGCTTGCGCTCTCTGCCTGTACGCCTGCGGTCATTCCGGCCGGTCAGACCTTGGCCATTCCGGTCGACAGCGACGTGATCAATGAACTCGGCGGCAATCCGACCATCGCGCCCGAACTGACTTTCCTTGGCGGCGTCGAACTGTCCTCCTCCGAGCCGCTGTTCGGCGCCTTCTCGTCGATCCGGTTTCTGGACGACAGCCACTTCCTCGGCGTGTTCGACACGGGCTACTGGATCGAGGGAGAGATCAGGCGCGATGCCGAGGGCAAACTCGCTGGTGTCGACGCCGTCAAACTTGCGCCGTTGCTGGACGCGTCCGGGCAAGAGAGCCCGAGCAAGTTCTTTGTCGATGCCGAAAGCCTTGCCGTCGATGGTAACAGTGCCTTTGTGGGTTTCGAGCAGCGTCACCGCGTCGTGTCCTACGCTCCTCTGTCCGACCTCGGCAAGGCGGTGCCGTCTGAACCGCTCGCCTTCCCCTTCGATCTCGACGTCCTGCGCAGCAATGGCGGTTTGGAGGCGCTGGTGATCGCCGAAAAGGACGGACCGCTCGGCGGGGCGCTGGTGGCGATTTCCGAAAAGAGCTTCGACGACAACGGCAATATCTATGCGGCGATCCTTGGTGGTCCGCTTGCCGGCGAATTTCGAGTGCGTCCGCGTGACGATTTCGACATCACCGATGCGACTTTCCTGCCAAATGGCGATCTCCTGCTGCTCGAGCGCCGCTTCACCATCGCCAGAGGTGTCGGCATGCGTTTGCGCCGCATCGACGGCGGCAGCATTCGACCGGATGCTGTTCTCGATGGCGATATACTTTTCGAGGCCAATTACCGATCCCAGATCGACAATATGGAAGGCATGGATGCCATTCCCGAGCCCGATGGCTCCGTCCGGCTGATCGTCGTCTCCGACGACAACCACTCGATCCTGCAGCGGACCCTGATGCTGGAATTCCGCCTCTCCCCGCCGCAGTCCTGACGCCTTCACCCTCGCAAACGAAACAGCCTCGGTTTCCCGAGGCTGTTGTTGATCTCTTGATTTCGCTGCTGTCAGGCCGTACGCGACGCCGTCGGCATCGGGCGGACGACGCTCATCAGCGCGCCATAGGGCAGGAGCATGATGAAGCCGATCAGCATCTTCACGCCGAAGTCGGCGATCGCCCAGGAGATCCAGCGTGGCGCTTCTGTCGACATCACGCCGAGGATCGGGGCTGCGGCAATTGCGAAGTCGTCATTCGGGCCGATGAAGCCGAAGACCGGTGCGAAAGACAGCGAGAAGAAGATGATCGTGTCGAGCACGGAGCCGATCAGCGAGCCCATCAGCGGCGCCTTCCACCAGGTCTGCTGGCGCAGCCGGTTGAAGACCGAGATGTCGAGCAACTGGCCGACGAGGAAGGCCGAGCCCGATGCGATCGCGATGCGCGGCGTGGCGAGCAGGATCGACAGGAGAACGCCTGCGATGAAGCCGACGAGCACGACGCGGCGCGCAACCTGAGGGCCGAACTGACGGTTGGTCAGGTCGGTGACAAGGAAGGCGATCGGATAGGTGAAGGCGCCAAAGGTCAGGAGGTCGGCGAGATTGATGCCGGCCAGAACGCCATTGACCGGGTGCTGGACGAGGAAGTTCGAGGCGACGACGATTGTCGTCATGAGCAGGCTGTAGATAAGGAAATAGCGCTTGTTCAGCATTTTTTTATCCTGGGTGATGCCACCAGTTGGAGGGACAATACTGTAAAAAGGACGGGTGCAATGCCAGGCATTTTACCTGCATTGACATTCCAAACGAAAAGGCTTGCCCGGCGAACCGGTCAAGCCTTTCGAAAGTCTGGCCGAATGACGCTATTAAGCGGCTTCAGCGGTCTTCTTGACGATCTGGCGACGCAGCAGACGAGCGCGCATGCTCAGTTCGTTTTCAGAAGCCTTGATCAGGAATGCATCGAGACCACCGCGATGCTCGACCGTGCGCAGGGCAGCAGCCGAAACGCGCAGGCGGAAGCGCTGGTTCAGAGCGTCCGAGATCAGCGTGACGTCGCACAGGTTCGGCAGGAACCGGCGCTTGGTCTTGTTGTTCGCGTGGCTCACGTTGTTGCCCGACTGGACGCCCTTGCCGGTCAATTCGCAACTGCGGGACATGGTACACCTATTGTTTTTCTAGGCCATCGCATCGCTTCCGGCCAAATGCCGGCGAGGCAATCCAACAGCGTCTGATTGGAAAGTTGCGGTTCTATAGTCAGTGAGAACCGGCGCGTCAAGCCAAACCTTGGATTTTCCGGGCGCCACGGCAGGTGTAGGATATTTTCTTGCCACAGTCCACGGCGAGTATGCATCTTCCAGACGCCGGTCCGCCGGCATTCCCATGATGGAGATGGCATTTGCGTCCGACCGGCTTCCTTACCGCCTTCCTCGTCCTTGCCGCCGGTGGCGCCGGGGCTGCCGATTATCGCTACGACACATCCTACAAGGTTTCTCTCGGCGTCTTGCCGATTGCGCGCATGACCTTTCAGACGACCGTCGAGAACGAGCGCTACACGATTTCCGGCCAGTTCCATTCGTCGAGCCTTGTCGACATCGTGCGAGAGGTTTCGGCCGATAGCAACGTGTCCGGTCGCATGTCCGGCGGGGCCATGAACCCCGAGCGCTATGTGCTCGACTACAAGAGCGGCAAGCGGAAGCATACCTACGAGGTGCTTTTCGCCGGCGGCAACGTGGTTGAAACCAGGGTGACACCCGAGCGGCCGAAGCCGGATACGTGGGTGCCCGTCCAGCCTGAAGACCTGAAGTCGGTGCTTGATCCGATCGGTGCTCTCCTAATCCCTGGCACTGCCGATGTCTGCGGCCAGATACTTCCCGTGTATGACGGCGAAAGCCGGATGGATCTCGTTCTCTCGCCGAACCGCTCCGAGACCTTCTCTGCCGGCCGTACCAAGGGCGAGGCCATCGTCTGTTCGGTCCGCTACGTGCCGAAGTCCGGATACCGGAAGGGCCGCAAGGACATCGAATATCTAAAGTCGGTGACCGGCATGGAGATCTGGTTTGCCAAGACCGCGACGCTGCAGCTATATGCTCCCGTCTATGCGAAGATCCCGACCCGCTACGGGACGGTGCATGTGACCGCAGAAAAGTTCGACGGCTAGTTTCAGCGGGCGGGCCCCGCATCAGGGGATTTCATGAAGACCAAGGCAACGCTGATCGGGTTCACCGCGATCCTGATGTGGTCCTTCCTCGCGCTGATGACCGCGGCCTCGGGCACCATGCCGCCTTTTCAGCTTTCGGCGATCACCTTCGCCATCGGCAGCCTGCCCGGCATTCTCCTGTTCATCGCGCGGCCGGCGCGCCTGAAGGAATTGCGCCAACCGCCAAAGGTCTGGCTTGCCGGTGTCGGCGGCCTCTTCGGCTATCACTTCCTCTACTTCACGGCGCTCCGAAATGCGCCCGCCGTCGAGGCAGGCCTCATCGCCTATCTCTGGCCGCTGTTCATCGTCGTCGGATCGGCGCTCCTGCCGGGCGAGAAGCTCGGCTGGCATCATATCGTCGGCGCGCTTGCCGGCCTCGCCGGTACCGTGCTGATCATCGGCAAGAATGGTTTCGCCTTCGATCCCGCCTATAGCCTCGGCTACTTCACGGCCTTCCTCTGCGCCTTCACCTGGGCGGGATATTCGCTGATCAGCCGCAAGTTCGAGAAGGTCTCGACAGACGTGGTCACCGGCTTTTGCCTTGCGACATCGATCCTCTCGCTCTTCTGCCATCTCGCTCTCGAGACTACCGTTTGGCCCGATACGGCGTTCCAGTGGGCCGCGGTGATCGGCCTCGGTCTTCTTCCGGTGGGACTTGCCTTCTACGTCTGGGACTACGGCGTGAAGAACGGTGACATCCAGATCCTCGGCGCTTCCAGCTACGCCGCGCCGCTTCTCTCCACGCTGATCCTGATCATTTTTGGCTTTGGCGAAATTAGCGTCAGAATTGGCCTTTCATGCCTGCTTATCACAGGTGGCGCTGTGCTCGCGGCTCGCGATATGGTTTTCCGCAAATCGGAGCGCGCGACCTGACGGGAGATTGAATGGCCACTGCGACCGGCATCCTCTGGCTTTCGGTCGCGCTCGGTACCAGCTATCTCTGGATCCTGCCGCGGGAGAAAACCGTGTTCCGGGCCGTCTGGAAGACGTTGCCTGTTTTGCTTCTCGCCCTCTATGCCTATGCCGTCGGCGCCCATCCGCTGCTGGTTGCCGCCCTTTTGTTCGGAGCCCTTGGCGACTGGTCGCTCGCCTTTGAAGGAGACCGTGCGTTTATCGGCGGGGTCGCGTCTTTTCTGAGCGCCCATATTGCTTATGTCGCCTTGCTCGCGACGATCACCGACCTCGACATTGCCTTCGCCGAGCCCTGGCGGGTGATCGCCGGCGTGCTTGTCGCCATCCTGACCTTCGGCGTGCTGATGCGCATCTGGAAGCCCGCCGGACGACTGGCGGTGCCCATCGGCATTTATGTCTTCTTGTTCATGGTGCTTGTCTGGCTCACGCTCGGCCTCGCCAATCCGCTGGCCTTTCTCGGCGCGAGCCTGTTCATCCTCTCGGATATCGTGCTGACGATCCGCAAATACTGGACGGGCCCCGATCATCCGATCGATGGAATGGCCGCCTATTTTGTCTGGGTGACCTATTATGCGGCGCAGGTGATCCTGACGCTGACGCTGTCGAAGGTCTGACTTGCTGGCTCAGGCGCCGGGAGCCCAGCCGGGTGGCGCCATTTCGAAGGCGGAAAAGTCGAAGCCGGGCGCTACGGTGCAGCCGACAAGGGTAAACTCGCCGAGACTTTCCGCCGCCTGCCACTCATCGGCATCGATGATCGCCTGGGGACGCTGACCGGCCGCGAGATCGAGCCCCAGCACGACCGTCTCCTGCTTCACGCCGTCCTTGGACCGGTGCAGGGCAAGTGGCGCACCGGCATAGTAGTGCCAGGCCTCGGCGGCATCCTTGACCTTGTGCCAGTGAGACCGTTCGCCGGCCTTCAGGAGATAGTAGATCGCGGTCGAATGGCCGCGGGGCCCGCCGTGCTCGTCCCGATAGGTCTCCACATACCAGCCACCCTCGGGATGGCGCTGCATGCCGAGAGCTTCAATGATATCGGCTGCCTGCATCAGAAAGAGTCCTTGCGCTTGCGGATTTCCGCGAAGACCTCGTCGTTCGTCGCGCCCTCCATGCCGAGCGTGCGGCGGATATCCGGGTCGCCGGCGCGCAGGAAGGGATTGGTCTCCTTCTCCAGACCGATGGTCGTCGGGACAGTAAAGTCGCCGCGCTTGCGCTGCATTTCGATCAGTTCGGCGCGGCATCTGAGCCTTGCGTTCTCCGGATCGACCGTCAGTGCGAAACGGGCATTGGAGAGTGTGTATTCATGGCCAAAATAGACGATGGTCTCGTCGGGCAGAGACGCAAGCTTCTGCAGGGAATGCCACATATCGAGCGCCGACCGCTCGAACAGACGCCCGCAGCCGAGGGCGAAAAGCGTGTCGGCGGCAAAAAGCAGCATATCCTCGGGCAAGTAGTAGCAAACATGCCCCGCCGTGTGGCCCGGCGTCTCGATCACCCGCACCGGTCGCTTAGCAAAGGTGAACTCGTCTCCGTCGCCCACGGTCCGATCAATCCCGGGTATCACCGCCGCCTCGGTGCGCGGACCGATGATTTCGCAGCCGGATTTTTCCTTCAATGCCAGATTGGCCTCGACATGGTCACCGTGGTGATGGGTCGTGAAGATATGAGTGATCGTCCAGCCCCGCTTCTCCGCCGCTGCCACGATTGGACCGAATTCCGGTGCGTCGATCGACGCCGTCTCCCCGGTTTCCGGGCAATGCAGGAGCACGCCGAAGTTGTCACTTCGGCAGAGGAATACCTCGATCTGCAGTGATTTCATTGTCGACCCGCTTTTTTATGTCCCACCTCGTTGCCGGGAATGTACCCTCTTGCAGCTTGAAGTCCAAGGATGGGCTGCTAACAATAAGTTCATGCATGTCGATATCGTCGATCTGAGGCAGTTTTATTATACGATGCTCGGCCGAGTGGCGGAGCAGTCGGTTGCCTTGGCGATTTCTTCGGTCTGGGCGCGCCTGCCGCAGGAACGGCTTGTCGGTCTTGGCTACAGTATTCCCTTTCTCGAACGCTTCCGTGCCGACACCGAGCGGACCATGGCCTTCATGCCGGCAGGGCAGGGCGCGGTGAACTGGCCGGTCGGCGAACCCTCGGCCACGTCGCTGGTCTTCGACGAGGAACTGCCACTGCCGGACAGTTCGGTCGACCGCGTTCTCATGGTGCATTCCCTCGAATTCGCCGAGAACCCGCGGGAGACCTTGAAGGAGGTCTGGCGGGTACTCGCTCCCGGCGGCCGCCTCGTCATCGTCGTGCCCAACCGTCGCGGTGTCTGGGCGCGCATGGAGCACACGCCCTTCGGTTCGGGCCGCCCCTATTCGCGCGGCCAGCTCACCTCGCTGCTGCGCGAGACGAACTTCACGCCCGGGGCCTCGGCAGAGGCCTTGTTCTTCCCACCGTCGAAGATCCGCGCAGTCCTGCGCCTTCGCCGAGGCTTCGAGCGGCTTGGCAGGGTTCTCTGGCCAGCCTTTTCCGGCGTCATCGTCGTCGAGGCGCAAAAACGTCTCTATCAGGGGCTGCCCGTTGCCGCGCGTGCCTCCCGCCGTGTCTTCGCACCGGTTCTCGCGCCGCAAGGCGTGCCGACGACGCGCAATCGGTCTCCAGAAGTCTGAATTGTCGTCGGGGCAGACCGGGTGCGCGTCCTCCTCGACAAATGCCGGTTTCCGCAGTAATCCCAAGCCCATGAAAAGGGTTGCTTCTCGCTGTCCAATGATCGGGAATGAGCATCATGAACGCCTCGACAAACCCGGTGCCCCGTGCCGGGGTCATGGATATCGCCGCCTATGTTCCGGGCAAGGAGCATGCGGGTGGTGTCGCGCGCGTCTTCAAGCTCTCCTCAAACGAAGCGCCGCTTGGCCCAAGCCCTAGGGCCACCGAAGCCTTTCAGGCTGCAGCGGCCAAGCTCGAGCTCTATCCCGACGGGCAGGCCCGCGTGCTGCGCGATGCGATCGCAGAGGTGCACGGGCTGAACCCTGCCAACATCCTCTGCGGCAATGGTTCGGGCGAGTTGCTGGCGCTGCTCGCCAATATCTATCTCGGACCCGGCGATGAAGCCATCATCACTGAGCACGGCTTCCTGCTCTACCGGATCCAGATCCTGGCGGCCGGCGGCACACCGGTCACGGTTTCCGAGACCGATCGTCGCGTCGACGTCGACGCGGTCCTTGCAGCCGTCACCGAACGGACGAAGATCGTCTTCCTCACCAACCCCGGCAATCCGACCGGCACCTATGTGCCTTATGCCGATATCAAGCGCCTTCATGCAGAGCTTCCGTCGCATGTTATCCTGGTGCTCGATGCGGCCTATGCCGAATATGTTCGCCGCAATGACTATGAAGCAGGCATCGAACTGGTCTCGGGCAGCCGCAACGTCGTGATGACCCGGACCTTCGCCAAGGTCTACGGGCTAGCTTCGCTGCGCATCGGCTGGATCTACGGCCCGGCGGAGATCATTGACACGCTGAACCGGGTGCGCGGGCCGTTCAACATCAACACGCCGGCACTTTTCGCCGGGGCCGCTGCCATGCGCGACCAGGCCCATGTGGCCAAGGCCGTCGAGTACAATCAGATCTGGCTCGCCCGGGTCTCGGAAGCGCTTACCGCTCTCGGCCTGGAGGTCACGCCCTCGGTTACTAATTTCATCCTGATCCACTTCCCCGATCAGGACAGAAAGCGGGCATCCGATGCCGATGCTTTCCTCACATCGCGCGGCTTCGTCTTGCGCGCCGTCTCGTCCTATGGTTTTCCCAATGCACTCCGCATGACGATCGGCAGCGAGGAGGCCAATACCGGCGTGATCGCTGCCCTCACCGAATTCATGGAACGCACCTGATGTCTGAAATCCTGTTCGACCGCATCGCCCTGATCGGTATCGGCCTCATCGGCTCGTCGATCGCCCGCGACGTCAAGAAGCTCGGCCTGGCCAAGGATGTGGTCATTTCGACCCGCAGCGCCGAGACGCTGAAACGGGCGGAAGAGCTGGAGCTCGGGACGGCTTATGTCGCCTCAGCCGCCGATGCCGTGAAGGATGCCGATCTCGTCATCGTCTCAGTGCCAGTCGGCGCCTCTGAAGCCGTGGCGCAGCAGATCGCACCCAACCTGAAGCCGGGCGCCATCGTCACCGATGTCGGCTCGACCAAGGCCTCCGTCATCGCCCAGATGGCACCGCATATGCCGGATGGTGTGCATTTCATTCCCGGACACCCGCTGGCGGGCACGGAAAAGTCTGGCCCGGATGCCGGTTTCCCGGGTCTCTTCAAGGGGCGCTGGTGCATCTTCACGCCGCTCGAAGGTACGGACGGCCAGGCGATGGCCCGTCTGCGCAGCTTTTGGGAAGCCTTGGGTTCGATGTGTGACGAGATGGATCCGCAGCACCACGACAAGGTGCTCGCCATCGTCTCGCACCTGCCGCATATCATTGCCTACAATATCGTCGGCACGGCCGACGACCTCGAGACGGTGACGGAATCGGAAGTTATCAAATATTCCGCTTCGGGTTTCCGCGATTTCACCCGTCTGGCCGCTTCCGACCCAACCATGTGGCGGGACGTCTGCCTGCACAACAAGGATGCTATTCTCGAAATGCTGGCGCGTTTCTCGGAAGACTTGGCCTATCTGCAGCGGGCGATCCGTTGGGGCGAGGGCGACAAGCTGTTCGAACTCTTCTCGCGCACCCGCACCATCCGTCGCTCGATCGTCCAGGCCGGCCAGGACGTCGACGTGCCGGACTTCGGCCGTCACGCACTCGACAAGTGAGCCAATCCCGCCGCCTCAGAGGGGCGGGATCTGTCCAAGCGGGATGAAGCCGAGCGATGTCACGCCGTTCTGGATGGTGATCTCGGCTTCGCTATCATCGCGGCCAAAGGCGAGTGCTCGCAGCACATTGGCGACATTGTCGATCATGCTGGCTTGTTCCGGATAGGCCGTCTTCATGGCATCACGCCAGGCACGAACCTGCTCGACCTGCAACTTGATCCGCCCGGAGACCAGGCCGTCTTCACCGACCTCGAAGGGGCCGCTCAGCGTCAGAACACGGCCTTCGCCCATGTCGACCACCATGCGACGGATTTCGCCTCGGGTGCCGTAAAGCTTCTGCTCCTGTGCCACACGCGGATCGAGCAGTCCGCCCTTATCGGCGAAGGTGGTGTCGAGGCTCGCAGAAATCGGCGGAAGCGCAATCTGAGTGCCGTCGATCGAGACCGACATATCGCGCACCAGCGTTGCATAGTCGAGATTGCCCTCGTTCTGTCGAACATGCGATTGCGCGCTCGGCGCCGTCATCTGCACCTGCAGGTTCGATACTGTCGAGGTGACGGTTGCACTCAGCCCTTCCATCATCAGAGAACTGCGCGTCAGGCCTGAAAGGCCGATGCGGAAGCTCGACTGCATGTTGTTCCAGTCGAGCGCCGTGTTGAAGCCGAGCGCCGAGCGGACTTCTGCCGGCCCGTCCAGTTCCCAGACGATATGGCCGGGATTGTAGATCTGGGCTGCTGCGCGCATCGGACCGAAGGAGGCGGCCACGCCCTGGAAGTGATCGTCGAAGGCAAGTCGCGTGCAATTCAGGCGGAAGCGGAAGGGATAGCCGCCAAGCGTCGCATCCTCGCAGGTTGCGGTCACTCCCGCCGGATTCCCCCCGCCGAAGAAGGTCAGAATGCGTTTCTTCAGAAATTCCGCAGCAAAATACCAGCCGACACTATAGACAGCGATGACGAGGACGATCAAAACGCCGAGCCGGACAACCTTTCGGCTGATCGTGCTCTCCGGCGCGGTCGACATGGCCATGGGATGCTCCTCGTTGCGATCACTTCACGTGTCTTGGATTGGCGTGCGATATGGACGAATTTTGGGTCTTTGGCTACGGATCGCTGATGTGGAATCCGGGCTTTCCCTATGAAGAAAGAGTGCTTGCCCGGCTCGGCGGTTATCGTCGTTCCCTCTGTGTGCGCTCCTATGTTCACCGCGGAACCGAAGATAGGCCCGGCCTGGTGCTGGGGCTCGACCGCGGCGGCTCCTGCAAGGGTGTCGCCTTTCGGGTCGCGCCATCTTCGTGGCAGTCCACCGTTGACTATCTGCGCGAACGCGAACTCGTCACCAGCGTCTATCTCGAGCGCCACGTCCGCACCCAGCTTTCCGACGGCCGCTCTGTCCGGGCGCTCACCTACGTCATCGATCGGGCCCACCCGCAATATGCAGGCGCCGTCACGGTCGAGGAGGCGGCGCAGATCGTCGAGGGCGCCGTCGGTCGCTCTGGTCCCAATCCGGTCTATGTCGCCAATACCGTCGCCCATCTCAGGGAAATCGGCATCCGCGACCACTGGCTCGAGAGCGTGGCTTCCGCGATCACGTCGAACGGCGCCTGAAGCGCCGCACACCATTCCTGTCTTGAATGCGCTTAGAGCGCTTCAAGTTCCTTCAGCCTGTTCACCGCTGTGGGAGGCAGCGGCAGCTGCGGGTTTTCCTTGGCCGTCTTGATCAGCAATTCGTCGCTTGCCGCCTCCAGGCGTTCCATCAGGGTTGCCTGCATGACGTCGGGATCGAGACCCGGCTCGATCGGCGGCAGGATGCGGACGACGAAGTGACCCGGAAAGCGCAGGAACTTGCGGCGCGGCCAGAAGAGGCCGGGATGCATGGCGACGGGCACGACGGGCACGTTGATGTCGCGGTAGAGACGGGCGATGCCGTACTTGTATTCCGGCGGTGCGCCCGGCGGGCGGCGGGTGCCCTCGGGATAGATGATCAGCTGGCGACCATTGGCCATTTCCAACTTGGTCCGTTCGATCACTTGAGCCATGACCTTGCCCTTGGCGCCGCGATTGACCGGGATCATCCGCTGCTTGGCGACATACCAACCGAAGACCGGGATCCACATCAGCTCGCGCTTGAGGATGTAGACCGGATCATCCAGCCAGGGCAGCAGCGCATAGGTGTCCCAGAAGGATTGGTGCTTGGGCGCCAGGATATAGCCGCCGCTCTTGGGAATGTTCTCCAGCCCTTCGACCGTAAACGTTGTGCCGACGATCTTTTCCATCAGCCAGTGATTGGCGCGTGCCCAATCCTTCGGCACGAAGAAGGCCTTCTTGCGCGGCAGCAGGAAATAGATCGGCGACAGCACGATCATCCTGATGATGAGGTTGGCATAGAAGGCAGTGTTGAAGAGAATGGAACGCAGCGCAATCATGTCGTGGGGCTCTCGAGGGCGGGCGAAACCGTCATTAGAGCAAAAGTCCCGCCAGCAAAAGCGCTAGCTTCTTCTTGCTGGTCAGGATGTGCGTCCAGATTCGGTGATTTCGCCGTCCGGACGCAGGCCCTGATCACGGCTCCATCCGGTCACACCCCTGACATAGGCAATCACCGTCTTCCCGTATTCGGCCAGCATGGTGCGCATCGCGTCCGGCTCGCTGTACCAGGCACGCGTCTTCAGATCGGCATTGACCACGGGATAGCCGATGAATTCGGTCTCTGGATCGCTGCGCCGCAATTCCATCAGGCTGCGCGAAAGATGGTAGTTGCTGGTGACGACCAGGATGGAACGATAGCCCTTGTCGCGGATCCAGATCGCCGTCTCATTGGCATTGCCGATCGTGTCAATCGCGGCGTAACCGATATCGACGCAGCAGTCGAAGAGGTCGGGCGAGGTGCGCGTCGCCTTGCGGATCTGGCCTGCGGTGGTTGAGGGATTGACGCCCGAGATCAGAAGTCTTTCGCCGTAGCCGCGCTTCAGAAGATCGATCGCCTGCTCGATGCGCTGGTATCCTCCGGTCAGAACGACGATCGCATCCGCCTTCACCGTCTCGGGCGGACGCATGTTGCTCACCGAATCAGCGAAGATCAGAAAACCGGCCACCAGCACCGCGACGCTCAGGATCACGAGCATCCCGCCATAGCGCAAAGCCCGGCGTATCAGGCCTTTGCGCGCAAAGAGGCCGTCTCCGGAAGGAGGGCGGCCGCCGTCACGCAGCGGTTGATTCGAGGTCATCCGATCCATGCTCATAGCCCGTGAATAGCCGGGATTTCCCACAGCGAACAGGCGGCTTTAAGGCAAGTCAACATGCGAGATTTCGTCAATCGTCGAGAAGGCCGTCCGTGCGGGCCGGATCAGAGCGAATGAGATCGATTTCATAGATCGTGCGCATGACCGTCAGGCGCGCCGTGATGGTGGTCAGAAGCGCGATCACGATCATGGTGGCGAAGATGCCGAGATAGCCACCCCAGCCGATCGTGAAGGTACCGAACAGTGCGGTTGCCTGGTCGCTTTCCGGGGTTGCCAGTGACCGGCTTTGCCAGAAACTGGCCAGCGCAAAGAAGCTTGCTGCCAGCACCGCCCCAACCGCTGCCCCTTTCAGGCTGATCTTCAGAAAGTGCTTCTGGAATTCCTGCGCGACAAAAGTGCCCTCGGCGCCGACGAAATGCAGGACCTCGATGATGTGGCGGTTGCCCGACAAAGCTCCGCGCGTCGCAAAGACCACCGTCAGCACCATGGCCGTGAAGACAAGGATCAGGATGCCCGAGCCGATCAGCACCGTCGTGCGTGCCATCTGCACCAGCCGGTCCACCCAGGTGCGGTGATCGTCGAGAAAGGCCTGTGGCACCTCTTCATTCAGGAGCGCACGCATCGCGTCGAAGTCGGGCGGATTGGTCTCGTCGATGGTGATGACGATCAGTCGTGGCACTGGCAGATCTTCAAGATTGAGCCCCGTGCCGAGCCAAGGTTCGAGAAGGCGCGCCGTCGCCCCGTCATCCATGATCTGGCCGTCGCGCGTGCCAACGAAGGTCAGCGCCAGATCGCGCGCCTTAACGAGGGCGGCCCCCATGTCGAGGCCGTCCTCGGGTTTGATCTGGATGGTGATCTCGCGGGAGATCTCGCTCTGCCAACCCGCGGCCGTGGCGCGGACCATAGATACGCCGCCCAGCGTCAGGCAGGCGAGGAAGGCCATGATGGCGATCACCACCATCAGCGCGTTGCCCTGGATGTTCGACGGCGGCAGGATCGGGCCTGTCGGCCTGACCGTCATTTCGACACGGCGCTTCTTCTGACCAGGGGTTTGGTTCACGTTCTGATCTGGGTTCTGGGGGATCTCATTCATAGATGTCGAGCCGCCCGTCGGTGAGGATCATCCGGCGTGCATCCACCTGGTCCATCAATGCCAGATCATGGGTGGCGATCACCACCGCGGTGCCGAGACGGTTCAATTCCAAGAAGAGGCTCAGCAGGCGGCGGGCCATCGGCGGATCGACATTGCCCGTCGGTTCGTCTGCGAGCAAGATTTCCGGCCGGTCGATCAGGGCGCGGGCGATCGCCACGCGCTGCTTCTCGCCGCCCGAAAGCACCGGCGGCAGCACGTTGATGCGCTCGCCAAGCCCCACCCATTTCAAGAGTTCTATGACGTCCTGCTTGTAGCTCTGCTCGGCCTTGCCGCGGACGCGCAAAGGCAGCGCCACGTTCTCATAGGTTGTCAAGTGGTCAAGCAGGCGGAAATCCTGAAAGACGATGCCGACGCGACGGCGCAGCATCGGCAGTTCATTGCGGGGGATGCTGGTAATGTCGCGACCAAAGCTCTTGATCAGTCCGCGCGTCGGTTGCAGCGACATGAAGAGCAGGCGCAGAAGCGTTGTCTTGCCAGCGCCCGACGGGCCGGTCAGGAACTGGAAGGATCCCTTCGGCAGATCGAAGGTCAGGTCGCGGAGGATCTCCGGTCCCATCCCATAGCGCAGGCCGACATTTTCGAAATGTATCAAAGGGGGCCCAGTCTGACGTGTCCGAGGTCTGGGGCGCGTAAACGACGATCGTAAACGGCCGGTAAACATGCCCCGGGACGCCTGGCTTTCTCAGTCGTCTTTCCGAAGCATTAACCAATTGAATTTACGACTGGTGAGGATTCGTTTCAACCGCCGACTTTCGGGGTATCCGATTTTGGCTGTGCGAAAGGTCCGCACGCATGAGCGCTTTCCGTTATCAGAAGCAGGCCGCCGCCGCGGACCTCGACCTCCTACCGCCGGATCGTGCCCGCCGCCGGATCGATCACCAGCACCAGCGTGGCGCTCGTCACGAAGTCCTCGATGCGCAGTTCGTCACGGTCCGTGAACCGCCCAAGGCGTCGCCGCGCCCGGCTGTATCCGCGTCTTCCACACCTCTGGCCCCTGATCTGCGTGCGATCCTCCGCACCGCAGTCTATGCCATCGAACAGCGTCTGCAACGGCTGTCGGACGTCGCCTTTTCGCTGCTGGTGGCGATTGCCTTCGTCTCCATCTTCTCGCTTGCCGCACAGCTGGTTTTCGGCGGTGGCGAGCATCCGGAGATTGCCGCAAAGCCGCTTGACTTCACGCATGTCAACCTGACGCCACAGGACCGCAACGGGATGCGTGTTCTCCTGCTGAATGCCATCGTTGAGAACCGCACCGGCCGCGAAGTGTCGGTCCCCAAACTTCGCGCGGATCTTCTGATCGACGGGCAGGTGATCGCCAGCACCTATATCGAGCCGCCTGTGTCGAGCCTCGACGGCGGCGAGAGCCGCGGCATCGTCACCCGTCTCCAGCATCCCGGTGGAAAAACGCCGGAAGTCCGGCTTTCCTTCGAAGAGTTCGGGTGCCTAAGCCCTTGCCAGTGTGCTAAGGCCCTTGCCTTTCCGGCATGCCGCCGGCCATGGACCTGAGGTCGACAAGCAAGGAGTTCCCCATGCCCGTAGTTCGCGGAAAGAACATCGAACCGCTCTTTACCGCCGAGCAGATCCGGCAGCGTAATCTCGAACTCGCGCAGGATATCATCAAGGGCCCCTGCGACGACCTTCTGGTTATTTCGGTGCTGAAGGGCTCCTTCATCTTCGCTGCTGACCTCATTCGTGCGTTGCATGATGTGGGTCTCGCCCCGGAAGTCGAGTTCATCACCCTGTCCAGCTATGGCACAGGCACGGTCTCGCAGGGCGTGAAGATCATCAAGGACATCGACAGCGACGTGAAGGGGCGCAACATCCTCCTGATCGACGATATTCTGGAGTCCGGCCGCACCCTGCTGTTCGCCAAGGAGCTGATGTTCGAGCGGGGTGCCGCCAATGTCACGATCGCCGTGCTTCTCGACAAAAAAGTGAAGCGAAAAGAAAAGTTTGAAGCTGATTATGTCGGCTTCGAATGCCCCGACTATTTCGTCGTGGGCTACGGGATGGATGTGGCCTATGCCTTCCGCGAACTGCCGTTCGTCGGCGTCGTCACCGGCGACGCGTGAGCCGTTTCAAAAGGAAACATCTCGCCCCCTGACGGCAGCGAGCTGTTAACCATCGCGCCGGACGACCTGTCCGGCGTTTACCACTCGACAAGGAAAGTCTGGTGATTTGCCTCTCGCAAGGCTCAAAAGGACGCGGGAGAAGACTTCAACTATGGCGAGAATCCTCATCACCGAAGACGAAGACTCCCTGCGCTCCTTCGTGGCGCGTGCGCTCCGCCTCGACGGTCACGAGACGCATGAGGCCGCCGATGGCGCGGAAGGTCTCGAAAAGCTCTCCGAAGGCGCCTTTGACCTGCTTCTGTCGGATATCCGCATGCCCGTCATGGACGGCATCGAGCTCGCGCATCGCGCCCATTCCGAATTTCCGGCGATGAAGATCCTGCTGATGACCGGCTATGCCGAACAGCGCGAGCGCGCCGACGACCTATCGGCAAAGATCGTTGATGTGGTCTCCAAGCCCTTTGCCCTGCCTGACATCCGCAAGGCCGTCGCTTCGGCACTGGCCGGCTGAGACTTCTCCACCCCATCCCTGAATACGAAGACGCCCGCTGATACGGGCGTTTTCGTCTTCGCAGCCGTGTGCTGGGTTACTGGATATCCAAGAGCCGTTCCAGGTAGCGCCGCTCGATCTCGGGGCTTGAGTTTTCGCCGAGCTTCTCGCGGATGGCTTCGAGGATCTCCCGGGCGCGCTGGACATCGATCTCGTCCGGTACCTTCACCCGTTCGCCGAAATCCGGGCCGCTGGTGGCGCGGGGGCGACCGAGGGGATCGCGGCCATCCTGATTGCCCTGACCCTGACCCATCTGCGGTCCCTGGCCACCCTGACCCTGCTGTGCCTGCATCATCTGGTTCATCATGTCGCGGGCGCCCTGGCGAAGCGCCTCCATGGCGCGACCCTGGCCTTCGACGGCCGGGCCGCCCTGGCCCTGGCCGAGCGCTTCTCCTGCGCCCTGCATTTCCTGCTGGGCTTCGCCGAAACCGGGGCCGGGCTCCATGCCGAGGCCTTTGAGGCCTTCCTGCAATTCGCCAAGCTGCTGTCCGAGCTGCTCCTGCTGTTCGCGCAGCTGACGCAGTGCTTCCCTAAGCTGTTCGGCCGTCATGCCATCCAGGCCCTGCTGACCCTGCTCGCCCTGTTGTCCTTGCTGGCCCTGTTGCTGTTGACCTTGCTGCTGCTGGCCTTCGGCACCCTCTTCGCCCTGCTGTGGATCGCCGCGCTGCATGCGGTCCCTCAGCGCCTGATCCAGACGGAAAGTCTCGTCCATCAGCCGTTGCTGCTCCTGCATGATCTCGCCGAGCTTGTCGATCTGGCGGCGGGCCTCGCTGTTCTGCTGCTGCTGGCCCTGTTGCGGGCGTCCGGCCTGCAGGTTGTTCATCATCCGCTGCAGTTCCGACAGCAGTTGCTGTGCCTGGTCGCGATTGCCGGAGCGGGCGAGGTTCTCCAGCTGGTCGAGCATGTTGTCGAGATCCTGCTGGCGCAGCATGTTCTGGGCATTCTGCTGCGGCTCGCCCTGCTGGTTGGGCATGCGCTCAGCCAAGGCCTGGAGGAATTCCTGCATGGCCGAGCGCAGCTCTGCCATCAGCCGCTGGATTTCCTCGTCGGAGGCGCCGTTCTCCAGGGCATCGGAGAGCGCCTGCTGGGCATCGCGCAGCCGGCGTTCGGCCAGCGACAGATCGCCGTCCTCGATGCCAAGCGCGATCTCCCAGAGATAGTCGGCCGTGTCTTTCAGTTGTTCTTCGCCGCGCGCCATGTTCATGCGGGCGCGGGCGCTTTCCAGCGCAATGAAGTTGCCGAGATCGGGGATCGTCTCGTCTGCGCGCAGAACCAGTGCTTCGTTCAGCGCGATCGCCTGCGGCATCTGCCGGGTGTCGAGCGCAAAGACCTTGCGCTGTTCGGCAACGGCTGCGGCGAGCGGCTCGTTGAAATTGCGGCCGGGCAGTTGCATCTCGATCGGCTCGCTGCGACCGGTTTGTCCAGCGCCATCTGTCGCCACCAGCGTAATCTTCACCATCTGGCCGGCGAGCGGGTGTTCGGTGATGTTGCGGCTCGCCACGCCCTTCGTGTCACGGGCATTGTGGCGCGGCAGGTCGAGCTTGTAATCCGGATGCGGATAGAGCGGCGTCGCGCCGGCTTGCTCCTCCAGAGGGAGGATCTCGGCATGGGCCTCGCGCAGGCCGTAGTCGTCCTTGGCGGTAAAGGCGATTTCGAGAGCCCCGTTGATCGCGCGGCGCGGCGTGCCGTCAAAGGCAATCTCGGGTGCCCTGTCCGGTGTGACGCCGATCGTCCAGGTCCGGTCGGCAACACGCAGTTCGCCCGCGTCGTCCAGTTCCAGCTCGTGGGTGCGGGCGACCATCGGTATGTTCGGAGCCGGGGCTGGCGGAGGTGTCGGGACGGCCGTCTGACTGCGAGCGTCTATCTCGGAGCCCGCCGTGGGCCTGCGCGCTGCATCTTCCTTTTCGGCCACGTCGAGAACGGTGCCGTCCGCCTGCTTGACGAACAGAACCTTCTTGTCCGAGGGGCCGCCGCTGATGCGTACGGTGACCTTGGACTTCTGCGGCACGGTTACACCTGCCACGTCCTGAGTGCCGAGGCCCGACAGGAAGACCGGCGGCTGGCCTGTATAGCCGGGAGGGGTGATCCAGGCGTCGATGCGCAGCGTTGGTGCCTCGCTTTCCGGCACATGCTGGCGGAAGGCATCCGCGACCGAGCCTGCCCCATTGGAGCCGGAATAGGCAAGTGCCGTGACGAAGAGCAGGGCCGGCACGGCGCGCAGGGCATAACGGTCGTAGCGGGCGATATCCGGCTGTGGCAGGCCGGCGTCGAGGGCGGCGATCCGCTCGGCCATGCGCCGCTGGTGTTCCTGCCAAAGAGCGCGGGCAAAGGGCGTCTCGGCCGAGAGCTGGTCGTCCTGCACGGCCACCGGCTGGTGGGCGAGGCCGTTGCGCTCCTCAAGCAGCCTGTCGGCTTCGGCAATGCTCGGCAGCCTGAGCTTCAGGAAGGGCAGGAAGGAGGCAACGAAAGCGAAGACGAGGATGAAAACGATCGCCAGCCGGACAAGGTCCGGCACTTCTCGGTAGACCCCAAACCAGGCAAGCGCAACGAAGAGGGCGGCGATGCCGAAAACCGGCAGGAAAAGCGGCAGGAGACGCTCGGCAAACAACACGGACCGTGCGAGCACGCGTTTGACGCCGACGCGACGCGCAAGCTTCGGGTCGTCCTTCAAGGCGCCTTTCCTGTGGCCGGCCGGGCGGGAAGAGCTCATCCGTCTGGTCTCCGAGAGCGCCGCGCATGATCACGGCTGACAGATCTCGAAGATAGCAGTCTTTGTGGCGAAGACGAGGGCGGCAAGGATGAGGTGGGGGTTTTTCCCGCCTCATCGCCGAATTGTGAATGGCTCAGGCCAGCCAGTCGGGCACGCTGTCGAGCGCGATCAGGTCCTCATAGGTCGGACGCGGCCGAATCACGTGGAAATCGTTGCCGTTCACCAGCACCTCCGGCACGAGCCTGCGGGTGTTGTAGGTTCCGGCCTGGACGGCTCCATAGGCACCGGCCGAACCGACGGCAATCAGATCGCCGGGCTTCGGCATCGCCATCTCGCGATCGAGCGCGAGGTAGTCGCCGGTCTCGCAGACAGGGCCCACGATGTCGGCCTTGATGCGCGGCGCGTTCGCCGCCGAAATCACTACGGGCTTCACCTCGTGATAGGCCTCGTAGAGCGTGGGCCGAATAAGGTCGTTCATCGCGCCGTCGACGATGACGAATGTCTTGTCGCCGCCGTCCTTCACATAGATGACTTCCGTCACCAGGATGCCGGCATTGCCGACGATCAGGCGGCCTGGCTCGGTGACGATGCGGCAGTTCAGCTCCGAAAGCTGGTCCTTGACGATCTTCGCATAGGCGTCGGGCTCGGGCGGCGGGTTGTTGTCGTCCTTATAGGGAATGCCCAGGCCTCCGCCGACATCGACGTGATCGATGCTGTGGCCGTCGCCGCGCAGCGTCTGGACGAGTTCGCGAAGCAGGCGGAAGGCGTCTTCGAAGGGCTGCAGATCGGTGATCTGGCTGCCGATATGCATGTCGATACCGGAAACCTTTATGCCGTCCAGCGTTGCGGCCCGAGCATAGACGGCACGCGCGCGCTCATAGGAAATGCCGAACTTGTTTTCCTTCTTGCCGGTCGAAATCTTGGCATGGGTCTTGGCATCGACATCAGGATTGATGCGAAAGGAGACATGCGCCTTTTTGCCGGCCTTGATGGCGCGCTGGTTCAGGATTTCCAGTTCCGGCTCGCTCTCGACGTTAAAGCAATAGATGCCGGCTTCGAGCGCCAAATCCATCTCGCTCGGCGTCTTGCCGACGCCAGAGAACATGATGCGGCTTGCCGGAATGCCTGCCGCCAGCGCCCGGCGCAGTTCGCCTTCCGAGACCACGTCGACGCCAGCACCGAGCCGTCCCAGCGTCTTCAGGACGGCCTGGTTGGAATTGGCTTTCATCGCGTAGCAGACGAGCGCATCGACGCCATCAAAAGCTTTGGAAAAGACTTTGTAGTGACGCTCCAGCGTCGCCGTCGAATAGCAGTAGAAGGGCGTGCCGACGGCGCGCGCGATCTCGGGGATGGCCACGCCTTCGGCGTAGAGGACGCCGTCGCGATACTCGAAATGGTTCACGGGTTAAGCCCTGTCAGAGAAGCGGATCAAGAAGGAAGGGGCTGTCCGGCGTTGCCGGCGCCTCGGCGCCGCGCTGGTTCTGCTGGCTCGCAGGCGTGCTCGGCGGGTCGAGGTCGCCTTTGCGGCCGCAGGCGGACAGAGCCAGCGAGGCGGCCAGCACAAGAGAGAGCGTAAGCGTCGTGCGTTTCAGCGAATTCACCATGACCCGGTCCATGAAGATATTGTTGTGCTAGCGTTTACAGAAAAAAGGGGCGCTTGTGCACCCCTGATCTGGTGATGTGTCGCGTCGGTGCGCGTGATCAGTTGCCCAGTCAGTTGCGTGCCCGCCACCAGGCGATCTGCTTCCTCACTTCAGACGGCGCCGTGCCACCAAAGCTCTTGCGGCTGGCGACGGAGGCCTCGACTGTCAGAACATTGAAAACGTCGGCCGTGATGGCCGCATTGATGCTCTGCAGTTCTTCCAGCGAAAGCTCTGCGAGATCGCAACCCTTCCTCTCGGCCATGGCAACGGCATTACCCGTGACATGGTGCGCGTCGCGGAAGGGCAGGCCGGCTTCCCGCACCAGCCAGTCGGCGAGATCGGTCGCGGTCGAGTAACCCGAACCGGCAGCCGCCTTCATCTTGTCGGTGCGGATGGTCATATCGGTGACCATGCCGGTCATGGCTGCAATTGCCAGTTCCAGGCTCTCGGCTGCGTCGAAGACCTGTTCCTTGTCTTCCTGCATGTCCTTGGAATAGGCGAGCGGCAGGCCCTTCATGACAGTGAGGAGCGCAATCAGCGAGCCGTTGATGCGGCCGGTCTTGGCGCGTACCAGTTCAGCGGCATCAGGGTTCTTCTTCTGCGGCATGATCGACGAGCCGGTCGAAAACGCGTCCGACAGGCGGATGAAGCCGAACTGCGGCGTCGACCAGATGACGATCTCTTCCGCAAGCCGCGACAGGTGGGTCGCGCAGATCGAGGCGATCGAGAGGAACTCCAGCGCAAAGTCGCGGTCGGAGACGGTGTCGATCGAGTTGCGGGTCGGCTCGCGGAAACCGAGCGCCTTCGCCGTCATGTGGCGGTCGATCGGATAGCCGGTGCCGGCAAGGGCTGCCGCCCCGATCGGGCTTTCGTCTAGGTGTTCAATCGCATGGCGCACGCGCTGGCGGTCACGGCCGAACATCTCGACATAGGCCATGCAGTGATGACCGAAGGTCACCGGCTGGGCCGTCTGGAGATGGGTAAAGCCGGGCATGACGGTGTCGGCATGTTCTTCGGCGCGGTTAAGGAAGGCGGCAATGAGACCGGAAAGGGCAGCTTCCGTCTTCTGCAGTTCTTCCTTCACCCAGAGGCGGAAATCGAGTGCCACCTGGTCGTTTCGCGAACGGGCGGTATGAAGGCGTCCGGCGGCCGGGCCGATCAACTCGGCGAGGCGGGCCTCGACGTTCATATGAATGTCTTCGAGCTTGCGCGAGAAGACGAACTGACCGCCCTCGATCTCTGACAGGATCGTGTCCAGGCCGTGAAGGATCTTGTCTTTATCTTCGTTCGAGATAATGCCTTGGTGCGCCAGCATGGTCGCATGCGCCTTTGAGCCGCGGATATCCTGGGCGTAAAGCTTCTTGTCGAAACCGATGGAGGCATTTATCTCCTCCATGATGGCCGAAGGGCCCGAGGCGAAGCGACCGCCCCACATCTGGTTGGAGGATTTGGTGTCCTTGATTTCCTCGGCCATGAAGTGCCCGTCCTGGAGAATGACATGACAGAAAAAAGACCTGAGGGTCTCTTTCCCACCAAGCTGGTTGCGATTGCGGCGGTGGCCGGCATCGTCGCCGGCGCGGCTGCGGTATACGTGAAGCAGACCATGTCTGGCAATGCCGTGGAGACTGCGGATGCCGCGCAATGCGAGGGTTCTGTCGCCAGAGCAGAAGCGATCACGCCCTATCTGAAAGGCGATGTTGCCGCGATGATCCCTGTCAGCGAACCCAAGCTGATCGATGGACTGACCTTCCAGGACAAGGAAGGTACGCCGATGACCATGGCAAACTTCGCGAATAAGACGGTGCTGATCAATCTCTGGGCCACCTGGTGCGTGCCCTGCCGTGAGGAGATGCCAGCCCTCAACAACCTGCAGGAGGCAACTGGCGGGGAGACCTTTCAGGTGCTCGCCATCAACATCGACACCGGCGATGTCGAGAAGCCGCAGACCTTCCTCGAAGAAACCGGTGTCGACGCGCTCGGCCTCTATCGCGACGCCTCAATGGGCGTGTTCAACCAGCTGAAGCGCGAAGGGCTTGCCTTCGGTCTGCCGGTCACGCTACTGGTCGATGGTAAGGGTTGTCTGCTCGGCAGCATGAATGGCCCGGCCGTCTGGGATGGCGCGGACGCCAAGGCGTTGGTCATGGCGGCAGCGACGGGCAGCTGAATTGTTCCCCGTGACCGGTGTCAGTCCTGGAACAGGCGCGGCCGCAGGATTTCGATGAAGCCCTGATCGCCGTTCGCCTTCGCAAAGTCGGGGGACACGTCAAACTCGACGATCGTGTCGCCTGCGGTCCTGGCCAGAACCCGGCGCGAGCCGGGGCGGTCGAGAACCCGCTCGATGCTGGCGCCGACACCCTTTGACGCATCGTCGGTCCAGAGGACATCCGTCGGGCGAAAGAGCAGTTCGGCCGGGCCATCCTTCAAACCTTCTGCCGCATAGATCATGTTGCCAACGGTGGCCTGTCCGTTTGACACGTTGGCCTTCAAAGCATTGGTATCGCCGAGGAAGCGCATGACGAAGGCGTTGGCCGGATGGCGGCAGACTTCTTCCGGCGTGCCCTGCTGAACGATCTTGCCCTTGTCGAGGATGACGACGCGGTCGGCAAGGTCGAGAGCTTCTTCCTGGTCATGGGTGACGAAGAGTGTGGTGATGCCGAGCTCGTCATGGATCGATCGCAGCCAGCGGCGCAGGTCGCGACGCACATTGGCATCCAGTGCGCCGAAGGGCTCGTCGAGCAAAAGTACGCGCGGATCGACGGCAAGCGCGCGGGCAAGTGCCACGCGCTGGCGCTGGCCGCCGGAGATCTGGCCGGGGAAACGTTCACCCAATCCAGCGAGCTGGACGAGGGAGAGCAGTTCTTCGACCCGCCGGTCGATGTCGGCGGTCGAGCGCTTGACCTTCGAGACCTTCATGCCGAAGGCGATATTCTCGGCGACGGTCATATGCGGAAACAACGCATAATGCTGGAAGACGAAGCCGACGCCGCGGTCGCGCACGGGAATGTCTGTCGCATCCTCTTCGCCGAAATGGATCTGGCCGCCATCGGCAAATTCGAGGCCGGCGACCATGCGCAGGATGGTCGTCTTGCCGGAGCCCGAGGGGCCGAGCAGCGCGACGAGTTCGCCGCTTCTGATGTCAAGCGACACGCCATGCACGGCACGGAAGGTTTCGAAGGTCTTGACGACGGTGTCGAGGCGAATGTTCACGAAATCTTCTCCGAAATATTGCCGGCGAGCGTGGTCGGGCGGTTCCGCCGGCCTGCGCCCTGGCGTTCGAGCAGAACCTTGGCCACGAGCGTGACCAGTGCCAGCGCGGCGAGCATTGAGGCGGCAGCGAAGGCGCCGACGGCGTTGTAGTCCTGGTAAAGCAGCTCGATATGCAGCGGCAGCGTGTTGGTCTGGCCGCGGATATTGCCGGAAACGATCGACACGGCGCCGAATTCACCCATGACACGGGCATTGCAGAGCACCACACCGTAGAGCATCGCCCATTTGATGTTCGGCAATGTCACCGACCAGAAGGTGCGCAGGCCACTCGCGCCGAGCGAGGTGGCCGCCTCTTCGAGATCACGTCCTTGCGCCTGCATCAGCGGGATCAGTTCGCGGGCGACGAAGGGTGCGGTCACGAACATCGAGGCGAGCACGATGCCCGGCAGGGCAAAGAGGATCTTCAGGCCGGCGCTGTCGAGGGTGGGGCCGAATATGCCCTGGAGGCCATAGACGAAGAGATAGGCGACGCCAGCGACAACAGGCGAGACCGAGAAGGGAATCTCGATCAGGATGGTGAGCAAGCGCTTGCCGCGAAAATCATGCTTGGTGATCGCCCAGGCGGCCGCCACCCCGAAGATGGTGTTGATCGGTACCGCAATCAGCGCCGTCATCACCGTCAGCCAGATGGCATGGCGCGTGTCGGGGGCAGCGATCGTCTCGAGGAAGAACGGCACGCCCCTGGAAAAGGCCTCTATGCCGATGACCGCCATGGGGGCGACCACGAAGAACAAGACGAGAAGCAGCACCGCGCCGATCAGCGCGTATTTGAAAAGGGGCGCATCGCCGACGCGGGGCGGGCGTCGTCCCGAGGTTGCCTGGCTCATGGTTCAGCCTTTCACCGTGTAGCGCAGGGCGCGGGCCTGCAGGTAGTTGGTCACCGCCAGCATGACGAAAGCGGCAAACAGCATCACAGAGGCGATCGCCGCCGATGCCGGATAGTCGTATTCCTCGAGCCGGATGAAGGCGAGAAGGGCCGTGATCTCGGTCGAGAAGGGCTGGTTGCCGGCGATGAAGATGATCGCGCCGAATTCGCCGAGGCTGCGGGCAAAAGCGAGCGACGTGCCGGCAAGCAGGGCCGGCGTCAGAAGCGGCAGGATCACGCGACGGAAGATCGACCAGTCGCTCGAACCCAGTGTCTGGCCGGCCTCTTCAAGCGCGGGGTCGAGCTCTTCCAGAACAGGCTGTACCGTGCGCACGATGAAGGGCAGGCTGGTGAAGGCCATGGCGACCATGATGCCGAGCGGCGTATAGGCGACCTTGATGCCGATCTCACCGAGTGCGGATCCGAACCAGCCGTTCGAGGCAAAGAGCGTCGTCAGCGAAATACCGGCAACGGCCGTCGGCAGCGCAAAAGGCAGGTCAACGAGAGCATCGATGATGCGGCGTCCGGGGAAGCGATATCGGACCAGCACCCAGGCGAGCGCGAGACCAAAGACGAGGTTGAACAGGGTCGCGAGCAGCGCCGAGCCGACCGTCACGCCATAACTCGCCACGGCGCGTTCTGAAGAGACGATGCGCCAATAGTCTGCGGGCCCGAGGCTTGCTGCCTTGAAGATCAGGGCTGCCAGCGGCAACAGGATGATGATCGCGGCATAGACCAGCGTGATCCCGAGGGACAGTCTGAAGCCGGGCAATACGCGGCGTTTCAACGTCGTCGTCCTTTCATGAGAAAACCGGCGGATGATCCGCCGGTCCTGAAATCGATCGGGAACCGTGCTTAGCGGCTGCCATAGATCCCATCAAGGATGGCACCCTCGGCGAAATGCTCCGCGGAAACCTTCTCCCAGCCGCCGAAGACGTCTTCAACCGTCACGAGGCGGATCTCGGGGAACTGGTCCTTGTATTCGGCTGCGACCGTCTCGTCGTGAACGCGGTGGCCGAAGTCGGCGGCGATCTTCTGTCCCTCGGGCGTGTAGAGGAAGTCGAGATACTTCTTGGCAAGCTCCTGGCTGCCCTTGGCATCGGCGACCTTGTCGACGACGGCGACCGGGAATTCGGCGAGCAGGCTCATCGACGGCACAACCTGCTGGAACTTGTCCTCGCCATACTGCTTGGCGATCGACTTGGTTTCGGCTTCGAAGGTGATGATCACGTCGCCGGTTTCGCGCTCGACGAAAGTCGTCGTCGCGGCGCGGCCACCGGTGTCGAAGACCGGTACGTTATCGAAGATCTTTTCGACGAATTCCGTCACCTTGGCCTCGTCGCCGGCAAACTTCTCCTTCGCATAGGCCGTTGCCGCCAGATAGGTGTAGCGGGCATTGCCCGAGGTCTTCGGGTTGGGGAAGATCACCTGCACGTCATCGCGGGCGAGGTCGTCCCAGTCCTTGATGTTCTTCGGGTTGCCGGCGCGTACCAAGAAGGACGGGAAGGAATAGAAGGGCGAGGCATTGTTCGGGAATTCCGACTGCCAGCCTTCGTTGATGAATCCATTCTTCGCCAGGAATTCCACGTCCGTCACCTGGTTGAAGGTGACGACATCGGCTTCCAGACCCTCGACGATGGCGCGTGCCTGGCGCGAGGTGCCGCCATGCGACTGGTCGATGGTCACGCCCGGATTGGCCTTGATGAAGGCTTCGTTCTGGGCGGCGAAGATCTCGCGGGCGATGTCATAGGAAGCGTTGAGCAGCTTGTCTGCGGCGCTGGCCGAAACCGGCAGGGAGAGGGCGGCGATGGCGGCGCTCAAGAGCAGGAGGCGTTTCATGGACTGGTACTCCGGTATGCGGGGGGGATCTCAATCTGCCCCGCAAACTAGAGGGTCGGCTCACCTTTTCCGAGGAATGGCCGACCAATGATTGCCCGGAGGGGCAAATATCTTTCCGCCGGAGAGTGCCGGACCGGAATGGCGCGTCAGCGGGTCGGAACCGGCACCTCGCCGCGGTAGTCGTAGAAGCCACGGCCCGACTTGCGACCCAACCAGCCGGCCTCGACATATTTGACCAGCAGCGGGCAGGGGCGATACTTCGAGTCCGACAGGCCGTCATGCAGGACCTGCATGATCGAGAGGCAGGTGTCGAGACCGATGAAATCGGCCAACTGCAGCGGGCCCATCGGGTGGTTGGCACCGAGCTTCATCGCCGTGTCGATCGCCTCGACCGAGCCGACGCCTTCATACAGCGTATAGATCGCCTCGTTGATCATTGGTAGCAGGATGCGGTTGACGATGAAGGCCGGGAAATCTTCGGCAACCGTGATCGTCTTGTCGAGGGAGGACACGAAATCCTTGGCCGTGGTGAAGGTGGTCTCGTCGGTTGCGATGCCGCGCACCAGTTCGACGAGCTTCATGACCGGAACGGGGTTCATGAAATGGATGCCCATGAAGCGCTCCGGCCGATCGGTGGCAGAGGCGAGGCGGGTGATCGACAGCGAGGAGGTGTTGGTCGCGATCAGGGCTTCGGGTTTGAGCACCGGGCAGAGTGCCGCGAAGATCTTGCGCTTGACGCTCTTGTCTTCCGTTGCCGCCTCGATGACGAGATCTGATGGGGCGAGGTCGTTGACATCGGACGAGCCCGAAATTAGGGCAAGAGCCGCCTTGCGCTGTTCATCGGTGATCTTGCCGTTGGTCACCTGGCGGGCGAGGTTGCCGTTGATCGTGGCGAGACCGGCTTCGATCCTGTCCTTGGAGAGGTCGTAGATCGTGACCTTGTAGCCGGCGGCAGCGGAGACCTGTGCGATGCCGCAGCCCATCTGGCCGGCACCCACGACACCCACGTTGCTGATCTTTTCCGTCATCGTCTCGCTCCTCACCCGTTCCAGACTTCACCCAAGAAAATGCCGGGCCCGTTTATCGCGGGCCCGGCTGATTGATAGACCGCAAAGGGTTCTTTGACCAGTCCTTTCGCAGGTGCGAAAGAGCGATCAGAGCGCCTTCTCGAGCTCCGGCAGGGCTTCGAAGATGTCGGCAACGAGGCCGTAATCGGCGACCTGGAAGATCGGCGCTTCCTCGTCCTTGTTGATCGCGACGATGACCTTGGAGTCCTTCATGCCGGCGAGGTGCTGGATGGCACCCGAGATGCCGCAGGCGATGTAAAGCTGCGGGGCAACCACCTTGCCGGTCTGGCCTACCTGCCAGTCGTTCGGGGCGTAGCCGGCGTCGACAGCCGCACGCGAAGCGCCAACGGCGGCACCCAGCTTGTCGGCGACGGGCAGGATCACTTCCTGGAACTTCTCCGAGGAGCCAAGCGCGCGGCCACCGGAAATGATGATCTTGGCAGACGCCAGTTCCGGGCGGTCGGACGAGGACAGCGCGTCGGAGACGTGGCTGGAAACGCCGGGGTTTGCGGCAGCAGAAACGGTCTCGACAGCAGCCGAACCACCTTCAGCGGCGGCGGCGAAGGAGGCAGTGCGGACGGTGATCACCTTCTTGGCGTCGGTCGACTGCACGGTCTGGATGGCGTTGCCGGCATAGATCGGACGCTTGAAGGTGTCGGCAGACACCACTTCGGTGATTTCCGAGACCTGCATCACGTCGAGCAGGGCCGCGACGCGCGGCATCACGTTCTTGCCGACCGAGGTCGCAGCCGCGATGATCGTGTCATAGGAACCTGCCAGCGAGACGATGAGAGCGGCCAGCGGCTCTGCCAGATTGTTGCCGAGCGAAGCGTCGTCTGCGAGCAGCACCTTGGAGACGCCCGAGAGCTTGGCAGCAGCATCAGCGGCGGCCTTGGCGCCGGAGCCGGCGACCAGCACATGCACGTCGCCACCGATCTTGGTGGCGGCGGTCAGCGCCTTCGCGGTCTGTTCGGAGACGGTCGCGTTGTCGTGTTCTGCGAGAAGAAGAATAGCCATGGTTCAATCCTCGAATAGGTTTCCGTGGAAATCCGTCAGGCCCAGCCGAAAAGCGTGGGGTGCGAGCACCGGAGCGGAGCGTACTTCAGCGTACGTGAGCACCGGAAGCGCAGCGACCCGCCCTTTGCAGGCGGGCCTCACGGATTTCATTAAAGCACGCCGGCTTCGTTCTTGAGCTTGTCGACAAGCTCTGCCACCGACTTCACCTTGATGCCCGCCTTGCGGCCACCCGGCTCCTCGGTCTTCAGAACCTTAAGGCGCGGGGCAACATCGACGCCGAAATCGGCAGGCGACTTCTTGTCGAGCGGCTTCTTCTTCGCCTTCATAATGTTCGGCAGCGAGGCATAACGCGGCTCGTTCAGGCGCAGGTCGGTGGTGACGATCGCCGGGAGCTTGACGTCGATGGTCTGCAGACCACCGTCGACTTCGCGGGTCACGGTCGCCTTGTCAGCGCCGAGCTCGAGCTTGGAGGCAAACGTCGCCTGGCCCCAGCCGAGCAGCGCCGCCAGCATCTGGCCGGTCTGGTTCGAATCGTCGTCGATCGCCTGCTTGCCGACGATGACGAGGCCCGGAGCTTCCGCTTCAACCACGCCCTTCAGGAGCTTGGCAACGGCGAGCGGCTCGACGGTTTCCTCGGTCTCGATCAGGATACCGCGGTCGGCGCCCATGGCGAGTGCGGTGCGGATGGTTTCCTCGGCCTTAGCAGGGCCGATCGACACGATCACCACTTCTGCGGCCTTGCCGGCTTCCTTGAGCCTGAGCGCCTCTTCGACGGAGATCTCGTCGAAGGGGTTCATGGACATCTTGACGTTGGCGAGCTCTACGCCGGAACCATCAGGCTTGACGCGGATCTTGACGTTGTAATCCACAACCCGCTTGACTGGGACGAGTATCTTCATGGGTTCCTCTCTTCAAATCTTCCGCCGGAAAATGCGCTCTGATGCGCTCCGCCGTTTGTCGATTGGCGACATCGATACGCATTTTTTCCCCAAACACAACGATCGATGCCGTTTGGCCGACAGCAATAATTTACGTTGACGTTCACGTCAATATGTCTGAGCCACGACCTCTTGTCATCGTCCCCAATGGGTGACCTTGCGAACTGGTTGCGATGCCGGGGTTTCCGGGTGGAGTGCGCCGCCTGCGGCCTCGCCATCCGGGGCCTTCCCCGCCGGCCTTTGCCCCCAGGGCCCGGCGTTCACAACATCGACGGACACCGCCTGATGCTCGACGGCGCGCGGTGTGACAATCGCGCGGTCGAAGAGCGGCACACCAGGACGTCGCAAAAAGAGCACCAGGATCGCCCCGGCGATGATGCCGCCGACATGCGCGCCCCAGGAGACATTGCTGTCGCCGTCGATGACCAGCATGACGAATTGCTGGCCGACCCAGAAGAGAAGCGGAATGAAGGCCGGCAGCGGCAGGGGAAATCGCATGAAGACCAGAACCCAGACGCGCACCTTCGGATGCAGCATCAGATAGGCAGCGACTACGCCGGATACGGCGCCCGACGCCCCGATCAGCGGCGCTTCGCTGGCCGGCATGATCAGCCCATGCACCAGGGCACCTGCTGCGGCGCAGGCGAGATAGAAGAACAGAAACTTGAGATGCCCCATGGCATCCTCGACATTGTCGCCGAAGACCCAGAGAAAAAGCATGTTGGATCCCAGATGCAGCCAACTGCCATGCAGGAAGGAATAGGTGATGTAGGTCGCACTTTCCGGCACCAGCACGAGTGACGGGTCGAGCGTCGCTCCACCGATCAGGATGGCCGGAATGAAACCGAGACCATAGACCCCTAACTCATAGGCGGCATCGGGCATCACGCTCGCCAGCGCATAGGAAATCACATTGGCCGCAATCAGCCCCAGGGTCACATATTGCTTGCGAATATGCTTGAGCGCGTTTCGGTCGTGCAGGGGAATGAACATCGCGCCTCGTCGGGTTCGCCGGTGATGGGTGGGTAGAAACTAGCGCAGCTTGGGGGATGGGGACAGGGGGAAGGTCGCAACGTATACGGCTCCCACCTCCCCCCCCCCCCCCCAAGCGGGGGAGGACGGAAAATCGAAGGCTTAGGCGAGCGCAAGCCGCCTAAACTTCAGATTTTCCAGGAGTCTCACCCACCAAGGGGGAGATGGGCATCGCTCTCTCAGCTTTCGCCCCTCATCCCAATCACGTAGGCCCCTCATCCGCCCTTCGGGCACCTTCTCCCCGCGAGCGGGGAGAAGGCCGAGACGGCCACCGCTTGCGCCCCCTCTCCCCGCTTGCGGGGAGAGGGTAGGGTGAGGGGCAAAGCCACAAACTCGGCATTTCCCGAAAAAAGGGGGACGAATTCCAAAAATCCCCCAACAAAATCAACACAACAAAGTTTTTTCATCCTCGCCCATTTTCCCCGCCTTACCCTAGTCCCCGTCCCGCCCTCGGATACACCTGACGATGCGATGTCAGGCGAGGCGGGGCCGGCGCCGGGGTGGAGGGTTGTCGCAGACCTGAAGTCCCGGCCCGCTGTAACGGTCTCCCTCCGGACGAGGGGCTGGTAACGAAGGTGACGGGGTCGGATGCCTCTTCACCGGATACCCCGATCGGAAGGACGTGCCTCAGAGGCACACAGACAAGGCGCCCACGCCGTCGCGAACATCACCAGACGGCGGGGCGGATAAAACGGCGGGGATGGCGGAGGATCGCAAATGATCCAAACGCATCCCCCGGGCGAGGGTCCCGGTCGGAATGGTGCACCATCCGACGGGAGCCTCCCGGGCCACCGGCCAGGCTGAAGCGTCATCTCGTATGACGCCGCAGCCGGACCCTGCGCCCGGTCAATCCTCGGTCCTCGGGTCAAGCCCGAGGATGACGAGGACCATCGCCGCCTTGCCAGAGAGACGCATGCAGCGGGAATAGACGCCGAACGAGGCGCCGGAAGGAGCCACATAACTACTTAGACAGGTTGCTTCTGGCGCCTCGTCCGAGACAAATTTCAGCCTACCCGGAGGGAGCAATCCCGACCGGCGGCGAAGCTTGGGATTTTTGACAAATTGGTTTTCCCCTCACCCTGAGGTGCCCGACACAGTCGGGCCTCGAAGGGCGAGGCCGCAGGTACATCAAGAGGGATGCTTCGAGGCCCGCGCTTCACGCGGGCACCTCAGCATGAGGGGCTAGGAATGCGCGACGCCCATCTCCCCCTTGGTGGGGGAGAAAGCGATTTCGATGAATTAGGCGAGCGCAAGCCGCCTAAACATCAGAAATCGCAAGTGAGGGGGTCCGTTCTCCATGCCCGCAACACCGATCCCCTCGCCAACAAAATCTGAGGTTTAGCCCTGATCGGTCTCGAGCCCTCGATTTTCGTAACCCCTCCCACAAGGGGGAGAGGGGGATTCACTGCCTACCTATTCTTCCCCGGCACCCAGAGAATATCCGCCCTGCCGCCGTCATTAGCATGTCGTGCCGCAACGAACAAAAAGTCCGACAACCGGTTCACGTATTTCAGTGCCGGTTCGCCGACTTCCTCGCCGTCGAAGCGGGAGAGCTCGACCATGATGCGTTCGGCCCGGCGCGAGGTGGTGCGGGCGAGATGCAGATAGGCGGCTGCTGGTGTGCCGCCGGGCAGGATGAAGGATTTAAGCGGGTCGAGATCGGCGTTCAGCTGGTCGATTTCCTTCTCGATCCGGTCGACCTGGGCCTCGATGACGCGCAGCGGCTCATAGGATAGGACTTCCCCGGTTTCCGGCGCGGCCAAATCGGCGCCGAGGTCGAAGAGATCGTTCTGGATGCGCATCAGCATGGCGTCGAGTTCGGGCATCTCGGCAGTGTGCAGCCGGGCGATCCCGATTGCCGAATTGGTCTCGTCGATCGTCCCATAGGCGTCGACGCGCAGGTCGTGCTTCAGGCGGCGCGGGCCAGTGACCAGTGCCGTGGTGCCGTCATCGCCGGTGCGGGTGTAGATCTTGTTGAGCTTGACCATGGGTTCAGCGTCCCCCGCCCGTCAGCCAGAGTGTCAGCATGATCAGCGCGATCGCGATCGCCTGCAGCACGATACGGGCCTGCATCAGCTTGTTCGAGGTATTGCCGTCGCCGCCCTTCAGCATGTTGAAGAGGCCTCGCAAGAGGACAAGGGCAACAAGCCCCATGACGATGATGGCGAGGACATAGGTGAATGTGGACATAACGTGGGATGAGCCTTTGTTCGTCGCCGGTCAGTCCAGCGAGCGCATCAGTCGATAGAAGAGGTCGGCCGGCAGCCAGCGCTTGATCAGGGCCCCCTGCTTGGCCGGCTTGGTCACGAGATAATGTGGGCGGGCGCGGCGGGCGGTCAAGGCATGGGTGAGGACTTTGTAGACGGCTTCCGGCCCGAGTTTGTGGCGGTTCACAGGACCTGTGCCATCCAGCCGTGCCAGTTGCCGGCGGTAGTCCTCGGCATGCACGGAGTTTTCCAGATCGATCACGCGGCGGATGTGGTTGAGCGCATTGGCGGTGAAGCGGCTTTCGATCGGCCCGGGTTCGATCAGGCTTACCTGCACGCCGGAGCCTTCAAGCTCCATGCGAAGCGTGAGCGACAGGCCTTCCAACGCAAATTTCGAGGCAGTGTAGGCGCCGCGCCAGCGATAGGGCACGATACCGAGGATCGAGGAGCACTGCACGATGCGGCCCTCACCTTGCGCCCGCATTGCCGGGATGACACGGCGGGTCAGATCATGCCAGCCGAAGAGATTGGTCTCGAACTGCTCCCTCAGCGCCTCCGTCGGCAGATCCTCCACCGCGCCCGCCTGTCCATAGGCGCCATTGTTGAAGAGCGCGTCCACTCTGCCGCCTGTGCGCGCGAAGACCGTGGCGACAAGGGCTTCGATGCTGCCTTGATCGGTATAGTCCATGAGCAGGGCCTCAATGCCCTTGGCCTCGAGCGGGGCGAGGTCTTCCGGCTTGCGCACTGTCGCAAAGACCCGCCAACCGTCGCGCGTGAGAGCCTCGGCACAATAGGCGCCTATGCCGGACGAACAACCGGTGACGATGATGCTCTTCACGGGGAAAACCTCGTTATTGCTTTGCAAATCGCGATCGGTTTCCCATATTCGGCCCCAGCCTGCAATCGTACCCCGCGTTCTTGAGGAGACTGGATGCCGACTTTCCTGCGTATGCTCTACAAGGTCGGCTTTGACGCGTTCTGGCATTTCACCGAGGACGACGGCTGGGCGATGGCGAGCCATGTCGCGCTGTCGGCAATCCTCGCGCTTTTTCCCTTCCTGATCTTCGGAACGGCGATGGCAAGCTTCCTGGGCGCCGACCAGTTCGCCGAGACGGCGGTGCATCTGATCTTCGACACCTGGCCGGAGACCATTGCCAAGCCGCTGTCCGACCAAGTGGTACAGGTGCTGACCATCCCGCGCGGTGGGCTTCTGACCATCTCGGTGCTGGCGGCCGCCTATTTTGCCTCGAACGGTGTTGAGGCGCTGCGCGTCTCGCTCAACCGCGCTTATCGCGTGGCAGAGACACGCCCTTGGTATGTGACCCGACTGGTGAGCCTCGGTTTCGTGCTCGCTGCCGTCGTGGTGCTGGCGGCGATCAGCGCGCTCCTCGTCGCCGTGCCGGTGGCGCTCGCCTATGCAGAGAGACTCTTTCCTTTCCTCAAGGATTTTCTTGCGACCGTCGCCAACTGGCGTGTTTACGGAACCGTTCTGTTTCTCGTCCTGGCGCTTGTGGTTTTCCATCTCGGCCTGCCTGCCGGGCGGCGGAACTCATTGACGTCTTGCCCGGGGTCCTCTTGACGCTGGCGCTCTGGCTGGTCGGTGCGCTTCTGTTTGCCTACTATCTCGCCTCTTTCGCGAATTACGCCGCAACCTATGCCGGTCTTGCCTCGATCATGATCGTACTGGTCTTTCTCTACATGGTCGGTGCGATCTTCATCATCGGCGCAGAATTCAACGCGGCGCTGATGAAATTCCGTGTGGTGCCAGTGAAGACCCTGCCGGAAGGCGGGATCTCAAATCCCGACCATGGCGCGAATATCTGACGGCGTCCTGCCCTCCGCTCTGAGCGCCGACAAGGCCGTGTCACCGAGGCTTTTGGAGAGTTTCCGGCCATCGGGCCCCAGGATCAGACGGTGGTGGTGGTAGACGGGCGCGGGCAGACCCAGCAGGGTCTGCAGCAGACGATGGATCGAGGTCGCATGGAAGAGGTCGAGGCCGCGTACCACGTGGGTTATCCCTTGTGCCGCATCATCGACCGTGACCGCCAGATGGTAACTCGAAGGTGCGTCCGAACGCCAAAGCACCACATCCCCCAGGCGGCCGGATCCGCCTCGATCTCGCCCGCCGGCTCGTCTCCGGTTTCTTTCCACGTCAGGGCGTTCCCCGCCAACTGCTGTGCCTTGTCGATGTCGAGCCGCCAGGCATAGCGTTCGACCGTTGCCAGTTTTTCGACCCGCTCGGCCTCTGAGAGGCCTCGCTCCTCTGTCGGATAGAGCGGTGCGCCGTCCGGATCCCGGGGCCAGAGGCCGCCCTCGCGCTCGAAGGCCGAGACACGCGCCTTCACCTCGCCGCGGGTGAGAAATGCGGGATAGACCAGCCCCATGGCCTTCAACCGGTCGAGGGCTTCGCGGTAAAGCGGGACGTGTTCAGACTGGCGGCGGACAGGCCGTTCGAAGGGGATACCCAGCCAAATGAGATCGTCGATGACCGCCTGTTCGAGCTCCGGCGTGCAGCGCGTCAGGTCGATGTCCTCGATTCGCAACAGAAGGCGCCCGCCCGTTTTTTCGGCCATATCGGCGTTCAACAGGGCCGACAGCGCGTGGCCAAGATGCAGCCTGCCGTTGGGGCTCGGTGCGAAACGAAAGACGGGGGCATCTTGTCCGGTGGTTTGACGATCGCGTTCGGTCATGCTTTTCCTTCGCATGAGAGTGGAATGAGGAAAAGGGGACGGGTTTGACGACGATCCGATGCGAGGCCGATCTCGCTGCGGGGCTTTCTTTTTTGCTGACATGTGATCCCCGGCTCTGTCCGATCGCAGACGCCTGCGGTCCGCTGCCGCTCCGCCTGTCGCCGCCGGGATTTGCGGGGCTCGCCTCGATCATTGTTTCGCAGATGGTGTCGCGGGCGAGTGCCGACGCGATCTGGCGGCGGATGACGGCGGTGCTGGGCAATCGGCCGCTGGCGGAGGATTATCTGGCGCTCGGTCCTGAACTGATCGGCACCTTCGGCCTGTCGCGCGGCAAGGCGCAGGCACTCGAAGAGGCCGCCAAGGCCGATCTTGGCGGACCCTTTCGGCTCGACGAACTGGCGGAAATGCCGGCCGAGACTGCGATCGCGGCGCTGACAGGTCTCAAGGGCATCGGTCCCTGGACGGCCGAGGTCTATCTGATGTTCTGCGGCGGCCATCCAGACATTTTTCCGGTCGGAGACGTTGCACTCAGGATTGCCGTTGGCGATGTTTTCTTCGCAGGAGAACGGCCAGCGCCCGAGCTGGTGGCGGAGTTGGCCGAAGCCTGGGCGCCTGTCCGATCGGTCGCTGCACGGCTGTTTTGGGCGCATTATGCCCTGATCACCGGCCGCACCGCTTTGCCCCGGTAAAGGGCGCGCCGAGAGGTCGCAATGGGTCTCAAAGATTCAGGCTTCACAATGCTGTAACAACGGACCTAATATAGAAGGGCAGATGCCGAATCGATCAGGAGTACCCCTTGACGATTGCAGTTTCTCCCCAGGCCCTGCCGGCGCTCGTCCTGAATGCCGACTACCGGCCACTGAGTTATTATCCCTTGTCGCTCTGGTCCTGGCAGGACGCGATCAAGGCGGTCTTCCTCGACCGTGTGAACATCATCGCCGAGTATGAACACTCCGTCTGCTCGCCGAGTTTCTCGATGCGGCTGCCGAGCGTGGTCAGCCTCAAGACCTATGTTCAGCCGACCCGGAACCCGGCCTTTACGCGCTTCAATGTCTTTCTGCGCGACAAATTCGAATGCCAGTATTGTGGCTCGCCCGAAGACTTGACCTTTGACCACGTCATCCCGCGCGCCCATGGCGGCGAGACGACCTGGGAGAATGTCGTTGCGGCCTGCTCGCCGTGTAATCTTCGCAAGGGATCGAAGCTCCCCAAGCAGGCCGGCATGCATCCGCACCAGGCTCCCTACCGGCCGACGGTGCAGGACCTGCACAACAATGGCCGGCTCTTTCCGCCGAACTATCTGCACGAAAGCTGGATGGACTATCTTTACTGGGATACCGAACTTCAGCCTTGAAGTAAGGGGGCAGGCGGCTGGAGGCTGGAGGCGGCACGGACTGAGCCGCCTCGGATGCGAGTCGAGATAGCGGGCTTGCGCAACACGCCCCAGAGCGCCAGTGCGGCGAGCGCGGCACTCGTCAGAACATTCCAGCCGGCGAAGGACAGGCCGAGCACGCGGAGCGTCGCCTCCGTGCAGGAGGGCGCCTTCGTGGCGTTCAACGCTTCCAGCACGTTGACCGGCGTATCGCCTCCGGTGGCGCCGATCGCGCAGGTCGACGGGCCTTCCCAGAACTTCCACTCGACGCCGGAATGATAGATGCCCATGCCGACGCTGATCAGCATGGTGATGGCGATGGCGATCAGCAAGAGCTTCGTGACGACTGGCGGTAGGCGGAAGACGGCAGAGAGGACAGCGAGAATACCGATACCGATGCCGATATAGTAGGGATTGCGCTGCATCAGGCAGAGCGCACAGGGGATATAGCCGCCGATATGCTCGAAGCCGAGGGCGGAGCCCACCACGAGCGCCATGCCGAAGGTGAGCAAGGCAGCGAGCGCGCCATCGGATTTCAGGGGTGTCAGGATCGAATTCATCTGCAGCACTCTCACAGGGCGAATTTCACGAGGTAGAAGCCGCCGATCAGCAGCAGCATGAAAAGGGTAAAAAGAAGACCGAGATATTTCTCGATGAAGAGGCGGATGGGTTCGCCATAGAGCCTCAGCAGGAAGGCCACGAGGAAAAAACGGAACGCGCGGCCAATGATGCTGACAATGGTGAAGACGAGGAAGTTCAGACCTGTCGCTCCGGAGAAGATCGTCAGGACCTTGTAGGGGAAAGGTGTGATCGCTGCAAAGAGCACACCCCAGCCACCCCAGGTGTTGTACCAGCCTGCCACCTGTTCGAAGGCGTCCTCCTTGCCATAGAAGGCGAGGATCGGACGTCCAATTGCCTCGAACAGGAACATGCCGATGGCATAACCGAGGAATGCGCCCAGCACGGATGCGAGTGTGCAAAGGAGTGCCAGTCTGAACCAGTGGTCCCGGCGCTTGATGACCATCGGAATGAGCAGGACATCCGGCGGGATCGGAAAAAAAGAGCTTTCGATGAACGAGACCCCGGCCAGGGCCCGGTCGGCATGCCGAGTGCCGGCAAGCGACATCGTCCAATCATACATACGACGCAGCATTGAGACTTCCGTTATGAAGGTTCAGGGCGTTCTAGGGGGCGCTCGGCTGCGTGTAAATGGTGGCGAGGCTCTGTTGGACGTCGGCTGTGAACGATTGCGTGAGGGGATGCTCGAAAAAGGCGTTGACCGCTGCACCCCGGCTCGTATAGTCCGGCGCTGTCCATCCGACGCTCATGTGCCCCATTGGCGGAACTGGTAGACGCGCTCGAACTCAAAATCGAGTTCCGAAAGGAGTGCTGGTTCAATTCCGGCATGGGGCACCACAATCTCAAAAAGGCAGAAGGCATGAGCAACACCGGGAAGAAGATCCGTATGGCGCAACCTGTCCAGCAGGTGGTGGTGGATGCCGGCCTGTTGCCGAAGGCGCCGGCGCAGCCCGTTGCCGCCAAGGGCAAAGGCAAGCCGCAGGCGGCTGCATCCCTGGCCGCGTCGCCTGCCGCCCCTGTTGATGGCAAGCAGAAGATTAACATCGTGGCACCGGTTGCGCCTCAGGTTGCGGCCATGCGCCAGAAGCTACGGCAGCAGTCGATCCAGTCGCAGGTCACGCGTATCGATGCGGCGATCGAGGCCGGTACGGTTTCGCCCGCCGATGCCAAGGCACTGGTTCTGACGCTTGCGATGAAGCGGCTCGGCGCGAAGGAGGCGGCGGATAAGTGGTATCGCAGCCAGAAGCTCGAGGCTTTTGCCGGGCGCACGCCGGCGCAGATGGTACGTGCCGGTGAGCTCAAGGCACTGGTTGCCTTGATGCGTGCAGAGGGCGCCCAAGCCAAGGGCTGACCTTTGAGGCCTGCCATTCCGACGTGGATCCTTCTCGTGTTTGCCGGTCGTTCACGCTAACGTGTGGTGCTTGTTGTGCGCTTGCGAGATGAGTGTTAGCACTGACAGCATGACGATCCGGACACTCAGTCATGCTGCTTGAGCCGCGCGAGACCTTCGAGGCGCTGCGCCGCGACTTCCGCTGGGACATTCCCACCGATTTTAACATCGGACGGGCGGTCGCCGACGACTGGGCGGCGAAGTTTCCCGAGCGCGTGTGCCTTCAGCACTTCTCACCCGATGGCCAGCATCTTTCGATGACCTATGGCGAGCTTTCGGCGCAATCCTCGGCACTAGCCGACGCCTTGACCGAGCTCGGCGTCATCAGGGGTGACCGCGTGGCGCTTCTCATGCCGCAATGTTTCGAAACGGTCATTGCGCATGTCGCGATCTACAAGATGGGTGCGATTGCGCTGCCGCTAGCACTGCTTTTCGGCGAAGAGGCGCTGGAATACCGGCTCAGGGATGCTGGCGCCCGCGTGATCGTCACCAACAGTTTCGGCCTGCAGAGGCTCAAAGCGATCAAGGCGCGCTTGCCGGCGTTGCAGACGGTAATCTCGGCCGATGGTCCTGGTCCCGATGTCATCGGTTTTCGTTCGATGATCGAGGGCAGGTCCGGCATGTTCGACATTGTCGAGAGCGGACCGGATACGCCGGCGCTGATGATCTACACCTCGGGCACGACGGGGCCGCCTAAGGGCGCGTTGCACGGACATCGCGTGCTGGCCGGTCACATCCCCGGCTTCCAGTTGGCGCATGACTTTCTGCCGCAGCCTGACGACAAGATCTGGACACCCTCCGACTGGGCTTGGGCCGGCGGGTTGCTCAACGCGCTTTTGCCGGCGCTGATGCTCGGCGTGCCGGTCGTGTCCTCACCGGCGCAGAAATTCGATCCGCACATGGCCTTCCGGATCATGGCCGAGATGAAGGTGCGCAACGCCTTCATTCCGCCGACGGCTCTTCGGCTGCTGAAGGCGATCGAGAAGCCCCGCGAGACCTATGATCTCGTGCTGCGCAGCATCGGGTCAGCGGGCGAATCGCTGGGACGCGAAACCTATGAATGGGTGAAGGCGGCGCTCGGCATCGTGCCGAATGAATTTTACGGCCAGACGGAGTGCAATTTCGTCCTGTCCTCGGCGGCCCATCTCGGGGTCTCCAAGGGCGGTTTCATCGGCAAGGCCGTGCCGGGCCATGATGTGGCGATCATCGATGCCGAGGGGCGGGAAGTGCCTGTCGGCGAAATCGGGCAGGTGGCGATCAAGCGTCCGGATCCGGTGATGTTCCTCGGTTACTGGAACAACCCCAAGGCGACCGAGGAAAAGTTCGTCGGCGACTGGATGAAGACGGGCGATCTCGGACGTCAGGACGAAGACGGCTATGTGCAGTTCTTCGGCCGCGACGACGACGTGATTACCTCGTCGGGCTATCGCATCGGACCGGCCGAGATCGAAGACTGCCTGATCGGACACCCGGCCGTTCGGCTCGCAGCCGTCATCGGCAAACCGGATCCTCTGAGGACCGAGATCGTCAAGGCCTTCGTTGTGCTCCAGGACGGATATACGGCCCAAGCCGCGCTATCGGCCGAGATCCGCGACTGGGTCAAGAACCGGTTGTCGATGCACGAATATCCCCGCGAGGTGGAATTCGTCACCGAGCTGCCGCTGACGACCAGTGGAAAGCTGATCCGCAGGCTCTTACGGGATCAGGAGATCGCCAAGGCGAGCTGACCCGGTGGGTTCCATATCATCGACACTTGGTATTGCTGTGAGCGCAGCGCTCAGCCGCCGAAGCGGCGATTGAGTACCTTGTCGCGCAGGATGCGGGCGATGTTGCGCGTGTTGCGATACATGTGCAGCTGTGCACTGACCTGGCGCACGTCACGGTCGGCATTGGTTTTCAGGCCGATCACCAGCGTGCCCATGGCTTCGCGCTCCGTCCAGAAGCGGCTCATGATCGGGTGGTCGGGGGCCGCACAGCTGTCGGTGCGCTCGATGTTGGCATCGTCGAGATGCCATTCGGTGAGATCGGCCATCAAGAGCTTGCCAGGCGAGAAGCGGGCGTAGCGCTCGTCATAGGCGGTCTTCCAAGTATAGGCTTCGCCGGCCATGATGAAGACGACCATCGATGCGATCGCGCGGCCATCAAGGTCGAGCGTGTGGATACGCACGGCATCGGCCTCGGCAAGATTGGTGATGGCCTCGCGGGCGAAGGCGGCGCGCAGGCGGTCGTTGACCATGGCGGAGCGCTTGCGCCCCTTCCAACCGCTCGCTTCCAGCGCCAGAAACTCTTCCATCCGCAGACGGATCTCTTCCGGTTGGCGGGCGACGTTGTAGCTCAACGTTCCCTGTGCGGAGAGCAGCTTCGCCTGGCGTCGCATCTCGCGCAGGTGGCTCTTGCTGAGCGCCGACTGCAGATAGGCGGGGCCATCCACATAGCTCTGCAGCATGGGCCGTTGATATTCGTTGGTGACGGTCAGAGGCAGGTCGCGGGCCAGCGCCACGGCACGGGCGAGCTGGGTGAAGCGTCCTTCGAGGCGCAGATCCGGAATGACGAGCACGCCGGGAAGGCGCATCTCCGGCGCCACAAGGGCATCGAACATGTTGTCGATGGTTTCTGCTGCCCCTTCGGCATCGACCAGCGGCGTGCCGAGCGGGCCGAAGGGATTGGCCCAGACGCGAATGATTGATGGACCGACGGAGAAGCCGGGCTTTTCGATTGAGAAGGGAAAGAGAAGGCGCAGGCGCGAACGGCGCTCGTCCTCGTCGCGAATGACGGCAAAACGCACCTGGCGTTCTTCGAGCCGCGGCATGGCCGGCGCGAGGAAGCGCGGTGCGAAAAAGACATTGGCTTCCATCACCCGATAGGTCAGGTAGTCGAGTTCGTCTTGAAGCTCGTAGCCCATCTGGCTCGGATAGATGCTCAGCCTGCGGCCGGGGCGGCCGGTCGCTACCTCCGTTTCCGCCACGGGTTTTACGCGGGCACCGGCGAGGCTGCCGACCAGGCGGTTGGCGCCGCTGTTCATGCTCTCGTCGTAGATACTGTCGGTCATGGGCGGACGACCTCCGTGCGGGGCGTCAGGGCATGCGGATCGGCAAAAGCAAAGACGACGATGCCGAGTGCGCGGCGGACCGCGATATGCAGCAGCAGGGCTTCGACGGCCATGGCCGTGGCTGTCGCGGTGGCAGCGCCGGCCAGACCCCAGGCGGGGATCAGCGTGATGTTCAGGCCGACATTGCAGGCAAGAGCAACCGCATAGACGGCGACGCAGAGCTGCTGGCGCCCGGCCATGGTCAGGAGCATTTCGGCCGGACCGACCAAGGCCTTCGCCATATTGCCGGCAAAAAGGATTACCATCAGCATGTAGCCGGCGGTGAAAGCGGAGCCGAAGAGTCCGAGCAGCAGGTCGCCGAGCATCAGCACCATGGCGCCGACTGCGAGTGAGGGCCAGAAGCTCCAGCGCGCGGCCGTTCCCGCAAATCCGGCGAGGCCCTGGGTGTTTCCTTCGGCCATAAGGCTGGAGAAACGTGGCGTGGCTCCGGCTTTCACGGCAAAGAAGACGAATTGCATGAGCGCCATGGTCTTGGCGGCGGCGAAATAGACGGCGACCTGGTCCGGCGGCAGATAGAGGCCGACGACAATCACGTCGGAATTGGTGAGGAGAAAGCCGAAGCCCTCGATGAAGAATATCGGCAGGGCAACCTTGAACCAGCGGGCGAAATCGACCTTGCGATCGCCACGGTCGTAACGGCTCAACAGGCGACGATCGACCAGCAGGAACTGTCCGAGGGTCGTGAGATAGGTTGCAGCAAGGGCTGCCTGCATGGCTGTGACAGCAGTTGCTGGTCTGCCGCTTGCCACGGCGAGCAGCATGAAGGCGAGGATCAGGGTCGGACGTACGATATAGGTGGGGCTCAAGCCGAGTACGGCCCAGCGATTGGCGCGCGCGGTGCCGTCAAGAACGTCGCCAAGAGCGATCATCGGCAGGGCGAAAACAGCAAGGAAGAGCGGCACGAGGTAATAATGCTCGATGCTGTTGCCGAAGAGATCCAGGGCCGCGATGCCGGCAAGTGCCAGGATGCTGGCGCTCGTCATGGCAAAGAGGCGCGCCGTGGAGGTCAAACCGCGGATCTCCGCATCTGCCTTGTCCTGGTCGTATTGCGGCAGGAAGCGGATGACGGCGGTGTGGAAGCCGAGGCAGGAGAAATTGCCGGCGAGAACGACCAGAACCCAGACGAAGACGAAAATGCCGTATTCGAATTCGCCCATCAGTCGGGCCTGAATGATCTGCGAGACGAAGGCGATGGCGGCACTGACGACGCGGATGGCAAAGGCGATCGCGGCCATGCGCTGGGCGCGGGCCGTCTCGTCTTCAGCGCGGAGCGCGCGCACCAAACGCGGGCCCGAGGGCAACCATTTTTCCGCTGTTTCCAGAACAGTCATCGGTACGGACGCAATACTTCTCGCTGGATCGGGTGTGGTCTCCAGTGATGACAGATCAGGGTTAACGAAGTGTGGTGATGCTGCCTTGCGGCCGCCCGTCGTCCCGGGTTTTGCCGGACATCGGCACGCCGTTGAAGAGGAAAAGCGCCAGGGGCGAGCGGCGGATGAGCCGGTGGAGACCAAAGGAGAGGAAGAAGGTCGTGAGGCAGATCAGGAGGAACTCCACGACCGGCGGCCATTCCGCCAGGATGAAGAGTGCCGCAAGCGCGTAGATGATGGGGTGGTGCAGCAGATAGATGCTGAAGGAGGCATCGACGATGCGGTCGATGCGCGGATCCGGTCGGTTCCAGAAGCGTTCGGCGATGCCGATGATAACGAGGCTCAGCAGGATTGCGGCCGCGCCGTCGAGCGTGTTGTAGGCGATGCCCCAATCGCCGGCTTCCGCCCCGCGCAGCACTGCGGCGAGGATCGCGGCAACCACGCCAAATGCCGGCAGGCCGGGCCCCTTCGTCCAGACGAGTGCCTGGCGGATATCCGTTGAGGCCCTGAGGACGGTGCCGATCAGGAAGAATGGCAGGTAGCGGAGGTAGGGATCGATGCCGTGGGCGAGCAGATAGGGAAGGGCGCCCTGGCGCGTCAGCATGTCCTGATGCGCGAGGTGGATCATCACCTCCCATGCCGACGTTGCGAGGACCAGGAACACGAGCGCGAGCCTTGGGCGCGTCCGGCAGTTCCCTTCGGTCTGCTTGATGACGCGATCAAGTCTTGCGAACCGCCGTCCGGCGGTGAAAAGCACCAATATCCCGCTGTAGGCGAGGAGCGCCGGCAGGAACCAGAGATGCATGATCCAGTTGGCGCCGGGATGCACGAGATCCCGGCCAACCTGATCGAGCGCTGCGGTCATCGAGCTTGCGCCGGTAAGGGCCATTTCCAGATCGACCACGGCAATCTGGATCGGTGCGAGCAGAACCAGCCCGGTGAGGAAGGGGATGCCGAGGCGAATGATGCGACCGCGGAGCCAAGCTGCAGGCTTGCGCCTTTCCAGCATCATGGCGGCGAAGTAGCCTGCTACCATGAAAAAGGCGGGCATGCGAAATGTCACGAGCACGCCGCTCAGGAAGGTAAGGATCTCGCTCTTTTCAGGCGACTGGATGTCCCAGAGGACGCGGGCATTGTAGGCCATGGCGGCGTGGTAGGGGATGCCGAGAAGCATCAGGAAGGCGCGCAGCCAATCCCACTGGTGCTCCCGCGCTGTCACAGCCGACATCAAGCCCTCCAAAGGAAAAGGGGAACCGGGCCGTTTGGCGCGGTTCCCCTTTTGTCAGAGGCTAAGAGCGAAAGGTTGAGAAAGCCTCAAGCCCTCGCGGTCACGCTTCGAGCGCTCCGTGGCAGTGCTTGTACTTCTTGCCGGAGCCGCAGGGGCAGGGCTCGTTGCGACCGACCGTGCCCCAGCTCTTCGGATCCTGAGGGTCGCGATTGCTGGCCGGAACGGCAGAGCCTTCGCCGACATCGTCCTCGCCGGTGGTGGCGTCGATGTGGTGAGCCTGCATCGGCGGCGGGGTCGGTGCCGGCGGTGTTTCGCGGACCAGTTCGACGCGCGACATCTGCATAGTCACGGCATCGCGCAGGTTGGCAAGCAGCGCCTGGAAGAGTTCAAAGGCTTCCGCCTTGTATTCCTGCAACGGATCGCGCTGGGCATAGCCGCGGAAGCCGACGACCGAGCGCAGGTGGTCGAGGTTGACGATATGCTCGCGCCACAGGTTGTCGATGGTCTGCAGCACGACGGAGCGCTCGACATAGGTCATCAGTTCGGCGCCGAAGCGCTCGGCCTTGTCGGCATAGGCCTTGTCGGCGGCTTCCATGATGCGGTTGTAGATGTCGTCCTCCGCAATGCCTTCCTCGGCGGCCCAGGCATCGACCGGCAGGTCCAAGTTGAGGGTGGTCGCGACCTTCTGCTTCAGGCCGGCGACATCCCACTGTTCGGCATAGGCGTTCGGGGGCACATGGATGCCGACCATGGTCTCGATGACTTCGTGGCGCATGTCGGTGACGGTCGCGGATACATCGGTCGCATCCATCAGCTCGATGCGCTGCTCGAAGATCACCTTGCGCTGGTCGTTGATGACGTCGTCGTACTTCAGCAGGTTCTTGCGGATGTCGAAGTTGCGGGCTTCGACCTTCTTCTGGGCGCGTTCGAGCGCCTTGTTGATCCAGGGATGGACAATCGCTTCACCATCCTTCAGGCCGAGCTTCTGCAGCATGCTGTCCATGCGGTCAGAGCCGAAGATGCGCATCAGGTCGTCCTGGAGCGACAGGTAGAATTTTGAGCGGCCCGGGTCGCCCTGACGGCCGGAACGGCCACGCAACTGGTTGTCGATGCGGCGGCTTTCGTGGCGTTCGGTGGCGATGACATAGAGGCCGCCGGCTTCCAGCGCCTTCTGCTTGAGGGCGGCGATTTCAGCCTTGATGGCTTCCGCCTTGGCATCGCGCTCCGGACCCGGCTCCATTTCGGCCAATTCGTGCTCGAGGCGCATTTCGAGGTTGCCGCCGAGCTGAATGTCGGTACCGCGGCCTGCCATGTTGGTGGCGATCGTGACCGCACCGGGAACACCGGCCTGGGAGACGATATAGGCTTCCTGCTCGTGGTAGCGGGCATTTAGAACCTTGAAATCCTTGAAGCCGGACTGGCTCAGCAAATTGGCGAGCAGTTCGGACTTTTCGATCGAGGTCGTGCCCACGAGAACCGGCTGGCTACGCTGGCGCTAGCGGCCTTGATTTCGTCGATGATCGCGCTTGAATTTTTCCTCGACCGTCCGGTAGACCTCGTCATCCTCATCGATACGCTTGATCGGCAGGTTGGTCGGGACTTCGACCACTTCGAGGCCGTAGATGTTGGCGAATTCCTCCGCTTCGGTCGCCGCCGTACCGGTCATGCCGGCAAGTTTCTTGTACATGCGGAAATAATTCTGGAAGGTGATCGAGGCGAGCGTCTGGTTCTCGGGCTGGATCTGCACCTTTTCCTTGGCTTCGAGCGCCTGATGCTGGCCTTCGGAATAACGGCGGCCCGGCATCATGCGGCCGGTGAATTCGTCGATGATGACGATCTCGTTGTTGCGGACGATGTAGTCCTTGTCGCGCTGGAAGAGCTTGTGGGCCTTCAGTGCGTTGTTGATGTGGTGAACGATGGCGACGTTTTCGACGTCGTAGAGGCTCTCACCCTTCAGGAGGCCGGCCTCGCGCAACAGATTTTCGAGCTTTTCGGTGCCGACTTCCGAGAAGTTTGCGGAACGCTGCTTCTCGTCGATCTCATAGTCTTCTTCCGACAGGAGCGGGATGAAGGCGTCGATCGTGTTGTAGAGGTCGGAGCGGTCGTCGAGCGGTCCGGAAATGATCAGAGGCGTGCGGGCTTCGTCGACGAGGATCGAGTCCACTTCGTCGACGATCGCGAAGTTGTGGCCGCGCTGCACCATCTGGGCGCGCTCATACTTCATGTTGTCGCGCAGATAGTCGAAGCCAAGCTCGTTGTTCGTCGCATAGGTGATGTCGCAGGCATAGGCCGCACGGCGCTCGTCGTCGGACATGCCGTGGACGATGACGCCGGTGGTCATGCCGAGGAAACTGTACATCTTCGCCATGGTGGCTGCGTCACGGCGGGCGAGGTAGTCGTTGACGGTCACGACATGCACGCCCTTGCCGGCGAGTGCGTTCAGATAGACAGCGAGCGTCGCAACCAGCGTCTTGCCTTCGCCGGTCTTCATTTCGGCAATGGAATTGTCGTTGAGGATCATGCCGCCGATCAACTGAACGTCGAAGGGACGCATGCCGAGTGCACGACGGGCACCTTCACGGGCGACGGCAAAGGCAGGTACCAGGATATCGTCCAGTGTCTTGCCGGCGGCCAGCTCTGCCCGGAACTCGCCGGTCTTGGCGGCGAGCTGTTCGTCGGTCAGCGCCTTCACCTTTTCTTCAAGGGCTGCGATCTGAGCAACGCGGGGGTTATAGGATTTCACGCGACGGTCGTTCGACGAGCCGAAGATTTTGCGCGCAAGTCCACCAAGACTGACCATATCGATGGTCCTTTCTGACCTTCGTCATATCGTTGACGTACCTTTCGAACCACCATTAGCGAGGTCGAATAGGCACAAGGCGTCCTGAAACTACTCTGGACGCGAGGTTGCGTGACAGATAAGAGGGGGGTCGAATGATGTCAACGGCGCAGGCTGGTGCCAAATCCCCTCGGTCGCCGGGCATCTGACAATCTTTTGCCCGATTCGAACGGTCTTGAAACGGTTCACCATCCGAAAGGTCTTTCATGCTTCGCCTCAACAAAATCGTGCTTGCCGCCTGCGTTTCCCTCTCGGCCCTCACCGGCGCGGCTTTCGCTCAGGATGCCACTGTCGTTGCAAAGGTCGGTGATCTCGAGATCACCCAGTCCGAACTCGATCTGGCCATCGCCAACCTTGATCCGCAGCTCGCACAGCTTCCCGATGAGCAAAAGAAGGTCGCGGCCCTCTCTGGTGCAATCGACGTCAAGCTGCTCGCCGCCAATGCGACCGCAGCCGGCCTGCAGGACGATCCGGAATACAAGCGCCGCATGGACTTCATCGCCGAACGTGAGCTGCACAACGCATTCTTCAAGAAGAATGTTGTCGACGCTGTCACGGAAGACGAAGTGAAGGCGCGCTACGAGAAGGAAATCGCAGCGCTTCCGAAACAGGAAGAAGTGCGCGCCCGCCACATCCTGGTGAAGACCGAGGAAGAGGCCAAGCAGATCATTGCCGATCTCGACGCCGGCAAGGACTTCATCGAAATCGCCAAGGAAAAGTCTACCGACCCGAACAAGACGGAAGGTGGCGATCTGGGTTACTTCACCAAGGGCCGCATGGTCCCCGAGTTTGAAGAGGTAGCCTTCTCGCTCGAAAAGGGTGCCTACACGAAGACGCCGGTGCAGACCCAGTTCGGCTTCCACGTCATCCTTGTCGAAGACAAGCGCGATGCACCGCCGCCGGCCTTCGAAGCAGTCGAGCAGCAGGTTCGCCAGCTCGTGATGCGCGACAAGTATCTCGAGCTGATCGAAAAGGCGAAGACCGAGCAGACGATCGAGATCGTCGACGAAGCCCTGCGCAAGGGCTATGAAGAAGCCAACAAGGCAGAGCAGCAGTAAGCTCTTCCACAATCGTTGTTTGTTCCAAGGCCCGCAGTTTGCGGGCCTTCCATTACGGGCCGCGCCATGTCTTCCAGCATTTCTCCCCTCGCTCCGAAAACCTATGCCGAGATGCCTCAGATCCGCGGTGTGCGGATGGCGACCGCGGCTGCGGGCATCAAGTACAAGAACCGCACCGATGTGCTGTTGATGGCCTTTGATGAGCCGGCTTCGGTGGCGGGTGTCTTCACCAAGTCGAAGTGCCCATCGGCTCCGGTCGATTTCTGCCGGCAGAACCTTTCGCATGGCGTGGCGCGCGGCGTCGTCGTCAATTCGGGCAATGCCAATGCCTTCACCGGCGTGAAGGGCAAGGCCGCAACAGAGTTGACGGCGAAATCGGCAGCAGCGGCGCTGGGGTGCGGGGAGAACGAGATCTACCTTGCCTCGACGGGTGTCATCGGCGAACCGCTGGATGCGACCAAGTTTTCCGGCGTGCTCGATCAGATGGCGAAAGATGCAACCGGTGACTTCTGGTTCGAGGCCGCAAAGGCGATCATGACCACGGATACCTATCCGAAGGTCGCGACGCGCAGTGCGAAGATTGATGGCGTGACTGTCACGATCAACGGCATTGCCAAGGGCGCCGGCATGATCGCGCCCGACATGGCGACGATGCTGTCCTTCGTGGTGACGGATGCGGATATCGCGCCCGTGGCCCTTCAGGGTCTCCTGTCTGCAGGCGTCGAGCCAAGCTTCAATTCCATCACCGTCGACAGCGACACATCCACCTCGGATACGCTGATGCTGTTTGCGACCGGTGCCGCATCGGCCGATGGCCAGGCGAAGGTCGAGCGGGCGGATGATGCTCGTCTCGGCGATTTCCGGACGGCACTGAACGACCTCCTCAAGGATCTGGCGCTGCAGGTCGTGCGCGACGGTGAAGGTGCGCGCAAGATGGTGGAAATCACCGTCAAGGGCGCCGAAAACCATCTCGCAGCCAAGAAAATCGCGATGTCGATCGCCAATTCGCCGCTGGTTAAGACCGCCGTTGCCGGCGAAGATGCCAATTGGGGCCGTATCGTCATGGCTGTCGGCAAGTCCGGCGAGATGGCCGATCGCGATCGGTTGGCAATCTGGTTCGGCGATGTGCGCGTAGCCGTCAACGGCGAGCGCGATCCGGCCTATTCGGAAGAGGCGACGACAGCTGTGATGGAGCGGGAGGATATTCCGGTGACCGTCGACATCGGTCTCGGTTCGGGCACGGCCACGGTCTGGACCTGTGATCTGACAAAGGAATATGTCGCCATCAATGGCGATTATCGGAGCTGATGCCCGAATGCATGCAATGGTAAGTGATCCAAATCTGCCGCTCGTTCGGCGCCTCGAAGCGGTTGGCTTTCGGGCCTGGCCTGCGAGCAGCGTCGTCTATGACGGCAGCTGGCAGGTTCGCCTGACCGGGGGACATCCTGGCAAGCGCTTGAATTGCGTCGTGCCGCTCGATCCCTCCGACAGCCGCGACATTGCGCTGCGGATCGAAAAGGCGCGCAAGCGTTTCGAGGCGCATGGACGACCGCTTCTGGTGCGGCAGACACCGCTTTCGCCGAAGCCGCTGATCGACTTTCTCGCGTCCGACGGCTGGGAATGCTTCGAGGAGGTCGTCACCATGACGGCCGATCTCGGGCGCATGACTTTTCCCGATACGCTGGACCATCTGCCGACCCAGGATGTCGGTCGTTATGTCGATGCCGATATCGCGGTGCATGGCAGCGATCCGGGTTTGAAGGCGGCGCTGGCGGAGATCCTCGGAAACATCAAGCCGGCGTCTGGCCTCTTCGTCATCGAGGACGCCGTCAAGGGGCCGCTGGCAGCAGCTCTCTGCGTGCAGGACAATGACCTCGCGGGCATCATGTCGCTTGCTGTCCGCCCGGATCACCGTCGACAGGGGCTCGGCATAGAAATCCTGAGTTCTGCGCTGCGCTGGGCCCGGATGCGCGGTGCACGCACCGCCTGGCTGCAGGTGGTTGCCGACAATAGAGAAGCGATGGCGCTCTACACCAAGATGGGTTTCGAGGAAGCCTATCGCTACGCCTATTGGCGGAAGGCTTCCGCATGAGCGATGTGAAGAAACCCATTCTCCTGGTAGCCGCCTGTGCGCTCGTCGATACCGACAATCGCATCCTGCTTGCCCAGCGTCCAGAGGGGAAGTCGCTGGCCGGGCTCTGGGAATTTCCCGGCGGCAAGGTCGAAGCCGGGGAAACGCCGGAGGAGACGCTGGTGCGCGAACTCGAGGAGGAGCTCGGGATCAAGACCAAGGTGGCCTGCCTCGCGCCCCTGACTTTTGCGAGCCACACCTACGAGACGTTTCACCTGTTGATGCCGCTCTATATCTGCCGCCGCTACGAGGGCATTCCGCAGGGGCGCGAAGGGCAGGCAATCAAGTGGGTCAAGGCCAAGGCGCTTCGCGAGTATCCGATGCCGCCGGCGGATGAGCCGCTCATTCCGGTTCTCCAGGATCTTCTCTGAGAAACGTCTGATTTAAGCCGCGTCGTTAATCAAAAGTTTATAGTCCTGACCGCAATATGCGCTCTGTTCATGCGTCGGATACGTGTGTGGAGCGTAATATGGTAAACGAGGATTTCTGGAAGGCCGCACGGTCCCGAGAGCGGTCTTCGATCAAGACCGGCAAAACCGGCGTCTTGAATATCGCCTTGCTGTTCGGTACGGCTGCGATCGCGCTTTCACTTGTCTTGACGCCGATGCTCGCTTCCAAGACCGACCGCAAGACGCTGGCTTTTCAGCCTGATGAATTCGACATGATCACCACCGGCTCGATCCCGAGGGACGAGGGCGGTAAACGGTACACGATCCGCCGCAGCGTGCTTCAGGAGACGCCCGGTTCCGTCTGCATCATCGACGGCTACGGCTCCGGCCAGGCCTGCTAATTCCCATCGGCCGGGGCGGGGGCAACCATCTCGGATCCAGACTGTCAGGAGCGAGAATGCGTCTTTTACGCCAGTTGATGTCCGACCTCCGCGGCGCTACCGCGATCGAGTATGGGCTGATTGCAGCCATCATGAGCGTCGCGCTGCTTTCCGGCTACAGCGCATTCACGGGCTCGCTGCTGGGTACGCTCAACACTGTGGAAACCCACATCACCGAAGCCAATAACTGACAATTGCCGTCAGGGCTGTTCGGGTCGTCGCGCTGGATCGAGTGCGTCGGCGAGGCGCATCTTTGCAGAACCGGGCTTGAGCGGCTTCTGCTGGCTCTCGTGCGGGGCCCATCCCGACAGAAACACGATCGAGAAGGTGGCACGGATGCGGCCATCCGGATCAGCGAATCGTTCGGCATAGAGTTCTGCAGCCCGGAGAAAGAACTTGCGCGAGACGGGGCGACGGCTGCGTCCCAGCAGTGGATTTGCCATGCCCATGGCTTTCAGATCCCGCATCAGCGCGAAGATGTGATCATAGCGGACGGTAAAGCTTTCCTCGTCGATGACCGGAAGTGCAAAACCCGCACGCTGCAAGAGCGAGCCGATGTCCCTGATGTCGGCGAACGGGATGACACGGGGGCTTGCACCGCCGTAGATCTCCGTTTCGGCCGCCAGCAGAACCTCGCGCAATTCGGCAAGCGTTCCTGAGCCTGGGATTGCTGCGAGCAGCAGGCCGTCGGGTTTCAGCGCACGGCGCATCTGGATCAGCATGCCGGGCGTGTCATTGGTGAGGTGCAGCGAGAGCGGCGAGAGAATGAGGTTTACCGATTGCGGCTCGAGCGGCACGCTTTCGTAACTGGAGACGGTGACCGGGTTCTCCGCTTCGCCGAAATTCGCATCGGTTTCGATGCGCCTGAGCGCCCCGATCTTGCCGGTCGCGAGCGCCGCCCTGGCGGTCAGCCCGGTTCCACCGAAGAGTTCGACGGCCTCGTCGAACCGCCGCTCGACCAGCGACAGGCGGTCGGCGAGCTCGCGAGCGGCCAATTCCAGCAAGAAATCGCTGCCGGCTGCGTTGCTGGCCAGAGCACGCGCACGGTTGCGGGCGATCAAGGCTTCGTCGAAAAGCTCATTCATGGCGGGAATCCTGGATTGCTGCCTTGTTCCGGCATTGGCCGAACGCCCGAGCGGGCGTAAAGTCGATGCATGTGGGCTCATTTAGTGCAGAAAAGCGCATCCGTCAGCCGGCATCGTGCCGGATCGGCACTGCGCGGGCTGTTTCATCTCATCTATCCACCGGCCTGTGCCCATTGCCATGCGCGTGTCGCCAGCCATCATGCGCTCTGTGCCGTATGCTGGGGCGACATGCGGCTGATCGAAAAACCCTATTGCCCGGTACTCGGTCTGCCTTTCGCCCATGATCCCGGCGAGGGGATGGTTTCGCCGCAGGCGATTGCCCACCCGCCTGTCTTCGATCGCTTGCGCTCGGTTGCCCTCCACGAGGGGGTAGCGCGGCATCTGGTACATGATCTCAAGTATCGTGACCGGGTGGATCTGGCGCCGATGATGGCGGGCTGGATGCTGCGTGCGGCCTCGGTGGAAATTGCCGGCTGCGATGCTATCGTCTGCGTGCCGCTGCACCGGATGCGGATATTTCGGCGCATGTTCAACCAATCGGCAGAACTGGCGCGGCATGTCGCGCGGCAATCGGAAAAACCGTTTCTCGCGGACGTGCTGGTGCGGCGCAAGCGCACGCAACAACAGGTCGGCCTGACGGCAAACCAGCGTTCGCTCAACGTGCGCGGCGCCTTCGGTGTCCCTGCCGGTCTTGAGGACCGCGTCTTCGGCAAGCGTCTGGTGCTGGTTGATGATGTCTACACGACCGGCGCGACGGTCAGTGCGGCGACGGCTGCCCTGAAAAAGGCAGGCGCTCTGGATGTCACTGTTTTGACCTTTGCAAGGGCCCTCGCCGGGCCTATATGAAGGGTCCAACTCCCTGTCTACCCGACGCTTTCCGGCGGAGAACTTCATGGCTGACGTCACCATCTACACACGGCAATTCTGCGGCTATTGTGCCAGCGCCAAGGCGCTGCTCGACAAGAAGGGTGTCGACTATGTCGAGCATGACGCGACGGGCAAGCCTGACCTGCGTGAGGAAATGATTGCCAAGTCCGGCCGCAACACCTTTCCGCAGATCTTCATCGGCAGCCAGCACGTCGGCGGCTGCGACGACCTCCATGCGCTTGATCGGGCCGGCAAGCTCGATCCGCTTCTCGCAAAGTAAGGACTGATTGGTCATGGTGTTCAAGGCTGCTGCCGTTCAGATGTGCTCCGGGGTTGATCCGGAAAGGAATGCCGATGCCATGGCGCGGCTCGTGCGCGAGGCCGCCCGCCGCGGGGCGATCTATGTCCAGACGCCGGAAATGACCGGCGCGGTGCAGAAGGATCGCGCGGGTCTTGCCGCCGTTCTGCGCGACGAAGAAACCGATCTCATCGTCAAAAAGGCATCCGAGCTCGCCAAGGAGCTCGGCATCCACCTGCATGTCGGGTCAACCGCCATCAAGCTTGCCGACGGCAAGATCGCCAACCGGGCCTTTCTGTTCGGGCCTGATGGCAAGAAGATCACCTCCTATGACAAGATCCACATGTTTGACGTCGATCTCGACAATGGCGAGAGCTGGCGTGAAAGCGCGGTCTACCGGCCGGGCGAGCGTGCTGTCGTCGCCGATTTGCCCTTCGCCAAGCTCGGCTTCGGCGTTTGCTACGACGTGCGCTTCCCGCATCTGTTTAGGGCGGAAGCCATGGCGGGTGCGCAGATCCTGACGACGCCAGCCGCCTTTACCAAGCAAACCGGCGAGGCGCATTGGGAGATCCTGCTTCGAGCCCGCGCAATTGAAAACGGTGCCTATGTCATCTCGGCCGCCCAGGCGGGCGTGCATGAAGACGGGCGCGAGACCTTCGGTCATTCGATGATCGTCGGCCCCTGGGGCAAGGTGCTGGCGTCTGCCGGCGGCACCGGTGAGGACGTAGTCGTCGCCGAGATCGACCTCGAGGCCGTGAAGGCTTGCCGGGCGAAGATCCCGAACCTGAAGAACGGTCGCGACTTTGCGCTCGACATCGCGCCTGTGCTCGCCAAGGGAGGCGTTACGGTTTGATCCGCTATTCGCTGTGCTGCGAAAAGGCCCACGAATTCGAAGGGTGGTTTTCGGAGAGCGCTGATTTCGACCGGCAGAAGGCTTCGGGTTATTTGACCTGTCCCGTCTGCGGATCGGCCGAGGTATCCAAGGTTCTGATGGCGCCGGCCGTTTCGACCGCCCGTCAGAAGGAGGAGACCCAAGCGCTTGCCGTCTCCGAGGTGCAGAAGCAGGCCTTCGTCAAGCTCAAGGAGGCGATCCGGGAGATCCGCGCGAGCAGCGAAGATGTCGGTGAGAAGTTTCCTGAGGAAGCGCGCAAGATCCACTATGGCGAGGCCGAAGCCCGCGGCATCATCGGCCAGGCCTCGCCCGTCGAGGTGAAATCGCTGATCGAGGAAGGCATCGAGATTGCGCCGCTGCCGGTCCTGCCTGACGACGTGAATTGACGACCGCCTCGCATCATCTCGCGATCTATAATTTCGGCGTCCATACGGAGGCCTATCTCACCGCGCCTGTGCAGGGTTTTTCGCTCAGAGAACCCTTCAACTTCGAAGCTGCAAGCCGTGCGGCCGGTTTTGTCGGTCGCTCGGGCTATGCGGGTGAGCCAGGGCCTGAAAGCTGGGGCGAACAGGTTTTTCCACGCTTTCTGAGGGAGAGCGGTCGAGACAGCGGTGTGTCGTCGCTCTCACTCTGGCTCGATATTGAGGGCCTTGTCGCTTTCACCTATGCAGGGGTGCATGCGGATGCCTTGAAGCATGCGCGTCGGTGGAACGAGCGGCAGGCCTGGCCGCCCTTGGTCCTCTTCTGGGTCCAGGCGGGAGTGACACCCAGCTGGAGCGAGGCGGTGCGGCGCTTCGAGCTTCTGGCAGATCAGGGGCCTTGTCCGGACGCCTTCAATTTCAAAAGTGCCTTCACCGCCGACGGTGACCCCTATCTCGTCAATCGAGAGCGCATCAAACAGCTGACCGCTGACAATCTCGAAGCGCAGGCCGATCTGATGTCAGCCGTCAAAGCCTTGCCCGTCTGATCAAGGGCTCAGCCCTTGAAACCGTCTTCGTCGAGATAGGCCTGCTCTTCGGGCGTCGTCTTGCGGCCAAGAGCGGCGTTGCGGTGTGGAAAGCGGCCAAAGCGCTCGATCAGATCCAGATGCAGAACGGCCCATTTTAGTGCTTCCGCATCACCGGTCTCGTCGCGGTGCTTCTCGAAAAGCGCGACGCTATGGCGCTGATCTTCCATGTCTTCCGAATGTTCGAAGGGCAGATAGATGAAGGGGCGCAAGATTGGCTCGACCTTCAGGTCGAAGCCCTTGGCCAGAGCATGATGCGCTATCGTGCGGGCGAGCGGATCGGTCGCATAGGAATGGGCGCTGCCGCGAAAGAGATTGCGCGGGAATTGGTCGAGCAGCAGGAGGAGGGCGAGGGTGCCTTCCGGGGTGTCCTGCCAATCCGACAATTCGTTGCGCGAAGCCTGGAAATGCAGTTCGGCATAGTCCGCTTCGATTTCAGCGTCGAGCGCTTCGTTGCGCGAGAACCAGGCTTCGGGACCGTGGCGCAGCCAGAAGTCGATGATCGTCTGCGGCGCCGTCATGTCGCCGATCCCGGGCGGCTCGCCAGCATCATGTAGTTGACATCGATGTCTGCCGAAAGGTTCCACTGGTTTTGCAGTGGATTGAAGAAGACGCCTTTGGTTTCGAGGATCTGCATGCCGTTTGCCGAGAGGGGCCGTTCGATTTCCTCGGGGCGGACCAGCTTCTCGTATTGGTGGGTGCCGCGGGGCAGCCAGCGCAGGACATATTCGGCGCCGACGATGGCAAGGGCTGCGGCTTTCAGCGTACGATTGATGGTGGAGACGAGCATCAGGCCGCCAGGGCGGACCATGGAGGCGCAGGTCGAGAGGAAGAAATCGACGTCGGCGACATGCTCGACGACTTCCATGTTGAGCACGATGTCGAAGGTCTCGCCCTGGGCGGCGAGCTCTTCCGCCGTCACGGCACGATAATCGACTTCCACGCCGCTCTGGGCGGAATGGGTCATGGCAATCTTGATGTTCTTCTCGGAAGCGTCAGCACCAAGAACGCTCGCGCCCATGCGGGCGACCGGTTCGGACAGAAGGCCACCGCCGCAGCCGATGTCGAGCACACGAAGGCCCTCCAGTGGCCGAGGGCTTTTCGGATCGCGGCCGTAATGCTCGAGCACCTTGTCCCTGATGTAGGCAAGCCGCACCGGATTGATCTTGTGCAAGGGTTTGAATTTGCCCGTCGGGTCCCACCATTCCGCCGCCATCGCGGAGAAGCGGTCGACTTCGGACTGATCAATGGTGGTGCGGGCCTCTGCACTCATGACGGAACCTCCTGGCGCGTTTGGTGATGAAGTCGTCTCGATGGCCTTCAAAGTCAAGGGTGGAGACGTCGCAGGTGCCCGGTCCGCGCGGAACCGGCGCAGCCGATCTAGCGTTGGGTTGGCATACAGAAGCGGTTTGCCGGTTCTGCGCACACAGGAGATAGTTATCATGAAATCACTCTGGTTCGCCGCAGCACTGGCTGCATCCGCAGGAAGCTTGCCGACCATTGCCGAAGCGGCCTCGGCCTTCTCGACAGCCAATGTCAACATGCGGTCAGGACCCAGCACGCGGTATCCGGCGGTCATCGTGATCCCGTCGGGCAGCCGGGTGAACGTCCAGGGTTGCCTCTCCAGCGCCAACTGGTGCGACGTGGCTTTTGCAGGCTATCGCGGCTGGGTTTCAGGCTCCTATCTCCAGACGACCTATTCGCAGCGTCGTGTGAGGGTAGCGCCGCAATATTACCGCCCGCTTGGCATCCCGACCGTGACCTTCAGCATCGGTCGCTACTGGGATGATCACTATCGAGGCCGACCATTCTACCGTGATCGGGACCGCTGGAGGGACGGTGATGGCTGGCGCGACGATCGCCGTGACCGGGGCCGCGATCGAGATCGACGCGCTGAGCGGCGTGATCGAGACGATGATCGCCGTTTCCGCCGTGACGGAGGGCAACGAGATAATAGGGATCGCAATCTGCTTCAAAACGGGCAGGATGCCTGTGATCGCGATGTCCGTCGCTGCCGTTAAGATGTCAAATCTGGTACCACCGCCGAGGGGGTTCTAAAGCCCCCTTTGGTTTGCTTGCGATAATCCGTGCAGCCATCACGACGCCAATCAACAATGCGAAAATGCCGGCTTTGCCGTACCGTTTGAGGCCTAAGTGGCCGTTGCGCCCAGGGAACATATGCACTAAAAGCCCCGCAACCTGCGGCGTGCTGCCCAGGGCGGGGTTTCTGTGCCGGGTTTCCGGCGTCATTCTAGGGCATATGGTTCAAGTCTATGGCTCGCATCGTCATGAAGTTCGGCGGGACATCCGTCGCCAATCTGGATCGCATCTATAACGTCGCGCGCCATGTGAAACGCGAAGTGGATGCGGGTCACGAAGTGGCCGTCGTCGTCTCGGCCATGTCGGGCAAGACGAACGAGCTGGTCGACTGGGTGCAGACCATGCCCAAGGTCGCGGGTGCCGACTCGCCGTTCTACGATGCGCGCGAATATGATGCGGTAGTGGCCTCCGGCGAACAGGTGACCTCTGGTCTGCTCGCAATTGCTCTCCAGTCGATGGGCATCAATGCCCGCTCCTGGCAGGGCTGGCAAATCCCGATCAAGACCGACAATGCTCATGGTGCTGCCCGCATCCAGGAGATCGACGGCACCGACATCATTCGCCGCATGGGCGAGGGCCAGGTTGCTGTCGTTGCCGGCTTCCAGGGCATCGGCCCTGACAACCGCATCGCGACGCTCGGCCGTGGTGGCTCTGATACGTCTGCCGTGGCGATTGCTGCCGGTGTCAAGGCCGACCGTTGCGACATCTATACAGACGTCGACGGCGTCTACACGACCGATCCGCGCATCGAGCCGAAGGCGCGCCGCCTGAAGAAGATCGCGTTCGAGGAAATGCTCGAAATGGCCTCGCTCGGCGCCAAGGTGCTGCAGGTCCGCTCCGTCGAACTCGCCATGGTGCACAAGGTCCGCACCTTCGTGCGCTCCAGCTTTGAAGATCCCGATGCGCCGGGCATGGGTGATCTCCTGAACCCGCCCGGTACGTTGATTTGCGATGAGGAAGAGATCGTGGAACAGGAAGTCGTCACCGGTATTGCCTATGCCAAGGATGAAGCCCAGATTTCGCTGCGCCGTCTGGCCGACCGGCCGGGTGTCTCGGCTGCGATCTTCGGGCCGCTGGCCGAATCCCACATCAATGTCGACATGATCGTCCAGAACATCTCGGAAGACGGTTCGAAGACCGACATGACCTTCACCGTGCCCTCGGGTGACGTGGACAAGGCGCTCGCCGTTCTCGGCTCCAACAAGGAGAAGATCGGCTTTGACGTTGTCCAGAGCGAGAAGGGTCTCGTGAAGGTTTCCGTCATCGGCATCGGCATGCGCAGCCATGCGGGTGTTGCCGCGACCGCCTTCCGGGCGCTGGCCGAGAAGGGCATCAACATCAAGGCGATCACGACCTCCGAGATCAAGATCTCGATCCTGATCGACGGCCCCTATGCCGAGCTTGCGGTTCGCACTTTGCATTCCTGCTACGGTCTGGATAAGAATTGATTCCTGAGAGCGGACTCGCGTGACCCGACCCCTGAAAAGGCAAGGGTAACAATCCGCTGACCAATGGGAAGTGGAGCAAAAACGCGATGAGAGACCTTTCTGCGGGTCCCCGCGTCCTCCTCAAGCGGCTGCGCGAATTGATGGCGGAGCCGCTCGAGCCGCAGGAGCGACTGGATCGGATCGTTCGCCAGATCGCGAACAACATGGTCGCAGAGGTGTGCTCCGTCTATGTGTTGCGCTCCGACGGCGTTCTCGAGCTTTATGCGACCGAAGGTCTGAACAAGGACGCGGTGCATCTTGCTCAGCTGAAGATGGGCCAGGGTCTCGTCGGCACGATTGCGGCATCGGCGCAGTCGCTCAATCTCTCGGATGCGCAGGCGCATCCTGCCTTCCGTTACCTGCCGGAAACCGGCGAAGAGATCTATCACTCCTTCCTCGGCGTGCCGATCCTGCGTGCCGGGCGAAGCCTCGGCGTTCTTGTCGTACAGAACAAGGCGCAACGAAACTATCGCGAGGACGAGCTCGAAGCGCTCGAGACGACCGCGATGGTGATTGCGGAGATGATCGCCACCGGCGAGCTCAAGAAGATCACACGGCCCGGTCTTGAACTGGATCTGACGCGCCCCGTTTCGATCGACGGCGACAGCTATTCCGAAGGCATCGGTCTTGGCTATGTGGTGCTGCACGAACCGCGCATCGTCGTCACCAATCTGTTGAACGAAGACAGCGAGACGGAAATCCGTCGGCTGGCAACGGCGCTGGGATCGCTGCGCATTTCGATCGACGACATGCTGTCTCGGCGCGAGATTTCGATGGAAGGCGAGCATCGCGACGTGCTCGAAACCTACCGCATGTTTGCCCATGATCAGGGCTGGGTGCGGCGCATGGAAGAGGCGATCCACAACGGTCTGACGGCGGAAGCTGCGGTCGAGAAGGTGCAGAGCGACACCAAGGCGCGGATGATGCGCCTGACCGATCCCTACCTGCGCGAACGCATGCACGACTTCGACGATCTCGCGAACCGCTTGCTGCGCCAGCTGACCGGCTTTTCGCCGCACAGTGCGGCGGAAGGTTTCCCGAACGATGCGATCGTCTTTGCCCGCGCGATGGGGGCGGCCGAACTGCTCGACTATCCGCGTGCGAACCTGCGTGGTCTGGTGCTCGAAGAGGGCGCTGTCACCAGCCACGTCGTCATCGTTGCGCGGGCCATGGGTATTGCGGTCGTCGGCCAGGCGGCGGGTGCCGTGGCGCTTGCTGAAAACGGTGATCCCGTCATCATCGACGGTGACGACGGCAAGGTGCATGTGCGCCCGGTTGCCGATCTGCAAAAGGCCTATGAGGAAAAGGTCAAGCTCCGGGCCCGGCGGCAGGAACAGTTCCGGGCGTTGCGCGATGTCGAACCTGTCACGAAGGACGGTCATCGGATCAAGCTGCAGATGAATGCGGGCCTTCTGGTCGACCTGCCGCAACTGGCCGATTCCGGTGCCGATGGCATCGGGCTATTCCGCACCGAATTGCAGTTCATGATTTCCTCGACCATGCCGAAGGGCGAGGAGCAAGAGAGCTTCTACCGCAATGTGCTGAAACAGGCGGCCGGTCGTCCGGTTACCTTCCGAACGCTCGACATCGGCGGCGACAAGGTCGTTCCCTATTTCCGCTCGCAGGAAGAAGAAAACCCCGCGCTTGGCTGGCGGGCGATCCGCCTGTCGCTTGATCGGCCGGGATTGCTGCGCACCCAGTTGAGGGCGCTGCTGAAGGCTGCCTCAGGCGCCGAGCTCAAGATGATGCTGCCGATGGTGACCGAGGTCTCGGAGATCCGGGCCGTGCGCGAGTTGATGCAGAAGGAGATCCAGCACATCTCCAAGTTCGGCCACCAGTTGCCGAAGAAGCTGCAGTTCGGCGCCATGCTCGAAGTCCCGGCGCTACTCTGGCAGCTCGACGAGTTGATGGACGAGGTGGATTTTGTCTCGGTTGGCTCCAATGACCTTTTCCAGTTCGCCATGGCCGTTGATCGCGGCAATGCGCGGGTGTCCGACAGGTTCGACGTGCTTGGGCGGCCGTTCCTCCGGATCCTCAGGGACATCGTTCGTGCCGGCGAGCGCAACAAGACGCCGGTGACGCTTTGCGGCGAGATGGCATCTAAGCCGCTTTCGGCCATGGCGCTGCTCGGCATCGGCTTCCGTTCGATTTCGATGTCGCCGACCTCTATCGGTCCGGTCAAGGCGATGCTGCTCGGTCTCGATATCGGCCAGTTGTCGGAGGTTCTGATGGCTGCGCTTGACGACGACACCCCGGGCGTGTCAGTGCGCGACCTGCTCCTTCGCCACGCGGAAGAGCACAACATCCCCGTCTGACTTTGACGACTGACTTTGGCGACTGACCTTGGAGTAAAGGGTGGCGAAGCTTCCTGTCGAGAAAATGCGCGAACTCGAACGCCGATTCGGCGAGATCGAAGCGCGAATGTCTGCGGGACCGGCAGCCGACGTCTATGTGAAGCTCGCATCTGAGTATTCCGAACTCGAGCCTGTCGTGAAAAAGATCCGCGAGTACCAAGCCGCGGTTGACGAGGCCGAAGGCTTGCGCGCCATGCTGTCCGACAAGGCGACGGACCGGGAGATGCGTGATCTCGCCGAGATGGAATTGCCCGAAATCGAGAGCCGCATCGAGGCGCTTGAGGGTGAGATGCAGATCCTCCTCCTGCCGAAGGACGCGGCCGACGAAAAGAACGCGATCCTGGAAATCCGGGCTGGAACCGGCGGGTCCGAAGCGGCCCTCTTTGCCGGTGACCTGTTCCGAATGTACGAGCGCTTTGCCTCGACGAAAGGCTGGAAGGTCGACGTGCTTTCCGCCAGTGAAGGGGAAGCTGGTGGCTACAAGGAAATCATCGCAACGATCAGCGGTCGCGGCGTGTTCTCCAAGCTGAAGTTCGAATCCGGCGTGCACCGCGTGCAGCGCGTGCCTGAAACGGAAGCCAGCGGACGCATACACACATCTGCGGCGACCGTTGCCGTTCTGCCGGAAGCGGAAGATATCGACATCGAGATCCGGCCGGAAGATATCCGCATCGATACGATGCGCGCTTCGGGCGCCGGCGGCCAGCATGTCAACACGACGGACTCGGCCGTGCGTATCACGCATTTGCCGACCGGACTTATCGTGACCTCGTCGGAAAAATCGCAGCACCAGAACCGCGCGAAGGCCATGCAGGTGCTGCGCTCAAGGCTCTACGACATCGAGCGGCAGAAGCTAGACAGCGAGCGCTCGGCAAACCGGAAGAGCCAGGTCGGTTCGGGCGACCGCTCCGAGCGCATCCGCACCTATAACTTCCCGCAGGGGCGCGTGACCGACCACCGGATCAACCTGACGCTCTACAAGCTCGACCGCATGATCGAAGGTGATCTCGATGAAATGCTGGACGCGTTGATCTCCGACTACCAGGCCGGTCAACTCGCCCAGTTGGGCGAAAACCAGTGATGGACGCCGCGCCCTCGGCCAAGTTTCTGATCGTCGAGGCGCGTCGGCGCTTCGAGGCGGCCGGTCTGGACGATGCTGCCGGTGATGCGCGGGTGCTCGTCTGTGGCCTTCTCGGACTGAGCCCGACGGCCCTCTTGCTCGAGGGTGAGAAGCCGGTTTCACCGGAGAGCGTTGCACGGGTGGAGGCGGCCGTGCGTCGGCGTCTGGCCCGCGAGCCGGTCCACCGCATCCTCGGTCGGCGTGAATTCTACGGGCTCGATCTTGCGCTGTCGGCCGGTACGCTCGAACCCCGACCGGATACGGAAATCCTGGTTGACGTGATCCTGCCACATCTCAAGGCTATGGTCATGCAAGGTCGCAAGCCTAAACTTGTCGATCTTGGAACGGGAACCGGAGCGATCGCGCTTGCGTTGCTTCATGAATGCCCCGAGGCTGAGGCCGTAGGGATCGACATCTCTGAAGACGCCTTGAAGACAGCCATCGACAATGCCGAGCGTAACGGGCTTGTATCGCGTTTTGCCATACGGGCAGGACCCTGGTTCGACAAGACCGCCGAACGTTTCGACATCATTGTTTCCAATCCCCCCTATATCCGCAGCGATGTGGTCAAGGGACTGGAACCAGAAGTGACCAAGTTCGATCCGATGGTAGCGCTGGATGGTGGTCCGGACGGGCTCGACGCTTATCGAGCGATTGCACAGAGTGCCGCGAGCCACCTCGAAGACCAGGGGATCATCGGTCTGGAGATTGGTTTCGACCAGCGTGACGATGTTACGCAAATATTTGAACTGGAAGGGTTTTTTCTGGTCGAAGAGCGCCGCGACTACGGTGATAACGACCGTATCCTGGTGTTTGCGAAGAGGCTTGATTAGCGCATTTGCTGCGTCTGCTAAGGATAATTTCGGGAAACATAGAAAAAGGCTTGGTTTTCCGGATGAAGCGTAATAGCTTGCGGGCACGCAACGGGCGGCGGGGAAGAACGAAGATTCGTTCGCGACTGGGCCGGCTTCGAAAAAGTTCGCTGTCGAACTCCGCGAAGCACGACTGGACCGATGCGTACTCAGTAAACTCGACTTTCACCAGCGGCGAGCAAGGCGAGAGCGCGGTCTGTCGGCGGCGCGTGGAGACTTGGTCCGGTTCAATAAGAGCCCATGGCGTTGCCCTTTATCAGCACAACAAAGACATTCAGGTGAAGCATCTATGAGGCCAGGACAGCAAAACAAGCGTGGTCGGGGGCGTAACAACAATGGCGGCGGCGGCGGTGGAAATAACAATTTCAACCGCAAGGGCCAGAACCCGCTGACCCGGACTTATGACAGCTCCGGCCCCGACGTGAAGATCCGCGGCACAGCCCAGCACATTGCCGAGAAATATGCCACGCTCGCTCGCGACGCCCAGAGCGCCGGCGACCGCGTCATGGCGGAAAACTACCTGCAGCACGCCGAGCACTATAACCGCATTATCGCGGCCGCTCAGTCGCAGATGCAGGAACGCTTCCAGCGTGACGACCGGGATGGCGGCGACGACCGACAGGACTGCAACGAACGGGACGGCGAGGATTTCGACGGCTCGGACGACAACACCGCCCAGGGCGGCGAGCGTTCTCAGCAGCAGGCCCCGCAGGCGCAGCCGCAGCAACAAAACCGCCAGCAGCACGAGCGCCGCCAGCGGGAGCCTCGCGAGCCGCAGGCCCAGCCGCAGCCGCAGGCGGAGATCGCCGGTACAGGCCCGCAGCCGGTGATCGAAGACATGCCGGCGGAAGCCGCAGTCGCTGCTGCTGAGAGCCAGGCGGAAGCCGGGACCGAGCGCCAGCCGCGCCGGCGCAATGCTGGCAACCGTCCGCGTCGCCAGCCGCGCCGCAGCGCTGCCGGTGATGAAGGCGGCGAAGGTGGTGAAGGTGGAAACGGCGAAAGCGGCGAAGCGCCCGCTCTTGCCGAAGCCGCTTCGGAATGAGCTTTTCGAGCTCGACTTGACGATTGCAAAACTCCGGGCGCAGACCCGGAGTTTTTCGTTTATCTGCCTCTTTAAAGGGCAAAATTCCGCTCCCATATCTCGGTCAAGGGAGCGGTTTCCGCTCCGGGGTCCGCCGCTTTCGGGGGCCTCATCCACAACATCCGACCTGCGCCGAATGCGGGCAGGGCGGGGAAACGGAGAGTGACGATGAATATCGAAAAATATTCCGAACGCGTGCGCGGTTTTCTGCAATCGGCGCAGACCTATGCCCTGTCGGAAGGGCACCAGCAATTCACGCCCGAACATGTGTTGAAGGTTCTGCTCGACGACGAGCAGGGCATGGCATCTTCCCTGATCAGCCGGGCGGGTGGCGACCCGAAGGAAGTCCGCATCGCCAATGATGCAGCACTTGCCAAGCTGCCCAAGGTTTCGGGTGGCAATGGCCAGGTCTATCTCGCCCAGCCGCTGGCCAAGGTGTTCTCGACTGCCGAAGGCGCCGCCAAGAAGGCGGGCGACAGCTTCGTGACCGTCGAGCGTCTGCTGCTGGCGCTGGCGATCGAGTCTTCCGCCTCGACTTCGGCTTCGCTGAAGAAGGGCGGCGTGACCGCCAATGCGCTCAATCAGGTGATCAACGAGGTCCGCAAGGGCCGTACCGCCGATGGTGCGAATGCCGAGGCCGGCTTCGACGCCCTGAAGAAGTATGCCCGCGACCTGACGGCAGAAGCGCGTGAAGGCAGGCTCGATCCGGTGATCGGCCGCGATGACGAAATCCGCCGTACCATCCAGGTTCTGTCGCGCCGCACGAAGAACAATCCGGTTCTGATCGGTGAACCCGGCGTCGGCAAGACGGCGATCGCCGAGGGCCTGGCGCTGCGCATCATCAATGGCGATGTGCCGGAAAGCCTGAAAGAGAAAAAGCTGATGGCACTCGACATGGGTGCCCTGATTGCCGGCGCCAAATATCGCGGCGAATTCGAGGAGCGGCTGAAGGCCGTGCTCAACGAGGTGCAGGCGGAAAGCGGCGAGATCATCCTGTTCATCGACGAGATGCACACGCTTGTTGGTGCCGGCAAGGCCGATGGCGCCATGGATGCCTCCAACCTCCTGAAGCCGGCGCTTGCCCGCGGTGAACTCCACTGCGTTGGGGCGACCACGCTCGACGAATACCGCAAGCATGTCGAAAAGGACCCGGCGCTCGCCCGGCGCTTCCAGCCTGTTATGGTCGAGGAGCCGACTGTCGAGGATACGATCTCGATCCTGCGCGGCCTGAAGGAAAAGTATGAACAGCATCACAAGGTGCGGATCTCCGATTCCGCTCTGGTTGCTGCCGCGACGCTGTCGAACCGCTACATCACCGACCGCTTCCTGCCGGACAAGGCGATCGACCTGATGGACGAGGCCGCCTCGCGGCTTCGCATGCAGGTGGATTCCAAGCCCGAAGAGCTCGACGAACTCGATCGCCGTATCATTCAGCTGAAGATCGAGCGCGAAGCGCTGAAGAAGGAAACCGATGCGGCCTCCGCCGACCGGCTCGCGCGTCTTGAAACCGAGCTCACCTCGCTCGAGGAAGAGGCGGATGCCCTGACCGCTCGCTGGCAGTCGGAAAAGCAGAAGCTCGGCCTTGCCGCCGATCTCAAGCGGCAGCTCGACGAAGCTCGCAACGAGCTTGCGATCGCCCAGCGTCAGGGTGAATTCCAGCGCGCCGGCGAACTCGCCTATGGTGTGATCCCGAAGCTCGAAAAGGAGCTGGTGGATGCCGAAGCGCAGGATGGTTCGGCCGCCGGCAACATGGTGCAGGAGGTGGTCAATCCCGACGGTATTGCCCATGTCGTCTCGCGCTGGACCGGTATCCCTGTCGACAAGATGCTGGAAGGCGAGCGCGACAAGCTGCTTCGAATGGAGGACGATCTGGCGAAATCGGTCGTCGGTCAGGGTGATGCGGTGCAAGCCGTGTCGCGCGCGGTGCGCCGTGCGCGTGCCGGCCTGCAGGATCCGAACCGGCCGATCGGCTCGTTCATCTTCCTCGGACCGACGGGCGTCGGCAAGACCGAGCTCACCAAGTCGCTGGCGCGTTTCCTGTTCGATGACGAGGCGGCCATGGTCCGCCTCGACATGTCGGAATACATGGAGAAGCACTCGGTCGCCCGGCTGATCGGCGCGCCTCCGGGCTATGTCGGTTACGAGGAAGGCGGGGCGCTGACGGAAGCGGTGCGGCGCAAGCCCTACCAGGTCGTGCTGTTCGATGAGATCGAGAAGGCGCATCCTGACGTTTTCAACGTTCTCCTTCAGGTGCTCGATGATGGGCGTCTGACGGATGGGCAGGGCCGGACGGTCGACTTCAAGAACACGATCATCATCATGACCTCGAACCTCGGGGCCGATTATCTGACCAGCCTCGGCGAGGATCAGGATGTCGACCAGGTTCGTGAGCAGGTGATGGACGTGGTCAAGGCCTCGTTCCGACCGGAATTCCTCAACCGTGTCGATGAGATCATCCTCTTCCACCGGTTGCGTCGGACGGAGATGGGCGCGATCGTCGATATCCAGATGAAGCGGCTATTGTCGCTGCTATCGGAGCGCAAGATCCGCATCGATCTCGCCCCGGACGCACGCGCCTGGCTCGCCGACAAGGGTTACGACCCGGTCTATGGTGCTCGTCCGCTGAAGCGGGTCATCCAGAAATACCTGCAGGACCCGCTTGCCGAGCAGATCCTGTCCGGTCAGGTGCTGGACGGATCCGATGTGACGATCGAGGCGGGCAGTGACCGGCTGTTGATCTCGCCCAAGGCTTCGGTGAGCGCTGCGGCTTAAGCCAAATTGCTTCGCCCACAAATCAAAACGGCGGTCCTTGCGGGCCGCCGTTTTTCGTTTGTCCGACGCGCCAGCTGTTCGATTCACCGGCTCGCGACCTGAGCCGGGCGCCCACCTGTCTGCAGCAAGGTATCGATACGCTGGCGTTCCTGCTGGAAGGCGGCAAGTGCTGCGCCTTCCAGCGCCTTGCCGCCGGGAAGGCGGACCTTCATCGCATCGACTTTCGTGCCGTTGACGATCAGTTCGTAATGCAGATGGGAGCCGGTCGATGCGCCGGTCGAGCCGACGAAGCCGATCACCTGGCCCTGCTTGACCTTGGCGCCCGGCGTGATTCCCTTGGCGATGCCGCTCTGGTGATTGTAGGAGGTGACATAGCCATTGGCATGACGGATCAGCGTCTGGTTGCCGTAACCGGATGCCCAGCCGGCTTTCTCGACGACACCATTTCCGGCGGAAATGATCGGCGTGCCGCGCGGGGCTGCCCAGTCGACGCCGGTATGCATGCGCGAATAACCGAGGATCGGATGGCGACGCATGCCGAAGCCGGAGGTGAAGCGGCCGTTGGGCACGGGGTTTCTCAGCAGGAACTGACGGATCGATTTGCCGTTTTCGTCGAAATAGTCGACCGATCCGTCTTCGGGATCCTGGAAACGGTAGAACTGGGTGATCGAGTCGCCGAAGCGGGCGCGCACATAGAGGAGTTCACTGTCCTCCGTCGCCCGGCCTTCATCGTCGGTGACGGAGAAGACGGCTTCGAGCATGTCGGTCGGCTTCAGCTGCGCCTGGAAATCGACATTGGCGGCGAGAAGCCGGATGACCTGGGCGGTCAGATCCTGGTTCATCCCGTAGGACAGGGCGGCGCGGTAGATGCCGTCATAGACGCGCGGCAGATCGCGGCCGGACATCAGGGCAGGCTGCGAGGTTTCGAAGGCACCTGCCACGGCATCCAGTTCCGGCGGTTCGGCGCCCTCCACAAGGCGACCGACATCATTGACGGCCATCGTCACGATATGATCGGCGCGGTGGTACAGCGAGAAACGAACGAGGCGTACCTCGTCGCCACGCTGCAGGAGTCCGACGCGGATCACGTCGCCCTCGACGAGTTCGTCGCCATTCATAAAAGGCGCCAGTGCCCTTCCGACATCCTCGGCCTTTGTTTCAGGGTAACCGGCGGCCTGCATGAGCGCGGCTACGGATTGCGGCCGTCTGACCGGCAGTATGTCGTCGGCATATTCCGGGGTCATCGGAGTAATGATTTCCGGTTCGGCGACGCTCATGTTCTCTTCGACGATACGTGCGGTCACGCCGACGGAGAGATCCAAACCGTTATCCTCAGCGTCGAAGCGGCGCGGGTCGATGTAGTAGAGTGCTGCGACCTGGGCATTGCCGTCGGTCAGCACGGAGCCGTTCGAGCGGACATTTTCCTCGACCTCATCGAAGGTCATTTCGCCAGCCAGCGGTTTATCGGGAACCGTCGGAAAGGGAGTCGATTTCAAGATGACCTCGGATTCGACATCCGAACCATAGAGCGAGCCGGCTCGATTGGCGACCGCCGGGGGCGTGTCATCGGTGGCGAAGATCGCCAGCGGGTCAAAGCGCGGATAGCGCTCCTGAATAGCATAGTCAGCGGCCAGTACCATTTTCACATGGGCAAAGGGCAGCTTGCGGACAACTTCGCGCTCGCCATCCCTAAAAACGGTGGGGACGTCGAGGATGGCCTTGTCGACCGGGCGAGCCGCGATCTTGGGGGCGAAGATCCTGTCGCCGCGCATGGTTTCCTCGTCCGCACCTTCATTCGGATCTGGCGGTACGACGGCAAAGGCCTCGGCCGGGATCGCGAGCTGCTGGCGGCCGTCTAGGGCTGCAAACAATGCAACGCCCATCAGAATGCAGGAGGTGATGCCGGTCAGGAAGGTACCCGAAAGCCAGCGCAGGGAGATCTCCCGGCGGTCGGGCGCACGAAGACCGTCGGCCAGGATCGGAGGCTCGCCTCCAAGCGAGCGCATCAGGTCGCGGTCTGTCGTCATGCCGTCTTCTGGTCTGTGGCGTAAGGGCAGGGCCCTGGCCGGTTCTTCGACTGGATCACGTCTTCATGTCTCATGTTTTGGCCCGACCCGTCAAATCGCGGCGGACGGCCGCCTTAAGATCAGGCAAATATGGAAATTGCGCGGCACGCGTACGCACACACGAGGGCGCGCACCTATGCGGGGGGGGGGGCATGGCGCGGTCAGAGAGATGCCATGGGCGGGGATTGGGCGGGTATCTAGAGGCAAAACGGGCGTCAAACGCTGGGGTGCGCGGGCTATCAAACACACCGCCTCTGAAAGACGTAGCAATTTCAGCGGCTTGTCGATTTTCTTAGATTTTCTCGAAGAAGGCTGTTGACTGCTCGGAGAAGCGAATCTATACATCCGCTCACTGACGAGGGCGGCGGCGCTGCTAGCGACGAAGTCCTTCGCTCTAGAGAAATCC
>JBJIOA010000001.1:0-59482 GCA_045377275.1 Allorhizobium sp. | reverse complement strand
ATCGATGGCGCGCTCGGCTGCCGTCAGCAGAACCTGCGTCGTGAAGGTCTCGCGGATCGCCTTGTAGCCCACGGTCATGTCGGCGAGCAGCAGTTCCTTGCCGTCGCGTTCGCGGCGCGAGCGAATGCTCAGCGCCTCGCATAGCGGCAAAAATTCCGGGTAGCGCTCGACGTCGGCGACGAGAGCGTACATACGTTCGGGTGAGTGCTTGACGAGGCGGCGGGTTTCGAACTGTGGCATGCCTGCGACTTAATGAGGAAGCCCCGCAAGATCAAGCAGGTGCGCCATTTCGCCATGGGATTTGAGTGTAACTACGGGCACGTTCGGTCCGTGACGCTCGATGTCCTGGATGATCCACGGGGCATAGCGGCGCTCGAAGTTCCAGATGTAAGAGAGGAAATCGTGATCGGGTAAGGGTTCGCGGCAACCCTCAGCCATGTCCGGCCGTACCGTACCCCCTGAAACGATAGACCCTCTTTGCAACGCCCAGCAGACATTTCCATCTCGGAAGTCGCAGCCACACGATAAGATCGGTGCGCGGCAGCCTGATATCGAATGATGACGAACCACTGCCGTCGATGACCCAAGCGTCGCCGGCGACAAAGGCACCCAGTCGCTCACGCTGCTCCTGCCTGCTACGCTCCTGCCAACCGGGCAGCCAGCGCACATCCCTGTCCAGGGAGACATAGCTCAGGCCCAGAGCGCTCGCGAGCTTCTGCGACAGAGTGCTTTTTCCGCTGCCAGACGATCCAATCACGCAGATGCGGCGGGCTTGGCGCAGGGCCTGTGCAGCAGCACTAAACGACTCCAGTTCACGCATTTGGAGCAGTCCGTCAAGCTGCCGCAACAGGCCTGATCTGGTCGATCCCGGTCGCTGTTTTGCTGGCCAGGGCGAGGTCGTAGGTGCGCTGAAGATTGAGCCAGAACTCCGGTGTGGTCGAAAAATAGCGGGCCAGCCGCAGAGCAATCTCGGCCGTTATCGCACCATGGCCATTTTGCAGGCCCTCGAGCGCAGCCCTTTCGATACCGGTGTCAGTGGCAACCTGGTCAAATGTCAGGCCGAAGTCAGCGATGAAGTCGTCAAACAACACGCAACCGGGATGGATTGGTTCTTCAGTCACATGCAGCATCGCGCACCTCAGTGATAGTCGCACACTTCCACATCAAACGCGTCCCCGTTGGCCCATCGGAAGCAGATCCGCCACTGATCATTGATGCGGATCGAATGCTGTCCCTCGCGATTTCCCTTGAGCGCTTCAAGCCGATTGCTCGGTGGCACGCGCAAATCCGAAAGGACATGAGCTGCGTGTATCGCCATCAGCTTTCGCCGGGCACGCTCGTTTACGTCTGGCGGAAATCCTCGGACGTTCGATGTTCTGAAAAGCTCCTCCGTCAGTTTGTCTTTGAAATCTCGTATCACGATTTCACCCAAACCGACAGGGCAGCCTAGGTACGAACCAGTTGCAGCTTCTCCCGCGCCGCCTTCAGCCGCGCGAAGTCATCGCCGGCATGGTGCGAGGACCGGGTCAGTGGGCTCGACGAGACCATCAGGAAGCCCTTAGTGTAGGCGATGTCCTCGTAGGACTTGAACTCTTCCGGCGTGACGAAGCGCTCGACCTTGTGGTGCTTGCGGGTAGGCTGGAGATACTGGCCGATGGTCAGGAAGTCGACGTCGGCGGAGCGCAGGTCGTCCATCAACTGCAGGACCTCGTTGCGCTCTTCGCCGAGGCCGACCATGATGCCCGACTTGGTGAACATGGTCGGATCAAGTTCCTTCACCCGCTGCAACAGACGCACTGAGTGGAAGTAGCGCGCGCCCGGACGGACGGTCAGGTAGTTGCCCGGCACGGTTTCCATGTTGTGATTGAAAACGTCGGGCTTCGCCGCGACAACGCGCTCCAGCGCACCGGGTTTCTTGAGGAAGTCAGGCGTCAGAATTTCAATCGTCGTCTCAGGCGATGCTTCGCGGATCGCCCAGATCACCTTTTCGAAATGTTCGGCACCGCCATCAGCGAGATCGTCACGGTCGACGGAGGTGATGACAACGTGCTGAAGTCCCATCTGGCGGACGGCCTTGGCGACATTGGCCGGCTCATCGAGGTCCAGCGGGTTCGGCTTGCCGGTCGCGACGTTGCAGAAGGCGCAGGCGCGGGTGCAGATCTCGCCCATGATCATGAAGGTGGCGTGCTTCTTGTCCCAGCACTCGCCGATATTCGGGCAGCCGGCTTCCTCGCAGACCGTTACCAGCTTGTGGGAACGCACCAGCTCGCGGGTCTCATGATAGCCCTTCGAGGTCGGTGCCTTGACGCGGATCCATTCCGGCTTGCGCAGTACTTCGGTGTCAGGCTTATGGGCCTTTTCCGGGTGGCGGATGCGCTTCTCGTCTGCAGGCACCAGGGGTGCCGCGTTCGAAAGATTGGTCCTGTCGAGAATGGTGACCATGGTCGAAACCCTATCCAGCCGCTGGAGCGGCTAATCGAGATTACCGCCGGACAAGCCGGGCAATGAAGAGAAGGAGGCTGGCGCCAACGAAACTGGTGATCAGATAGCCCAGCCAGTCACCTTCGACAAAAATGCCGAGACGACGGAAGATCGCGGCTGCGATTGCCGCGCCGACGATGCCAATCACGATATTCATGAAGACGCCGAAGCGCATGTCCATGAGCTTGCCGGCCAGCCAGCCCGCAAGACCGCCGAAGAAGATCGTCGCGATGATACCGACTTCGAAACCCGCCACGGCGTTATCCTTTCAAGCATCTGGTTTGACCATGCCGCCCATATAGGCGGCAAGGTCGCCTTTCACAACCGGGCTTTAGGCGTTCAATACCCGGCCGTAGGCGTCGAGCACGCTTTCCTTCATCATTTCCGACAGCGTCGGATGCGGGAAGATCGTGTGCATCAGCTCCTCTTCCGTCGTTTCGAGGTTCATCGCGACGACGAAACCCTGGATGAGTTCGGTCACTTCCGCGCCGACCATGTGGGCACCCAACAGTTCGCCGGTCTTCTTGTCGAAGATCGTCTTGATCATGCCCTGATCTTCGCCGAGCGCGATCGCCTTGCCGTTGGCGTTGAAATTGTAGCGGCCGACACGGATCTCGCGGCCCTGCTCTTTCGCCTTGGCTTCCGTCAGACCGACGGAGGCGACCTGCGGGTTGCAATAGGTGCAGCCCGGGATCTTGGCCTTGTCCATCGGGTGAACGCCCGGAACACCGGCGATCTTCTCGATGCAGATCACGCCCTCATGCTCGGCCTTGTGGGCGAGCATCGGCGGGCCGGCGACGTCGCCGATCGCATAGAGGCCCGGCACATTAGTCTTGCCATAGCCGTCGATGACGATGCAGCCGCGATCGGTCTTCACGCCAAGGGTCTCGAGACCGAGGTTCTCGATGTTGCCCTGAACGCCGACGGCCGAGATCAGGCGGTCAGCAGTGATGGTCTGGACCTTGCCGTCCTTGGTCTCGACATGGGCAGTGATGGAGTTTGCACCCTTTTCGACCTTCGAGACCTTGGCTTCGGTGATGATCTTGAGGCCGCGCTTTTCCAGCTGCTTGCGGGCGAAGGTGGAGATTTCCACGTCCTCGACCGGCATGATGTTGGCCATCAGTTCGACAACGGTGACGTCGACGCCCATGGAGCGGTAGAAGGAAGCGAATTCGATGCCGATGGCGCCCGAGCCCATGACAACAAGAGACTTCGGCATGAAGTCGGGCTTCATCGCCTCGAAATAAGTCCAGATCAGCTTGCCATCCGGCTCGATGCCGGGCAGCGCACGCGGGCGGGCACCGGTTGCCACGATGATGTGCTTGGCGGTGTAGGTGCCCTCACCCAGCACACCCTTCGGAACCGGGTTCTGTGGCTCGACGACGGGCTTTGTCATCTTGCCGACGACGATTTCGCCGGGCTTCGTCAGTTTGGCTTCGCCCCAGATGACGTCGATCTTGTTCTTCTTCATCAGGAATCCGATGCCACCATTGAGGCGGGCGGAGACGCCGCGCGAGCGGGCAACCACGTCCTTGACATCAGCGGTCATCGTACCGTTCAGCGTCAGGCCATAGGATTTCGCATGATTGGCATGATCGAGGATCTCGGCCGAGCGCAGTAGCGCCTTGGTCGGGATGCAGCCCCAGTTGAGGCAGATACCGCCCAAATGCTCGCGCTCGACGATCGCGGTTTTCAGTCCAAGCTGGGCTGCACGGATGGCGGTAACATAACCGCCGGGGCCGGAGCCGATGATGATGACGTCGTAAGCATTCGACATGGGTGCTTCCACTCCTCGGTTTCCTGCGAGCCCCCGCTCAAGCGGAGGCCCGTTTCGGGACTGGAAGCGAAACCCTCAGGCTGCGGGTGTCTCGGCTTCCGGTTCGTGACGAACCAGCATCCCGTAAATTTCATCCTTGAGCTGCATCCGCTTCTTGCGCATTTCCACGATGTGAAAGTCGTCTGCAGGCTCGATATCGGTTTCGGCGCGATGGATGGCCCGGTTCACCTCATGATAGGCTTCGAACAATCTCGCAAAATGACCATCCGTTTCCTTCAGATGACGCATCAGCGCGACGTGTTCCGGGAATTCCACTGCCAGTTCGTGCGGTGTGTTCGACATGATCCCATCTCCTCTTGTCGGGGTTGATGGGGTCAGGTTAGACGCAGCGCACAAGACCTCCTTGATTTTGATCAACGCGGCCTGCCAGAGGAAGCAGGCCACGGCATTTTTCAAAGCCCGAGCATCATCCGGACGATCGGCTCCAGGCCACGTCCGATCGCACGGGTATTTTCAGCGTCCAGATGGATGCCGTCGAGCGGCGTGGTTTCTGCGACCGATCCAGCATCGAAAAAGGCACACCCGGCTTCGTCCGCCGCGTCACGATACATGCTGGCCAGCATGGCGCCTTCTTCCACCGAGTGGTTGAACATGGCACCGAACACCGAATTAGCCGTCTCGCGGATTGCAGGGGGCGCGACGATCAAGATCTCCGGCTCTTCGAACTCGAAACCCCAGTCGTGCTTCTGCACCTGCTTGACCAGACGCTTCACGCCACTGGTCGCGCCGATTGCCGTTCCCTGGATGCCACGCTTGAGGTCGTTCGTCCCCAGCATGATAACAACGAGATCGATCGGCTTGTGCGTCGCGAGTATCGTCGGCAGCAGCTTTACGCCATTGCGCTCGCAGTCACCCAGATGGTCATCATAGGCGGTAGTACGACCGTTCAAGCCCTCGGCGATCACCCGGACCCCATGACCGAGCGCCTTTTGCAAGACACTCGTCCAGCGGTCCTCATAGGCATGGCGCCCCAGGCTTACCGGGTCGTATCCCCATGTCAGGCTGTCACCGTAAGCGAGAACGGTTTTCATCGCACCGCCCCGGATCAGACCAGCATGCCCATCGGATTTTCGATGTAGCGCTTGAAGGCGCCCAGCAGTTCCGCACCGAGTGCGCCGTCGACGCAGCGATGATCGGTCGAGAGCGTCACGGTCATGACGTTCGCTACCTTCATCTCGCCCTTCTTCACGACGACCCGCTCTTCGCCGGCACCGACCGCAAGGATCGTCGCATGCGGCGGATTGACCACGGCCGAGAAGCTCTTCACGCCCATCATGCCCATGTTGGACACGGCCGTCGTGCCGCCCTGGTATTCCTCAGGCTTCAGCTTGCGGTCCTTGGCGCGCTTGCCGAGGTCCTTCATCTCGTTGGAGATGGTGGACAGGCTCTTCTCCTCGGCCTTGCGAATGATCGGGGTGATCAGGCCGCCGGGGATCGAGACAGCCACGCCGACATCGGCATGCTTGTGCTTGACCATGTTGGTGTCGGTCCAGGAGACGTTGGCATCCGGCACGTCGCGCAGTGCGAGGGCCAGAGCCTTGATCACCATGTCGTTGACCGAGAGCTTGTAGGCCGGCTTGCCGTCCTTTTCAGGCGCGGCCGCGTTCAGCTGGGCGCGAAGTGCCAGCAGCGCATCCAGCTCGCAATCCACGGAAACGTAGAAGTGCGGGATGGTCTGCTTGGATTCCTGCAGGCGCTTGGCGATCGTCTTGCGCATGCCGTCATGCGGCACGAGCTCGTAGGAGCCTTCGGCGAAGTTCTTGAGAACGGCTTCTTCCGAAGCACCCTTGGCCATAACCGGGGAAGGCGCGGCCGTCGAAGCAGCTGCTGCCGGAGCGGCCTTAGCACCACCGGTGCTGACGGCCTTTTCGACGTCGCTCTTGACCACGCGGCCCTTCGGACCGGAGCCAGAGACTGCCTTCAAGTCGAGACCGGCTTCCTTGGCGAGGCGACGGGCGAGCGGCGAAGCGAAGACGCGCTCACCGGTCGAGGCAGCAGGTGCCGCAGATGCGGCTGCGGGAGCCGGCGCTGCAGCTGGTGCCGCGGCAGGCGCAGGAGCTGCTTCAGCCTTAGGGGCAGGAGCCGCCTCAGCCTTCGGTGCGGGCGAACCGCCACCAGCAGCAGCGGCCGCTACGTCCTCGCCTTCCTCAGCCAGGATCGCAATCAGTGCATTGACCTTCACGGCCTCAGTGCCGGCGGGAACAACAATCTTCGCGACGGTGCCTTCATCGACGGCTTCCACTTCCATGGTCGCCTTGTCGGTCTCGATCTCGGCGATCACGTCGCCGGACTTGACCTTGTCGCCTTCCTTGACCAGCCACTTCGCCAGATTGCCCTCTTCCATGGTCGGAGAGAGAGCCGGCATGGTGATATTGATAGGCATGACCTTCCCCCCTTACTTGTAGCAGACGGCTTTGACCGCCTGGACCACTTCGCCGACAGTCGGCAGAGCGAGCTTTTCGAGGTTTGCCGCGTATGGCATCGGCACATCCTTGCCAGCGATCGTGATGACCGGGGCATCGAGATAGTCGAAAGCTTCGCGCTGTACGGTGTTGGAAATGAAATCACCGACGGAGGACTGCGGGAAGCCTTCCTCGACGGTGACGAGGCGACCGGTCTTCTTGACCAATTCGATGACGGTCGGCAGGTCCATCGGACGGATGGTCCTGAGATCGATCAGCTCGACGTCGATTCCTTCCTTAGCCAGCTCCTCAACGGCTTTGACAGAATAGGTCATTCCGATACCGAAGGAAACGATCGTGGCGTCCTTGCCGGTCTTGTGGATGCGCGCCTTGCCGATGGGCAGAACGAAATCATCCATCTTAGGCACTTCAAAGGAATGACCGTAGAGGATCTCGTTTTCCAGGAAGATGACCGGGTTCGGATCGCGGATCGAAGCCTTCAACAACCCCTTGGCGTCGGCTGCCGTGTAGGGCATCACGACTTTCAGGCCCGGGATCTGGCTATACCAGGCGGCATAATCCTGGCTGTGCTGGGCACCAACGCGAGCCGCTGCACCGTTCGGACCACGGAACACGATCGGCGCACCCATCTGACCACCGGACATATAGAGCGTCTTGGCGGCCGAGTTGATGATGTGGTCGATCGCCTGCATCGCGAAGTTGAAGGTCATGAACTCCACGATCGGCTTCAACCCGGCCATAGCTGCACCCACACCGACGCCGGCGAAGCCATGCTCGGTAATCGGGGTGTCCACTACGCGCTTGGCGCCGAATTCCTGCAGCAGCCCCTGCGTGATCTTGTAGGCGCCTTGATATTCAGCGACTTCCTCACCCATGATGAAGACATCCGGGTTGGCGCGCATTTCCTCGGCCATGGCCTCGCGCAGCGCTTCACGCACTGTCATCGTCACCATTTCGGTACCGGCCGGAATGTCCGGATCGGAAGCCACTTCGACCTTTGGAGCGGCCGGAACCTTGCTGTCTGCGGAGGATGCAGGCTCATCGGCGGCAGCACGGGCCTTGCCGCCGGCGTCACCGGCTGCGGCAGCCGGCGTATCGGCATCAGCCTTCTTTGGCGCTGGCACCGCATCTGCACTTTCACCATCCTGAAGCAGAACGGCGATCGGCGTGTTGACCTTGACGTTCTCGGTACCAGCCGCAATCAGCAGCTTTCCGAGCACACCTTCATCAACGGCCTCCACTTCCATGGTCGCCTTGTCGGTTTCGATCTCGGCGATCACGTCGCCGGACTTCACTGTGTCGCCTTCCTGCTTGATCCACTTGGAAAGCGTGCCTTCTTCCATCGTCGGAGAAAGGGCGGGCATCAAAATTTCGATCGGCATGGGTTCCCTCCCCGATTACAGAACAATGTCGGTGTAGAGCTCGGATACATCCGGCTCCGGATCGGCCTGGGCGAAGTCGGCACTGTCTGCGACGATGTCGCGCACGTCCTTGTCAATCGCCTTGAGCTGGTCTTCTGAGGCCCAGCCATTCTCGAGGAGACGAGCCTTGACCTGTTCGATCGGATCCTGCTCCGACCGCATCTTCTGCACTTCTTCCTTCGAGCGATACTTCGCCGGGTCGGACATCGAGTGGCCGCGATAGCGATAGGTCAGCATTTCCAGAATGATCGGCCCCTTGCCGGAACGGCAATGCTCCAGCGCCTCGTCGGCGGCTGCCTTCACCGCGCGCACATCCATACCGTCAACCTGGACTCCGGGAATGCCGAAGCCGGAGCCGCGCAGCGAGTAGTTCGACTGCGCCGTGGCGCGCGCGGTGGAGGTGCCCATGGCGTAACGGTTGTTCTCGACGATGTAGATGATCGGCAGCTGCCAAAGGGCCGCCATGTTGAAGCTCTCGTAGACCTGACCCTGGTTTGCAGCACCGTCTCCGAAATAGGCAACTGCAACATTGTCATTGCCGCGATACTTATTGGCGAAGGCAAGACCGGTTCCGAGCGAAACCTGCGCGCCGACGATGCCGTGGCCACCGTAGAAATGCTTCTCTTTCGAGAACATGTGCATGGAGCCGCCCTTACCCTTCGACAGGCCGCTGCGGCGACCGGTGAGCTCGGCCATAACACCGCGTGCGCTCAAGCCGGCTGCCAGCATGTGTCCATGGTCGCGGTAAGCAGTGATAACCTGATCACCCTCCTTCTGCGCCATCTGCATGCCGACAACGACAGCCTCCTGGCCGATATAGAGGTGACAGAAACCGCCAATGAAGCCCATGCCATAGAGCTGCCCGGCCTTTTCTTCAAAACGGCGAATGAGAAGCATTTCACGATAGGCGTGAAGCTCTTCGTCTGCGCCAAATTCAGGCGTGTTTTTTCCGGTGAATTCCTTGCCGGCCGACTTGGTCGAAGACTTCCGACCGTTGGCAGCTGATGGCTTGCGAGGCGCCATGCATCCCTCCCATGGGTTTATTATGGTCCAGAGTTGGACACAGAATAGGGAAGAAAGAGGACGGCGGCAATGCCATAAATGCATGGCTCACATTCGTCGCAAGCAACTGTAATAAATAAAAAATTTGCGATTAACCAGTTTCAGGTTAATCAGAAATAGGTATTGAAGATCACGATTTCATCGGGGCGCGACATGTTCAGCTGATAGCGCGCCTTTTCGTCGATGATATCCTCATCGAGTGAGCCGTCACTCATGAGGCGGACATCCTTTTCGAGGACAGTGCGCTGCGCCACGAGCGCTTCGAGCACCGATGCACGCTCCTGCCGGATACGCTCGAATGCTTGCCCTGCCCTCAGGCCGTAATCACCATGAATGGAATGGTAGCCGAAATAGGACAGGAAAGCGACGGTGATAGCGGGAAGAATGAGACGGCCGTATTTCTTCTTCTTGTGATGCCTGGTCCACATGCCGACAAATGCCCTGAAACGCGAAACTTGTCGCAAGAGTAACCGTCAGATCTTAACCGACCGTTGACCCTAATCGCAGCGCAAAAAGAAAAAGCCCGCGCCGGGGAACCGGCACGGGCTTCGCAGGAACTAGGCCGAGATCAGCCGCGCAGGATCGATGTGCCGGCATATACGGCCTGCGGTCCGAGCTCTTCCTCGATGCGGATCAGCTGGTTGTACTTTGCGGTGCGGTCCGAGCGGGCGAGCGAGCCGGTCTTGATCTGGCCGCAGTTGGTGGCAACCGCGAGATCGGCAATCGTCGAATCCTCGGTTTCGCCCGAGCGGTGCGACATGACGGCCGTGTAGGCTGCGCGGTGCGCGGTCGAGACGGCGTCGAGGGTTTCCGACAGCGAACCGATCTGATTGACCTTGACCAGAATGGAGTTGGCTACGCCCATCTTGATGCCGTCACGCAGACGGGCCGAATTGGTAACGAAGAGGTCGTCGCCGACGAGCTGGATCTTCTTGCCGACCTTGTCGGTAAGTGCTTTCCAGCCGTCCCAGTCGTCTTCGGCCATACCGTCTTCGATCGAAAAGATCGGGTACTTGGCAGCTAGCTCGGCAAGGTATTCGGCCATGGCTTCCGGCTCAAGCGTGCGGCCTTCACCTTCCAGAACGTATTTGCCGTCCTTGAAGAATTCGGTCGAGGCACAATCGAGCGCGATGTGCATGTCTTCGCCCGGACGATAGCCGGCCTTTTCGATCGACTTCATGATGAAATCGAGAGCGGCAGGAGCAGATGCCAGACCCGGGGCGAAGCCGCCCTCGTCACCGACATTGGTGTTGTGGCCGTCGGCGGCAAGCTGCTTCTTCAACGTGTGGAAGACTTCTGAGCCCATGCGGACTGCATCGCGGATGGTTTCGGCGCCAACCGGAACGATCATGAATTCCTGGAAGTCGATCGGATTGTCGGCATGCGCGCCGCCGTTGATGATGTTCATCATCGGGACCGGCAGGACATGGGCGTTCGGGCCGCCAACGTAACGATAGAGCGGCAAGCCCGAGGACTGCGCGGCAGCCTTTGCAACGGCGAGCGATACGCCGAGGATGGCATTGGCGCCGAGGCGGGCCTTGTTCGGCGTGCCGTCGAGCTGGATCATCAGATTGTCGATCTGGATCTGGTTCTCGGCATCGTGACCGCCGATCGCATCGTAGATTTCGCCGTTGACCGCTTCGACCGCCTTTTCGACGCCCTTGCCGAGATAGCGCGAGCCACCGTCACGCAGTTCGACGGCCTCATGCGCGCCGGTCGATGCGCCCGAGGGAACAGCTGCGCGGCCCATGCTGCCATCTTCGAGATAGACGTCGACTTCGACGGTCGGGTTGCCACGGCTGTCGAGAATCTCGCGGCCGATGATGTCGGTGATGGCTGTCATGTTCGCTCCCTGTAGACGGAAATTGGACAAGGCTCCGGAGGCCGATCACCGGGCATAAGCCACCGGACCCGCCTGTGAGTTATCCTCTCTTATCCGATGATCGGGAAAATACAATGACGGATAGGACGCGAAATGAACCAAATCTAATCGATTTAAATCACAATGATTGGTGGCGCTTCCAGTTCAACCGATTAAAGCGCCGCCAGAGAGGCTCAAGCAGCCTTGGCGATATCGTCAAAGGCGATCAGCTTTTCGAGCAGACGACGCATGTCTGTGATCTTGACCATGTTCGGGCCGTCGGAGGGGGCGTTGTCCGGGTCTTGATGCGTCTCGATGAAGAGGCCACCAACACCGACCGCAACGGCTGCACGCGCCAGCGTCTCGACGAATTCACGCTGGCCGCCAGACGAGCCGCCCTGCCCGCCCGGCTGCTGGACGGAATGGGTCGCGTCAAACACCACGGGCGCGCCCATGGCGGCCATGATCGGCAGCGAGCGCATGTCGGACACCAGCGTGTTGTAGCCGAAGGAGGCGCCACGTTCGCAGAGGAGAACGTTCGGATTGCCAGAGCCGGTGATCTTGTTCAGGACATTCTTCATATCCCAGGGCGCGAGGAACTGGCCCTTCTTGACGTTGATGACGCGGCCGGTCTTGGCGGCAGCAACAAGCAAGTCCGTTTGGCGGCAGAGAAAGGCCGGGATCTGCAGGACATCGACCGTCGGGGCGACTGCGGCGCACTGCTCTTCCGTGTGGATGTCGGTGAGCACCGGAACGCCGAACTCCTTCTTGATGTCGGCAAAGACTTCCATCGCCGTTTCGAGGCCAATGCCGCGCTGGGCAGACAGCGAGGTGCGGTTCGCCTTGTCAAAGGAAGACTTGTAGACCAGGCCGAGACCGAGATCCTTGCAAAGCTCGACGAGTTGACCGGCGATCGTGAAGGCGTGGTCACGGCTTTCCATCTGGCAGGGGCCAGCGATCAAGGCGAAACGGCCCTTCTGAGAGAAGACGGCCTTGGCCGCACCTTCGCCAACGACGACTTCCGAATTGGGAGAAACGCTCATTTGAACTCCTCGAAGGCAAAGGTTACCCCCTGCCCCTTTTCCGGCGCAACGACGAGGCGCGCGCCCATTTTTTGATAGGTGACGCCCTTAGCAGCGAGGCAGGCTTCTGTCACGCCGAGATCGTCAACCGCGAAAACCACGGCTGCCCCGACGAGGCCTCGTTCCGAGACAGTCATGTCCTGCCCGAAGTGAAGCCGGAAACCCTCCGGTGTCAGCACGTCGACGGCGACGTTGGCGGTCTGAATCGAGAGCCCGAAGGAATGGGCGGTGACATCCCGCTGATCAAGGACTGTTTCCAGAAGATATTGGAAGTCGCTCGGGTTCTCTTCGACCAGCACCACGCGCCGGAGCCCTGTCGCGCCGTTGGCGTGTACGAGCAAGCGGCCCCGATCGGCGGGGAGCGGGTTGATGCGCTGACAGGCGAAGGCGAAAAAATCAGGCGCACGGAGATCTGCTGCAAAGGCGAGTCGGAAAGCCCCCTCCGCGGTTCGGCCATCCGGAAAACGAAACTGGCGCGCGAAATCGAGCACAGGGCCAGCGCTCATCCCGTCCTCGCGGTAGGCCGCATCGTCGGCCAATGCATCCTCCGTCTTCACGACGATGGCGGAGAGCCCCTCGCCGCGCCGAAAGCGGAAGGCCTGATCGCGAGCGACAAAGACATTGCCCTCGCGCGCAGCCTCCAGACAGTCCTCCCGGCTGCCGATAGCCAGCGGCTCCAGATAGGTGTCATCAGCGAAGAACACACAGGCATTCTCGGTGCCGAACGGATGGCGAGCATCTGCCGCAATAGTGAAGCCTAGACGGCCGAGTCGCTCGCGGGCGGTTTCGAGATCGACGATCGGCAATACGAGATGGTCGATGGCGCGGGGTGAGGTAATGGAATCGGACATGTTTTCTCTCGATTTCTGCATCAATTCTGAGAATTGGACGCCTGACTTGAAAGGCCCTCGACCGCCTGGCGCAAGGCATCAATCTGCTCGCGGGTTTCGCGCAATTCCTTCAACACCTGCTCGTCGATCTTATGATGCAGAGCCAACACCTCGATCTCTGCTTTGAGATTGATCTCGTAGTCCTTCGCCGCCATGAAGCGATCGCGCTCCGCCTGGCGGTTCTGACTCATCATGATGATCGGCGCCTGAACGGCGGCAAGCATCGACAGGATCAAGTTCAGGAAGATGAATGGATACGGATCGAGGGCGTCCGTCACCAAAATCACCGTATTCAGGACGATCCAGGCGGCCAGAAACAGCATGAAGCCGATGATGAAACCCCAGGAGCCTCCAATTCTCGCGATTCCATCTGCGAGTCGTTGTCCGAAGGTCGCATGGGCCAGAAAGTCCTCACCGGCATTGGTCGACACCGTGCGGCGCTCCCGTGCCCGCTTCAGAACCTTTTTCTCCGCCGATGAGAGATCGGATGATGATTTCCCGAGAACAAGCCTTTCAATATCCTTCAACATTTACAGTATCCTCGAAGGCGGTTTGTCCCGTCTCTCACACAGGTCGACAGGCCACATTGCAGCACCTGGAAATCGGACGGTTTCAAGATCTCCGGCCCGGGCTATCGCATTTTATCGCGGGTTCTTCACGAAAATTTATCCACTTGCGGAACACAACTGGAACATATAGTGTCTGTTCTGGATTTGTTTCACCTCAAGGGCACCGCACATGCTGACGCGCAAGCAACAGGAACTGCTTCTTTTCATCCACGAGCGGATGAAGGAATCGGGCGTTCCGCCGTCCTTCGACGAGATGAAGGATGCGCTGGACCTCGCATCGAAATCCGGGATCCACCGCCTGATCACGGCGCTCGAAGAGCGCGGCTTCATTCGTCGCCTGCCAAACCGGGCACGTGCACTGGAGGTCATCAAGCTTCCGGAAGCCTATTCGCCGAGCATCCAGCCGCGCCGCGGCTTTGCACCGAGCGTGATCGAAGGCAGCCTCGGCAAGACACCGCCGGCGCCAGCTCTCACAAAGCCGCCGGTCGAGGACAACGGCTCGTCCGTCTCGGTTCCGGTGATGGGCCGGATCGCAGCCGGTGTGCCGATTTCTGCCATTCAGAACAACACCCACGACATCACGGTGCCGGCGGAGATGATCGGCGCGGGCGATCACTATGCGCTAGAGGTCAAGGGCGATTCAATGATCGAGGCCGGCATTCTCGACGGCGATACGGTCATCATTCGCAATGCCTCGAACGCCAATCCCGGTGACATCATCGTGGCGCTGGTCGACGACGAGGAGGCGACACTCAAACGTTTCCGCCGCCGCGGCGCGTCGATTGCACTGGAAGCCGCCAATCCGGCTTATGAAACGCGCATTTTCCCGCCGGATCGCGTCAAGATCCAGGGCAAGCTGGTGGGCCTCATTCGCCGCTATCACTGATTAATCGGGCTCCGGTCTTGATCGACCGTGCCAGTTGGACCCGCAAATACGTGCGTGGTCTCGGAAGAGCCGCTGCGCCAGTCGTAAAGCCGATGTGCCGTCCAGGGTCTGGAGGGTCCGTCAAGTGCGGACATGACCGTCATGGCTTGCGAGTTGGCGTCAAGGCCCGCGATTTCAATTGCGCCGGTTGCACGCAGGCTCGCCTCGGAAATCAGGAGCGCGCCGGAGCGGCAGGCTGTGACGCGCGTGCGCGCCGACAGAACCACGATATCAGCGCGATCGCAGGCTGCGCCGATGAGATCCGCACGCTCCAACGTCAACAGTGCGTTGCCGTTCTCCAGTCTGATGGCGCAAGCCTGCTTTATGCAGGTGAAATGTTCTGTCTCTGCAGCTCCGAGCAGGCCATCAAAAACAGCCTCTGCCAACTTGCGCTGCTCCTCAGACAGGGTTTGGGCAGTACGCCAGTCTGGCGCTGGCGGCAGGGGTGCGGTCTCGAGCATGATTGGGCGCCTTGGTTCGTCGATGCCGAGCACGGGTCGCCATTGATCGACGATGAAGGCTGCCGGGCGGGTCCGGTTGATTGCCAAGATGGGCGTGCCGTCACTTGCCACCCGAATCGCGACCAACCGTGCGTCCTCGCTGATCATCAGATCGCTACCCGGGGGGCGTGGGGCAAGGAAGGCAGCAGCGAGCGTCGCAACGATCAGAGCCGTGCCGACATGCCTGATCGGGGTTCTGAGGAGCATCAGCAAGAGCATGCCGGCGATTGCGCCGGGCATGAACCAGGCCGGCAAACGCGGGAAGACATAGCCGCCGCCCCAGCCGGAGACGGTGTGAGCGACGATGAGCACCATTTCCAGGCCCTGTCCCATGACCCAGAAGAATGGCGCGTCGAGGCCAAATGGCATGAGCAGCATGGCAATGAAGCCGGACGGCATCACGACCAGCGATATCAGCGGCATGGCAGCGAGGTTCGCCTCCAGTCCATGGGTCGACAGCCGGTGGAAATGGCTGATGGCAAAGATGGCGGTCGAGACACCGCCGATGAGGGAGGTCGCCAGTGTCCCACCGATGAACGTCGCCCCCCCCGCCACAATCCGCATGGCAAGCGAGCGGGCACGAGGCAGGATCGCGCGTGGTCTCGCCCTCCACCCGGCGTAACCGGCAATCAGGGCTGCAGTCGCCGCGAAAGACATCTGGAAACTCGGCCCCATCACGGTCGAGGGCTGGACCGCGAGGATTGCGATTGCCGCAAGCGCGAGATTGTGGAGGCTGACAGCGGGTCGGTCGAAGACTACGGCTCCGAGCATAACCGCGGTCACCAGGTAAGCCCGGAGCGCCGACACTTGGTAGCCGGATATCAGCACATAGCCGGTCGTCGCCAGCAATGCGCCTGCGGCCGCTATCTTCTTGACTGGAAAACGATGCGAAAAGGTTGGCATCAGGCTCAGAAGCCCTCGCAATCCGACGAAGAAGATGCCGGCGGCAAGCGCCATGTTGAGGCCCGAGATCGCGGTGATATGGGCGAGACCCGAAACGCGCAGCGCCTCGGTCGCCTCTTCGGACATTGACCGGCGTTCGCCGGTAATGATCGCGGCCGCGAAGGCGCCGGGATCTCCAGGCAGAACGCTACGAATGCGATTTGAAATACGATCCCTGAGGGAGAACAGGGACGCGTCGAAGCGTGCCCATAGATCTTGTCCCTGCAACGAAGCGGCGGTTTTGGCCTGGGGCGGACCGAGGAAGAAGCCGACGGCGCCGATGCCGGCGAAGTAGCTTTGGAAGCTAAAGTCGTTCAATCCCGGCAAAGCCGGACCTGACGGTGGTGACAGACGGGCGCGGCCGCTCAATTGCTCACCGATGGCAGCTGGCACATGCCGGCTTCGGGCCAGAAGGGACACTCGTGCCGGCGACCGGCGGATGCTCGGCTCTGCGGTCTGGATCACGCGCAACACGTAACGCCATTCACCGCGAGCGCCCTGCTCCCGTCGCTCGACAAGCCCGGTGACCGTAGTGACGAGTGGCTGATCAAGGATCACGGTAGACGCTCGCCTTGTCTCCCATTCGGCCATCAGCATGCCGAGAAGGATCAGGCACAAACTCCACAGGACCACATGCGCCACGGTGTCGCGTATCGTCCGCGAAAGCGCGAAAGCCAGGCAAGCAAGGAGCAGTCCGAGGAACAATGCCGGTGGTGGCTGCCCAACCGAGAACCAGATTGCAGCACCCGCACCGAGCCAGACGGGCACAAACAGGAAAAAATGCCCGTGCCGACTTTCGTCTGAGACACACTGTCGGACCCGGCTCAGGATGCGATGCAAAACGGCGCGGGCGGCAGCGCCTTGACCGATCGTCGTCAGGCCGGGCGTTGCGCGTTTTTCGAGTGGCCGAGGCAAGTCCAGCCGGACCGGCATATCACCGGACCGGAGGCGCCCTTCCTCTTGCGTTCCCGCCACTTCCGCCATCAGCCACACCCGGCCGGCTCGACCCCATCCGCAGACAGAATAAGCGAAAATCGTCGTCAATCAATGCGTGTAGAGAATCAGTGTTGTGCGGCCTATCCGGGCTTCAAACGATTAGAACCGTTCGGTTCGATTGTTGCCGTTTTCGCGACGCACAATTTGCCCTTTGGATAGCTTGGCATTAACTTCGGTATCATATAGCTACATCACACGCTTAACCGATGGCGGCTTTTTCAAGACGCCTTCCCGCCAATTCCGGAGGATCAGCATGACGGACAAAAGCGCTACTTTGAAACTCGGTGACAAGACGGTCGACCTGAGCGTCAAGGCCGGCACGATCGGCCCTGACGTCATCGACATCGGCGCCCTTTACAAGCACACGGGTACGTTCACCTACGATCCGGGCTTTACGTCCACGGCATCCTGTGAATCCAAAATCACCTATATCGACGGCGACGAAGGCACGCTACTGCATCGCGGCTACCCGATCGAACAGCTCGCAGAGAAGGGCGACTTCCTCGAGGTCTGCTACCTGCTTCTATACGGCGAACTGCCGACGGCAGCGCAGAAGAAGGACTTCGACTATCGCGTCACGCACCACACCATGGTGCATGAGCAGATGAGCAAGTTCTTCTCCGGCTATCGCCGTGACGCCCATCCGATGGCGGTCATGGTCGGTACGGTCGGGGCGCTCTCGGCCTTCTATCACGACTCGACCGACATCACTGATCCGCATCAGCGCATGGTCGCTTCGCTGCGCATGATTGCCAAGATGCCGACGATCGCGGCCATGGCCTACAAGTATCACGTCGGCCAGCCCTTTGTTTACCCGAAGAACGACCTCGACTACGCGTCGAACTTCCTGCGTATGTGCTTTGCCGTGCCCTGTGAAGAGTACCAGGTGAACCCGGTTCTAGCGCGCGCCATGGACCGCATCTTCATCCTGCATGCCGATCACGAGCAGAACGCCTCGACCTCGACCGTACGTCTTGCCGGCTCGTCGGGCGCCAACCCGTTCGCCTGCATCGCGGCCGGCATTGCCTGCCTCTGGGGCCCGGCCCATGGCGGCGCCAATGAGGCAGCCCTTAACATGCTGATGGAGATCGGCTCGGTCGACCGCATTCCGGAATACATCGCCAAGGCGAAGGACAAGAACGATCCGTTCCGTCTGATGGGCTTCGGCCACCGGGTCTACAAGAACTACGACCCGCGCGCCAAGATCATGCAGAAGACCATGTATGAGGTCCTCGAAGCGACCGGCCATGCCGATGATCCGCTCATGAAGGTGGCACTCGAGCTCGAAAAGATCGCGCTCAGCGATCCCTACTTCATCGACAAGAAGCTCTACCCGAACGTCGACTTCTATTCGGGCATCACGCTTCGTGCGCTCGGATTCCCGACGACCATGTTCACCGTTCTCTTTGCGCTTGCCCGCACCGTCGGCTGGATCGCGCAGTGGAACGAGATGATCGAGGATCCGCAGCAGCGCATCGGCCGCCCTCGTCAGCTGTATACCGGTGAGCCGAAGCGCGATTACAAGGCGCTCTCGGAGCGCTGAGACATTCGTCCATCTCGAAGCATCGAAGAAGGCCGGCTTTGTCCGGCCTTCTTTCATTCTGGAGAACGGCTGGTCCCCGGATTAAATCGCCACCGGCAATCAAACTCCCCGTGATGGCCGCGCATTTCGCCGTCCAATGCCTTCAATTCCCCTGAGCTTTGTTCTAAGGAAGTCAACCTGCTTCGTCCCGGACGAAGATTTACAATGAGGTTTATGCGTCCCGATGCTCGTCTTCTTGAGAAAAGCTTCCCAAACCCTGTTTGCCAAGATCTTGCTCCTGCTGCTCGTGTTGTCCTTCGGCGTCTGGGGCGTCTCGGCGTCTTTGTTCAGCAACACGTCCGACACTGTCGTGGCAGTTGGCGATCAAAGCGTTTCTTCGGCTGACTTCGCCTTTGCCTATCAGAGGCAGGTCGCCGATATGAGCAACAGGTTCGGGATGCAGCTCACAACCGAACAGGCGCGTGCCTTCGGGATCGAATCCCAGGTCTTCTCGCAGCTTGCTGCGGGTGCAGCACTCGACCAGCTGGCCGCGGACATGAACCTCGGCCTGTCTCAAGACCGCCTGGCGCAGTTGATTGCCGATGATCCGGCCTTCAAGAACTCTGGCGGGAATTTCGATCGCGCGCTCTTCTCCTCGCGGCTGCGCAATGCAGGTCTTCGCGAAGATGACTATATCGAGGAGCGCTCCAAGGTCGCCATCCGCAGCCAGATCGTCGACGCAACCGCCGACGGCTTCGTTGCGCCGAAGGTGTTGATCGACGCGATCAAGGCCTATCGCTACGAGAATCGCGACATCAATTACATCCTGCTGACCAACGCCAATATCGATCTCATCAAGGCACCCGATGATGCGACCCTGGCAGCCTGGTTCGAGACAACCAAGTCAGGATACCGCGCTCCGGAATATCGCAGCTTCAACTATGTGAAGCTGGAACCTTCCGACATTGCCGACACTGCCTCCATCACCGACGAACAGATCCGCGAAGATTACGAGCGCCGCAAGGCTTCGTACGAGATCGCCGGGACACGCACGATCGAGCAGTTGAGTTTCGAAAACCGCGAAATGGCGGAAGCAGCTCTTGAAGAACTGCAGAAGGGCACCAGCTTCGACCAACTCGTCACGGATCAGGGCAAGACTGCCGGAGACGTGCTGCTCGGCGATTTCACCCGCGATCGACTGCCGGATCCGACCCTTGCCGAGGCCGCCTTTGCCGTCACGGCCGAGGGCGGCACGACTGATGTCGTCGACGGTGCATTCGGCCCGGTGATCCTGCGCGTCACCAACATTAAGGAAGGCCGCACCCAGAGCCTCGACGAGGTCAAGGAAGAGATTCGCGAAGCGCTGGCCGAACAAGCCGCGATCGCCGACCTCACGGCCGTCCACGACCAATTTGAGGATCTGCGGGCCGGTGGCTCGACGCTCAAGGAAGCGGCCGACCAATTGCAGCTTCAGACGGTGACTGTCACCGATATCGACCGCCGCGGGCTCGACAGTCGCGAGACGGAAGTTGCCGGCATCCCTGAACGCGACAAGCTGCTCGCAGACGTGTTTCGAACCGAAATCGGTGTCGAAGCCTTGCCTGTCACCATGGGCAACAACGGCTTCATCTGGTTCGACGTCACCGACATTAAGGCCGAGCGTGATCGCGAACTCGCCGAAGTGCGCGAGAAGGCCATCGCCGACTGGACGGCCGAACAGCAGCGCATCGCACTCGGGGCGAAAGCGGAGAGCCTGCGCCAGCGGATTGCAGACGGCGGCAATCTGGAAGACGTCGCGGCAGAACTGGCGCTTGCAGTTGAAAGCAAGGCCGGCATCACCCGCCGCACCGAAGATGCCGTTCTCGGCGCAGCTGCGGTCACGGCCGCCTTCTCCGGCCCGCAGGGTACGGTCGCGACCGCCTCTGGTGCCGATCCCTCCACACAGATCCTGCTGACTGTCACGGCCGTTCGCGACCAGCCTACTGGTGGTGTGCCACTCAATGAGGACGAGCAGATCGCTCAGGTCGCGAACTCCGCGGGCGACGACATCCTCGACCAGATGGTTGGTCAGCTTCAGTCGGAATATGGCGTGACGATCAATCAGGCGCTGGCGCAGCAGGCCATCGTCCGATAACCGTCGGCTAGAGGGGGAGTTGAGAATGTCCGGGTTGAAACCCTTCATCGCCAAGATCGCCACGCGCCAGCCACTTTCGCGGCAGGAAGCGAGCGACGCCTTTGAAATCCTGATGTCGGGCGAGGCCAGCATGGCGCAGGTCGGCGGCTTCCTGATGGGGCTTCGGGTCCGCGGCGAAACTGTCGACGAGATTGCCGGGGCCGTGTCGATCATGCGCCAGAAGATGGTGCCGGTCGATGCACCCGAGGATGCCATCGATATCGTCGGCACGGGCGGTGACGGGACGAATACATACAACATCTCGACTCTGGCCGCCCTGATCGTTGCAGGCGCGGGTGTGCCGGTTGCGAAGCATGGCAATCGGGCGCTGAGTTCGAAGTCAGGCACGGCCGACGCGCTCTCGCAACTCGGCGTGAAACTCGATATCGAGCCGGACATGATCTCGCGCTGCATCCGCGAGGCAGGGATCGGCTTCATGTTTGCGCAGCTGCATCATCCGGCCATGCGGCATGTCGGCCCTGCCCGTGTGGAACTAGGGGCACGGACCATCTTCAACATCGTCGGGCCGCTTTCGAGCCCTGCCCGCGTAAAAAAGCAGCTCTTCGGCGTATACTCGCCGGAATGGCTCGTTCCAGGAGCGGAAGCCCTACGCGATCTCGGTCTGACTAGTGCCTGGGTCGTGCATGGCAGTGGGCTCGACGAGATTACCACGACCGGACCGAGCCAGGTGGCCGAGCTGAAGGACGGCGAAATCCGGACCTTCGAGCTAACACCGGACAATTTTGGCGTGGAGACCGTCTCTCTCGATGCGATCAGGGGTGGAGATGGCACCGTCAACGCAGCCGCCCTGCGCGACGTGTTGGGTGGCGCCAAGACCGCCTATCGCGACGTGGCACTCTGCAACGCCGCTGCCTCGCTGATCGTTGCTGGCAAAGCCAAGGACGTCACCGAGGGTATGCATCTCGCCAGCCAGTCGCTGGACACCGGCAGTGCAGCACGGGCACTCGATACACTGATTGCCATTTCCAACTCTGCCGCTTGAGGGTAATCTTCCGATATGACCGATATCCTGAAGCGCATCGAAACCTATAAGCGGGAAGAAATCTCGGCCGCCAAGGCTGCCGTTTCGCTGTCGGAACTCAAGGACCGAATCGCGAGCCAGGACGCGCCGCGCGGCTTTCACCGATCGCTTCTGCGTGCCCGGGACGAAGGCCGGTTCGGCCTTATCGCCGAGATCAAGAAGGCTAGCCCCTCCAAGGGGCTCATCCGTCCCGATTTCGATCCGCCGGCACTCGCGGCCGCCTATGAGGCCGGTGGGGCCGCCTGCCTTTCCGTACTCACGGACACACCGAGCTTTCAAGGAGCGCCCGAATACCTGACGGCCGCCCGCAAGGCCTGCTCGCTGCCGGCGCTGCGCAAGGACTTCATGTTCGACGCCTATCAGGTCTACGAGGCCCGCGCCTGGGGTGGAGACTGCATCCTCTTGATCATGGCATCGCTGACGGACACAGAGGCTGCGGACCTGGAGAGCGTTGCGTTCGACCTCGGCATGGATGTTCTGATCGAAGTGCATGATGCCGAGGAAATGGAACGGGCGCTGAAACTCAAGTCGCCTCTCGTCGGTATCAACAACCGCAATCTGCGGACCTTCGACGTCAGCCTCACGGTCAGCGAAGACCTCGCGGCCATGGTTCCGGCCGATCGCCTTCTGGTCGGTGAGAGCGGCATCTTCACCTATGAAGACTGCCAGCGGCTGCAGAAATCGGGCATCACGACTTTTCTTGTCGGCGAGAGCCTGATGCGCAAGGACGACGTTGCCGAGGCAACACGCCTGCTTTTGACCGGCAAGACCGGCGCGCTGGCCGCGGAATGACGACCGACGCCGGTGGTCTCACCCATATCGGCGCCTCCGGCGAGGCGCATATGGTGGATGTCTCGGCCAAGGACGACACGGTTCGCGTTGCGGTCGCCGAAGGCTTCGTGAAGATGAAGCCGGAGACGCTTTCAACGATACGCGACGGTAATGCCAAGAAGGGCGATGTGATCGGCACCGCTCGCATTGCTGGCATCATGGCGGCCAAGCAAACGAGTAATCTCATTCCGCTGTGTCACCCGCTGATGCTGTCCAAGGTGACTGTCGATATCGAGGAGGACACGGATCTGCCGGGCCTTCGGATCGAGGCGACGGTCAAGCTGACCGGCAAGACAGGCGTTGAGATGGAGGCGTTGACGGCCGTCTCTGTCACTTGCCTGACGATCTATGACATGGCCAAGGCCGTCGATAAGACGATGGAAATCGGCGGGATCCGCGTGATGGAGAAGAGCGGCGGCAAGTCAGGCGATTTCCGTCACCCGGAGCGTGGCTGATGTCGCTGCTGCCGGTCGAGGAAGCCCTTGCAAGACTGCTTGCCGCAGCCCATCCGGTCTCGGATGTCGAGGAGATTTCGCTTCACGAGGCTAACGGACGCATTCTCGCGACAGACCTGGTCGCCCGCCTCACTCAGCCCCCTTTCAACGCTTCCGCCATGGATGGCTATGCTTTGCGCGCCGCAGATGCGGCGGAGGTCGGCAGTGTCCTCACGGTCATCGGCGAGTCAGCTGCCGGCCATGCTTTTGCAGGAACCGTGGGACCTGGCGAGGCGGTGCGGATCTTTACCGGTGCGCCCGTTCCGGATGGAGCCGACAGCGTGCTTCTGCAGGAGGATGCCGAGAAGCTTGAGGGCGGTCGCATCCGAACCAATTTTGCCGTCAGCAAGGGGCGACATATCCGACCGCGTGGGCAGGATTTTGCCGAGGGCGATGTGGCGCTATCTCAAGGTCTCCGCCTCGATTTCAGCCATCTGACGCTTGCGGCGGCGATGAACCATGCCGCACTTCCCGTCTTCCGTCGCCCGCGTGTCGCGATCCTCGCCACAGGCGACGAACTGGTATTTCCCGGGACCACCCCGGGCCCGAGCCAAATCATCGGCTCCAACACCTTTGGCATTGCGGCACTCGCTCGCGACAATGGCGCAGAGGTCATCGATCTCGGCATCGTGGCCGATAACCGGGATCTTCTGCTTCAGGCGATCGAGCGAGCACGTGCCAGTGGTGTGGATATCCTGGTGACGCTCGGCGGCGCCTCGGTCGGCGATCACGATCTTGTCCAATCGACACTCCTCTCCGCCGGAATGGAACTCGACTTCTGGCGCATCGCCATGCGGCCAGGCAAGCCGCTGATGGTCGGTCGGCTGGGTGCGATGCAGGTGCTTGGGCTGCCGGGCAATCCGGTCTCGAGCCTCGTCTGTGGGCTGTTGTTCATGGAGCCGCTTCTCTGCCATCTCGGACATCGAGTGCCTCCCCGGCGGATGGCTTCGGCGACGCTTCGCAATGCCATGCCTGCGAACGACAAGCGGCAGGATTACGTGCGAGCAAGGTTCTTGGCTGACGGCGGCGATGTTCCGGTCGTCGAAAGCTTCGGCAAACAAGATTCGTCTATGATGCGGATCTTCTCACAGTCGGACTGCCTGATCATACGACCGCCGCATGCACCATCCGCCGCAGCGGGTGAGACGATCCCGGTCTTGCTTCTCCGGCCATAAGTACACCCAACAACCATCCAGAATCGGATCGAATCAAAAGACCCGGCACTCAGGCCGGGTCTTTGCATTTGTTTATCGTCGATTGTTTCAGACGAGGCGGCTCTGTTCCAGCGCCGCACCGATGAAGCTCGCGAAGAGCGGATGCGGGTCGAGCGGGCGCGACTTCAGCTCCGGATGGTACTGAACGCCGATGAACCACGGATGGTCGGGGTATTCGACGGTTTCAGGCAGAAGGCCGTCCGGCGACATGCCCGAGAAGACCAAACCGCAGGCTTCCAGGCGGTCCTTGTAGTCGACATTGACTTCGTAGCGGTGGCGATGGCGCTCAGAGATATCGGTCGAGCCATAAATCTCGGAGATCTTGGTGCCCTTCTTCAGCGAGGCCTTGTAGGCACCGAGACGCATGGTCCCACCGAGATCGCCGACAGCCGAACGCTTCTCGAGTTCGTTGCCCTTCATCCATTCGGTCATCAGACCGACGACCGGTTCTTCGGTCTTGCCGAATTCAGTCGACGAGGCGTTCTCGATGCCGGCAAGATGACGGGCCGCCTCAACGACGGCCATCTGCATGCCGAAGCAGATGCCGAAATACGGCACCTTGCGCTCGCGGGCGAACTGGGCCGCCAGGATCTTGCCCTCGGAGCCGCGCTCGCCGAAGCCGCCGGGCACGAGGATACCGTTGACCTTTTCAAGCCACGGCGAAGGATCTTCCTTTTCGAAGATCTCGGACTCGATCCATTCGAGCTTGACCTTCACCCGGTTGGCGATGCCACCGTGATACAGTGCTTCGATGAGCGACTTGTAGGCATCCTTGAGCCCGGTGTACTTGCCGACAATTGCGATCGTCACTTCGCCTTCAGGTGTGCGGATGCGATTGCAGACCTCTTCCCAGGCATCCAGACGCGGCTTGGGTGCCGGCTCGATGCCGAAGGCGGCCAGAACCTCGTTGTCGAGGCCTTCCTTGTGGTAGGCCATCGGCACGTCGTAGATGTTCGGCGACGTCCAGCGCCTGGATCACCGCCGCTTTCACGCACGTTGCAGAACAGCGAGAGCTTGCGGCGCTCAGCTCTGCGGGATCGCAGCGGTCGGCGCGGACAAGCAGAATGTCCGGATGCGATGCCGATGCGCGCTGAAGTTCCTTCACCGAATGCTGCGTCGGCTTGGTCTTCAGTTCGCCGGCCGCCGGAATCGTAGGGCATCAGCGTCAGGTGGACATAGACGGCCGTGTCCACGTGGCAGATCGTTGCCGAGCTGGCGGATCGCTTCCATGAATGGCATGGCTTCGATGTCGCCGACGGTGCCGCCGATCTCGCAGATGACGAAATCATAGTCGTCATTGCCTTCAATAACGAAATCCTTGATCTCGTTGGTGACATGCGGAATGACCTGAACGGTCGCGCCGAGGTAGTCGCCGCGGCGCTCGCGTGTCGATGATGTTCTTGTAGATGCGGCCGGTGGTGATGTTGTCCTGCTGGTTGGCGGAACGCCCCGTGAAGCGCTCGTAGTGACCGAGATCGAGGTCGGTCTCGGCGCCGTCGTCGGTGACGAAGACTTCGCCGTGTTGAGTAGGGCGTCATGGTGCCCGGGTCAACGTTGAGATAAGGGTCCAGCTTGCGCAAACGTACGCGGTAACCGCGTGCCTGCAACAATGCTCCGAGTGCCGCGGCCGCAATTCCTTTGCCAAGAGAGGAAACCACGCCGCCAGTGATGAATACATATCGCGCCATGGGCTTCACCGGATACCGTTTCAGATTCGATTCCGCCAGCCCTAATCGGGTTTGTCCCACATTTTTCGTGGAATCGGCGGAATATGGACAAAAGAAAACCGGCGGACCCTAAAGCCCGCCGGAGTGATGGAAGTCGTTCCGATCAGTTGTTCGGAACGGCGTTGGGGTCTGCTGCAGGAGCCGCAGGTGCCGCCGGCGTCGACTGAGCCGGTGCGGTGCCCGGGAGCTGGTCGAGTACGCTGCCGCCGCCCTGGGTCGTGCCGTTGCCTGCCGGGATGCGGTCGAGGATATCGGTCGGACGCGATTCATGACGAGCCAGGATGCCGAGCGCCAACGAGATCACGAAGAACAGGGTCGCAAGGATCGCCGTGGTGCGGGTCAGCGCATTGGCCGTACCGCGCGCCGACATGAAGCCCGAGCCGCCGCCGATGCCGAGGCCACCGCCTTCGGAACGCTGGATGAGGACGACGCCGATCAGGGCGACGACGACCATGAGATAGATAACGAGCAATACGGTCTGCATGGAATGTCCATCCTGCCCTATCAGGGCAAAATCAATGAGGTTGGCGGCTCTTTACATGAGAGGAACGGGCATTGAAAGCCCCTCTTCCGCTTTTCGGGGCTTTGCCCCTCAGGCGGTGAGTTCCTCATAGACCCGGTATATGGCGAGGAAATCGGCTGCCTTCAAGCTTGCGCCACCGATCAGGGCGCCATCGACATTGTCGACCGCCATCAGTTCCTTCGCATTCGATGGCTTGACCGAGCCGCCATATAGGAGGCGCATTTTCTTGCCCACGTCGCCAAAACGCTTGATGAGTTCGGCACGCAGGAAAGCATGGGCTTCCGCCACATCGGCAACGGTCGGCGTCAGCCCGGTCCCGATTGCCCAAACAGGCTCATAGGCGATCACAGTGCGTTCTGCCGTCGCGCCATCCGGAACGGAGCCGGCAAGCTGACGCTTGAGGATGTCGAGTGTCTGACCGGACTTGCGTTCGTCTGCTGTCTCGCCGATGCAGATGACAGCCGTCAGGTCTGCGGTATAGGCGGCTTCCGCCTTGGCGCGCACCAGATGATCGGTTTCGGCATGGTCGGTGCGGCGCTCGGAGTGGCCGACGATGACATGCGTGCCGAAGCAGTCGGCAATCATCTCGGCCGAGAGATCGCCCGTATGAGCGCCGGACGCATTTTGATGGCAATCCTGGGCGCCGATCTGGAGGGGGCTGTCGGTGCACAGAGCGGTCGCGACGTAAAGCAGCGTTGCCGGCGGGCAGATCAAGGTTTCGACCTTCTCGGACAGTGGCCCCTGGACACCCTCGGCGATCGCCTTGATCTGATCGAGCGAGGCTCGTGTGCCGTTCATCTTCCAATTGCCCGCAACAAGCGGGCGAACATCCGGTGTCATATCGTCTCAACCCCTATTTCGCTTGTGCGAAGTAGCAAATCTGAGCCCGGAAGGAAAGATTGCGCTGTCCGATTGGCCCGTTTATCGGGCGACATGGTGAAATTGTGCACCCTCGGCGCCTGGATAACCGGCAGACCACCCGTTCATCGGATGAGCCAATTGAGGAGGGCACGCCAATCCGACATGCGCACCGGCGTCCCATGCGATCCTGTCTCGAACAGAGTGAAGCGAACCGGCTGACCCGCTGCGCGGAGCTTCCTGTAGATGGAAGCCTGGCCTTCGGCCGCGTAGACACTGTCGCGACTGCCATGGGTGAACCAGATCGGCAGCCTGGCCTTGGCTGCGGCACTCTTCGGCAGTGCCGGATCCGGCGCACCGCCGAGGATCGCCATGCCTGAGAGCTTCGCCACGGTTGCCGGGTCCCTCGACAGGCCCGAGCAGATGAAGCTGCCCATGGATGCACAGGCGAGCACCACGGGCTTACCGCCGGATTGGGCCGAGGCGTAGGCAACAAGAGACGCGACCGCGCCTACACCCTTGTCGTCGAAGCTTCTCACAGAAGGCGCGTAATAGGTGCCGCCGTTTTCGGCAGCGAGGTTCTTCAGGCGGTTGAAGTTACCGCCGAAGCTGATGTCGTTCAGCCCAAGGCGTCTGTCCCCGCCCCTGCCGTGAATGAAGATCACGGTGAAGGCCTGGCCCTGATCGCGGCCGACCCGTCCGACCTCCATCGGCCCGGTCGGAAGCTGCAGTGTCTGGTTCTCCTGGACCCTGCGCACCTTCAGCGAAACATAGCGATCCTTGACCCGCCGTTCAGGGACGCTGTCGCGTCCGTTGATGTCACGCATCTCGTCGTAATCGATGCGGGTGAAATCGCCACCGTCTCCGGTTTCCAGCACTATCTGAGCGGAAAACAGCTCATCCTTGAAAGGCGCAACTGTCTCGGCAGCGGCGCTCGACAGGAACAGAAACGGAAAGAGAACGCAGGAAATCGCCGCAGTGCGGAAATGAGCTGTGGACATCTGCATGGAAGATGGGTTTCCTCTCGGCTCACGCTTGCCTTCGCGAAATGCGCCACGCAAAGCTGGCCCGAATTCAACATGCGCCGGCTCTCTGGCCCTTCGCGCCTGCCCTGCCTTTCTGGCACAATCCGACCGATTCGCAGATGCGACTGGCCTGGTGCGGCGGCATTATGAAGGTGCCGCGAAGTCGGCATCTAACAGCAACAGAGTATCGAACGACGCCATGGACGACAACGATCTCTTTTCCGGCATCCCGCTCGCCCAGAAGGTCGAGACGGAAACCGTGACGACGCCGACCCCCGCCCCCGCGCCTGCCGCGCGACCGGCTGCTCCTGCTTCAAGTGCGGGCGCCGAAGAGTATGGCGCGTCCTCCATTCGTGTTCTCGAAGGCCTCGAGCCGGTTCGCATGCGTCCGGGCATGTATATCGGCGGCACTGACGAGAAGGCGCTGCACCACCTGTTTGCCGAAGTCATCGACAACTCGATGGACGAAGCCGTGGCCGGCCACGCCAATTTCATCGACGTGCATCTAGATACACAGGGCTTTCTGACCGTCACGGATAATGGTCGCGGTATCCCGGTCGAACTGCATCCGCAGGTACCGGGCAAGTCGACACTAGAAGTCATCATGACCAAGCTGCATGCCGGCGGCAAGTTCGACGGCAAGGCCTATGAGACTTCAGGCGGTCTCCACGGCGTCGGCGTCTCCGTGGTCAACGCGCTCTCCGATCTGCTCGAGGTCGAAGTCGCTCGTAATCGCAAGCTCTATCGTCAGACTTTTTCGCGCGGTGTACCGCAGGGTGGCCTCGAAGAACTGGGCGAGGTGCATAACCGACGCGGCACGCGGGTTCGCTTCCATCCCGATCCGCAGATTTTCGGCGATCATGCGAAGTTCGATCCGGGCCGGATTTTCCGAATGGCGCGCTCGAAGGCCTATCTCTTCGGCGGCGTCGAGATCCGCTGGTCTTGCGATCCGGGCATGGTGCCCGAGGGTGGCGACATCCCGGAGAAGGCCGTTTTCCACTTCCCCGGAGGCCTGAAGGACTATCTGGCCGCGACGCTCGGCAAGGAGTTCACCGTCACCCGCGAGATCTTCGCCGGCAAGACCGAGAAGACCGGCGGCCATGGCGCGATGGAATGGGCCGTGACCTGGTATGGCGGTGACCCCGCGCTGCACTCCTACTGCAACACGATCCCGACGCCTGAAGGCGGCACGCATGAGGCAGGGCTGCGCATCGCGCTCACCAAGGGGCTCAAGAACTACGCTGAACTGACGCAGAACAAGCGCGCCAAGGAAATCACCACCGACGACGTAATGATTTCTGCTGTCGGCATGTTGTCGGTTTTCATCCGCGAGCCTGAGTTCGTTGGCCAGACCAAGGACAAGCTCGCAACCGTCGAGGCCCAGCGCATCGTCGAGAACGCGCTACGCGACCCCTTCGACCACTACCTCGCGGATAACCCCAACGAGGCAGCCAAACTGCTCGACTGGGTGATCGAGCGCGCGGAGGAGCGCCTGCGACGCCGCAAGGAGAAGGAAGTCAACCGTAAGACCGCCGTGCGCAAACTGCGACTGCCCGGAAAGCTGGCCGACTGCTCGCAGAATACGGCCGAAGGCGCAGAACTCTTCATCGTCGAGGGTGACTCGGCCGGTGGCTCCGCCAAGCAGGCACGCAACCGCGCCAATCAGGCAATCCTGCCGCTGCGCGGCAAGATCCTGAACGTCGGCTCCGCCAGCCGCGAAAAGCTGATGGCCAACCAACAGATCGCCGACCTGATCCAGGCGCTCGGCTGCGGGACCCGAACAAAGTATCGTGAAGAAGACCTGCGCTACGAGCGCATCATCGTGATGACCGATGCCGACGTCGACGGGGCGCATATCGCATCACTGCTGATCACCTTCTTCTATCAGGAAATGCCAGAGCTCATTCGCGGCAATCACCTTTATCTCGCAGTTCCGCCGCTTTACGTCATCCGCCAGGGTGCAAAGACCGTCTATGCCCGCGACGACGCCCACAGGGCCGAGCTCATGGAGACCGTCTTTAAGGGCAAGAAAGTTGAAATCGGGCGCTTCAAAGGCCTCGGCGAAATGATGCCGGCGCAACTTAAGGAAACGACGATGGATCCGGGCAAGCGGACGCTTCTCAGGGTCGGCATCGATGACGTGGACTTCGAGGGCACACGGGATGCGGTCGACGCCTTGATGGGCACGAAGCCTGAGGCCCGGTTCCGCTTCATCCAGGAGCGCGCCGCCTTCGCGGAGAACCTCGACATCTGAGGCATGGAGCCGATGACTTCCGGGACCGCCGCTTGTTTCCAGCGCGAGAATGCGCCATATGCAAGCCAGCTTTAACGGGACATTGCAGATCGTGAGCCAAGCGGAAGTTCAGACGCCGTCGAAGGGGCCTCGTTGGCTCGGCCAGGCAACGGCCAATCGCATCGCCCTGATCACACCGATCTCGGTTGCGCGCTGGTTGCTTGTGCTGATCGGTATCGCCGCAATCTATTTCTTCCATGGTTTCGTCGTGCCGGTGCTGGCGGCGCTTGTCATAGCGTTCGCCAGTTGGCCGCTTTACCGCCGGCTTCTTGATCAAATTGGCGGCAACACCACGCTCGGTGCAACGCTGGCGCTGTTGTTCATTCTGACATTTCTGATCGTGCCGATCGGCATAGCCATTTCTTATGCCGTTGACGAAATCCGGCAGTGGATCAGTTGGGCCGTCGAAGCAAATACAACGGGAACGCCGCCGCCTGCCTGGATCGCCGCGCTTCCGCGCATCGGAGACTGGCTGGCTCAGAAGTGGACGGAGCATGTCGGCCAGCCCGGCGCGATCGGTGAACTGATCCAGATCGTCAGTGGGGCCAATATCGGCAATATCTACCGCGCCGTGATCGCAGCCGGCGACGGCCTCTTCCATCTGCTGTTGACCCTGCTCTTCATGCTGATAGCGCTCTTCTTCGTCTACCGCGACGGCAAGAGCTTCGCGCGTCAATTGGACTTGCTCGGCGAACGCATTCTTCCCGATCGCTGGGAACGAATATCGCGTGTCGTACCGGCGACCATCAGTTCGACCGTCACCGGCATGACACTTATTGCAATTGGCGAAGGCATCATTCTCGGTATTGCCTACTGGCTAGCGGGCGTACCCTCACCGGTCACCCTCGGCGTGATCACCGGTATTATGGCGCTCATTCCCGGCGGGGCACCACTGTCATTCACACTGGTGTCGATCTATCTGGTCGCCAGCGGCTCGACATTTGAAGGCGTTGCCCTCTTCGTCTGGGGCTCGGTCGAGCTTTTCATCGTCGACAAGACAGTCCGTCCGCGGCTCGTCGGCGGCCCCATCAAACTGCCGTTCCTGCCGACCTTCTTCGGCCTGGTGGGCGGTGTGAAAACCATGGGCTTTCTCGGCCTGTTCATCGGCCCGGTCCTCATGGCGCTCCTCGTCTCCATTTGGCGCGAATGGATCCGCGAGGTTGAACGTTCGGACGACGTCCTTCCTTTGGACGAGCAAGCGGAACTTGATCTCTTCACCGAATCGGAGCGTGAAGCCAAGCGTGCCTCGCTCGCATAGCGCGATTGCACCGGTTCACGATTTGACTGCTCTAATTCGCTTGAACGCTTCCTCGGCAAAGCATCGGCATCCTGCCATGCTTCGGCTCCAATCATTCTGTTTCGTCTGACCGCCAACGACCCGACGGGAACCCCTTGCGATGAAGACTGCACTGATCATGATGACGATCCTCGGCTGCGACGACAGTGTCAGCCAATGCGAATTCGTCGAGACGCCGGCAGAACGCTTTGTATCGATCGAGCTGTGCAACGCCGCATCTGAGCAGGTGCTCGGACGCTACGGCAATATCGGTTACCCCACGGCCGTTGCCGTCTGCCAGATGCCTCCACCTGACATTACCGAGGCACTGGCTGCTCAATCAGCAGAGAACGAGAACAACGCTGCAGCGGTTGCGGCGCCAACGCCAGAACAGGAGCGGACGCTGAAGGACCGTGCGGTCGATGCAGTCCGAGAGGTTTTGCCCGGCAAAGCTGCGATCAAAATGATCTTCGAGAAGCCGATCCACGTCGTATCGGAAAGCTATTCGTGGGTGGCGAAGAAGATCGTGCCCTGACAGCTCAGGCGGCAGCGAGTGCAAAGCCTGAGGCATAATCCCGGGCGAGACGACGTTCTTCCGCAATGGCAAGCCGCTCGATCATGTCAACGAGCGCTGTTGCGGGTTCGCTGAGATTGCTGTCGCCACGATATCGCTGAACCAGGCGGTGGGCGATATGATCAAGGTCGAAGCCGCTCGCCGCCTGTATGAGTCCCCGCCACAGCATGACGGCCTCAACGAAAAGCGGGCTGAGATCTCGACCGAGACCGGCAGATTCCAGGAGTGCACGCACGGCATGGAAGCGTCCGGTCGCCAAAATCGAGCGCACGCGGCGCTCGTCGAGACCGGAAATCGCAACGATGGCGCAGGAGAAGAAGTCGGTCCGGCCAGCGCATAGCGCATGCATCAGGAAGGCGGGCGTCAGGCGCCCGGCAACACGAAGCTGCTCTGTCAGGCGCACGAGTTCGTCGCCATGAACGTCGGCGAGTAGCGCGATGGTGGCGCTGTCGCCGGCTTCACGGGCGATGCGCCTAATCCGGCGGCTGCCGATGGCACCGATCACGAGATCCGAGCCAGCAAGGGCTTCCGTAACGAATTGAACGAGCAGTTGCCGCACACCACTGGTCAGATCGTCTCGATCCAAAAGAAGGGCGCGGATTCGTTCGCTGTGGCCGTGACGCTCGGCGATGCGGCGCAGCGTGAAGGAGGTAATATGGGCGCCGGCATTCTCCAGAAGGACCTCGAGCTCCGCAGCATCCCCAATTTCGGCAAGTGCTGCGGCCACACCAACGCTCACCTCCTTGCGAGCAGCTATCAGCGCACGGGTTTCGACGGTACCACGGCCGGCGATATCGACAAGATCGGCATCTGACAGAACTGGCGAGCACAGAATGACGACCGAAGCGATTTCAGGCTGATCCTCAGCCAAGGACACCATCAAGGCCCGTGGAGCCCGCTCTTCCGCCGCCAGAACGTCGGCGAGCGCGAGCCGCACCTGTGGTGCCGGGTCATCGAGGAGATAGGTCATAGCCATCTGGGCAGCCTGGCGTTCGTCCAGCGCCATGTCGGACTTGAGGTAGGCCCGAGCAAGCGCGTTTGCCGCACGTGCCCGCTCCTGCGTCTTTGCCGTTTCGACCCATCTGAGAAAAGCTGCAACGATCAAAGTCGAACCCACTCGCCACCTGTACAAACCCGAAGCATTCGGTGTTTCGACAATAGGTTCAAAGTGTTTAAGAAACGTTCACCACGTTCGTTAAGCACGGAGCTCGACCCGGTTCAGCAACCACAGACCGGGTCGAGGCTCGCTCAGGTTCTCTGGCTCGGTCGTTTCAACTCGAAGATGGGCCCCATGCCGGCATAGTCCATATAGCCCAGGCGCATGATCGGGTCGGCAGCAGCCAGATCGAATCGCCCGTTGCGGATGACCTCGTCGGCAATGTGGATGCCGACGACTTGGCCGAAGACGGCATGGCTGTCGGTGTCGTTCCCGTCCATGTCGGGCAAGGTCAGAACCTTGGTCACCCGGCATTCGAGTACTGCCACCGCCTCGCCGACAAAGGGGGCGTCGACGATACGGCCAGCTGCCGGGGTCAGACCCGCCAGCTCGAATTCATCCGTCTCATAGGCAACGGCGGCCGACGATTCGTTCATCCGGTCCATCAACGACCGGCTCACGAAGCTTGCCGTGAAGACGCCGGTTTCCTCGACGTTCCTTAAGCTGTCTTTCCGACCGCTGGACGAGAACATGACCATTTTCGGTCTGTCGCCAACGGCATTGAAGAAGGAATAGGGGGAAAGATTGCGGATGCCGTCCCTACCCTTCGTGCCAATCCAGCCGATGGGCCTTGGCGCCACGATCGCCTTGAACGGATCATGTGCCATCCCGTGGGCATTCGTCTCCGTGTCGTAGAACATCAGTCCTCGCCACCCTGCCAGGAGACGAGATCTTGCAGCGCCGGACGAGGACGCTCGACGATCGGAAACTCGGTTGAGCCAATATGGATGAAACCCGCCACCTTTTCACCAGCCTTGATGCCGAGAAGCGGATAGGCGCGCTCGTCGAAGGCGAACCATTCACTCAGCCAGTTCGATACATAGCCATGGGCATTGGCTGCCATCAGCAGATTGAGGCAGAGGGCACCGGCGGACATGACCTGCTCCCATTCCGGGATCTTCGCATGCGGGGCCGCCGTCGAGATCACCCCGATTACCACCGGCGCCCGGGTGAAACGCGCACGTTCGACCTGGATCATCTCCTCTGAAAGACCGGGGTTCTTCTCCAGCGCCAACTTCAGCAATTCTTCGCCAATGCGGGCGCGTTCCTCGCCACGGTAGATGATGAAGCGCCAGGGCGCGATCTTGCCGTGATCGGGAACGCGGACCGCCAGCGTCAGAATCGACTCGATTTCCGCCTTGTCCGGCCCCGGTTCGCACATCTGAAAAGCGGGCACGGAACGGCGAACTGCGAGATAATCGAGCAGCTTGATGTCTTTTTTCATTTTCTTGATACCTTCATAGGCCTATGCGGGGGCGGCAGGTCTTGAAATTGCCATGCGGTTCGGTTTGAAGTTGCCGGCATTGGGAAGGAAGTCAACACACAGTGCATCGCATGTCCCACCAATCTGGCCTTGTCCGGCTGCTGCTCTGCCTTCTTGTGGCCTCGGCGGCAGCGTCGCCGTCCTTTGCTCAGGAAGCCTTTGAGACCTTCAAACAGCTGAATGGCTCTACCAAGATGCCGAAGCTGAAGGCGTTTTCAGCTCCAGGTGCAGCCGCGATCGCCAATGTGACGCAAGGGCGCAGTGTCAAGCTCGATGCCAAGCTGACCGACCAGGGTGAACCGATGCAGCATGGGCTTTCCTGGCGCGTCTTCAGCCCCATCCCTGGTGAAGACGGCAAGCTGCCGCTGCTAGCCAGTGCCGAAGGCGGATCGGCAGCGTTTCAGCTGGCGCCCGGTGACTATTTCGTCAACGTATCCTTCGGGCGCGCGGGTGCCACCAAGAAACTGAACGTACCAGCCGAGGGCGAGGTCGCAGATCAGGTTCTGGTGCTTGATGCCGGCGGCATGTCGCTAAATGCAATCTCCGGCGCCGACACCCATATTCCCGATAAGCAGTTGAGTTTCGACATCTACGCATCCGAGGTGCGCGAGGACGGAGAGCGCGGCCTGGTGCTGGCGGATGTCAAGCCGAACACAATCGTACGCCTAAACGCCGGAACCTATCATGTCGTGTCGGAATACGGCTCAATCAACGCCGTGGTGCGCGCTGACATCACGGTCGAAGCTGGCGAGCTGACGGAAGCGACGATCCAACATCGCGCATCGCAGGTGGGTTTCAAGCTGGTCTCGGAAGAAGGCGGCGAAGCGATTGCCGATACAGCCTGGTCCGTTCTCACATCAGGCGGCGATATTGTGGCTGAAAGCGTCAGCGCCTTCCCGGTCATGGTGTTGGCGGAAGGCCAGTACACGGCAGTTGCCCGCAACAAGGACAAGCTCTTCCAACGGGATTTCGAGGTGAAGGCTGGGGTCAACCTCGATGTCGAGCTGATGCTCGACCAGCCCTGACGCATCAAGCGACGCGGCGAAACTTGCTGCGTTCGACGGGCGCCATGCTGAAAACCGCGCCGAAAAGCCGTGCCAAAAGATCCTTGCGGTCCGCATGCGTGCTTAACTCTTCCCACGGAATCATCACGCCGACACGCGCCCGGATCGTCGAGCCGGACAGACGGCGGAACTCGCGGATCAGCAGCGACACGCGCAAGGTCAGGGAGATCTTGCTCGCGAGATGAAAGAGACGGCCGTTCTGGCCTTCGAAGAACACCGGTACGACATTGGCTTTCGCAGCCTGGATAAGCTTGGCCGGGAACATCTTCCAGGGAAGGTCCTCGGCGCGACCGAAACCCTTTCTGGCTGTCGCAACGCCACCTGCCGGGAAAATCACGACGGTCACGCCGTCCTTCAGTAGACGCAGCGCTTCATGCCGGGTCTGCATGTTGATGGCGAGCGCCTCCTTGGTTTCCTCGAAGGAGACGGGCAAGGAGTAAGGCGCCATTTCCGGCACCTTCAACAATTCGTTGTTGATCAGAACGCGGAAAGGACGGCCGAGCTGTTCAGCAAGCGCGAGGACAGCGATGCCATCGCCGATGCCGAAGGGATGGTTGGCGATGATGACGATCGGCCCATCGGGAATGTTTTCCGGCGGCCAGGTACCTTCGACCCTCAGATCGACATTGATCAGGTCCAGCATCTTGCCAAAGACCCGGTCCGTCTTGCCGACAATGTCGTTACGCCAGATATCGTAGAGCCTTGTGAACCGGTCGCGACCGGAAAGGCCTTCTATCGAGCGGATGAACCAGCGCTTGAGCTTCGGGTCACGCTCGTTGGCATAAGAGAGTTCTTTGAACTTCACGGGCAGGCTCCGGTGCTACGGAAAGTCATCTGACCGTCATATGCCGTTTCGATGACAGCCGTCTGACAGTGCGCCAACGCACTGTCAGACGGTCTATTTTTGGTTAGGTCTTGCGATTTGCCAGCTTTCGCTTGACGTCCGGAGGGGTCGCCTCGCCTGCAAGCACCGCAACGGCTTCAACGAGCGGCATCGAAACCTGCTCCTGCGAACCGAGGCGACGGATATTGACGGTTTTTTCTTCCGCCTCGCGCTTGCCGCAAACGATAATGACCGGGACCTTGGTCACGGAATGCTCACGGACCTTGTAGTTGATCTTCTCGTTGCGGAAGTCCGTCTCCACCTGCAGGCCGACATCGCGCAGCTGCTCTGCCACTTCGCGACCGTAGTCATCCGCATCCGAGGTGATCGTGGCGACAACCACCTGCAGCGGTGCGAACCACAGCGGCATGTGGCCGGCAAAGTTCTCGATCAGGATGCCGAGGAAACGTTCCATCGAGCCGCAGATGGCGCGGTGGATCATCACCGGCTGAACCTTTTCCGAGTTCTGGTCGATGTAGAAGGCTCCGAAGCGTTCCGGCAGGTTGAAGTCGACCTGAGTGGTGCCGCACTGCCATTCACGGCCGATGGCGTCCCGCAGGGTGTATTCGAACTTCGGACCGTAGAAGGCGCCCTCGCCCGGCAGAATGCCGGTCTTGATGCGGCCGCCCGATTGCTCCTCGATCTGCTTCAGCACGTCCATCATGACGCTTTCGGCGCGATCCCAGAGATCGTCTGAGCCGACGCGCTTTTCCGGGCGGGTCGACAGCTTCACAACGATCTCGTTGAAGCCGAAGTCCTCATAGACCGACAGAATAAGATCATTGATGCGCAGGCATTCGGCCGCCATCTGCTCTTCCGTGCAGAAGACGTGGGCATCGTCCTGGGTGAAGCCACGGACGCGCATCAGGCCATGCAGCGCACCGGAGGCTTCATAACGGTGAACCGTACCGAATTCGGCGAGGCGCACAGGAAGCTCGCGGTAAGACTTCAGGCCATGCTTGAAGATCTGCACATGACCCGGGCAGTTCATCGGCTTCAATGCAAAGACCTTTTGGTCGGCTTCCTCGTCATCGGGGTTCATGAAGGCATGGGCCGATTTCACGGCGAACATGTTTTCCTGATACCAGCCCCAATGGCCTGAGGTTTCCCAGAGCGACTTGTCGAGGATCTGCGGTGCATTGACCTCCTGATACGTGCCTTCAAGACGGCGGCGCATGTAAGAGGTCAGCGTTTGGAACATGCGCCAGCCCTTGCCGTGCCAGAAGACGACGCCGGGACCCTCTTCCTGGAAATGGAAGAGATCCATTTCACGGCCAAGCTTCCGGTGGTCGCGCTTCTCGGCCTCGGCCAGAATATGCAGATAGTTGTCCAGCTGCTCCTGTTCGGCAAAGGCCGTTCCGTAGATGCGGCTCAGCATGGCGTTATTGCTGTCACCGCGCCAATAGGCGCCGGCGACCTTCATCAGCTTGAAGGCCATGCCGATCTGCCCGGTGGACGCCATATGCGGCCCACGGCAGAGGTCGAACCAGTCGCCCTGATAGTAGATCTTCAGATCCTGGTCTTCCGGGATCGCGTCAACCAACTCGACCTTGTACTTTTCCCCCTTGGAAGCGAAGACTTCCTTGGCTTTGTTGCGCGACCAGATCTCCTTGGTGAAGGGCTTGTTGCGCTGAATGATCTCCTTCATCCGCTTTTCGATCTTCGGCAGATCCTCGGGCGTGAAGGGCTCGGCCTTGGCGAAGTCGTAGTAGAAGCCGTTCTCAATCACCGGACCGATGGTTACCTGCGTGCCAGGCCAGAGTTCCTGCACCGCCTCGGCCATCACATGGGCAGCGTCATGGCGAATGAGTTCCAGTGCCCGCGGATCCGTGCGGGTGACGATCTCAATCTTGCCCTCATCAATGGGGTCAGAGAGGTCACGCAGCCTGCCGTCGAGCGCAATGGCAACGGCCTTCTTGGCAAGCGACTTTGAAATGGATTCGGCGACCTCGGCACCGGTCGTGCCGGCTGCGTATTCGCGGATAGAACCATCGGGGAAAGTGAGAGATACGGAAGCGGACATAAACGTCTCCTGATCCAGTCCCGCCAACGAATGCGGGTGGTGAAAATTGCGAGGTCAAAGACCCCGCCACGAACCGGCGCTTGATAGGCCGAAAGTGCTGATGAGTAAAGGATCTTGCTAGGGTGGTCGCTTTGATCACAAGCCGCGGGCTTCGGCGGACAAGGTTCTCATGATGCGGTCGAAGGTTTGAGCCGCATTCAGACAGATCTCTTGCGACCGAAAGTCCAAAGTCGCCAGGGCGCGTACCACGTAAAGCGCTGAGCCAAAGTCTCAGGCACGGGATCCGGCCCCCAGGTGCCGCCTGGACCGCAGCGCACGACGCGAAAGAGGGTGAGCCAACCACCCCGCCAGAGACCGTGCCGCGCGACAGCCTCGTAGCCGTATTCGGAACAGGTCGGCATATGGCGGCAGGAACTGCCGACGATGCTGGAAAAGGTCAGCTGATAGAAACGGATAACACCCATGCCGAGCAGTCGGCCCGGGGTCTTGCGGAACGGCCCCTGCCAGTTGCGGCTCTTCTGCCCACCACCCGCCGGCTGGTGACCGCAGTCAGGGCTGCCGCACATAGCTAGCTTGCCTCGGCGGCGGCAGCCGGCGATTCGATCTGATCCAGACAGTCGACAACCGCATCGAGGGTCAGCATCGTAGAGGCGTGGCGGGCCTTGTAGTCCTTGACGGGCTTCAGGAAGCGCATGTCCTCGAAACGACCCGAGGGCCCCTCCCCGTCTTCCTTCAACATGGCCAGCATGTCCAGCCGCGCCTGCCGCAGTTCGGCTGATGTCGCCCCGACCACGTGGCGCGCCATGATGCCCGAAGAGGCCTGGCCGAGTGCGCAGGCCTTAACCTCATGGGTGAAATCGGTCACCACGCCGTCGCGAACCTTCAGATGGACCCGAACCTTGGAGCCGCAGAGTTTGGAGTGTTTCTCCGAAACGGCATCGGCGTCGGCGAGCACGCCGATCCGACCGATGTTTCCGGCAAATTCGAGGATCTTGGTGTTGTAGATGTCGTCCATGGTCAATCCGGTTCAGCGCCTCTCCCGTATATAGGGAGTGGTTGCGACAATGCAGCCTTCATCATGTCGCAGCGGCCGTCTTTTTGTCGGCGTCGCGCGATACTATATCGAAGCGGTGGGCATAGGACAAACGCAGGCCGACCACGGACGAAACGATCTTCTCGGCTGAAACACCGATAACGGACTTGCATTATGAGCCGCATTACGCCTTTACAATCCGGCATAGCCAAACCAGCGGCTCGCCTCAAGCGGGACCGGGAGACCAAGGCCATGGATGCCATCGTGAAGAAACTGACCGTCGAACCCGTGCGGCCGACGCGCGAGGAAGCCGAACAGGCGGTGCGCACGCTTCTGCTCTGGGCCGGCGACGACCCGGAACGTGAAGGACTTCTCGACACACCGGCACGGGTTGCCAAGGCTTATGGCGAGCTGTTTTCCGGCTACAGCGCCGATATCCAGGACGTGCTCGGCCGTACTTTCGAGGAAGTCGGCGGCTACGACGACATGGTCCTCGTCCGCGATATTTCCTTCTTCTCGCATTGCGAACACCACATGCTCCCAGTCATGGGCAAGGCGCATGTTGCCTATCTCCCGAAGGGTCGCGTGCTTGGCCTGTCGAAGATTGCGCGCATCGTCGACGTATATGCCAAGCGCCTGCAGACGCAGGAAAACATGACGGCACAGATTGCCCAGGCGATCGACGAGACCCTGCTGCCACGCGGGGTTGCGGTTTTCCTTGAGGCCGAGCATATGTGCATGGCCATGCGCGGGATCCAGAAGACGGGTTCCACGACGCTCACCACAACCTTCACCGGCGCCTTCAAGGACAATGCGGCCGAACAGGCCCGCTTCATGTCCATGGTTCGGAGCCGCTAAGACCGCGAGTGCCTATGTCCGGTTACGCTTTTGACGCTCCCTCGACAGACAAGAAGATCCTCGAGGAGGGTCTCGCCTTCACGCCCAAGTTCGATGACAATGGGCTTGTGACCGCCGTCGTCACGGATGCCAGGGACGGCGAGCTGTTGATGGTGGCGCATATGAACGCCGAAGCCATCGCTCTGACGCTCGAAACCGGGATCGGCCACTATTACAGCCGCTCCAGGGCCAAGATCTGGAAAAAGGGCGAGAGCTCCGGCAACCTTCAAACGGTCAAGGAAATCAAGGTCGACTGCGACCAGGATGCGATCTGGCTGAAGGTCGAGGTGGCCGGTCATGACGCGACCTGCCATACTGGACGCCGCTCCTGCTTTTATCGGACCGCCCAGCTCGTTGACGGCGAGCCGTCTCTCAAGATTGCTGACGACCACAAGCATTTCGATCCGGATCACGTCTACGGCCATTGACCTCTTGGGTCTGCATAACGAAATCGTAAGCAGACGATGTCCTAATGGAACCCGGAGTGTTCAGCTTATGGGGTAGCGGAGATGCTGAACTGGAGCATGATTTCTAATGGTGGTGCGGCTGCATCGCAACCTGCCAAGGACGTCGGTACGTTGCCGACCGGTCCGATCGTTCCGGAGAAACGCGCAAAGGCTAAAGTCGCGCTTGCCCTCGGTGGTGGTGCCGCGCGTGGCTGGGCACATATCGGCGTTTTAAGGGCCCTCGACGAAGAAGGCATAGAAGTCGGGATGATTGCGGGTACATCGATCGGTGCGCTGGTCGGCGGCTGTTATCTCGCCGGCAAGCTCGACGAGTTGGAAGCCTTTGCCCGATCCCTGACCATGCGCCGCATCGCGTCGCTGCTCGACCTCACCATCGGTGGTGGCGGGCTTCTTGGCGGCATGCGCCTGACCAAGCGCATGCAGGAGCATCTCGAAGGCCTGAATGTCGAGGACTTGCCGAAGCCCTTCGTTGCTGTCGCCTCGGAGCTCAACAGCGGCCACGAAGTCTGGATCGACGGCGGAAGCCTGATCACGGCGCTTCGGGCATCCTACGCCCTGCCCGGCATTTTCGAGCCCATTCACTGCAACAACCGCACGCTGATCGACGGCGCACTCGTCAATCCGGTGCCGGTGTCCGTTTGCCGCGCCTATGAGCAGCCGTTGGTGATGGCGGTCAATCTGCATTACGACGTGTTCGGACGATCCGCCGTCGTCAAGCACAAGGCTTCAACGCCGGACCAGGCGAGCGCAGAAACAGCCAGAGCACCAAACAAGGTCGGTTTGACCGGCGTGATGGTGCAGGCCTTCAACATCATTCAGGATCGTATCTCCCGGGCGCGCCTCGCCGGAGACCCGCCGGATCTTGCTCTTCACCCGCGTCTCAACGACATCGGATTGTCCGAGTTTCATCGGGCCGGCGAAGCAATCGATCGCGGCTATGAGGAAGCAAAGGCCCGCGTCACGGAAATCCGCCGCATGCAGGAAGCGGTTCTCCGCTAGGTGCGGTGTTGGCCGCACCCTATCACGGACCTTCGCACAATGTGAGAATCAGCCGGCGATATAGGCCTTGATGTGTTCGGCTTCCTGCTCGATCTCGCGGATGCGCGACTTCACCACGTCACCGATTGAGATAATGCCTGAAAGCTTGCCGTTATCCTCGACGGGCACGTGGCGAAAACGGCGGCTGGACATCATTTCCATCAACTCATTGACACCGGTCTCTTCACGGCACCGATATACATTCGCGGTCATGAAGGCGGAAACCGGTTGATCGAATGCATCCTTGCCGGCCGTCCCGATCGCGCGAACCACGTCACGTTCGGTGAAGATGCCAACGATACGGCTCTCCATACCAACGACGACGACGGCACCGATCTTGTGTTCTTCCAGCACCCTGGCCGCCTCGCCCAAGCTCACGCTCGGGCTGATGGTGATGACATTGCGGCCCTTCTGTTCGAGTATGCTTCTGGCTGATGCAGGCATGAGTTCCTCCTCGCATAGAACACTCGCATGGCAGCCCAACCCTCCTTGGACTGCCAAGTGAAAAGGTGCCCTTTATTCAAGGAGAATGCAATAAGTCGGGCATCACGCCCTTGTGTGACGACCGGCGTAGGGATCGAAGGCTGCAAACCCGAAGAAACCGAGCAGGAACCCGCCGATATGTGCGTCCCAGGCAATCGAAGCGGAACCATCCCCGAGCATCGGAACGCCAAAGGCGATGGCAATATTGCCGAGAAACCAGACGATGATGAAGACACGGACGGTACGGTCGGCCAAGGCCTGTCCCACCGATAGCAAGGGAGGCTGCCATCCGGACAATCGGGCGAGGCTCCGCTGCCGTTCGCCGAAGGCGAATCGGCAGGCGGCCCCCATCAGTGCGGAAATCACGCCGGAAGCGCCGACCATCAAGGATGGCTCTCCCCAGTTGACGAAGGCATGCAATGCCGCCGCAGCGACCGATGAAACCACCCAGAACAAGATAAATCTGACCTCGCCGATGCGACGACAGACAGGCGTTCCGAATGCGGCAAGCCAAAGACTGTTGAAGGCGAGATGCTCGAAGCTCCCGTGCAGCAGCGAATAACTCACCGGCGTCCACAGCCAGGCCAGCGACTGTTCGTCGAGCGGATAAAGATAGCGGACTGGCGAGAAACCGAATTCGACGGCGACCCACTGATTGAGTGCCGGCGACAGAAGGAATGCCTGGGTCGCATAGATCCCACAGATCAGGGCAAGCGCCACAAGTATGCCGGTCGGCAGATTGAAGATGGGCGGCTTCTCTTCTGATCGCACGCCGCGCTCGGGCACAAACTCGTCATTGTCCAGACGCTCTTCGCCTCGAGATCCTGCCTCATCCTGCATCTGCACTTCCTTCTGCTGCGAAACCATCAGGTAATGCAGGCGGCGGATAAAAAAAAGGCCGCCCGGAAACCGAGTGGCCTTGCTGGCGCTAGGCGGATCGTCGCGCCAACTGGAGGTGGTGCCGAAGGAAGCCCTTCGCAATTGCTAGAACCCTCATGCCATGAGCAGCCAACGCCCACAACCGTAAGCCTTCCTTAACCTTAATCCCATGGCGATATCGTTCCGTCTGGAAAAAGCGCACCCGAAAGCAAACACTATATTAACGGCTCGCCCCCTAATGTCGAGCCATAGAGAAACAGACAGAATCCCCGAGATGTACTCAACGCAGGCAAGCCATACGAACACGATCGCTTCGCCGGGACAGCAACGCGCCTTTCAGCGTGTCGCCGTCAGCCTGCAGGGTCGTCTCATGCTTGCCAGCTATGAGGAGTATGTCTGCAAGGTTATCGACATGTCGCCAGGCGACGTGCGCTTCGCGTGCGCCGGCATGCCGCGTCCGGGCGAACGTGTGATCGCTTACATCGATCATCTCGGACGCATTGAGGGTACCGTAGTCAAGTTGACCGATGACGGTTTCGTCATCTCCATCAACGCAACGGTCCGAAAGCGTGAAAAGCTTGCGGCACAGTTGACCTGGATCGCCAATAAACATGAACTGGGGCTGCCGGAAGATCGTCGTCACGATCGTTTGACGCCGCGCCAGACGAGAACAGAACTCACGCTCGAAGACGGCAAGACCTATCCGTGCCGCCTGATGGACCTGTCGCTGTCGGGCGCCGCCGTCGATATCGACATTCGTCCGCCGATCGGCTCGGCCGTTCGCCTCGGCAACATGCGCGGACGCGTGGTTCGCCACTTCATGGAAGGCGTCGCCGTCGAGTTCCTGACGCTGCAGTCACGGGAAGCACTGACCGAATTCCTCTAATGGCTTGCACCCTCCGACAAGGCGCCTGCGGATCCCGCAAGGCGCCTTTTTCTATGGCGAGTTGAAATTCGTCCTAGTCCGGGTCAGTTTTTTTCGGAAAAATTCAGCCTTAAAAATGGTCTTGAGACCGGGCTGAAGGCGGTGGATCGAAGCACAGCCCGATGTCCCGAGCTACGCGCAGCTCTGGACCCAACGCACCAACTCCCAGGACAACGACCTCCAACCTCGAATGAATGAGGGAATTAAGCCGCTGTATTCCCTTGCTTTTTACCACCGGAGGAGACAGCCCTCGGTCATAAGGGGTAAAATACCGATCAAATTTTCATCAAAATTGCCACAAAATCTATTCAAATATAAATCTAATTACATTCAATATAGATTCTTCTTTTCATAGACTTAATCTTACATCTTACCACTAATTTTCGCCGGCCATCAAAATCTCTCTGTCATTGCTATCTCCATTACCGGGAGACAACCAATGACAACAAAGAAAAATCTGGGTATTGGAACTCTGGCCGCCGCCATCGCTGGCGCACTGGCCTTTCAAGTGTCGGCTATGCCGGCCAACATGCAGGTCGTCGGCAAAGCCAATCCGCCGATCGGACATTACGAATTCTGTCAGACATATCAGGGCGAATGCTCGGGCAGCCAGGCAGACCGCGGCCCGATGCTGCTGACAGAGCAGCTCTGGAAAACCATTCTCGACGTCAACTACACCGTCAACAGCTCGATCACGCCGCTGACTGACCTTGAGATTTATGGTGTCGAAGAACGCTGGACCTATCCCCGCAGCGTTGGCGATTGCGAAGACTTTGCACTTCTCAAGCGCAAGATGCTCGTCGATCGCGGCCTCGATCCTTCCGATCTCCTGATGACCGTCGTCCTGCAGCCGAATGGCGAAGGCCATGCCGTACTCACCGTCCGGACCGACCACGGCGACTTCATTCTCGACAACATGCGCAACAAGGTGCTGCTGTGGTCTGAGACCGAATACACCTATCTGAAGCGCCAGTCTTCGAGCCATCCAGCCCGCTGGGTCAAGCTTCAGGATGGTCGCGCGAGCTACGTCGGCAGCGTATCGCAATAATCGCATTGCCGCCGCCTTCTGGCCCGGTCTGTCCCCGCCTACCCGTCCCCCGACCGGAGCCAATGAGCCGGTCCCGTCCAACCGGGACCGGCTCTTTTTTGAACGCCACCGCCGACACCTGTCCTTAACCGGAATTTAACCACGTTCACCGAAGTCTGATCTCGCGGGCGCATTCCAAGAAGGCCGCACCGAGAGGATCAGGGCGAGATGCGAGGCGACGATAAAGGTGTGCAGGCGGACGAAGAGCGTTCACCGCTCATTTCGACGCGCTTTCTGGTCATTGCAACAATCACCATCCTGGCCCTCGCGGCAGCCTCGATTGCCATCAGCTGGTTTGGCCGTGCTTACGGCGCGCGGCTGTCGCTCGCCGGCCACAGCGAAAGCACCGAGATCGTCGACATCACGATTGGCCGAGACCGGCTCGCCTTCCCTGCAAACGCCATCCGCTTTGAGGACCAGCGCCGCAGCGGCATGGCGGAACGGATAGACCTGTATCTCCTCTGGCCCGAAATGACCGGCTACTCAGCCAAAGAACGACGCCGTTTCGACGACCTTGCGCTGTCGCAGTCTCTTGTCTTCCTGCAGATCTCGCAGAGCACGATGTCGAGAGACATGTCTGGACGCGTTGAGCCGATCTACAAAGGCCTCCTTGATCCACATACGACCGAGGGTCCTGCCGGTTTGAGACTTCATTCCTTCAGGGCCGGAACAGGTTACGAAGGGGAAAGCCTTCTCATGGCCACAGCCCCCGACGGAACGACCTTTGCAATCCGCTGTGTCCTTCCCCCGGTCGCCGAAAAGGCTACGAGCAGCGACTGCCAGCGCGACATCCATGTCGGTCAGGATCTGACCGTTCTCTATCGATTTTCGAGCCAATTGCTCGGCGACTGGCAGGCGATCGATGAAGCCGTCCGCGCCTATGTTTCTGCCCGTTCCACACCTGCCGCAGCAACTACGACGCTTAAAAGTCCAGCCAAATCGTCAACCGACCGTTCATCATAAACCTCTTGGTAAGGCTAATTCCGTAGGGTCCACGGGAGATGGTCGCGATTGGGGGAAGAGCGTCCGGTCGTCAATGATGAGATTCAAAGAGTATCGTGGTGCATAAAGTTATCGGAAGCTCCAACTTCGCAGCCGCAGTGCGTCGGCTTTTCCTCGCGGCGTTTGCGGTCTTCGTGGCAAGTGTCGCTGCCGTCAGCACTGTTCAGGCAAATCCCAAATATGCCGGCATCGTCATCGACGCCAAGACAGGCAAGGTTCTCTACAGCGAGAATGCCGACAGCCTGCGCTATCCGGCGTCGCTGACCAAGATGATGACGCTCTATATGGTCTTTGAGGCGTTGGAGGCGGGCCGAATTTCGCTGAACAGCAAAGTCCCGTTCTCTGCCAATGCCGCCAAGGAGCCGCCGTCAAAGCTCGGCGTAGGCACCGGCCGCAGCATCACCGTCGAGCAGGCGATTCTCTCCCTTGTCACGCGTTCGGCCAATGACGTTGCGACCGCTCTTGCGGAATATCTCGGGGGATCCGAGCAGCGCTTCGCCCAGATGATGACGGCCAAGGCCCGGAGCCTCGGTATGACGAAGACAACTTACCGCAATGCGCACGGTCTGCCGAACACGGCCCAGATGACCACGGCCCGCGATCAGGCCCGCCTGAGCGTCGCGCTGCGTCAGCACTTTCCGCAGTATTACGGCTACTTCTCCACCCGCAGCTTCAAGTTTGGCAAGCAGACGATCGGAAACCATAATCGACTGCTGGGCCAGGTCCGCGGCGTCGATGGCATCAAGACCGGCTTTACCCGGGCTGCCGGCTATAATCTCGCAACATCGGCTGAGCTCGGTGGTCGCTCCATCGTCGCAGTCGTGCTGGGTGCGACATCGGGCGCACGCCGCAATGCGCAGATGACCAGCCTAGTTCAACGTTACCTGCCGGCAGCCACAAGCACCCGTGGCGGCAACAACCTGATTGCGAAGAACAACACTTCGGTAGCGCCGTCAGGGTCCGCTGCTCGTTCGGCCGGCGGCCTACCACAACTGCCGCAGACCGGCCCTATGCCTGATGTACGTTACACCGGCGTCGCTCAGGCCTATGCCGCCGCGCCGGCCGGCAATGCCGCAAGCGCTGCTCTCAGCAGCATGCCTGCCGTTGCGCCGTCGGCGTCGGCACCGTCCGTTCCGGTACCTCAGCCCGCGCCTGCTTACCTGCCGAACGAAGATGCTTCAGTCGCACCAGCGAGCTCGGCGCCGTCGGTCGCTGCGGCCACTACCACGCCGCCCGACGTCGACGCCATGACCACCGCATCGACGGCTCCGTCCGGCGGTTGGGTCGTGCAGATCGGCACCTCGCCAGACCAGGAACTGGCCATGGATCTACTGCGTGACGCGCAGGCGAAAGGCGGGCAGGTATTGCGTTCCGCCACCCCCTTTACCGTCGCTTACGGCGACGGCTCCAAGCAGATCTTCCGGGCGCGCTTCGGTGGCTTTGACGAACAGAAGGATGCAGTCAACGCCTGCAAGGCGCTTAAGAAGAAGGGAATCGGTTGCTGGGCCGCCGCCCAGTAAGACGATCGCCCGAAACCCTCGATTTGTATTGTTTACGAGGATTATGAAATGGCATCGAAAGACTACCACTACGGCTTGATCGAGGATCAGGACAATGGCGGCTTAGCGCCCACTAACAGCGTCCTGCATCCCCTCCACGAGGCTGCCTACCGTCTGGCCGATCTCGGCTTGCGCGAAAAGCGCTCCAAGACCAAGGATCTGATCGGTCTGCTGCTCAGCCACGGCGCGCGCGCGTGGCGCTACTCGCAGCCGGAGGCCAATATCCATCTGCATGTCTCGGCGCAGGCCGGCCGGTTCCCCGTCATCCTGCGACTGCGTTGACGGAAGGCACCTCGGATGCCACTCTATCGCCTTGGAGACAAGGCTCCCGTCCTTCCCGCAGTCGACCGGTTCTGGTTGGCACCCGATGCCCAGGTGATCGGTGACGTGCGTCTGGGAGAGAATGTCGGCATTTGGTTCGGCGCGGTTCTTCGTGGCGACAATGATCCGATCGTTATCGGTGCAGGCACCAACATCCAGGATGGAGTCATGGTGCATACCGACCCGGGCAAGGGTGTGACCATTGGCGAAGGCTGCACGATTGGCCACCATGCCATCATTCACGGATGCACGATTGGCAACAATTCCCTTGTTGGCATGGGGTCGACCGTCCTCAATGGTGCGCGCATCGGCGATAACTGCCTCGTCGGCGCGAACGCCCTGATCACCGAGGGCAAGATCTTCCCGGACAATTCCCTGATTGTCGGCTCCCCTGCACGGGTAATCAGAGAACTCGACGCAGCCTCGATCGCAGGGCTTCGACTGTCAGCCGAAAACTATGTGCGCAACTGGCGCCGCTTTGCACGCGATCTGCATCCGCTCTGAGACTGCCGAGCTAGGCCGCGATCTCCGTGCATTGAGCACAAAGCCCTCTGATTTCGATCGTCGTCTTTTCAGGCTTGAAGCTGCGCCCCCGTGTGATCGTTTCGAGACGATGATCGATTTCGTGGTCGTGGAACTCCGTCACATGACCGCATTTGTTGCAGATCATGAAGGCAACGGTCCCATGGCCGCTGCAGCCGTCATGCGGATGGGCACAGGCAACAAAGGCGTTCAGGCTTTCGAGGCGATGGACCATGCCGAACTCGACCAGCTTGTCGAGCGCACGGTAGACCTGCAAGGGGGCACGAAAGCCGTGTTCGCGCAACTTGTCGAGCAAGGTATAGGCCGAAAGGGGCCCTTCCGACTGCATGAGCGTATCGAAGACGAGCGACTGATTGCGAGTGAGATCGGTCTTGGTCATGTCATGCCCTCGTGCTGATGTCGCGAGCCTTGCTGCCAGGACGCGGCAGAAGGCTGACGAGGAAGAGAAGAAGTGCTGCAACGACGATCGACGGTCCCGACGGCGTGTCGTAGGTCAGTGAGCCGAAGAGCCCCATGACCACGGCGACGGCACCGATCAGCGATGCGAGAACGGCCATGATTTCCGGCGTCGAGGCGAAACGGCGTGCGCCGGCGGCCGGAATGATCAGCAAGGATGTAATCAACAGGATGCCGACGATCTTCATGGCAATCGCGATGACCAGCGCCATCAGCAACATGAAGATCAGGCGAGCGCGTTCGGGCTGCATGCCCTCGGCCTCGGCCAATTCGACATTGACGGTGCCGGCAAGCAGAGGCCGCCAGAGCCATGCAATGACGCAGACGACAAACAGGCCGCCGATCCAAACGATTGCGACATCGGTCGTCGTGACCGCGAGAATGTCACCGAACAGGAAGGCGATGAGGTCGAAGCGCACCCAGGTCATGAAGGCGACCATCACGAGGCCGATGGCGAGCGTTGCATGGCTAAGGATGCCGAGCAGGGCATCCGCCGACAGTCCCTGACGCTTTTGCAGGACGATCAGGATCAGCGAGACCATTGAGGCGACGACGAAAACGCTGACCATCAAATTGAGCGAGAAGAACAGCGACAGAGCGACGCCGAGCAAGGCGGAATGGGCCATGGTATCGCCGAAATAGGCCATGCGACGCCAGATCACGAAGCAGCCGAGCGGGCCCGTCGTCAAAGCGAGGCCGATGCCGGCGAGGATGGCGCGCACGAAGAAATCATCAAGCATGGCCGTGCTCCCGGTCCTTCACCGACGTTTCTGCAGGCGGCACATCGTGATGATCATGGCCGTCATGGTGGTGATCATGACCGTGATGATTATGACCGTGATGATCGTGACCGTGGTGATCGTGGCCGTGGTGATCGTGGCCGTGGTGATCGTGGTGGCCATCATCCGGGTGACAGTGGTCGGTGACGCTGCCATCGGCATGCAGCACGCGCCCGTCCGGGAGATGGGTGTGGTCGTGGTCGTGGCTGTAGACGGCAAGTGTTTGAGCCGCCTTGGCGCCGAAGAGCCGCATATATTCCGGGCTCTGGCTGACAGCCGCCGGCGTCCCTCGGCAGCAGACATGGCCATTGAGACAGATGACCGTGTCGGTTTCGGCCATCACCACATGCAGGTCGTGCGAAATCAGAAGAATGCCGCAGCCTGTGGAATTTCGGATCGACGTGATAAGGTCATAGAGCGCGATCTCGCCGGAGAAGTCGACGCCCTGGACAGGCTCGTCGAGCACGAGGATATCGGGCTTACGGGCCATGGCACGGGCCAGCAGCGCACGCTGAAACTCTCCGCCCGAGAGGTGCTGAACCTCTGCGCCCGCAAGGTGCGCGATGCCCACGGCCTCAAGAGCCTCTTCTACCTCCGTATTCGACAGGGGGGAGGTCAGCGTCATCAGACGGCGAACCGTGAGCGGCATGGTCCAGTCGACGCTCAGGCGCTGTGGCACATAGCCGACGCGCAGGCCGGGCTTGCGCTCCACCCTGCCCTCGTCGGCTTTGAGCACACCGATTGCCATCTTGGCGCTCGTTGATTTTCCGGAGCCGTTGGGCCCGATCAGGGTTACGATCTCGCCGGGGCGGACGGAAAAGTCGACACCGCGGACCAGCCAGCGTCCGTTTCGATAGACACCGGCGCTGGAGAGGGACACCATCGGTGCGGCCTCCCGTGATTTCATCGCATTCATGGAAATCTCAAGATTTTGATGTTGCCTCCTCCTATGCCACACGTTATAGCATAACGCAACTTGGGTAATAGTATTACATAACCATCCTCAGGAGCTGTGCATGACCCGCAATCGCCTCGGACTGGCCGCCTCGACGGCGTTCCTCATTTTGTCTCCGACACTCGCCGCGGCCGCTCCCGATGTCGTCGTCTCGATCAAGCCGCTGCATTCGCTCGTCTCCTCGATCATGAAGGGTGTCGGCGAACCCTCGCTGATCGTCGAGGGTGCAGCATCGCCGCATACCTATTCGCTGAAACCTTCCAATGCGCGGGCACTCGAAAACGCAGACCTGGTCTTCTGGGTTGGTCCCGGGCTCGAAGCCTTCCTCGAGAAGCCGCTCGAGGCGCTGCCGAAGAATGCCAAGGTCGTCGAGCTGGAAGATGCGCCCGGCCTCACCAAGCTTCCGTTCCGTGAAGGCGGCGCGTTCGAGGCGCATGACCATGATGAGAATGAGGAAGAAGGCCATGCCCACGGGCATGACGACCACGGCCATGAGGATACGGCGGAGGCCGGCCATGATCATGACCACGGACATGGACATGATCACGGGCACGAAGAGGAAGCCGCCGAGGCTGGACACCAACACAAGCATGACGACCACGCTCATGAACACCATGCTCATGGCGGAACGGACATGCATTTGTGGCTCGATCCAACCAACGCCAAGGCCATGGCCTCTGAGATCACCAAGAGTTCTGCTAGAAGTGGACCCGTCGAACAAGTCGGCATACGAAGCCAATCTGACGGCCGTCACTGCCGAAATCGATGCACTCGACAAGGAGATTGCAGCCCAACTGAAGCCCGTGCTCGACAAGCCCTTCATCGTCTTCCACGACGCCTATCAGTATTTTGAGAAGCGCTACGGCGTGCGCGTCGCCGGTTCGGTGACGGTAAGCCCCGAGACAATGCCAGGTGCAGAACGTCTCTCCACCATCCACGCCAAGATCGAGGAGCTTGGGGCGGCCTGCGTCTTTGCCGAGCCGCAGTTCGAACCCAAGCTGATCGGCGTCGTGACGGAGGGCACTGAAGCCAAGTCCGGCGTTCTCGACCCCGAAGGCGGTTCGCTGGAGGCAGGTCCCGCCTTGTATGGCCAACTGATGCGCAATCTGGCCACGTCCATGACCACCTGCCTGTCCCAATAATCCCATCCCTCCCCCGGGCGAAAAAGGCGGGACTTCGGTTCCGCCTTTTTTTAGATCGGCTGATGTTATGTTATTACATTTAATAGGAGCCCCATGATGAAGCTACCTGTCACTGTTCTTTCCGGATTTCTCGGCGCCGGAAAAACCACGCTGCTCAATCACGTACTCGCAAACCGGGACGGATTGCGTGTTGCCGTCATCGTCAACGACATGAGCGAGGTGAATATCGACGCGGCACTCGTGCGCGGCGGTGATGCAGCCCTGTCACGCACACAGGAACAACTGGTCGAAATGAGCAATGGCTGCATCTGTTGCACGCTGCGCGATGACCTGTTGAACGAAGTCCGCGGCCTCGCCGAGTAGGGCCGCTTCGACTATCTGCTGATTGAAGCGACGGGCATTGCCGAGCCCTTGCCGATCGCAACCACCTTCGATTTCCGCGACGAGGAGGGCCGCAGTCTCTCTGATATCGCGCAGCTCGACACGATGGTGACCGTGGTCGATGCCGCCAATCTGATCGGAGATTATTCCTCTAGCGACTTCCTTGCCGATCGTGGAGAAACGGCTGGCGACAACGACAACAGGACGCTTGTCGATCTCCTGGTCGAGCAGATCGAGTTCGCCGATGTCATCATCCTCAATAAGGTCGGCACAGCGACCCCGGATCAGCTCGACGCGGCACGCAAGATTATCGCGGGTCTCAATGCCGATGCGCGGGTGATCGAAACCGATTTCGCCGAAGTGGCAGCCAAGGACATCCTTGGGACCGGGCTGTTCGACCTCGCAAAAGCGGAGACCCATCCGCTGTGGTTCCAGGAGCTGCACGGCTTTCGGGACCATGTGCCGGAAACCGAGGAGTATGGCATTCGCTCCTTCGTCTACCGGGCGCGGGCACCCTTCGATCCAACGCGCTTCCGCGCCTTTCTCGATCGTCCCTGGCCGGGCGTCATTCGCGCCAAGGGCTTCTTCTGGCTCGCCACGCGTCCGCATCATGTCGGCGAGATGAGCCAGGCGGGGCCGCTTGTCCGGACAACGAAGATGGGGCTATGGTGGGCATCTGTGCCGAAGTCACGCTGGCCCGACGATCCCGGCTTCCTCGACGCGATGGCGCCCTATCTCGACCCCGAATGGGGCGACCGCCGACAGGAACTCGTCTTCATCGGCGCCGACCCCATGGATCAGCGCAGGATCGAAGCCGAGCTCGATGCGTGCCTGGTTGCGGAACAGAGGTTCACGCCATCCGCTTGGGAAAGTCTTGCCGATCCCTTTGCGCGTTGGGCTTGAGTCAGAGCCTGCCGCGCTTTTGAAGCACAGACAGAACCACGGCCGCGCCGGCTTGACCGGCCGGCCTTTCCGTCTTCAGCCTTTGCCAGACGTCGTCGTAGCCGTGCAGCATGGCAGCCCGCTGCGGCGTGTCCGCCGACAGCCGCTCGGCCCAGCGCACCAGGCTTGCGGGGCGCAAGACATCGTTGAAGTATTCCGGAATGACCGCGTAGTCGGCGATCAGGTTCGGCAGCGCACCGGTCCAGATCTTGATGCGGTTGCTGAGCATCCTGATGATCCAGTCGCCCTTGTAGGTCGAGACGACAGGGACATGCGCGAGTGCAAGTTCCAGGATCACAGTTCCAGATGCAGCGATCGCGGCATCCGCCTCTTCGAAGGCGCGCCACTTCGCTTCATCGCCGAGCACGATCTCCGGTCTCAATGCCCAGCTCTTCGTGATTTCCCGAACGCGTGCTTCCTGACGCGGCACGGTGGGGAGCACGAAGCGCGTCTCACCATTACGGTCGACGAACTCCTGCATGGCCTCACCAAATACCGGCAGAAGCTGCGTAATTTCGCCACCGCGGGAACCAGGCAGGAGAAGGATGGTCAGCTTGTCGGCCGCAGCCCTCACGCCCCTCGCCTTGCGTGCTTCCCTTACCCGCAAGACGTCGGAATGGCTCGCGAGACGGTGCCCGACGAAATGGGTCTCCGGACCGCCGAGACGCCGCATCACCTTTGGCTCGAAGGGCAGGACGGCGAGAACAGCATCGACATAGGCGAGCATCGCCTTCGCACGATACTCCTTCCAGGCCCAGACGCTGGGGCAGACATAGTTCACGACGGGCACATCCGGTAGCTTCTGCCGCACCTTCTTCGCCACGCGGTGGGTGAAATCGGGACTGTCGACGATCAGCAGCAAATCCGGCTTTGCCGCAACAATCGCATCGGCTGTCAAGGAGATCAGCTTGATCAACCGGGGCAGCTTCGACAGGACCTGCGTCACGCCCATGATCGAGAGCTCGGAGAAGTCGAAGAGCGACTCCAATCCTTGAGCCTCGAGCGCCTCGCCACCGACGCCGACCAGTTCGACCGGCCCAGAATGCATCGTCTTCAGATACGCAATCAGATCTGCCCCAGGAGATCGCCGGAGACCTCGCCGGCGATGACGGCAATCTTCAAGGGTTTGTCCGACATATTGCCTACTCCTTGCGCGAACGATCCAGACCGACGACGAACAGACCGGCAGCATCTGCCGCCGCAATCATCGCCTCACGCTCGACGACAAGCGCACGGCCGGCTTCAACGGCAATCCCGGCCAGCCCAGCTGCCCTAGCATTCTCGACGGTCGAGACGCCGATGGTCGGTAGATCGGCGCGCAGATCCTGCTGCGGCTTGCAGAGCTTGACCAGAACGCCCTTGCGGCGTCTGGAGATCCGTCCCTCGGCACGCAGGCCCTCGACGCGGGAGAGCATGGCGTCCGTGCCCTCGACACCCTCCAGCGCCACAATGCGGCCGCCAACCGCAACAGCGCCCTGTCCGACATCCAGCCGGCCAAGGGCTTCCGCGGCCTCTGCCGCCCTTTCGATGTCACGCTCGTCATCAGCATCGGGGGATACCGCACCCAGAGGTCCGACGGACGCCAGCAGTTCCGGCAGGATTTCGTGGGCGCCCAGCACTTCGCAGCCCTGCGCCTCGATCAGCGAGATGACCATGCGCAGCACGGCGTCATCGCCGCCGGCCAGCAGCGTTTTCAACGCCATCGGCAGCTTCAGCAGTGATTTCAGATTGACCCGGATTTCGCCGAAAGCCGGGCGGCGCTTGACCGCACCGGACATGACGACTCGGCGAATGTCGTGCTGGCGAAACAGCGCCGACAGGCCGGCCATGTCGCCGACGCCGATGACGGCATTGTCAAAGCCCTGCCAGATATCATCAGCCTCGTTCTTCAGCCTGAGAACGAAAGGATCTTCGCCGGCTGCCCGTGCTGCTTCGGCAAGAAAAAGCGGCAGCTTTCCGCTGCCGGCGATAATGGCCAGGCGACCGGTTCGGGGCAGGCCGTCCGATTGAGCGGCCGCCGTCATCACTCAGTTCTTGCCGCGATTGGGCGAAGATAGCGCCCGATCGCTTTCGGCGGCGATGAAGTCGAGGATCTCAATCACCGGCGCGCAATCCAGATACTCGTCGCGAATGGCGGCCGCATTGGTACGGGCCGATCCTTCGCTTTCGAAGATCTGTTTGAAGGCGCGACGGACCTGGTGGATTACCGAGCGCTCGATCCCGGCGCGTGTCATTCCGACAACGTTCAGACCACCCAGAATGCCGGGATTGCCGTTCAGCATGCCATAGGGAATGACATCATAGGCAACGGCGGACAGACCACCGATGAATGCCTGACGGCCGATGCGGGTGAACTGGTGCACGGCGCAGCCACCGCTCAGAATGGCTTTGTCACCGACGTGAACATGGCCGGCCAGCATGACGTTGTTCGACAGGATGATGTCATTGCCGAGAATGCAGTCATGGGCGACATGCGAATTGGCAAGGAAAAGGCAGTTGTCGCCGACGCGGGTGATACCGCCACCGCCGACCGTGCCGCAGTTCATCGTCACGCCTTCGCGCATGGTGCAATTTGCACCGACGACCAGCGTTGAATCTTCGCCCGCCTCGTGCAGGCTTTGCGAGACGCCGCCGATCACGGCCATCGGATGGATGGTCGAGCCCGTGCCGATTTCGGTCAGGCCGGTGACAACAGCGTTCGAAATGAGCTCGACGCCGTCTTTCAGCGTCACGCGCGAGCCGACCCGGCAGAACGGACCGATCTTGACATTCTCGCCGATCACCGCGCCGTCTTCGACCACGGCCATCGGGTGGATGACGGCGCTTGCGGCGATCCGGGTCATTTCTGATCCTTGCGCATGATCATGGCACCAATATCGGCCTCTGCGACCAGCGCGCCGTCGACCTTGGCGTCGCAATGGAACTTCCAGATATTGCCGCGCTGCTTCTGCTTTACGACGTGGAATTCGACGCGATCACCCGGCACAACAGGCTTACGGAAACGGGCATTATCGATCGTCATGAAGTAGACGAGATTGCCGCCCTCGCCCTGTAGCCGAGCACAGATCGCACCGGCGGTCTGGGCCATGCCTTCGATCAGAAGGACGCCTGGCATGATCGGGCTTTCCGGGAAGTGTCCGGTGAAATGCGGTTCGTTCGCCGTGACATTCTTGATGCCGATGGCCGAATTGTCGCCGTCAATCTCGATGATCTTGTCCACCAGCAGAAACGGATAGCGGTGGGGCAGAAGCTTCATGATTTCGAGGATATCAGCTGATCCCAATTCGCTTTTTGCGACTTCAGCCATTGCTGCTTCCTTTTCCTTGGCGCGGCTGTCGTAGCGGCTGAGCGTATCGGCCACCTCGCGCAGATAATCCTTCAACGGGCGGGCCGGAACGCCGCCGTATTTCTCACCTGCCGGCACCTCGGCTAGGACGCCGCTCATGGCGGCAATCTGGGCGCCGTCACCGATCTTGATATGGCCGTTGATGCCGGCGGCACCGCCAATCATCACGCCGTCGCCGATGACAGTGCTGCCGGCAATGCCGACCTGGCTGACGATACCGCAATGGCGGCCGATGCGAACGTTGTGGCCGACCTGCACGAGGTTGTCGATCTTCGTCCCCTCGCCGATCACGGTGTCGTCCATCGTGCCGCGATCAATCGTGGTGTTGGCGCCGATTTCGACATGGTCCTGGATGATCACGCGGCCGATCTGGACGATCTTCAGCATGCCGCGAGGACCCGGTGCGTAACCGAAACCGTCTTGCCCGATGCGCGCGCCGTTATGGATAATGACATTGTTGCCGACGAGAGCGACCTGGATTGTTGCGCCACCGGCAATGACGCAATCACGACCGATGCGAACGCCGGGACCAATCACCGCGCCTGGGCCGATCCGAGTACCGCTGCCGATTTCGACATCGGCACCGATCACGGCCATGGCCTCGACTTCTACGCCATCTTCCAGTTTGGCAGTCGGATCCACGTAGGCTGCCGCTGAAATCCGGGCAGGCTCGGTCGTCATCCTAATCGGCTTCAAGCCGGTCGGATGCAGGATTGCACCCGCAAGCGCAAAGGCCGTCTGGGCACTCTTGGCGAGAAGAACGGGAATGTGCGCGGGAACAAGCGAGAGGAGCGGCTTTTCGCAGAAGATGGCGGCCGCTCGGCAGGTCACCAGTTCTTCCTTGTTGCGACGGGAGAGGATGTAGCAGACATCCCCATCCTTCGCTCTTGAGACCGGCGAAACGGACCTTACGATCCGTCCGCCCTGGCTCTCGTCCTGCAGTTCCGCCCCCGTCTGGGCTGCCAAGCGCAGCCAGGGTCACCCCGGCATGGGGCGGAAAGAAATGATTATGGTCCATCAGCAAACGCTCCAGAACGTCAACCCGTCAGCAGTTCTGGACAGCCAGTCTTCGAGAACTGGTTCGCCATGCTGAAACGGAATTCCTGGGTATCGTCGAAGTCTTCCTTGGCGACAGGAACCGCGTAGTCGACACGAAGCGCACCGAAGGGCGAATTCCAGATCACGCCTGCACCCACCGATGCACGAAGCGACATATCGGTACCGACGACGCCAGACTGGCTGCGAAGGTCGCTGCCGTAGAGCGTACCGGCATCTGCGAAGACCGCGCCACGGAAACCGAGGTCCTGGGGGACCAGCGGAAGCGGGAACGTCGCTTCAGCCGAGGCCGTGAAATAGGTCGTTCCGCCAATGAAATCGCCGTTGATGCGCGGGCCAATACCGCTGTTGTCGAAGCCGCGGATTTCCTTGCCGCCGATCTTGAACTGATCGAAGACGTTCAGGTTGTCACCGAGGGCAACCACATGACCGGCCGAACCAGCGAGCGAGCCGACGATATCGAACTCATCGGACAGCGTGTAGAAGGCGCGAGCGCGAACAAAGGCTTTGTAGTATTCGGAGTCGCCGCCGAGGCCGGCATATTCATGCGTAAAGCTCGCATAGATGCCTTCGTGCGGGTTCTGACGGTCGTCAACGGTGTTGTAGACGATCGAGTGACCGAGGATCGACTGCTTCCACGTGCTGCCGGTAATGGCGTCGATGTAGGGAGCCGCCACCCGATTATCAGTACCGGTAGCAAGGCCATCCGGACCAAATGCACCGTCATTGATATAGTCGAGTTCCTTGTAGGTGTAGCGCAGCGTCGTGGCCAGATCTTCGGTGATCGGCGCAGTGACGCGAACGGTACCGCCCTGTTCTTCGTAGTCATAGTAGGAGTTCGCGCTGGTCGAGCTCTTGAACACGTCAAAGCCGGCAGCCAAGCGGTAACCGAGGAAATAAGGCTCGGTGAAGGAGAAGTTGTAGGTCTGGGTCTCGTCGAAGCCACCACCAGCCGCGACACGAATGAACTGACCACGACCGAGGAAGTTCTTTTCTTCAACGGAGGCTTCCAGAACCAGACCACCGTCACCGACGGAGTAGCCGGCACCGATACCGAACGAACCGGTCGGCTGATCCTGCACATCGACGATCACCACAACGCGGTCCGGCGAGCTACCGGCCTGAGTCGTGATATTGACCGACGAGAAGAAGCCGAGGGCTTCCAGACGACGCTTGGCGCGCGAGATGGTCGCGATGCGT